>CAMFGZ010000028.1 GCA_945952105.1 uncultured Rhodospirillaceae bacterium | reverse complement strand
GTCTCGACCGCTCGGGAATCCCCTTCGATTCACTCAAGCCATGAAACGCTCTAGAAGCCCAGGCCTTCCTTCACCACGACCCAGCGGCCGTTCTTCACCTGCTGCACCTGCGTGATCGTGTTCGCGAGGTGGTTGGTCTTGGAGAACTTGCTGGGCGGCGAGCTGAAGATGTCGAGGTACGGGTCGCCCGATTCCAGGGCGTCCAGCATCTTCTGGCCGGTCAGGTCCTTGCCCGCCAGCTTGGCGTAGTGGGCGAAGGTCATGACGGCATTGTAGCCGATCACTGACTGCGTGTTGGCGTCGGTGCCGAACATCTTCTTGTAGGCCTCGACCCAGTCCTTGACCTTGCCCTTGGCGGTATCGGCATAGGGCGTCTCGAAGGCGCCGGCGGCGTAGAAGCCCTCGACCACGTCCTTGCCGAGCGTGATCGTGTCGGGAATGTTCGTCGGGGTCGCGCCGAGGAAGGTCACGTCCCAGCCCAGCTTCTTTGCTTCGGCGATGGCGCCGATCGTCTCGCGCAGAATGGTGCCCAGCACGACGAGATCGCAGCCGTCGGCCTTCATCTTGGCGATCTGGGCGCTGAAGTCGGACGCGCCGCGCTTGTAGGTCGTGACCGAGGCGGGCTTCAGCTTCATGGCGTCGAGCTGCTGGGTGAAGCCGTCGAGCACGTTCTTGCCGTACTCGTCGTCCTGATACATCAGGCAGGGCTTGGTCGGCTTCTTCCACTCGACCATGTACTTCACGGCCGCGCGCGTGCTCTCGACATAAGGCAGCAGGTTGCTGAACTTCAGTCGCTCCTGCGGCTTGCCGGCGTCGAACTTGTAGGTGAACTCAGCGGCGGTCAGCGGGAAGAGCTGCAAGACGCCGGCGTCGAACAGGATGTCCTGCGCGGCGATCACCGGCGCGGAGCCCATGCCGCCGATCATGGCAAACACCTTGTCCTTCTCGATCATCTTCTGGCTGGCGAGAACGGCCTTCTTGGGGTCGTAGGCGCTGTCCTCGATGATCAGCCTGAGCTTGCGGCCGTTGATTCCTCCGGCGGCGTTGATCTCCTCGACGGCGAGCTTCATGCCGTTGGCGACCGGGACGCCCCAGGTCTTGATCGGGCCCGACAGATCCTGGTGCGTGCCGATGACGATCTCGGTGGGCGTGATGCCCTGGTTCGTGACCTTGGTCTGCGCGAAAGCCGGCATCACCGCCAGCGTCGTCGTGCAGGCAAGCGTCACCGCGAATGCCCTGAGATGCATTGTCCGTTTCCTCCACTGCTGCGCTCTTTGTCTTTTCGGCGGGTGGCGCACACGACCCGGTCCGTCGTCGCTTTGCGCGACTTGTGCGAATTAGAGCAGGTCCGCCGGGATTATGCACGGCGAAACGTGGGATTCCGGGGTGCAAAAGAAAAGGCCCGGGACTTGCCCGGGCCTTTGCCATCGAAGGTAGTGGAACTCAGTTCTTGAGGTCGCGCTTCAGCACGACCCAACGGCCGTCCTTGACCTGTTGCAGCAGGTAGACCGTGGCCGACAGGTGCTCGGTGGGCGAGAACTTCACCGGCGGCGAGTTGAAGATGTCCTGAAAGACATCGCCCGATTCCATGGCAGCGAGGAACTTGGCGCCGGTCAGGTCCTTGCCCGCCAGCTTGGCGTAGTGGGCGAAGGTCATGACCTCGTTGTAGCCCAGCGCCGACTGGGTGTTCGGCTCCACGTTGTAGAGCTTGAAATACGCGTCCGCCCATTCCTTGGCCTTGCCGGTCGAGGTGTCGCGGTAGGGGATCTCCATGCCGCCGACGGCATAGAAGCCCTCGGTGACTTCCTTGCCAAGGGCGGGGACCTCGACGACGTTGGCCGCGGTGCTGCCGAAGTAGATCGGCGCGAAGCCGATCTTGCGGCCCTCGGTCATGACGCCGACGGTCTCGCGCACGACGGTGCCCAGCACGACGAAATCGCAGCCGTCCGACTTCATTTTCGCGACTTGCGAGGAGAAGTCCGAGGCGCCGCGCTTGTAGCTGGTGGTCGAGGCGGCAGTCAGCTTCACGTCGGCAACGGCCTGGGTGAAACCGTCGAGCACGTTCTTGCCGAACTCGTCGTCCTGGTAGATCACGCAGGGCTTCTTGCTGCCCTTTTCCTGCATCAGGTGGCGGGCGCCGGCGCGCACGCTCTCGGTATAGGGCGGCACGTTGTTGAACTTCAGACGGTCCTGCGGGTTCTTCGGGTCCATCTTGTAGGTGAACTCGGCCGACGTCACGGGGAAGAGCTGCGGGATGCCGGCCTCGAGCAGGATGTCCTGCGCGGCAAGTACGGTGGGCGAGCCGAGTGGCGCCAGCATCGCGAAGATCTTGTCCTTGTCGACCAGCTTCTGCGTCGCGAGCACGGCGCGCTTGGGATCGTAGCCGACATCCTCGACGATCAGCTTCAGCTTGCGGCCGTTGATGCCGCCCGCCGCGTTGACCTCGTCGATGGCCATCTTCATGCCGTTGGTGACGGGAACGCCCCACGACTTGATGGGGCCGGAGAGATCCTGGTGCGTGCCGAGGATGATCTCGGTGGGCGTGATGCCCTGGTTGGTGACCTTGGTCTGCTGTGCCACCGCCGGCAGGGTGGCAAGACCGAACATGCCGCTCAACAGGGCGGCCTTTACGCTAAACGAACGCATGACTTCTGCTTCCTCCACTACGCTTTGCGAAACTTCATTGGGCTGAGCTTGCGAACCCGGCGGCCCGGCTCAGGCGGCCTGCGGGCGGTACATCGCGTCGATCTGGTCCTTGTACTTGGTGTTCACGAACGACCGCTTCAGCTTCATGGTCGGCGTCAGCTCCTCGTCCTCGGGCGTGAGCTGCTGCTCGATCAGGAAGAATCGCTTGATCGTCTCGACCCGGGCGAAGTTGGCGTTGACGCGCTCGATCTCCGACCAGATCAGGTCCTGCACCTCCTTGGCGCGGCACAGGCTGGTGTAGTTCGTGAAGGGCACGTCGAGGTCCTGGGCGAACTTCTCGACCGTCTCGCGCTCGATCATCACCAGGCAGGTGAGATAGGCGCGCTTGTCGCCGATCACGACGGCATCGCTGATGTAGGGCGAGGCCTTGAGCTGGTTCTCGATTTCCGACGGCGTGATGTTCTTGCCGCCCGCCGTGATGATGATGTCCTTCATCCGGTCGGTGATCTTGACGTAGCCTTCTTCGTCGATCTGTCCGACGTCGCCGGTGTGCAGCCAGCCGTCCTTGTCGACAGTTTCTGCGGTCTTCTCGGGCTGGTTCAGGTACCCCATGAACACCATGTCGCCCTTGATCAGGATCTCGCCCACCGGCGAGATCGTCACTTGCCCATAGGGAACCGACTTGCCGACCGTGCCGAGCTTGATGCCGTTGGCCGGCATCGCCGTCGCCAGCCCGCAATTCTCGGTCTGGCCGTAGACCTCGTACATGTCGAGGCCCAGCGCCAGGTACCAGCGGATGAGCTCGGGCGAGATCGGCGCGGCGCCGGTGAACAGCCAGCGGCAGCGATCGAGGCCGATCATGCGGCGGATGTTCTTCAGTACCAGCCAGTAGGCCGCCTTGAAGCGCAGCTGCTCCAGCGCGGTCGGGGCGCGCCGCGCCAGCCGCGCGTCGGCGATGGCGAGGCCGGCGGAGATCGCGCGCCGGTAGGCCCACTGCTGCAGCGGGGTGGCGTCCTTCAGCGCGATCGTGATTCCGGCGTAGAACTTCTCCCAGACGCGCGGCACGGCGCCGAACAGGGTGGGCTGCACCTCGCGGATGTTGTCCGGCACCGTCTCCGGGCTTTCGGCGAAATTGGAGCAGACACCGGTCGCCACCGAGTAGTAGCTGCCGGCGATCCGCTCGGCGACATGACAGAGCGGCAGGAAGGCCAGCCTCTCGTCACCCTCGTACCAGGAGAGCGACAGCTCGGGGTGCATGCAGTTCTGCATCGTGTAGACGACGTTGCGATGGCTGTGCATGGCGCCCTTGGGCGGGCCCGTCGTGCCGGACGTGTAAACCAGGATGGCGAGGTCGTCGGGCTTGCGCGAGGCGACGAGCTCCTCGAACAGCGCGTCCTTGCCCTGGCCGTAGTTGCGGCCCGCCGCCATGAATTCGTCGAGAGAGACCACCATGGGGTCGTTGAAGGTGCGCAGGCCCTCCATGTCGAACACGACGATCTTGCGCAGGGTGGGGCAGCGGTCGCGGACATCGAGCGCCTTGTCGAGTTGTTCGTCGTCCTCGACGAACAGGACGACGGTCCGAGAATCGTTGATCAGGTACTCCACCTGCTTCGCCGAATCGGTCGGATAGATGCCGGAGGAAACGCCACCGGCGCACAGGATTCCGAAGTCAGCGTAGTTCCATTCCGGCACGGTATTGGCCAGCACCGAGGCCACGTCGCCGGGGCGGAAGCCCATTTCATGCAAGGCGAAGGTGATGGCGCGCGAGCGTTCCAGCCACTGGTTCCACGAGATGGCGTTCCATATCCCGTAGAGCTTCTCGCGCATCGCGGGCCTGTCGCCGCGCGTGCGGCAGGAGAGGAGGAAGCTCCTGGGGAGGGTTTCGGCAACCGTCAGCGTCGCTTTGGTGGGCATGTTTCCTCGCTTCCCGTCAGCGCCAGTTCTTCTTCTTCTTCCAGCGGCGTTCGCCGCGGGCGCTTTCTTCCTTGGCGCCGAGATAGAACTCCTGGATGTCCTTGCTGCCCATCAGCCTCTCGCAGGTGTCGTCCATCACCACGCGGCCGACTTCCAGCACGTAGCCGTAATGAGCCGTCTCCAGAGCCATCTTGGCGTTCTGCTCGACCAGCAGGATCGACGTGCCTTCCTCGGCGTTGACCCGGCGAATGATGCTGAAAATCTCCTTCACCAGCAGCGGCGACAGGCCGAGCGAGGGCTCGTCGAGCAGCAGGAGCTTGGGCCTGTTCATCAGCGCACGGCTGATGGCCAGCATCTGCTGCTCGCCGCCCGACAGGGAGCCGGCCGGCTGGTCGATGCGCTCCTTGAGGCGCGGGAAGTAGGCGAAGATCTTTTCGAGGTCCCGGGCGACGCCGTCTCGGTCCTTGCGCAGGAACGCGCCCATGGCGAGGTTCTCGCGCACCGACAGGAACGGGAAGACCTCGCGGCCTTCCGGCACGTGACTGAGTCCCAGGCGCACGATCTTGTCGGCATCCATGCGCTGGATCGGCTTGCCCTCGAATTCGATCGCGCCCTTCAGCGGATCGAGTACGCCGGAAATGGTCTTGAGGATCGTCGTCTTGCCCGCGCCGTTGGCGCCCAGCACGGTGATGATCTTGCCGCGCGGCACGGCGAGGCTGACACCGCGGATCGCCATGATCGGGCCGTAGTAGCTCTCGATGTTGGAGACCTTGAGGATCGGATCGTCGCTCATGTCTTCTCCGCTCAGGCGCCGAGATAGGCGGCGATGACGTCGGGATGCGCCTGCACCTCGGCGGGCGTGCCCATCGCCAGCACCTTGCCGTAGTTCAGCGCCAGCACACGGTCCGACACGCGGTTCACCAGGCTCATGTCGTGCTCGACCATGAGAACCGTGACGCCGAGTTCGGTCCGGATGTCGCGGATCCAGAACGACATGTCATCGGTCTCCTCGACGTTTAGGCCCGAGGAGGGCTCGTCGAGCAGGATCAGTTTGGGCTCCGAGCACAGTGCGCGCGCGACTTCGACCACCTTGCGCACGCCGTAGGGCAGGCCGGCGATCAGCTTCTCGCGATAGGGCTGCAGGTCGAGGAACTCGATCACCTCCTCGACCTTGCGGCGGTGCTCCTTCTCGGCGCGGCGCACCGAGGGCAGGAACAGGACTTCCTGCCAGAGCCGGGTCGTGGCGTGGCAGTGCCGGCCGACCAGCAGGTTGGCCAGCATGGTCGCATTCTCGAACAACTCGATGTTCTGGAAGGTGCGGGCGATGCCGAGCTTGGCGATCTGGTGGGCCGGGACGTCGGTGATGTCGCGTCCCTCGAAGAACAGCTTGCCCGAGGTCGGGTCGTAGAGCCGCGAGATCAGGTTGAAGATCGAGGTTTTGCCGGCGCCGTTGGGCCCGATGATGGTGAAGATCTCGCCCTTCTCGATGCTGAAGCTCACGCTGTCGACCGCCTTCAGGCCGCCGAACTGGAGGGAAATGCCGTCGACCGTGAAGAAGCTCATCGGTTGCGCTCCGACTTCACGTAGGTCTTCTGGCGCTTGAAGGTCGCCTTCTTGTAGAGCGGGAAGAGCTGGAAGAAGAGCTTCACCTTGAGCCAGCGCCCATAGAGACCGTAGGGCTCGAACAGGATGAACATCATGATGATGAGGCCGTAGATCGCGCCCTTGAGGCCCGCCGCCGAGCCGATCGCCGACATTGTGTCGCGCAGCTTCCCGGCGCTCTCCGTCGACATGCCGAGCGAGGAGGCGAGGCTGGCGCCCAGCACCGGCACGTCGTCCTTCAGCGCCGTCAGGAAGGGATCGACCATGACGATGAAGATCGCGCCCAGCACCGCGCCATGCACCCCGAAGGCGCCGCCGATGATGATCACCATGATGAACTCGATGGAGAGCAGCAGGGTGAACATCTCGGGCGAGATGAAGGACATCTTGTGGGCGAACAGCACGCCCGCCATGCCGGTGAGGGCGGCGCTGATGGCGAAGGACTTCACCTTGTAGCCGGCGAGGTCGATGCCCATGCTCTTGCCTGCGGTCTCGGAGTCCCGGATGGCGATGAAGGCGCGGCCGGTCGGCGAGCGGAGCAGGTTCAGCGCCAGCAGGATCGAGCCGACCAGCACCAGCAGGCACAGGAAATAGAAGGCGTCGCCGTCGCGCGGCAGCGGCTGGCCGAGAAGGTCGAGCGTACGCACCCGCATGCCCTCGTTGCCGTGCGTCACCGTCTCCCAGCGCGCCAGAATCTCCTCGACGATGAAGGCGAAGGCGATGGTGGCGATTACCAGGTAAATGCCGGTGAGACGCAGGGCGGGAAAGCCGACCATGGCGCCGACCACGCCGGTGATGATGGCGGCCGCCGGGAAATAGACGATGAAGGGTATCCCCTTGCTTTGCATGAAGCCCGCGGTGTAGGCGCCGATCGCAAGGAAGGCGGCGTGGCCCAGTGAGGCCTGGCCGGTGAAGCCGGTGAGGATGATCAGCGCCACACCCACGATGGCGTAGATGAAGACGAAGACGATCTGGCTCTGCAGGTAGCTGCCGACCAGGTAGGGAGCGGCGATCATCACCGCCAGCAACGCGCCATAGGACCACCAGTAGCCGCTGTGCTTCAGCAGTTTGATGTCCTGGTCGTAGTCGGTCTTGAAGATGAAACGCATGGGCTCAGACCTTCTTGCGCATGCTGGGGCCGAACAGCCCGTGCGGCCGCACCAGCAGGACGACCAGCAGCACGACGTACGGCGCGACGTCCTTCCAGCCCTGCGGCAGATAGAACCCGGCCAGCGTCTCGATCACGCCGATGATCAGGCCGCCGATCAGCGCGCCCGGGATCGAGCCGAAGCCGCCCAGCACGGCCGCCGGAAAGGCCTTCAGGCCGAGCGCCAGGCCGACGTTGGAGTGGATGAAGGTGATGGGCGCGAGCAGGACGCCGGCCGTTGCCGCCACCGCCGCGCTGATCGCCCAGATCAGCGACACGACGCGCTTAACCGGGATGCCCATGTAGTAGGCAGCCAGCATGTTCTCGGACGTGGCGCGCATCGCGGTCCCGAGCCGCGTGTAGTTGAAGAAGGCGTAGAGAACGACACAGAGGATGACTGTGGCCACGATCACCGAGAGCTTGTCGTGGGCTATCACCAGGTCGCCGAGTTTCAGCACGCCGGTTGAGAACGGAGTTTCGATCTTGAGGTCGTCGGTGCCCCAGATCATGCCGGCGACCGACCGCAGGAAGTAGCCCAGGCCAATGGTCGCCATGACGATGGAGAATTGCGGATAGCCCAGAATCGGCCGGATAAGGATGCGCTCGGTCGCCATGCCGAACACCGCCATGCCGCAGACGGCGAACAGGAAGCCCAGCCAGTAGTCGAGCCCGATCAGGCCGATGAAGGTGAAGACGAAGAACCCGCCCAGCATCATCAGGTCGCCCTGGGCGAAGTTCACGACTTCCGTCGCCTTGTAGATGAGCACGAAGCCCAGCGCGATCAGGCCGTAGACGCAGCCGAGAGCGATTCCGCTCACCAGCTGCTGGATGAAATCGAGCATTCCCAAACCCTGTAAACCGGCCGTTTAGTGGCTTCGCGTTTAACTCGATTCATAAGACATGGCCGCGCTGCGGAGAGTCAATGGATTTTCGCCCCGTGCGCTGTACTGTTGGCCGACCAAGCGTCGTCACCGGAGAAATTCATGTCGCTCGCCGAGCAGGTCGTCCCGTCGGGGAGGCCGCCGTCGCCGTTCTATACCGAGGAGCACGAGGCGTTCCGGAGCACCGTCCGTCGCTTCGTCGAGCGCGAGATCATGCCCCATGTGGATCGATGGGACGAAGCGGAAGAGTTTCCCCGCGAGCTGTATCGCAAGGCGTCGGCTGCAGGGTTGATGCAACTCGGCTTCCCCGAGGCCTATGGCGGTGTCCCGACCGATCCCTTCTTCGGCATCGTCAAGGCCGAGGAGATGGCGCGCCATGGCAGCGGCGGGCTCAACGCCAGCCTCAACAGCCATACGATCGGCGCACCGCCCATCGCGGCGCTCGGACCGGAATGGATGAAGCGCAAGGTGCTGCCCGAGGTGCTGGCAGGCGAGAAGATCAGCGCGCTTGCCATCACCGAGCCCAGCGGCGGCTCGGACGTCGCCAATCTCAAGACCACGGCGCGGCGCGAGGGTGGCCACTATGTCGTCAACGGCTCCAAGATGTTCATCACCTCAGGCATGCGCGCCGACTACTACACGGTCGCTGTCCGCACCGGCGGGCCGGGGGCGGGCGGCGTCTCGCTGTTGCTGATCGAACGCGACCGCGAGGGCTTCGCGCGCACCAAGCTCAAGAAAATGGGCTGGTGGGCGTCCGATACCGCGCAGCTCTTCTTCGACAATGTGAAAGTGCCGGTCGAGAACCTGATCGGCGAGGAGAATCGCGGTTTCATCGGCATCATGCTGAACTTCAATTCCGAGCGGCTCGGCATGTCGGCCGGCGCCTGCGGCTATGCCAGGGTCTGCCTCGACGAGGCGATCGCCTATGCCCGCGAGCGCCATACGTTCGGCAAGCCGCTGATCGCCAACCAGGTGGTGCGCCACCGGCTGGTCGACATGGCGATGCGCATCAATGCCGTGAAGTCGACACTCGAACTGCTCGCCTATCGCGTGGGCCAGGGCGAGAAGCCGGTCGCGGAGATCTGCATGCTGAAGAACCTCGCGACCTCTACCATGGAATTCTGCGCCAACGAGGCAATGCAGATCTTCGGCGGCGCGGGCTACCTGCGCGGCGCAAAGGTCGAGCGCATCTATCGCGAGACCAAGGTGATGTCGATCGGCGGCGGCTCGACCGAGATCATGAAGGATCTCGCCGCCCGGCAGATGGGGCTCTAGATGGAAAAGGACGCGCGCATCGCGCTCTTCCAGCAGTGGTTCTCGGACAACATCCCGCACAACAAGGCGCTGGGCCTGAGGGTGATCGGCGCCTCGCGCGGCTTCGCCTCGATGCAGCTCGACTGGCGGGAGGAACTGGTGGGCAACCCGGAGACGGGCGTGCTGGCGGGAGGACCGCTCACCGCCATGCTCGACGGCTGTTGCGGCATGTCGGTCGCCACGATGCTGAAGGCACCCGAGCCCTTCGCCACGCTCGACCTGCGCATCGACTATGTGCGGCCGGCGGAGCCCGGCAAGCCGGTGATCGCCGAAGCCGAATGCTACCGCATCACGCGGTCCGTCGCCTTCACCCGCGCCTTCGCCCACCACGGCGACGCCAAGGACCCGATCGCGGCGGCAGCCGGCACCTTCATGCTGGGCACCAAGGGCAAGGCGACACGGCCCGCCTTGGTGGACAAGCCATGAGTGCGCTGCTCGAACGCCTTGCCGAAGCTCGGAAGGAAGGCAACGTCGCCCGTCTGGCCGAAGCCATTCCCTATGCGCGCTGGATGCAGATCGCACCCGAGAACGGCACCGGCGAGTTGCTGACCCGCATGCGCTATCACCCGGAGCTCATCGGCAACACGTTCCTGCCGGCGATCCACGGCGGCACGCTGGGCGCCATGCTCGAGATGGCGGCGATCTTCCACCTCCTGTGGGAGACGGAAACCGAGACCGTGCCGAAGATCGTCAACATCACCGTCGACTACCTGCGCTCGGCGCGCCCGGTCGATGTGATCGCCTGCGCCAAGGTGACGAAGCAGGGGCGTCGCATGGTCAACGTCTTCGCCGAGGCCTGGCAGGAAGATCGCTCCCGCCCGGTGGCGACGGCCAACGCCCACTTCCTGGTGAAGTCCGACGCCGACGCTCCACCGTCGCTTTAGCGACGAAGAGAAGATCCCTCTGTGCGCTCGGGGTGACACCGTTTGTCGAGGGGCGCAGCGCGAACCCCAACAATCCTGTCATGCCGAACGCAGCGAAGGATCCGTCTGGCGTCGCATGACAGATCACCCCAGCGGATTGGAGAGATCCACGCCGTAGCGTTTGGCGTTCTGCTCCATGTAGTGCTCGCGGGCCTGGACCGGCTCGCCCCGGACGGCGGCCTCGACCATGTCGATGAAGGTGTGCCAGCCCATGGCGTTCAGCTTCACGAACTGGTCCATGATCGGCAGGTGCTCGAGCGTGAAAGCGGTGCCGTCGCCCGAAGGGGCGAGGGTAAGGATGACGTAGGATTCGGGGTAGGACGAGACGGCGTCGCCCGGATTGTACACGTTCCATGTGTGGGCCAGCCGGCCCGGCGGTTGCCATTGCGTGACGACCCCGCGGATATGGGCGCCCATCAGCGAGACGGCGCCGCCGACCCGGGGTTCGATGCTGCCGGCGCCGTACCAGCCCGGCAGGCGCCCGGTGTCGGCCAGGAAATTCCAAGCCAGGGCCGGGGAGCCGGGCAGGTGCCGCTCGAAGCGCACCATATGCGCATGGGTGAATTGCGCGCCGTCGCTCATGGACTTTCCCGCCTCTTGCCTTAAAGGAATTGCCGCAGATGGATTACGATTCCCTCAAGACCGCGAGCGACGACGTCGTTCGTGACGGCGCCGCCTTCGAGGCCTATCGGCAATCGGGTGATCTGATCGATTCACATCACCCGACAATCGTGGCCTATGCAAGGCGGGTGGCCGGAGACGGCAGCGACCGGGAAAAGGCATTGCGTCTTTACTATGCCGTGCGCGATGAGCTGCGTTACGATCCCTACAACACGCCGATGAGGCGCGAGGCCTATCGCGCCAGTGCGACCGTCCAGGCCGGTCACGGATACTGCGTTAACAAGGCGGGCGTGATGGCCGCGGTTTGCCGCGCGGCTGGAATTCCGGCCCGGCTGGGTTATGCCGACGTGCGCAACCACATGACCACTGCTCGCCTCGCCGAGCTGATGGGCAGCGACGTCTTCTTCTATCATGGCTATACCGACGTCTGGCTGGAGGGGCGCTGGGTCAAGGCGACGCCGGCCTTCAATCGCGAGCTCACCGACAAATTCGGTCTGAAGCCGCTCGATTGGGATGCGGAGAGCGACTCGATCTATCACCCGTTCGATCTCGGCGGCCGACGCCATATGGAATATCTTGCCTATCGCGGCGTCTTCGCCGACATCCCGTTCGACGAGATCCGCGGCGCCTTTCGCCACTACTACCCGCGCATGACGAAGGCGCAGGAGGAGATGCCGCTGGGCGGCGATTTCGGTGCCGAGGGCGCTGCGGAAGTGAAATCCAAGTGAACCTCGCCCCGCGGTCGCCCGCCTACATTGCCCTTCTGGTGGCGCTGGGCAGTTTCGGCCCGCTCACCATGAGCATCTACACGCCGGTCATGCCGTCGGTCGGTCACGAACTTCTCGCGACGCCCGAGAACGTGAAGCTGACGCTGACGACCTACATGCTGGGCTTCGCGGTCGGACAGCTCTTCTATGGGCCGCTGAGCGACCGCTACGGGCGCCGGCCGGTCCTGCTGGGTGGCCTGCTGTTCTTTGCCGTGACCAGCTTCGCCTGCTCCTTCGCGCCCACGATCGGCGGGCTGATCGGGCTGCGCATCCTGCAGGGGCTGGGCGCGGCCTCCGGCTCGGTGCTGGGCCGCGCGCTGACGCGCGATGCCTACACGTTCAAGGAGATGCCGCTGGTCATGAGCTGGATCTCGCTTGGCCAGAACATCGCGCCGTCGCTGGCACCGACCATCGGCGGCTTCCTCGGCGAATGGGCGAGCTGGCGCGCGACCTTCTGGTTCGTGGGCGGCTTCGGCACGATCCTTTTCCTGGTGACGCTGGCGGGCCTGCGCGAGACCAACAAGTTCCGCAGCGAGCGCATCGACCTGTCGAGCCTGCTGCGCGGCTCGGGCGAGATGCTGCGCGACCGGCGCTTCCTCGGGCACATCCTGCCGCTCGGCTTCGCCTTCGCGATGAACTTCGGGATGCTCGCGGGCGTGCCCTTCGTGCTGCAGGAGAGCATGGGCTTCAGCCCGCGCGAGTTCGGCCTGATCGTGCTGCTCTCGGTCGGCGGCTTCACTGCCGGCACCTTCGTGAACAATCGGCTGGTCGGCCGCGTCGCGCCGGTCGACATCATCATGTTCTCGGGCTGGTTCCACGTTGCGGCACTGGTCGGCATGGCCGCGCTTTCGCTGTCCGGCATCGTCACCTGGTGGGCCATCGTGGGGCCGCACATGCTGCTGAGCTTCGGCACGGGCATGATCGTGGCCAACGCCAATGCCGGCGCGGTCGGCCTGTATCCGCGCCTCGCCGGCACGGCGTCGTCATTGGCAGGGCTCGCGCAGATGGGCATGGGCGCCATGGGAACCGTCGCGGTGGCGGCGCTCACGGTGATGGGCAGCCGCTATATCGCCATGCCGATGGTGATCGGGCTTGCGCCCTTCGCCGTTGCAACGGTGCTGAGCGCGCGGTTGTTGCGCGATGAGCCGAGGACACCGAAACTGGATCAGTCGTGAAGAGGGAGAAGAAGACTATGGCGAATATGCTGAAGGACAAGGTCGTGCTGGTGACCGGCGCGGGCGGCGGCATCGGCCGCGAGATGGCGCTGCTGGCGGCCAGGGAAGGCGCCAAGGTGGTGGTCAACGATCTCGGCGGTGCGGTCGACGGCGAAGGCAGCGGCAGCGCGACGGCGGCCGAGAAGGTCTGCGAGGAGATCGCGGCGGCCGGCGGCAAGGCCGTCCCGAACGGCGACAGCGTGGCCGACCCGGCCGGTGCCGAGCGCATGGTCAAGGCGGCGGTCGAGAATTTCGGCCGCATCGACGGCGTCATCAACAATGCCGGCATCCTGCGCGACCGCATCTTCCATCGCATGAGCCACATGGACTGGAAGATGGTGATCGACGTCCATCTGAACGGCTCGTTCAACACCAGCCGCGCCGCCGCCAACTACTTCAAGGAGCAGAAGTCGGGCGCCTTCGTTCACTTCACCTCGACCTCCGGTCTCGTCGGCAATTTCGGCCAGGCCAACTACTCGGCGGCCAAGATGGGCATCATCGGCCTGTCGCGCTCGATCGCGCTCGACATGGCGGCCTTCAATGTCCGCTCGAACTGCATCTCGCCGTTCGCCTGGACGCGCATGATCGGCACCATTCCCGCCGACACCGAGGCGCAGAAGGCGCGACTGGAGCGCTCGAAGAAGATGACGCCGGCCAAGATCGCGCCGATGGCCGTCTACCTGCTGTCGGACTCGGCGCAGGAGCAGGGCATCACCTCGCAGATCTTCGGCGTGCGCATGAACGAGATCATGCTGTTCAACGCCAACCGCCCGGTACGCTCGGTGCATAACTCCGAGGGCTGGACGCTGGAGGACATCGCCGAACACGCCGTGCCGTCGATGAAGCCCTACTTCACCGACCTGAAGCGCTCGCCCGAGTACTTCACCTGGGATCCGATCTGAGCATAGAGGACTGACGACAATGGCCGCCGAGCGCATGAAGAACGAGCCCAAGATCGATCCCAAGGAGATCCTCGAAGGCATCGTCGAGTGGATCGAGATCGAGAGCCCGAGCCACGACGCGAAGGCGGTCAATGTCATGGTCGACAAGGTCGAGGGCCAGTTCCGCGACCTTGGCCTCGACCTGGATCGTACGCCGGGCCGCGACGGCTTCGGCGACATCCTCGAAGCCAGGACCCCGGCCGACTGGAGCACGGGGCAGGGCAAGGGCATCCTGGTCCTTGCCCATCTCGACACGGTTCATCCGCTCGGGATGAAGGAGAAGGAGCTGAAGATCCGCCAGGAAGGCGACAGCGTCTTCGGTCCCGGCATCTACGACATGAAGGCGGGCGGCTACATCGCCTACTACGCGCTGCGCCACCTGATCCGCCAGGGCAAGCGGACCAAGCTGCCGGTGACGTTCCTGTTCATTCCCGAGGAAGAGGTTGGCAGCCCGACCTCGCGTGCCCGCATCGAGGAAACCGCCCGGGGCCACAAGTATGCGCTGGTGATGGAGCCGGGCCGCGACGGCGACAAGGTCGTGACCTCGCGCAAGGGCGTCGGCCGCTTCACGCTGACTGCCAAGGGCCGCGCCGCCCACGCTGGGGTGCGCCACGAGGACGGCCGCAGCGCCATCCTCGAGATCGCGCGCCAGATCGTGCGCATCGAGGAGAAGAACGACTATGCGCGGGGCATCACCTGCAACGTCGGCCTGATCCGCGGCGGCTCGGGCGTCAACGTGACGCCGGCCGAGTGCTCGATCGACGTCGACCTGCGCGTGCCCAGCATGCAGCTCGCCGAGGAGATGACGCACTGGTTCCTGAACCTCGAGCCGATCGGCAAGGAAGTCGAGCTGACAGTCGAGGGCGGCATGAACCGGCCACCCTATCAGAAGGATGCGGGCATCACCGATCTCTTCCAGAAGGCGCAGGCGATCTATCGCGAGATCGGCAAGGAGCTGAACGACGTGCCGCTGACCGGCGGCGGCAGCGACGGCAACTTCACCGCGGCGCTCGGCATCCCGACCCTCGACGGACTCGGCGCCGACGGCAAGGGCGCCCACGCCATCACCGAACAGATCTACTACTCGTCTCTCCAGCCGCGCACGTATCTCTGCGCCCGCCTGCTGGAGACGCTGGACTAGGGCTGCATGTCGCCCTCAGTAAAGCGAAGGACCTCACATTGCGGACAGACGAGCGCCTGATGGGCGGGAGAGCCTTCGCCGCGCTCAGAATGACAAGTGAGGCGCGGGTAACGACAGGCTTTCAGTAAGCCGCCGTGAAGCGCTTGTGCAGGTGCTTGGGCTTCTCGATCTCGTTCAGGATGGCGACCGCGAAGTCCTCACGGCTGATCCGGCTCTCGCCGTTCTTGTCTTCCAGCAGTTGATCCTTGCCGAGCCGGAACTTGCCGGTGCGTTCGCCGGGCTGGATCGAGGCGGGCGGCGAGATCGCCGTCCAGTCGAGGTCCTTGATCTTCCGCACTTCCTCCAGCGCTAGCGACGCGGGCTTTGAGGTCGGCGGCTGGATGCCGCGATCGGCCATGTGGTCGAGATGGGTGCGGCCGTCGGCGCGCAGCAGGCTTCCGGCGCCGACCACGAACAGTATGCGCTTCACGCCGCTCTTCCGTACCGCGTCGAGCACGTGATGGACGCTCGCCTCGTTCCACTTCACGGACGCGACGACGATATCGTGACCCTTCAGGATCGCCGCCATCGACGCCGCGTCGGTGGTGCTGCCCTGCTTGACGGTCATGCCGGCACGCGGCTTGAGCTTCGAGGCGTCGCGGGTGATGGCGGTGACGCTGTGCTTGCGAGACAGCGCTTCGTCCAGCACGTGGCTGCCGATGTTGCCCGTGGAACCGATGAGGGCGATGTTCGTCATTGTGGCGTTTCCTTCATGAGATCGCGCAGGGCCGCGACCGTCTCGGCCGGCGCCTCCTGGGGGACGTTGTGGCCGATGCGCGGCAGCATGCGCCGCTCGTATCCGCCGGTGAATTTGTCGGACCGCCCGTCGCGGTCCGATGCGGGGCCGACGCCATCGGCGGCGCCGTGGAGATTGATGGTGGGGACCGTGATCGCCGGCTGCTTCGCCAGCTTCGCTTCGAGCGGCTCCAGCATTGGATCGCCCGTGGTGTAGCCATAGCGGTGCCGATAGGACTGGATCACCACGTCGACAAAGTCGGGATTGTCGAAGGACGATGCCGTCCGCTCGAATGTCGCCTCGTCGAACGTCCATTCCGGTGACCACAGTTTCCACAGCAGCCGGCAAACGTCGCGGCGGTCCTTCGTCAGGCCCGCGCGGCCGCGCTCCGTGTTGAAGTAGTACTGGTACCACAGCCGGTGCTCCGCGGCGGCCGGCGCCGGCTCGACCGAGGCGGCGATGTTCTGGAGGTTGTACCCGGTGCAGCTCACGAGGCAGCGTACGCGTTCGGGCCACAGCGCCGAGACGATACAGGCCGCCCGGCCGCCCCAGTCGTAGCCCGCCAATGCCGCGCGCTCGATGCCGAGCGCGTTCATCAACTGGTGAAGGTCGTGGCCCAGTGCCGCCTGCTCGCCCGAGCGCAGCGTTTCCGGCGACAGGAAGCGGGTCGGACCATAGCCACGCAGATAGGGCACCAGCACGCGGTTGCCGTCGGTCGCCAGCGCCGGCGCCACCTCATCGTAGGCGCGCACGTCGTAGGGGAAGCCGTGCAGCAGGATGACCGGCGCGCCGTCGGGCGGGCCGTGCTCCTCATAGGTGACGTCGAGGACGTCGGTGCGGACGGTTTTGCGTTGCATCTACTGACATATAGCCGTCCCTGCGTGGCGTTGACAGTCGCCCGTGCCGCGCCCAGCCTTCCCGCATGAGCCGGATCGGCGATTTTCTCACCCTGGAACAGACGCGCCGCCTGGGCACCAGGTCGAACCTCGTGGGCGCGATGCTCGTGGTGCACGCCTGGGTTCTTATCGGCGGCAGCATGGCGCTGTTCGCCTGGTGGCCCAATCCGTTCACCTTCCTGATCGGCGTCGTGGTGATCGGTGGCCGCCAGCTCGGCATCGCGATCCTGATGCACGACGCCGCGCACGGGCTGCTGTTCGCTGACCGTCGCCTCAACGACCGGGTGGGAAGCTGGCTGTGCGCCTTTCCGGTCTTCACCAGTCTCGCGCTCTACCGGCCCTACCATCTTCAGCATCATCGCTTCACCCAGCAGGCGCAGGATCCCGACCTCGGCCTGTCCGCGGCTTTTCCGACCAGCCGCACCAGCCTGCGTCGCAAGATCGTACGCGATCTCACGGGGCAAACCGCGTTCCTGCGTCGCGGCGAGCAGCTCCGGCGCGCGCTCGGTCCCGCCGACGCTCCGCTCGCCGCGCAGCTCGGAAACCTGTGGCGCAAGGAGAAGGGGCCGTTGGTCGCCAACGCCGTCCTGTTCGTGGGCCTCTCGGTCGCCGGATATTGGTGGCTCTACCCCGTGATGTGGCTGCTGCCGCTCGCCACCTGGTACCAGCTGGTGAGCCGCATCCGGAACATCGCCGAGCATGCAGTGGTGCCGGACAACGACGATCCGCTGCGCAACACGCGCACGACCTACGCCAACCCGCTGATGCGGCTGCTGGTGGCGCCCTATTGGGTGAACTACCACCTCGAGCATCATCTGTTCATGTTCGTGCCGTGCTGGCGCCTGCCGCAGGCCCACCGTGCCCTGCTCGACGCCGGTCGCGGTCCGTCGATGGAACTGAAGCCGGGCTATTTCGCTGTCCTGAGGGCCGCGACCACGGCTGCATCGGGGGGCCGCGGACGCGGCGCCGGCGAGCGGACGGCGCAACACATTTGACCGCCTCGATCCTTCTCCCCATTTGAAGGAGGAAGAGCGTACAGAGCAAAAAGAAAGGCGGCCCCTCTGGACCGCCTTTCCGTCTCTTCCTGTTTGACTCGTCTTGCTTACTGGGACGGGCAGGGATGGATATTCATCTCGGGGCCGAGATCGTACGGCGGCGGCACCTGGGCCAGCGACGTGACCTTCGGATCCATCGCCCAGTCGAAGGCGCGCTTGCCGCGGGCGCAGAAATCCTTGTCCGTCGGCGCGCGCTGCGCCGTGCGGTTGGCAATCTCGGTCACCAGCACGTCGGTGTTGAAGCGCTTGCGCCCGGCGACCTGCGACAGCGTGCGGGCATTGGTTGCGAACTCGGCTTTGAACTTGTTCACGAAGTCGGCATAGACCGTCTCGTAGGCGCGGCGTCCGCCGGGGCCCTGGCACTGCAGGGTCACGACCTGCAGCTCCTGCTGAACCATGCGGGAGCGCACGGTCGTCAGGTCGGTTTCGTTGTAGCAGATGGCCCGGATCTGGCCTGCGGGAGGCGACGGCGGAACGGGGGCCTGATAGTCGGCCGCAGGCGGCTTCACGGGCGCCGCGGCGGTCTCGGTCTTGCCGAGCGTGCAACCGCCCAGGGCAAGGATACTTCCCGTAAGAATTGCCGCCTGTGTAAGCCTCTTGAACATCCGCACACTCCCAACGCCGTTGGCCCGGAAACCGCAGCGGGTACAACAGTTAGGCGCTCGTTTCAAACGCTAATACCAGTGACGGGGCCGGAAGGGCCGAATTCCCAGAATTCTCACTGTAAAGCTTTGGTGAGCGCCCGGTCGAAGATCTCAAGCCCGAGGTCGATTTCCGTCTCGTCGACGGTGAGGGGTGGGGCGATGCGGAAGATACCGAAACCGCCCCGGACGGTGCTGGTCATCATGCCCATCTCCAGGCAGGTCCGGGCCACCTTCTGGGCCAGCTCGGGATCGGGCGTTCTCGAGCCCCGGTCCTTCACCAGGTCGAGGCCGAGCAGCAGCCCGCGGCCGCGCACATCACCGATGCAGTCGTACCGCTGTTGCAGCGCCCTCAACCCGTCCTTGAGGCGCTGGCCGAGGATAGCCGCGCGTTCCGTGAACTTATCCCGCAGGATGACTTCGACCACCTTGAGGCCAACGGCCGCGGGCAGGGGATCGGAAGCATGGGTCGTATAGAAGAGGAAGCCCCGCTCGGCGGCCGCGTCCTCGATCTCCGGTGTCGTCAGCATGGCCGCGAGGGGCAGGCCGGCGCCCAGGGTCTTGGAGAGGGTGAGATACTGCGGCACCACCCCGTCGCGTTCGCAGGCGAACAATGTGCCGGTGCGGCCGAGGCCAGTCTGTGCCTCGTCGAAAATCAGCTGCATGTCGCGCTCCCGGCACTTCCCGGCCAGGGCCGCCATCCAGCCGTCCGGTGGCTCCAGTACGCCGCCCGAACTCAGGATCGGCTCGACGATGCAGGCGGCCAGGGCGCCGCTCGACTGGCGGTCGACCAGTTCGAAGCCGAAGTCGAGTTCGCCCTGCCAGTCATAGACGCCGCGGTCGTCGATGAAGCGCGAGCGGTAGGTGTCGGGGGCGGGAAGGACCAGCGCGCCGGGCTGCGGCGGTCCGTAACCCTTGCGGGCCGACGCGTAGGTCGCCGAAGCGGCGCCGCCGGTGACGCCGTGCCAGGACCTGCTCATCGCCACGATCTCGTGCCGCCCGGTCACGAGCTTGGCCATGCGCAGGGCGGCCTCGTTTGACTCCCCGCCAGTCGAAACCAGCAGCACGCGGTCGAGATTGCCCGGCGAGACCTGGGCGATCAGCGCCGCCAGCTCGACCACAGGCCGGGACAGGATCGTGGAATAAAGGTGGTCCAGCTCGCCGACGTAGTGACGCGCTACCTCGACGATCTCGCGATGGCTGTGGCCAAGGATGGCGCTCATCTGGCCGGAAGTGAAATCGAGGATCTTCCGTCCATCGGCGTCGGTGAAGTAGTTGCCCGCGGCGCCCTCGGCGATGACGGGCGCGAAGGCGCCGCCGTAGCGCACCAGATGAGCGTTGGCTTTCGCCCAGAAGTCGGGATCGGCGTTCTTGCTCATGCGGGGAGAGCCTCCAGTGCGGCCCTGACCAGCGGCATGCGGTCATTGCCGAAAAACATGTCATTGCCGACGAAGATCGTCGGGCTGCCGAACCCGCCCCGGGCGATCAGCTCGTCGGTGTTGGCGCGCAGCCGCGTCTTGCAAGAATCGGTCTCGATGCCGGCAAAGAAGCGCTGCCGCTCGATGCCGGCTCTCTTTGCGATGTCGGCGAGTACGTCTTCCCTGGAGAGGTCGCGGTCCACGCCCCAATAGGCTTCGAAGGCGGCGGTCGCGTAGGGCACGAGCTTGCCCTCGTCGAGCGCGACGAAAGCGCCGCGCATGGCCTTCACGCTGTTCACGGGGAAGACCGTCGGCGGGAACTTGATGGCGAGGCCGTAGAGCCGTGCCCAATCCTGCATGTCCTTGAGACTGTAGGCCTGCTTCAGAGGGTTGGGCTTGGCGCGGTTCTCGTAGACGGTCTGGTTGACCGCGTTGAACACACCGCCGACCAGGATGGGCTTCCAGACGATCGCGGCTGCTGTGTCCCTGGCCACTGCCTGGACCGCATGGAAGGCGAGATAAGTCCACGGACTCGAGCAATCGAAGTAGAAATCCAGCTGCCGCGCCATTTCGTCCCCCTTCTGGCCCTTCGCCTTGTCGTTGCCATACATGGCGCGTATCTTGCAAATCCATGACGGTACCGGCTGGCCAGTGTAGAGAAATGGGCCCTAAAAAGATCGCCATCGTCGTGCATCAGCAGCATTCGCGGCCCGGAAGGGTCGGCGCCCTGCTCGAGAAGCGCGGATACGAACTCCACCGACTTTGCCCCAATCTCGGCTGCAATTTGCCCGAGGACATGTCCGATTATGCGGGCGTGGTGATCTTCGGCGGGCCCATGTCGGCCAACGACTGCGGCACCCTCGCCGGCATCAAGTGCGAGCTCGACTGGATTCCCAAGGTGGTCGATGCCGGCGTGCCCTTCCTCGGCCTCTGCCTCGGCGCCCAGCTTCTGACGCGCGCCGCCGGCGGCCGCGTCGGCCCCCATCCGGAGGGCCTCGTCGAGATCGGTTATGTCGATGTCGAGCCGACCGAGGCCGGCCGTTCCTGGTTCAAGGCGCCGATGAAGGTCTACCAGTGGCACCGGGAAGGCATGACCATTCCGGATTGCTGCGAACTGCTGGCCACCAACGATCGCTATCCGGTGCAGGGGTTCCGCTGCGGCCCCAATGCTTTCGGCTTCCAATTCCATCCCGAAGTGACGCTTGAAATGAAGGGCATCTGGACACTCAGCGCCGCCGAGCGCTTGAAGATGCCGGGCGCTCAGCAGCGCGGCGTCCACCTTTCCATGCACGCCCTCTACGATCCGCCGCTCGATCGCTGGATCAACGGCTTCCTCGACCGCTGGCTGGCAACCGACCAGCGCCTGGCGGCACCCGCGGTGAACGCCGCCAGGCCGCAAGCCGAATTCGCCGCCGCGGCCGACTAGCGGCGAGTTGGTTCGGCGCGCCGCCATGGGCTAGGCTCCCTGCGAAATCCAGGGAGAGGCTCAATGTTGTCGGGTGCGCTGATTTTCGTGCTGGCCGTCGTCCTCGTGGCGCTGGTGTTGATCTTCGCCGGTGTGAAGACGGTGTCGCAGGGCACCAACTGGACCATCGAGCGGTTCGGTCGCTACACGCGCACCCTGGCGCCGGGCCTGCACTTCATCGTGCCGTTCGTCGACACGGTCGGCCGCAAGATGAACATGCAGGAGAACGTCCTCGACATTCCGGGACAGAAGGTCATCACCAAGGACAATGCCACCGTGCAGGTGGATGCCGTGGCCTTCTACCAGGTGGTCGATGCGGCGCGTGCCGCCTACGAGGTGCAGAACCTCCACCTCGCCATCACCAACCTCGCCCTGACCAACATCCGCTCGGTCATGGGCAACATGGCGCTCGATGAGGCTCTGTCGAAGCGCAACGACATCAACAACACCCTGCTGGCCGTCATCGACCAGGCGACAGGTCCGTGGGGCGTGAAGGTCCTGCGAATCGAGGTCAAGGATATCGCACCGCCCGACGACATCGTCGTGGCCATGGGCCGGCAGATGAAGGCCGAGCGCGAGAAGCGCGCCACCATTCTGGAGGCCGAGGGCATCCGCGAATCGAGCATCCAGCGCGCCCAGGGCGAAAAGCAGTCGGCCATCCTGACTGCCGAGGGCCGCCGCGAGGCAGCCTTCCGCGATGCCGAGGCGCGCGAGCGCATGGCAGAGGCCGAGGCCAAGGCGACATCGGTCGTCGCCGCGGCGATCGCCGGCAACGGCGTGCAGGCGACGAACTACTTCCTCGGCACGAAATATGTCGAGGCGCTATCCAAGATGGGCTCCAGCACCAACTCCAAGGTGTTCTTCCTGCCCGTCGAGGCGACCGGTGTCATGGCCTCGATCGCGGGCATCGGCGAGCTCGCCAAGGAAGCGCAGGCCCGCGGTGCCGAAGCCACGCGGTCGCGCGGCTCCGTCCCCAACGCGGGTTAGGCTGCGATGTTCAAGATCGTCTTCTGGTACTGGTGGGCGGTGGCGGCGGTCCTGCTGGTCTTCGAGATGATGCTGCCCGGTGTTGTGTTCCTCTTCCTCGCGATCGGTGCGGCCACGGCCGGGCTCTTCCTGCTGGTCGTGTCGGACCTGTCGCTCGAACTGCAGCTCTCGACGTTCGCGGTGGTCTCGGTCGTGGCGGCCGTCGGGCTTCGCCGTACGCTGCGGCGCCTGCAACATGCCGACAATCCGGCCACTTCGACGCTGAATGCGCGGGCCGATGCGCTGATCGGCCGGATCATCGTTCTCGACGAGCCGATCCTGAACGGGCGGGGCAGGGTGATCCTGGGTGACGGCAGCTGGAGCGTCACCGGTCCCGATATGGTGAAGGGGGCCAAGGTGAGGGTGAAGTCGGTGAACGGCACCGACCTGGCCGTGGAGCCGGCGCCATGAGACGCAGGCTTGTGCTGGCGCTCCCGGGATTACTTGCGGTCAGGGCCACGAACGCCCAGACGCCCTATCCGACCAAGACCGTCCGGCTGATGGTCGGCGCCAATGCCGGCGGCGGCACCGACATCGTGGCCCGCATGCTGGCGGAGAAGCTCGCCGAATCGATGAAGGGCACCTTCGTCGTCGAGAACAAGCCGGGCGCCTCCAACACGATCGCCGCCGATCTTACGGCCAAGGCGCCACCCGACGGGCACACGATCCTCGTCGCCACCAACACCGGGCAGGCCATCGCGCCGCATCTGCTGAAGCTTGGCTTCGACCCGATCAAGGACCTGATCCCGATCGGCCTTGTGGTGAACGTGCCCAACGTGCTGGTGGTCGGCGCGTCGGTCCCGGTGAATTCGGTGCCGGAGCTGATCGCCGCGATGAAGGCCAAGCCCGGCGAGTTCAAGTACGCCTCCTCGGGCGTCGGCAGCACGCAGCACATCGCCGGCGAGGCGTTCGACGTGGCGGCGGGCGTGAAGGGAATGCACGTGCCGTACAAGGGCAGTGCCCAGGCGCATCTCGATATCATCGGCGGCAACGTGCAGATGATGTTCGATACGACCTCCTCGTCGATGGGCCAGATCAAGGCCGGCAAGTTCAAGCCGCTTGCCGTCACGTCCGACCGGCGCAGCGGTGAACTGCCCGACGTGCCGACACTTGCCGAAGCAGGCCTGCCGGGCTTCGACATGACGACCTGGTATGCCGTCTATGTGACGGCCGGCACGCCGCCCGATGTCGTTGCAAGGCTGCAGGCCGAACTCGCCCGCATCGTGGCGCTGCCCGACGTGCAGGCGAAGTTGCGGGGGCTGGGCGGTGAGCCGGGTACGATGAGCATAGAGGATTTCACGCGCTTCAATCTCAAGGAATACGAGCGTTTCGGGCGTCTGATCCGCGAAGCGAATATCAAGCCCGAATAACTCCTCGACGCAGCTCCTCACACTCAAAGGGGAGAGAGTGACTCTCAGGATCTGGCGATCCACGCCTTGATCTTGTCGACGGTCGCTCGCTCGATGCCGTTGTAGCCATGATAGGCGCGAGCCTCGCAGTCGTCGCCGGCCGACGAGCCGCCCGTCATCTCGATCGTCTCCGTCCCATTGCTCCGCGCCGCTGCGGAGGAGGACGGCTTGGTGACCCGGCAGGCATCCATGGCGTGATAGACGATAAGATGCCGGCTCCTGAACTTCCTCGTGTCGAAGGTCGCGATGCGGTTCATCGAGGAGGTGTGGACGAAGCCCGCAACCATGCCATCGAGAGCCGGCGACAGGATCATGGTCGCATCGGTGCTGCGGCTGGTGCCGATGACATAAACGGGAATGCTGCCGTAGCGCCGCTGCAGGTCGCGCACGATCGCCATGATGCGATCGGGTGTCGTGGTCGCGTCCGTCGAGGCTGCCGCGAACGGCCCTTCGGCAAAGATCTCCCGGGACCGGATGAGGAAGTTGCCGCCGAGAGAAAGCGTGAGCTTGCCGCCCACCATCCGCGGATCGAGATTGCCGTTCCCGCCCGGCATCAGGATGACGCCGTATCGCGGTGTGCTGCCGCTGGTCGTGAGGACGTAGGGAATATCCTTGCCGTCGGAGAGGTGGACGGTCGCCAGCTCGTCTCGAGCCGATGCAGTGCTTGCGGTTGCGATCGTCAGCAGCACAGCAAGGCAGATCAGTCTCTTCAGCATTTGCATCTCCGTACGGGAGCGGACTTTGGGCGTCGCCCACGAGAGTTGCAAATATTTAACCAATGAGTTAACAAATGGATGTCGAGTGCGGAGGATCGCGATGGAACGGTCTTATGGCTGGGTGATCGTCGGCGCCGGTGCGTTGATGGGGTGCGTCGCCATCGGCGCGCTGTTCTCGCTTGCGGTCTTCCTGCAGCCGATGTCGGAGGCGACCGGCTGGTCGCGCACCGGCATTTCGAGCGCGATGACGCTCGACTTCCTGACGATGGGGGTCGCGGCCTTCGGCTGGGGTGCGCTGAGCGACAGGTTCGGTCCGCGCATCGTGGTCCTGTCGGGCGCGGTGCTGCTGGGTATCGGTCTCGCGCTGGCCAGCCGCGCCGCCAGCCTGCTCGAATTCCAGCTCATGTACGGCATCGTGGTCGGCGTCGCGGCCGGAGCCGTCTTCGCGCCTATGATCGCCACCGTCACCGGCTGGTTCGAGCGGCATCGCAGCCTGGCCGTATCGCTGGTCTCCGCGGGCATGGGCGTGGCGCCGATGACCATCTCGCCCTTCGCCCAGTGGCTCATCTCCGCCCATGACTGGCGCACCGCGATGTTCACCATCGCGGTGGGTGCCTGGGTGTTGCTGATCCCGGCGGCGCTGCTGGTGCGCCGGCCGCCTGCCGCCCCCCGGGCCTCGCCCGGCGGGCCGGCGGAAGGTGGAGAAGGGATGACCGTCGGGCAGGCGCTGCGCTCCCCGCAGTTCATCGTCCTCTCGCTCACCTTCTTCTCCTGCTGTGCCGCCCATTCCGGCCCGATCTTCCACACGGTGAGCTATGCGCTCGCCTGCGGACTTCCAGCCATGACGGCGGTGACGATCTACAGCGTCGAGGGGCTGGCGGGACTGGGCGGCCGCCTCCTGTTTGGCCTGCTGGGCGACAGGTACGGTGCGCGGCGGGTCGTCGTGGCCGGGCTCATGGTCCAGGCGGTCGGTGCCGGCAGCTATTACTTCACGCGCGATGCCGGGCAGTTCTATGCCGTCGCCGTCCTGTTCGGCATGGCCTATGGCGGCGTCATGCCCCTCTATGCGGTGATCGCCCGCGAGTACTTCCCGATGCGCATCATGGGCACGGTGTTCGGGGGCGCCGCGATGATCTCCAGTCTCGGCATGGCGCTTGGGCCGGCGGTCGGTGGCTGGATCTTCGATACGTTCCACGGCTACGGCTATCTCTACATCGCTTCCTTCGGCATCGGCCTCGCCGCCGTCGCCGTGGCGTTGGCCTTCCCGCCGTTTCCGTCGGGCGGCCGGGAGCCGGCGCCGACGCCCGCTTAAATTTGCGCATGGGGCGCAACGCCGGGCCTGTCCTGTGAGTTGGTGAAGGACAGAACCTGGAGAATCCAATGAAGGTGGCTCTTACTGTCTTGCTCGCCGTCACCGCCTTCGGTGCGGCTGCCCACGCCCAGCCCCAGCGCTTCAATTCCGACTTCAGTACGATGCAGGAGTCCGGTCCGCCGGTGGCTGGCGGCAACGGCATGACTGTCGGACCGAACTGGAAGAACCAGGCGACCTCGCCCATGCCCGGCTCACAGGAGATCAGCGAGTTGCCTCGCTACCCGATTACGGACGAGCCCCTGGTCGTGAGGCCGATGGCGCCGCAGCCGGTGAAGAAGCTGCCACCGCAACGCGCTCAACAGTAATCCAGGCAATCCGTCGACGGAGCGCGTGACTCCAGTCGCTCCGCTACTCTCATGCCAGTTCAGATGATTGCGTCGCCGTCCTTCAGGAAAGCTTCGAGCGCCTGCTCGTGCGGCGCGAGGTCCAGGCCCTGCGCGGCGATCCATTCGTCATTGTAGTAGGTGTGACCGTAGCGTTCGCCGCTGTCGCAGATCAGAGACACCAGCGAGCCCTTGCGGCCTTCCGACTTCATGCGTGACGTCAGAATGCACAGCGCGACAAAGTTGGTCCCGGTCGAGCCTCCGACCTTGCGGCCGAGCAGCCGCGACAGGACCCTCATGCCGGCCAGAGACTGCGCGTCGGGCACGCGCATCATGCGATCGATCATGTTGGGCATGAAGGAAGGCTCGACCCGCGGCCGGCCGATGCCTTCGATGCGCGAGCCGCGGTCGCAGGTCGCCCTGAGGTTGCCCTTCGAGAAAGCCTCGAAGAAGGCCGAGAATTCGGGATCGGCGACGCACAGCCGCGTGGCGTGGCGCATGTAGCGGATGTAGCGGCCGAGCGTTGCCGTCGTGCCGCCGGTGCCGGCGCTCATCACGATCCAGGTCGGAACGGGATTGGGCTCGCGGCTCATCTGCTCGAAGATCGATTCGGCGATGTTGTTGTTGCCGCGCCAGTCGGTCGCCCGCTCGGCATAGGTGAACTGGTCGACATAGACGCCGCGCAGCTCGGTCGCGAGCGCCTCGGCGGCGGCGTAGATGCCGCTGCCGTCGGCCACGAGATGGCACTTGCCGTGCTGACGCTCGATCTCGGCGATCTTCTCCGCCGAAGTCGAGGCCGACATGACCGCATGGAAGGGCAGTCCCAGAAGGCGTGCGAAGTAGGCTTCAGAGATCGCCGTCGAGCCCGACGAGGCCTCGACGATCGGCGTGTCGTGCCGGATGCGTCCGTTGCAGATGCCGTACAGGAACAGCGAGCGCGCCAGCCGGTGCTTCAGGCTGCCGGTGGGATGGGTCGATTCGTCCTTGAGGTAGACGTCGATCCCGTCGAGCACCGGCAGGTCGAGGCGCAGCAGATGGGTGTCGGCCGAGCGGCGCTGGTCGTTGCGGATCAGCTCCAGCGCGTGGCGGGACCATTCGGCATCGTTGTGGCGGGCGACCGCCTCGTCGAGAAGCTGCATGTGCGTCATGGTCCGCTCGCCCGTTTCCCGGTTCTTGTCGTCAGCCGCCGATGATCTTCTTCTCGATCATGCAGTGGATGCCCTTGTTGCCGTCGACGGTCTGCGTGACGTGCAGGTCGGCCTGCAGGCTGCAGAGCATGTAGGCGTCCTCGGGCTTGAGGCCGGTCTTGGCGGTTATCAGCCGGATCATGTCGCGCAGCGCTTCCTTGGCGGCGTCGTCGAGATCCTGGTCGAAGCCGTGGGTGATCCAGTGCGTCGCGGTCTCGGCGCGCGGATTGTTGAGCTTCATGCCCTTGTGCACCGTGAACTTGAAGGTGCCGCTGAGGCTGGTCTCGAGCGCCGTCAGGTTGACCTCGCCATCGCCCTGCACGCCGTGGCCGTCGCCGGTCGAGAACAGGCCGCCGTCGGCGAAGACGGGGAAGTAGACGGTCGTGCCGACCCGGAAGTGCTTGTTGTCGATGTTGCCGCCGAAGGCGCGCGGCTCGACCGAGCTGCACTGGCCCCATTCCGGCGGCGGGGCGACGCCCATGATGCCGAAGAACGGCTTCAGCTCGATCTCGGTGCCCCACGGCATGGTGCAGACGCCGCGATTCGAATCGATCGGGATGTGGGTCAGGCGGAAGAACGGGAAGTCCTCGGGCAGGGTGCCCATCAGCGGACGCTGCACGTTCCAGCCCCAGTTGGTGCGGAACTTGATGTCGAGCACTTCGACGGCCAGCACGTCGCCACGCTCGGCGCCCTCGACATGGACCGGGCCGGTCAGGATGTGGCGGCCGATATGCGGCTTCAGCTTGCCCAGGATCTCGCGATGCTCAGGCAGCACGTTGAACGGTTCGCCCGGCAGGATCTCGGCGGCGCCGGACACGCAATGGATGGTCGCGGTGTCGCCCGACTTGATGCGAAGCTGCGGCTCAAGCTGGCTGTCGAAATAGCCCCAGTGGCAGGTCTCGGGCGAAGAATGCAGCTCGTGGTTGGCCATTTCGATCCTCAATTGTAGTGTCCCGCGCCCGAAGCACATACCGTGCCCGGAGAATCATCTCAAACCGGACCGGAATTTCCGTGAATTACCGCCATGGCTATCACGCCGGCAATTTCGCCGATCTGCTGAAGCATACCGCACTCTGCGAACTGCTGCGGCTGCTGACCGCGAAGGACAAGAAGCTGTTCGTGCTGGATACGCATGCCGGGGCGGGCGGCTACGATCTTGGCGGGGCGCAGGCCCGGCGAACGGGCGAGGCGGAGGCCGGGATCGCGCGGCTGATGGCGGAGTCGAAGACCGGCATGCCAGGTGCCGTCGCGCGCTATCTCGCGGCGGTCCAGGCCTACGATCGCAAGTTCGGGCCGGCCGGTGGGCCGCTGCATCGCTATCCCGGCTCGCCACGGCTGGCGCGGGCGGCGCTGCGACCGGGCGACCGGTTCATCGCCTGTGAGAGGCATCCTGAAGAGGCCCTGAAGCTGAAGCGTGAGTTCGCCGGCGACCGGGCCATCGAGGTCCGACAGTCGGACGGCTACCACGCGGTCAAGGAATTGCTGCCGCCGGTCGAGCGGCGCGCGCTGGTGCTGATCGATCCGCCGTTCGAGGCCAACGACGAGTTCGAGGCACTGACGCGCGCGGTGCGGCACGGGCTGCGCCGCTTCGCCACCGGCTGCTACGCGATCTGGTATCCGATCAAGGACGAGGCGCCGGTGGCGGCGTTCTTCTCATCGCTGGCCGGCGTGAAGTACCTCAACATGGAACTGGACCTCGGGCCGCGTACGCCAGAAGGCAAGCTCGCGATCTGCGGGCTGGTCGTGATCAACCCGCCGTGGAAATTCGAGGAGGCGATGCGCGAGGCCCTTCCGTGGATCGCCGGCCGCCTCGGTCCCGGCGCCAAGGCGCGCGTTGCCGCGGCGCCGGCCTAAGCTGCGCCGCAGGCGTGAGCCCTCAGCCCGCCGGATCGAGCGTCACTTCTTCTTTGCGCCCTTTTCGGCAGTTTCGGGCCGCCACCCCCAGGCCTCGAAAGCGGCTTCGGCGATCCTTGGATCGAGCGAATGGTCTTCCAGCGTAACGCCGTCGCCCAGCGTGTCCGCCACGATCCGGAGGCCCGCCAGGCGCGCATGCATCTTCTCGTCGCTGGCCACGAGATGCCACGGCGCATGCTCGGTGTCGGTCTTCTCCAGCATGTCCTTGTAGGCGTCGAGATATTGCTCGCGCTTGGCGATGTTGCGGAAATCCTCGAGGCCGATCTTGTAGTGTTTGCTGGGCTTGCTCAGCCGCTCGATCATGCGCCGTTTCTGTTCCTCGGCGCTGACATGGACCATGAGCTTCACGATGCGCACGCCATCGTCCGAGAGCTGACGCTCGAACTCGTTGATCTCGTTGTAGGCGCGTTTCCACTCCGGCTTGCTGCAGAAGCCTTCGATGCGTTCCACCAGGACGCGGCCGTACCAGGTCCGGTCGAAGATCGACCAGTTGCCCGGGGCGGGCAGGCGGTTCCAGAAGCGCCAGAGATAATGCCTGCCCTGCTCCTCGGCCGTCGGCGCGCCGATCCGGTGGACCTGTACCGACTTTGGTTCGAGCCCGGCCACCAGCCGCTCGATCAGGCCGCCCTTGCCGGCTGCGTCCCAGCCGTCGATGCCGATCAGCACGCGACCGCCGGTCCGGAGATGGTGGATATGGAGGTCGAGCAGCCGCTGCTGCAGGTCCTTGAGCTGTTTTTCGTAGCTGTCTTTGTCGATCGGACCGTCGATCATCTCGACTTTGTCCAGACGCGGCCATTTGCCCATCGAATCCTCCACGCCGGATCGTGACAGCGGGACGAGGTCGAGGCAATCGCTCGGAGATTGACAGCGCCAACCGGCGCGACGACTAATCTTGGCGATGGCCGAAGCGGAACCCACAATTCGTTACACGGAGCGCGCGGGCAAGCCCGTCGTCGAGGTCGGCGGAACGTGGACCGTCTTCAGCGTCCGCGGCATCCGCGAAAAGGCCGGGAAGGCGCTACAGGCCGCCGGCGCCGGATCGCCGGGCCAGCGGACGGTCGACGCCACCGGCCTCGACCGGCTCGACACGGCGGGCGCACTCGAAATCCTGGAACTCGCAGGCGGCGGCCCGGACGCCGAGGTGCAGACCAAGAACGAGGCGCAGGCCGCGCTGTTCAAGATCGTGCGCGAGAACATGTGCGACGCGCATCCCGATCGTCGCGTCAACTGGCTGGCGCACTGGCTTGAGGAGATCGGCCGCGGCACGATCGATTTCTACAAGCAGATCATCAATCTCTGCGCCTTCTTCGGCGAGATCCTGATCGTCGTCGTCGAGGCGATCCTTCAGCCCAAGCGTTTCCGGCCAAGCGCCGTGGTGCGCCAGATGTACGAGGTGTGGATCCGGGCGCTGGTGATCGTCGGCGTGCTCTGCTTCCTGATTGGCGTCGTCATCGCCTATCAGGGCGTCCAGCAGCTTCGCCAGTTCGGCGCCGAAACCTTCACCGTCGAGGCCGTCGGCATCGGCATGTTCCGCGAACTGGGGCCTTTGCTGACCGCCATCATCGTCGCGGGACGTTCCGGCAGCGCGTTCACGGCGCAGATCGGCACGATGCAGGTCAACCAGGAAGTCGATGCGATGCGTACGATTGGCCTCAATCCTGTCGAATGGCTGGTCCTGCCGCGAATCACCGCCTTGCTCATTGCCATGCCGCTGCTGGCCTTCTGGGGCGACATGGCGGGCCTGCTCGGCGGTGCGGTCGCCTGTACCGTCTATCTCGACTTCACCTTCGTGCAGTTCTTCGAGCGGCTGCGGGATACCGTCGGCGCCTGGCATTTCTACACCGGCATGATCAAGGCGCCGGTGTTCGGCATCGTGATCGCCGTGATCGGTTGCTTCGAGGGGCTCCGGGTCAGCGGCAGTGCCGAGAGTGTCGGCCAGCTCACCACCAAGTCGGTGGTCGAATCCATCTTCTGCGTGATCGTCCTGGACGCGGTCTTCTCGATCATCTTCCTGCTTGCGGGCGTGTGATGACTGAAGGCAACCAGGCCATCAGCGAGGATTTGCCGCCGAAAGCCCCCTTGGCCGAGGGCGGCCAGATCACCGATCATCGCGACGGGCGCGATGTCGTGTTGCGGCTGCGCGGAATCCGCACCCAGTTCGGCGAGAAGGTCATCCACGACAATCTCGATTTCGACGTATTCCGTGGCGAGATTGTCGGGCTGGTGGGCGGTTCGGGCACCGGCAAGTCGGTGCTGCTGCGAACCATCATCGGCCTGAACCAGGCGCGCGAGGGTTCGATCGAGATGCTGGGCGTCGACACCAGTAGCCTGCACGGCAAGACCAAGCGCGAGATGCTGGCCCGTACGGGTGTTCAGTTCCAGGACGGTGCCCTCTTCTCCTCCCTCACGGTCACCGAAAACATCATCGTCCCGATCCGCGAGCATGCCGAACTGGAAGATGAGACAATGCGGGAGATCGCGGCCCTGAAGGTGGCGCTGGTCGGCCTGCCGCCGGACACCGGAGACAAGAAGCCTTCGGAGCTTTCAGGCGGCATGCGCAAACGCGCCAGCCTGGCGCGCGCCCTGGCGCTCGATCCCGAACTGCTGTTCCTCGACGAGCCGACCGCCGGCCTCGACCCGATCGGGGCGTCGCATTACGACGAGCTCGTCAAGGGGCTTTGCCGGAATCTCGGGCTGACCGTCCTGATGGTCACGCACGACCTCGACAGCCTCAACGCGATCTGCGATCGGATCGCGGTCCTTCTCGACAAGCGCGTCGTGGTAGGTACCATGGCGGAATTGCTGGAATACGACCATCCTTGGGTCCGGGAGTATTTCCACGGACCGCGGGGTCGCGCAGCGCGGCAGGAGCAGAAGTAGCGTCGATGGAAAGAAAATCGCCCTATGTGCTGATCGGCGCGGCGATGATCCTGTTCGTTGCGGCGGTGGCCGGCTTCGTGATCTGGAAGCTGCGCGCCGGCGATCGCACGTCATACGCCTATTACGACATCCTGTTCTCGGGTGACGTGCAGGGGCTGACCAACGATTCGCCCGTTTTCTATCGTGGCCTGCGCGTGGGCCGCGTCGCCAATATCCAGCTCACCTCGCGCGTCGACACCCAGCGTTCCACGGGGCGGGAGCGGCTCACGGAGAAGATCGAGGTCACGGTCGCCGTGGACTGGTCTATCGACATCCGCGACCGGTCCTACGCCGTGTTCGAAAAGCCGTTCATCGCCGGCGCGCCGTTCATCCAGATCGTCGGACGCCTCGACGTCGACCAGGTGAAGCCCAAGAAGAAGCTCGGCGACAAGCCTTATCCCGAGATCCGCGAAGGCGCCTCGTTCCTGCAGGCGACCTCGACCTCAGCGCAGGAACTGCTGACCAAGGCCAGCACCACGGTCGACCGCCTGAACGACCTGCTGAGCCCCGACAATATCGGCGCCGTCACCGATACGCTGAAGAACCTGCAGACGGCGACGAACGCCTTCGCCAAGTCCGATGCGGCCATCCAGACCACGCTGGCCGAGCTGCCGCAGGCCGTCGCCGAATTCCGCAAGACCTTCGCCAAGCTGAACGATCTTTCTGAGTCCCTGACCCTGATCGCCCAGGAGATCGGGCCGCAGGATGCCGAGACCCGGAAGGCGCTCGCCGGCAAGGATCCTGGGGAGCTGCGCAAGACGCTGAACGAAACCCGGGCGGCGCTGGCCAACATCAATTCCGCCGCCGGCCAGCTCAGCAGGCTGGTCACGGACAACAGCCGCCCGATCAAGAATTTCACGGAAACCGGGCTGACCGAGTTCTCGCTGGCCCTGCGGGACCTGCGCCAGCTCACCGCCAACCTCAACGTCATCGCCACACGGTTGGAGCGCGACCCGGCCAATTTCGTGTTCAGCGGCAAGCAGGGATATACGCCGAAATGATCCGTTGCCTGGCCGCCAGCGCGGCCGCGGTTGCTCTCCTGACCAGCTGCTCGTTCGTCAGTGCCGTCGACTCGGCCGGCGAGCCGACCGACCTCTACACGGTCTCGCCCAAGAGCACCTTCGACAGCGACCTGCCCGCCGTGTACTGGCAGCTTGCGGTGGAGGCGCCGGTGGCGGCGGCCAACCTCAATACCGGCCGCATCGCCATCGCCATGACGCCGACCTCGACGGACTACTACGCCAAGGTGGCGTGGACCGACCGGGCGCCGCTGATGGTACAGACCCGCATCGTCGATTCCTTCGAAAACACCCGCAAGATCGTCGCGGTCTCGCGCGAATCGATCGGCCTGCGCGCCAACTACGTGCTGCAGCCCGACCTGCGCAATTTCGAGGCGATGTACTTCTACGGCCAGCCCCCGATCGTGAAGGTCCGCATCATCGCCAAGCTGGTCCGCATGCCCGACCGGCAGATCATTGGCGTCGCCTCCTTCGAGCGCTGCGTGCGGGCCCGCGCCGACAAGGTGCCGAAGGTCGTCGAGGCCTTCGACCAGGCTCTGGGCAGCGTCATCAAGCGGCTGGTCTCCTGGACCTTGCGCACGCCGCCGGCACGGCCGCCGAGCGAGTCGGCTCCCTACGACATCGAGCGTTATCGCAATCCGGCCAATGCCGTCATCGACAGCGAGAACTGCCCCAAGGGCCAGGACGCTTCGATGGTGCCCTACAGCGACGAGTAACGCGTTGTTGTCGTCCTGAGCGCAAGCGAAGGACCTTGCAGAGAGATCAGCGGACTCCGTGGCCGGCGTGAGATCCTTCTCTGCGCTCGGGATGAAAAGCAGGAGGACCGGCGAAGCGCCTTCAGGCGCGCTTCTCGACCATCTTCCAGGCGAGATCGGCCATCGCGCGGGCGCGGTTGCCGTACTTGGTGGCCGTTTCCGACGAGGCATTGCCGTCGAGGCCGCGCTTGTACACGCCCTGCACGATGGCGGCGAGGCGGAATAGCGAGAAGGCGAGGTAGAAGTCCCAGGCCGGCACTTCCTTGCGGCCGGTGCGGCGCGCATAGGCGGCCAGGTATTCCTGCTCGGTGGGAATGCCGAATTCCCGTAGATCCTTGCCGGCATAACCGCCTGAGGCGCCGAAGCCCTCGCCGAAATGGTACATCATGCAGTTGTAGCCGAGATCGGCCAGCGGATGGCCGAGGGTCGACAGTTCCCAGTCGAGCACGGCGATGACGCGCGGCTCGGTCGGATGCACGATCGTGTTTCCGAGGCGGTAGTCGCCGTGATTGATGCGCGTCTCGTCGCCGGGCGGGATGTTCTGCGGCAGCCACTTCTTCAGGGCTTCCATCGATTCGATGTCCTCGGTGCGGGCGAGGTCGTACTGGCTCGACCAGCGCGCGAGCTGGCGCTGGATGTACTGGCCTTCACGGCCGTAGTCGCCGAGGCCCACCGCGCGATAGTCGACATTGTGCAGGCGGGCCAGCACGTCGTTCATCGAGTCGAAGATCTTGCCGCGATCAGCCGGCGAGATGCCCGGCATCTTGACGTCGGCAAGGACGCGGCCCGGCAGGAACTGCATGATGTAGAAGGCCGTGCCGATGACCGAATCGTCCTGGCAGAGCGCATAGGGCTTCGGCACCGGAACGTCCGTATGGTCCGACAGCGCCTTGATCACGCGATACTCGCGGTCGACCTGGTGCGCCGAGGGCAGCAGCTTGCCCGGCGGCTTCTTGCGCAGGACATACTGGTTTCCGGCTCCATCGGTGACATGGAAGGTCGGGTTGCTCTGCCCACCCTCGAACTGCAGGACGCTGATCGGGCCGCGATAGGCCTCGACATTGGCCTTCATGTAGTCGGCGAGCTTGGCTTCGTCGAAGACGTGGGCCGCGCGGACGGGGGTGAGGTTTTCAGGCAGATTGGACATGGGACTCTTCTAGAATCGTGGCGGGGCGAATTCGAGACGCGTTTGCGGCCCGGTCCGCAGGGCGGTCAGTCGGGCCGGTCAGTTGATGTTGCGCTCCCGGCCTTCCCAGTAGGGCTTTCGCAGCTCCCGCTTCAGGATTTTGCCGGTCGGGTTGCGTGGCAGGGCGTCGATGAAGTCGACCGACTTGGGCAGCTTGTAGCCCGCGATGCGCTCGCGCGCCCAGCCGATCAGGTCGCCGGCCGTCACCTCCGCTCCGGCCTTGCGCACGACCATGGCCTTCACGGCCTCGCCCCAGCGTTCGTCGGGCACGCCGATCACGGCGACGTCGGCGACGGCGGGATGCCCGAACAGCGCGCTCTCGACTTCGGCCGGATAGATGTTCTCGCCGCCCGACACGATCATGTCCTTCACGCGATCGTAGATGAACAGGTAGCCCTTTTCGTCGAGATAGCCCGCGTCGCCGCTGAAGAACCAGTCGCCGTGGATGGCGCGCTTGGTGGCGTCGGGCAAGCGCCAGTAGCCGCGCATGACCTGCGGCGAGCGGATGGCAATCTCGCCGACCTTGCCGGCCGGCATGTCGGCACCGGCATCGTCGACAATGCGCAGTTCGACGCCGACCTGGGCATAGCCGCAGGACAGGAGCTTCTTCGGATCCGCCGGGTCGTGATCCTCGGGTGGCAGGAGGGTTATGGCGCCGGTCGTCTCGGTGAGGCCGTAGACCTGCTGGAAGCCGCAGCCGAAGGTCGCCATCGCCTGTTTCAGCAACTCGGCCGGGATCGGCGCGGCGCCGTAGACGATGAGGCGCAGGCTCGACAGGTCCGTCTCGCGGATCTGCGGCGCCTGAACCAGGAACAGGATCATGGCCGGTACCAGCAGCATGACCTCGATGCGGTCGCGCTCGATGATCTCCAGCACGCGCGCCGGCACGAACTCGCGCACGACATGGTTCGTCGCGCCGGCAAACAGGCCGGCGATGGCCCATCCGGCGCCGCCGATGTGGAACATGGGCAGGCAGACGATGTTCTGCGTGCCGGGCTTCATGTGCCAGCTTCGCGTCCATTGCTCGAACATGAAGGCGAAGTTGGCGTTGGTGAGTTCGGCGCCTTTCGGCAGCCCGGTGGTGCCGCTGGTGTAGAACTGGACGGCGGTGTCCTGCGACAGGACCGGCACGCGGGGGTCCGCGTCGGGATACCGGTCGCGCCACTCGGCGAAGGCCTCCCAGGCGCCGTGTCGGGCACCCAGGGTCACGATCCGGCGGACGCTCTTCAGCTGGTCGCGGATCTTCTCGACGACGGGAAAGTATTCCTCTCCGACGAACAGGATCTCGGCCTCGGCGTCGTTGACGATCTGCAGGACTTCGGGGGCTGCGAGCCGCCAGTTCACCGAGACCATCACTGCACCGGCCTTGGCCACGCCGAACAGAAGCTCGAAATAGACGTCGCTGCTCTTGTCGAGATGGGCGACGCGGACCTGAGGCTTGATACCTTCGGCGATCAGTCCGGACGCGATCCGGCTCGAGGCGCGATCGAGGGCACCATAGGTGGTCTGGCGGCCCTCATAGAGGATCGCCACGGTGTCCGGCCGTGCCGCGCCGTGGACGCGCACGATGTCGGCCAGGCCGACCATGTCCATACTCATACGACGCTTCCCCCTGCCAAAACGCCCGTCCGTCGTTGCGGCCGGGCGGCATCATCCTTCGGCGGTTTTGGAGTGAATTCAAGAGCTTGATCGCCTAGTGTCGGCCGCGAAACACGGCGATTGCACGAGGCACCATGGGCAAGCGGATTCTGGTCACCGGCGGCGCAGGCTTCCTGGGCTCCCACCTGTGCGAGCGCCTGCTCGAGGCCGGCCACGATGTGCTGTGCGTGGACAACTATTTCACCGGCACCAAGGCCAATGTCATGGCCTGCCTCGACAATCCCCGGTTCGAGTTGATGCGCCACGACGTGACGTTCCCGCTCTATGTCGAGGTCGACGAGATCTACAATCTCGCCTGTCCGGCCTCGCCGGTTCACTACCAGCACGACCCGGTACAGACGACCAAGACCAGCGTGCACGGCGCCATCAACATGCTGGGACTGGCCAAGCGGGTCCGCGCCAAGATCTTCCAGGCCTCGACCAGCGAGGTTTATGGCGACCCGACCGTGCATCCCCAGGTCGAGGACTATCGCGGCCACGTCAATCCGATCGGGCCCCGCGCCTGTTACGACGAAGGCAAGCGCTGCGCCGAGACCCTGTTCTTCGACTACCACCGCCAGCACAAGCTGCGCATCAAGGTGGCGCGCATCTTCAACACCTACGGTCCGCGCATGCATCCCAACGACGGGCGCGTCGTGTCGAATTTCATCGTGCAGGCGCTCAAGGGCGAGGACATCACGATCTACGGCGACGGCATGCAGACCCGTGCCTTCTGCTACGTCGACGACCTGCTCGACGGCTGGCTTCGTCTGATGGATCACACGCCGGACGACTTCACCGGACCGGTCAACATCGGCAATCCGGTGGAGATGCCGATCCGGCACCTGGCCGAGAAGATCCTCGACAAGGTCGGCGGCAAGGGGAAGCTGGTCTTCGCGCCGCTGCCTGTCGACGATCCCATGCAGCGCTGCCCGGACATCACGCTGGCGCGCGAAAAGCTCAAATGGGAGCCGAAGGTGGGCCTCGACACCGGCCTGACGAAGACCATCGCCTTCTTCGACGAACTGCTGAAGAGCAACCGCTCCGTGAGCCGCGTCGGGCGTTAGACCTCGACGCGAAAGCGCCGCGAAGTTTCCTTCGCGGCGCCTGGAGACCTGTGCTGGAAGACGCGCGCCTTACTGGGCGGCGAGCGCCTGCTTGGGCAACGCGTTGACGACCGAGGCCTTGCCCGAGGTCATCTCGTCGTGGATCCACTTGTAGGTCTTCTCCATGCCGTCCTCGAGACGGATGGACGGGGCCCAGTTCATCAGCTTCTTGATCAGCGTGTTGTCGCTGTTGCGGCCGCGCACGCCCTTGGGGGCATCGAGCTTGTAGCTGCGCTTGAGCTTGATGCCGGCGATCTTCTCGACGATGTCAACCAGGCGGTTGATGCTCACCAGCTCGTCGCTACCGATATTCAGCGGCTCGATGATGTCGCTCTCGCCGAGCTTGATCGTGCCCTCGGTGCAGTCGTCGATGTACATGAAGGAGCGGGTCTGCTCGCCGTCGCCCCAGATCTCGATCTCGTGCTTGCCGGAGAGCTTGGCGGCGATGACCTTGCGGCAGATCGCGGCCGGGGCCTTTTCGCGGCCGCCGTCATAGGTGCCTTCCGGACCATAGACGTTGTGGTAACGCGCGACGCGGGTGGCGATGCCGTAGTCCTCGCGATAGTGGCGAGCCATGCGCTCGCTAAACAGCTTTTCCCAGCCGTAGCCGTCTTCCGGCAGGGCGGGGTAGGCGTCTTCTTCCTTGAGCGCGGTGACGTTGGCGTCGGTCTGCTTGTCGCCGTTGTAGACGCAGGCCGACGACGAATAGAAGAAGCGCGGCACGCCGGCTTCCTTGGCCGCCACCAGCATGTGGGTGCTGACGAGCACCGACAGCATGCACTCGGCCTTGTGGGTCTCGATGAAGCCCATGCCGCCCATGTCGGCGGCTAGATTGTAGATCATCGCGGCGCCCTTGGCGGCCTTGCGGCAGGGCTCGAGCAGGGCGAGATCGCCCACCTGATTCTCGACGCCCGGCGTCTTCTGGTACCACTCGTCGAGCGGCTTCACATCGACCGCACGGATCTTGGTATGGCCCCGCTGCTGCAGGACCTTGACCAGATGGCCGCCGATGAAGCCACCGGCGCCGGTGACGACGACGAGATCATTCTTGGACATGAACGAAAGCCTTTCGAATCGAAGCGAGGGGTTTTATCCGACTTATCAACGACTTGGCGAGTCTGGCGCCGCGCCTCGGTCGAGCACGCGATCGGGGTCCGGAAGGGAGACGGGCCGCGCGAGGAAGTCCGTTTGATCGGAAGTGCCGGCCGCGTCAAGCCACTGCCGTGCCGCATGGCCTGTGCATGATCTAGCGATCCTGATCCCGGGTCGATACTGCAAGACGCGGTGAAAATGATGGTCCCACCCGAAAATTGATCTATACCAACCACATAGGCGTAATTTCCTCGCGATGTCCGATCTTTTTGCATGACCTACATTCTCGGCCTCAACGCCTATCATGCCGATGCGGCTGCCTGTCTGGTGAAGGACGGGGAACTGGTTGCGGCGGTTGAAGAAGAGCGTTTCCGGCGTATCAAGCACTGGGGCGGCTTTCCCAGCGAATCGATCCGCTACTGCCTGGGCGAGGCCGGAATCTCCCTCGGCGAGGTCGACCATGTCGCGATCAACAGCGACAACGCCGCCAACCGGTGGCGCAAGCTCGCCTACGCGCTGACCTCGGGTGTCAGCCTCAACTATGTCCTGAGCCGGCTGCGCAATCGTGGCGAACGCGCCGATGTCGCGGGCAACCTGAAGCAGCACCTGCCGGAGCAGGAATTCCACGGGACGACCCACACCGTCGAGCACCATCTCTGCCATCTGGCGTCCGCCTTCCTGGTCTCGCCCCACGAAAGGGCGGTGGCGGTCTCGGTCGACGGCTTCGGCGATTTCTCCTCGGCGGCATGGGGCCTTGGCGAGGGCGGCAACCTCACGGTCGACGGCCGGGTCTACTTTCCGCACTCGCTGGGCGTCTTCTACGAGGCGATGACGCAGTTCATCGGCTTCCCGCACTATGGCGACGAGTACAAGGTCATGGGCCTCGCGCCCTATGGCCAGCCGGCCTACGTCGACCAGATGAAGGAGATCGTCCGTCTCAGGAACGACGGCACCTTCGCGCTCGACCTGCGCTATTTCCGCCATGCTTCGGGCGAGGGGGCGAACTACCAGGTGAAGGACGGCATTCCCTCGGGGGGCCGCCTTTGGAGCGACGAACTCGTGAAACTGCTCGGGCCCGCGCGCGACCCGGCGGCGCCGCTTGAGGACAGGCATCGGGATATCGCGCGGTCGGCCCAGGTCACTTACGAGAACGCCTTCTTCAACCTGCTGAACGCGCTGCACGCACGCTACGGCGCCGATGCCGTCGTGCTGGCGGGCGGCTGCGCCTACAATTCAGTGGCCAACGGCAAGGTGCTGGAGCGCACGCCGTTCCGGAAGCTCTATGTCCAGTCGGCCGGCGGCGATGCCGGCGGCGCCATCGGCGCGGCCTTCGCGACGTGGCACAGGACCGGGGGCGCGACCGCGAAGCGCCACTTCGTGATGGATCACTCCTATTGGGGACCGTCTGCGACGCCGGATCAGATTGCGGCCGCGATCGGCCAGCGGCGGGCCGACTTCGATGCCGCGGGCTGCCGCATCGAGCGCATCGCCGACGAGGCGACGCTCTGCCGTCACACCGCGCAGGCGATCTCTGAAGGCAAAGTGATCGGCTGGTTCCAGGGACGGCTGGAATGGGGCCCGCGCGCGCTGGGCAATCGCTCGATCCTCGGGGATCCGCGCCGCGCGGACATGAAGGACATCCTCAACCTCAAGATCAAGCGGCGCGAATCCTTCCGGCCCTTCGCGCCCTCAATCCTGCGCGAGGCAGTGCCGGAGTGGTTCGAGACCGACGACGACGTACCGTTCATGATGCAGGTCTTCCGCATCCGCGAGGAAAAGCGGAAGGAGATCCCGGCCGTGACCCATGTCGACGGCACCGGCCGCCTGCAGACCGTCACCTGGTCGGGCAACGCCCGCTATGCGCGGCTGATCTCGGCGTTCCGCGACCTCACGGGCGTGCCAATCGTGCTCAACACCAGCTTCAACGAGAACGAACCCGTGGTCTGCAAGCCCGAGGAGGCGATCGACTGCTTCCTGCGCACCAGGATGGACGTCCTGGTGCTGGGTGATACGCTGATCCAGCGCTGATCGGCTGGCGCGGCGGGACCGGTTCCGGCAATTGAGCTATCCTGCCTGCAAGGCATTCGATCGGGGGACGACATAGTGCGTGTTTTGGTGGCAGGGGGCGCGGGCTACATCGGCTCGCATACGTGCAAGGCGCTCGCGCGCGCCGGCCACCTGCCGATCGTCTATGACAATCTGCACACCGGTCATCCCTGGGCGGTGAAGTGGGGGCCGTTCGTTCAGGGCGACATAAACGATCCGGCCGCGCTGGGCGCAGCGATCCGCGAGCACCGGCCCGACGCCGTCATCAATTTCGCCGCGCTGGCCTATGTCGGAGAGTCGATGGCCGAGCCGACACGCTACTACCGGACGAACGTCGCCGGCATGATCACGCTGGTCGAGGTGATGCAGTCGCACGGAATCGGCTCGATCGTCTTCTCGAGCAGTTGCGCAACCTACGGCATCCCCGAGCGGCTGCCGGTCGTCGAGGGCATGTGGCAGCGGCCGATCAATCCCTACGGCCGCACCAAGCTGATGGGCGAGGAAATCCTGCGCGATGCCTGTGCCGCCCACGGGCTGGGCGCCATCTCGCTTCGCTACTTCAACGCGGGCGGTGCCGATCCGGAGGGCGAGCTTGGCGAGGAGCACGATCCGGAGACGCACCTGATCCCGCTGGTGCTGCAGGCTGCGCATGGAACGCGGCCGAGCATCTCCGTGTTCGGCACCGACTACGAGACGCAGGACGGCACCTGCGTGCGGGACTACGTGCATGTCACCGACCTGGCGGCCGCCCATGTCGCGGCGTTGATGCGATGCACGCCGGGCGCCTATCAGGCCTACAATCTCGGCGCTGGCTATGGCGTCAGTATCGGCGAGATCATCGCGCGGGCCCGCATCGTCACGGGACGAGACATCCGAAGCGTCGAGGCGCCCCGGCGGGCGGGCGATCCGCCGGTCCTGGTGGCCGACGTATCGGCGGCGCAGAAAGCACTGGACTGGAAGCCCGTCCATTCCTCGGTCGACGACATCATCCGCAGTGCCTGGACCTGGATGACGGAGAGCCGGTCGGGGGCAATGCGGGCTCCTGCCCGCTGAACGGCTCCGCATGGATCGCGACACCGTCACGCCGCTGCTGATCACGTTCAACGAGATCGCCAATATCGAGCGGACGCTGGCGAAGCTCGGCTGGGCCCGCCGCATCGTCGTGATCGACAGCGGCAGCACCGATGGCACGCTCGACATTTTGGCGAGGGATGCGCGCATCGAGGTGATTCACCGCCCGTTCGACAGCTTTGCGGAACAGTGCAATTTCGGGCTGGCCCGGATCCGCACCGACTGGGTCCTGTCGCTCGACGCCGACTATGAGCTGAGCGACGGCTTCGAGTCGGAGCTCGGAGACCTGCGGCCGGCGGCGGGGGATGCCGGCTACAAGGCGGCCTTCATCTACCGCATCCATGGCCATGCGCTCCGCGGCACGCTCTACCCGCCGCGCGCCGTGCTCTACCGCGTCGCGGGCGCGCGTTACGAGAACGAGGGGCACGGGCATCGCATCCGCTTGCAGGGGCGCGTCTCGACCCTCAAGGGCGCGATCTATCATGACGACCGCAAGCCGCTGTCGCGCTGGCTGGGGTCACAGCTCAAATACGCCGCACGCGAAGCGGCGCACCTGCTCGAGACGCCGCGCGACCAGCTGGGGCGCATCGACAGGATACGCCTGATGGGCTGGCCCGCGCCGATCCTGGTTCTGGGCTACGTCCTGTTCGCCAAGGGCGCGGTGCTGGATGGCAAGGCGGGCTGGTTCTACGCCTTCCAGCGCCTGCTGGCCGAGGTGCTGCTGGCGCTGGAACTTCTCGACCGCCGCCTGTCGGGCGCTCAGGCTTTCAGGAGACCCGGCCAGTAGTGGCCGTCGGGCGTCGGCCGCTTGCCGAAGATCGCCTGGCCGACGCGCACGACGTTGGATCCTTCCTCGATGGCCTCCTCGAAATCGCCCGACATGCCCATCGAGAGCTCGGTGAGCGACGGGTTTCGCTTGACCGCCTCGTCGCGCAGGCGGCGCAGCAACGCGAAACAGGGACGGACCTTCTCCATGTCGGCGTTCAGCAGGGCGAGGGTCATCAGCCCGCGCGGCCTCAGGCGCCTGTACTGCGCCAGCGTCTCGATGAAAGGCAACAGGGCGTCCGGATGCAGTCCGTACTTGGTGTCCTCGTCCGACGTGTTGACCTGGATGTAAACGTCGAGCACGCGATCCTCGATCTCGAGCCGCTTGTCGAGGAGTTCGGCCAGCTTCGTACTGTCGAGCGCGTGGAACTCCCGGGCGAAGCGCGCCAGGTACTTGGCCTTGTTGGTCTGCAGGTGACCGACGATGCTCCAGTCGATGGGAAGATCCTGCAGCGCGTCGCGCTTGCCCATCGCTTCCTGGATCTTGTTCTCGCCGAACGGACGGACGCCGGCGGCATAAGCGAGACGCAGGATGTGCGCCGGGACGGTCTTGGTGATGGGCAGCAGCCGTATTGACGCCCTGTCGCGGCCCGCCCTCTCGCAGGCACGGGCGATGCGCTCTTCGACGACCGCGAGGTTGGCCCGGAACGATGCTTCCGGGTCGGTGCCGAAGCGTTCGATGTCTTCGGGAGCGAGTGGAGAAACCGGGTGGGAAGAAGAACTCATGCGATACCGAACCTTTGAGCCTTCGGATCGGCGCAATCGACCTGAAGGCTGGTGCCGGGTGAGGGGATCGAACCCCCGACCTTCGGTTTACAAAACCGCTGCACTACCGCTGTGCTAACCCGGCATTTCCAGCTTTCCCGTCACTTTCGGGCCGTTCGTTGGGGCGCCAACCTGCCGGCCTGGCCCGGACGGGGGTGATATTTGAGCGGCCGGGCGCGGGCAAGCCAATAATCGGCGATGCCTGCGCGCCCCTCGCTTGCAACGGTTGCTCCCGCTCCCGGCGGCCTCAGGCCGCTCCGAGCAGGTATCCATGTCCATAGGCGCTGGTGAAATCGAGCTGGACCACGAGATCGTTGAAGTCGTGATCGCCGCCGTTCTGGCCGGCTTCCCAACCCCAGGTGTTGAGACCGTAGTTCCAGAGGTGACCGACCTGCTGGCCGGCGACTGTCTCGTTGGCTTGGCTGAAGGCCCAGTAGGTGTTTCCGGTCGTCATGTTCTGCAGTTCCATGGCGATGATGTCGCCCTGCTGAACATTTATGGTCGCTTCCGCAAAGCCTCCATAGCCGGGCCCGTTCAGCCAGGTCTGGTCGGAGGGGGTGCCCAGCGGCGAAACCGTGTACGCAGCGTGTGCCGCAGCGGTCGCATAGTTGGAATCGCCCGGCGCCACGCCTCCCACCGTTCCAGTGAAATCGTCGACCTTGTAGAAGCGGACCGCCAGGCTGTCGGTATCCGCCTGACGCAGGCGCACGATCGTCGTGCCTGTGGGCGACGGGTCATCGACGGGTGCGACGACCGTCTCCGCTACCGCAACGGGCCGGGCCAGGCGCACGGAATTGCCGTCGGCAGTCTGGAAATCGATGAATCCGAAATCGCTGGTGAGGAAGCCGGCCGCGCCTGAGGCGAGACTGCCGTTGATCGTGACCGAGAGCGCATCGCCGGTATCGACCGTCAACTGGCCGACGGCCCCCTGGGACTGATTGTCGAACAGCTCGACCAGCGCCGAATCGAACAGCGGCTGCTCGACCTGGCCCGCGAAGCGCGCCGTCCACGCATACGGATCGCTCGCCTGGCTGATATAGCTGAGAATGTCGCCACCGGCGTCGACCGACACGATGCCTGACGCGTTGGGGAATGTCGTCTGCACCAGCAGGGTCTGCAGGACACCGCTTTCCCACACACCGGCATGCCAGTCCGCGATGTCGGGCGTGCCGGCATAGTTGTACAGCGACTGGGCGATCGAGGTCAGCGCACGGGCAAGCAACAGGCCATCGGGCGAGCCGAGGCCAGAGGCGAGATCGTAGCCCGCTCCGGCCGAATAGCCGGCACCGGTCGGGATGATGTCGATCGTATTGCCGGTATTCGGATCGTAAGCCTGATAGGTGCTGCCACCCTTCACATAGGCCGAGTTGTCGTTGCCCACCGAAACGTCGTTGAACGAGGCCGGCGCCACGGCAGCGGCGATGTACAGCAGGTCGTTCATGTAGCCGAGATCGGGCAGGTTCTGGTCGTGGAAGACGGCATTGATCTGGACGGCGAGCGATGCCCACAGCGGCGTCGCGGCACTCGTACCGCCGTCGCCTCGCAACTCCGTCGGATTTGAGGAGAGATCGGGCTGCGGCACGAGGTAATCCATGTTGCCGCTGGCCAACGACGACACATCGGGGACGCCACGGCCGGTGGCATGTGCGGCATCCGTCGTGGTGGGCGGCGCGAAGGGTAGCAGGGCGCTTTGGTACCACGGCACGGACTGGGTGTAGTCGACGCCGCCATTGCCCGATTCGTTACCGATGTAGCTCGGGTCGAGAGTGTCGTGGTCCTTCAGCTTGTAGCGGTTCCAGATGGTTTCGATGAACCAGTCCTCGTTGCTGTCGAGGCTTGCCGGCGGCATCTGCGAGAGCCCGCCGGCGATCAGTTGCCACAGAACGGCGAGATTGCCGGCTTCGGCCAGCCCGACGAAGTTCGTGAAGGCTGAGTTGCCACTGGTGCCGTTCAGCGTTGGATCCGTGGCCGCCAGGGCGCCGGTGCTGATCGAGGTTCCGCCGACGATGACGCTGTATTCGCTGGCGCGGGAATTGGCGGTGTTGGTGAGGCCGTTGGCCGTCGCGTAGCTCGAACCACCGTCGCCGCTCGACTGGAAAAACGATATGTTGCGCAGCGCCGCGTCGATCATGAGCTCGCGAGCCGCCCACAGGAACGGCGAATCGGCGCCTGGTTGCATCGATCCGAAGCGGAACGACGAAGACACCACGGCGGCGTGGTCGGAATCGAAGATTGCCGACTGGTAGGCGGTGTAGGCCGACGCGCCGGCGTTGTCCTGGTTTCCCGAGCCGGCATAGAGGACCAGCGTGCTGTTCGGATTGACTGCCGTCGCGACGCCCACATCGAGCGCGCGTTCGGTGGTGTCGATTGGTGCGGCGCCCCCTTGCTGCTGCCCCAGGACCGTGACCGCGGATGGCAGGCCGATTGCAGTACGATAGTTGCCCAGCAACGTGTCGAAAGACTCGGACCTGAAGGTGTCGTTGCCCATGCCGGGCTCGATCAGGCCGATCTTGCCGCTCTGCACGTCCTGGCCGACGAGCGGGAAGTTGTAGAGTGCGGCGACGTCCTGCGGCATGACCGAGACCGGGGCTCCACTCGCATCATTTCCCGGCCCCTGGCGGCCGTCCGCGAGGGGGCTGCCCTGCGCCGTGCTGCCGTCCGGCAACACGTCGTGCCTCAGGTCGAGCTCGGCCAACTTGGTGTGGCCGTAGTCGACGTCGAATGCGAGGCCTTTCACCGTGCCGAGCTCGGCCACCTTGGAATTGAGCGCGAGATTGCCCTTCCAGTAGATCGGGCCGCTGCCGCCCTCGCTGTAGAGCAATTCCTGGCCGAACAGCTTTTGAAAATCCGAGGCCGAGAGCTTGATCCAGGCGGTGCGGGATGCAGCCGACGATTCGTAGGCCGGGTTGGTGGACAGATCGATGCCAAGCTCGTGCAGCGCTTCGATCAAGGCGTTGTAGGACTCGCTGCTGGCGCCATAGTAGGCGAACGGGTCGTCGCCCAGAGCGGCGAGTTCCTTCTGGCGAGTTCCCCAGTCGGCCTGCAGCAGGCTGGTCGGATCGTGGGCGCGTTCAAGCACGAGGCCGACGTTGATGTAGTCGTCGAATGCCGTCGTGCCGGTCGGCATCAGGCTCGGGTCGGGATAGCCGGTGCCATAGAAATTGTCGTAGTCGTAGAACGACCAGCCGTTGGGTTCGCTCGACGCGAAAGTGATGTCGGAGGCGGTGAGGGCGTTGGCGCCGGTGAATGAGATCGCGAGATCGGTCGCGGCGTTGAAGGTGCCCGGCGTCATCTCGAAATAGAGCACGGTACTCGTGGCGCCCGACTCGATCAGCACGTTGGCACTGGTCAGACCGAGCGCCGAGACGTCGATCTTGTCGACGCCGCTGCGGAAGCCCGAGATCGTGTCGTAGCCGGTCATCAGGTTGCTGTCGCCGTAGCTCGTGTAGACGAACGTGTCCGCGCCGCTGCCGGTATAGAGATGATCGCCGCCACCGCGCCCTTCGATGACGCTGAGGCCGACGCCGGCCTGGATGACGTCGACGCCCGCGGTGCCATTGACGTTGGGCACGTTGGAGATCGAGTCGATGAAGGTGTAGGCGCCGTTGTCGATGATGTAGGCGTTGTGGCCGTTCATGAGGTCGACGTAGACGCCGCGCCCGGCGCCGGTCACCGCCGCATAGTCGACCGTGTTGTTCGTGAAGCCATTGGCGGAGAACGCCGCGGCACGACCCCAGATCTGGTTGTAGGTCGCGTCACCGGACAGGAAGAGGTTGGTGCCCTGGCCGCCGTAAAGCGCGTTGCTGCCGCCCCGACCATCCAGTGTCGTGACGATGTTGTAGCCGACCTGCGTCGTCTGGTTGGCGATCAGCACGTCGCTGCCCGCCCCGCCCACGAGCTGGCCGCCGTTCTGCGCCCCGACGATGACTGCTCCTCCCGAGCCCGCGGTAATCGTGGCGCCGTTCGGATTGCCGCTGTTGTAGATCAGCCCGATGGTCGAATCGAAAATCTGGCCGGTGCCGTCGCCGAGCTGAACGTCGCCGTTGATCGTGCCGGCATTGCCGAAGAACCCGCCGTCGCCGTCACCCAGGGTGACGCCGCCCATGATGCCGTAGTTCAGCGCGTAGGCATGGTCGCCGTTGCCCCAGGCCAGGGTGCCCATGGTGCCCAGATTCAGGAAGCGGTCGTCGTCTCCGTTTCCGTAGGTGACGGAGCCCCCGCTGCCCATGGCCGCTCCGGTCAGGCTTCCGGTCGTCTGGTTGGTGAAGGAAGCGCCATCCCCATCGCCCAGCAGGATGCTCCCGTTGATGACGCCGCTATTGTCCATCTTCTCGGCAATCAGGCTGCCCTGTGCGTCGTAGCCGCCCACGATCACACCGTTATTGCCGTTGACGAGGGAGAAGAGGGTGGTCGAGGCGACGGTTCCCAGCTGGGTAATGCCGGTGCCGGCCGAGGAAATCAGCCCGTTGTTCACGACCCTTCCGGTGCCATCGACGCTGATCGCGACGGTCGCGCCATTCACAATGCCATCATTCTCGATGTCGAGGCCGCCGCCCGGACCGGTGGCGACGACGTCGATGGCGGCGCCGGTCGTCGAGCCGATGGTGCCGGCCGAGAAGTTCAGGATGGTCGTTGTTTGATTGGCCGCCCCCAGGGATATCCCGCCGTCGTGACCGACAATCTGGCCGTTGTTCTGGACGGTCCCGCCGCCTGGACCCGTGACACCGACAAAACCGGCGCCCGTCGCATAGATGTAGACGTTGAGCGGAATGAAGAGTTCGTCATCCGTCCCTGGAAAGACGAAGCCATTGCTGGTCGCGGTACTGGTATTCGTCGCAATGAAAGTCGCCATCTCGCCTCAGCCCCCGAATCTGCTGCGCTGCACGCTGGTTGCGGCATCCGTGAATTTGTCTGGAGTTCAGGATCGGCGCTACCGAAATTGAGAGCCATCAAGGTGGCGCGCCCGCGACGGGCGCAGCCGACCGGCACGTCGCTGAAACCGGGAGCGGGAGACTGACAGGACCGGGTTCCAATGGGGGCGGCGTGGCAGCGGGGCGTGCGCCTCAAGCCACCGGCCGTTGTCGCGCCCACTCGTAGGCCGCGACGGCGGCGGCGTTGGAGACGTTGAGGGCGGAAAGGGCATCGGTGGTGGGAATCGTCACGAGCCGATCGCATTTCTCCGAGGTGAGCCGACGCAGTCCTTCACCCTCGGCCCCCAGCACGATGCAGGTTCGGCCCTTGAAGTCGAGATCGGAAATCCGCGTATCGCCGCTCTCGGCCAGCCCATAGCTCCAGAACCCCGCTTCCTTGAGCTGGTCCAGCGTGCGCGCAAGGTTGACCGCGCGCATCAGCGGCACGACCTCGAGGGCACCGGAAGCGGCCTTGGCCAGCGTACCGGTGTCGGAAGGCGTGTGTCGGTCGGTGACGATCACGCCCGCGGCGCCGAACGCGGCCGCGGATCGCAGGATGGCGCCGACATTGTGCGGGTCGCTCACCTGGTCGAGCACCAGGACGAGGGCATTGTCGCCGCAGCGTGCAAGGACGTCTTCCAGGCCGGGCTCTTCCAGGGGAGCCACGAGGGCCGCAATGCCCTGATGGACAGCGCCGTTGGGCAGGCGCTGGTTCAAATCCTCGCGCGAGACGATGACCGGGGCGGTCTTGCCGATCTCCGGGGCGTGGCGCTCGGCCATCTCGCGTGTGGCGAACAGCCGCTCGACGCGCCGCTCGGGGTTGGCGAGAGCGGCCAGCACGGCATGGCGGCCGAACAGCCAGACGGATTGGTGGCCACCGCGGGACTGGCGGTGCGGCCTATTGGGGCGGGGAGGCATGGCCAGCCTTGTATGGCGCGCCGCGCAGGCGGGCAAATCCGGCGCCGGGGCGGGGCATGAAGGAGCGGCGTGAAATGTTCCCCCCACCGGGCTTTGAAGCGGCGGTTTCGTTCCATCCTCAAGGAAGTGCTTGCCTGTCCCCGGAAGCCACTGTATCTCCGCGCCCCTACAGGCTTTTTCGTTCTATGCCCGTTGGGACGGAGGGGTGGCCGAGCGGTCAATGGCAGCAGACTGTAAATCTGCCGACTTCGCGTCTACGAAGGTTCGAATCCTTCCCCCTCCACCATCGGACCATTGCGCGGGATTGGCTGTATTCGGGCGTTTGCGGGTGTAGCTCAATGGTAGAGCAGAAGCCTTCCAAGCTTACGACGAGGGTTCGATTCCCTTCACCCGCTCCAGGATTGGCCTAGCCGGCCGGTCAGTACGGTCTGTGTCTGAAAGAATCACGAGGGTCGTGACACCATGTCGAAGGCGAAGTTTGAGCGGAACAAGCCGCACTGCAACATCGGTACGATCGGTCACGTTGACCATGGGAAGACGTCGCTGACGGCGGCGATCACGAAGATTCTGGCGAAGACGGGCGGTGCGACGTTCACGGCGTACGACCAGATCGACAAGGCGCCGGAGGAGCGCGAGCGCGGGATCACGATCTCGACGGCGCACGTGGAGTACGAGACGACGAACCGGCACTATGCGCACGTGGACTGCCCTGGCCACGCCGACTACGTGAAGAACATGATCACGGGTGCGGCGCAGATGGACGGGGCGATCCTGGTGGTTTCGGCGGCCGACGGCCCGATGCCGCAGACGCGCGAGCACATCCTTCTGGCGCGCCAGGTTGGCGTTCCGGCGCTGGTGGTGTTCATGAACAAGTGCGACATGGTTGACGATCCGGAGCTTCTGGACCTGGTCGAGCTGGAGGTTCGCGAGCTTCTGAAGAGCTACCAGTTCCCGGGCGACGACATTCCGGTGGTGCGGGGCTCGGCGCTGATGGCGCTGGAGGACAAGAATCCGGAGCTGGGCGAGCAGGCTGTCCTGAAGCTGATGGCGGAGGTGGACGCGTACATTCCGCAGCCGGCGCGCGACAAGGACAAGCCGTTCCTGATGCCGATCGAGGACGTTTTCTCGATCTCGGGCCGCGGCACGGTGGTGACGGGTCGCGTTGAGCGCGGGATCGTGAAGGTCGGCGAGGAAGTCGAGATCGTGGGGCTGAAGGCGACGTCGAAGACGACGGTGACGGGCGTCGAGATGTTCCGCAAGCTGCTGGATTCGGGCGAGGCGGGCGACAACATCGGCGCGCTGCTGCGCGGCGTGGGCCGCGAGGACGTGGAGCGTGGGCAGGTTCTGGCGAAGCCGGGCTCGATCACGCCGCACACGAACTTCGAGGCGGAAGCCTACATCCTGACGAAGGAAGAGGGCGGCCGTCACACGCCGTTCTTCACGAACTACCGCCCGCAGTTCTACTTCCGGACGACGGACGTGACGGGCGTGGTGACGCTGCCGGAAGGCACGGAGATGGTGATGCCGGGCGACAATGCGCGCCTGGTGGTGGAGCTGATCCAGCCGATCGCCATGGACGAGGGCCTGCGCTTCGCCATCCGCGAGGGCGGCCGCACCGTCGGCGCCGGCGTCGTCACCAAAGTCGTAAAGTAGTGCTATAGAGGATCGCCGCCGGCACCAAACGGCGGTGATTTGACTGCAGGAGTGTAGCTCAGTTGGTAGAGCATCGGTCTCCAAAACCGAGGGTCGGGGGTTCGAGCCCCTCCGCTCCTGCCATTATTTGAAGAACGGCGCCCATGACGACAAAGAATCCGATCGAGTTCGCGCGTGAGGTCCGGGCCGAGGTGGCCCGGGTCACTTGGCCGACGCGGCGGGAGACGATGATCACCACCAGCATGGTGTTCATCTTCGTCGTCATCGCGGCCCTGTTTTTCCTTGTGGCCGACAAGGTCATTGGCTTCGTCGTGAAGCTTCTGCTCGGAGTTTCCTGACATGGCTCATCGCTGGTACGTCGTTCACGCCTACTCGGGCTTCGAGAACAAGGTCGCCCAGTCGATCCGCGAGCAGGCCGGCAAGAAGGGCCTCGACGACGAGATCACCGAGGTCATCGTGCCGACCGAAGAGGTCGTCGAGGTTCGGCGCGGCGCGAAGGTCAACACCGAGCGCAAGTTCTTCCCGGGCTACGTGCTCGTGAAGATGGATCTCACCGACGACTCCTGGCACCTGGTCAAGAACACGGCCAAGGTCACGGGCTTCCTGGGCGGCGGTGGCCGGGGCAAGCCGGTGCCGATCTCTGATGCCGAAGCCAATCGGATCCTGAAGCAGGTCCAGGAGGGCGTGGAGCGTCCCAAGCCCGCCGTCAGCTTCGAGATCGGCGAGCAGGTCAAGGTGGCCGACGGCCCGTTTGCCTCGTTCAACGGCACCGTCGAGGACGTGGACGAGGAGCGCGCCCGCCTGAAGGTCGCCGTCTCGATCTTCGGCCGCTCGACCCCTGTCGAACTCGACTACGCGCAGGTCGAGAAGATCTGATTTCCCGCCGTCTCCGGGGGAATGTCTGTAGACTGTTCCCCCACTCGGAGAGGTGGTTCGTGCGCTTCAGTGTCCTGGCTGTCGTCTTCGCCCTGACGGGCGCCGTATCGGCGTGGGCCGATACCCAGAGCGACCTTGTGAAATTCCTGAATACGCCCGCCGAGCAGCAGGCGGTCCGGGAAAACGCCATTGCCGACTGGAACCTCTCCTCCGCGCCCTGTCCGACGGCCCAGGGGGCGCTGGTGGATGTTGCTTTCTACAAGATGCCGACCTTCAATGCGGCGGGCGCTCCGACCTCCGGTGTCTGGAAGCTGACGACCAAGTGGACCGGCTGCGGCAAGTCGAAGACGTTCAATCTGTTCTACAACATCGTGCCCGGCGGCTCGTCGTCTCGAACGGCCCTGCTGCCGGGGACGACCATCGCCGATCCGCTCCTCCAGCGGGACGGCATCCGCTATGCGACATTGGCGGCGGAGGCCAATGGTCCCAAGCCTGCCGGCTGCAACACGGTTAGGGTTGTCGACACAGCGTTTGGCGCCTATGGCACCCCGGCTCCCAAGGCCCGCCCGGGTGTGGATCCTCGGTCATGGACCGAGAATTGGACGGTCGACGCCTGCGGTACTTCCACCCTCGTCAAGCTCAGCTTCTTGCCAGACGCCACCGGCACCACCATATCCGCTGGCGTCGACAGGCCAACGAAACCTCCCGCCCGCTAGATTGGGCCACATGATTCAGGGAAATCAGGGGGTTGTGGCGCGCCGGGGAGTTTGCTACACCCCGCGCCCTTGAGGGGCTGGCCGTTCGCCAGCCTTTTCTCATGAGGTGGGTTGAGGCCGAAAATCCTTACGGATCAGGGGCTTAACCGTCAAACGGTGCGGGAGGCCAGCCATAGCCGAACCGCGCCACCCACAAGTAAGGGGTATGCATGGCTAAAAAGATCCAAGCCTACGTCAAGCTGCAAGTGCCGGCTGGCAAGGCCAATCCGTCTCCGCCGATCGGCCCCGCGCTCGGTCAGCAGGGCGTCAACATCATGGAATTCTGCAAGCAGTTCAACGCTCGCACGCAGAAGATGGAGCCGGGCATGCCGATCCCGGTGGTCATCACCGTGTTCCAAGACCGCAGCTTCTCTTTCGTCACCAAGACGCCGCCGGTGACCTACTTCCTGAAGAAGGCGGCCGGCATCGAGTCGGGCGCCAAGACGGTCGGCACGCAGATCGTGGGCAAAGTGACCAAGAAGCAGGTCAAGGAGATCGCCGAGCAGAAGATGCCCGATCTCAACTGCGACAGCGTCGAGTCGGCGATGGCCCAGGTGGTGGGCTCTGCCCGCTCGATGGGCCTCCAGGTGGTGGAGTAGGACCATGGCCCAGGGCAAGCGTTACAAGACGGCGTCCGCCACGGTCGACCGCGAGAAGATGTACCCGCTCGAAGAGGCGGTGAAGATCGTCAAGGCCAACGCCAAGGCGAAGTTCGACGAGACCATCGAGGTCGCGATGAACCTCGGCATCGATCCGCGTCACGCCGACCAGGCGGTGCGCGGCATGATCGAGCTGCCGAACGGCACCGGCAAGTCGGTGCGCGTGGCGGTGTTCGCCCGCGGCCCGAAGGCCGACGAGGCCAAGGCCGCCGGTGCCGATCTGGTCGGCGCCGAGGACCTCGCCGAGAAGATCAACGGTGGCGAGATGGCGTTCGAGCGCTGCATCGCGACGCCGGACATGATGGGCATCGTCGGTCGTCTCGGTAAGGTGCTGGGTCCGCGCGGCCTGATGCCGAACCCGAAGCTCGGCACGGTTACGCAGGACGTGGCCGCCGCGGTTAAGGCCGCCAAGGCCGGCTCGATCGAGTTCCGAGCCGAGAAGGCTGGCATCATTCATGCTGGCGTCGGCAAGGCGTCGTTCAGCGAGGAGGCGATCGCCGCCAACGTCAAGGCGCTCGTCGCGGCCATCAATCGCGCCAAGCCGTCGGGCGCCAAGGGCACCTTCATCAAGAAGGTGTCGCTGAGCTCGACGATGGGTCCGGGCATCAAGCTCGATCCGGCCACCGCCCTCACGACCTGAGGCGCGGGCAAGGAATTTTAGAGTTTCCGCCGCAGGCTGAAAGGCAAGCGGCGGGAGGAGCGAAGGGACCGCAAGGTTTCGAGCTCCACCTGTCCGAGACCGCCGGTACTTGGCCCCCAAGGGCCTCGTGTAATGGGGAAACCCGCCAGCGCAGACGGGGGCAAGGGAATCGACGCTGCACCTTCTGGTGCGCGCACGCGCCCGAACTTCCGGGGCAGGCGAACCGGACCGCAAGGTCTCCGTTCGCGCTAACCCGCTAACGGAGGCTGCGCAGTCTGTAACGCAGCCGGTCCGATCCGGATCCCCCGGGTTGGACCTTAGTTGGAGAAAGCCGTGAATCGTTCGGAAAAGGCCGAAGCGATCGTCGAGCTGAACCAGATCTTCAAGGACGCCAACCTGATGGTGATCACTCGCCAGTCAGGCTTGACCGTCCAGGAAGTGACGGACCTGCGTCGCAAGATCAGGGCAGCCGGCGCTAGCTACAAGGTCACGAAGAACCGGCTCACGCTCCGTGCCCTCGAGGGCACGGCCTTCACGGCGCTCGGCCCCATGTTCACGGGACCGACTGCCATCGCCTATTCCAAGGATCCGGTCGCAGCGGCGAAAGTCGTCGCGGCCTTCGCCAAGGACAACGAAAAGCTGACCATCGTCGGCGGCTCGCTCGGCGGAGAAGCATTGGACGTCGCTGGCGTCCAGGCCCTCGCCACCCTGCCGTCCCTCGATGCTCTGCGCGGGAAGATCATCGGCCTGCTGCAGGCTCCGGCGACCAAGGTCGCTGGCGTTCTGGTGGCGCCCGCCGGTCAGCTCGCTCGTGTGTTCGGGGCTTACGGAGCCAAGGAAGACGGCGCGAAGGCGGCGTAAGTCGCAATCATATCGACGTCACGAAATCGAAGTTCGGGTTACTAGGAGACTAAAATGGCTAATCTCGAAAAGCTGGTCGAAGAGTTGTCGGCCCTGTCGGTCCTCGAGGCCGCTCAGCTCAGCAAGCTGCTGGAAGAGAAGTGGGGCGTCAGCGCCGCCGCTCCGGTCGCCGTTGCCGCCGCTGGCGGTGGCGCTGCCGCTCCGGCCGCCGAGGCGAAGGATGAGTTCACCGTCGTTCTCGCCGCCGCCGGCGACAAGAAGATCAACGTCATCAAGGTGGTCCGCGAGATCACCGGCCTCGGCCTGAAGGAAGCCAAGGATCTGGTCGAGGCCGCGCCGAAGCCGATCAAGGAAGGCGTGCCGAAGGCCGATGCCGAGAAGCTCAAGCAGAAGCTCGAGGCCGAAGGCGCCAAGGTCGAGCTCAAGTAAGAACGTTTACCGGCCGGGCCGGCTTCCTTCGGGAGGCCGGCCCGTTCGGGCCTCTTTTCCGAACGGACTTCCCCCAAAGGGGTCCTTTCCGACAAGTGGCCCTCTGCGACGGATGGGGCGAACGGCTGGCGGGCCGGGAGCTCCGAGAAAGCAGCGGGTGTTTATCACCGCCCTTGAACCTTCGAGGACGCAGGATGGCCACGGCCTTCAACACGCGCAAACGGATTCGTCGTTTCTTCGGCCACATCGAGTCGGTGGCCCCGATGCCGAACCTCATCGAGGTCCAGAAGAGCTCCTACGAGAGCTTCCTCCAGCGCGTCACGCCGGCGCCCAAGCGCACGCAGTCGGGCCTCCAGGAGGTCTTCCGCGGCGTGTTCCCGATCAAGGACTTCGCCGAGCGCGCCAGCCTCGAGTTCGTGAAGTACGAATTCGAGGAGCCGAAGTACGACGTCGAGGAGTGCCAGCAGCGCGGTATCACCTACGCCGCTCCGCTCAAGGTCACGCTGCAGCTCGTGGTGTGGGACATCGACGAGGAAGCCGGCTCGCGCTCGATCCGCGACATCAAGGAGCAGGATGTCTACATGGGCGACATGCCGCTCATGACCGACAACGGCACCTTCATCGTGAACGGCACCGAGCGCGTGATCGTCTCGCAGATGCATCGCTCGCCGGGCGTCTTCTTCGACCATGACAAGGGCAAGACCCACAGCTCGGGCAAGTACCTGTTCGCCGCCCGCATCATCCCGTACCGCGGCTCCTGGCTCGACTTCGAATTCGACGCCAAGGACCTGATCCACGTCCGCATCGACCGCCGCCGCAAGATCCCGGTGACGACTCTGCTGCTGGCGCTGGACAACGACGCCACCTGGAAGAAGCGCATGGCGGCGATCGCCAAGAACCAGACGCTCGACCCTGCCGAGGCCCAGGGCCTGTCGCCGGAGGAGATCCTGGCGGCGTTCTACGGCCAGGTCGTCTACAAGCGCGACAAGGACGGCTGGAACACGCCGTTCGAGGCCGATTCGATGCGCGGCGTGAAGCTGACGCACGACCTGGTGAACGGCAAGACCGGCAAGTCGGTCGCCGAGGCCGGCACCAAGATGACCCCGCGCCTGCTGAACAAGCTCAAGGAGGCGGGCCTCAAGGAAATCCGCGTCTCGCCGGAAGAGCTGATCGGCCGCTACGCCGCGCTCGACGTCATCAACGAGAAGACGGGCGAGATCTACGTCGAGGCCGGCCAGGAAATCACCGAGGCGGTGCTCGAACTCTTCAACGAGAACGACATCGACCTGCTGCCGACGCTCGCCATCGACCATGTCAATGTCGGTCCGTACATCCGCAACACGCTGGCAGCCGACAAGAACACGAACCGCGAAGAAGCGCTGCTCGACATCTATCGCGTCATGCGTCCGGGCGAGCCGCCGACGCTCGAGCAGGCCGAGACGCTGTTCCAGGGTCTGCTGTTCGACATCGACCGCTACGACCTGTCCCCGGTCGGCCGCGTGAAGATGAACATGCGCCTCGAGTTCGAGGGCGTTCCCGACACGCAGCGCACGCTGCGTCGCGAGGACATCCTGGCGGTGGTCCGCGTCCTGCACGGCCTGAAGGACGGCCGCGGCGAGATCGACGACATCGACCATCTCGGCAACCGCCGCGTCCGCTCGGTCGGCGAGCTGATGGAGAACCAGTACCGCGTCGGCCTGCTGCGCATGGAGCGGGCGATCCGCGAGCGCATGAGCTCGATCGACATCGACACGGTGATGCCGCACGACCTGATCAACGCCAAGCCGGCCGCAGCGGCGGTTCGCGAGTTCTTCGGCTCCTCCCAGCTCTCGCAGTTCATGGACCAGACGAACCCGCTGTCGGAAGTCACCCACAAGCGCCGTCTCTCGGCGCTTGGACCGGGCGGCCTGACCCGCGAGCGCGCCGGCTTCGAGGTGCGCGACGTGCACCCGACGCATTACGGCCGCATCTGCCCGATCGAGACGCCGGAAGGCCCGAACATCGGCCTGATCAACTCGCTGGCCACCTACGCGCGCGTCAACCAGTACGGCTTCATCGAGAGCCCGTACCGCAAGGTCGCGGGTGGCCGGGTGACCGACGAGGTCGTCTATCTCTCTGCGATGGAAGAGGGCCGCTATACGGTGGCCCAGGCCAACGCCGAGATCGACGCCAAGGGCAAGTTCGTGTCCGAGCTGGTGCAGTGCCGCAAGGGCGGCGAATACATCCTGGGCCGTCCCGAGACGATCGATTTCGTCGACGTCTCGCCCAAGCAGATCGTGTCGGTCGCTGCGGCGCTCATCCCGTTCCTCGAGAACGACGACGCCAACCGCGCGCTGATGGGCTCGAACATGCAGCGTCAGGCGGTGCCGCTCATCCAGGCCGAATCGCCGCTCGTCGGCACCGGCATGGAAGAGGTGGTCGCCCGTGACTCCGGCGTCGCCATCTCGGCCCGTCGCACCGGCATCGTCGACCAGGTCGACGCGATGCGTATCGTCGTGCGCGCGACCGAGGATGTCGGTCCGAACCGTCCGGCGGTCGACATCTACAACCTGCTGAAGTTCCAGCGGTCCAACCAGAGCACCTGCATCACCCAGAAGCCGCTCGTTCGCGTCGGCGACCATGTGAAGAAGGGTGACATCGTGGCCGACGGCCCGTCGACGCAGAACGGCGAGCTCGCGCTCGGCCGCAACGTGCTCGTCGCGTTCATGCCGTGGAATGGCTACAACTTCGAGGACTCGATCCTCCTCTCCGAGCGTATCGTGCGCGACGACGTCTTCACCTCGATCCACATTGAGGAGTTCGAGGTCATGGCCCGCGACACCAAGCTCGGCCAGGAGGAAATCAGCCGCGACATCCCGAACGTCGGCGAAGAGGCCCTGAAGAACCTCGACGAGGCGGGCATCGTCTACATCGGTGCCGAGGTGAAGGCGGGCGACATCCTCGTCGGCAAGGTGACGCCGAAGGGCGAGAGCCCGATGACCCCGGAAGAGAAGCTGCTACGCGCCATCTTCGGCGAAAAGGCCGCCGACGTTCGCGACACCTCGCTCAAGGTGCCGCCGGGCGTCGAGGGCACCGTCGTCGAGGTCCGCGTGTTCAACCGCCGCGGCGTCGACAAGGACGAGCGCGCGCTGGCGATCGAGCGTGACGAGATCGAGCGTCTCGCCAAGGACCGTGACGACGAAAAGGCCATCCTCGAGCGCAGCTTCTACAGCCAGCTCCAGGAAATGCTGATGAACCAGGTGGTCGCGGGTGGCCTCAAGGGTCTGAAGCCGGGCACCAAGATCGCCGACAACGTTCTCGGCGAGTACACGCCGGGCCAGTGGCGCCAGATCGCCGTCAAGGCGGACAAGAAGCAGGCCGAGATCGAGGCGCTGAACAAGCAGTTCGACGAGTCGATGAAACGCCTGCAGGACCGGTTCGACAGCAAGGTCGATAAGCTGCAGCGCGGCGACGAGCTGCCGCCGGGCGTGATGAAGATGGTCAAGGTCTTCGTCGCGACCAAGCGCAAGCTGCAGCCGGGCGACAAGATGGCCGGCCGTCACGGCAACAAGGGCGTCATCTCGCGCATCATGCCGCTGGAGGACATGCCGTACCTCGAGGAGGGCGGGCCGGTCGACATCGTGCTGAACCCCCTCGGCGTGCCGTCGCGCATGAACGTCGGTCAGATCCTCGAAACCCATCTCGGCTGGGCCGCGTCGGGTCTCGGCAAGAAGATCGGCAAGATGCTCGAGGATGCCCGCGAGGTCTCGGCCGCGCAGATCAGGAAGCAGCTGCGCGAGGTCTACGGCGAGAAGGCCTTCAAGGCCGACATCGCCGACCTCAGTGACGAGCAGACGATCGAACTCGCCCGCAATCTCAGCAAGGGCGTGCCCTTCGCGTCGCCGGTGTTCGACGGCGCGCACGAGCCCGACATCGTCGAGATGCTGGAAATGGCCGGTCTCGACCGTTCAGGCCAGGTCACCCTGATCGACGGCCGCACCGGCGAGCCGTTCGATCGCAAGGTGACGGTGGGCTACATCTACATGCTGAAGCTGCACCATCTCGTGGACGACAAGATCCACGCCCGTTCGATCGGGCCGTACAGCCTCGTTACCCAGCAGCCGCTGGGCGGCAAGGCGCAGTTCGGCGGACAGCGCTTCGGCGAAATGGAAGTGTGGGCCCTCGAGGCCTACGGCGCGGCCTACACGCTGCAGGAGATACTCACCGTCAAGTCGGACGACGTGGCCGGCCGCACCAAGGTCTACGAGGCCATCGTGCGCGGCGACGACACGTTCGAGGCGGGCATCCCGGAATCCTTCAACGTGCTGGTCAAGGAGCTGCGCTCCCTCGGCCTCAACGTCGAACTGAACCAGTCGATCACCTGACGGGTGATCGACGTCCCGACTTCGCGAATTACGTCCACAGAACAGTAGGACAACAATGACCGACCTTATCAACGTACTGGGCCAGCCGCAGGGCACCCCGACCTTCGACGAGATCCGCATCTCGATCGCCAGCCCCGAGCGCATCCGCACCTGGAGCCACGGCGAGATCAAGAAGCCGGAAACCATCAACTACCGCACGTTCAAGCCGGAGCGTGACGGCCTGTTCTGCGCCCGCATCTTCGGGCCGATCAAGGACTACGAGTGCCTGTGCGGCAAGTACAAGCGCATGAAGTTCCGCGGCATCACCTGCGAAAAGTGCGGCGTCGAAGTGACCCTCACAAAGGTGCGCCGCGAGCGCATGGGCCACATCGAGCTGGCCTCGCCGGTCGCCCACATCTGGTTCCTGAAGTCGCTGCCGAGCCGCATCGGCCTGCTGCTCGACATGACGCTGCGCGACCTCGAGCGCATCCTCTATTTCGAGAACTACGTCGTCAGCAATCCCGGCCTGACGCCGCTCAAGTATCGTGAGCTGCTGAACGAGGAGCAGTATCTCAACGCGCTCGACGAGTACGGTGACGGTTCGTTCGAGGCCGAGATCGGCGCCGAGGCGATCCGCGGCATGCTGCAGGCGATCGACCTCAACGAGGAGCGCCCCCGCCTGCGCGAGGAGCTGCGCGAGACGACGTCGGAAGCCAAGCGCAAGAAGCTCGTGAAGCGGCTGAAGCTTTGCGAGAACTTCATCGAGTCCGGCGCCCGTCCGGAGTGGATGATCCTCGAGCTGGTCCCGGTGATTCCGCCCGAGTTGCGCCCGCTGGTGCCGCTCGACGGCGGCCGCTTCGCGACGTCGGACCTCAACGACCTCTACCGCCGCGTCATCAACCGCAACAACCGCCTGAAGCGGCTGATCGAGCTGCGCGCGCCGGACATCATCGTGCGCAACGAGAAGCGCATGCTTCAGGAGTCGGTCGACGCCCTGTTCGACAACGGCCGCCGCGGCCGCGTCATCACCGGCGCCAACAAGCGTCCGCTGAAGTCGCTCAGCGACATGCTGAAGGGCAAGCAGGGCCGCTTCCGCCAGAACCTGCTCGGCAAGCGCGTCGACTACTCGGGCCGTTCGGTCATCGTGGTCGGTCCGGAGCTCAAGTTGCACCAGTGCGGCCTGCCGAAGAAGATGGCGCTCGAGCTGTTCAAGCCGTTCATCTATTCGCGTCTGCAGAACTACGGCATGGCCAACACCATCAAGGCCGCCAAGCGCATGGTCGAGAAGGAGCGGCCGGAAGTGTGGGACATTCTCGAGGAGGTCATCCGCGAGCATCCCGTTCTGCTGAACCGCGCGCCGACGCTGCATCGCCTGGGCATCCAGGCGTTCGAGCCGGTGCTGATCGAAGGCAAGGCGATCCAGCTGCACCCGCTGGTCTGCACGGCCTTCAATGCCGACTTCGACGGCGACCAGATGGCGGTGCACGTGCCGCTGTCGCTTGAAGCCCAGCTCGAGGCGCGCGTGCTGATGATGTCGACCAACAACATCCTGTCGCCGGCGTCGGGCAAGCCGATCATCGTGCCGTCGCAGG
>CAMFGZ010000027.1 GCA_945952105.1 uncultured Rhodospirillaceae bacterium | reverse complement strand
CGCTTCTTGCGAAGCCAGCAGAACTTAAACGATCCTCTTAAGACGAGGATGACATGAGCAGTCGGCTACGCCCGCCGCTCCAGCCACGTCTTCAGCACCAGGTTCGTCTCCTCGGGCTTCTCCATCGTGACGAGATGCCCGCTTTTCTCGATCACAACCAGGCTGGCGACGGGAATGGCCTTGGCGATCTCCTCCGACAGGAAGAGGGGCGTCGCCGCGTCGTCGCGGCCGCACACGACGGTGGTCGGGCACTTGATGCGTGGCAGGTCCGGCCGGCGGTCGGTGCGGATTGCCGCCAGCTCCTCCTGTCGCTTGTAGATCTCGACGCCGATCTCGCCGCACATCGTCATCACCTCGTCGACCAGCGCCTTGTCGGGCAGGCGATAGGCGGGGATGAAGCGTGTCATCTGCATGCCGAGGACCAGTTCGAAATGGCCTTCGTCGGCCAGGCGGATACGGGCACGGCGGACGGCGCGTTCGGCCTCGTTCTGGCTGCGCATGCCGGTGTCGAGCAGGGCAAGCCGGGTTACGCGATCGGCGGCGAACTGCATGATCTCGACCGCGAGCATGCCGCCCAGCGACAGACCCGCGAGGGCGAACTTCTCCGCCGGCATCTGGTCGACGACCCAGCGGGCGGCGCTCTCCCAGCTGTCCCAGATCGACAGCGGCGCCTTGCGCCAGTCCGGCACGACGATGTCGGCCTGCCCCTGGAGGGCCGCGACCTGCGCGGCAAAGAGGCGCGGCGAGCAGAGTACGCCTGGCACGAGCAGCAACGGCGTCTTGGTCATGTCTTTCCTCCGCCGCGAAGCGTAGCGCAGACGATTCGGCTGCGGTACCAATAGGTCATGGCCACCGTCTCCGTTCGCGACATACGTCTCGACCTGTTCCGGGGACTAGCCCTGTGGTTCATCTTTCTCGACCACATCCCGACCAACATCGTGAGCTGGCTGACCGTGCGTAACTACGGCTTCAGCGACGCCACCGAGATCTTCGTCTTCATCTCCGGCTACACCGCCGTCATCGCCTATGGACGGATGCTCGACCAGGAAGGCTGGCCGCGCACCGCGGCCCGCGTCTACCGCCGGGTCTGGCAGCTCTACGTCGCGCACATCCTCCTGTTCGTGGCGTTCACGGCCCAGATCGCCTGGGTCTCGATCGCGCGCGATGCGCCGGCGCTGATCGAGGAAATGGAACTGCTCGGCCTGGGGCAGAACCCCTATCGCGCCATCCTCGAGGCGGCGCTGCTCAAGTTCCGGCCGGTGAACCTCGACGTGCTGCCTCTCTACATCGTGCTGCTCGCGGCCTTCCCCTGGGTCCTGCCGGTGCTGGTCCGCTGGCCGTGGGTGGTGATTGCGGCCTCGGTCGCCCTCTATGCCGCGACCTGCCGCTACAACTGGAACCTGCCCGCCTACCCGGACGAAAAAGTCTGGTATTTCAATCCGATGGCCTGGCAGGTGGTGTTCCATGTCGGGGCCGCCTGCGCCGTGTTCGGTCCCGGACTGTCCCGGCTCGACCGGTTCCGGACGCCCCTGACCGTCCTGGCCATCGCCTTCGTGCTGTTTGCGGCCCTGATCGCCCTGTCCTGGCAGTACAACCCGCTGGAACGGCTGATCCCGACCTGGGTGGCGCGGATCATCTACCCGATCGACAAGACCAACATCGACATCCTGAGATTCCTGCATTTCCTGGCCATCGCATGGCTGGTCCGGATGGCCGTGCCCATTGACGCGCCAGCCCTGAAATGGCCCATTTGGCAGCCACTTCGCAGATGCGGTGAGGCTTCCTTGCTTATATTCTGCATCGGCACCTTCCTGGCGCTGAGCGGGCAGGTAATCGTTGGCTACTATGAAGATTCGATCTTGTCGCAGATTCTCGTGAGCGTGCTGGGCATCGCGATCATGTGCGTGGCCGCCTACATTGCCGCCTGGTTCAAGCGCGGAGGTAAACGCACGCCGGCGCGTCTGCCAGCCACGACTGGAGCTTCGCGATGAGGCGCGCGCTCGCCCTTCTCGTCGCGTCCCTCGTGCTTGCCGCGGGGGGGCCTGCGTTTGCGCAGTCCATGACGCTCTGCCGCGCCAAGCCCGCCATGCTCGAGCTCGGCACCACCCTGCCGATCTCGCGCAAGTCGATCGCCGAGAAGAAAGTGCTGCGCATCATTGCGCTGGGCTCCTCGACGACCGCCGGCTATGGCGTTTCCAATCCGGCCTTCGCCTATCCGACGCAGCTTCGCATCGGCCTGGAGAAAGCCCTGCCCGGCATCGACATCGACGTCATCAACCGCGGCATCGGCGGCCAGGACGTCGAGGAGATGGCCGCCCGCATGCGCGCCGAGATGGAGGGAAATCCCGCCTCCCTGGTGATCTGGCAGACCGGCACAAATGCCGCCATCCGCCACATGCCGCTCGACAAGTTCGACAAGACGCTGCGCGCCGGCCTGAAGCTCGGCACCTCGCTGGGCGCGGACTTCGTGCTGATGAACCTTCAATACGTGCCGGCCGTCGTCGCCGCGCCGGACAAGGAAGCCTACGAGAAGATCATGGCGGGCGCGGCCAAGGAGTTCTCCGCCGGCCTGTTCCGCCGCTACGACATCATGCGCGGCTGGTACGACGACGGCATGCCCTACGCCCAGTTCGTGCAGCTCGACGGGCTGCATCTCAACGATTTTGGCCAGAAGTGCATCGGCAAGCTGCTGACCCGCTCGATCCTGGGTGCGCTCACCGGTCCCTGAGCAGGAGGACGCCCCATGCCCCGTCGCTTCGTCGATCTTTCGATCTATCTCGAGAACGACGTGATCTCCGATCCCCCGCCGTTCGGACCGAAGATCCAGTATCACAAGCACGCCGATACGGCCGGCCAGATCGCCGGCTTCTTTCCCGGCCTCAGGAAGGAAGACCTGCCCGACGGCGCCGGCTGGGCGGTCGAGAACGTCAATCTCTCGACGCACAACGGTACGCATCTCGACGCGCCGTATCACTTCCATCCCACGATGAACAAGGGCGAGCGCGCCATCACCATCGACGAGGTGCCGCTCGAATGGTGCTTCCAGCCCGGTGTGAAGCTCGACTTCCGCGACAAGCCCGACGGCCACGTCATCACGGCTGCCGAGGTCGAGGAGGAGCTGAAGCGGATCGGCCACGAGCTGAAGCCGCTGGAGATCGTCGTGGTCAACACGCGCGCGGGCTCGCGCTACGGCAACAACGACTACGTCAATGCCGGCTGCGGCATGGGCTACGACGCCACGATCTTCCTGCTGGAAAAGGGCGTGCGCCTCACCGGTACCGATGCCTGGAGCTGGGACGCGCCGTTCTATTTCACCGCCCAGAAGTGGGCGAAGGACAAGGACCCGTCGATCATCTGGGAAGGTCACAAAGCGGGGCGCGACATCGGCTACTGCCACCTCGAGAAGCTGCACAATCTCGAAGCGCTGCCGGGCGACGGCTTCACCATCGCCTGCTTCCCGCACAAGATCCGCGGCGCCTCCGCCGGCTGGACCCGGGCGGTCGCGATCTTCGAGGAGTAATGCGGTAAATCACGCCTGCCTCTCCGTTCGGATGCAGGGCTATCGCATGTGAGGTAAGCGAGGGGCCTTTCGCCTTGCGAGGTCGGCGAAGTCCCCCCAGCTTATGGCAGCGGGTCGGGTTCGCCCGGCGGCAGCGGCACCTCGAAGACGTTGAGCGTCATCGAAACCAGCATGTAGTAGCCGCACACGCCGACCAGATCGACCACACCCTGTTCGCCGAACGCGTCGATGGCGCGCTTGTAGTTGGGCGGCGCGACGCGGTTGGTCTCGAGATATTCGGTGACGAAGTCGTAGACGACCTTCTCGACCTCGCGCGTGAACGGCGGCGTGGCGCGCAGGCGCACGGCCTCGATGATGTCGGGCGAGAGGCCGGCTTCCTTGGCGAGACGCGCATGGGCGTAGAACTCGAACTGCGCCTTGAAGTGACGGCCCACCAGGCAGATCGCGAGCTCGGACAGGTCGCGCGGTAGCGTGTTGTGGAAGCGGCAGTATTCGCCGAGCTTCTGGGCGCGGTCGGCCAGCACCGGGCTGCGCAGCCACGGCTCGAAGGGGCCGCGCAGGCCGCCGCGCGGGCCGGACAGGATCGCGTCGGCGACCTTCTTCTGTTCGGGATTGAGTGTGTTCAGGTCAAGCGGAGCCAGACGCGGCATGACGTTTCCTCTGTTCTCTTTTTTGCGGAAGGATGGGTTAGAGCGGGCAGCCGGCGTCAGCGACGCTGTTGGCATCGGCATTGTCGAAGATATGGTTCACGATCGACAGGCCGGCCGACATCGCCTGGCTCGACCGGGCGCTGCAGGATCCGGTCGCGGACCACAGCACCTTGCCGCCGTTGGCTTCGTAGAGCGTGAGCGAAACGCGCAAGGTCGCGCCCGAGGGCGCCGCCGGGATCGTGTCGCGCCGGCCGATCGGATTGGCGGGCAGCGCGAGGCGCGGATTGGCGCCGGTTTCATAGTCCTGACTCTGCATCATCGGCATCTCGCGGTCGGAACCGCCACTGAGATCGAAGTAGCTCACGTCCATGCGCATGATGTTGCCGCCGCTGAAACCCACCTGGTTGCCGCGCTGGCCGAGGCGGACCATGACCTGGCGACGCAGCTCGCGGGCGAGATGCGTGTCGGAGGTGAGCTGGACGGCGATCTTGGTCTTGGGAATCTTCTGGTAGGCCTTGACCTCCATGGTGCCGAGCTTCGGCCCTGAGCCGAGGCCGTAGCCCTGGGCCGAGACCGGCGCGGCGAGACAGAGCGCCGAGAGCGCGACAAGAGTGGCGGCGATACGCATGCGTCTTTCCCCTAACGTCCCTCGACCGCCGTCAGCCTGCTCCACCCGGCCTCGTCCCGGTCGAGCATGCGCTTCAGCGATTCGAAATGCAGGAAGGCCTGCTGCGCCTCGCCCGCGATCTGCCTGGCCGTGTGTTCGGCCATCGCCTCGTCGACATTGTGCAGCTCCCGGCCGGTCTGCATGGCCAGCACCTGCACCATCGCCGCACGTTCGAGGTAATAAAGGTCGTCGTAGGCTTGGGCAACGGTCGGACCCGAGACGATGACGCCGTGGTTGCGCAGGAACAGGATGTCCTTGTCGCCCATCGCCCGGCACATGCGCTCGCCCTCGTCGTTGGACAGCGCCACGCCGCCATACTTCTCGTCGTAGGCGATGCGGCCCCAGTAGCGGAAGGCGTTCTGGGTGCACATCTCGATGCGGCCGTCGCGGATCGAGGTGAGCGCCGTCGCATAGGGCATGTGGGTGTGCAGCACGACCTTGGCGCGCGGGTTGCCGGCATGGATGCGGGCGTGGATGTAGAAGGCCGTCGGTTCGACCTCGTACTTGCCCTCGACGATGTTGCCCTCGCCGTCGGCCATGACGATGTCGGACGGCGTGATCTCCGACCAGTGCAGCCCCTGCGGATTGACGAGGAACAGCTCCTCGCGACCCGGCACGGTCATGCTGAAATGATTGCAGACCCCCTCGTTCAGCCCGTGCCGCGCCGCCGCCCGCAGGGCGGTCGTCAGGTCGATCCGCGCCTGGGTGACCGGGTCGTTCGCCAGCATTTTCGGGAGCTCCATCGTCGACGGCCGTTGCAGCGCCGATGATGCGGCTTCCCGCAATCGAGGCCAAGGAAAATTGGAGCGATCAGGTCGGCGAGGAGCGGATCGGTCCGTCGGTGGCCGAAATCTCGCGCACCAGCTTGGTGCGCACGGCGCGGCCGAAATGGTCGAAATTGTCGGCCACGATCAGGAACGAGCCCGGGCCGCCGATCACGCTCTCCTCGTAATACTTGTCGAGTGTCAGATCGGGCGGGCGGCCGAAGTTGGTGCGGTTCATCATCACCGGCAGGCCGTTCACGACGATGCCCTGCGACACGAGCTTGTCGCGCACGATCTCGGCCGGCGGCCCGTCGTTGGTGCGGCCGTCGCCCGACACGTCGATGACGCGGCGCTTGGCGACGAACGGCGAATTATCGAAGCGCTGGCCGGCATGGGCGAGGGCGGCGCCGACGGCCGTCCAGCTCTGCGACGCGCGCGGCGCCTCGGCGAGTTTTTCCGCGAAGGCGCGCGCAGCGCCCGGCGTGTCGATCAAGGTCCAGTCGAGGACGACGACCTGGTAATGCGTGCCGGCCCATTCCGTGTAGCAGACGGCGATGCGCTTGTGCTCGCCCGAGAGGATGGCGTCGACGACGCGATCGTTGGTCAGCGCCTCGATGTAGCCGCGCCGCTGAAGCTCGGCCTCGACCTCGTCGATGGACCGGGAAACGTCGACGGCGAGCACGAGCTGCAGGTCGACCGGCGTCTGGGCGCGGGCCGACGTTCCCGCCGCCAGCGCCGCCAGGGAGCCTACGAGCGCCGATCGTCGCTTCATGCGCACCTCCGTCGATGACCGGAGCATAGCACCGCAGCGCGCGACTCAAAGAAATTCGGCACAAACAAAAACGCCGGAGGAAACCCTCCGGCGTTCTCGTCGACCGACAGGCTCAGTCTATTGGCCGTCCTATTGATCGTCGTCGAAGCCGCGCTTGCGGGGCTCGTAGTCGCGATCGCGACGCGGACGGTCCGCGCCGCCGCCGCCGCCGTGACGACGCGGCGGCTTGCCGAAGTCGCCACCGCCGGGGGCCCCGCCGCTATTGTCGAAGCCGCCCTGCGGCGGGCCGCCGGAGAAATCGGCGCGACGATCGCGCATCGGGCCGCCGTCGCCGGCGCCACGGTAACCGCCGCCGCCGCCGTAGCCGCCGCCCTCGCGACCGCCACCGCCGTAACCGCCACCGCCGCCGTCACGACCGCCACCACCGTAGCCGCCGCCACCGCCGCCGCGATAACCACCGCCGCCGCCATCACGGCCGCCACCACCGTAGCCGCCGCCACCGCCGCCACCGTAGCCACCACCGCCGCCGCCACCGCCGTAAGGCGGACGCGGGCCGCGCGGACGGAAGCCGCCGCCATCGCGGCCGCCACCACCACCGAAGCCACCGCCGCCACCACCACCACCGGGCTGACGTTCGACGGCTTCACGGACCGCGATCGAGCGGCCATCCAGCAACGCGCCGTTCATGGCCTGCATGGCCGAGGCGCCTTGGTCATCGGTTTCCATCTCGAGGAACGCGAAGCCGCGGCTGCGGCCGGTCTCGCGATCCACGATCACTTTCGAGGATGTAACGGTGCCGAACTGAGAGAAGGCTTCTTGCAGACGCTCAGACGTGACCGAATAGGGCAGGTTGCCCACAAACAATTTGCGACTCATTCAAGGCTCTGGGCTAGAGGAAGGATCGAGCGGAGTCCGGCGCGCGCTTGCTGGACGGATGCGTCCAAGCGTTTCGATGACCTTTGACAGATGACCAAGTAGCTCACGGGAAGACGTTGACCGGTATCGCGCTCCGCGACTGGGCCGAGACTCGTGATGATGCTCGTCGGCTAGTGTCGCAATGCAGCACTTATGCGCTTATTCACGCCTTGAGTCCACCGAGTCTCGGGGTTGAGGCGCGACGAAGCACGGCACACAATCGCCTCGAATTCGGGAGGGATTGAGAATGATCGTCGACCATCGCACCTACGAACTGCAGCCCGGGCGCCTGCGCGACTTCCTCGCGCTGTACGAAAAGGAAGGGCTGCCCGTCCAGTTGAAGCACCTCGGCAACCTCGTCGGCTACTACACGACCGAGGTGGGAAACGTGAACGAGATCGTTCACATCTGGGGCTACGCCGATCTCGCAGACCGTACGAAGCGCCGCGCCGCGATGGCCGCCGATCCCGCCTGGCAGGCCTATTTGCAGAAGAGCCGGGAGTATATGAAGCACATGAACAACAAGATATTGGTGCCCACCACCTTCTCACCCACGAAGTAAGGGAAAGACCTCGAAAATGGCTACCGCTTACCCGCGCCGCAGCGGCGCGCAGGTTCTGATCGACCAACTGCGTATCCACGGCACCGACACGATCTTCGGCGTGCCCGGCGAAAGCTATCTGGCCGCTCTCGACGCGCTCTACGCCCAGCGCAATTCCATCCGCTATGTGATCTGCCGCCAGGAAGGCGGGGCGTCCTACATGGCCGAAGCCTATGGCAAGCTGACCGGCAAGCCCGGCGTCTGCTTCGTCACCCGCGGTCCGGGCGCGACCAATGCCAGCGTCGGAATGCATACCGGCTTCCAGGATTCGACGCCCATGATTTTGCTGGTCGGGCAGGTCGCCCGCGAGCAGTCCGAGCGTGAGGCCTTCCAGGAGATCGACTATCGCCGCATGTACGGCCAGATGGCGAAGTGGGTGACGCAGATCGAGGACGCCCGCCGCATCCCCGAGATCGTGAGCCAGGCTTTCCACCGGGCGATGAACGGCCGGCCGGGGCCGGTGGTCATCGCGCTGCCGGAGGACATGCTGGTCGACGAGGTCGAGGTCGCCGATGCCGGCCCGTACAAGACCTCGCGCGGCGCCCCCGCGCCCGAGGACATGGCGACGTTCCGCGAATTGCTCGCCGCGGCGAAGCGGCCGCTCGTCATCCTGGGCGGCGGCGGCTGGGACGCGAAGGCCTGCGACGACATCAAGGCGTTCGTCGAAGCCAACCACCTGCCGGTGACGACGGCGTTCCGCAACCAGGACCTGATCGACAATCGTCACGACAATTTCGCCGGCGATCTCGGTCTCGGCGTGAATCCGCCGCTGGGCAAGCGCATCAACGAGAGCGATCTCATCATCGCGATCGGCCCGCGCCTGGGCGAGGCCACGACGGGCGGCTATGCCATGTTCCAGCTGCCGGTCCCAGCGCAGAAGATGGTGCACGTGCATGCCGGCGCCGAGGAGCTGGGCCGCGTCTACCAGGCGACCCTGCCGATCAACTCGGGCATGTCGCAGTTCGCCGCCGCGGCCAGGGCAATGAAGCCGGTCGACGCTTCGGCGTGGAAGGCAAGCGTCGCGACCGCGCGCGCCGACTACCTGAAGAACATCGAGCCGACGCCGCAGCCGGGCTCCGCCAATCTCGCGGAGATCGTCGGCTGGCTGAACAAGCGCCTGCCCGACGACGTGATCGTCACCAACGGCGCCGGGAACTATGCCGGCTTCGTGCACCGTTTCTTCCAGTATCGCGGCTTCCGCACCCAGCTCGCGCCGACCAACGGCTCGATGGGCTACGGCGTGCCGTCGGCCGTGGCGGCCAAGATCGCCGCGCCCGCGCGCACCGTTGTGTCGTTCAGCGGCGACGGCTGCTTCCTGATGAACGGCCAGGAGTTCGCGACCGCCGTCCAGCACGGCGCGAACGTGGTGTTCATCGTGGTCGACAACGGCATGTACGGTACGATCCGCATGCATCAGGAGCGTGAGTATCCGACACGCGTCCATGGCACCGAGCTCAGGAACCCCGACTTCGCGGCTTATGCCCGCGCCTTCGGCGGCCATGGCGAGACGGTGGAGCGCACCGCCGACTTCGAGGCGGCGTTCGAGCGCGCGCTCGGTGCCGGCAAGCCCGCGATCATCCATGTGAAGACCGACGCCGAGGCGATCACCTCGCGGATCACGATGACCAAGCTCAGGGAACAGGCGCTCGCCAAGCAGAAGATGTAGAGCGAACTCCGATCAAACCTTCCTCCCCCGTCATACGGGGGAGGTGAAGGGTGGGGGCATCGTCACCGCGCCGAGTATCAAAGAGAAAAGAAACGAAAACGAAGGGGGAAACGATGAGCATCACTCGTCGCGCCGCACTCGGGTCTCTCGGGGCGGTGTCGCTGGCTACGGTCGCGGGATCCGCGCTGGCGCAGGCGGAATGGCCGAAGGGCCAGCCGATCAAGGTGCTCATCCCCTTTGCGCCGGGCGGCGTGCCCGACATCATTGCGCGCATCGTCACACCGAAGATGGCCGAAGGGCTGGGACAGTCCTTCGTCATCGAGAACAAGCCGGGCGCGGGCGGTGGCCTCGCGGGCCAGTTGCTCGCCCAAGCCGCCCCGGACGGCTACACGCTGCTGATGGGCACGGTCTCGACGCTGGCGATCGTGCCCGCGGTCAACCCGTCGTTGAAATACGATCCGACCAGCTTCGCCGCGATCGGCCTTGCCGCCATCGTGCCGATGGTCGTGCTGGTGCGCCCCGAATCGCCGGCGAAGGACATTCCGGGCCTGATCGCGCTCATCCAGAAGAGCCCGAAGTTCGACTATGGATCGTCGGGCAACGGCTCGATCCTGCATCTTACCGCGGAACTCTTCCGGCTGCGCACCGGCGTGAAGATGCAGCACATTCCGTACAAGGGTTCGGCGCCCGCCCAGCAGGCGCTGCTCGCCGGCGAGATCGACGTGGTGTTCGACGCGCTGGCTCCGGCGATGGGCCAGATCCAGGCCGGCAAGCTGCGTCCGCTGGGGCTCGCCATGGCCAAGCGCTCGCCCGCGCTGCCCGACCTCAAGACCATCGGCGAGCAGGGAGTGGCCGGCGTCGAGGCCTATACCTGGGCCGGCCTGTATGCGCCGCATGGCACGCCGGCGCCGATCGTGCAGCGACTGAATGCCGAACTGCTGAAGGCGCTGAAGGACCCGGAGGTCGCGAAGAAGATTTCCGATCTCGGCTACGAGATCGCCTCGTCGACCCCGGCTGAACTCGCCGCGCATACGGCGGCCGAGTTGAAGAAATGGACGGAGGTCGCCAAAGCAGCCGACGTGAAGCCCGATTGACGGGCTTGTGCCGAAGACAAACACGGGCTTGCGCCCGCCGACTGCCGCCCTTATAGAGGCGGTCCGTGGAGATTTGAGCCGACCGGCTTGCGACCACGTTAAACATCGCTAAAAGGTCGGAGGTTCACGCAAAACCCCCCGTCCTTCCAGGTCGGGGGTTTTTCGTTTGCGTCGCCGGGAAAGGGCGCGCGGCGAGAGGAGAAGTGAGATGGACGGATCGATTCCGAAGAAGAAGGCCGAAGCCGATACCTCGAAGTGGCGCACCCAGACCCGTGCCGTGCGCGGAGGCCAGGTGCGCAGCAATTTCGACGAGACGTCGGAGGCGCTGTTCCTGACCTCGGGCTACGCCTATTCGAGCGCCGAGGAGGCCGAGGCCACCTTCAAGGGCGAGAGCAACCACTACCAGTATTCGCGCTTCGGCAATCCGACCGTCACCATGTTCGAGAACCGGCTGGCGGCGCTCGAAGGCGCCGAGGCCTGTCGCGCCACCTCGACCGGCATGTCGGCGGTGTTCTTCGCGCTGCTGGCGCTGCTCAAGGCGGGCGACCGCATCGTCGCGGCCCGCCAGCTCTTCGGCTCCTGCCACTACATCGTGGCCGAGTTGCTGCCGAAGTACGGCATCCAGAGCGAGCTGGTCGACGGTGGCGATCTCGCGCAGTGGGAGAAGGCGCTCTCCAAGCCGACGCAGGCGGTGCTGTTCGAATCGCCCTCGAACCCGATGCTCGACATCGTCGACGTCAGGGCGGTGTGCGATCTCGCGCACAAGGCCGGCGCCAAGGTCGTCCTCGACAACGCCTTCGCCACGCCGATCCTGCAGCGCCCGCTCGAATTCGGCGCCGACGTCGTCGTCCACTCCGCGACCAAGTACATCGACGGCCAGGGCCGCACCCTGGGCGGCGCCGTGCTGGGCTCGAAGGAGTTCATCATCGACAAGCTGCAGCCGATCATCCGCAACACCGGCCCGGCGCTCAGCCCGTTCAACGCCTGGGTCCTGGTGAAGGGCCTGGAGACGCTCGGACTGCGCGTCGAGCGTCATTGCGCCAATGCCCGCCGCGTTGCCGACGCGCTGGCCGCGCATCCGGCCGTTGGCCGCGTGCTCTATCCGGGCCGTCCCGACCACCCGCAGCACGCACTGGCCGCGAAGCAGATGTCCGACTTCGGCGGCGTGGTGACGTTCGACCTCAAGGCCGGCAAGTGGGCCGCCTTCGAGACGCTGAACCGGTTGCAGATCGTCGACATCTCCAACAACCTCGGTGACGCCAAGAGCCTGATCACCCATCCGGCGACCACGACGCATATGCGAATCGGCGCCGAGGAGCGCGCCAAGCTCGGCATCACCGACGGCACCGTGCGCCTCTCGGTCGGCCTCGAGGATGCCGAGGACCTCATCGGCGATCTCGTCCAGGCGCTGGGCGGCTGACTTTGACGATACTGGAGTAGAACGCGTGCCGCTCTCGGCCGATCTGTGGGCGGCCAACGCCGACCTGGCCAACCGCATCCTGTCGCACGGCTTCGTGCGCGGGGTGCGGGACGGCTCGTTGCCGGTCCAGTGCTTCAAGGGCTATGTCGCGCAGGACGCCTATTTCCTCGAGGCTTTCGCGAGAGCCTATGCGTTCTGCCTCGCCAACTCCCGGTCTCGCGAGGACCTTTACGGTTTCGCCGGCCTGATCGCCGGCGTCCTGCAGGAGCTGAAGCTGCACAAGAGCTACGCCGACCGCTGGCAGGTCGACCTGTCGGGAGTCGCCCCGGTCGAGGCGACGCGCGCCTATGTCGATTTCCTGCTGGAGACGGCGCGGCGCGGCAATCTGGGCGAGACGATCGCGGCCATGACGCCGTGCATGCGTCTCTACGCCTTCCTCGGTCGCTCGCTGGCGGCCAACAATGCCGCCCCGCTCTATTCGGAATGGGTGAAGACCTATGCCGATCCGGGCTTCGAGGCGCTGGCGGCCCAGCTCGAAGCGCTGCTCGACCTGCATGCGGAGGATGGCGAGACCGTGCGCGCCAACTACCGCCGCGCCATGGAACTCGAACTCGGCTTTTTCGCCGCGAATGTTTAGGAGCAATTGGTCGCCCTGAGCGCCGCGAAGGACCTTACATGGCGGCCAAAGACTGCGTGGCGTGCGTGAGATCCTTCGCGGCGCTCAGGATGACAAAAAAGATTGAGGTGTGCCCTGCAGCGGGCCTCAATTCATTCACCGCCTAAAGCGGCGCCAGCTTCTCCAGCGAGCGGTCGAGCGCACCGTGCAGGTCGGCGGTGAGCTTCGCGCCCATGGCGTCGCGCACTTCCTGCTCGGCCTCGGCCCACAGCGGCAGGGCGCGCTTGAATAGGGCGCGGCCCGCCACCGTCGCCACCAGCTCGTGCCGGCGCTTGTCGCCCGCGGTCGCGCGCTCGATCACGCCCGAGGCCAGCAGAGGCCGCAGGTTGCGTGTGAGTGTCGTCCGATCCGTGGCCAGCAGTTCGGACAGTTCGGTGATGCTGACGGGTCCGCGCGAGATCACGTAGCCCAGCAGCGAGAACTGCGAGATGCGCAGGCCGGTCGGCGCCAGGTGCCGGCTGTAGATCTGGGTGACGCGCCGGGCCGCGCTGCGCACGCGAAAGCAGGTGCACTCGGCGGGCGACAGGCGGGGCGGGGGCGTGGCGACCGTCATGGAACCGAGATTATCGCCGCTTCTTGCGCCCGCAAAGCCTTAATGTGTATATGCACTCAAAGTCGGACGGAGACGGACATGGCTGGAGAGGCGGGATTTGGCGTGGTGCCGATCGAGGTGGCGCGCACGCTGGACGGGCTGGACCTGTTCAAGGGCCTGCTGACGGGCCGCTACCCGGCGCCGCCGATCACCAGGGCCCTCGGCTTCAGCCTGATGGAGGTCGAGGAGGGGCGTGTCGTCTTCGGCTACACGCCGGTGTTCGACCATTACAATCCGCTGGGCTCGGTCCATGGCGGCGTGGCGGCCACGTTGCTCGACTCGGTGATGGGATGCTGCATTCACACGAAGCTCAAGGCCGGCACCGGCTACACGACGGTCGAGATCAAGGTGAACTACGTGCGTGCCATGACCGACAGGACCGGCCCCGTCCGCGCCGAGGGCAAGGTCATCAACGTCGGCTCGCGCATCGCCACCTCGGAAGGGCGGATCACCGACGCCGCGGGCAAGCTGCTGGCCCATGGCACGACCACCTGCCTGATCTTTCCGATCTGATCGCCATGTTTCTCTCCCCCGTTCGGGGGAAGAGGCCAGGGCGAGGGGCGACGCAAGAAGCGCATCGTGTAACCCCTTGACCCGACCTCTCCCCTAGCGGGGGCGAGGAGCATGATGTTTAGTCTCCGCATGCCGACCGCGACTGCCGAACAGAGACTCCTGAAACTCTCCATCGCCGTCACCATAGGGGTGGCTTTGGTCGGCGTCGTGTTCGGCCTGCTGTCGGGGTCGATGTCGATCGTCTTCGACGGCGTTTTCTCGGCAATCGACGCCGCCATGTCGGGTCTCGCGCTGTTCGTTTCGCGCTTGGTCACGCGCGTCACCGAGAACCGGCGCTTCCAGTTCGGCTACTGGCATATCGAGCCCATGGTGCTGGCCTTCAACGGCGGCACGCTGATGCTGCTCTGCTTCTATGCCTTCCTGAATGCCTCGGGCAGTTTTCTCGATGGCGGGCGCCGGCTCGATTTCGACTGGGCGATGGCCTATGCCGCCGCCGTCGGCGTCGTGGCGTTCGGCATGTTCTTCTATGCCCGGCACCGCAATCGCCGGATTGGGTCGGACTTCGTGCGCCTCGACGTGCAGAGCTGGCTGATGTCCGCCGCGATCACCTCGGCGCTGCTGCTGGCGTTCGCGGTCGCGTGGGCCCTCGAAGACACGCGTTACGCCCATCTCACGCCCTATGCCGATCCGCTCATCCTTGCGGTGCTTTCGCTCATCCTCGTCTTCGTGCCGATCCGGACCGTGCGCAAGGCACTGCAGGAAATCCTGCTGATCACGCCGCCCGATCTCGATGCGCGCGTCCGCGAGGTGATGGACGGGGTGATCGCGCGGCACGGCTTCAAGACCTACACAAGCTACGTGGCGAAGGTCGGTCGCGCCCAGTTCATCGAGATCCATGTCGCCGTGCCCCCGGAATCGCCGATCGACAGCGTCGGCGAGGCGGACGCCCTGCGTCGCGAAATTGCCGAGGCGATCGGCGGTGAGGGGCCGCATCGCTGGCTCACCATCGACTTCACCGCCGATCCCAAGTGGCTGTAGACGCATTTGACCTTTTGGGCCGAAACTCCCATGTCAGAGGCCTGAAGGAAGTCGCCCGAGCATGTACAAAGCCACAACCCGTGCCATTCTGGTGACGGTCGCACCGCAATACCTTCCCGACCAGTCCGAGCCGGCGAAGTCGCAATATGTCTGGTCATACACGGTGCGCATCGAGAACCACGGCGATGTCGCCGTGCAGTTGCGCAGCCGTCATTGGAAGATCACCGACGGGCTCGGCCGGCTGCAGGAGGTCAAGGGTCCGGGTGTCGTCGGCAAGACGCCGCTTCTGCGTCCCGGCGAGACGTTCGAGTATACGTCCGGCACGCCGCTCTCCACGCCGTCCGGAATCATGGGCGGCACGTATCAGATGGTGGACGAGACGGGCGCGAAATTCGACATCGAGATACCGACCTTCTCGCTGGATACACCGACTACGCCGCGCAGCCTCAACTAGGCGCGGACCAAGGAGAACGACGATGAACAAGATGGTGAAGCCGGGGAATGGCCTGTCGCGCACGACCGGCCTTCCCCGCCCGTCCCGGGAGGAGGCCGAGGCCGCCGTGCGCACGCTGATCCGCTGGGCGGGCGACGATCCCGGCCGCGAGGGCCTGGCCGGCACGCCCGATCGCGTCGTGCGGTCGTACGAGGAATTCTTCTCGGGCTACGACCAGGACCCGCGGGACATGCTGCAGAGGACCTTCGAGGAGGTCGAGGGCTACGACGAGGTCGTGGCGCTGCGCGACATCCGGCTGGAGTCGCATTGCGAGCATCACATGGTGCCGATCATCGGCAAGGTTCATGTCGGCTACCTGCCGGACAAGCGCGTTGTCGGCATCAGCAAGCTCGCCCGGGTGGTGGATGCCTATGCGCTGCGGCTCCAGATCCAGGAGAAGCTGACGGCGCAGATCGCCAACACCCTGCAGGAAGTGCTGCAGCCGCGCGGCGTGGCGGTCGTCATCGAGGCGGCGCACCAGTGCATGACCACGCGCGGCGTCCACAAGTCCGACGTCACCATGGTGACCAGCCGCATGCTGGGCGCCTTCCGCGACAATGGCGAGACACGGCGCGAATTCCTGTCCATGATCGGCCGGACTTCCATCTAGACGTCCATCCAAACGCAACGCGCCTCTGGTGAGGCGCATCGAGACAAGACAGGGACATCATGGCCGGAGAGATCGTCAGTTCCGTCGAAATGCTGCGCAAGCTCGTGGCGTTCGACACCACCTCGCGCCATTCCAACCTCGCCCTGATCGAGTATGTGCAGGGCTACCTGAAGGGCCACGGCATCGAGTCGAAGCTGGTGCCCAACGAGGACGGCTCGAAGGCCAATCTCTTCGCCACCATCGGTCCGAACGTGCCGGGCGGTGTCGTCCTGTCGGGGCATACCGACGTCGTGCCGGTCGACGGCCAGCCCTGGGTCACCGACCCGTGGACGCTCACGCTCAAGGACGGCAAGTATTACGGTCGAGGCACCTGCGACATGAAGGCGTTCTACGCCATCGGCCTCGCCATGCTGCCGGAGTTCCTGAAAGCGCCGCTCAGGAAGCCGATCCACTTCGCGCTGTCCTACGACGAGGAGATCGGCTGCTTCGGGGCGCATTCGCTGGCCGCGCGCATGGCGAGCGAAGTACCGAAGCCCCGCGTCATCATCATCGGCGAGCCGACCATGATGACGGTCGTGCATGCCCACAAGGGCAGCCAGAGCTACGTCACCAAGTTCACCGGCTTCGAGGCGCATTCCTCGATGACCCATCTCGGCGTCAGCGCGATCCACTTCGCCGGTGAGTTCGTGCACTACCTCAACACGGTGCAGGAGGAGCTCGAGGCCGCCGCGCCCAAGGACAGCGAGTTCATGCCGGCCGCCGCGACCTTCAACGTCGGCACGATCATCGGCGGCACCGCAGGCAACATCCTCGCCCGCGAATGCGAGGTCCTCTGGGGCTATCGCGAGCTGCCGACCCGGCCGATGGACGAGCTGGGCGAGCGCGCCAAGAAGTGGCTGAAGGAAGAGCTGCTGCCCAAGATGAAGGCCAAGCACCCGGCAGCCGCCATCGAGACCGAGCTGCGCTCCTCGACGCCCGCCTTCTCGCCCGAAGGCAACGACGACGCCAAGGTGCTGGCGGGAAGCTGGTCCGGCTCCAACACGGTCGGCGCGGTGGTCTATGCCACCGAGGCCGGCATCTTCCGCAAGGTGCTGGGCGTGCCCACGGTCGTGTGCGGCCCCGGCGACATTGCCCAGGCCCACCAACCCAACGAATTCATCCTCGCCTCCCAGATCGATGCCGGCGAGGAGTTCATGAAGCGCATGCTCGAGTGGTGCTGCCGGGACTAGGCCTGGAGGCGAGCACGGAGAAAAGACTCTCCCCTCCATGACGAGTACGATCGCAACCCGCGACGGCCGGACTCTCAGCTATCTCGAGGTCGGCGATCCGCAAGGGCCGCTGGTTCTCCACAACCATGGCGGACCCAGTTCCCGGTTCGAGGCGCGCCTCTTTGCGAAGGCGGCAGCGAAGAACCGGTTGCGGCTGATATGCGTTGACAGGCCGGGCATCGGACGGTCAACGCCCCAGAGGCTGCGTACCTACGCAGGCTGGGCCGACGACCTTACGGCGATCGCCGATGCTTTGGGATATCGCGAGTTCGGCGTAACGGGATGGTCGGAGGGGGGACCTTGGGCGCTTGCGGCGGCGGCCTATATCGATCCACTTCGGCTACGCCATGTCGGCAGTATCGCGGGCGGCAGCTACGGCGCCTTCGGCGACAATTGGGCTGCCGATCACCTTTCCACGGTGGATGCGCTGGGCGGGTTCCTGGCACTGCGCTTCGCACCGGCCTTTCGGCTGATGTATGCCAGCCTTGGTGTGACGGCCAGATACTTCCGTGCGAGCTTCGTCGAGCAAGTGCGAAAGGCCGTGAACGACCATGATCGCCAAATCCTGCTTCGACCGGATGTCGAAGCGGTTTTCCGCGAGATGTCCGCCGAATGCTTCGCTCAAGGCAGCGGCGGTCTCGTTCGCGACAGCGAACTCCTCTATCGGCGCTGGGCCTTCGACGTGAGGGCAATCGAACGGAAGGTCCACCTGTGGCAAGGCACGGACGACCGGCTTGTCCCGGCCTTCATCAACCAGACCGTCGCTGATCGGATGCCGGGCGCCGTTTGGCACTCTGTCGAAGGCGCAGGCCACTTCTTGGCGGTCGGTTCGGCGGACGAGGTGTTCGCGACTACCGCCGAGGAGCTGGGACCGAAACCATGTCGCACCTGATCGCCGTCGACTGGGGCACGAGTTCGCTGCGTGGCGCCCGTCTCGATGCGGCGGGCAACGTGCTGGAAGAGAAGAGTGCGCCGCTCGGCATCCTCAACGTCCCGAACGGCGATTTCGCCGGCGTATTCGCGTCGCTGTTCTCCGACTGGATGAAACCGGCGGACAGCGTCTGCCTGATCTCCGGCATGGCCGGCAGCCGCCAGGGCTGGGTCGAGGCGCCGTATGTCGCCTGTCCCGCGGGCCCTGAGGAACTGCAGCGGCATCTGCACTGGATTGAGCCGGGCCGGATCGCTCTCGTGCCCGGCCTCAGCGACGAGCAGGGCGAGGTGCCCGACGTGATGCGCGGCGAGGAAGTGCAGATCTTCGGTGCGATGCGGCTGGCGGGTCTCACCGACGGGCTGTTCGTCCTGCCGGGCACGCACAGCAAATGGGCGACGGTGCGCGGTGGCCGGGTCACGGGCTTCCGCACCTACATGACGGGCGAGTTCTACGGGCTGCTCAGCCAGCATTCGATCCTGGCGCGCACCCTCGACGCTGAGGCTCCCCTCGACGAGGCGATGTTCCTGCGCGGTGTGGCGCGGGCCGGTGAAGGCGAGGGCCTGTTGCACAATGCCTTCGGCGCGCGGGCACTCGCTCTGTTTGGCCGTCTGTCGCCGCCGCAGTCGACGAGCTACCTCTCCGGCCTGCTGATCGGCGAGGAACTGCGCGGGCAGGATCTGCCGGCGGGCCGCGAAGTGATCGCCATCGGCGCACCCGCGCTCACCGTACGCTATGCTCTGGCGCTTGAGCAAAGAGGCGTGCGTGTGCGCTGCTTCGGCGCGGAAGCGACATGGGCCGGGGTGAGGGCCATCCAGCAATGACCGTCCACCAATGACTGTCGACAAGTTCAGGGCGGCGATGCAAGAGCTGCCGCTCGTCGCCATCCTGCGCGGGCTGAAGCCCCAGGAAGCGCCGGCGATCGGCGACGTGCTCGTGGAAGCGGGTTTCCGCCTGATCGAAGTGCCGCTCAACTCGTCGCAGCCACTCGACAGTATCGCGGCGCTGCGCAAGCGCTTCCCCGACGCGGTGATCGGCGCCGGCACGGTGCTGACGGCCGCCGAAGCGCGCGACGTCGCGTCGGCCGGCGGCGAACTCATCGTCGCGCCGAACTTCGATCGCGAGGTCGTCGAGGAGACGGTGCGGCTCGGCATGTTGAGCCTGCCCGGCATCCTGACGCCCACCGAAGCCTTCGCGGCCCTGAAGGCCGGGGCTCATGGGCTAAAACTCTTTCCCGCCGAAATCGCTTCGCCTGCCGTCGTGAAGGCGTTGCTGGCCGTGTTGCCGAAAGGCACGTCGCTGATCCCGGTGGGCGGCGTCGGCGCCCACAATATGGCCGCCTGGCGAGCGGCCGGCGCCGCGGGCTTCGGTCTCGGCTCGTCGCTCTACAAGCCGGGTGACGATGCAGCGACGGTGCGAGCCAAGGCGGCCGCCATCTTGTCGGCCTGGCGCAGATAAAAAGAAAACGGAGAGGAAACATGAAGATCAAGGGCTGCGAGATTTTCCGCTGCGACGCGGGCTGGCGCACTTTCTCCTTCCTGAAGCTCGTGACCGACGGCAGCAGCATCGTCGGCTGGTCGGAATACAACGAGAGCTTCGGCAGCCCCGGCCTCTCCGGCGTCATCGAGAACCTGATGCCGAGTGTCGTCGGCATGGACCCGATGGACATCGAGCTGGTGAATGCCGTGCTCGCGACCAAGTCGACGCAATCGCGCGGCGGCGTGGTGCGGCAGGCGATCGCCGCCATTGAGAACGCGCTGCTCGACATCAAGGGCAAGGCGCTGGGCGTTCCGGTCTACCAGCTGTTCGGCGGCAAGCTGCGCGACCGCATTCCCGTCTACTGGTCGCATTGCGGCTCGTATCGGATGCGCAATCCCGACATCTGCGGCACGCCGGCCGTGCGCTCCTATGACGATTTCATGCGCACCGGCGAGGAGGTGCGCAAGAAGGGCTTCACTGCCTGCAAGACCAACATCGCGATGGAGGTCGACGGCAAGCTGCGCGCCTATCGCCCCGGCTTCGTCGTCGGCAAGGGCTTTCCCGAGCGCAACTGGGACGCCTTCATCGCCCGCAGCGCCGCGAAGACCGTCGAGGCGTTCCGCGCCGGCGTCGGGCCCGATGTCGGCATCATGCTCGACACCAACTTCCATTTCCGCACCGAGGGCTTCAAGCGCATCGCCGACGCGGTGGGCCCGACCGGGCTCACCTGGCTCGAACTCGACATCCACGATCCGAAGTCGATCGCGATGATCCGCGAACATGCGCCTTGCCCGATCGCCTCGGGCGAGACGCTGCTGGAGCGCCGCGACTTCCGCCCCTACCTCGAGGCCTACGCCTTCGACACCGCCATCGTCGACGTGATCTGGAACGGCTTTGCCGAGTCGCTGAAGATCGCCTCGCTGGCCGATGTCTACGAGGTCAACGTGGCGCCGCATAATTTCTACGGCCATCTCGCCAGCGCCATCTCGGCGCATTTCTGCGCCGCCGTGCCGAACTTCAGGATCATGGAGATCGACATCGACGGCGTGCCGTGGCGCGACGAGATCGTCGACAACCCACCCGTTTTCGAGAACGGCGACTATATCCTGCCGAAGGGACCGGGCTGGGGCGTCGAGCCGAACGAGGCGGCGATGCGCCGGCATCCGCCGAAGAGCTACGTCGTGACGCAATAGGCGTGGCGCAACGGTCGGCCGCACGGCCGAGCACAGGGAGAAATCGATGATCCGCATACTCGTCTGCACGTCGCTGGGATTGGCGCTGATGGCCGGATCGGCCGAAGCCCAGATCTATTGCCGCGCCGAAGGCGTGCCGAAGGGCTGTGTCTGGGCGCCGCGCGCCGGCGCAGGAGTGGGAGCGCCCGGTGTCGGCGTGGCTCCAGGCGTCGGCGTGGGCGCGCCGGGCGTCGGTGTTGCGCCCGGTGCGGGAGTGGGGGCTCCCGGTCCCGGCGTGGCACCACGGGAGGGCGTCGATGGGCCGGCGAACGGCGGCGGCCCCGTAAATCGGGCGGGCCGCCGCTAGATAACAAAAAGTAACTGAAAATTTGTCGAAGCAGGCTCTTGTGCTTTTGAACAATCAAGATATATCTTAGATATGTTCAAACATAGAGAGACACGATCCATGAAATCCTTCCACCATCATGCTCATCACCGTGGCGAAGAGGGGCACCGGCATCATTTCGGGCGCCGCGGCTTCGGCCGGCCGGGCCACGGCTGGCAGGTCGACGCCGGCGAGGGCCGGAGCGGCCGCGGACGCCGGCGCGTCTTCGACTCGGGCGAGCTGCGGCTCGTGCTGCTCAAGCTGATCGCTGACCAGCCGCGTCACGGCTACGAACTCATTCGCGCCATCGAGGAACTGACCGGCGGCAGCTACGTGCCCAGCCCCGGCATGGTCTATCCGACCCTGACGATGCTCGACGAGATGGGGCATATCGCCGAAGCCAAATCCGAGGGCGCACGCAAGGCTTTCGCGGTCACACCGGACGGCACCGTTCACCTGCTCGAGCGCAAGGCAGAGGTCGATGCGCTGTTCGCGCGGCTGGCCGAACTCGCCAGCCATCAGGAGCGCACCGACGCCGCGCCCGTTCGCCGGGCGATGAACAACCTGCGCGAGGCGCTGATCCATCGGCTGGGCCGCGACGGCGTACAGAAGCAGACGGTCCACGACGCGGTCGCGATCATCGACGAAGCCGCGCAGAAGATCGAACGCCTGTGAGCACGCACAGCATCGCGCGCGTGCCGACCGCCAGCGGCAGCCGCTACCTCCAGCAGCTCTGCAAGCACTGGGCGCACAATCTCGAGGTCGAGTTCACACCGGAGAAGGGCAAGGTCGTGTTCCCGCGCAACGCCCGTGGGGCCGACTGGCCTGGGGATGCGACGCTTTTCCTTGAAGCTCACGCCGACGGCTTGGAATGCCGCCTCGAAGCGAGCGCGCCGGAGCAGCTCGATGCTCTGAAAGGCGCCGTCGCACGCCACATCGATCGCTTCGCCTTCCGCGAGGCGCCGCTGGCCTTCGACTGGCACGACGCGTGACAAGCCGCGCGCTTGTTCCCGTCCGTTCGGGACTGCACATTCGTCGCGCGTGCAGCCCCGCGAGGATCCAATGTCGAGCATTCCCGAAGACGTCTTTACCGAGCCGGAAGATTTTTCGCCGGACACACTGGCCAACCTGGGGCCGCTGGCCCGGCTCGCCGGCGAATGGGAATCGGACAAGGGGCTAGACATCGCCCCCAAGGCGGCGGGACCCGAACAGCGCGGCTTCCGCGAGCACATCCGCATGGAGCCGATCGATCCGCAGCCCAACGGGCCGCAGCTCCTCTACGGGCTGCGCTATCACATCCACATCAACACGGACGAAGAGGCCATCACCTTCCACGACCAGGTCGGCTACTGGTTGTACGAGCCGGCCACCGGCCTGATCATGCAGTCCATCGCCATCCCGCGCGGCCAGGTCGTGCTGGCGGGCGGCACGGCGAAGCCGGGCGACAAGGTGATTTCGGTGGAAGCCCGGCGAGGCGATACCCGTTTCGGCATCTGCTCTACCAGCTTCCTCGAGGAGGCGTTCCGCACCGACTATTACCGGATCGACATCACCTTCAACGATGACGGGACATGGTCCTACGTGACGCGTACGGATCTGGCGGTGCGCGGCAAGACGCCCGCCTTCAACCACCGTGACACGAACACGTTGCACCGGGTCGCGGCGCCTGAGCAGAACCCGATGGTCGGCCGGCTGAAGTCCGGCAAGTTCGACTGACGGATCCTATTTCAGCTTCAGTCCGACCACCCGCAGCAACCCGTCCGGCACGGGGCGGAAGCCTTCGAGCCGGGTGGTGTGGGTCGCCAGATTCTGCGGATGGTAGAGGTAGAAAATCCACCCCTTGTCGAGGAAGCGCTCGGTGACCTTGCGATAGATCGCCTTGCGCGCTTCCAACCCGATCGCGGCGCGGGCCTCCTGATGCCAGCCATCGAGTTCCTTGTCGCAATACTTGGCCATGTTCTGCGGCGCGCCGCAGGTCTGGTAGATCACCGAATTGCCGTCGGGATCGCTGCGTCCGCTCCAGGTCAGCGCATAGACCTGGAAGTCGCCGTCCTCGCCGGCCTTGAGCGCGGTCGCGACCTCGACCACGCGCAGCTTCAGGTCGAAGCCGGCTTCCGCGACCAGCGACTGCACGACCTCGGCGACGGCGCGCGACTCGGGCGCGTTGTTCACCATGTAGTCGAGCGTCAGCTTGCCGGTGATGCCGGCCTCCTTCATCAGCGCCTTGGCCCTGGCGATGTCGCGCTTGGGGATCGGGAAGTCCTTTTGATAGTAGGGGCTCTGCGGGCTGATCCACTGGTTGCCCGGCACGAACTCGCCGTTGAACACGACCTGGTTGATGGCGTCGCGGTCGAGCGCCAGCTCGAAGGCCTTGCGCACCCGTGGATCCTTGCCGAGTGGATTGTTCGACTTCGGCCCGTTGTCCTGGTTGATCATCAGGCCGAACCAGGCGAGCGACACCGAGTTGGCGAGCTTCAGCTTGGGATCGGCGCGCACCGTCGGGATATCCGTCGCCAGGATGCGTTCGGTGAGGTCGATTCCGCCGGAGCGCAGGTTCGCGAGGCGCACGGTTGTATCGATAATGGGCAGGTAGGTGATCTTGTCGATGAAGACCTGGTCCTTGTTCCAGTAGTCGGCGAACTTCTCGACGACGATACGGTCCTGCTGGACGCGCTCGACGAACCTGTACGGGCCGGCGCAGACAGGCCTGAGCCCGAACTTGTCGCCCGCCGCCTCGGCCGCCTTGGGCGAGACGATCATGCCCGACCGGTCGGTGAGCTGGGCCAGCAGCGGCGAGAAGGGCTGCTTCAGGTTCAGCTTGATGGTGAGCGGATCGACCACGTCGACGCTCTCGACGATGCCGATCTCGGGCTTGCGGAACGAGCCCTTCATGGTGAGATGACGGTCGAGACTGTACTTGGCTGCGGCCGCATCGAGCGGCTCGCCGTCATGGAATTTTACGTTTGGCCGCAGCTTGATGGTGACCTGCTTGCCATCCGCCGACGTCTCGTGGCTCAGCGCCAGCTGCGGCACGATCGCCAGCTTCTCGTCGATGTCGAAGAGCTTGTCGCAGATCGAGGCGAAGACGATGCGGCCGGTGTAGGTGCGCGACAAAGTCGGGTCGAGCACGTCGGGATCGTCGCCCAGCCCGATCCTGAGATGCCCCTGCGCCGAGGCGGTGCTCGCCGCCGCGCAGAGCGCCAGTGTCGCGAGAATGCGATGAGCCGTCCGCCGCATGGTGCCTCCGTCCTGACCGTGAGGACACTCCAGCACGCCGCGTGCCATTAGGCGAGCTTTGCTCGCCTAATGGGCGGGAGGTAGGACGATCTCTATCGAATCTCGAAGCCCATCCTGGCCAGCGCGGCGCGCAGGGTTTCGCGGCCGTTCATCGCCTTGATCGGGCCGAGCCGGTTCAGGACGCGCTGGGTCCAGGTCGCGGCCTGCAGCTCGTGGCGGGCCGAAAACTTGGTCATCTCGGCGTCGTAGGCGGCGCGCAGGGCCTCTTCCTTCGAGGCATCGTACTGCTCCATGTGGAGCACGACGGCCTGCGGCAGGCGCGGCTTGACCTCGCCTTCGCCCTTTTCCGTGGCGTAGCCGACGCAGAGGCCGAACACGACGACCGCCTGCCGCGGCAGGCCCAAAAGCTCGGCGACCTTGATCGGGTCGTTGCGCATTGCACCGATATAGACCGTGCGCAGGCCCATCGACTCCGCCGCGACCACCGCGTTCTGAGCGGCCAGCGCCGCGTCGATCGAGGCGACCATGAAGGTCTCCAGCCAGGGCATGGTCTCGAACTCGGTCTTGATCGAATCGGAGATGCGCTGGTTGCGCGACATGTCGGCGACCCAGGCGATGAACAGCGGGCACTGCTCGATATGCTTCTGGCCGCCGGCGATCTCGGCCAGCACCTTCTTCTTGGCCGGATCGGTGACCGCGACGGCCGACCACCATTGCATGTTGGAGCTGGTCGCCGCCGACTGGGCAGCGGCGATCATGCTCTCCAGCGCGCCGGCCGGCACCGGGTCGGGCTTGTAGCCGCGCACCGAGCGGTGATCGAGCATGACGGCGATCGTCTCGTTCCACGGGCCGGCGGCCGGCATGGCGTCCGCGCCGTAGCGGCGGGCAAGGGCATCGGTCTTGGCGGGAGTGGCGGGCGTAAGCGAATCCATCAGGCAATGCTCTCGGGTTTGCGGCGGGTGATCGCGGTGACCAGCGCCAGGAAAATGAAACCGGTGACGATCATGAAGATGGCGCGCGGCTCGTCATGGTCCATCAGGAATCCATAGAGCAGCGGCGCGACCATGCCGCCCAGGTTGAAGCCGGTGCTGACGAAACCGAACACTTTGCCGAACGAGCCCGGCGGCGTGACGGCGCGGACCATCATGTCGCGCGACGGCTGGATAATGCCGTTCAGGAGACCGCCCGTGGCCATGACGCCGATCAGCACGGCGCCGGGCATGTCCACCCAGGCCATCAGGATCGCCATGGTCGAGGTGCAGGCAAAGCCGACGGCCGCGACGCGTTCGTGATGCGGCGTGCGGTCGGCGATGATGCCGCCCAGCAGCACGCCGCCGGCGCTGAACAGCAGGAAGGCGGAGAGTGCCACGCTCGCGATATCGGCGGGCGTGCCGTGGATCTGCGCCATGCCGACGACCGTGAAGGTCTGGATGCCGCCGTTGGCCATGGCGAGGCAGAAGAAGAACAGCAGGTTGCGCAGGATCGGCGCGCTCAGCAGCAGGTCGAGTCCGACCTTCTGGTCGGCTTTGGTCGTGGCCTGGCCGGGCTTGTGCGAGATGCGCGGCAGGATGCTGCCGGCCACGATCAGCACGAAGGCGGTCGCGATGGAGAGGCCGGCGACGAACAGGAAGGCGCCGCGCCAGCCCCACATCGCCGCGCAGGCGAGCGCCAGCGCGGGCGTCACGCCCGAGCCGAGATAGCCCGCGAAGGTGTGGATCGAGAAGGCCTTGCCGATCCGCTTGTGGTCGATGGTGGCCGAGAGGATCGAGTAGTCGGCCGGGTGATAGACGGTGTTGGCGAGGCCGAGGAAGCCGTAGGCGATGACGAAGAACCAGTAGCCCGGCAGCATCGCGGCCGCCGCGACGGCGATGCCGCCCAGGATCAGGCCGCCGGTCAGCATGGCGCGCGGGCCGACCCTGTCGACCAGGAACCCGGCCGGCGTCTGCAGCAGGGCCGAGGCGGCATTGAACGCCGTCAGCGCGAAGCCGATCTCGACATAGCTGACGCCGAACGCCTCTCGAACCTCGCCGAACAGGGGCGGCAGCAGCATGATGTGCACATGGCTCACGAAATGCGCGAGCGCGATCAGTGCGATCACCTTGTATTCGCGGACCTTCTTCGCATCGGTGCCGGCGTCGCTGGCCGGCACGTCGAAAGGATCACTCGTCGACGACATTGACGCCCAAAGTCCCTATGCCAGAGATCTCGACTTCCAGCCTGTCGCCGCCCTTCATCCAGAGCGGCGGCTTGCGGCCGGCGCCCACACCGTCGGGCGTGCCGGTTGCGATGACGTCGCCCGGCTCCAGCCAGGTCACCGTCGAGAGATATTCGATGATGGTCGCGACATCGAAGATCATGTGATCGGTCGTGTCGTGCTGCACCACGGCGCCGTTCAGCCGCGTCGTGAGCTCCAGCCGCTGCGGATCGGCGATCACGTCGGCTGTGACCATCCACGGTCCGAGCGGTCCGGTCGCGGGGAAGTTCTTGCCGGCGAAGACCGAGTGCTTCTGGAAGTCGCGCACGCTGCCATCGATGAAGCAGGTATAGCCCGCGATCACCGAGAGCGCGCTGGCGCGCGAGACGTGGCGGCAGCGTTCGCCGATCACGACGGCGAGTTCGCCCTCATAGTCGAAGTCGATCGAGGCGCGCGGCCGCACGATGTCGCCGCCGTGCGGCACCAGCGTGTTGTGCAGGCGGGAGAAGACGCTGGGCACCGTCGGCATCTGGCGTCCGACTTCGCCGACATGGCTCGCATAGTTGAGACCGACGCAGAGAATCTTGCCGGGATCGGGAATGACCGGCAGCAACTCGACGTCCTCGAGCCTGAGATCGGCGGCTGCTTCCTTCGTCACGGTGCGGAGGTCGTCGAGCGCGTTCGCGGCGATGACGGCCCGCAGGCTTTCCCAGCGTCCGTTCGTGCGCGTCGACAGATCGACGATGCCGCCCTCGACGGCCGCGCCGAATTTGTTCGCGCCCGCATGGCGAAAGCTGACCAACCGCATGGGGACGGACCCTAGGGCGATTGTAGGAGCTTCGAAAGACCTTTGGAGAGTTTGATGCTGTCGACGGCGCCCGGCTTCGCAAGTGCACCATTGGTGGCTTTCGCCGGGTTCTGAAGCGCGAGTCCTTCGGCCATCGAGATGGCGCAGGCGACGCCGTCGAGAAGCGGCGCGTCGACCATGTGCTTCAGCTTTGCTGCAAGACCGGCCAGGCCCGCGCCGCCCAGGATCACGACGTCGGCGCCGTCCTCCTTGACGCAGGCGCTGCAGCCTTTTGCCAGCAATTCCATGGCGGCCTTGGGGTTACGTGCGATGTCCGCGCCGGTCGGCGCGACCGTGCGCACCGAGGCCAGTCGCGAGGTGAGGCCGTGGCTCGCGACGAACTCCTCGAGCATCGACTTCCAGCGCTCGCCACCGGTGACGATGGAGAAGCGGTTTCCGATGGCGCAGGCTTGCAGGATCGACGCATCAGCCATGCCCACGACCGGAACCGGACTGACCTCCTTCAGGGCCGCGAGGCCGGGATCGCCGAAGCAGGCGAGGACCACGACATCCTTCGGGCCGCGATCGTTGGCATAGGCATCCAGCGCGGCGTGGCTCGCGATTGCGTAGGCCGCGCGCGAGGCGATGTAGCGCGGGCCGAACGCGCCGGTGAGGGCGCGCAGGCGCGTGCCTTTCGAGGCGAAGGTCCTGGCGGTCTTCAGCACGAGATCGGTGATGGACTTCGTCGTGTTGGGATTGATCAGCAGGATGTTGGTCATGGTCACGTCCGCATGTTTTCCGCGAGGCGCGCGGCATCGTGATTCTCGCCGATCGACATCGAGCAGATGCGCGAGATGTGGGTGAGGGGCAGGCCGCTCTCTTTCGCCCATTCATTGATCTGCGCCTGGGCGAGCTTCTGGTCCTTCCTGGAGGTGCCCTTCTCGCTGATCGGCACGCCGGCATCGCGCAAGCACATCATCAGGTCGGCGGTCAGGATGAACGAGTCGCGTCCGAGGAAACGCAGCAGGTACTGGCCCGAGAAACCGCCGAGGCGGGAGCCGCGCTTGGCGAAGACTTCGAGCAGGCCCATCTGATCGTCGGCGGGCCAGGCGGCCAGGAACTTGCCGAAGCTGCCATGCTCGGCGGCGATGTCGGTGACGAACTTCGCATTGTCGCGCACCGACCTGATGCTGGTCGGGTTGCGCACGATGCGCGTGTCCTGGGTCAGCTTCTCCCAGAACTCGGCCGGCTGGAACAGGAGCCGCTTGGGGTTGAAGCCTAGAAAGGCTTCCTCGAAGCCCGGCCACTTCTTGTCGATGACGCTCCACACGAAGCCGGCGCAGAAGACGCGGCGCGCCATCTCGGCCAGCACGCGATCGTCCGTCAGCTTCGCCAGGGCCTTGTTGTCGCGCTTTTTCGGCATCAAGCTCGCCAGCACCTTCTCGCCGCCCTTGCGCTTGGCGGCGCGCGCCTGGATCGACTTGAAGGAGACGCGCGCCACGACGGCTACTCGAGCCAGCCGTCGAAGAAGTCGAACACGGTCGCCTTGAACATCGGGTGGCCGATGCAGGAGAAGTGATCGCAGCCCGGCAGGGTCACGGCCTTGGCGCCGGGAATGGCGTCGGCCAGTCCCTGTGGCGGGCCGGCGAGCTGGTCGCGGGCGCCGGCGACCACGGCGGTCGGGCGGCGGATCGCCATCAGCGACTCGCGCGTGAGCGGGATGCGCGCGCCGCGCGAGCAGGCGGCCAGCGCCAGCCGGTCTTCCTTCTGTTCGTCGGCGAAGTGCCGGAAGCTTTTGAGCATCGGGTCGCTGATCTCGTCGGGGCTGGCGGCTTCCATGGCCTCGGCCATGGCACCTTCCGCGCGCGGCGGGTCGAACATCCTGGCGCCGACGCCGGCCACCACCAGATGATCGATGCGGCCGGGATCGACCAGTGCCGCCGTCAGCGCGATGTGCGCGCCCATCGAGAAGCCCAGCACATGCGCGCGCTCGACGCCGGCATGGTCCATCAATGCAAATACATCGCGGGCCATCGCCTCGCGGTCATATTTGGCGGGATCGTGCGGCTTGGCGCTCTCGCCATGGCCGCGATTGTCGAGCGCGAAACCGCGAAATCCCTTGGCGGCGATGGCATCGTACCAGCCCATGCGCTTCCAGTTTTCGGTGCGATTCGCGGAGAAGCCGTGCACCAGCACGATCGCCTTGCGGTCATCGGCGGGACCGAACTCATCATAGGCGAGGTCGAGGCCGTCGGACGTGAAATGAGCCATGACTTTCCCTAACAAGCGGCATGAATTGCGACAAGGTTGATCGCGACCGTCAAGTGTCGGACAACGGCGTCAACGAAGAGGGAACGCATGACCGAACACGGCGGCAGGATCGGCAAGACGGTCCAGGATTCACAGCCCTACTGGCCCGAGACGCCGAAGCGCCCGAAAGGCGCGCCCAACATCCTCGTCATCCTGTTCGACGATGTCGGCTTCTCCGACTTCGGCTGCTACGGCTCGCCGATCCACACGCCTTCCATCGACGCGATCGCCGGGCGCGGCCTGCGCTACACCGGCTTCCACACGACCGCCATGTGCTCGACCACGCGCGCGGCACTCCTGACCGGCCGCAACCATCATTCGGTCGGCGTCGGCTGCCTCGCCAATTTCGATTCCGGCTATCCCGGCTATCGCGGCAAGATCAGCCACGAGGCCGGCACCATCGCCGAGATGCTGCGCCCGCACGGCTATCGCAACTACATGCTGGGCAAGTGGCACGTGACGCCGCTCACCGAATCGGGCGCCACCGGGCCGTTCGACGGCTGGCCGCTGGGCCGCGGCTTCGACCGCTATTACGGCTTCATGGACGCCGAGACCGACCAGTACGCGCCCGAGCTGGTGCGCGACAACACGCCGGTCGATCCGCCGGGCACCTTCGCCACCGGCTATCATCTCACGGCCGATCTCGTCGACCAGTCGATCCGCTACATCGCCGATCACGTTGCCGACAATGCCGAGACACCGTGGCTCACTTGGCTGGCCTTCGGCGCCTGCCATGCGCCGCACCAGGCGCCGTTCAACCTGATCTCCAAATACGATGCGGTCTTCGCCGAAGGCTGGGACGCCGAGCGTGAGAAGCGCCTCGCGCGTCAGATCGAGATGGGCATCGTGCCGAAGGGGACGACCCTGCCGCCGCGCAACGATTCGGTGCGCCCCTGGGCCGAGGTGGCCGAGCCCGAGCGGCGCATGTTCACGCGGCTGCAGTCGGCCTACGCCGCCATGCTCGATCACGCCGACCAGCATATCGGCCGCTTGATGGCCTTCCTCGAAAGCGCCGGCCAGCTCGACGATACGCTGGTCATCGTCATGTCCGACAACGGCGCCAGCCAGGAAGGCGGCCCGTTCGGCATGATCAACGCCATGGGTCCCTACAATCTCCGCCGCGAATCGCTCGAGGAGAAGATCTCGCGCATCGAGGATATCGGCGGGCCCGACACGCATTCCAACTTCCCGTGGGGCTGGGCGATGGCGGCCAACACGCCGCTGCGCCGCTACAAGCAGAACACCCATGGCGGCGGCATCCGCGATCCGCTGGTGATGGCCTGGGACAAGGGCATCACCGCGCGCGGCGAACTGCGCCACCAGTTCTGCCATGCCAGCGACCTCGTGCCGACGCTGCTGGACGTTGTCGGCGTGAAGTCGCCCAAGGTGATCAACGGCGTGAAGCAGATGCCTCTCGAAGGCACCAGCTTTGCCAAGAGCCTCAAGAACAAGAAGGCCAGGTCGAAAGCCAAGGCGCAGTATTTCGAGATGTTCGGCCATCGCGGCCTGGTGCAGGACGGCTGGAAGGCGGTCTCGTTCCATCCGCCGGGCGCCGACTTCGCCAACGACAAGTGGGAACTCTACCACCTCGACCAGGACTTCAACGAAACCAACGATCTCGCCGAGAAGGAGCCGGAGCGCCTGAAGGCGATGATCGACGAATGGTGGCGCCAGGCCGAGGCGAGCAAGGTGCTGCCGCTCGACGACCGCTTCGCGCCGCGCTTCGCCGACAATGCCAAGCGCTTCCACGGGCCGCGCAACCGCTTCGTCTTCCACGCCGGCATGGGCCATGTGCCGACCGACGTCGCGCCCGACGTGCGCAACCGCACCTACACGATCGAGGCCGACGTCCATGTCGACGGGCCGATGACCGAGGGCGTGCTGATCGCCCATGGCGACATGACGACCGGCTACTCGCTCTACATGAAGGACGGCAAGCTCGCCTACGACATGAACATCGGCGGCGAGCATCACCTGATCGTTTCCGACCGTCCGGTGCCGGCGGGCAACCGCAAGCTCGGTGTCCGCATGCGCCGCAACCAGGGCCGCAACCAGGCGACCCTGCTGATCGACGGCGAGCCCGCGGGCAGCTTCGACACCCAGAACGGCTTCGTGAGCTTCATCTCCTGGTCGGGCCTCGACATCGGCCGCGACCGGTCGAGCCCGGTCTCTCACTACGAGGCGCCCTTTGCCTTCACTGGCAAGCTGCGCAAGGTCACCGTCCTCATGGACGATGACCAGGTGCTCGACGCCGAAAAGGCGGCTGCGGCGGCGCTGGCGCGCGAGTGAGCGACGTCCGCCCGGGAAGGGGCATCGACAGCGCCTACGCCTGGCGGCTGGCGCTGGTCTCGATGGCCTGCGTGGCGTTGGGCGGCGGCGGCATCTACCTGCCGATGGTCGGCCTCAAGGAGATGGCGGCCGACTTCGGTGACCAGCGCGCCGTGCCGTCCTTCGCCTACATGGTGGGCTTCTTCGGCATGGGCGTGGGCGGCGTCTTCATGGGCTGGCTGGCCGATCGCACCAGCCCGCGGGTGCCGCTGCTGATCGCCGGACTCTCGATCGCACTCGGTGGCTGGGTCGCCTCGCGCGGCGGCGAGATCGCGCTCTACGCCGGCTACGCGATGCTGCTGGGCTTCTTCGGCAATGCCGGCACCTTCACGCCGGCGATGAACAACGTACAGGGCTGGTTCGAGAAGCGTCGCAACATGGCCGTCGCGCTGATCTCCATCGGACCCGCGGTCGCCGGCTCGGTCTGGCCGCAGGTCTATCGCCTGCTGCTGCCCGAGATCGGCTGGCGCGACACGCTGCTCGTCTACGGCCTCGTATCGGGCGTGCTGCTGCTGCTGGGCGCGCTCTATGTCCGGGCGGCGCCGACCCTGCGCGGGCCGGGCGGCCGTCGGCGCGAGGAGAAGGTGCACCTGCCGCTGCCGTCCTCGACGATCATGGTGCTGCTGTCGGCGGCCGGCTTCTGCTGTTGTGCGGCCATGGCGATCCCGTTCGTGCACATGGTCGCCTTCTGCGGTGACCTCGGCTATCCCGCGGCTCGCGGCACCGAGGCAGTGTCGCTGGTGCTGCTCTCGGCAATCGTCGCCACCTTCGTCATGGCGCGCCTCGCCCAGCGCATCGGCCCGCTGCCCGTCAGTCTGCTCTGCTCGCTGATCCAGATCGGTTCGCTGGTCGGCTTCCTCCATGTCCGCGACATCAACGGCATCTACGCGCTGTCGCTGCTGCACGGCATCCCGTTCATCGCCATCGTGCAGGGCTATGCGCTCAACCTGCGCTTCCTCTACGGCCCGACGATCGCGGGATGGCGCCTGGGCGTGGTGATGCTGTTTGCGATGGCGGGCATGGCCGCCGGCGGCTGGCTGGGCGGCTTCATCTTCGATGCCACGCTCTCCTATTCATCCGCGTTCCAGTCTGCGCTGGTGTTCAACCTGCTCAACCTGATGCTGCTGGGCATCCTCTATATGGCCCAGCGCCGGCGACACATCGTCGGGTTGGCTTAGATCACCTTGCGGCTTTTGAGCGCCGCGATTTGCGCTTGGGTGAGGCCCAGGCCGCCATAGACCTCGTCATTGTGCTGGCCGATCGACGGGCCGGCGTGGCGTACGGCGCCGGGCGTCTCCGAGAAGCGCGGCACCACGCCCTGCATGCGCACCGTGCCCAGCTCGCCGTCGGGGACGCTGACGATCGCGTTGCGCGCCGCAACCTGCGGATCGGCGAAGACGTCGGCGATGTCGTAGATCGGCGAGAAGCCGACCTCGTGGCGCGTGAAGGTCTCGCGCAACTCGGCCAGGGTCAGCTTGCCGATGGCAGCGCCGACGATCTCGTCGAGTTCCAGATAATTCTTCACCCGCGCCGGATTGAGCGCGAAGCGCGGATCCTCCAGCAGGTGCTTCAGGTCGAGCGCCGCGCAGAGCCGCACGAAGATGCTCTGCGTCGAGGCCGCGATCGAGGCCCACTTGTCGTCGGCCGTGCGGTAGACGTTGCCGGGCGCGGCGTACTGGCTGCGGTTGCCCGACCGCGTGCGCACGGCGCCGAGCTGGTCGTATTCGATCGCGAGGAACTCGAGCGTGCGCATCATCGCCTCGGTCGCCGAGCAGTCGATCTCCTGGCCACGCCGCTCCGGGTTGCGCGCGAGATCGTGCAGGGCGGCGAGGATGCCCAGCGCGCCGAACAGGCCTGCGACGGCGTCGGAGATCGGATAGCCGAGATGCAGCGGCCGTCCGTCCTCCTCGCCGCAGATCTGCGTGAAGCCGCTCATCGCCTCGAAGATGCGGGCGAAGCCCGGCCGCCCGGCATAGGGCCCATCCTGGCCGAAGCCGGTCACGCGCAGGATCGTCAGGCGCGGGTTGAGGCCCTGCAGCCAGGTCCGCGTGATGCCCCAGCCGTCGAGCGTGCCCGGCCGGAAATTCTCGACCAGCACGTCGGCGTCGGCCACCAGCTTCGCGAACAGCTCGCGGCCTTCGGGCAGGCGCAGGTCGAGGGTGACACCCTTCTTGTTGCGGTTGGTGACCTTCCACCACAGCGGCACACCGTCCTTGTGCGGCGCCAGCGCACGCAGCGAATCGCCCACGCCCGGCATCTCGACCTTCACGATCTCCGCGCCGTAGTCGCCCAGCAGGCCCGCCGCGAAGGGACCGGCCACGACGGTCGAGATGTCGACGATGCGCAGGCCTTCGAGCGGTCCGGCAGGTCGTGTTTCGGTCATTGTCATTGAATGTTTCCTCAGGGCAGACAGGAGCCGGCGAAGGCTGGCACACTAGCTGCTGGAGGCAATACATGAGCAACGAACTTTGGCGTCTCACCGCGGTCGAAGCTGTTTCGCGTCTCAAAAAGAAGGAGATCACGCCGCTCGATCTGGTCGAGGCGTCGGCCAAACGCATGGAAGAGGTCGAACCCGCCGTGAATGCCATGCCGACGCTCTGCCTCGATCGCGCCCGCGATCACGCCAAGCGGGTCATGGCAGGCAAGGCCAATGAGGCCGAAGGCGAGGCGGGCTGGCTGGCGGGCCTGCCGGTCTCGATCAAGGACCTGACCGACGTCGCGGGCGTGCGCACCACCTACGGCTCGCCGATCTTCGCCAATCACGTGCCGGAGAAGTCGAACCCGCTGGTCGAGCGTATCGAGCGCAAGGGCGGCATCGTCATGGGCAAGTCGAACACGCCGGAGTTCGGCGCGGGCGGCAGCACCTTCAACGAAGTCTTCGGCCGCACGCGTAATCCCTGGAACACCTCGCTGACCTGTGGTGGCTCGACCGGTGGCGGCTCCGTCTCGGTGGCGACCGGCGAGGTCTGGCTGGCGCACGGCTCCGACCATGGCGGCTCGCTGCGGCGGCCCGGCACCTACTGCTCGACCGTGGGCCTGCGGCCGTCGGCGGGCCGGGTGACGCGCGGCACCTCGAACAATCTCTACTCGCCGCAGTCGGTGCAGGGACCGATGGCGCGCAATGTCGCCGACCTGGCGCTGTTCCTCGACACGATGTCGGGCTTCTGTCCGCACGACGCCATGACCTTTGACGCGCCGTCCGTGTCGTTCAGCGACGCGGTCGCCCATCCCGTCCTGCCGAAGCGCGTCGCCTTCACCATCGATTTCGGTGGCCGCTTCGAGGTCGACCGCGAGATTCGCGAGATCTGTACGAGGATGGCGCGGCGCTTCGAGGAGCTGGGCTGCATCGTCGAGGAAGTCTCGCCCGATTTCGGGCCGGTCGACGAAGTGTTCATGGCTTTCCGCAGCCAGCAATTCCTCGTCGATCGCGAGCTGCAGATCCAGCAGCACCGCGACAAGTTCAAGCCCGACATCATCTGGAACACCGAGCTTGGCATGAAGCAGACGACCAGCCAGCTCGCCTGGGCCGAGCGCGAACGCGCGGCGCTGTATCGCCGGATGCTCACCTTCTTCCAGACCTACGACCTGCTGGTGACGCCCGGCGCGCCGACGGCGGCCTTCGACGTCAACCTGCGCGCGCCGGCCACCATCGCCGGCAAGAAGCTCGAAAACTACATGTCAGGTTCGACGCTGAACTCGGCGATCACCGTGACCGGCAGCCCGGCGATCGCCGTCCCCTGCGGCTTCGACAGTTTCGGCCGGCCCGTGGGCCTGCAACTCGTCGGCAAGCCGCGGGGCGAGGCGGCGCTGCTGCAGGCGGCTGCCCTTTACGAGAAAATGGCCGGATTCGATCGACTCCTCCCCATCGACCCCAAGCCGGGAACCGTGCCACCATCCTCTCCATAAGAGGGAGGAAACAAATGCGGGTCGTCATCACCGGCGCGAGCCGTGGCATCGGTCGCGCGACCGCCTTGAAACTGGCGGCGGACGGGGCGGAGGCGATGACGCTTTGCGATATCGCCTATCTCGATGAGTTGGAAGCGCTCGCGATCAACCTGCGCACTTCGGGCTGCAAGGTGCGCACGCTCAAGGCCGACATGGCCAAGCCCACGGAGCCCGCCAAAGTAATCGCCGCCGCCGTCAAGTCGATGGGCGGCATCGACGCGCTGGTCGGCAATGCCGGCATCACCGCGCCGTCGAAGCTGGTCGACCTCGACCTCGCGACCTGGAACCGCGTGTTCGACATCAACCTGCGCGCCAACTGGCTGCTGGCCAAGGCGGCGCATCCTCATCTCAAGCGTTCCCGGGGTGCCATCGTGATGCTGGCCTCGATGGCCGGCGTCGTGCCGCAGCTGCCGACCGGCGCCTACAGCCCGACCAAGGCGGCGCTGATCATGCTGACCGAGATGATGGCACAGGAATGGGCGCCCGACGGCATCCGCGCCAACGCCGTCTGCCCCGGCTTCGTCCATACCTCGATGACGGACGCGATCTACAGCAAGCCCGCGCTGGCGCGCGGCCGCGCCAGACTGGTGCCGCTCGGCCGGGTCGCAAAGGCCGGCGACATCGCCGACGCCATCGCCTTCCTGCTGGGGCCGCAGGCGAGCTACATCACCGGGCAGTCGCTGCTGGTCGATGGCGGCCTCGTACATTCGGTCCTCAACCGCGTGCCGGGAGTCGCCGCGACGCCGCGGGCCAAGTAAGCTCGGCACGTTGCGTTCCCTCCCGGGCGTGTTGCGAGGAAATCATGGGCATGTTGAGCGACGAGGAACATCGCGGTCTCCGGCCGGCTCGGTTGGCCGGGAAGGCGACACCTGTGCCGACGCAGGTCGTGTCCAGCGACGAATTCCTGCCCGTCCCGCAGACCGAGCAGCAGAAGAGGGTCGAAGCGCGCATGAACGCGCTGGGCGACGAGTTTGGCCGCAAGAACGGCCTGTCGCGCCGTCGCTTCTTCCAGACCGCCGCCGGCATGGCCACGGCCTTCGTCGCCATGAACGAAATCTACGGCCCGCTCTATGGCGCCTCGCCCGCGGAGGCCAAGAGCGTCGATCTCGCCCAGGCGCGCGCCGACGGGCTGAAGGACCAGTTCGTGATGGACGTGCACACGCACTTCCTGCGCGACGACACGAGGCTCGAGGGCTTCGTGCGCGGTCGCGAGGCGGTGGGCAAGGCCGGCTGGAATCCCGGCCTGGTCGACAAGCCGCAGACCATCGACGACCTGAAGTATCCGAACTGGTTCAAGGAGATCTATCTCGACAGCGACACCAAGGTGGCGCTGATCAGCGGCTCGGCGTCGGAGGACCCGCGCGACTGGTTCCTCACCAACGAGATGAAGGCGGAAGCGCGCGAGAAGGTGAACAAGGCCGCCGGCTCCAAGCGCTGCCTGTCGCACGCCATCTTCACCCCGGGCTACGACGGCTGGATGGACGAGGTCGACAAATGCATCGCGACGCTCAAGCCCGATTCCTGGAAGGGCTACACGGTCGGCGACAACACCAACAAGGACCTGGCGCGCCATCCCTGGCGCATGGACGACGAGAAGCTCGTCTATCCCTTCTATGAAAAGATGCTGAAGGCCGGCAACGACATCGTCTGCGTGCACAAGGGCCTCTATCCGCCCTCGGTTTCGCAGCGCTGGCCGCATCTCACCCAGTACGCGACGGTCGACGATGTCGGCAAGGCGGCCAAGGACTGGCCGCAGATCCGCTTCGTCATCTACCACTCGGCCTTCCGCTGGACCGGAGCGCCCGGCGCCTCGGCCTCGGGTTACGATCAGTTCGAGAAGACCGGCCGGGTCGACTGGACATCGGATCTCGCGGAGATTCCCGCCAAGTACGGCGTCAGCAACGTCTATGCGGACCTCGGCCAGATCTTCGCCCAGACCACGGTGACCGAGCCGCGCCTGTGCGCTGCCCTGATGGGCATGCTGATCAAGGGCATGGGTGTCGATCATGTCGTGTGGGGCACCGACGCCGTCTGGACCGGCGCGCCGCAATGGCAGATCGAGGCGCTGCGCCGGCTCGAAATCCCCGAGGACATGCAGAAGAAGTTCGGTTTCGCCCCGCTCGGCAGCGCCGACGGCCCGGTGAAGCGCGCCATCTTCGGCGAGAATTCGGCGAAGATGTACAAGTACGACATCAAGAAAGCGGCGTGGCGCGACGACCGCTTCGCCGCGATCAAGTCGGACTACGAGCGCGCCGGCCGCGAGCCGTCGAACCTGCGCTACGGGTTCGTGGTGCCGTCCTGACGCCTTGGTCTGATCGGTTCTTCGCATGGAAACCTCGAACAGGACGGCGCGGGAACTCTACGAAGCGCTGAAAGCCAGGCCGGACCGGCGTCGCTTCGGCTTCGGACGCAAGCCCGCCCTGGTGAACATCGATCTCCAGAACGCCTACACGCGACCGTCCGAATTCCCGACCGCCTACGAGACCGATCCGCGCCAGATCGAGCATGTGAACAGGCTGGCGCGGCTGGTGCGTGGTCATGGCTGTCCGGTGATCTGGACCTTCGTCGCCTATCTCGACTCGGGCGAGGATTGCGGAGTCTGGGGGACGCGCGCGGACATGGCCGTGTCGCTGCGGAGCATCAAGGCCGATGACCGGCGGGCCCAGCTCGACGATCGCTGCGAGATCGACCGGGACCGCGACATCGTCATGAACAAGCGCATGGCCTCGGCCTTCTTCGAGACCAACCTCGGCTCGCTGCTCACCTTCCATCAGGTCGATACGGTAATCGTCACCGGCGGCTCGACGTCGGGCTGCGTGCGCGCCACCGTGGTCGACAGCCTGTCGCGCAGCTTCCGCACGATCGTTCCGGAGGAGTGCGTCTCCGACAAGCACGAGAGCCCGCACTTCGCCAATCTCTACGACATGATGGCCAAATACGGTGATGTCCTGCCGGTCGCCGAAGTCGTCGACTTTTTGGAACGCTACGAGCCACCGGCTTAGGGGACTTTTCTCCGAAATTGACATACGCAACCTCATACTGAGGAGGCCACGAAGTGGCCGTCTCGAAGGATGTGTTGCAGACGTGGTGCTCGTGCCCACCCTTCGAGACGCGCTCCTGCGGAGCGCTCCTCAGCGTGAGGTCGTTGTTTGGAACCGCGCAATTCTTTTGCGGTCGGAAGACTTCAATTGAAGATCGACGGATCGATCAGCGGGCGGCCGCGCGGACGGGCGGCTTCGGGGCGGTCGCATTTCTGGAAGAGGCCACGGCCGGCCGAGCCGCTCATGCGGCCTTCCTCCATCACCACCTCGCCGCGCGAGAGAGTCATCACCGGATAGCCGGTGAGCTCGCGGCCCTCGTAGGGCGTGTAGTCGCAATTGTGGTGGAGGATCGAGTTGGTGAGGCTCACCTTGCGCTCTGGGTCCCACAACACGATGTCGGCGTCCGCGCCGACCGCGATCGTGCCCTTGCGCGGGTGCAGGCCGTAGATCTTGGCGGCGTTGGTCGAACTCAGGGCCACGAATTGCTGCAGGCTGATGCGGCCTTTGTTGACGCCCTCCGAGAAGAGCAGGGGCAGCCGCGTCTCGACACCCGGCACACCGTTGGGAATCTTGCGGAAGCTCTCGCGGGCGCCCGGCAGCTTCTTGCCGCGCACGTCATCGAACTTGAAGGCGGCGTGATCGGAGGAGAGGACCTGGAAGGTGTTGGCCGCGAGGCCGGTCCAGATATGCTCCTGGTTGTCGGTGCCGCGCGGTGGCGGCGAGCAGACGCACTTGGCGCCCTCGTCGCCCGGCTTTTCGAAATCCTCTTCGCTGAGGAACAGGTACTGCGGACAGGTCTCGCCGTAGACCCTGAGGCCGCGGGCCTGAGCCCGCTGAATCTCGTGCATGGCTTCCTTGGCCGAGACATGGACCAGCAGCATCGGCACGTCGAGCATCTCGGCCAGCGAGATGGCGCGATGCGTGGCCTCGCGCTCGACCACGAAGGGGCGGGACGTCGCATGGAACTTCGCGGCCGTCATGCCCTTCAGTTCCAGCCGCTCGGTCAGCCAGGTGATGCAGTCGGAATTCTCCGCATGGATCATGAGCATCGCCTGCTCGCGCCGCGCGGCCGCCAGCGCGTCGAGCATCTCGCGATCGGTGAGCTTCACGTCGTCGTAGGTCATGTAGACCTTGAAGGAGGTGTATCCGTCGGCGACCAGGGCGGTGAAATCCTGGCCCATGATCTTCTCGCTGGCATCCGACAGGATCACATGGAACGCATAGTCGATCAGCGACTTGCCCTCGGCGCGCTTGTGATACTTGTTCACCGCATCGCGCAGCGGCTGGCCCTTGTTCTGATAGGCGAAGGGAATGATGGTCGTGGTGCCGCCGGCCGCGGCGGCGCGGCTGCCGCTCTCGAAATCGTCGCAGAAGACCGAGCCGTCGGCCGTGTCCTGGTCGAAATGGACATGGGCGTCGATGCCGCCGGGAACCGCGATCCGGCCGGTGCCGTCGATCTCGCGACGGCCCTTGTCGAGCCGTTCGCCCAGGGCGACGACCCGTCCGCCGACGATCCCGATATCGCCCTTCACGACGTCGGAAGCCGTGGCAATCGTCGTGTTGCGGATGACGAGGTCGTACTCGGCCATTGATCCTCCCGGGCGGCAGCCTTGCCGGGCAGTATAGCAAGTCCCGTGCCCACCCATCCCGGCGTCCTGCGCCTAGACCCGGGACGCGGCCCGGTCCAAACTCACGGCAACAACATGGGAATCGCAATGAAACGCTGGGTTGGACCGCTGCTTTCCGTGCTGGCTGCCGCCGGTCTCTCCCCGGTCGCGCTCGCGCAGACCGCGCCGATCAAGCCGGCCGTCGTCTTCAGCACGGGCGGCAAGTTCGACAAGTCCTTCAACGAAGGCGTCTCGCAGGGCGCCGAGCGATTCAAGAAGGACACGAACATCGCCGTCGCCGAATTCGAGCCGAGCAACGAGACCCAGTTCGAGCAGATCCTGCGCCGGTTCGCCCAGCGCGGCCAGGATCCGATCATCGCCGTCGGCTTCGCGCAGGCGGTGGCGCTCGAGAAGGTCGCCAAGGAGTTCCCCAACATCCACTTCACCCTCATCGACAGTGTGGTGAACCTGCCCAACGTCCAGTCGATCGTGTTCAAGGAGCAGGAAGGCTCGTTCCTCGTCGGCATGCTGGCGGCCATGGCCTCGAAGACCGGCAAGATCGGCTTCGTGGGCGGCATGGACATCCCGCTGGTGCGCCGCTTCCAGTGCGGCTTCGAGCAGGGCATCAAGTACGCCAATCCCAACGCCGAGCTGATCACCAACATGACCGGTACGACGCCGGCCGCCTGGAACGATCCGGGGCGCGGCGCGGAGCTGGCCAAGGGCCAGTTCGACCGCGGCGTCGACGTCGTCTATGCCGCCGCCGGCAGCACCGGGCTCGGCATCCTCCAGGCCACCAAGGATCGCGGCAAGCTCGGCATCGGCGTCGATTCCAACCAGAACCACCTCCATCCCGGCAACATGCTGACCTCGATGCTGAAGCGCGTCGATCTCGCGACCTACGACAGCTTCAAGGCCGCTCAGGCCAATCAGTGGAAGGGCGGTGTGCAGGTGCTCGGCCTCAAGGAAGGTGGCGTCGACTGGGCGCTCGACAAGGACAACGAAAAGCTCATTACGCCGGATATGAAGGCCAAGGTCGATGCCGCGAAGGCCGCCATCATCTCGGGCCAGATCGTCGTCCACGACTATATGAGCAACAATTCGTGCAAGAGCTGACGGCCGCCGCTGCCATAGAGCTTCGGGGGATCGACAAGTCGTTCGGGAGCGTGCACGCCGTGCGCGGCGTGTCGCTGCGCATCGAGCGTGGCGGCATCACCGGCATCGTGGGTGAGAACGGCGCCGGCAAATCGACGCTGATGAGCATCCTCTACGGCCTGTACCGGGCCGATGCCGGCGAGATCCTGGTCGATGGCCGGGCAGTCGAGATGACGGGGCCGCGCGATGCCATCGGCCATGGCATCGGCATGGTCCATCAGCATTTCATGCTGGTCGACAGTTTCACCGTGCTGGAGAACCTGATCCTGGGCGCGGAAGGGGGGCCGCTTCTGGCCGGCGGACGGGCGGCCGCGCGGACGGAACTGGCGCGGCTCGCCCGCGAATACGATCTCACCGTCGATCCCGATGCGCGAATCTCGGACCTCTCCGTGGGCGAGCAGCAGAGGGTCGAAATCCTCAAGGTCCTGTTTCGCGGCGCGCGGATCCTGATCCTCGACGAGCCCAGCGCGGTGCTCACGCCGCAGGAGACAGACCGCCTGCTGGAGATCCTGCGCGTGCTGCGCGACCGCGGCGTGACCGTCGTGCTGATCACCCACAAGCTGCGCGAGATCCTGAGCGTGACGGACAAGGTGATCGTGATGCGGCGCGGCGAGGTCGTCGCCGAGCGTCCGACCTCGGAGACCGGCGCCGAGGAACTCGCCGAACTGATGGTCGGCCGCAAGGTGCGTTTCGCGTTCGACAAGGCGCCGTCCCGCACCGGCGAGGCGCGTCTCGTGGTCCGCAACCTGTCGCTGGTGGACGGTCGCCGAGTCCGGGTACTCGACGACATCTCGTTCGAGGTGCGTGCTGGCGAGATCGTCGGCGTCGCCGGCGTATCGGGCAACGGACAGACCGAGCTGCTTCAGGTCCTTTCGGGAATTCGTCAGCCCACTGGCGGCGCGCTGGAAGTCTGCGGCCGCAAGGTCGATGCCAGCCATCCCGCGGACCCGGCGGAGATGCGCGGCCTCGGCGTGGCGCATGTGCCGGAGGACCGGCTGCGGCAGGGGCTGGTGCCGGCCTTCCTCGCGTCGGAGACGGCGATCCTCGGCTACCAGGATCGCGAACCCTTCTGTCACAACTACCTGCTGGACGGCCCGGCAGTCGGCAAGTATTGCGCCGAGCTGATGGAGCGCTTCGACGTGCGGCCGCGCACGCCGGGCCTGCGCTCGTCGAGCTTCTCGGGCGGCAACCAGCAGAAGCTGATCCTGGCGCGGGAGATGGCGCGTCATCCCAAGCTGCTGCTGGTCGGCCAGCCGACGCGTGGGGTCGATATCGGCGCCATCGAGTTCATACGCCGCGAACTGATCGCCAGCCGGGACTCGGGATGCGCGGTGCTGGTCGTGTCGGTCGAACTCGAGGAGATCCTGTCGCTGGCCGACCGCATCCTGGTGATGTCCGGCGGGCGCATCGTGGGCGAGGTCGCGGCTGCCGATGCCGACGAGCGCACTCTGGGCCTGATGATGGCGGGCGCGCGCGCGGCATGAGTGCGACGCGCCGTCCGCTGCCGGGCTGGGTCGAGATCGGCCTGCTGCCGCTCGCCAACGTCGCGATGGCCTTCCTCCTCGTCGGGCTCATCGTGAGGGTGATCGGCGTCGATCCCGTTCATGCCCTCGAGCTTCTGGTGCTGGGCGCCGTCGGTTCGTCGGAATCGATCGGCTACACGCTCTATTACGCCACCAACTTCATCTTCACCGGGCTCGCCGTTGCGGTCGCCTTCCATGCCGGCCTGTTCAACATCGGCGGCGAGGGGCAGGCCTATATCGGCGGGTTGGGCTGCGGCCTCGCCGTGCTGGCGCTCGATCGTTACCTGCCGGGCCTGCTGATGATCCCGCTCGCGATCCTGGCCTCGGCGGCGTTCGGCGCGGCCTGGGCCGCCGTCCCTGCCTGGATGCAGGCCTGGCGCGGCAGCCACATCGTCATCACCACCATCATGTTCAACTTCGTGGCCTCGGCGCTGATGGTCTATCTGATGGTGAACGTGCTGATCGCGCCGGGCTCGATGACGCCGCAGAGCCGCGGTTTCGGGGCCTCGGCCGCGGTACCGTCGATGCAGGCCGCGCTGCAGTGGATCGGCATCGCCGTTGCGCCGTCGGCGCTCAACCTGTCGCTCCTGCTGGCGCTGCTCGCTTGCGTCGGAGTCTGGATCTTCCTGTGGCACACACCGTGGGGTTATGGGCTGCGCACCATGGGCCACAATCCGGAAGCAGCCCTCTATGCCGGCACCAATCTGAAGCGCACGACCATGCTCGCCATGTGCCTGTCGGGCGCGCTGGCCGGCGGCGTGGCGGTCAACGAGCTGCTGGGCGTGCATCATCGGCTCGTGCTCGACTTCGCGGCGGGCTACGGCTTCACCGGCATCGCGGTCGCGTTGATGGGGCGCGGTCATCCGCTGGGCATCGTGTTGGCGGCGCTGCTGTTCGGTGCGCTGCAGCAGGGCGGCGCGGAACTCGCCTTCGAGATCCCGGCGATCACGCGCGAGATGGTGGTGGTGATCCAGGGACTCGTGATTCTCTTCTCGGGCGCTCTCGTCCATCTCCCGCGGCCGTGGCTGCAGGCTCTTCTCGCGCGGAAGGGCTGAGATGGAAGAGGCGCTCACCCTCGTCATCGCGACGCTCGCCGCCACCCTGCGCGTGGCGACGCCGCTGGTGCTTTGCGCCATGGGCGGGCTGTTCTCCGAGAAGAGCGGCATCATCGACGTCGGGCTCGAAGGCAAGATGCTGATGGCGGCATTCTTCGCGGCAGCCACCGCGGCGGTCACGGACTCGGCCTGGATGGGGGTCGGCGCCGCGATCCTGGCCGCCGAGGTGCTCGCGCTGCTGCATGGCTTTGCCTGCATCACCCATCGCGGCAACCAGGTGGTGAGCGGCATCGCGCTCAACATCCTGGCGATGGGCCTCACCGTGGTGCTGGGCACGGCCTGGTTCGCGCGCGGCGGCCAGACGCCGCCGTTGAGCCCGGGCGAACGGCTCAATCCGATCTTCTTCCCCGTCGCGGGCGACAACGTGATCGTCTATGCCGCGCTGCTCTCGGTACCGTTGACCTGGTGGCTGATCGAGCGCACGCGCTTCGGTCTCAGGCTGCGCGCGGTGGGCGAGGTGCCGCTGGCGGTGGATGCGGCCGGAATCTCCGTGTCGTGGCTACGCTATCGCGCGGTGATGCTGTGCGGCCTGTTCGCCGGACTGGCCGGCGCCTATCTCTCGATTGCGCAGAATGCCGGCTTCAGCCGCGACATGACGGCAGGGCAGGGGTTCATCGCGCTGGCGGCCATCATCTTCGGGCGCTGGCGCCCGTTTCCGGCGTTCGGCGCGTGCCTCGCCTTCGGGCTTCTGGAGTCGATCGCCATACGCCTTCAGGGCGTGAAGCTCCCCGGCGTCGGGGAAGTTCCGGTGCAGCTGGTCCAGGCCATGCCCTATCTTCTCACCCTGTTCCTGCTGGCCGGATTCATCGGTCGCACCGTCGCCCCGAAGGCGGCCGGCGTGCCCTACGAGAAGGAGCATTGAGATGGACGACCTTCTCCGCCTGGCGCAGCGCATGATGCAGCGTGCCCATGCGCCCTATTCGAAGTTCCATGTCGGCGCCGCGCTGCGCGCCGAAGACGGCTCGATCCATGGCGGCTGCAACGTCGAGAACGCGGCCTATCCGCAGGGGCTTTGCGCCGAGGCGGGCGCCATAGCGGCGCTGGTCGCGGCGGGCCACAAGCGCATCCTCGAATGCGTCGTGGTCGGGCCGGGGCCGGAAGTTATCACGCCCTGCGGTGGCTGCCGGCAGAAACTGCGCGAGTTCGCGGCCGACGATGTGTCCATCCATCTCTGCGGTCCCGATGGGCTGCATCGCACTGTGACGCTGGGCCAGCTCCTGCCGATGTCCTTCGGCCCGCATCACATCGCAACGCCATGAACGACGTCATCGAACGCGCGGCTCCGGACTTCCGGCCCAAGGTCGCGCTGATCCTCGGCTCCGGCCTCGGCGGCTTCGTCGAGGAAGTGACGCAGGTCGCGGCCATCCCCTATGCCGACCTGCCGGGCTTTCCGCAGCCGACGGTCGGCGGCCACGCCGGCCGGCTGGTGCTGGGCCATGTCGGAAAGACGCCCGTCGCCGTGATGCAGGGCCGTGCGCATTACTACGAGCGCGGCAAGGCCGACGAGATGAGGGGCGCCATCGACGCCGTGGCCGGGCTCGGCTGCGAGACCCTGCTGCAGACCAACGCCGCCGGCAGCCTGCGGCTCGACATGCCGCCGGGATCGGTCATGGCGATCGGCGATCACATCAACTTCGCGGGCATCAATCCGCTGTTCGGCGTCGGGCCGGGCGACAGCCGTTTCGTCGACATGGTCGATGCCTACGACCCGGCCTTGCGCGCGAAGCTCCTGGAGGCGGCGAAGGCGGCGAACGTCGTGTGCCACGAAGGCGTCTACATCTTCTTCAGCGGGCCGAGCTTCGAGACGCCGGCCGAGATCCGCGCCGCGCGCGTGCTGGGCGCCGATGCCGTGGGCATGTCGACGGCGCCCGAGACCATTCTCGCCCGCCACGCCGGCCTCAAGGTGGCCGCCCTCTCGCTGATGACGAACTATGCCGCGGGGCTGGTGCCCGGCGTGCTGGCTCACGAACAGACCTTGTCGGTCGCGACCGCGGCGGCGGGCAAGGTGCGCCTGCTGCTGCGCGCCTTCCTGGAGCGCTACGCATGAGCCTGCTGCCGCAGGAGATCATTCGGCGCAAGCGCGACGGACACGAACTCACGCCGGAGGAAATCGCCTTCGTCGTGCGCGGCATCCATGACGGCGGCCTGAGCGAGGGCCAGGTCGCGGCCTTTGCGATGACCGTGTTCTTCCGCGGCATGACCGTGCCTGAGAGGGTCGCGATGACCCTGGGTCTCGCGCGTTCGGGCATCATGCTCGACTGGCGCGACCTCGATCTGCCCGGGCCGGTGCTCGACAAGCATTCGAGCGGCGGCGTCGGGGACAAGGTGAGCCTGATGCTGGCACCGATCGTGGCGGCGTGCGGCGCCTTCGTGCCGATGATATCGGGGCGAGGCCTCGGCCATACCGGCGGCACGCTCGACAAGCTCGCCTCCATTTCGGGCTACGACGTGCAGCCCGACATCGCGACCTTCCGTAAAGTCGTGCGCGAGGTTGGCTGCGCCGTGATCGGGCAGACCGACGACCTGGCGCCCGCCGACCGGCGCCTCTATGCAACGCGAGACATCAGCGGCAGTGTCGAATCGATTCCGCTGCTGGTGAGCTCAATCCTCAGCAAGAAGGTGGCCGAGGGACTGCACGGGCTGGTGATGGACGTGAAGTGCGGCTCGGGTGCCTTCTGCGATACCGAGGAGATGGCGGGCGATCTCGCGCGGAGCCTCGTCGACGTGGCGAACCAGGCCGGGTTGCCGACGGTGGCGCTGATCACGGACATGGACTGCGTGCTGGGCCGCGACGTCGGCAATGCACTCGAGGTCGCCGAGACGGTGGCCTATCTGACGGGCGCCGGCACGCGCGAGCCGCGCCTGCACGAAGTCACGATGGCGCTGGCCGGCGAGATGCTGGTCCTGGGCAAGCTGGCCGCGAACGCCGCCGAAGGCCGGATGAAAGCCGAAACCGTCCTGGCCGATGGGCGCGCGGCGGAAGTCTTTGCCCGCATGGTCTCGGCGCTGGGCGGGCCCGGCGACTTTCTGGAACACAGCTCGCGCTATCTCGGCCATGCGCCCGTCGTGCGGGCGTGCACGGCCGAGCGTTCGGGTCACATCGCCGGCATGAATGCACGCGAGGTCGGCATTTCCGTCGTGGCGCTGGGTGGCGGTCGGCGCCATGCCGACGATGCGATCGATCCGTCGGTCGGCCTCACCGAGTTCGTCGCCGTCGGGCAGCGCATCCGTAGCGGCGAGCCGCTGTGCCTGGTCCATGCCGCCAGCGAGCCCGAGGCCGACGAGGCGATTGCCTTGATCCGCCGCGCCGTCCGCATCGAGGACCGGGCCCCGTCAGGGCGGCCGGCGATCATGGAACGAGTAGCCCTTTGATCGACCTCGACGCCTATGCGCGCGACGGCTTCGCGGTCCTGCCGGACTTCGTGACGGCGGCCGACTGCGAGGCGCTCAAGGCGCGGGCAGCCGAACTGGCCGCCGGCTTCGATCCCGGCACTGCGCCCACTGCCTTCTCGACTCGCGACCAGGCGCATGCGCGCGATCGCTATTTCCGCGAATCAGGTGGCGCCATCCGTTTCTTCGTCGAGGAGAACGCGCCGGACCGGTTGAACAAGATTGGCCACGCGCTCCACGATCTCGATCCGTTGTTCGACCGCTTTTCGCACCAACCCCGGCTGGCGGCGCTGGCGCATGAACTTGGCTTCGGCGAGCCGCTGCTCCTGCAATCGATGTACCTCTTCAAGCAGCCGCAGGTCGGGGCGGAGGTGGACTGGCACCAGGATGCCACTTTCCTGCGTACCGACCCGCCCAGCGTCACCGGCTTCTGGATCGCGCTCGACGATGCCGACCGCGGCAATGGCTGCCTGATGGCCCTGCCGGGCGCTCATCGCGGGCCGCTGCGCCAATGGTTCGGCTATGAGGGCGACGAACTCGTCACACGTACCCTCGACGCCACGCCCTGGCCGGCGGCCGAGCCGGTGGCGCTGGAAGTCCGGCGCGGCACGTTGATCGTGCTGCATGGGCTGCTGCCGCATGCCAGCACCGCGAACCGCTCGCCGCGACCGCGCCATGCCTACAGCTTGCACCTTATCGACGGCCGGGCCGATTATCAGGGCGACAACTGGCTGCAACGACCCGACCTGCCGCTCCGAGGATTCGCGTGATTCCCAAGGCCGAAATCCACTGCCATCTCGAAGGCTCGATCCCGCCGAAGCTCGCCGTCGAGCTGGCGGAGCGCAACGGGCTCGCCCTGCCGCCGAACCTGTTCGATAGCAAGGGTCATTATGCCTGGACGGACTTCTGGAGTTTCCTCCAGTCCTACGATCGCGTCTGCACGGCCCTGAAGACGGCGCGCGACTTTCGCGACGTGATCTACACCTATCTCGCCGGGGCGGCGGGCGAGGGTGCGGTCTATGTCGAGATGTTCTGCTCGCCCGAGCGGCCGGCGGCGCTGGGCATTCCTTATGCCGTCTGGCTGGCCGCGCTGGTCGAGGGCATAGACGATGCGCGGCGCGACTTCGGCATCGTCGGCCGCATCATCATCATCTGCATCCGCCATCTCGGGCCGGAACGCGCCGAGGCGATGGTCCGCGCGATGATCGCCGAGCCGCATCCCTATGTCGTGGGCTTCGGCATGGGGGGCGACGAGGCCAAGTTCGCCCCCATCGATTTTGCGCCGGCCTATCGGCACGCGCACGAGCGCGGCTATGGTTGCACCGTCCATGCCGGCGAAGTGCTGGGGCCGGAAAGCGTCTGGGCCTCGATCCGCGACCTGCCGGTGACGCGCATCGGGCACGGCGTACGCTCGGCCGACGATCCGGCGTTGATGGAGGAGCTGGCGCGTCGCGGGATCGTCCTGGAGGTCTGCCCCGGCAGCAACGTCGCGCTCGGTCTCTATCCCGACCGCGTCTCGCATCCGCTTCATCGGCTGATCGCGGCGGGCGTGCGGGTCACGCTGAATTCCGACGATCCGCCCTTCTTCCACACGACGCTCGGAACGGAATACGACCTTTCGGGGCTCGACGAGCGGCAGCTGCGGGCCATTGCCCGCACGACGATCGAGGCTTCATTCGCGGACGAGACGACGAAGCGGCGGTTGCTTGAGGAGGTATCGCCATGAGCGCACGCAAGACCCTGGTCCTCGGCCTTCTTCTCGCGACCCTTTCCGCCGGAGCGGTCCGGGCCCAGGACGCGCCGCCCACCAGCGACATGCTGTTGGCGACGCTCTGGACGCAGCGCGCGGTCGAGTATCGCGCCAACGCGCTCACGGTGTTTGCTCTGGCCCGCCTCCGGCTCGACGAGGCGCTCGCCGACAAGGGCTGGACGGCGGCGCCCGCGGAGCAGACGGGCGATTTCAGGAACCTGCCGCCGGCGGTGGTGCTGGATGTCGACGAGACCCTGCTCGACAATTCAAAGTATCAGGTCTGGATGATGCGGGCGAACCAGAGTTTCAGTACCCGAACGTGGAACCAGTTCTGCGCGGCGCAGGTCTCGACCGCGATCCCGGGCGCCGTCGAGTTCACGAAGTACGCCGACTCCAAGGGCGTGAAGGTCTTCTACGTCACCAACCGCGGCGCCGAGACCGAAAAGGACACGCGCGAAAACATGCAGAAGCTCGGCTTTCCCATGGGCGGGAACGTCGACACTTTCCTGATGCAGGGCGAGAAGCCCGAGTGGAGCGGCGCCAAGAGCACGCGCCGCGCCGCCATCGCGAAGGATTACCGCGTCCTGCTGAACATCGGCGACAATTTCGGCGACTTCGACGACCGCTATCGCACCAGCGAGGTCGATCGGGTCAAGGCCTTCGAGGCCGGCATGCCCTATTGGGGCCGGCAATGGCTGATGCTCGCCAACCCGACCTACGGCTCGTTCGACACCGCTCCGTTCGGCCACGACTTCAAGAAGTCGCGGGACGAGCAGCGCAAGGCCAAGTGGGACGTGCTGGAGTCGTGGGTGGGACCGGCCCCTTGAGCCCCGGTCGTCTCGATCGAAGCCTCCCGTCATCGCCGGTCGAATCGAGGCGGGCTGCAGACATTCCAGCTACAGCAGTTCCGGATCGATGGTGAACAGGTCCTGGGCCTTGCCGACGCCCCGCAGGGCGAAGCGGCCGACGGAAACCATGCGGTTGCGTTCTTCGGCGGGCAGCGCCTCGGCGAAGGTGGAGGAGACGAGGAGGGGGCGGTCGACCGAGCGGCACATCGAGGCGATGCGGCTGGTTTCGTTGACCGCCGGTCCCACGACGGTGAAGTCGAGCCGGTCGAAGCTGCCGATGTTGCCGTAGAAGACCTCGCCGATGTGCAGGCCGATATAGACGTCGGTGGTCGGCTGCTCTTCGGCCAGTCGCCGTTCGTTCAGCTCCTTCATGCGGGCGCGCAGCTTTTCCTCGGCGCGCAGCGCGCGGCTGCAGGCCTCGGCGGGATCGCCGGCGCGGAAGACCGCCAGCGTGCCGTCGCCGATCAGCTTCAGCACGTCGCCGCCGGCCTCGTGGATCGCGGTGATCACCACCTCCGCATAGTCGTTGAGCAGCGGGATGATCTCGCTGGGCTTGGCCCTGTCGGTGATGGCGGTGTAGCTGCGCAGGTCGGAGAACCAGAGGGCGGCCTCGATGCGGTCGGCAACGCCGCGTTGGATGCTGCCCTCCAGCACGCGCCGGCCGGCGTCGCGGCCGAGATAGACCTGGACCAGCGTGTCGGCGATGCGCGCCAGGGCGGCGCTCTTGATCGTGAGCGCCAGCACCGGCACCAGGCGGCGCAACGCCACCAGGTTGGCGTCGCTGAAGCCTTCCGAGTGGCGCGTCGACCACGCGGAATAGACGCCGTCCATGTCGCCGATCTTGGTGTCGCCGGCAAAGCGATGGATGAAGACGACATAGTCGGTGTGACCGAGGTCTTTCATCTCCTGGATGATGGTGAAGTCGGCTTCCTCGCCGAAGCCGATGCGGCGGCGTAGTTCTTCCCCGCCGGTCTGCAGCAGATGGAAGAAGGGACTGCGCTGCCAGGAATCGGCGGCAGGGCCGCCCTGGTCGGTGCGGGCATAGTCGGTGGCGGCCTCTTCCTCGACGGAATCGTCGCGCCATCGGTAGATGCGGCCCTCGTGGACCGGATGAAGCGTGTCGATGAAGGACAGCGCGCGGGAGAGCATGAGGCCGGCGTCGCGGCACTTCTCGCAGAACTCGCGCAATAGCTGGGCCTCGTCCGCCCCGTCGAGGCCGCGGCGGACGATCCAGTCGAGAAGGATATCGGTGTCGAGCGGGGTCATGGGGCTATCGCCCCATCAACTCATGCGGTCGCGGAAATGACAAGCTGCACGATGGCCGGGCGAGACCTCGCCGAAGGCCGGATACTCGGCCGTGCAGAGGTCGGCCTTGAGCGGGCAGCGCGGATTGAAGTGACAGCCCGTCGGCGGATTGAGGGCGCTGGCGATCTCGCCGCGTGCCTTGGCATCGGCGCCGATGGCGGCGCGGTGGAACGGGTCGGGGATCGCCGCGATCAGCGCACGCGTGTAGGGATGGCGCGGGTTCTCGAAGATTTCCTGCCAGCCGCCCTGTTCGACGATGCGGCCGAGATACATCACGGCCACGCGGTCGCTCACATGCTCGACCACGCCGAGATCGTGGCTGATCATGATGTAGGCCAGCCCCATCTCGTCCTTGAGTTCGAGCAGCAGGTTGATGATCTGGGCACGGATCGACACGTCGAGCGCAGACACGGGCTCATCGCAGAGCACAAGCTTCGGCTTCAGGATCAGGGCGCGGGCGATGCCGATGCGCTGGCGCTGGCCGCCGGAGAATTCGTGCGGATAACGGTCGGCCTGTTCGGGACGCAGGCCGACCTTGGCCATCATGTCGATCACCCGCGCTTCGACTTCGGCCTTGTCGGTGACGCCGTGCAGGCGCAGCGGATCGGCGAGCGTCCGGCGCACCGTCTGGCGCGGATTGAGCGAGGCGTAGGGGTCCTGAAAGACCATCTGGACCGTGCGCGCCATCTTCATGCGGTCGGGCGGCGTCGAGCCGGAGATCTGCTGCCCGTCGATGCCGATCGTGCCGCGCGTCGGCGGCAGCAGGCCCATGATGGCGAGCGCGAGCGTGGACTTGCCGCAGCCCGATTCGCCCACGAGGCCGAGGCACTCGCCGGGCTTCACGTCGAGCGTGACGCCGTCGACCGCCTTCAGCGTCTTGACGCCGCCGCCCAGCGCGTTGCCGATCTTGAAATGGACCGCGAGGTCGTCCAGCGAGAGCAAGGCCTCAGCCATGGTGATGGCACCTCACGAGACCCTCTGCAGGAAGCGGCGTGGCCTCGGGCACGACCGAACGGCACACGTCGGTGACGGCCGGGCAGCGCGGGTTGAAGCGGCAGCCGGCCGGGTAATTGGCGATCGAGGGCACGACACCCGAGATCTCCCGCAGCTTCTGGCGGCCGCGACGTGCGCGCTCGCCGAGGCGCGGCAGGGAATCGATCAGCCCCTGCGTATAGGGATGGCTCGGCCGTGCGAAGATCGCGTCGGCCACCTGGCTTTCGACGATGCGGCCGGCATACATTACAGCGACGCGCTTGCACATGTTGGCGACCAGGCCGAGATCGTGGCTGATCATCAGGATGGCCGTGCCTTTGGCGGCGCAGAGCTCGGCCATCAGGTCGATGATCTCGGCCTGCACGGTGACGTCGAGCGCCGTGGTCGGCTCGTCGGCGACCAGCAGGTCGGGGCCGCAGGCGAGCGCGATGGCGATCATCACCCGCTGGCGCATGCCGCCCGAGAGCTGGTGCGGATAGTCCTTTATGCGCCGTTCGGGCGAGGGCACGCGCACCTGGCGCAGCGCCTCCTCGGCGCGGTCCATCGCCTCGTTCCAGTTGGCGCCCTGGTGCAGCACGAACATCTCGGCGATCTGCTTGCCGACGGGCGAGAGCGGATTGAGCGCCGTCATCGGCTCCTGGAAAATCATGGCGATGCGCTTGCCGCGCAGCCGGCGCATCTCGGCGGCGGAAACGTTCTGGATCTCCTCCCCGTCGAGCACGATCTTGCCGCCGGCCAGCGACAGCGGCCGGCGCAGCAGGCCCATTACCGAAAGCGCGGTGATGCTCTTGCCGCAGCCCGATTCGCCCACGAGACCGAAGGCCTCGCCGCGGCCGATCTCGAACGAGACGTTCTCGACGGCATTGTAGGTGACGCCGTCGCCGGCCAGCGCGATGCGCAGGTTCTCGACCTTGAGGAGGGGCGTGTTCATGCGCGGCCTCATCCCCGCCGCGTCGTCGATTGCGGGTCGAGATAGTCGCGCAAACCGTCGCCCAGCAGGTTCAGCCCGAGCACGGTGAAGAAGATCGCGAGGCCGGGGAAGACCGACAGCCAAGGCGCGGTGGTGATCTGGTCGCGCGCTTCCGACAGCATGCTGCCCCAGCTCGGGAAGGGAGGGCGGATGCCGAGGCCGAGGAAGGACAGCGCCGCCTCGGAGAGGATGGCGCCGCCCATGCCAAGCGTCGCGATGACGATCAGCGGCCCCAGGATGTTGGGCAGGACCTGCGTGAACATGATGCGCAGGTCGCCGTAGCCCAGGATGCGGGCGGCCTGGATGTAGCCCTGGCTCTTCAGCGACAGGACCTGGGCGCGCGCGATGCGGCAGGAATAGGACCAGCTGGTGAGGCCGAGCGCGATGACCAGGCTGACGAGGCCCGGCCCGAGGATCGCCATGATGGCCAGCGCGAAGACCAGCGACGGGATCGCCAGCATCAGGTTGGTGAGGCCGCTCACAAGATCGTCCCACCAGCCGCCCCAGTAGCCCGCGGTGAGGCCGAGCGTCACGCCGATCAGGCTGTTGCAGATCTGGCTGATGATGCCGACGCTCAACGATACGCGCGCACCCCAGACGATGCGGGAATAGATGTCGCGACCCTGCGCATCGGTGCCGAACGGGAATTCCCAGCAGGGCGCGATCTCGGCGTTCATCAGGTTGGCGTCGAGCACCGGATCGGTGAGCGCGATCCAGGGCGCGAGGATGGCCGAGGAGATGGCGATGGCGACGAGGGCGCCGCCGACCCAGAGGGAGGTGCCGCCCTTCAGCCGCAGGCGGGGAATCTTGACGGCGAGGCTCATCGGTACCGGATCCGGGGGTCGATCACGACATAGGCGATGTCGACCAGCGTGTTGATGACGAGGAAGAACAGCACGATCATCAGGATGCAGCCCTGGACCGTCGGCATGTCGCGCTGGAACACCGAATCGACCATCAGCGAGCCGACGCCCGGCCAGGCGAACAGCTTCTCGACCACGACGGCCTGGCCCATCAGCGAGCCGAACTGCAGGCCCACGATGGTGATGACGAGCACCAGGGCGTTACGCAGCACGTGCCATTCGACGACGCGGCGCTCGCTCATGCCCTTGCTGCGCGCTGTACGGACGAAGTCGGCGTTCAGAACGTCGAGCACGGCCGCGCGCGTGGTGCGGGCGAGCAGGGCCATCGGGCCGACGCCCAGTGCGATGGCCGGCAGGATGAGGTTGCGCAGGCCGCCGTCGCCGTAGCCGAAGCTCGGCAGCCATTGGAGCTTGAGCGCGAACAGGTACATCAGCATCAGTCCGAACCAGAACTGGCTGAGCGAGAGGCCGGAGATGGCGCCGACCATGGCGGCGGTGTCGACGAGGCTGCCGGGCTTGAGCGCGGCCAAGAAACCCAGGGTGACGCCGACCAGGATGGCGAAGGTCATGGCCGCGAGGACCAGCTTCAGCGACGGCCAGATGCGGACCGCCAGCATCTTGGTGACGGGTTCGCGCGTGCGGAAGGAGGTGCCGAGGTCGCCCGTGGCGGTGGCGGTGACGTACTTCGCGAAACGCTCGATCAGCGGATCGTCGAGGCCCATCTCCTTGCGCATGCGCTCCATGACCGCGGGGTCGATGGTGGAGCGCCCGTCCTCGTTCATGCCGGAGATGAAGCTGCCCGGCAGGACGGAGAAGAGCAGGAAGACGAGCGCCACGACGGCGAGCAGCGTCGGGATGATGTTGGCGAGGCGGCGGCCGAGGACGAGAAGCATTGCGGAATTCTTAGAGAATCCTCGCCGTCCCCCGGAATGACAAAGACGATGTCATCCCGAGCGGCGGCGAGGGACCCTTCAACTTTCTACTTTCGCCGGTTACTTGGCCGGTGAGCTGGCGTCGACCCAGATGTTCTCCGGGTACTGGTGCGTGATCTCGGTCGGATTGGGCTGCAGGCCGTGAACCCACGGCTGGAAGGCCAGCACCGCCTTGTTGTAGTTGAAGAACCAGACCGGCGCTTCGTCGTAGAGCAGGTTGTTGGCCTTCTTCAGGATTTCGTCGCGCTTGGCCATGTCGCCTTCCTGGGCGGCCTCGTCGAGCAGCTTGTCGAAATCGGCATTGTTGAAGCCGGTGTAGTTGCAGGCCGTGCGCGGCGTCTTGGAATAGTAACAGCGCAGGGTCGCGAGCGAGTCCGGGCCGGTCAGGCTGGACGCGATGAGGGCCTGGTGGTCGCCCTTCATCAGGATCTCGGTCAGCACCGTGACCTCGACCAGCTTCGGCTTGGCCTTGATGCCGACCTTGGCGAGCATCGGGATCACCGCCTCGACGATCGGCAGGCCCCAGCTCTCGTTCTGGCTGGTCGTCCATTCGAACTCGAAGCCGTTGGGATAGCCCGCCTCGGCCAGCAGCTTCTTGGCCTTCTCCGGATCGTACGGGTAGGGCTTCATCGCCTTGTCGAAGGCCGCGGAGGAGGGCGGCAGCCAGCTGGTGGCGCGATAGGCCTTGTCCTTGACCAGACGCGAGATGATCAGGTTCGAATCGATCGCATAGTTGATCGCCTGGCGCACCCGCTTGTCTTGGAACGGCTTGATCGAGTTCAGGTTGATGTGCATCGAGCGCGTGAACATCTCGGCGACTTCCAGGATGCCCTTGGAAAGCTGCGGATCGGCGCGATAGGCGACGTACTGGGCCGGGCCCAGGATCGAGGTGTCGATCTCCTTGTTGCGGAAGGCGACGTCGCGGGCGGCGGCCTCGGCCATGATCAGAACCTCGAGCTTGTCGAGGTAGGGCTGGCCCGTCTTGTAGAACTTGTCGAAGCGGTCCATCACGACGCGCGAGCCGGGGATGTGCTCCTTGAACTTGAACGGGCCGAGGCCCACCGGGTTGGAGGCGTAGTTGCCCTTCTCGACCTCTTCCTTGGGCAGGATCGCCGTCGAACCACCGAAGAAGTAGTAGCCGGGCTCGACGCGGTCGGTGATTGTCATCTCGAGCGTCGAATCGTCGATCTTCTTGAGGCCGGAGATTTCCTTGGCAGTGCCCTTCTCGACATCGACCGCACCCTTGATCAGGCGGACGTAGCGGGCGCCGGGATAGCCCTTGCTGCCGTCCATGATCCGGGTGAAGGAGAAGATGATGTCGTCGGCCGTCATCTTGCGGCCGTTATGGAAGAAGGCGTCGTCGCGCAGCTTGTAGGTGTAGGTGAGGCCGTCGGCCGACACCGAGACGGACTTGGCCAGTTCTAGCGTGAGCTTGTTGGCCGCGGTATCCCAATTGTAGAGCGAGCGCTGCAGCGCCTTGCCGACGATGTCGTCCTGCGCGCGCGGCGTGACGTGCGGGTCGAGGCTGCCGAAGCTCGCGGCGTAGGGCGCCGTCATGCGCAGCGTGCCACCCTTGCGCGGCGTCTGCTGGGCCTGCGCCGTGCCGACGCCGATGACGGCCATCGCGGCGACCGCGAGCCATGCCAGTTTACGCATCAACCATCCCCCTCATGAACATTCTCGTTGGAACGCATTCCATCTTGCCTTGTGTGCCAGTGCAAGAGGAATGCCGGGCCGAGCTTCGCTCGGCCCCTTGAGCGTCAGGACATCGTGAAACAATGTCCGGAAGCGCCGAAGACAGAGTGATCAGACATACCCTCCGTCGGCGATTGCCCTATTTCAGGCCGGAACGCAGTAGCCGTCGCGGCGGGGGTCGCAGCCGCCGGTGAAGATGCCGGTTTCCGGGTCGACCGCCACGCCCTGCATGCCACCCACCTTCATGGTCCATTCCGGGCCCGTGGTGACGTTGTGGCCGAGCTTGCGCAGGTCGGCGTGCACGTCCGGCGGCAGGCGCGATTCAAGGAACACTTCGGCGCCATCGGTCAGCCGGCCGCGCGGCGCCTCGATCGCCTGCTGCAGCGGCAAGCCGAAATCGACGTGCTGGACCATCGCCTGCGGCTGGGTCTGCAGGATGCCGTAGCTGCCCGGCGTGCCCAGCGCGAGGACGGGATTGCCATCCTTGGTCGAGATCGAGGGGGCCATGCACATCGGCAGCTGGTCGCCGGGCTTCACGCGGTTCGGGCTCTTCGGATTCACGTCGGCCCAGTAGAGGAAGTTGTTGAGGCAGAGACCGGTACCGGGCACGACGATGCCCGAACCGAAGACGCTGCCCAGGCTCTGCGTCAGGCAGATCAGGTTGCCCTCGTTGTCGGCGATCGAGAACGAGGTGGTGTGGCTCTCGTCGGTCGGCGAAACCGGTTCCTGTGGCGGCGTCCACTGCTCGGTCGGGCCTATCACCGGCTTGCCGTCGCGTACGCGGGCCCGCAGCGTCTCGACATGGGCGTCCGACAGGATCTCGGCCAGCTTCTGCGGCGCCGGCACGCCGGTCGCGATGCGCACGCCGGCGGCGAGGCGCACGGCGCGCAGCACCGTGTCGACATGCTCGGTCGAATTGCGCTTCATCTTGGCGAGGTCGAAGCCTTCGAGGATGCGGAGCGTCAGCAGGAACTGGAAGCCCTCGCAGGGCGGCGGCGGCACATGGACGGTGCGGCCGCGATAGGTGACCGTCACGGGATCGCGCCAGGTGGCCTTGGCGGCCAGCAGGTCGTCCATCACCATGCAGCCGCCGAGCTCGGTCAGGCGTTCGAGGATCTTCTTGCCGAGCGCACCGCCGTAGAGCAGGCCCGGACCTTCGTTGGCCAGCGCTTCGAGCGTGCGCGCGAGGTCCGGCTGCTTCAGCACGAAGCCGGGCTTCACGTTGCCGGCGCCCGCCGTGTAGACGCGCGACCATTCGGGGTGCAGCGCCTTGTGCCCGGCCAGTTCGCCGGCGACGCCCTGGATCTCCTCGATGTTGAATTCGATGAGCTGGAAACCGTCGCGCGCGATGGCGATCGCGGGCGCGAAGAGTTCCGGCAGCTTCTTCTTGCCGTGCGTGCTGTTCAGCTCGCACCAGCCGGCGAGATTGCCCGGCGCGCCGACCGCGAGAGCGCCGCGCTGCAACTGCGAGCGGTTGCTGAGCTTGTCGATCGGGAAGTTCTTCGAGATCGGTCCGACGAAGTCGAGCGTGCGGACCCGCTTCTCCTTCGCGATGTAGCAGGTCGCGACGCCGCGGCCGGCCAGGCCCGACATATACGGCTCGACGACGTTCAGTGCGGCTGCAGTGGCAACCGCCGCGTCGAAGGCGTTGCCGCCGTTCGACAGGATGCGTGCGCCCGCGGCTGCGGCCAGCGGATGGGCGGCGGCCACCATGCCGTGCCGCGATGCGATTGTCGGACGCTTGCCGTGCTGCAGCATGAGATCTCCCGAAAAGTTGGCGGATCGTGCCGCCTCTTTCGCGCTTCGACCAGCGCCAATTGCGCATCGGTGCCGCCGCTTGCATAAAGACCGGCATGAGCATCAGCCGGCGCAAAGCCTTGACGATTCTCGCGGCCGCTTCCGCCGCCACGACACCCGCACGCGCGCAGGCCTGGCCGGCAAAGCCGCTCACGATCGTCGTGCCCTATGCCGCCGGCAGCGCGACCGACACCTTGGCCCGCCTCATGGCCGAGCAGTTGGCGCCGAAGCTCGGCCAGCCCGTGATCGTCGACAACAAGGGCGGCGGCAACGGCTCGATCGCCGGCAACTTCGTCGCCAAGGCAGCCCCCGACGGCTACACGCTGATGATCGCCACGGCCGCCACGCATGCCGGCAATCCCAACCTGATGAAGTCGCTGCCCTACGATTCGCTGGTCGATTTCGCGCCGGCCGGCTTCTACGGCTTCATCCAGTTCGTCCTGCTGGTGCGGGCCGATGCGGGCATGGACACGCTCGCCGACTTCATCAAGCGCGCCAAGGCCAAGCCGGCGCTCACCTCGGGTGCGGGCACGCCCTCCGCGCGTGTGATCACCGCGACCCTCGCCGAGCGCCTCGGCACCGACATCACCTACGTGCCCTACAAATCCGCTCCGCAGGCGCTGGCCGATCTCCTCTCGGGCCAGATCGACATGACCTTCGCCGACGTGGCCATCGCCGTGCCGCAGGTGAAGGCGGGCAAGGTGAAGGCGCTGGTGATGGCCTCGGACTCGCGCTCGCCGCTGCTGCCCGAGGTACCGACTTTTCAGCAAGCGGGGCTGGGCCAGTTCGCGCTCGACGCCTGGTTCGTGATCATGGCGCCCTCGAAGACGCCGCCCGAGATCGTGGCCCGAATCGACAAGGCGGTGCAGGAGATCGTGACCGATCCCGAGGTGATCAAGCGCCTGCGTGGCATCTCGTTCGAGCCGCGGCGCAAAGCGCCGGAGGATGTCCGGCCCTTCATCAAGTCCGAGATCGAGAAGTGGGGCCGGCTCGCCAAGGCCGCCGGCATCGAGAAGGAATAAGACGATGGCCGATCCGAAGCGCCTCGAATTCGGCTGGTTCCTGCCCACCGCGGGCGACACCACCGCCTATGGATTGCCGAGCGCCCAGGTGGCGCCGTCGCTGGAGCTGTTCGACAAGATCGTCGGCGCCGCCGAGGCGGCGGGCTTCGAATACATGCTGGTGCCGGTCCAGACCGCCTGCTGGGAGGCGTGGATCTCCAGCGCCATGATGGTGGCGCGCTCCAAGTCGATGCGCATGCTGGTGGCGGCGCGGCCGAGCTACATCAATCCGGTGCTGCTCGCGAAGATGATCACCGCCTTCGACCAGCTCTCGGGCGGCCGCATCTGCATCAACCTGATCGCCGGCCAAAGCGAGGCCGAGAATGCCTCCGAAGGCATCAAGTGGGGCAAGGAAGAGCGCTACGAAATCATGGACGAGGAAGTCTCGATCCTGAAGGCGCTGTGGACGACCAAAGGCCCGGTGAACTTCGACGGCAAGTTCTATCAGCTCAAGGGCGCGCAGATCCGGCCCTATCCGTTCCAGCAGCCTCATCCGCGCTTCTATCTCGGCGGCGGCTCGAAGCAGGCTTGGGAGATTTCGGCCAAGCACTCCGACGTGCACCTTTTCTGGGGCGACACCTACGAGCGCATCCGCGCCAACATGGCGGAGATCAAGTCGATGGCGGCGCGGCATGGCCGCGAGAACGAAATCGGCTTCGGCATGCGCCTGCAGGTCGTCTGCCGCGAGACAGAGAAGGAGGCCTGGGACTTCGCGCATGGGCTGGTCTCGCATGCCAGCGAAGCGCAGAAGGCCTTCGTGAAGGAACGCTTCGCCACCTCGGAAGCCAACCGCCGCGTGCGCGAGTTGGCGGCGATCGGCGAGACGATCGAGCCGCATCTGTGGACCGGCATCACCCAGGTCCGCCCCGGTGCCGGCATCGCCATCGTCGGCGATCCCGAACAGTGCGCCGACACCCTGCAGAAGTTCATCGACCTCGGCTGCCACTCCTTCTGCCTCTCGGGCTACCTGCACGACGAGGAGGCCGAGCGCTTCGGCAAGTGGATCATGCCGATCCTGCGCGAGCGCAATCCGGGACGGATGCTGGCGGGGTAGGCCGAGCGAAGCTCGGCCTATGAGCGGCAGGACATTGCTTCGCAATGTCCGGGAGCGCCGAAGGAAGAACGGTCACACATGATCCCTCCGGCGCTGCGCGCCACCTCCCCATTTGAATGAGGAGGAAGTGATCATGCTTCGTCTTCACGGTAGACATCATTAAGGATCCCACACGAAGTGTGAGCTGCCATGGCCCAGCCGACCCTGCCGGATTTCAGTGCCCGCCAGCTCGAGGCGGTGCTCGCCGTCGGTGAGTATCGCAGCTTCATCGCGGCGGCCTCGCGGCTGCGCATCTCTCAGCCGGCGCTGACGCGCACCATCAAGCGGGTCGAGACGGCGCTGGGCGTGCGCCTGTTTGAGCGCAGCACGCGCCATGTCCAGATCACGCCGGCCGGCCGCGAGTTCGCGGCGGTGGCCGAGCGCATGCTGAACGATCTGCGCATTACCGTGCGCTCGATCCGCGAGGTGGCCGAGGAACAGCGCGGCCGGCTCAGCATCGCCAGCATCATGTCGGTGGCGAGCGGGGCGCTGCCGCTGCTGCTCGCGTCCTATCGCGCCGCCCGGCCGGGTATCGAGATCCATGTCCAGGAGGGCGTGCACGGCAGCGTGCTGGAAGCGGTGCGCAGCGGCGCCGCCGATCTTGGCCTTACCTATGTCGACGAGCTGCCCGATGCGATCTCGGGCGAGGCGCTGCAGCGCGAGACCTTCTGCCTGGTCGTGCCGCGCCGTCATCGGCTGGCCAACCGCCGTAGCGTCGCGCTGGCCGAGCTGCGCGACGAACCGCTGGTGGCGCTACCCAGCGACGCGCGCACTCGTCGCACGATCGATGCCGCCGCCTCGGTCGCCGGACTCACTCTTCGGCAGATTGTCATCGTCAGCCAGTTCGCGACCCTGATGGCTTGCGTGCGCGCCGGCGTCGGCCTCGCCATCGTGCCCACCGGCGCCACCGGGCTCTTCCTCGGCCGCGACCTGCGCGCGATTCCGCTCGGGGAGCAGAAGCTCTCGCGCCGCCTCGGTATCGTGCTGCTGCGGGAACGCGAGCCGTCGCCCTCGGCGGCCGGCTTTTTAGCCTTGGCGCGGCGGGCCTGGCCGAAGCCGGTCCGGATTTGATGTCCGAAGTGGAATAATCGTGGCTATCAGCTTGCGGTTGGCATAGGCGCGGAGAAGACTATTCTGCAAGGAAGCCGCCCGGCGTCATGTGCCCGGAGCGGTGGAGGAAACAGCGTGCAGTTTGCATCCCGAGCCTACTCGGCCGACAGCATCTCGGCCGTCCAGGAGCTCTACCATTCCAACGGCTGGACCGACGGTCTGCCCATCGTGCCACCGACGCGCGAGGCGGTTCAGGAATGTCTCGAATGGGTGATGATGCCGCCCGATCAGCTCATCGGCATCGAGCCGGTGCGCGGCCTCGCCATCACCGCCGAGAAGCTGGCGATCAACGCCGTCATGGCGGGCTGCCTGCCCATGCATTTCCCTGTCGTCGTGACGGCCTGGACCGCCATGATGCAGGACGAATTCCTGATGCATGGCGCCACGGCGAGCACCGGCGGTTGCGCAGTGCTGGTCATCCTGAACGGACCTATTCGTCTGGAGATCGGCGCTAGCGGCACGTTCAACGCGCTCGCCAACTCGGACCGCGCGACGGCGGTTATCGGCCGCGCCATCCGGCTCTGCCTCATCAACCTGCTGGACGACCGGCCGGGCGTGATCGACCGCTCGACGCTGGGCCATCCCGGCAAGTTCAGCTACTGCGTCGCCGAGGACGAGGAGGACACGACCT
>CAMFGZ010000026.1 GCA_945952105.1 uncultured Rhodospirillaceae bacterium | reverse complement strand
TGAGTGCCCTGCCAGCGACGATGACCTGCATCGAAATCACGAAGTATGGCGGGCCCGAGGTGCTGATGCCGACGACGCGGCCGGTGCCGCAGCCCAAGTCCGGCGAGATCCTGATCAAGGTCGCCGCCACCGCCGTCAACCGCCCCGACATCGCCCAGCGCATGGGGAACTACGCCCCGCCGCCGGGCGCCTCGGACCTGCCGGGCCTCGAAGCGGCCGGCACCGTCGCCGCGCTCGGCGACGGCGTCACGGGCTGGAATGTCGGAGACGCAATCTGCGCACTGACGCCGGGTGGCTCCTATGCGGAGTACTGCATCGTGCCGGCGCCTCAGTGCCTGCCGCCGCCCAAGGGGTTCGACATGCTCCACGCCGCGGCGCTGCCCGAGAACTACTTCACCGTCTGGCACAACCTCTTCGAGCGCGGCCGGCTCGAGCCCGGCGAGACGGTCCTGATCCATGGCGGCGCAAGCGGCATCGGCACGACGGCGATCCAGCTCGCCAAGTCGTTCGGCGCGACCGTGCTCACCACCGTGCGCACGCCCGAGAAAGCCAAGGCGGTGACGGACCTCGGCGCCGATCACGCGATTATCTACAAGGACAATGACTGGGCGGCCGAGGTGAAGAAACTGTCCGGTGGCGTCGATGTCGTACTCGACATGGTGGCCGGCGACTACCTGCCGAAGAACCTGTCGCTGCTGAAGATCGACGGACGCTGCGTGGTGATCGCGGTCCAGGGCGGCGCGACCGCCACGGTCAGCGCCGGCATCGTGATGGTGAACCGCCTAACCCTCACCGGATCGACGCTGCGTCCGCAGAGCATCGAGAGCAAGGGCCGCATGGCCCGGGGACTCAAGGAGAAGGTCTGGCCGCTGCTCGAAGCCGGCAAGATCAAGCCGATCATCTACAAGACGTTCCCGTTCCGGGACGCCGCCGGCGCGCATGCCGAGCTGGAGCGCGCCGACCATGTCGGCAAGGTGATGATGACGGTATAGCCGGCTCAGTTCCAGAGCTTGCCGTTCACGAAATACATCGCGATCCAGGGCTGCCAGACGACGACGATCAGGCAGCCGAGCATCAGCAGGATGAATGGAAGAGCGGCGCGGCAGAGCAATCCGAAGGGTTGCTTGAAGGCGCTCATCGCCACAATCAGGTTCAGCCCCACGGGCGGGGTCAGATAGCCGATCTCAAGGTTCAGGATCATGATCAGGCCGAAGATCACCTTGTCGTAACCATAGGCTGCGGCGACCGGTGCCAGCAGCGGCGCCAGCACGAGGATCGCCTCGCCGGTCGTCATCAGACAGCCCACGATCAAGAGAAGCACATTGACCAGCAGCATGAAGGCGATCGGGCTGTCGATGTAGCCCTGCATGAACGCCACCATCCCCTGCGGCACACGATGCTCGATCAGGATGATGTTGAGGCTGAGCGCGACGGCCAGCACCGGAAACAGCGAGCCGCCGAGCTTCGACGCCTCGAGAACCACGTTGTAGAAGTCGCGGAACTTCAGTTCCTTGTGGATGAAGATTTCGACGACCATGGCATAGGCGAGCGCCACGGCCGCGGCTTCCGTCGCGGTATAGTAGCCGCTGTAGATGCCTCCCAGCATGATGACCGGCATCAGCAGCGCCCAGATGCCGCGCCGGAACGAGGTCAGGAACTCGTCGAGACTGAACCGCTCGGCCGGCCGCTTGCGATTGAACCAGATCGCATAGCCCGACAGTGCAACCGTGATCAGGATGCCGGGCCCGAAGCCTGCCGCGAAAAGATCGACGATCGAGGTCTCGGTCACGAGGCCGTAGATGATCATCGGGATCGAGGGGGGAATGATGATGCCCAGGGTGCCGCCCGACATGATGGCGCCCAGAGTGAATTTTAGATCGTAGCCCGCCTGGCGCATCGCCGGGAACATCACCGATCCGATGGCGAGCATGGTCACGATCGAGGAGCCGGAGATCGCGGCGAAAACCGCGCAGGCGAGCACGCAGGCCACCGCCATGCCGCCGGGCAAGGGCCTCGTCAGTGCCGCCAGCATGTCGATCAGGCGCTGCGCGATCGAGCCGCGCGTCATGACGTTACCGCACAGGATGAACAGCGGGATGGAGAGGATCAGCTCCTTGTCGAGGCCGACCCACATATCCTCGATGATGTAGTCGAGCTGGCCACGCCCCCAGACGATATGGATGAAGCCCGCGACCGCAAGCAGTATCACCAGCAGCGGCTGACGCAGCAGGAGAAGAAGGAGGACGAGCCCCACGAGGGCGAGAGCGGTCATTCCTGGAACTCTGGCGGACGCGGCCTCAGGCCCGGCCAGATCGCATAGGCGAAATAGCGGCAGGCGGCGGAAAGAAAGCCCGCCGGAATAGCGAGCTGGAACGGCCACACCACCCAGTCGAGAACCGGGGCGCGCAGGTCGGCCGTATAGGTCGACTGCACGAACTCGCCAGCGTACCAGGTGACGACCAGGAGGAAGAAGCCAGTGATGACATCGGCCAGCCGATCCATCGCCGGCCCCCAGGCAGGCGGTACCCAGCCGAAGCCGACACGCGGCACGAGGTGACTGCCGGTCGCCGTCGCGATGCCGACGCCGGCGAAACTGCCGACGACGAGCGCGTAGATCGAGAAACGCTGCGAGGCGAAGATGCCGGTCGGGCCGACGTCGATGCCGAGCAGGCCGAACACCGGGCCCACGAATTCGCGGCCCAGCACGTCGAGCACGAGGATGATGGCGATGAAGGAGAAGCAGACCACCGCCACCCAGCATTCGACGCGATGCCAGACAGCCAGCGTCCGCACCGCACCAGGCGGCCCGGATGCAAGCGACGTATCAGCCATGCGACGTACTTAGCTCTTCTTGTCGCAAGAGGCCTTGGCGGCTTCCATCTGCTTGAAGAAATTCGGCGCGTCGCCGCCGACCTCCTGCACCATCTTCGGCCACACCGGTTGCAGTATCTTGGCCCACTCCGCGCGCTGCTCGGGCGTCGGCGTGGCGATCGTGCCGCCGCCCTTCACATGCATGTCGCGCAGCGTCGCTTCGAAACCGCGAATCTCCTGGCGGAGCTGCGTTGCGCTGCGGCGGCCGATTGCCTTGTCGAGCGCCGTGCGCTCCGCTGCCGGCAGCTTGTCGTAGACCGCCTTGTTCATCAGCACGATCCCAGGAGCATCGGCCAACTCGACGCGCGACAGAACCGGCGCCACCTTGGCGAGGCCCGATGGCAGATAGAACGTGACGACGGTGGAATAGGTGTCGGTCAGGCCAGTCTGGAAAGCCGACGCGATTTCGGTGATTCCGATCGGCGTCGGATTGGCGCCGAGCGCGCTCCACATCGCCGCCGACACTTTGTTCGAGGCGGATGCGGCCTTGAGCCCCTTCACGTCGGCGGGAGCAAGAAACGGCTTCTTGCCGACGATGTCGGCCGTGCCGACCTCGGTCCAGCCGAGGAACTTGATGCCTTTCTTCGCCAGCAGGTCCGAGACCGGCTTGGTCATGGCGTCGACCGTGCAATCCTGCTCCGCGACGCTCTTGAAGTAGAACGGCAAGCCGAGCAGCGCGAGTTCGGGGGCGATCAGCGCGACCGCGCCGTTGGAGAAGCCACCCATGTCGATGCGGCCGCGCGCAACCTGCTGCACGGTGTCCTGCTCGTTGCCGAGCTGGGCGTTGACGAAGGACGAGATCTTGATCTTGCCGCCGCTTTCCTCCTCGACGTCCTTCTCGAAGCGGCGGAGCTGCGGCGTCACCCACGGCGTCCGCTCGGGCGCGCCGGTCGTGTAACGAAGCTCGGTGATCTTGTCCTGAGCGGTGGCGCCGCTCGCGAACACGAGCGCCAAGCTGGCGACGACAGTCGCCCCTGCCAGTCTGATCATATGGACGTTCCCTCCTGTGCCCTTCAGGCCTGACGCACTTCGGCGTCTTTGTTGCCTGCGAGCACTGTGCCCAGCTTCGCCCTCGAATGCGAGCACGAACTTGGCGGGAGCGTCAGCTTCGTGTGTCGACGTCCGGTTGGTCGGCCTCGGCCAGGTCGATGTCGCCTTCGACCTTTTCCTCGACCACGCCGGACTTGGCCGCATCCTTCTTGCGGGCGGCGTCTTCGCGGGCGGCCTTGCGCCGCGCACGATCGACTGCGTCGTTCAGGTCCTTGAGCGAGCAGAGACCCAGCGTGACGGGGTCGCGCTGCCGGACGTTCTGCATGTTCCAGTGCGAGCGGTCCTTGACCGACTGCACTGTGCTCTTGGTCGAGCCGACCAGCTTCGCGACCTGGCTGTCCTGCAATTCAGGGTGTGTCTTCAGCAGCCAGGCGATCGCGTCGGGACGGTCCTGACGCTTCGCCACGGGCGTGTAGCGCGGCCCCTTGGAGCGCGCCTGCGGCATCGGCACGTCGCGCGGGCTCAACTTCAACCGCGCGTTGCCGTCGGCCTCGACGCGCTTGATCTCTTCCTTGGTAAGCTGGCCGTTGGTCGTGGGATCGTAGCCGGTCATGCCACCCGCGACTTCGCCATCGGCGATCGCCTGGATCTCCAGCGGATGCAGGCCGGTGAAGGCCGAAATCTGGTCGAACGTCAGGGTCGTGTTCTCGACCAGCCAAACGGCGGTCGCCTTGGGCATCAACACTTGCGACATGAATTCACTCTCCTGAGCCCGGATATAGAGACCTGCCCCGGCCCCGCCAACCCGAAAAGCGCATACCCGAAAATGGAAACGGCCGGGGTCGCCCCCGGCCGTTCCTGAAGCCAGTGCTTCGGATCGTCTTACTGGATGACGATCTCGACGCGGCGGTTCTGCGGCTCGCGGACGTTCGGGCCGGTCTGGACCAGCAGGCCCTGCTCGCCACGGCCCACCACCGCGATCGCGGTCGCCGGCACGCCTTCGCGAACCAGCGCGTCCTTGACGGCGTTCGCACGACGCAGCGACAGCGCCATGTTGTAGGCCTCGGTGCCCGACGTGTCGGTGTGACCCGTCGCCGTGATGCGGGCGTTACCCTTCGCCTTGTAGGCGCCGGCAGCCTGCTTGATCGTGTTCAGAGCCTGCGCGCTCAGGTTCGAGCGATCCCAGTCGAAGAACACCATGAACGACGGCGGAGCAACCACCGGCGGCGGCGGCGGCGGAGCGGCCGGCGTCGAGCCGAACTTCAGCTGCAGGCCCAGCATGATGCTGAAGTTGTTGTTCGTCCAACCAACGTTGTTAACCGTCGGGTTCGACGTGCCGTAGTAACGGCCGTCCAGGTTCACGCGGAAGTTCGTGTCCGCATTCCAGCCCAGACCGATGATGCCCTGATAGGCAAACACCGTGCTCGACAGCGACGAGTTGCCGTCCACCAGGCCCAGACCCGCGCCAGCGCCGATGTACGGCGTGATCACAGAACCCGGCATGAAGTCGTACAGCAGGTTCGCCATGATGCCCAGCTGGCCGACCTGATTGTTCACCGCCGTGTTCGGGACGCCGACGTTCGTCGGGTTCCAGCGATAGATGCCTTCCAACTCAACGCGAGGACCAACGAAGTCGTAGCCGATCACGCCACCGGCCATCCAGCCGAGCTGCGGGGTCACGCTCACCGTCGGGAACGCCGGGATGTTCGTGTTCGCCGTGAAGTTCGTCAGCCAGTTGATGCCGCCCTCGGCACCAATGTACAGACCCGGCTGCGGGGCCTGCGCCTGCGCCGCGACAGGCAGCGCTACGATGGCGGCGGCCGCCAGAAGAGCCTTCTTCATGAGTTCTTCCCCTCGTTCTTGAAACTTGTCGGACTGAAACTGAATAGAGGTTGGCGGGGCTGTATTGGTTCGCCAACTGCTCGGAATATACACACCACCTCTGGTGCGGTGCAACCAGCGGCCCCGGCCCGCCCCGACTCACTGAAAACGTGTGACCTGGACGCCACAGTCGGGCCTATCGGGGCTTCGGGGCGCGCGTGGACGGTGGCATCGGCCCAACATATCAAGGACTAGATGTAGTGGTGGCGGCGCTGCCGCTTCCGTCCACTGGAATGGGGATCCGGAGCCCCAGGACGCCGCCCCCGGCGTCGGAGCGGCCATAGGGTGTCGGCCCCTTGAGCGGGCCGGCGGGTTCGGGTCTGGCGGAGAACCGCTCGGACAGGTCGGGATGCGGCAAAGGCACGTCGGGATTGGACACGCCGGGAGCCAGCAGCTTGCCGACGATCTCCGCGGCGGTCGCCGGCGACTCCGGCGCCTTGATGCCCGGCAAGGGCTTTTTAACATCAGCGACCACGATGGACCTGGGCCGAACCGGAGGCGTCGAAACCCGATCCACCGGAGACACAAGGAATTGTACCCTCTCCGCGCTCGTCCGGAGATTCTGGTTTAAGGTCGCAGCACAAGTGAAACCCGCCGACAGCAGTGCCAAAGCCCCGGCGAGGCCGCCGGCGGCGTGTCCGAAAGATGGAAATGTCATTTCACGATGCAGATGGGTCGCATCGTCCGGCTTTTCACCGTGGCATTTTGAACGGTAAATCGCCGTTCACGAAAAGCGAGGAGATTGCCATGGGCCAGTACAGCAAAGTCGAGACCGACGGCCGCCTGATGATCGTCACGATCAACCGTCCGGAGGTCTACAACGCCTGCCATCCCATGGCGAACCAGGAGATGGTCGACGCGTTCGACGAGTTCCAGACCAACCCGGACCTCTGGGTGGCCATCATCACCGGCGCCGGCGACAAGGCCTTCTGCGCCGGCAACGACCTCAAGTATCACGCCGAGATCCAGGCCAAAACCGGCAAGCGCCCGGTCCATCCGGCCAAGGGCTTCGGCGGCCTCGCCAACCGCTTCGACCTCGACAAGCCGGTGATCGCGGCCGTCAACGGCATCGCCATGGGCGGCGGCTTCGAGATCGCGCTGGCCTGCGACATCATCATCGCCTCGGACCAGGCCAAGTTCGCCCTGCCCGAACCGCGCGTCGGTCTCGCCGCCGGGGCCGGCGGCATGCAGCGCCTCAGCCGCATGATCCCGCTCAAGAAGGCGATGGGCATGATGCTGACCGGCCGCCATGTCGGCGCCAAGGAAGGCTACGAGCTCGGCTTCGTCACCGAGGTGGTGCCGCACGCCGAGCTGATGGCCTCGGCGAAGAAGTGGGCCGCCCAGATCCTCGAATGCTCGCCCATGTCGGTCCGCGCGACCAAGCAGGTCGTGATGCGCTCGCTCGACCAGCCGTCGCTCGAGATCAGCATGCGCAACCAGACCTATCCCGCCTTCATCGCCATGGCGCAGAGCGAGGACACCGTCGAGGGCCCGAAGGCTTTCGCCGAGAAGCGCAAGCCCAACTGGAAGGGCCGCTGATCGCTTCAGTCGTCACAGCCGCCCGGGCGCATCTCGGGCGGCCGCCGCGACTATCGACTGTGAAGCACGAGTTCGACGCGCCTGTTCTGGGGGTCGCGTGTCCCCGGCGGCGTCTGCACCAAGAGGTCCTTATCTCCCCGCGCGATAACCGAAATTCGATCGACCGGGATCCCCATGCCAAGCAGACGCATTTTGACCGCTACTGCACGGGACATAGAGAGAGGCACGCTGGCTTCAGCTGTGTCGGAATGGCCCGTGAGGGTCACGTGGCCAGTTTTCAACCTGAAGAAGAAGGGCGCGAACTGGTTGATCGTGCGCTCACCTTGCTCGCTAATTTCCGATTGGCCGAATGCGAAGAAAACCATGAAGCTCGGAGGCGACAAAGCAAGCGCAGATCTACCGGTAGCGATGCCGCTGAAGATGGCGGAGCAAACAAATCTTCTCCCCGGTCCGCGCATCGTCACCGCCCCTTGAACTTGGCCTTCCGCTTTTCGAGGAAGGCGCTGAGGCCCTCGAAATGGTCCTCGGTGGCGGCGCAGGCGGCGAGGCCCTCGGCCTCGCGATGCGAGTGCTCGTCCCAGCTGTTGTCGAACGAGTTGCGGATCAGCTTCTTGGCGACGCCCAGCGCGTAGGTCGGACCATCGGCCAGCTTGCGCGCCATCTTCTCGGTCTCGACGGCGAGCTGATCCTTCGGCACGACCCAGTTCAGGATGTTGTTGTCCTTGGCCTCCTGCGCCGAGAAGCGCTCGCCCAGCAGGGCGATCTCCAGCGCCTTCCGCTCGCCCACCACGCGCGGCAGGAAATAGGTCGCGCCACCGTCGGCGCTGAGGCCGATGTGGCGATAGGCGAGCGTAAAGAACGAATCGTCCGATGCGATCGCGAGATCGCAGTTCAGGATCAGCGACAGGCCGAAGCCGGCAGCGGCGCCCTGCACCGAGGCCAGGACCGGCTTGTTCATGCGCCGGATCTGGTAGATCGCCTGGTGCGCCTTCACGACCCGCATCTCGAAGCCCGCGAGATGGGCCTCCTTGTCCTCGGTCAGCGACTTGTGGAAGCCGCGGATGTCGCCGCCCGCCATGAAGTGCGTGCCGGCACCGCGGATCACCACGCAGCGCACCGCCGGGTCCTTCTCGAACTTCGCGCTGTGCTCGATCAGCAGATCGCGCATTTCCATCGACAGCGCGTTCAGCGATTCGGGACGGTTGAGCGTCATCCAGCCGATGCCGTCTTTGACTTCGGCCAGAACGTGCGGTGCGGACATGGGGCGGTTTCCTCAGGCGTTTATTTGACAACGCCCCGAGGTTAGCCCGTCGCGCGATGCGGTGCGAAAAGAATGATGGCGGCGCCGATCAGGCAGACGATCGCACCGGTGATGTCCCAGCGATCGGGCCGCGTGCCCTCCACGGCCCACAGCCAGACGAGCGTCGCGGCGATGTAGACGCCGCCATAGGCCGCATAGGCGCGGCCCGCGGCGTCCGAATCGATGAGGGTGAGCGCCCACGCGAACAGCAGGAGCGCCACGGCGCCGGGCACTGTCCACCAGACGGAGGCGCCGAGCCGCAGCCACGCCCAGAAAGCGAAGCAGCCGGCGATCTCGAGGAACGCCGCTGCCCCGTAGGCGAGGACCGACTTCAGAACGCGTCGGCCGGCAGTGCCATCAGGGTCGAGGCGCCGGCCTTGATCTGATGGTTGAGCGACACGGTCTGCGGCAGCACGCGCGCCATGAAGAAGCGCGCGGTCGCGATCTTCGCCTCGTAGAAGGCGTTGTCGTTGCCGGCCGCCAGTCCCTTGTGCGCGGCGACGACGATGCGGTTCCACATATAGGCCATCGCCGTCAGCGCCATCAGGCGCAACAGGTCGGTGGCGGCACCACCGGCCTCGTCGGGATTCTTCATCGCGTTCTGCATCAGGAACAGCGCGGAGTCCTGCACGCGGCCCATCGCCTTCTCGAGCGGCTCGACGAACTCCTTCATTTTGTCGTCGGCCTTATGCTGGGCGATGAAGCCGCCGATCTCGCCGAGCAGCCGCTGCGCCGCGCGACCGCCCTTCATCGGCAGCTTGCGACCGACCAGGTCGAGCGCCTGGATGCCGTTGGTGCCCTCGTAGAGCTGGGTGATGCGCGCGTCGCGCACCAGCTGCTCGACGCCGTTCTCGCGGATGAAGCCGTGCCCGCCCCAGGTCTGTACCGCGAGGTTGGCACACTCGCTGCCCATGTCGGTGAAGTAGGCCTTGATGATCGGCGTCAGCATCTGGATGAGATCGTCCGCCGCTTCGCGCACCGACGCGTCGGGATGCGAATGCGCCTCGTCGATCAGCATGCCGACCCACAGCGACAGCGCACGCGCGCCCTCGGTGAACGACTTCTGGATCATCAGCATGCGACGCACGTCGGGATGGACGATGATCGGATCGGCCGGACCGTTGGCGTTCTTCGGCCCGGTGAGCGAGCGGCCCTGCAGGCGGTCGCGCGCATAGGCGACGGCGCTCTGGTACGAGGTCTCGGCGATGCCGAGGCCCTGCATGCCGACGCCGAGGCGCGCGGCGTTCATCATGACGAACATTGCCGTCATGCCCTTGTTGGCCTCGCCGACCAGCCAGCCTTTGGCGCCGTCGAGATTCATCACGCAGGTCGCGTTGGCCTTGATGCCCATCTTGTGCTCGAGGGCGCCGCAGCGGATGCCGTTGCGCTCGCCGATGCTGCCGTCTTCCTTGGGCAGGAACTTCGGCACGAGGAACAGCGAGATGCCCTTGGTGCCGCCGGGCGCATCCGGCAGGCGGGCCAGCACGAGGTGCAGGATGTTCTCGGCGAGATCGTGTTCGCCGGCCGAGATGAATATCTTGGTGCCGGTGATCTTGTAGCTGCCGTCGGCCTGCGGCTCGGCCTTGGTGCGCAGCATGCCGAGATCGGTGCCGCAATGAGGCTCGGTCAGGCACATCGTGCCCGTCCAGGTGCCATCGGTGAGTTTCGGCAGATAGCGCTTCTTGAGTTCGTCCGAGCCGTGGCGCGACAGCGCCTCGTAGGCGCCGTGGCTGAGGCCGGGATACATCGCGAAGGCCTGGTTCGACGCGGTGAACATTTCCTGCAGCGCGAAGCCCACCGTCGCCGGCAGCCCCTGCCCGCCAAACTCCGGATCGCAGGTCACGGCCGTCCAGCCGCCCTCGGCGAACTGCTTGTAGGCTTCCTTGAAGCCCTTGGGCGTGCGCACGACGCCGTTCTCGTAGTGGCAGCCTTCCTCGTCGCCGGTGCGGTTCAGCGGGAACAGCACGTTCTCGCAGAGCTTGGCCGCTTCCTCGACGATGGCGAGAATCGTGTCGGGCGTCGCGTCCTCATAGCCCGGCAGCCTGGCCAGCTTCGACACGTCGATGACTTCGTTCAGAACGAACTGGATGTCCTTGATCGGCGCCTTGTAGACGGCCATGCCTTCCTCCTCGGTCGAACTTTTCTAGTCGCTTTCGGGATCGACGCCGCGCTGCTTCAGCTCGGCGCTCACTTGTGCCTCGACGTCCCTGAACTCGCCGATGTGCTGGTCGAGGTCGGCGCGCTTGCGCTCGAGATCGGCGATGTGAAGCTGGCTGCGACGCAGCAGCTCGCGCAATTGCTGAACGCCGGTGCGATCGACCTGGTAGAGGTCGAGCAGCTCGCGGATTTCGGCCAGGGAGAAACCCAGCCGCTTGCCGCGCAGGATCCAGCTCAGCCGCGTGCGGTCGCCGGCCGTATAGAGGCGCGTCATGCCCTGCCGGCGCGGCTTGATCAGCCCCTCGTCCTCGTAGAAGCGGATCGTGCGCGGCGTGATCGCAAATTCGCGCGACAATTCGGCGATGCTGTAGATGCGCTGCGCGTCGCGCAGCGCAGCGCTGGTGGCCGAGGATGTTGCGGCGACGGACATGATTAAGACGATGTAGTTGACGTTTACGTAAACGTCAAATGGACTTTACGTGAGTGCAAGTTACGTAAAGTGCATCAGCACCGTAGCCCCTATTCGATCGACACCGTCCGCCGGATTTCCTCGTTCTTGAAGCCGATCATCATCGGTCGCGCGAGGCCCGGCAGGAAGACGACGTCGTAGAGTTCGTTGACCACGCCCTCGAGGCGCAGCCAGTGCGCCACGTCGCCGGTCCGCGTGTCGATGACGAACACGCCGCAGCGCGGGCTCACCTTGGCGGCGGTGAGCCGTTCTTGCAGCGGCAGGCCGGCGAAGGTGCGGTTCTCGCGCGGCTCGGAGAGGCCTACGAGCGCATAGGGGCCCACGAAGTCGAGGCCGCGCAGATAGCCCGGGCAGAAGGCCACCGGCTCGAAGCGGCCCGTGGCGAGGTCGACCGTGCCCACCTCGCCCGCGCCGGAGTTCAGCACCCAGAGCCTGCCCTCGTGCAGGCGCGGCGAGTGCGGCATCGAGAGGCCGCGGCACACGACCTCGCCCGACGCGACATCGATCAGGACACCACCGCCGCTGCGATGCTCGCGCCAGCCGTCGGCCACGTCGGTCTCGGCCACGCAGGTGACGTAAGCCGGCTTGCCGTCGCGCATCGCCAGGCCGTTCAGGTGGCAGCGATCCTCCGGCGCGAGACGCGAGATGAAGGACGGCTTCCACAGCGGCTTGAAGCTGTGCGTCTCGCTGGTCGTCGCGAGGCAGGAGAACAACGTGTTGACGAAGACGAGCTTGCCATCGGCGCCGTACGCGACGTCGTGGACGTCGAGATCGGCGGTGTAGGTCGCCGACTGCGGCACGAACAGCGCATCGTAGCCTGCAGCGCCCGGCGTGCCGCGCGCGGCGTCGACGAAGCTGGTGATCTGGATCATCGACGCGACGGCCAGGCGCGAATCGCGGAAGGCCATGCCCATCGGTCGTTCGATCGTACGCTCGAACACCGAGAGCCGCCCGGCCTCCCTGTTGCTGCCGATCAGGATGACCTTGCTGCTCTGGTAGGTCGAGATCGCGAGGCTGCTTCCGCTCTCGGCCAGCCAGCTCGCGAACTGGCGCGAGGCCGTGACCGCAAATGCAGGCTTTTCGGGCTCCGCGGTCCGTGCTTCGGCCGGCGCCGTGCCGGTTTCGTCCGTCGTACTCATGATGACTGCATGCTCCGCGTCCGCCCGACCGTCTGCCGCGCTATTGAACTGGCGGGTTCAAGGTGGCATGCGGAATGGCAAGAAGACAACGCTCCGCGCAACCAGAGGAATACAGATGGCCATTTACCAGCTCCACGACCGCGTGCCGGTGATTCCGGCCTCCTGCTACATTGCGGAGGAGGCCACCATCATCGGTTCGGTGATCCTGGGCGAGCGCGTGAGCATCTGGCCCGGCGCCGTCCTGCGCGGCGACAACGAGCCGATCGTGATCGGCGACGACAGCAACATCCAGGAACTGAGCGTCCTCCACACCGATCCCGGCGCGCCGCTGACCATCGGCCGGCATGTGACGGTCGGGCACCAGGTGATGCTGCACGGCTGCACGATCGGCGATGGTTCGTTGATCGGCATCCAGTCGGTCGTGCTCAACCGGTCCGTGATCGGCAAGGACTGCCTGGTCGGCGCCGGTTCGGTCGTGACCGAGGGCAAGAGCTTTCCCGACCGGTCGATGATCCTCGGTGCGCCGGCCAAGGTCGTGCGCGAGCTGAGCGAGGAGAATGCCTCGCGACTCGCCATGAGCGCGGAGAGCTACGTGAAGCGCAGCCAGGACTACAAGGCGAACCTGAAGCGCATCGGCTGACGCGATGATCACGGCGCTCGACCATCTCGTCATAGGTGGCTCGGTCGCCGCCTACGAGACGCTGCTGGGACGTCGCGCGCGCGACGGCCGCCTGCGTACCGGCAATGTCGGCCTGCGCTTGGAGAGCGGCGCGCCCGGTTTGCGCTCGATGGCTTTTGCGACGGCCGATCCCGACAAGGAAGCGGCGCTGCTCGAACGCCGCGCGGTGAAGACGACACGTACCGATCACGGCCTTGCCTTCACAGGCCACGGCGTCGCGATCGGTCTTTGCGCAATCACCGACGACGCACCATCCGCCCTGGCGACCGACGAGGCCGCCGCCGTCGCCAGCCTCGACCATGTCGTGGTCCGCACGCCCAACCCCGAACGTGCCGTCGCCTTCTATGGCGGCCGCCTCGGCCTCGACCTGCGCCTCGATCGCAGCAATCCCCAGTGGGGCGCCCGCCTGCTGTTCTTCCGTTGCGGCGACCTCGTGGTCGAGATCGCGCATGACTTGAAGAAGGGTGTCTCGGACGAACCGGACCATCTCTGGGGCCTGTCCTGGCGCGTCCCCGACATCGCGGCCGCCCATGCGCGTCTCGAGACAGCCGGCCTGGACGTCTCCGAGCCGCGCGAGGGCCGCCGGCCCGGCAGCCAGGTCTGTACAGTGAAGAACGGCACCGGCGGCGTACCGACGATCCTGATCGGCGGAGTCGGGCGCTGGTGACGCAGCCTTGATGAGGAGACGCTGGTAGACTGCGGCATGCGCATCCCCGTCGCGACCCTTCTCCTCCTCCTGGCCGGATGCGCCCAGGCACCGGCGAGCAAACCCGTCGTGCAGGCCAAGGATCTGGCGCCGCTCGGCCCCTGTCACGCGGCGCCCTGGAAGCCGGAGGCGCCGCCGCCCGCAACAAGCGCCAAGACCTCTATGGTGCTGCTGGCCGTCGCCGAATGGGGACGCTACGGCAAGCAGATCATCACCTATTCCGACAACGCACCCGCAAAGACCGAACAGCTCGGCATCAAGGAGCGCGAGGCGCCGCAGCGCATCGCCGACTACTGGGCGGCCGTCGGCAACAAGCTGAGCGGGCTCAACGACGTGCCGTGGTCGGCGGCCTTCATTTCCTGGGACATCGAGAGCGCGGGCGTGCCGCGCGACCTCTTCTGCCCCGACCAGCGCCACACGATCTATGTGGAGAGGATGGTCGAGCGCGCGAGGAGTCCCGGCGCCGCCTTCATCCCGCATCCGCCGGCCGAACGCGCACCCCAGGTGGGTGACCTGATCTGCGCCTCGCGCGAAGGCAGCGGCACGACTTTGCAGAACCTCAACCGCGGCGCCGGCCATTGCGATATCGTGGTCGATGTCCGCCCGGGCCAGGTTTTCGCCATCGGCGGCAACGTGGGCGACTCCGTAACACGGAGCGTCTTTCCACTGGACGGGAACGGGTTTTTGTCGCCCTTATCCGGCCGACCGTTCTTCGCCGTCATCGAGAACAGGCTGCCCTGAAGGAAGGACCATGTCTTCGCTCTACGACTACATCATCGTCGGTGCCGGCTCCGCCGGCTGCGCCCTGGCCGCGCGCCTGGCCTGGGAACGACCCAAGTTGCGCATCCTGGTGCTGGAAGCCGGCGCCCCCGACAAGTCGTTCATGCTGAAGATGCCCGCCGGCTTCGCTTCGCTGGGCGAGAAGAATCCGTACAACTGGCACTACGAGACGACGCCCCAGAAGCACTGCAACGACCGGCGCATGTACTGGCCGCGCGGCAAGACGCTGGGCGGCTCCTCGTCGATCAACGCCATGCTCTACATCCGCGGCCATGCGTCGGACTACGACCACTGGCGCCAGCTCGGCAACGAGGGCTGGTCGTATGAGGACGTGCTCCCCTATTTCAAGAAGGCCGAAAACAACGAGCGCGGCGCCGACGCCTTCCATGGCACGGGCGGGCCACTGAACGTCGCCGACCAGGCCGATCCCAGCAAGCTCAACGAGGCCTTCCTGAAGGCGGCCGAGCAGGCCGGGCACAAGCGCAACAAGGACTTCAACGGCGCCGAACAGGACGGCGTCGGCCTGTATCAGGTGACGCAGAAGAACAAGGAGCGCTGGAGCGCGGCGAGCGCTTACCTCCGTCCGGCCGTCGCCAACAGCGGCGCCCATCTCATCGTCGTCACCGGTGCGCTGGTCGAGCGCATCATCTTCGACGAGAACCGCGCCATGGGCGTGCGCTACACATTGAACGGCCGCGACGAGGTGGCTCGCGTCACGCGCGAGATCATCCTCTGCGGTGGCGCCATCAACTCGCCGCAGCTCCTTATGCTGTCGGGCGTCGGTCCGGCCGATCACCTGAAGTCGATCGGCATCCGGCCGATCCACGACCTGCCGGGTGTCGGCGGCAACCTCCAGGACCATCTCGACGCGGCGCTGCTGCAGTTCTGCAAGACCCGCGATACCTACGACCGGGCCAACAAGCTGGCCTCGCTCTACCAGTACGTCGTGAACAAGAAGGGTCCCGGCACGTCTCCGATTGCCGAATCCGGCGGCTTCCTGCGCACGCGCCCGGGCCTGACCGCGCCCGACATCCAGCTCCACTTCCTGCCGGTGCTTGTCCAGGACCATGGCCGCACGCGCCTGAACAAGGACGGCTACAGCCTGCACGTCTGCACGCTGCGCCCCGAGAGCAAGGGCACGATCCGGCTGCGCAGCAGGGATCCCAAGGAACATCCGCTGATCGACCCGAATTATCTCAGCGAGCGCCAGGACCTCGACACGCTGATCGCCGGCGTGAAGATGGGCCGGGATATCCTCGCCCAGTCGGGCCTCGATCCCTATCGCGCCGACGAGCTGGCGCCGGGCCCGGCCGCGAAGACCGATGCCGAGATCGAGCAATGGATCCGCGCGAAGTGCGAGACGATCTATCACCCGGTCGGCACCTGCAAGATGGGCCCGGCCAGCGATCCGATGGCCGTCGTCGACGACAAGCTGCTGGTGCACGGCGTCGAGGGACTGCGCGTGGTCGATGCCTCGGTGATGCCGACGCTGATCGGCGGCAACACCAATGCGCCCAGCATGATGCTGGCCGAGCGCACCGCCGCGATCATGCACGCGGCGGGAATGACGAACTAGGGCGGTCTCGCCGGCCTAGCCGCGCTTCTCCACGACCAGGAGCCAGGGCCGGCCCGAGACGTTCATCAGGCGGCCGCGCGAGTCGACGGGGAAGAGGCTCATCGCCACGCTGTCCTTCACGTTGCCGCCGATCGCGTGGACGTAGCCGCCGCGCACGTCGGTGACGATGTCGCAATGCGCGGCCGTGTTGTCGATGCGGCGGTGCGCGGTGCGCGGGTCGGCGTAGCGCCAGGTCGGCCCTGCCGAACCCGAGCAGATCAGGTCGCCGGGCTTTGGCGAGTATTCGTTCGGGGCATGCAGCAGGAACGGCGCGCTGCGCGAGGCACGCTCGCGGTCGTAGAGCATCGACAGGTAGCTGCCGTGACGGCCGTCGCGCGGGAACTGCGAGGCGCTGTAGCCAGACTGGACCATCACCCAGGTGACGAAGGCGCCGGACCAGGGCTTGTCCGAGCTGCCGTTCCATTGCGGGCGACCGCAGGAGCCCCAGTAGTCGCCGACGCGGCTGTTCAGCGGCTCGCTGCGCTCGGTCATGCCGGCGCGGTTGGTGTAGCCGTTGGCCTGTCCACCATACACGACGGTGGCGCGGCCGAATCTCGACCATTCCTTCCACGCCGTATAGGCGACCTTGTCACTGGGCGGACTGTCGGACGGCCCCGACCCGCCCCCGCCGCAGCCGGTAAGGGCAAGTGCTAGGATGAGGACGAACAGAAGGATTGCTGGCAGCCGCGCATCGATCATGGAGGTGGAACGATGAAACGGCCGCCAGCAAACACGAAAGTCGACATCGAGGGGGTCGGACTTCATGCGTAACTTACAGTTTTAAGAATAAATAATTGTTATTATTGAATATAAAATTATCACGGATCGCGCCCGATGTCACGTCCTCAGAATTTGGTTGAAGTCCTTCAGAATCTGGATGAAGTCCGGCGCCTTGAGCTTTTGGCTTTCAAGGGTTGGCCAGCCCTGGAAAGCCGGGATGTCGGCGGCTGGCGCCTTCGACTGTCCGGCGGCTACACAAAAAGAGCAAATTCGATCAATGCCCTAGGTCCAGACTTCTCAACCGATATCGACGCCCTTGAAGCGCCGTTTCGCGACCGGGGACAGTTGCCGGCCTGGCGTCTGACACCCCTCGCCCCGCCGGAGGCCGTCGCTCTTCTCGCCGATCGAGGCTATCGGGCCATCGAGCGGAGCCTGCTGCAGGTCTGCCCGCTGCACGACCGCTTCCAGGCCGATCCCGCCGTCGTGATCTCCCCGATACCGAGCCCGGCCTGGATCGAAGCCTTCGCCGCCCACAGTCCGGTGAAGCCCGAGCATCGCGAGACCATGCAGAAGATGTTGCAGGCCATCGCACAACCGGTGGGCTTCGCATTCGTCCAGCACGAGGGCCGGCCGATGGCCATGGCGATCGGCGCCGTCGAGGGTGAGCATATGGGGCTGTTCGACGTGCTGGTGATGCCCGAGGCGCGCCGTCGGGGGCTGGCCCGGCGCGTCACCGAAAGCCTCTATGCATGGGCCTGGGAACAAGGCGCCCGCCATGCCTACCTGCAGGTTGTGGCGACCAATCAGGCTGCGATGCCGCTCTACGAGGCGCAGGGTTTCCGGACGGTCTACGCCTACGAGTACCGCCTCCCGCCGACTTCTTGACCCTCATGCGCTCCCCCTCGCATAGTCGATGCAGGGAGGAACTCAAAAAATGTCGAACTATCCTTGGGAGAAGAGCTATCCGCCGGGCGTGAAGTGGGAGCTCGACGTCCCCCGGATGACCATCCACCAGAGTTTCGAGGAAAGCTGCGCCAGGTTCGGCGACCGGCCGTTCACCGACTTCCTCGACAAGGTGATGACGTTCCGCGACTACAAGGAAGCCTCCGACCGGGCCGCCGCCGGCTTCCAGAAGCTCGGCGTGAAGCCCGGCGTGAACGTCGGTCTCTACCTGCCCAACACACCGCACTACATCATCGCCTTTTTCGGCGTGCTGAAGGCCGGCGGCAGGGTCGTCAACTACTCGCCGCTCGATGCGGCTCGCGAGCTCGAATTCAAGATCGGCGATTCGGAGACCGACGTGCTGGTGACGCTCGATGTCGCCGCCCTCTACCCGAAGATGGCCGCGATGCGCGGCAAGACACGGCTGAAGAAGCTGATCGTCGGCTCGATCGCCGACTATCTGCCCTGGCCCAAGAGCTGGCTCTATCCGATCGCCAAGAAAAAGGAACTTTCGGCCTGGCCGCGAGACGACTGGCACATGTCGTTCAAGGATCTGCTGAACAACGACGGCAAGTACCTCACCTACAAGCCTGCGAGCGACAACCTGTGGGACGAGGTGGCGATCCTGCAATACACCGGCGGCACGACCGGACTCCCGAAGGCCGCGATGCTGACGCATGGCTGCGTGATGGCGGCGATGAGCCAGGGACAGGCCTGGACGACGCCGTACACGACGCCAGGCACGGAGAAGGTGGTCTGCGTGCTGCCGCTGTTCCACATCTATGCGCTGTCGGGAATCATGCTGGGGGCGGTGCGCAACGGCAACCAGCTCATCCTCTACCCGCGGCCGGACATCGACATGATCGTGAACGATCTGGCGAAGAAGAAACCGACCTTCCTGCCGGGCGTGCCCACGCTTTATACCGCGATCAACAAGCATCCCAAGGCGCAGGGGCTCGATCTCAGCTCTCTCAAGATCTGCATGTCCGGCGGCGCGCCGCTGCCCGTCGAGGTGCAGCAGAGCTTCGAGAAGCTGACGGGGGCCACCCTGATCGAGGGCTACGGTCTCACCGAGACCTCGCCGACCGGCGCCATCTGCCCGGTCGACAAGAGCGTGCGCCGCGTCGGCTCGTGCGGCGTGCCGATGCCCGGCACCGTGATCGAGATCCGCGACATGGAGGACGGCGACAAGGTACTGCCCCCTGGCAAGGAGCATGTCGGCGAGGTCTGCATCATCGGCCCGCAGGTCATGAAGGGTTACTGGAAGAAGCAGGAGGAAACCGACAAGGTCCTGTTCCGCCATCCGTCGAGCAACTGGATGGGCCTGCGCACCGGCGACATGGGCTACATGGACGAGGACGGCTGGCTCTACCTGGTCGACCGCTCGAAGGATCTCATCATCTCCTCGGGTTACAACGTCTATCCGCGCATGATCGAGGAGGCCGTCTACGAGCACCCGGCGGTCGACGAGGTGATCGTGATCGGCATCCCCGACCCCTATCGCCAGGAAGCACCCAAGGTCTTCGCCAAGCTGAAGCCCGGCGCCTCGCTCACCTTCGAGGAGCTGAAGAAGCATCTCGAAGGCAAGATCGGCAAGCACGAGATGCCGGTCGCCCTGGAGATCCGCCCCGAACTGCCCAAGACCCCGGTCGGCAAGCTCTCGAAGAAGGAACTCAAGGAGGAAGAGCGCGCCAAGGCACAGTCGAAGGCGGCGTGATCGCCGTCTTGAGGTAAGATGATGGGGTGATGCAGCGCATGCCCCACCTCACCTCCCCCACGCTGGCGCGCGGGGCCCCTTCCTCTCCCTCCGCCATCGCGGGCGGAGGGGACGTTTCCAGACGGGCGTTCCTGTTCGGCGGCATCGGCCTCGCGCTCACCGGCTGCTTCGACCGGCCCTGCCATGAGCGCAATCCGGCGCAGAAGGCGTTTCTCGACGGGCTGCAGGAGCTGGCCAAGCCGGCGCTGGCTTCCAACAACCCGCTCAGGGTCGAGGAAGCCGCCCGCCAGAGCATTGCCCTCGCCGAAAAGGTCGGAGCGTTCAACGACTGGTGCGGCACGCTCGCCAAAATCGAGGGCAATGCGCAGACGGTGGCGGTCACGATCGACATCGGACGCCAGGTTTCGCTCTACGCGTTCAACGACTGGGCGCTGGCCTTCGCCGGCACCGTCACCGACTTTTTCTCCACACGATCCCGTGCGGCGCCCCCGCCGGGCCTTTCCGAGGCGGCCGTCGCGGCGCTAAAAACCCTGCGGCTTGGCGAACGTGTGACGCTCTCCGGGCGGATGGGCGAGATCGCGGGCTCCGGCGTGCTCGATCTTTCCCGCCTGTTCGGCAAGAGCGCCGCGGAGCATCGCCAGTTCCTGCAGACGCCGCGCTTCGTCGCGCGCATCGAGGCCCTCCAGGCCGCGAAGAAGTAGAAAGGATTCCGAGGTGCCGTCTTTCACGTACGACTTCCCCTATTCCACCAAGAAGCTGCCGGTCTTCGCCGAGAACGTCGTCGCCTCGTCCCAGCACCTCGCCTCCACCGCGGGCCTGCGCATGCTGGCCAAGGGCGGCAATGCGGTCGATGCGGCCATCGCGAGCGCGGCCGCCATCACCGTGGTCGAGCCCACGATGAACGGCATCGGCGCCGACGCCTTCTGCATCCTGTGGGACGGCAAGCAGCTCGTGGGCCTGAACGCCCACGGCCATTCTCCGGCTCTGATGACGCCCGACAAATATGCCGGCCTCGACAAGATGCCTCATGTCGGCTGGGGCTGCGTGACGACGCCGGGCGCCGTGTCGCTCTGGATGGAACTGCACAAGCGATACGGCAAGCTTCCCTTTGCCGACCTTTTCGAGCCGGCGATCAAATACGCCCATGACGGGTTCCGCGTCTCCTACATGGTGGCGCACCAGTGGCACCGCGCGATCGACCGCCTGAAGGGCCAGGAAAGCTGGGTGAAGGCATTCCTGCCGAACGGACGCGCGCCGCAGCCGGGCGAACTCTGGAAGTTCCCCGACCAGGCCAGGACGCTCACCAGGATCGCCGAGAGCAAGGGCGAGGCGTTCTATCGGGGCGAACTCGCCGAGGCGATGGACAAGTATGCCCGCGAGACCGGCGGCGCGCTGCGCAAGGAAGACCTCGCGGCGCACAAGCCCGACTGGGTCGACCCGATCGGCCTCGCCTATCGCGGCACGACGCTGCACGAGATCCCGCCGTCGGGCCAGGGCATCGCCGCCTGCATGGCGCTGGGCATCCTCGAGAACTTCGAGCTGGCCGGCCTCGACTGCGACGGCCCCGAGGTCGCCCATCTCCGCATCGAGGCGATGAAGCTCGCCTTCGCCGACATCTACCGCTACGTCGCCGATCCGCGCTTCATGGAAGTGACGCCGGCGCAGATGCTGGACAAGGCCTACCTCAAGAGCCGCGCCAAGCTGATCGACCCGAAGAAGGCCAAGGATTTCGGCCCGGGCACGCCCAAGGACGGCGGCACGATCTATCTCGGCACCGCCGATGCCTCGGGCATGATGGTGTCGCTGATCCAGTCCAACTACACCGGCTTCGGTTCGGGCATCGTGGTGCCGGGCACCGGCATTGCGTTGCAGAACCGGGGCACGGGCTTCGTCACGACCAAGGGCCATCCCAACGAGGTCGGGCCGAACAAGCGGCCTTTCCACACCATCATCCCGGCCTTCATCACCAAGGACGGCCGTCCGGTGGCGACCTTCGGTCTGATGGGCGGCGCCATGCAGCCCCAGGGCCACATGCAGGTCTTCTCCCGCATCGTCGACTACGGCCAGAACCCGCAGGCCGCGATCGACGCCCCGCGCTGGCGCGTGCACGAGACCGACGGAACGGTCTGGACGGAAGAGCACATGCCGCAGGGCACGCTGGACGGCCTGGAGAGCCGCGGCCATCGCCTGACACGGACGAAGATGCCCAGCTTCGACTTCGGATCGAGCCAGATCATCTGGCGCTTCCCCGAAGGCGGCGCCTATCTCGGCGCCTCCGAAAGCCGCCGCGACGGAGCGGCAGTGGGGTTCTGAGGAAGGGACCCATTGCGCAGCAATGGGTAGATGAGGTGGTCATGGGCCGAACCAATCGTATGGCCTCCACACCGGGCATGCCCCACCTCTCCTAGCCTCTCCCCCCGCTGACGCGGGCGGAGAGGAACATGAAATTGGCACGCTTGTTGCCTTCCAAGGGAACTGCTTGGGAGGCAATTCATGATCAATCGTCGTCGTCTGCTGGCCGGCGCCAGCCTCGCTGCCATGGGAACCCTGGCCGCGCCGTCCATCCTGCGGGCGCAGGGCGGGCAAACGGTCAAGATGGGCGCGCTGCGGCTCGTCCACTCGATGCCGCCCCATTTCTACGAGAAGTTCGCACCGGCCGGTCTCAAGATCGAGATCATCACGTTCGACAGCCCGACCGATTGCAAGAATGCCGTCGTCACCAAGTCGGTGGACCTCGGCACGTTCGGCATCGCCGCCGGCATCCTGGGCGCCGCCGCCGGCGAGCCGGTGGTCGTCGTGGGCGCGATGTCCAACCGCGGCATGGGCGTGATTTCCAAGGCCGGCTCGGACGTGAAGACGATCAAGGATCTCAAGGGCAAGAAGGTCGGCATCTGGCCCGGCTCCACGCAGGAAGTCTTCATCCTCGAGCGCATGCGCATGGAAGGACTCAGCCTGAAGGACATCACCTCGGTGCGCGTGCCGTTCGGCGAGATGCCGGCGATGCTGTCCCGCGGCGACATCGACGCCTATGTCGGCGCCGAGCCGGGTCCGGCCCTCTCCATCACCTCCGGCGTCGGCCAGCTCGTCGAATACCCCTACGGCACCGCCATGGGCGGCCTCAACATGATCATCGGCACCAACGAGGAGACCGTCGCCAAGAACCCGGACATGATCCGCACGGTCCTGAAGACCCATCGCCAGGCCGTGGAGTTCATGGCCGCGAACAAGCCGGCCGTGGTCGACATGACAGTCCAGAAGCTCGGCGCCAACCGCGCCGCGGTCGAGCAGGCGCTTGGCGCGGACAATGTCGAATATGTCTGGAAGCTCGACGACAAGGTGCAGGGCCAGGCCAAGACCTACGCCCAGCACATGCTCGAGCTGAAGCAGATCCGCGCCCTGCCGAAGTTCGAGACCTTCCTCAATCCGAAGTTCTCGAACGAGATCGCCAGCTAAGGCGGCGGGAAGCGGCGGAGCGCACCATGGCGATCGTCGAGACTGGAGCGGCCCCGGCGGCGGCCATGAAGGAAACACCGGCCGCCGTGGCGCCGCGCAAGGCGTCACGCTCGGCCTGGGCGCGCCTCAAGCCGACCGTACTGGCGCTGATCGTGCCGCTGATCCTGCTCGTCTTCTGGGAGGTGGCGACGACGCAGCAATGGACGCGGCTCATCCCGACGCCTTACCAGGTCGGCGAGTACATGGTCGACTTCGCGGTGGGCGGCATCTACGACGACGCCTATTCCGCGACGCTGACCACGCATCTCCTCGCCTCGATGAGCCGGGTCTATGGCGGCTTCGCGCTGGCCGCGCTGTTCGCACTCCCGATCGGCATCCTGATCGGCCGCGTGCCGACCGCGCGCATGCTGCTCGATCCGTTCCTGCAGGTGATGCGGCCGATCCCGGTGACGGCCTGGCTGCCGCTGTCGATGATCCTGTTCGGCCTCGGCGCGAAATCGGCCTTCGCCCTGGTCTGCCTCGGCGCCTTCTACCCGATTCTGCTCAATACGATCTTCGGCGTCCGTTCGGTCGATCCCAAACTGTTCGAGGCGGCCTCGATGCTCGGCTGCCGCGGCAACGCGCAGTTCTACAAAGTCGTCCTGCCGGCGGCGACGCCGTCGATCTTCACAGGCCTGCGTCTGGGCCTCGGCCTCGCCTGGTTCGTCATCGTCGTCGGCGAGATGACCGGCGTGCCGCAGGGGCTGGGCGCCGTGATCATGGACGGTCGCACCCTGTCGCGCACCGAGCTGGTGATCTGCGGCATGATCGTGATCGGCCTCGCCGGCTACATCTCCGACCGCGTGGTCGTGACCATCGGCAACCGCCTGCTGCGCTGGAGCCCCAATCACCATGCCTGACACCGCGACGCCGATCATAGAAATCAAGGGCGTGTCCAAGGTCTTCCGGCTTCAGGACCAGACGATCAACGCCCTCTCCGACGCCCACCTCTCGATCAACAAGGGGGAGTTCATCTGTCTGATCGGTGCGTCGGGCTGCGGCAAGTCCACGCTGCTGCGCATCATGGCGGGCTTCGACCAGCCTTCCTCGGGCGATGCGCTGATGTGGGGCAAGCCGATCGCCGGGCCGGATCCTTCGCGCGGCATGGTCTTTCAGGACTATGCGCTGTTCCCCTGGCTGAGCGTCCGGGACAATATCGGCTTCGGCCCCGCCTCGCGCGGCCTAGGCAGCGCCGAGGTGAGGCAGATCGTCGACAAGTTCATCGACCTGGTCGGCCTTGCCAAATTCGCCAACGCCTATCCGCACCAGCTCTCGGGTGGCATGAAGCAGCGCGTGGCGATCGCCCGAGTGCTGGCCAACGATGCCGAGCTGGTGCTGATGGACGAACCGTTCGGCGCCCTCGACGCCATGACGCGCGAGCGTCTGCAGGACGAGCTTCTGGATATATGGGAGCGCACCAGGCTCACGGTCGTGTTCGTGACCCACGCGGTCGAGGAGGCGATCCTGCTGGCCAACCGCGTTGTCGTCATGACTCCCGGCCCGGGCCGCATCGAAAGCGACAACCCGCTCGACCTGCCGCGACCGCGCGACGTGGCGAGCCCGGAGTTCAACGCCATCCGCCGCGTGCTCAGCACCAAGCTGCACAGCCATCACGGCAAGAAAGCAGCCTGACCCTCAGCCGCGCGAACGCCGGGGCTGGCGCACCATCGGCACCAGGGTCGGCGAACTGCCGAACTGGATGCGGCCCATGACCTCGAAGCCGAAGCGCTGATAGAGCGGTACGTTCCGCGGGTTCGACGATTCGAGATAGGCCAGCACGCCATCGCGATCGCAGATCCCGTTCGCATAAGCGAGCAGCGCGCCGCCCAGCCCTTTCCCCTGATGCTTCGGGTCGATGCCGATCAGCGGCAGATACCAGTGCGGGTCGCGGGGATGATAGCTGGCCATCTGCTGCATCACCCGCATGCCATCGCTCATCGACTCCGGCGACGCGGTGGTCCGCATCAACTCGCCCAGCGCCGCGCCATCCGGCTCGATGCCGGGCGGCAGCCAAAGGGCGGTGCCGGCGTGATCGCCGACGATATGGGCCCCGCCTTTCGCGAAGCCCGCGCCACCGAACGCCCGGGCAAAACGTGGAAAGGCGGCGAGATAGGCTTGCGGCTCCGGCCAGGTCCAGCGCGTCGCCGGATCGGTGCTGAACGCGAGCGTCAGCGTGGCGATCGCCGCCGCCTCTTCCGCCGGGGTCGCGCACCGGACCGTCTTCGTCGTCATTGTCACCTCGCAGGAAGGCTCCGCCGTCAGGATCGGCGGCGACCGCCTTCCTTGCAAGCCGGCGCCGTCACTTCCCGCAATAGGCCTCGATGCGATAGCCGTCGGGATCGATGACGAAGGCGGCATAGTAGGTCGGGCTGTAGCCGGAGCGGACGCCGGGCTTGCCGTTGTCCTTGCCGCCGTTCCTGAGGGCGGCGGCATGGAAGGCATCGACCGACGTCCGGTCCTTCGCCACGAAGCAGAAATGCAGACCGGACTCCCTGTCGGCCTTCACCGGCTTCGCGGCCTTGCCGATCCACAGGCCGACTTGCTTCTCGCCGTATCCCAGCGAGGTCTCTCCGTCGCTCAGACGCACATAGCCCAGTGGCTTCAGTGCCTCGTCGTAGAACGTCCGGGCACGGGAAACGTCGGCAACGCCGATGGAAACATGGTCGAACATCGCAATCTCCTTCGGGATAACTATATAACTGGTTATATAGTTATTGTCAGGAGCCTGCCTTGTCAACCCGACAACCGGTTAGTAAGTCCGGTCGATGAATGCCGACCTCTGTCTCGAGTTTGCGAACACGCGCTATTGGCGCGGTCAGGACACGCCGACGGAAACGCTGAAGGAGCCGGCCGACCTGGCGGCCTGGCTCAAGCTGCCGAAGCCTCTCGCTCAGAAGGAATTCGATCAGGCGCTGGTCCTGCGAGAGACGATACATCGGCTGTTCGACGCCGTGGCGCAGGGCAAGGTCCCGGCCAGCCGTGACCTCGAAGACCTGAACACGGCCCTCGCGGCAGCTCCCGCCCGCAAGGCGCTGAGACGCGAGAAAGAAGGCTACGACTGGGATCTCGACATGAAATCCGGTACGGCACTGGTGCTTCTGGCGCCCATCCTCTGGTCCGCCGGCGACCTGCTGGCCGGCGGGAAGCTCGCCAAGGTCCGCCGCTGCGCCAATCCCGAATGCCTCTATCTCTTCGTCGACGAAAGCCGCGCCGGACGGCGTCGCTGGTGCACGATGTCGTCGTGCGGCAATCGCGCCAAGGCCAGACGCCACTATCACAAGAGCAAGCAGGCCTGAACCGGGAACACCGGCGGACTGCCATCGTTGTGTTGCGTCGTTCGCCGCAATGCTAAAGATCGCGGCAACAGGTGCGTCTCATTGGTCCTTGGCGGCGGAAGTTCGTGACACCAGACGAGATCGAACGGCTCAAGATCAGGCTGCAATCCCTCGAAGCCGAAAACGTGCGACTCAAGGCGCGGGACGGCAGCACCGCGCGCCTGCGCGAGGCCGAAGAGGCCCTTGCCGCCAGCGAGGAGCGTTACCGCACTCTCTTTGAATCGATCGACGAAGGCTTCTGCATCATCGAGTTCTTCGACGGGCCGCATGGGCCGCTGAGCGACTATATCCACGTCGAGGCGAACCCGGCTTACGCCCTGCATGCCGGCATCCCCAACGTCGTTGGCCAGAAGCTGCGCGAGATGGTCCCCGACGAAGCCGATGCCTGGGTCGCGCGGTACGGTGCGGTGCTGCGGACGGGCGAGCCCATCCGTTTCGAGCAGGAGCTGGTCGCGACCGGGCGGCAGCTCGAACTGGCGGCTTTCCGCATCGAGCCGGCCAGCCGCCGCCAGGTCGCCGTCCTTTTCCAGGACATCACTGCCCGCAAGAAGGCCGAAGCGGCGCTCCAGCGCCTCAACGAGACGCTCGAACAGCGCGTGACCGACGCGCTTGCCGAGCGGATGAAGGAGCAGCAGCGGCTGCGCGCCACCGAGGAAGCGCTGCGGCAGTCCCAGAAGATGGAGGCGGTGGGCCAGCTTACCGGCGGCATCGCACACGACTTCAACAATCTGCTCACCGGCATCATGGGTTCGCTGGAACTGCTGCGCACCCGCGTCAACCAGGGGCGGCTGGACGATGCCGATCGCTACATCATGGCGGCCCACGCTTCTTCCCGCCGCGCCGCGTCGCTGATCCACCGACTGCTCGCCTTCTCGCGGCGCCAGACGCTCGATCCCAAACCAACCGACGTCAATCGCCTGGTGGTCGGCATGGAAGAGCTGATCCGGCGCACCGTGGGACCGCAGATCGTCGTCGATGTCGTCACTGCGGGCGGCCTGTGGTCGACCCTGATCGATGCCCCGCAGCTCGAGAACGCCCTGCTGAATCTCTGCATCAACGCACGCGACGCCATGCCGGACGGCGGTCGCATCACCATCGAGACCGCGAACAAGTGGCTCGATGATCGCGCCGCCGCCGAGCGCGACCTGCCGCCGGGCCAGTACCTTTCCGTCTGTGTAACGGACACCGGCACGGGCATGACGCCGGAGGTGAAGGCCAAGGCCTTCGATCCGTTCTTCACCACCAAGCCGATGGGACAGGGAACCGGCCTCGGCCTGTCGATGATCTACGGCTTCGTCCGTCAGTCGGGCGGCCAGGTCCGCGTCTACTCCGAGGTCGGCCAGGGTACCACCATGTGCCTCTACCTGCCCCGCCATTATGTCAGCGAAGCCGACCGGATCGCCGCCGCTGCGCCCATGGAGCCGCAGCGCGCCCATGCCGGCGAGACGGTGATGATCGTCGACGACGAGCCCACCGTCCGCATGCTCGTGACCGACGTGTTGCACGATCAGGGCTATACGGCGATCGAGGCCAGGGACGGGCCCGAGGCGCTGCGCATGCTGCAGACCGATGCGCGCATCGACCTGCTGATTACCGATGTCGGCCTGCCGGGAGGCATGAACGGCCGGCAGCTCGCCGACGCCGCGCGCGTCTCGCGGCCCGAGCTGAAGGTCCTTTTCATCACCGGCTATGCCGAGAACGCCATCATAGGCAATGCCCAGCTCGCTCCGCGCATGCAGTTGCTGACCAAGCCGTTCATGATGGAAGACCTGGCGAACCGCATTCGCAGCATGATCGAGAGTGCGGACTGAGTGCAGACATGGAAAGGGCCCCGCGAAGGGGCCCTTGTCACTACCGTGTGGGCTCTCGCGCTTATGAAAGAGCTGCCGCCCACCGGCGTTAAGCGCGCAGCGCTTAACGCAGGATGCTCTGCAGCTTCATGGCGACGCCCATGTCGCCTTCGATCTTCAGCTTGCCGGTCATGAACGCGGTCATGCCGTCGAGCTTGCCGCCGATCAGGTCGGCGAAATCGCTGAAGTCCATCTTGATGGTGCAGTCGGCGGCGGTGTCGTCGTTGGTGACGGCCGGCGGGGTCTGGTTGCCGTCGATGTGGACGACGCCCTGATCCGTGGCGAACTTGACGCTGTTTCCGAAGGCCGACTTCTTCGAAGCGCCTTCCTTCATTTTCGCGGTGATTTCCTGCAAGGTCATGGGCGAGTTCCTCCAGTCGGCCAATGGTCTGGGGGCTTACTTGACCTTTACGTAAACGTCAAATAGGCCGGTAAACGGCCATTCATCGGAGGAAGCATGACGTACCGCTCGGTCTTCAAACCGGGATTGTTTGAGGGCCAGACCATCGTCGTGACGGGCGGCGGCAGCGGCATCGGCCGCTGCACGGCGCACGAGGTCGCGGCGCTCGGCGCCCACGCCGTCATCACCGGCCGCAAGCAGGAGAAGCTCGACACGGTGAAAGCCGAGATCGAGGCCGCGGGCGGCACCTGCGAGACGCATGTCTTCGACATCCGCGAGGAAGTACAGGTCAAGGAAGCGGTCGCAGCCATCGTGGCGAAGAACGGCCGCATCCACGGCCTGTTCAACAATGCCGGCGGCCAGTTCCCGTCACCTGCCGCCAACCTCAGCGCCAAGGGCTTCGACGTCGTGGTGCGCAACAACCTGACGGGCGGCTTCATCGTGAGCCGTGAGGTGTTCACGCAGTCGATGCAGAACCATGGTGGCTCGATCGTCAACATGACCGCCGACTACCGCAACGGCTTTCCCAACATGGTGCATACCGGCGCCGCGCGCGCCGGCATGGCGAACCTCACCATGACACTCGCCTACGAATGGGCGGCCGCCGGGGTGCGCGTCAATTCCGTGGCGCCGGGCTGGATCGCTTCCTCCGGCATGGATACCTACACCGGCGACTTCAAGGAACAGATCCCGAGGCTCAAGGGCTACTGCCCGCTGGGCCGGCTCGGCACCGAAAGCGAAATCTCCGCCGCGGTCTGCTTCCTGCTGAGCGACGCCTCGGCCTACATGACCGGCACGGAGCTTCGCATCGACGGCGGCGTACCGCTCGCCAACCGCTCGGTCGGCCTGCCCGCGACGGACAAGTCGAAGCCCTTCAACGGCTTCCACCTTGCGAAGACGCCCAAGGTCCTGGGCGGCTGAGACAGACATGCCCATTCTCGAAACCCAGGTCGATCGCAACAGCGACGAATTCAAGACGAACCGCGAGCGCATGCTTGCCGCCATCGCGGAGTTCCGTGACGCCGAGGCGAGCGTGCAGGCCGCGACCGAGAAGTCGCGTGCGCGCTTTGCCAAGCGCAAGCAGCTCATGCCGCGCGAACGCATCGCGCTGCTGCTCGACCGCGGCGCGCCCTTCCTCGAACTGATGCCGCTCGCCGGCTACCGCATGCACGACGACAAGGACGGATCCAGCGCCGGGGGCGGTTCGGTCGCCGGCATTGGCTATGTCGAGGGCGTGCGCTGCGTCGTGACGGCGTCGAACAGCGCGATCAAGGGCGGTACCGTGGCGCCCTCCGGCCAGCGCAAGGGGCAGCGGGTCCAGCAGATCGTCATGGAGAACAAGCTGCCGGTCGTGAACCTGGTCGAGTCCGGCGGCGCCAACCTCCTCTACCAGGCCGAGATCTTCGTGCCCGGCGGCCGCGGCTTCGCCAACCAGGCGCGCATGTCGGCGCGAGGCATCCCTCAGGTCACGGTGGTGCACGGCTCCTCGACGGCGGGCGGCGCCTATCTTCCGGGCCTCTCCGACTACGTCATCATGGTGCGCAACCAGGCCAAGGTGTTTCTGGCCGGTCCGCCGCTGCTCAAGGCCGCGACCGGCGAGATCTCCACCGACGAGGAGCTGGGCGGTGCGGAGATGCACGCCACCGTCTCCGGCGTCGCCGAATGGATGGCCGAGAACGATGCCGACGGCATCCGCATGGCGCGCGACGTGATCGCCAAGTGGCATTGGAACGACCGGCTGCCGCTGCGCGCCGATCGGCCGTTCAAGGAGCCGCTCTACGACGTCGAGGAACTGTGCGGCGTCGTTCCACCCTCTCACAAGGAGCCCTACGACGTGCGCGAGGTGATCGCGCGCCTGGTCGACGGCTCGGACTTCCTCGAGTTCAAGGCGCTGTTCGACCAGCAGACGATCTGCGGTTGGGCCGCCATCGAGGGCGAGCCGGTGGCACTGATCGGCAACAACGGCCCGATCACCACCAAGGGCGCGGTCAAGGCCGCGCAGTTCATCCAGCTCTGCTGCCAGCAGGGCACACCCATCGTCTACCTGCAGAACACGACCGGCTACATGGTCGGCACCGAGAGCGAGCGCGGCGGCATCGTCAAGCATGGCTCCAAGATGATCCAGGCGGTGGCCAATGCGACCGTGCCGCAGATCACCATCGTGATCGGCGGCAGCTTCGGCGCCGGCAATTACGGCATGTGCGGCCGCGCCTTCGACCCGCGCTTCATCTTCGCCTGGCCCAACAGCCGCACCGCAGTGATGGGCGGCGAGCAGGCGGCCGGCGTCATGAAGACCGTGACCGAGCAGAAGTTCCTGCGCGAGGGCAAGGAAGCGCCGCACGACCAGATCGACAAGATGTTCAAGGGCATCGTCGACCAGTTCGAGCGCGAATCGACCGCGCTCTACGGCACCGCGCATCTCTGGGATGACGGCATCATCGACCCGCGCGACACGCGCCGCGTCCTCGCCTTCACCCTGTCGATCGCCCGCGAATCCATGGTGCGGCCGCTCAATCCCATCTCCTTCGGCGTGGCGAGGATGTAAGGCAATGAAATTCACCCCCGAGCACGAGGCGCTGCGCCAGACCTGGAAGACGCTGATCGATCGCGAGATCAATCCGTATGTCGACCAGTGGGAGAAAGAGGGCCAGTTCCCGGCCCATGAGCTGTTCAAGAAGATGGGCGATGCCGGGCTTCTCGGCGTCGACAAGCCCGTCGAGTATGGCGGCTCCGGCCTCGACTTCTCGTACGCCATGATCTGCGCGGAATCGCTGGGCTGGGTGAACGGCGGTTCGATCCCGATGGCGACGGGCGTGCAGATCTCCATGGCGACGCCTGCACTCGCCCGCTACGGCAGCGACGAACTGCGCAAGGAGTTCCTCACCCCGTCGATCACCGGCGACTACGTGGCCTGCCTCGGCGTCTCCGAGACCGGCGCCGGTTCCGACGTCGCCTCGATCAAGACCACGGCGCGCCGCGTCGGCGGCGACTGGGTGATCAACGGCGGCAAGATGTGGACGACCAACGGCGCCCAGGCCGACTGGATGTGCCTGCTGGCCAGTACGGACGACGGCCCTGCGCACAAGAACAAGTCTCTGATCGTCGTGCCGATGAAGACCAAAGGCATCGAGATCGTGAAGAAGCTCGACAAGCTGGGCATGCGCGCCTCGGACACGGTGCAGACCTTCTTCGACGAGGTGAAGGTGCCAGTGCGCTACACGATCGGGCAGCCGGGCATGGGCTTCACCTATCAGATGCAGCAGTTCCAGGAGGAGCGGCTGTGGGCCGGCGCCGGCTCGCTCAACACCTGCGAGCGGATCATAAACGCCACCATCGAGTACACGCGCGAGCGCAAGGTGTTCGGCAAGCCGCTGCTCGACAACCAGGTGATCCATTTCCGCCTGGCCGAACTCAAGAGCGAGGTCGAAGCGCTGCGCTCCATCGTCTATCGCGCCTGCGAGGATTACCTCGCCGGCAAGGACGTCACCATGCTCGCCTCGATGGGCAAGCTAAAGGCCGGCCGCCTGCGCCGCGAGGTTTCCGATGCCTGCCTCCAATACTGGGGCGGCGCCGGCTACCTCTGGGACAATCCGGTAGCCCGCGGCTACCGCGACGGCCGCCTCGGCTCGATCGGCGGCGGCGCCGACGAGGTCATGCTGCAGATCATCTCCAAGCTGATGGGCACCCTGCCCCGCTTGGGCAATCGCTAGGAGCGAGCCATGCAGTTCACTCAGGAGCATGACGAGATCCGCCGCACCCTGCGGGCGATCATCGACCGGGACATCAATCCGCATGTCGACCGGTGGGAAGAGGACGGCATTTTCCCGGCCCACGAGGTCTTCAAGAAACTCGGGAATGCCGGCCTGCTCGGCATCAACAAGGCCACTGAATTCGGTGGCATGGGCCTCGACTATTCCTACGCGATGGTGATGGCCGAGGAGCTGGGCCACATCAATTGCGGCTCGGTGCCGATGGCGATCGGCGTGCAGACCGACATGGCGACGCCTGCACTCGCGCGCCATGGCAGCGACGCGCTGCGCAAGGAGTTCCTCGCGCCCTCGATCGCCGGCGACTATGTCGCCTGCCTCGGCGTCTCAGAAGTCGGCGCCGGCTCGGACGTGGCCTCGATCAAGACGACGGCCCGCAGGGTCGGCGGCGACTGGGTGATCAACGGCGGCAAGATGTGGACGACCAACGGCACGCAGGCCGACTGGATGTGCCTGCTGGCCAGCACCGGCGAGGGTCCGATCCACAAGAACAAGTCGCTGATCTGTCTGCCGATGAAGACCAGGGGCGTCGAGGTCGTGAAGCAGCTCGACAAGCTCGGCATGCGCTCCTCCGACACCGCGCAGATCTTCCTCGACGAGGTGAAGGTGCCGGTCGGCAACCTGATCGGCCAGGAAGGCATGGGCTTCGTCTACCAGATGCAGCAGTTCCAGGAGGAGCGGCTGTGGGGCGCGATCAGCGCCGTGGTCGGCATGGAGCGGCTGATCGACCAGACGATCGAATACACGCGCGAGCGCAAGGTGTTCGGTCGCCCACTGCTCGACAACCAGGTGATCCACTTCAAGCTGGCCGAGCTGCGCACCGAGATCGAGCTGGTGCGCTCGCTCTGCTACCGCGCCTGCGAGGAGTATCTCGACGGCGCCGACGTCACGATGCTGGCCTCGATGGCCAAGCTGAAGGCCGGCCGCATGGTGCGCCTCGTCACCGACGGCTGCCTGCAATACTGGGGCGGCGCCGGCTATCTCTGGGAATCGCCGACCGCCCGTGCCTTCCGCGATTCCCGCCTCGCCTCGATCGGCGGCGGCGCCGACGAGGTGATGCTGCAGATCATCTCCAAGCACATGGGCACCCTGCCCCGTCTCGAAAACCGCTGATCGCCGGAGTTCTCATGGCCGAGTTTGCCGACAAGTACGAAACCCTGCTGCTGAAGCGCGAGCGGTCGCGTCTCTACGTGACGCTGAACCGGCCCGAGGTGAAGAATGCGCTGAACCCGACCCTGATCGGCGAGCTGCGCAGCGTCTTCGAGATCCTGCGCGACCGGCGCGACATCAAGGTCGTGATCCTGCGCGGCGCCGGCGGCACCTTCTGCGCCGGCGCCGACCTCAAGAACATGGAGCAGAGCTTCACCGACAAGCCCAAGCCCGGCGAGAAGGACCCGATCGCCGTCTGGAACCGCCAGTTCGGCGCCTTCCTCGAAATGATCAACACCACGCCGCAGGTCGTCGTCGCCGCGGTCGAGGGCTATGCCATCGCCGGCGGCTTCGGCATCCTCTGCATCTCCGATGTGGCGATCTGCACCGAAGGCGCGGGCTTCGCCATGAGCGAGACGGCCATCGGCATCGTGCCTGCCCAGATCGCGCCCTTCGTCGCCGAGCGCATCGGTGTGCCGCAGACGCGACACCTCGCGCTGACGGCCGCCCGCTTCAAGGGCGCCGAGGCCCTGCGGCTGGGCATCGCCCACTATCTCGTGGCCGATTCCGCCGCCCTCGACGCCAAGCTGGAAGAAGTGCTGAAGCAGATCGACAAGTGCGCACCGATCGCCAACGCGCTCACCAAGCAGGTGGTGATGAAGGTCGGCAACGAGCCGCTCTCCGCCGTCCTCGACTTCGCCGCCGACAAGTTCGCCGAGGCGCGCCGCGGCCCCGAGGCCGGCGAAGGCCTGCGCGCCTTTGCCGAGAAGCGGCCGCCGCGCTGGGCGATCGAGTAATGAACTTCTCCAAGGTCCTGGTCGCCAACCGCGGCGAAATCGCCTGGCGCGTGATGCGTACCGCCAGGGCGATGGGCTACCGCACCGTCGCGGTCTATTCCGATGCCGACCGGGAAGCGCCACACGTCGCCTTCGCCGACGAGGCAGTGCGCATTGGGCCGCCGCCGATCGGCGAGAGCTATCTCAGCATCGACCGCATCCTTGAAGCCGCGCACAAGAGCGGCGCCGACGCGATCCATCCGGGCTACGGCTTCCTCTCGGAAAACGAAGCCTTCGCCACGGCTTGCGGTAACGCCGGCGTCACATTCATCGGCCCACCGCCCACCGCCATCGCCGCAATGGGCAACAAGGCTGCTGCCAAGCGGCGCATGATCGACGCTGCCGTGCCGTGCGTGCCGGGCTACCAGGGAGCCGACCAGAGTGATGCCAATCTCGAAGCCGAGGCGCGCAGGATCGGCCTGCCGGTGATGGTCAAGGCTGCCGCCGGCGGCGGTGGGCGCGGCATGCGGCTCGTGGAGCACGAAGGCGACCTCCTGGAGGCGATCCGCACGGCGCGGACCGAAGCCGAGAGCGCCTTCGGCTCGGGCGAGTTGATCCTCGAAAAGGCCGTCGTCGACGCGCGCCATGTCGAGATTCAGGTCTTCGCCGACGGCCACGGCAACGTCCTTCATCTCGGCGAGCGCGACTGCTCGGTCCAGCGCCGCCACCAGAAGGTGATCGAGGAAGCGCCCTCGCCCGCCGTCGATGCCACGCTGCGCAGCCGCATGGGCGCCGCGGCCGTCGCCGCCGCCCGGACCATCGGCTATCGCGGCGCCGGCACGGTCGAGTTCCTGCTGGGTACCGACGGCGCCTTCTACTTCCTGGAAATGAACACCCGCCTGCAGGTCGAGCATCCGGTGACCGAGGCGATCACCGGCCTCGACCTCGTCGAATGGCAGTTCCGTGTCGCGCGCGGCGAAGCGCTGCCGCTCACTCAGGACCAGGTGACGTTCGACGGTCACGCCATCGAAGTCCGCCTCTATGCCGAGGACGCCTATGGCGGCTTCCTCCCGCAGACCGGGCGCATCGACGTGTGGCGGCCGGCGACCGGTCCCGGCGTGCGCATCGATCACGGCATGAAGGACGGGCTCGCCATCTCGCCCTACTACGATCCGATGATCGCCAAGGTGATCGCCCATGGCGCAACGCGCGAGGAAGCGCGGGTGCGCCTGATCCGGGCTCTCACCGAGACGGTTGTGCTGGGGCCGACGACCAACCGGCACTTCCTGATCCGCCTGCTGGAGCATCCCGACTTCGCGGCCGGCGAGGCCACGACCTCGTTCCTCGTGAAGCACCAGTTCCCCGTGCCCGAGATTACCGAGGCGCATTGGGCCGCCGCCGCCAGTCTCCTCTGGCAAGCGTCGGCACAAAAATATCCGGCGTCGATGCGCGGCTGGCGCAACTCCAATCCCGAGCCGACACCGATCCGCCTCGCCGCGCTCGGTACGGAACGCCTGATGCAGGTCCGCGGCGTCGATCCGGAGGAGGCGCCCTTCCATATTGACGGCAATGACATCGTTGTCGACTTCGACACGTTCACCGTCCGCTTCACCGACAAAACCTATGCGCCACCGGAGACGGCGGCGGCCGGCAGCGACGGCAAGCTGCGCGCGCCGATGGACGGCCGCATCGTGTCGATCAAGGTCGCGCCGGGCGAGACGGTCAGCCGCGGCCAGACCTTGATCGTGCTGGAAGCCATGAAGATCCAGCATCAACTCAAGGCGGCGCTTGACGCGAAGGTCGAGGGCATTTCCGTCCAGGAAGGCCAACAGGTCTCCAACCGTACCGTGCTCGTGACGATGGAGCCCGTCACGAGTTGACGCTAGGCTCTCTCCCAACAAGAGAAGTTCAGGGAGGAATTGCCATGTTGCGTAGAGTTGCGCTCGCCTTGCTCGCGGTGGCCGCTGCCGGCCCCGCTTTCGGCCAGACCTATCCCAACAAGCCGATCAACCTGATCGTGCCCTTCGCGGCCGGCGGTCCGACCGACGTGATGGCGCGCATCATGGGCGAGCGGATGGGCAAGGAGCTCGGCCAGCAGTTCATCATCGACAACGTCACCGGCGCCGCAGGCTCGATCGCCATGGGCAAGCTCGCCCGTTCCACGCCCGACGGCTACACGATCGGCATCGGCCATCTCGGCACCAATGTCGTGAACGGCGCGATCTACAAAAACCTGAACTACGACCTGATCAACGATCTCGAGCCGATTGCGCTGCTGCCGTCCAATCCGCTGCTGGTCGTGACCTCCAACCAGGTGCCGGCCAAGGACCTCAAGGAGCTGGTTGCCTATCTCAAGGCCAATGCCGACAAAATCTCGGGCGGCACCGCCGGGCTTGGATCGGGCTCGCATATCGGTGCACTTGCTTTCTTCGCCGTCACCGGCACCAACTACCAGCTCGTGCCCTATCGCGGCACCGGCCCGGCCGTGCAGGACCTGATCGCCAACCAGATCCAGGTCATGATCGACCAGTCCTCGAACTCCCTGCCGCACATCCGCGCAGGCAAGCTCAAGGTCTATGCCGTGACGGCCAAGCAGCGCACCGCCGCCGCACCGGAGATTCCGACCACCGCCGAAGCCGGCTTCCCCGGCATCGAGGTCGCGATCTGGCACGGACTCTGGGCACCCAAGGGTACGCCGAAGGACATCATCGACAAGCTCAACGCCGCCGCCATCAAGGCGCTTCAGGATCCGGAGATCCGCCGCAAGCTCGAGGATCTCGGCCAGGACATCCCGACGCCCGAACAGATGAAGGCCGACGCCTTCGGCTCCTACCAGAAGGCCGAATTCGCCAAATGGAAGCCGATCATCGACAAGGCCGGCGTGAAGGCCGAGTGACCTCTGCGCGTCAGTCCAGCGCGAATGCCGGCGGCACCGGGCACGGTGCCAAAAGCTTCTCCAGCGCTTTCGCGACGCCGAGCAGCTTCGCCTCGCCCCAGCGCTTGCCGGTGAGCTGCAGGCCGATCGGCAGGCCCTCCTTCGAGAAGCCGCAGGGCAGCACGATCGAGGGCTGCCCTGTCAGGTTGGCCAGGAAGTTGTAGGCGGTGCCCGCGAAGAAATACGGATGGCCGACACCGTCGACCTCGAGGGGGAGTTTTCGCGACTGCCGGATGAAGGCTGCATCCGGCATCACCGGCATCAGCCAGGCGTCGTAATCGTCGAGGAAAGTTTCGCATCGGCGGGCGATCCGGTCGCGCCGGTCGAGGAGCGCGAAGAACTGCGCCATGCCGAGGCGCGCCGCACGAGCGACCGAGCGTGCCGTCGGGTCGGGAGAGTCGAGCTTGTCGAAATGCCGTTCGCGCTCGGCGAGCGGCTGGGCATTCAGGATCATGTACTGGAACAGGTCCGCCCAATCGTCCCAGCCTTGCCGCCAGTCCAGCCCTTCTGGCTCGGCGGACTTCACCCTGGCGCCCGCCTTGGTCAGCAGCTTCGTGGTCGCCTCCACCACCGACGCCGTGTCGGCAGACACCGGCACGAGTGGATTGCTGGCCAGGACGGCAATGCGCAATCCTTTGGCCACGAGCTTGGGCGTCGGTCCGAGCGGCACGGGCGCTGCCTCGGCCTCGTATCCGTCGGGCCCGGCAATGAGGCGGAGCGCGACCTCGAGATCGTCGACGGAGCGCGCCAGCGGGCCGAACGTGCCCATGTAGCGGGTGCTCCGCGTCGCTCCCGGAAGGTCGGGCACATGACCGTGCCCCGGCACGCGCCATTCCGTGGGCTTGAGCGAGAAGATGCCGTTGTAGTGCGCGGGGTTGCGCACGGAGCCGCCGATGTCGCTGCCCAGTTCGAGCGGCGACAGGCGCGCCGCCACCGCGACGCCACCCCCGCCCGTCGAGCCCCCCGCCGTGCGGCGCTCGTCCCAGGCATTCTTCGTGGTGCCGAAAATCGGGCTCTCGGTCTGAAAATCCGCGCAGAGTTCGGGCACATTGGTCTTGCCGAGAATCACCGCGCCGGCGGCACGCAAGCGCGCCACGAGGGTCGCGTCCTGCTTTGCGACATTGTCCCGGAGAGGCGGATGGCTGGACGTGGTCCTGAGACCCGCGACGTCGAACGCCTCCTTGATAGTGATGGGAACGCCGTGCAACGGGCCCTGGGCCTTCTTTCGGCTGCGTGCACGATCGGCGGCTCTGGCAGCCTTCATTGCGCCGGCCTCGTCGACGACCACGAGCGCATTGAGTGATCCATTCAAGCGCGCGATCCGGTCGAGATGGGCCTTCGTCGCCTCGGCCGAACTCAACCGCCCGTTTCGTATGGCGCGTGCAAGGCGCGTGGCCGTTTCAAAGCACGGATTCATGCATGCCTCCCCTGAGTGCGGCGAGACTAGCCGCCCCTCCCTTACCCCGGCTATAGAGCCCGAGGATTTCTTGGGGACGCCATGAGCTTGGGTAGCAAAACCCTGTTCGTGACCGGCGCGAGCCGCGGCATCGGACTGGCCATCGCACTGCGCGCCGCGCGCGACGGCGCCAACATCGCCATCGCCGCGAAGACGGTGAAGCCCGATCCGCGCCTGCCCGGCACGATCTTCACGGCCGCCGAGGAGATCGAGAAGGCCGGCGGCAAGGCCCTGCCGATCGCCTGCGACATCCGCGACGAGCAGAGCGTCGAGAAGGCCGTGGCCGAAACCGTCGCCAGGTTCGGCGGGATCGACATCCTGGTGAACAATGCCAGCGCCATCAGCCTGACCGGCACGCTGGCCACGCCGATGAAGCGCTACGACCTGATGCACCAGATCAACGCGCGCGGCACCTTCATGGTCTCGCAGAAGTGCATCCCGCACCTGCTGAAGGCAGCCAACCCGCACGTCCTGAACCTGTCGCCGCCGCTCGATTTCGACGTGAAGTGGTTCGCCAACCACCCGGCCTACACGCTCGCCAAGTACGGCATGTCGGTGTTCGCCTGGTCGATGGCCGCCGAATTCAGGGACAAGGGACTGGCTTTCAACTGCCTGTGGCCGCGCACCGCCATCGCCACCTCGGCCATCCAGAACATCCTGGGCGGCGACGAAGGCATGAAGCAGTGCCGCAAGCCCGAAATCATGGCCGATGCGGCTTACGCGATCTTCAACCGCCCGGCGCGCGACTGCTCTGGCAACTTCTTCATCGACGACGAGGTGCTGGCGGCCGAGGGCGTCACCAACTTCGACAAGTACGCCGTCTCGCCGGGCACCCCGCTGATGCCCGATTTCTTCGTGCCCGCCCCTGGCGCGCGCACCGTCGTGGGAAAGGCCTGACGCGTGGCGACGTTCCTGCTGGTCCATGGCGCCTGCACCGGCGGCTGGTGCTGGGAAAAGGTCGTGCCGCTGCTGGAAGCGGCCGGTCACAAGGTCTGCGCACCCGATCTGCCCGGCGTGGGCAAGGACCAGACGCCGCCGGCCAACGTGACGCTCGCCGACAATGTCGAGAAGCTCGCTCGCCTTCTCGACAAGATGGAGGACCAGGTCATCCTGGTCGGCCATTCGCTGGGCGGCGTAACAATCAGCCAGCTCGCGGAGGCCCGGCGCCGGAAGCTGAAGGCGCTGGTCTATCTCTGCGCGTTGCTGCCGACCTCGGGCAAGAGCGGCAAGGACATGACCGCGATGGAGCCGGACGCCATGTTCCGGTTGGCACGCCAGGTCAGCCCCGACGGCAAGACCTACACCTTCGCGCGCGACAAGCTGCCCAGCCTTTTCTACGCCGATGTCTCGCCCGAGGACCGCTACAAGGCGATGGAGCGGCTACGCCCGCAGCCGCTGGCCATCTCCACGACACCGGTAACATTGACCGAAGAGCGCTTCGGCTCGGTGCCGCGCTGGTACATCGAGTGCATCCATGACAACGCCATCCGGATCGCCCTGCAACGGGCGATGGCGAAGGCGACGCCCTGCAAGGTGCTGCGCCTCGAATGCGGTCATTCGCCGTTCTTCAGCAATCCCGAGGAACTGGTGGAGCACCTTGAGATGATTGCTGCGAGTTAAAGTCTGTCGTCCTGAGCGAAGCGAAGGACCTGACGGATCGACCGAAGGACTCCGTAGCTGGCACGAGATCCCTCGCTGCTCTCAAGCGCGGGGACTGCCCCGCGCGCGATGACAAGAGGTGCGCAATTTGAACCGTGCGGGCTGTCGCGCCTCAGAAGGCGCTGACGCCCGCCGGCGCGCGACAAACGCCAGTGCGCCTAATCGAAGAAAGCGAACGCGCGCGCCTCGATGCTCTGCCGCGGCTTCGGATTGGCAGGCGTCGTCGGATCGTCGAAGGCGGAATGCAGCGAGAAGCGCGCACGTCCGTCCTTCACCGAGTCGTAGCACTTGATCAGGATCGCCTCGTCGCGCGTCATCTTTGGGAAATAGAACCAGCGGTGATCGGCGTTGTAGACGCCCTGGTAGATCTCGCCGGTGCGATCGGCGTAGACGAGATCGCAGACCGCGAGGTCGCGCGGCGCCAGGCTTTCGGAATCGACGAGACCCAGCGGCGTCATCTCGACAGGATCTTGCGCGATGTTGCGCCAGACGTTGAACTCCGCGAAGCGCTTCTTGAGTCTCTGTTCAGCCTCGTCGGCCGGCAGCAGGTCGCGCACGCGCTTCGGCCCGGACTTCTCCGTGTAATCGCAATGGACGCTGCGCACCGGCGTCCGCAAGCCGCGCTCGACGGCGCGATCGGCCGTGCGGACCGTGTGATCGAACACCACGACCTTCGACGCGCCGGTCTCGCGCCTGATCAGCGCCTCGACTTCGGCATGATACTTCGTGCGCACTTCCTCTTCGTCGTAGAAGTCGCGCACTTCGGTGTCGTGATGGGTCAGGATGAAGGCCTGCCGGTCCAGCGAGAGGTCATGCGCGATGGGACGGGCATCGTGGATGCGCATCGTGAAGTCGCGGTAGTTGCCCTCGCGCCGCGGCACGCCGGTCCCATGCGGCGGATTGTAAGTCACCGGCTTGATGCTGAGGTCGGCGAGATAGTTGACGGGCGCATCGATCCAACCGGCGAGCGGCGGCCAGGTGGCGGTGGCTTCAGCGATTTGAACGTCGACCATGGCTTTCACCCGTGACTTTGCGTTGGCTCCCTTTAGGTCGTGTGGCTTTAGCCCCTTAACACCCCTCGGGCTCACGAAAAGAATTCATGGGGTCATGTCGCTTCAGGCCGCGAGTTCGAGGATCTCCATGACCTGCTCCGGCCCCTTGATGGGCCGCGGATTGTTCAGCACGGCGCGGTCATGCATCGACTTCTCGGCGACCTCGCGGAAGCGGTCCCGACCGACGCCCACCTCCGACAGTCGGCCTGGCAGGCCGAGAGACTTCACCAGCCCTTCGACCAGATCGCCGGCCGCGGCACCGGGCTGGCCGAACGCCTCGCCCACCCGCTTCTGGCGCTCTTCGTTGGCCGGCAGGTTCCAGCGCAGCACCGAGGGCAGCATCACGCAGGAGGTGTGGCCGTGCGGCACATGGCAGGCCGCACCCAGCACATGACCGATCCCGTGGCTCGCGCCCACGCCGACGCCCGACGTGCCGGCACCGATCGACAGCCACATGCCGAACTGGAGGTCGAGCCGGGTGGCCATGTCATCCGGGTTCGCCTTGTGCGCCGGCAGCGCGCGGGCCAGCAGCTTCAGAGCCTCGGTGGACGTGCCCAGCGCGAACGGATTGGCCTGCTGCGAGCACAGCCGCTCGACGGCATGGTCGACGGCCTTCAGCCCGGTCGAGAGCATGAGATCCATCGGCGTGGCGAGTGTCGCGGCAGGATCCAGCACGATGACCCGCGGCACGATCAGGCGATGGCCGAAGCTCTCCTTGATGCCCTTGCGCGGATCGGAGATGCCGGCAAAGGCGTTGAACTCGGCGGCCGAGAGCGTGGTCGGCACCGCTATCATGCGGATGGCGTCGGCCGGCGGCTTGATGGCTTCGGAAGGCGGCGCCGCGCCCTCCTTGGGCTTGCCGGCACGATAGGCGTCGAGATCGTCGACGTTCGCCACGTTCTGCCACAGCGCGATAAGGATGGTCTTGGTCGCATCGATCACCGAGCCGCCGCCCACTGCCACGATCTGGTCGGCGCCGGCCTTGCGCGCCATTTCCGCGCCCTCGACCACGCAGGGCCGCGGCGAATGGGCCGTGATGCCGGCATAGGTGCCCGCGTGCAGGTCGCCGAGACCGTCGATCACGGAGGCCAGCAGCGCGCTCTGCGCCACCGACTTCGACGTGGTGACGAAGACGCGCTTGGCGCCCAGCCGCTCGGCTTCCGCCCGCAACGCCGCGCCCGCCGGCCGGCCGTAGACGACGCGCTCGATATCCTGATGTCCGTGGATGCCGCTCAGCATGTCGCTTCCCCTAGCCCAGGTGCCGGCGATAGAGCGCCAGCATGCGCTCGTAGTGCTTCTCGCGCGCGGCCTCGTGCAGGTTGCCGCGGTCGGAGAAGGCGTAGCCGTGATGCGTACCGGCCTCGGTCTCGACTCTCGACGGGAACGGCGCGGAGGCCAGCAATCTTTCGAACTTCGCGACGTCCGGCAGCGGCACGTAGGTGTCGTGCTCGGCGAAGGCGTAGTAGCCCTCGGCGGTGATGTCGCCCAGCATCAGGTGGGGCGAGTCGGGCTTGTCGGTGATCAGGCGTGTTCCGTAGTAGGAGGCGAAGCAGCCGATCCGGTCGGGGTGCTTCGCCGCCGCCGCCGTGACGAAGGCGCCGCTCATGCAGTAGCCGACCAGCCCTACCTTTCCGGACTTCGCATCGGGCAGGGTCGGCAGCACGTCGAGCACCGCGCCGGCGTCCGCCGCGACCCTGGCGTTGGAGAGCGTCTCCATCAGGCCGAACATGCGCTTCAGGTTGGCCTCGCCGTCGGGATGGTTCCGCGTCGGACCGCAGACGAATTCGCGCGTCGAGCGGTAATAGAGATTGGGCAGCAGTACGTAGTAGCCGGACTGCGCAATCCGCCGGCAGATTTCGCGCAATCCCTCCCGCACGCCGGGGGCGTCCATCAGCATGATGACCACCGGCAGCGGCCCGCCATCGTCGGGCCGCACGGTGTAGGTGTTCATGGCGCCATCTTGCGTGGCGATATCAAGCTCGCGTTCGATCATGGACTGACGGTACCGGGGCCCAGCCCCATGGTCTATAACCCCGCCTCCTGTCTGAATTCGAGGAGTGGAACGAAATGCCGGTGGCAAGCGGGGGCGCTCTCGAGGGCCTGAAAGTGATCGACCTGTCGCGCGTGCTGGGAGGCCCCTATTGCGGCCAGATGCTGGCCGACCACGGCGCCGACGTGATCAAGGTCGAACCGCCGCAGGGCGACGAAACCCGCACCTGGGGCCCTCCGTTCGACGCCGAGGGCATCTCGGCCTACTTCGCCGGCATCAATCGCAACAAGCGCACCATCGCGCTCGACCTTTCCAAGCCGGAGGGCCGGGAAGTCCTGCTCAAGCTGCTCGAGACCGCCGACGTGCTGATCGACAACTTCAAGACCGGTACCATGGAGAAGTGGGGCATCGGCTACCACGACGTCCTGGCCGCGAAGTATCCGCGGCTGGTTCATGCCCGCGTCTCGGGCTTCGGCGCGGACGGGCCGCTGGGCGGCTTCCCGGGCTATGACGCCATGGTGCAGGCCTCGGCCGGCCTCGTTTCCGTGAACGGCTCGCCCGAGGGCGGACAGGTCCGGATCGGCGTGCCGGTGGTCGATCTCTCGACCGGCATGAACGCCACGATCGGCATCATGATGGCGCTTTACGAACGCAACCGTTCCGGCAAGGGCCAGTTCGTCGACGCGACGCTCTACGACAGCGCCATCGCGCTCCACCAGCCGCATGCGCCGAACTACTTCATGGCGGGCCTCAAGCCGAAGCTGGTCGGCAACAGCCATGCGAGCCTCGTGCCCTACTCCAACTTCCCGACCAAGACGCGCAACATCGTGGTCGGCGCCGGCAACGACGGGCAGTTCCGCAAGCTGACGCAGATGCTGGGCAAGCCCGAGCTGGCGAGCGATCCGCGGTTCAGGACCAACAAGGACCGCGTCGCCCATCGCGCCGAGCTCGAGGCCGAGCTGCGCGAACTGCTGAAGGACCGCGACGCCAACGAGTTCTCGCAGGAGCTGATGAAGGGCGGCGTGCCCTCCGCCGCCGTGCTGGAAGTCTCCGACGTCATGGAAGCGCCGCACACGAAGCATCGCGGCATGGTGTGGGAGAAGGACGGCTGGCGGAACGTCGGCAACCCCGTGAAGCTGTCACGCACCCCGCCCGAGGCACGCACCAAACCGAAGAAGTTCGGCACCGACACCAGGGCCGTTCTGGCCGAGGCCGGCTACTCCACCACCGAGATCGACAAGCTCGTCGCCTCCGGCGTCGCCCTCACCGAGATCAAGAAGTAGGAGCAGACGGTGTTTCAACCCGACCTGCTCTAGGGCAAGCGTATCCTCTCCACCGGTGGCGGCACCAACACCTCTGCGATTCTCGACTGGACCAGCGAGGAGTGTGACGCGATCCGCCCAAAGAAGAAGTAGTCAGGGAGCCTGGGCCGGAAGGTCGACATCGTCGATCTTCCGGCCGGACGCGATCCACGCGACCAGCAGGTCGTAGAAGACCGAAAGCACCACCGGGCCGACGAACAGGCCGATCAGGCCGCCCGCCAGGGTGCCGCATATCACGCCGGCCAGGATCACGGCCATGGGCGTCGGCAGTCCCCGCGCCATCAGGATGGGGCGCAACACGTTGTCGAGCAGCAGCAGCGGCGCCGTGTAGACGGTGAAGAGACCGGCATGGAGAGCCGGAAGGTAGATCCAAGCCCAGATGACCACCGGAATCATGATGATGTTGGGTCCCACCTGGACGATCGCCAGCACCAGGCAGACGAAGGTGATGGCGCCCGCGAAGGGCACGTCCGCCACCAGCATGCCGATGCCCAGCAAGGCGGACTGGAGCAGCGCGATGCCGATGACGCCCTGCGAGACGTTCCGGATCGTCGACCCGGCGATCTCGATGAAGTGCCGGCCGCGCTTGTCGGCAACCCGCGCCGCGAGGTCGCGCAGCGTGCCGGCCAGCTCGTCCGAATAGGCCAGCAGGATACCTGCCACGATGATGGCGCCCGCGAACTGCAGCACTTCCAGGAACACGCCCGCCGCGATACGGCCGATCCAGCGCCCGGCTGAGGTGAGCTGCTCCACATGGGCGCCGAGCAGCGCGCGCAGGTCGTTCGAGGCGTTCAGCCAGAAGTCATAGACGCGTGCGCCGATCATGGGCCAGTCCCGCACCGACTCCGGCGGCGGCGGCACGACATGGCCGCCGCGCAGCAGCAGCCGCGCATAGTCGTCCAGGCTTTCGATGGCGGAGCCTGCCAGTACGACGACCGGCGTCAGCAAGAGAATCAGCAGCAGGAGAGAAAGCAGCGACGCCGCAATTCCATCGCGCACGTGCAGGCGATGGCGGAGCAAATTGAAAAGCGGGTAGACGGCAACCGACAGTATGACGGCCCAGAGCATCAGAGCCGCGACCGGCCTCAGCAGGAGAAGGCTCACATAGATGATGGTGGCGATCAGGCCGAGGCGGATTGCAAGGTCGATCGTGAACCGCGTGACCTCGGCCTTGCCCTTCTCCGTCTCGATCATCGCCGTCTCCACCGCCCCCGTGGCGGAGAGCCGTTATCGCACGGCGGCAGGCTTGGCGGTATCGACGACGCGGACAGGATCGCCGTTGGACAGGCCGTCCGGCGGACTCTCGATGACCTTGTCCTCGGCCGCGAGGCCGCTGCCGATCTCGACGATCTGGCCGAGGTCGCGGGCGATCGTGACCGGCTTCAACACGACCTTGCCGTTGGCGTCGACCGTTGCGACCCGCAGGCCCTTCTGATCGAAGATCAGCGCGCCCGAGGGCACGGCGAGCGACTGCATGCTGGACGGCAGCTCGATCCGGGTATTGGCGAAGGCGCCGGGCATCAACTCCCCGCGGGCATTGTCGACCACGACCTGCATGCGCGTCGTGCCGGTCTGCGCATCGACGGCGCGGGCAGACGCCTCGACGACACCCTCGTAGACCTTGCCGGGATATTCCGGGACCGTGATCTGGACGTTCGTCTTCAGCTTCACGGCCGGCACGAAATTCTGCGGGACGCTGACGTTCAGGCGCAGCTTGTCGACGTCGGCAATGATGAACAGCGCCAGCCCCGAACTCGACTCTGCGTTGATCAGTGCGCCGACGTCGGTGTTGCGGGCCGTCACGATCCCGTCGAACGGCGCGGTGATGCGCTTGAAGGCGGAGAGAACCTCCAACCGGTCGACGGCGGCCTGCGCCGCCTTGGTGAGCGCCTGCTTCACCGTGAGGTCGCCGGTCTTCTCGTCGACGGTCTGGCGCGACACGGTGTTTGCCCCGCCCAACTGCTGCCAGCGACCGGCCGTCACCGTCGCCAGTTGCTCGGCCGCCTGGGCGCTGGCGAGCGAGGCCTTGGCCTGCAGGAGCTGCTGGTCGAGGTCGGGCGCCTCGATCTCGGCGAGAAGCTGGCCTGCCTTCACGGGCGCACCGATATCGACATAGTAAGCCTTCAGGAAGCCGCCGACCCGGGCGTAGATCGGCGCGCGGGAATAGGCTTCGAGCCGACCCGGCAGGTCGAGCGAGGTCTTGTTGGCGCCGGTCGACGGGTTGATGACGCTGACCGTCGACACGGCCTGGACGTCGGTCCATTCCTTCAACTTGGCTTCGCTGGCCTGCCGGCTCCAGATGCCATTGGCCACGACGGCGGCGAGACCGAGGGCCGCCGCGAAGCCGAACAACGCGAGCCCGCGCCGGGAACGGGGCTTGGGGGCTGCGGCAGGGGTTTCAGGCGACATGAGGCGCTCCGGGTACGGTGGCGGACGCTTTGGTGGCCGCCTTGCCGTGATTGCGATGGACGACGCTGAAGACCACGGGAACGAAGATCAACGTGGCGATGGTAGCAAAAATGAGGCCGCCGATGACCGCCCGGCCGAGTGGCGCGTTCTGCTCGCCGCCCTCGCCCATGCCCAGCGCCATCGGCGCCATGCCGATGATCATGGCCAGCGCCGTCATGATGACGGGACGGAAGCGGACGAAGCCAGCATCGAGGGCCGCCGCCGTCGCGTCGCCCAGTTCGGCCAGACGCTCGCGGGCAAACGAGATCACCAGCACCGAGTTGGCTGTCGCCACGCCCATGCACATGATTGCGCCGGTCAGGGCCGGCACCGAGAGCGTGGTGCCCGTGGCGAACAGCATCCACACGATACCCGCCAGTGCCGCCGGCAGCGCGGTGATGATGACGAACGGATCGCTCCACGACTGGAAGTTCACGACGATCAGCAGGTAGATCAGGACGACCGCGCCCAGCAGGCCGAACAGCAGGCCCGAGAAGGCGGACTCCATCGTCTTCACCTGGCCCTGCACCTTGATCGAGCGGATGCGCGGCGACTGGAGCGGCGCCAGTTCGGCCACGACGGCACGCACGTCGGCGGCCACGGCGCCTAGGTCCCTGCCCTGCACACCGGCATAGACCTGGACCATCCCCTGCAGGTCGTACTGCGAGACGACGGCATTGGCCGAGGAGCGCTTGATGTCGGCGATACCGCCCAGAACCTGAAGCTGCGACGCGGCCGGCGCCATGATCGGCAGGTTGCTGAGCGAGGCCAGCGAATCCAGCCGGTACTGTGGTGTCTGCATCACGATGTTGTAGGTCACGCCGTTGGCCGGATTGAGCCAGTAGGTCGGCGCGACCTGGCTGGAGCCGGCGAGATTGACGACCAGCGAGTTGGTGACGTCGCGGGTCGTGAGGCCCACGGTCTGCGCGCGCGAACGGTCGATGTCGACGCCGAACACCGGGGCGCCGCGCGACTGCTGGATGCGCGCATCGACCACGCCGGGAATCTGGCGGATGCGTGCCAGCAGCCTGTTGGCATGCTCGAAGCCTGCATTGACGTCCGACGTGCGGACCTGCACGTCGATCGGCGATGGGGCGCCGAAGTTCAGGATCTGGCTGATGATGTCGGCGGGCAGGAACGAGAAGGTGAAGCCGGGGAAAAGTTCCGGCAGGCGCCGGCGCAGTTCGGCCACGTACTCAGCGGTCGGCCGATGGTCCGGCGTCAGCTTGATCTGGATGTCGCCATCCTGCGGGCCGATCGTGCCGGTGTTGTTGTAGGTCATGTTGATGCCGCTGACCGGCATGCCGACATTGTCGGCCATCGTCGCGATCTGGCTCGGCGGGATGACGGTCCTGATCGCCTTCTGGATGGCCACGAACCTGTTCGCGGTCTCCTCGACGCGGGTGCCGATGGGCGCGCGCACGTGCATCAGGATCTGGCCGGAATCGACGGTCGGGAAGAAATTGCGCCCGAGGAACGGCACCAGCGCGAATGACCCCAGCACGAAAGCCATGAAGCAGAGGATGAACAGCGGACGGCGTGCGAGCGCGAGGCCCAACAGGTCGTGATAGACGGCGCGCAGCTTCTCGAACTGAACCTCGAAGCCCCGCTGGAACCGCACCAGTGGATTGCGCGACGTCGGTGGCACTTCCCCATGCCCATGCACGGCGTGCGGCTTCAGCAGGTAGTTCGCCATCGTCGGCACCAGCGTGCGCGACAGGATGAACGAGCAGACCATCGCGAACATCACCGCCATGGCCATTGGCACGAACAGGAATCGCGCCACACCCTCGAGGAAGAACATCGGCACGAACACGATGCAGATGCACAGCAGCGACACGAAGGCAGGTGTCACGATCTGGCGGGCTCCGTCCATGATCGCGGTCTCGACGTCCTTGCCCTGCTCCAGGTGCCAGTTGATGTTCTCGATCGTCACCGTGGCGTCGTCGACCAGGATGCCGACCGCCAGCGCCAGGCCGCCCAGGGTCATTATGTTGAGCGTCTCACCGAACGCGGCCAGCAGCGCGATCGAGCCCAGTATGGCGAGCGGAATCGAGATCGCGATGATCACCGTCGAGCGCCAGCTCCCCAGGAAGAGCAGGATCATCAGGCTCGTCAGCACCGCAGCCAGCACAGCTTCGTGCGCCACCCCGGACACGGCGCCCTCGACGAAAAGCGATTGGTCGCCCAGGATCTCCAGCGACACGTTCTCGGGCAGCACGCGCTTGAGATCCGCCACCCGCTCCTTGATGCCCGCAATGATCGCCAGCGTCGACGTCGTCCCGTTCTTGAGCACGGCCAGCAGCACCGACCGGCCGCCATCGACATGCACGATGTTCTGCTGCGGCGGGTTGCCGTCGCGCACCTGGGCCACGTCGCGCAGGTAGACCACGGTACCGTTGGCCGCGAACACCGGGATGTCGGCCAGCGCATTGAAATCGGCCGGCGCGTTGTTGAGCTGGATCGCGTACTCATGACCGCCGATCTTCTGGGTACCGACCGGCGTCAGCAGATTCTGGGCAGCCAGCGCATTGGCCACGTCGGCCGCCGACAGGCCGCGCGCCTGCAGCGCCGCGGGGTCGAGGTCGATCTGGATCTGCCGGAACTTGCCGCCGAAGGGAAACGGAATGGCCGCGCCCGGCACCGTGACCAGCGGCGTGCGTACGGTGTTGATGGCAAGATCGAACACCGCCTGTTCTGAAACACCCTTGCCGGCCAGCGCGAGCTGGATGATCGGCACGGTGGCGGCGTTGTAATTCAGGATCAGCGGCGGCGTGATGTTGGGCGGCATCTGCCGCAGCACGGTCTGGGCGATCGCCGTGACCTGCGCATTGGCGATGCTGATGTCGACGCCTGGCTGGAAGAAGACCTTCACGATGCCGACGCCGGTGTAGGACGTGCCCTCGATATGCTCGATGTCGTTGACGGTGGTGGTGAGCGAACGCTGGAAGTTCAGCATCACGCGGCCCGACATCTGGTCGGGCGGCAGGCCGGTGTACTGCCAGACGACGGCGATGACGGGAATCTTGATCTCGGGGAAGATGTCGACGGGCGTCCGAAGGGCCGCCAACGGCCCCACGATCAGGATCAACAACGCCATGACGACAAACGTATAGGGTCGTTTGAGCGCGACCCGGACCAAACCCAGCATCTTGGTCGTACTTCCACCCGGCTGTGAGACGCCTTGCTCCCCAGCTTCGGCGCCTGCTCATCGGAACATGAGGCCGCAGACCTGTCGAGGCGAGATTGCCCCTGCTATCTGCATGGCGGTGCGCTAGGGTTGCATGACGACAATACGCAAGGATCTGGGGAAATGGCCGAGTACGACTACATCATCGTTGGCGCCGGTTCGGCGGGTGGCGCGCTGGCGGCGCGGCTCACGGAGGTACCGACCAACAAGGTGCTCCTGCTGGAGGCCGGCGCGGCCAGCCACCCCTACTCCCGCATGCCGCTTTCCTTCGGCCTGCTGATCGACAATCCCGCCGCCAACTGGCTCTACCAGTCCGAGCCGGAGCCCAATACCGCCAACCGCGTCATCCCGGTGCCGCGTGGCAAGGTCCTGGGCGGATCGAGCTCGATCAACGGCCTGGTCTGGGTGCGCGGCCAGCCGCTCGACTTCGACACCTGGGCCCAGATGGGCTGCCGCGGCTGGAGCTGGCGCGACGTCGCTCCGCTCTTCACCCGCATGGAGAACTTCGTCGATGGCGACGGCTCGAACGGCCGCGGCACATCAGGACCGCTCAAGGTCTCGACCGTGCCCGACCAGAACCCGCTCTACGATGCGCTGTTCGAGGCGTCCAAGGCCGCCGGCTTCAAGACCAATCCGGACTACAACAGCGAGGACCAGGAAGGCGTCGTGAAGACGCAGACCTCGATCTACAAGGGGCGGCGCATGAGCGTTGCGCACTGCTATATCGAGCCGGCGATGAAGCGGCCCAACCTGCACGTCGTCACCAACGCCCATACGCTGCGCGTCCTGCTGGAAGGCAAGCGCTGCATAGGCGTCGAGTACGAGAAGGATGGCAAGACCGTCCAGGCCAAGGCGACGGAGACGATCCTGTCGGCCGGCGGCGTCGCCAGCCCGCAGATCCTCGAACTCTCCGGCATCGGCCAGCCGGAGCTCCTGAAAAAGCACGGCATCGAGGTGAAACACGAGCTGAAGGCGGTGGGCGAGAACTTCCGCGACCACATCAACGCCCGCATCATCTGGCGCCTGAAGGTGGCCAACGTCTCGTACAATCACATGGCGCGCGGCCTGGGCGCCGTGACCCAGATGATGAAGTACCTTGCCACCGGCGGCGGCTTCATGAGCCTCCCTTCGGCGCCTCTACTGGGCTTCCTGAAGACGCGCCCCGAGCTTGAGACGCCCGACGTGCAGATGCATCTCGTGCCCTACTCGATCAAGGACCCGAAGACCCGCAAGCTGCAGGACTTCCCGTCGATGACGATCGCCTGCTACCAGCTCCGCCCCGAGAGCCTGGGTTCGATCCACATCCGCTCGGCCGATCCCAAGGCGCACCCGGCGATCCGCTTCAACTTCCTTGCCGACAAGATCGACCAGGACGCGATGACCGCCGGCTTCCGCATGATGCGCCGGATTGTCGATGCCAAGCCGATGGATCCCTACCGTGACCAGGAATTCTCGCCGGGTCCCTCGGTGCAGTCCGACGAGGAGATCCTGACCTGGATCCGCAACAACTCGCAGACCGCCTATCACCCGATCGGCACCTGCCGCATGGGCCCCGAGGGCCAGAAAACCGTGGTCGACGACAAACTGCGCGTGCACGGCATCCAGGGCCTGCGCATCGCCGACGCCTCAATCTTCCCGACCATGCCCTCCGGCAACACCAACGCCCCATCGATCATGGTCGGCGAGAAGATGGCGGATATTCTGAAAGGGCCGGTTTAAGCCTCATTGGAGCGCGCCACTCCGTGGCGCTCATGTCTTGCAAGGCTTGAGCGCAACTGGAGTTGCGCGCTCCGTTGATCAGACCGCCACCGGCTTGCCGCTGATCAGGGCGGTGCCGGTCATCGCGGCGACCAGCGTGCCGTCGGCGCGCACGACGTCGATGCGGTAGTTCGAGGCCTTGCTGGAGCGCGAGATCTCGATGGCGGTCGCGGTCAGCACGTCACCCAGGCGTACAGCGACGCTGTAGATGATGTGCGCGTCGATGCTGCCCGAGACGATGCCCTGCGAATTGCAGGCGTAGCCGAAGGCCGCATCCGCCAGCGTGAAGGTCAGGCCACCATGGCCGACGCCGTTGAAGTTGAGATGGCGCTGCTCGATCGTCACGCGCGTCACCGCACGGCCGAGCGAAGCCTCGACGAACTGGATACCGAGGCCCGCGCAGAACGCATCACGACGTGACAGGGCCGCGACGTCGATCGCGGCCGGTTCGGGTTTCCTGTTCATTCTGCTGCCTGCTTGAGCGGCGTCGTCGCGCCGGCGATGGCGGCCAGCGTCCTCGACAGCGACTCCCCTTCGGGATCGGCCAGCGCCGCCACCCGCGCATTGGCGACGGCGTCGGCTGCCGCGCGCGGCGCCAAGCGGCCAGCCAACGCCGGCGCGATCACCTCGTCGGCGATGCGGCGATAGTTGCCGAGGCCGCGCTTGTGGGTATCCCCGTAGCCCTTGATGAGACGTGCCGATTCCGCGATCTCGCGCGCGAGATCGCCGCCAAGCGAGGCGGCGGCACGGATCTGGCCCAGCCACCGCTCGATCTCGGCCTGCTCCTCGACATAACGGGAGGTGTGCGGCCGCCACCAGCGCAGTCCGGCCACCAGGCGCAGCCGCGCGAAGCCCAGGATGGTGGTCGTGCGCACATGCATCGAGAAATACGTCTTGCCAAGACGGCCCGTCCGCTCGCCCCAGCCGATCAAGAGCCGCGCCAGCGAGGGCGGCAGGATCGCGGCAATCTCCTCGATCCCGGGCTTGAAATACTCGGTGATCTCCAGCGGCTCGTGCTCCTTCGCGCGAACTTCGGCCCGCACCCGGGCCACGCGCTCGGCCGAGGTTTTGGCCTGGGCCACGCGGATCACGTCCTCGAAGGACATACGCACCGCGAGATGCCGCGCCACCTCGCGCAGCAATTCGGGCGAGCCCAGCGCCTGGATCGTATCGAGCCGGTCGAGATAGAGCCCCGCGTAGCGCCGGTCCTGATAGGCGGCGAGGCGGCGAATGCCCTCCTCCACGATGTCGAGGCAGGCAACCGGATAGGCTTGCCGCGCCCGCTCGATCAGGTCCTCGACGCCGCGCACCGACGTCTGGCGTTTGCGATGCTCGCGCACTGCCTGCTCCAGTTCGCCGCGCGCGTGGCCGCGCCCGAAGCCGAAGGCCGCGAGGTTGGTGTCGACGGATTTGCCGGCATGGCGGATCGCAGCCTCAAAGGCGCCGTCGGGAATCGGCAGCTTGCCCGATCCGGCGAGCGCGCCCAGCAGCACGGCGTTTAGGACGCCGCCGGATTGCTCGGCGGCCTGGTCCATGTCGAACAGGATCTGCTCGCGGCTGCGCTCCTTCACCGCGCGCAGCAGGCGACCGACATCGAAACTGCCATCCCCCATCGCCATTCGCTCGCCGATCGCCAGCACGCGATGGGTCGAGGCGATCAGCGTCGTGCGATCCGGCGTCACGAAGCCGTTGAAGATCATGCGGCCGGCTTCGAGCAGCTCCGTCGCCAGCGCGACATCGACCTCGCCCATCGCCGGATTGAGCGCCAACACCGAGGAGGCCCGGGCCACCGTGCCCTTCGGCATCACCTCGACATAGTAGGTCGTAGCCCCCGTGCGTTGCGCAACGCCGGGAATCTGCGTCGCCTGCACGCCGAGCCCCTCGCTCTGCGCGGCCGCCACGATCCAGTCGCACAATACGCCGCCGCCGTCGCCGCCCAATGCACCGATCAGGATCGTGATGGGTTTCATGTGCCGGGGGCGCGCCACTCCAGCGGCGCGTCATGCGGTGTCGCAACAGGAAGATCGCGCCACTGGAGTGGCGCGCCCCCAGCGCTCAACATGCCATCGCTCCGATCACCTTCGACCGAACCTTCCACTTCAGCCGGTCCCACCACGTCGCGTTCTGCACGATGTCGGCCTTGTAGAAGGACGGGCACAGCACGGCGGCATCGGCCACCTCGCCGCACAAGCCGCAGCCGACGCAGCCATTGCTGACGCTCGCCACCGGGTCGGTGCGCAGCGGATCGGGGCTGGGCTTCACCACCAGCGACGGGCAACCGGAGAGCCGGATGCAGGAATGGTCGCCGGTGCAGACCTCATCGTCGACGCCGTAGCGCGTGCGCACGACCCTCTCGCCGCGCTTCAGTTGCGCGGCGATCTGCGGGCGGATGCGGCGCTGTCGCGCGAGCTGGCACTCGCCGTCGGCCACGATGACCTTCAGCCCCTTGTCGTCAGTGCTCATCGCCTCGCGCAGGGTCTTGAGCATGGTACCGACATTGTAGGTGCGGATCGTGCGCAGCCAGCCGACACCCATCGCCTTCAGGGTGGCGGCGATGTCCGACGTCGTCTCGCCGTCGCGCCGGTTGCCCGCGGTGTTGGGAATGAACTGCGCGCCCGTGGCCGAAGTGTAGCCATTCTGCATGATGACCAGCACGCGGTCGCCACGATTGAACATCGCCGAGGCGACACCGCTCAGCAAGCCATTGTGCCAGAACCCGCCATCGCCCATCACCGAGATGGTGCGCTTCTGCATCACCGGCGCCACCGCGCCAGCCGCCGCCAGCGACATGCCGAAGCCCAGGATCGAATTGCCGAGGTTGAACGGCGCCAGGGTCGCGAAGGAATGGCAGCCGATGTCGCTCGAAATGTGGACCTTGCCGACCTCGCGTTCGAGCAGCTTGATGGCCGAGAAGACCGGCCGTTCGGGGCAGCCGACGCAGAAGCCCGGTGGCCGCAGCGGCAGCGGCCCGCCCAGCAGGCGCTGCGCCTCGGCGCGGCCGGCGCGCGCCGCCTCGAAGCGCTCGCGCGGGCCGCTGAGTTCGATGTCGTTGGCCGACTGCGCGAAGAACTTCAGCAGGCCCTCGGTGACCACCTCGGCCGTGTACTCGCCGGCCATCGGCAGCACGTCCTTGCCGTAGATCTTCGTATCCACGTCGCGCTTGCGCAGTAGCGCATGGATCGCCTGCTCGATGTAATCCGGCGCGCCCTCTTCCACGACCAGCACGGCGCGCTTGCCGCGGCAGAACTCGACGATCTGGTCCGGTGCCAGCGGATGCGTGACGTTGAGGACGAGCGTCGGTACCTTGCCCTCGACCTCCAGCCGGTCGAGGCCGCGCACCAGCACGTTGGTGATGCCGCCCTGCACGATGATGCCGAGATCGGATCGTTCGCCCGGCAGAAGTTCGTTCAGGGCGTTGTCGACGATGAAGCGCTCGGCCGCGGGCTGACGCACCTCGACCTTGATCTTCTCGTGCGCGTAGGTCGACGGCGGATGCGAGATGCGGTCGTAGTTGTGCGCGGCCGGCGTGGCCAGCCGGTGGTTACGCGAGATCGCAGGTGGCACGTTGTCCTTCGCCACGAACTCGCCCGTGACGTGGCAGGCGCGGATGCGCAGCTCCATCATCACCGGCGTGTTGGTCGCTTCCGACAGCTCGAACGCCTTCTCGGTGCAGCGCACGATGGTCGGCAGCGACGGGCGCGGGTCCATCAGCCAGACCGAGGATTTCAGCGCATAGGCCTGCGTCCGCTCCTGGATGACCGACGCGCCCTCGCCGTAATCCTCGCCGACAACGATCAGCGCACCACCGATCACGCCCGGCGAGGCGAGGTTGGAGAGGGCGTCGGCCGCCACGTTGGTGCCGACGATCGATTTCCACGTCACGCAGCCGCGGATCGGATAGTTGATCGAGGCACCGAGCAGCGCCGCCGCCGAGGATTCGTTGGTGCAGGTCTCGAGATGCACGCCCAGCTCGTCGAGCAGGTCCTGCGATTCCACCAGAACGTCGACAAGATGCGAGACCGGCGCGCCCTGATAGCCGCCGACATAGGCCACGCCCGACTGCAGGATCGCCTTGGTGACCGCGAGGATGCCCTCGCCGCGGAAGACTTCCCCGTCGCCCAGCCGCAGCGCGCGCACTTCCTCGGTGAAGGAGCGTTCCGGATTGGTCCGCTGGGCAACGGGAGGTTGGGCCGCCGGCTGGTCGAGCATGGCGCAAAGTATAGGGGCGGCTAGCGCCGGACGCGACGATCCCGTTTGGAATCCCGCACGCCCTCGCGGCGCGCCTTGGCCAGCAGCGCGCGAAATGGTTCGAGCAGTTTCTCCCGCACCGCAACATCGCCTTCGAGAACCTGGAGCGACAGCGCAACGGCCTCGAGGGTCGAGACCGCATCGGGCCGCGCCTCGCGCCGCAGGTCGCCGTAGAGCGACGGGCCGTCGGGCACCACGACGAAGCGGCGCAGCTTCGTCAGCCACGCATTGCGCCACCACAGCGCCTTGGCCTGCGCCCAGTTACCGTCGAGGGCGATCAGCCCCTTCAGATCGGCCTGCGCCAACCGCTGGTCAGCCAATGGCTCTCCGTTGCGATCGATCGCAACCAGCGGCCCCTGCCCTTTCGTCTGCGTCGAGCCGAGATAGAGCACGCCCCAGTCGCGCGACTCCGCGGGCTCCCCCAGCGCATGAGCGAGGTTGCGCCACGACAGACCGACCACGACCTTGGCCCGGGTTAGCGAGCCGGCCAGCAGGCGCGCCGTGCCCAGCACGCGGTCCTGCTCCTGCGGATGCTGCAGCACCAGGATCGCGACCTTGTTGTCCACCGGCAGAGACATGGCCGACGTATAGCCTCCCGGCTAGGGTCGCGCGATGCCCGTTCTTCCAAGTGTCGCGATCCTCGTATTCGATAGCGTGACCAAGCTGCCGCCCGAAGCGGACGGCGCGGTCGTGATCGGGGCCAGCCATGCCGCCGTCTATGCGGCCTACATGTCGACCAGGTTCGGCTGCCGCGCCGCGATCCACCACGATGCCGGCATCGGCAAGGACGAGGCTGGGGTCAGCGGTCTCGCCTATGCCGACAGGCTCGGCATGGCGATGGCGGCCGTGGCAACGGCGAGCGCGCGTATCGGAGACGGCCCTGATCTGCACGCACGCGGCATCATCAGCCGTGCCAACGGCCTCGCCGCGGCCTGCGGCGTCGTCCCGGGCATGACGGCGCGCGAGGCGGCCGAACTGCTGAAGCAGGCACCGTGGCCGCACACGATGCCGCCGGCCAAGGGCGAAAGCCGTTACACGGTCGAAGGAGCCGTCTGTGCCGACTCCGCCACGCTGCTGCTTGCGGAGGACCGCGGCCGCGTCGTCGCCACCGGCAGCCATGGCGCCCTCAATTCCTACAAGGTGACGGCTCCCTTCCGGCCGCGGCTGCTGATGTTCAACGATGCGGGCTTCGGCGCCGACCGGGGCGGCGTGCTGGCGCTCCCCGAGCTTGCCCGGGAAGACATCGCCGCCATCGCAGTCGCTGCGCAGTCGGCACGGATCGGCGATGGCCGTTCCACATTGCAAGACGGAACGATTTCCGACGTCAACGCCATCGCATACCGGCTCGGCGCGCGTGTGGGAGGCTCCGCGCTTGCACTGGCACGAGCACTGGCCGAAAAAGCTTAATAATGATCGTACGGGAGACGCTTGGGGCATGGCCGTCGTCAATGTGAAGTCGGAAATCGCCGGCAATGTCTGGAAGATCCAGGCGAAGCCCGGGGATCGGATCGAGGCCGATGGCGAGATCATGATCCTCGAGTCGATGAAGATGGAAATCCCGGTCCTGTCGCCCAAGGCGGGCGTCATCAAGGAGATCAAGGTCAGCGAAGGCGAGGCCATTGGCGAAGGCCAGCTCGTGGCCGTGCTCGATGCGTAACAGCGCCGTCGCCGCCGACCTCGCGAGGCTCTGGGCTCCCGACAATCTCCGCCGTTCCGCGCCCGGCATCGCGCTCTGCGCGTTGATCGCCGGCGTCGCCTACTACGCCGACACTCACAGCCTGCTGCGCTTCGGCGCCGTCTGGGTGCCACCGCTGATCCTGACCCTGGTGATCGGCATGGCGCTGCAGCCGCTCTCGGCCCGGCCCGCTCTGAAGCCGGGCCTCGAATTCGCCGGCCGCACGCTGTTGCGTGTCGGCGTCGCCCTGCTGGGCGCCCGACTGACACTCGGCAATCTCGTCGAGGGCGGTGCGCTGCCGATCGTGGTCGCGGTCGCGGCGGTTGGCTGCACCATCGTGTTCGGCGCCTGGGTCGCACGCCTGTTCGGCCTAAGCCGGAATTTCGGCCTGCTGACCGGCTGCGCTACCGGCGTCTGCGGTGCGGCCGCGGCGATGGCAGCGTCGGCCGTCCTGCCCAAGCACGAGAACTCCGACCGCGACCTCGCCTTCACGGTGATGGGCATCAACTTCCTCAGCACCGTGGTGATGGTGATCTATCCCACCCTGCATCAGGCGCTGGGCTTCTCGCTCTTCGAGATGGGCGTGTTTCTCGGCGGTGCGATCCACGACGTCGCGCAGGTTGCCGGCGCCGGCCAGACGATGGGCCCGCAGGTGCTGAGCGATGCGATCATCACCAAGCTGCTGCGCGTAGCCGCGCTGCTGCCGGCCATCGCCGGAATTGCCTGGTGGGTGGCGAAGGGTGGCGGGCCGCAGAGCTCGGTCCGACCGACCCCGCCGGTCTTCCTGTTCGGCTTCCTGGCGCTCGCGGCGCTGAATTCCATGGGCGTGATTCCGGCCGGCGTGCGCGACGCGGTCGGGCAGATCTCGGCCTTCCTGATCATCACCGCGATCGCGGCTCTGGGCATGAAGACGTCGCTCCTCGCCCTGGTGCGCATCGGCATGGCGCCGGTGATGCTTCTGATCACCGAGACGATCTTCGTCGGTCTGCTGGTCGTCGGCCTGATCTACGGGCTGCGGAGCTTCGGCCTGTAGCAGGCTCCGTCGTCTCTCCACTAGAAGCCGGCTGAACGTGGAAAGAAGTTCTCTCCGCTACGCGCCTGCGGCGCTCCGGTCGAGACGACGGATTTTACCAATCAAGTCCCCGGCTTCGTGCCGGTGGCCTTCACCACGGCACCCCAGGTGTCGATCTCGTTCTTGATGAATTCGGCGAACTGGATGGGCGTGCCAGGTGCCGGCAGGGCGGCGCGCTGCTCGATCTGCTTGATCACGGCGTCGTCGTTGAGCAGCGTCTGCATGTCCTTGCTGACCTTGGCCACGATCTCGAGCGGCGTGCGGGCCGGCGCGGCGAGCCCCGACCAGCCCGCGGCGTTGAAGCCGGGTATGGTGGCCGCGATCAGCGGGATCTTGTCCAGCGGCGGCGGCGCGGGACGTGACGTCGTCACGGCCAGCGCCTTGATCCGACCGTCCTTGATGTGGTTCAGCGCGGCCGCCGTGCTGTCCATCATCAGCTTGACGTGTCCACCCAGCAGATCGGCCATCGCGGGCCCGCTCCCCTTGTAGGGAATGTGGACGATGTCGACGCCGGCCTTCAGCTTGAACAGTTCCATGCTGAGATGCTGCGACGTCCCCGGTCCCGCAGAGGCGTAGGAGAGCTGGCCCGGCTCCTTCTTGGCCAGCGCGATCAGTTCGGCCAGCGTGTTCACCGGCAGGCTGGGGTGCGCCACGATCACCAGTGGCACCAGGAAGATGTTGGAGATTGGCAGGAAGTCCGTCAGCGGCTTGTAAGGCAGGTCCGGATAGAGGCTGGGATTGACGCCGAACGTGCCGCTCGACACGACCATCAGCGTGTAGCCATCGGGCGTCGCCGCCTTGCCGTACTCGGTCGCCGGGATGCCGCTGCCGCCGCCCTTGTTCTCGACAATGACCTGCTGCTTCCAGATATCGCCCAGCTTCTCGGCCATCAGGCGTGCGAAAATATCGGCAGCCTGTCCAGGCGGGAACGGCACGACGAAGCGGACCGGCTTGTTGGGCCACGGCGATTGCGCGATGGCGGGTGCGGCCAGCGCTGCACCGGCCGCACCGGCGAGCGCCAGAGCCTGGCGACGCGTCGGATTCATTTTCGGAGCCTCCCAGTTCGTTTCGAGTGACAGGTTAGCACAAGCCCCGGAAAATGGCCGCCATGACGGGCAGAATCGACATCGGTCCACCTCGCGATGCGGCCGACCACGAAGCGATCGCCGGACTGGTCCGCGAATATGCCGGTACGCTGGGCTTCTCGCTCGCCTACCAGGATTTCGAAGCCGAGCTGGCAGACCTCGCGGCCAAGTACGCACCGCCCACGGGCGCGCTGCTGCTGGCGCGGGTCGACGGCGAGGCGGCGGGGACCGTGGCGCTGCGGCAGATCGAACCCGGGATCGGCGAGATGAAGCGGCTCTATGTCAGGCCGGCCTTCCGCAAGGCACGGCTGGACGATGGCTCCTCCATCGGACGCACCCTCGCCCATCGCATCGTCGAGGCGGCGCGCGCCTGCGGCCATCGACGTCTCAGGCTGGACACAATCGGTCCCAAAATGGAGGCCGCGATCACGCTCTACCGCACGATGGGCTTCACCGAGATCGCGCCCTATTATCCCAGCCCGGTACCGGGCACCGTCTACATGGAGCTGGTCCTTTGACCGATCGCTTCTACGAGGACTTCAGCGTCGGCGACCGCTTCGTGAGCGGCGGCATGACCGTGACAGAGTCCGCCATCATCGACTTCGCGCGTCAGTGGGATCCGCAGCCCTTCCATATCGACGCCGAGTTCTCCGCCAAGTGGGCGTTCGGCGGCCTGATCGCCTCGGGCCTCCATACGATGAGCCTGACCTTGCGGCTGTGGCTAGACCTCGGCGTCTTCCGCGCCTGCTGCCTGGGCTCGCCCGGCATCGGCGAGGTCCAGTTCCCACGCCCGGTGCGGCCCGGCGACACTCTTCACGTCGTCACCGACATCGTCGAATTGCGGGCCTCGGCCTCCCGGCCCGACCGCGGTATCGTCCGGATTCGCCAGGTGACGGTCAATCAGCGCGGCGAGCAGGTGATGGAGCAGGAGACCGCCGTATTCCTGAAGCGGCGCAGCGTCGCCGCACAAGCCTAACGCCAGGCGAAGACGGGCTGCTCGTAGTGGTCGACACGGGTGTCGCGTCCGGCGAGCGCAACCTCGCGGAACTGGAAGAGCACGGCGGCGGTCGGCGCGTTCACCGTCGCGACGGGCAGCGGCAGGCGGATGATCGGCCGGTCGGATTCCTCGATCGCCACGATTTCGGGTGAGCCGTCCCGGAAGAGTTCGTTGCAGGCGATACGATAGGCGCCCGCGACCTCGGAAGGATTGGGGGTCAGCGTCACCCCAGGCGCCCAGACGACGACCGGCGCGATCAGATAACCCGACCGAGTGGGATAGTCGTCGAGCGTCCCCAGGATGTCGTCGGTCGAGGCCAGCACGCCCAGCTCCTCGTGCAGTTCGCGCAGCGCGGTTTGCTCGATCGTCTCGCCGGGATCGACACGGCCGCCGGGCAGCGCCCACTGGCCGCCATGGGCGCGCAGCTTCGGGGTGCGCCGCGTCAACAGGAAAGCCGCCTCGCCGGGCTCCTCGGCCTCGGCGATGACAATGGCCACCGCGGCGCGCTTCAGGCTGCCGGGATCGGCCTGCCGGCGCAGGTCGAAGCGGCCGAGATGGGCCGTGACGTCGGCGCGCAACGCCTGATCTAGCGGGAAGGACTTCACGCGCCCGCGGGTCTCCGGAAGGTCCAGACCACGGCCGGCGGCACGTTGCGCCAGATACGCGAGCCGCGCGAGCCGACGAGCCGCAATTCCTGGCTGAGAGCGCGCGGCACGGGTTGCGAGGGACCGTAGGTGAACTGCACCAGCGCGCCGCCGCCCGGCAGGGCCTCGAACACGCCATGGACGATGCCGCGCACGACCTCGGCCGGCAGCGACAGGAGCGGCAGGCTGGACACGACGGCGGAAACCTTGGTGATCCCCTGTTCTGCCAGGATCTTCGGCAGGCGCGCGGCGTCGCCCTCGACGATCTGCGGGCCTACGAAGTGGCGGCGGAGGAAGGTGGCCAGCTCGGGCTCGCGCTCGACCAGCGCCAGCCGTTCGGCCGGAATACCGGCGGCAAGCAGCGCCTTGGTGACTTCCCCGGTGCCGGCGCCCAGCTCGATCACATGGCCTTCGCGGCCGCGCATCTCGGCGAAGGTCGCGCGCGCCATCGCCTGGGCAAGCAGCCGGCCGCTCGGCACGACCGCGCCCATGGAAAAGGGATTGCGCAGCCAGCGCTTCAGAAAAAGGGCGGTACCGGCGCGCGAGTCGAGGCCGGTACGTGACTCGATCGGGGGCATGGCTAAACGCTTAACAGACGCTTTCCCAAGTCGACAGGAAAAAGCGGCCGCCCCCTATTGCGCAGGTTGCATGGCAGGTGCTGCCGCAGCCGCCGGAACCGGCGCCTCGAACGCCGCCTGGGCATGCCGCATCTGCTCCACGGCATTGACCATGGAGACATACACGGCCGCTGCGAAGGGCAGCGACTGCACGATCATGAACACCGACCACAGGCGGGCTTCCGGATCGACGACGCCGTTGCCGAACCACAGCACAGCGGCTGCGATCCACAGGAGCACGGCCAGGATCGCCTCGCCGCGCGCCATGCCGAGCGCCATGCCGAGCGTCGCCCGCTCGTCCATCTTCGGGGTGCGCATGAACGGCAGGCGGCTGGTCGCCAGGCCGTAGATCACCGCGCGGCCCACCGTATAGGTGAGTGCAAGGCCCGCCAGCGATGCGCCGATGCTCTGGCGGAACGTGCAGCGCACGCGGTCGAAGTAGAGGCCGAACGAGTAGAGCAGCTTGAAGACGAAGATGCCGATGGTCGGCGCGATGAACTCCGACGGCGGCAGGCCTACCGGCTTCATGCCGAACAGCGGCGGCAGGACGACGGCCGCCACCCAGGCGAGGCCCGCCCAGGTGAAGATCAGGTTCAGCGCATCGGCAAACCACGGCAGCCAGCCGGCGACGAAATGATACTTCTGCCAGAAGGTCAGCTTGGTGTCGCCGAAGAACATCTTGCCGGCATGCGCCTTCATGATCTGCATGGCGCCGTAGGCCCAGCGGAAGCGCTGCTTCTTGTAGCCGGAGAAATGGTCGGGGGTCAGGCCGTGGCCGAAGCGCTCGCGGCTGTACATCGCGCCGTAGCCCTTCTCCATCAGGCGCAGGCCGAGCTCGGTATCCTCGGTGATGCACCAGGTCGCCCAGCCGTCCATCTCCTCCATGCAGGAGCGGCGGACCAGCGTCATCGTGCCGTGCTGGATGATGGCGTCGTACTCGTTGCGCAGGCACATGCCGATGTCGAAGAAGCCGGCATACTCCCAGTTCAGCATTTCCTTGAACCGGTCGCCGCGCCAGTCGCGATGATCCTGCGGCGCCTGCACGTAGCTGATCTTGGCGTCGTCGAAATACGGGACCAGCGCCTTCAGCCAGTCCGGCCGCACCATGTAGTCGCTGTCGATGACGCCGATCACCTTGGCGTCGGGCGCGGTCTGGCTCAGCACGAAGTTGAGCGCGCCGGCCTTGAAGCCCTTCATGACGTCGAAGTGGAAGAACTTGAAGCGCTCGCCGAGCTGGGAGCAGTAGTCCTGCACCGGACGCCACACCGCGGGGTCCTTGGTATTGTTGTCGATGACGATGACTTCGAAGTTCGGGTAATCGAGCCCGGCCAGCGAATCGAGGGTCTGCATGACCATGGCGGGCGGCTCGTTGCAGATCGCAAGGTGGAGAGACACCTTGGGCCAGTCGCGATCGGCCGGCTGGCGCGCGATCATCTCGGCGGCCGGCAGCGCCTCGCGCGTCCAGCGGCCACGCCAGATCGTCTCCGCCATCTCCAGCGCCTGGACCAGCGCCATGCCGAGGCTGGCGATCAGGAAGAAGGCCAGCACGCCCCAGCCGATCATCTCGGACGTAACCATGTAGGTGCCGGCCGCCACGGAGGCGCCATAGGCCACCGCACTCGCCGACAGGGCCAGCAACGTACAGAAGCCCATCTGCCCGGCCATGCCGAGCCGCGGCCAGCGCCACAGGAACAGCAGCATCAGCGGCAGCGACGCCGCCAGCGACCAGGCCGCGCAGGAGATCCACTGCGGGAAACTCTCGATCGGACCGCTCCAGGCGAACTTCTGCTGCCGGTCGGCATTCCACAGCCCCCAGTAACCGCCCGCCTTGCCCTCGAGGTCGTAGGACTTCCAGGGCTGGTCGACGGCTTCGACGACGAAGGTTTCGATGTTCTGAGAGCGCAACCACGCCACCATGTCGCGCACGTTCTTGGCCTGCTCGGCCGGCGTGGCGTACTTCACGACACCCGAACCCGGGCTGCGGCGCGCGGCACCGTTCGAAGGCCAGCCCACCTCGGTCACGATGATGTTCTTGTTCGGATACTGCTTGCGCAGCAGGCCGATCTTTTCCTTCACGTATTCGAGCGGCGTCGAACTCGACTTCTCGTCCCAGTAGGGGAGGATGTGGACCGCGAGATAGTCGACCTCGCGCGCGAGCTCGGGATAGTTGATCCAGACGTGCCACGGTTCGGCGGTGCTGACCGGCACCTTAACGTTGCGCTTGACGTTGCGGATCTCGCGGATGAGCTGGGCCGGGCTGGTCGCGTTCGGGTCGCGAACATCCTTCTCACCGTCCCAGCGCAGGATGTTCTCGTTGCCGACCAGAATGCGCTCAATGCTCGGATTCTGATTGGCCATGCGGATGAGCGCGCCGGTTTCCTCGGCATTGACCTCGCTCGACTCGCGACCGAACTGCAGCTTGGCTTCGTTGGGACTGTAGATCCAGGCGCCGGGCACCAGCTTCAGCCCGTACTTGGCCGCCAGGGCCGGCATCGAGTCGCCGCCGTCGGTCGTACGATAGGTACGGACATAATTGACCTTGCCGGCGAGCATCGCGAAGTCGCGCTCGATCTGTTCCTTGCGCGGCTTGATCTGCGGCGTGGGCGCTTCGTTGACGGCGGTGCGGAGGAAGCTCCAAAGGCCGCTCGCCTTGCCCTCGAGCGGATCCTGGTCCTTGGCCCAAGGCGCGTAGGTCACGCCGTGCAGCGGGCCGTCCACGTCGGCGGCCGTGATCCGGCTGTCCAGCAGCCGCCAGCCCACGAAAGTGGCCGCGACAACAATGAGAAGAACCAAGCCCCGACGCATCATGAAGAGACGATCGCTCCGGCAATCCGCCGATGGTAGCTGCTCGCTTCGGGATCGCGGTCGCAAGTCTCCTGCGGACGACAATCGTCGACGCAAGGACCGTGCCGGATCGACTCAAGCGACGAGCCGACTACCACGCAGTGCGGCGGACCTCTTCGAGGTTTCCTTGCGCCCGATTTCCTCGCCGGAGACCCTTCTCCGTCGGTGAGGCGACAGGCGGCTCTATACCCTGCGGCTCCGGGTACGGTAAAGAGACCCTGCGCGATGATGGCCTAAATGCCCAATTCTCTGCTGGCCTTGACGCGCGTCCTTCGCCAAAACGCCACAAACGATGACCGATCAGGATCAAGCTGCGGCGCCCAAGGGGGTTCCCCCCTCTCTCGTCGCAACCTACCGCCCGGCTGACCGTTACGGCTTCCTTGTGCGCGATGGCGCGCCGCTGCGGTATGCATGGTGGAATGCGCTCGCGGCGCCCCGCGGGACGGTCGTCGTCCTCACCGGTCGCGGCGAGTTCATCGAGAAGTACGCCACCGAGGTGGTCGGCGAGCTTCTCGAACGCGGCTTCGCCGTGGCTGCCCTCGACTGGCGGGGACAGGGGCTTTCCGATCGCCCGCTGGCCGATCGCGGCAAGGGTCACATCGACCGTTTCTCGACCTACATGGCCGACCTCCGGCTGTTCCTCGATACAATCGTTACACCGAACGCCCCGCGGCCGGTCGTGGCGCTCTGCCATTCGATGGGCGGCCATATCGCCATGCGGGAGATGGCGGAGGGCGGCACCGGGCCCTTCTCGGCGGCATTGTTCGTCTCGCCGATGACGGCGCTGCGCCGCGAGGCGATGCTGCGCTCGGTGCTGATGATCATGCCGGAGGTTCCGGCGGTCGAGGAACGCTACCTGTTCGGCACAGGACCGTTCGTCCTGCTGGCCCGAGAGTTCGCCTCCAACTTCGTCACCCATGACGAGCGGCGCTACCGCTTCACCGAGGACTGGTTCGCGGCCGACCCACGCCTCTCGCTGGGCGGGCCGACGCTGGGCTGGTCCCGCCAGGCCGTCCGCTCCATGGCCGCCGTCCAGGCGCCGGGCTATCTCGAGCGCATCGACATACCCGTCCTGCTGATCACGGCCGGCGAGGACCGGTTGATCGACCCGCGCAGCCACGGCCCCCTGGTCACGCGACTGAAGCACGGCGAGCACTTCACCATCGGCCATGCCCGCCACGAGATCATGATGGAGACGGACGAGATCCGCGCCCTTTTCTGGGAGGCGTTCGACCGTTTGGCGAAAGGCGTGCTGACCTGATGGCCTTCGACGAAGGACAGATACTGATGATCGCCGTGGCGTTCATCGTTGCAGGCATCGCCAAAGGGGCGATCGGCATCGGCCTGCCGCCGATCGCCGTCGGCTTGATGACGCTGGCGGTCCCGCTCGAGGATTCGCTCGCCATCATGACCATTCCGACCCTGACCACGAACGTCTGGCAGGCGATCTACGGGCACGGGCTGCTGCGCCTGTTCCGCCGCTTCTGGACGCTGGCACTGACCGCGACCATCACGCTGCTCATCGTCGCCGCAACCCTGAAACAGCTCGGCTCGCCCAAGGCTACTGCCTGGCTGGGCGTCATGCTGGTCGTCTATTCGACCATCGCCCTGCTCGCATGGCGGCCAAAGGTATCGCCGGAGGCCGAGCGCTGGATGAACCCGGTCATGGGCGTCGCCAGCGGCTTCGTGGCCGGCATCACCGGCATCGCGGCGATCCCGTTCCTGCCCTACATGCAGTCGCTCGAGATCGGCAAGGACGACCTCGTGCAGGCGCTGGGCATCCTGTTCATCTTCCTGATCGGGGCGCTCAGCGTCGCGCTGCTGCGCCAGGGCGCCTTCGACGCGACCAACGTGATCGGCGGCCTGGCCGCGATCGTGCCGACCTCGATCGGCGTCTGGCTTGGCCAGAAGTCGCGCAATGCGCTGTCGCCCGAGATGTTCCGTCGCGTCTTCCTGGCCGGACTTCTGGGCATCGGACTGCACATGGCGCGTGGCTTGCTGTAGGGTCGCGCCATGGCACTCCCTCCCTTCAAGGTCACGATCTGCGGCATCCCCGAGCTGCCGCAGCACTGCGCCGTCGGCGTCAGCCACGTCCTGTCGATCATCGACACCCACGAACCGCGCCCCCGGGCGCTCGACGCCTATTCGAGCATCGACCACGAGCTCATCCGCTTCGACGACGTGGTGGCGGAGTATCCGGGCTTCGAGGCCTGCACGCCGGCGCACATCGAGAAGGTCCTGGCCTTCGGAGAGCGCGTGCATGCGAGCGCCGACGGGCATGTGCTGGTCCACTGCCACGCCGGCATTTCGCGCTCGACCGCTGCGGCCGCGATCCTGATGACCCAGTTCACGCCGGGGAACGAGGAAGAGGCCTTCCTGAAGCTTCTGGACCTGCGCAAGCACGGTTGGCCCAACACCCGCATGATCGAGTTCGCCGACACGCTGCTGAAGCGCGACGGCGCGATGCTGCGTGGGTTGGTCGCCTATCGCAAGGCGCTGCTCGACGTGAAGCCGCACCTCAAGGACGTCGTCCGCAACATCGGCCGCGGCCACGAGATTCCGACCTGATTGTCGTCCTCGTCTTAAGAGGATCGTTTAAGTTCTGCTGGCTTCGCAAGAAGCG
>CAMFGZ010000025.1 GCA_945952105.1 uncultured Rhodospirillaceae bacterium | reverse complement strand
AACTACATCCAAAACGCCGGATATGCTCACGTCAAAACGTGAAACGCTCTAAAGCTCTTCGTCAGAAGACACGCTACTCAAAACAACGGCCTCACCGTGAGGAGCGCTCCGCAGCAGTGCGTCTCGAAGGGTGGGCACGCGCACCGCGCCTGTTGCCCATCCTTCGAGACGCCGCGCAAGCGCGGTTCCTCAGGATGAGGTCAAGTGGGTTGACTTGAAATCGAGAGCGCCTAGCCGCGCGCTTTCAGGAGATCGCGGATTTCCGTCAGCAGCTCCTGCTCCTTGGTCGGGGGCGCGGGCGGCGGCGGGGCGGCTTCTTCCTGCTTGATCACGCGGTTCATGCCCTTGATCACCAGGAACAGGACCCAGGCGATGATCAGGAAATTCACCGTCACCGTCAGGAAGGTGCCGTAGCCCAGGGTCGCGCCGGCCTTCTTGGCGGCGTCGTAGGTAGTGGCCTGGCTGGCGGCCGGGGTGAGGCCGATGAAGTAGTTGGTGAAGTCGAGGCCGCCGGCAATGCGGCCGATCACCGGCATGATGATGTCACCGACCAGCGAGTCGATGATCTTGCTGAAGGCCGCGCCGATGATCACGCCGATGGCGAGATCCACGACGTTTCCACGCATCGCGAATTTCTTGAATTCCTGGAGCATCGACTTTCTCCCCTTGTCGTCGTCAGGTCACGCGCAGCCATACCAGCAAAGCAGAAACCGTGACGACCGAGAAGGCCGTCGTCAGCAGCACGGATGCGGTATTCTGCTCGACCGAGATGTCGAACTGCTTGGCCAGCACGAAGGCATTGGCCGCCGTCGGCAGCGACGCCATCAGCAGTGCCACCTTGCCCGCGATCGAATCGATCGGCACGAAGAACGGCAGGATCAGCAGCGCCGCCAGCGGCTGAAGCAGCAGCTTGATCAGGGTCGCGAGGCCCGCTTCGGCGAGACCGCTCTTGATCGACTTGTCCGACAGGAACAGCCCGATGGCGAAGAGCGCGCAGGGCGCCGCCGCGGCGCCCATCAGGTCGAGCCATTTTTCGACCGGCACCGGGATCGGCACGCCGATCCACGAGGCCACGATGCCCAGCGCGATCGAGACCGGCAGGGGATTGCGCGCGACGTTGAAAGCGGCGCGCAGGAAGGTGCGGACCGGCCCATGCCCGGCCGCGACCTCGAGTTCGATCAGCATGACGCCGAACACCATCGAGACGATCGCGGTCACGATGACCGTCAGCATGGCGGGCGGCAGGCCCTGCTCGCCGAAGGCTGCGAGGCAGAGCGGCACGCCCATGTAACCGACATTGCCCCAGGAGGCGGCGATGCCCTGCAGACTCATGGCGGCAAGGCCGCCCTGCGAAACGAGCCGGGTCGTCACCATGCCGACGATGAAGGTCGCCACGACCGCGATGGTGAAGCCGGTCATGAGGGCGGGATCGAGGACGGCCGCCACGGGGGTGCGCGCCAGCGTCCCGAAGAACAGAACCGGCAGCGCGAAATAGCTCACGAAGGCGTTCAGCGCCGTCGTCGCCTCGGGCCCCAGGATGCGCCATCGGCCGGCCAGGAAGCCCGCCAGGATGACGCCAAAGATCGGGAAGGCGACGTTGAGAATGGCCTGCACGGGCGATCCGATTGCAGTTGCACTAACCCATTAAGAATTTGACATAAACGGCACAAATCCCATAGCATTTTAACGATATAGCGAGGCCGCATACCCCCTCATCGCAAGCGGCCCGGGAGATACTCATGCGTCTTTTGATCGCCAGCATGGCCGCCCTGGCTGCGGTCGCCTTCGCCGCTCCGTCCTACGCGCAGGACGAGACGATGCCTGCCCCCACCCCGACGCCCAGCGCCAAGCCCAAGGCCGGCACCTCGGCCGCGTCCTGCAACAAGATCAAGAGCAGCTCGCAGCGCAGCGCCTGCCTGAAGAAGGTCCAGGTCGCCAAGGCGCAGCCGGCGAAGAAGACCAAGAAGCCTACGGCCACGCCGGCGGCGCCGAAGTCGCCCGACGTCGGCCAGCTCAATGCGCCGGCGGCCCCGACCGCCGCCGCGCCCTCGTCCGGGCCGGTCAGCGTTCCGCCGCTGCCGTCCAAGACGATTTAACATTTCGAAGCGATAGAGTTGGCGCACCGGTCACTGGAACCGCGCTAGTCTCCGCTCTCCCCAACCCCGGGAGAGCGACATGGCCCATTCGGCCAACCTGATCTCGACACAAGACCTCGCACGCCAGCTCGGCGCCCCTGCCCTGCGCGTGTTCGACTGCACCACCTATCTCAAGCCCGGCCCCGACGGACGCTACGTCGCCGAAAGCGGTCGCGCCAACTACGACGCCGGCCACATCCCCGGCGCGGCCTATCTCGATCTCCAGGCCGATCTTTCGGACACGAGCTCCAAACTGCGCTTCACCCTGCCGTCGCTGGAGGACCTCACGAAGGCCTTCGCGGCCAAGGGCGTGGGCCACGGCACCTTCGTCGTGCTGTACAGCCACGCCTCGCCCGTCTGGGCGAGCCGCATCTGGTGGATGCTGCGCGCCGTCGGCTTCGACGAGGTGGCAATCCTCGACGGCGGCCTCGACAAGTGGAAGGCGGAGGGCCGCCCGCTGTCGACAGAGCCCGCGACTCATCCGCCGGCCACCCTGTCGCTGCGCGGCCGCCCCGAGATCTTCGTCGACAAGGAGAAGATCAAGGGCGCGATCGGCGATGCCTCGACCCTCACCCTGAACGCCCTCAGCCACGACCAGCACAGCGGCGCGGGCGGCGTGGTCTATGGCCGCCCCGGTCGCATCGCGGGATCGTCCTGCGTGCCCGCCGCCAGCCTGTTCGGGCCGGACAAGGCGCTGAAACCGATCGCCGAGCTGCGCGCGGCCTTCGAGGGCGTCGGTGCCGCGCCCGACAAGCGCGTGCTGGTCTATTGCGGCGGTGGCATAGCCGCCACGCTCGACGCGTTCGTGCTGACGGCGCTCTTGGGTCACAGGAACGTCTCGGTGTACGACAATTCCATGCAGGAATGGGCCAACGATCCGGCCCTGCCCATGGAAGTCGGCTAACGAAGGAGGAAGACGTGACGGCCTACATCATCGTCGAGATCGACACCCGGGACGAGGAGCTGATGGCGGAGTACCGCAAGCACACGCCGGGCCTCGTCGCCAAGTTCGGCGGCAAGTTCATCGTGCGCGGCGGCAACTGCACGAGCCTCGAGGGCGGCTGGACGCCGGCGCGCGTCGTCGTGCTGGAATTTCCCGATCGCGCCAAGGCCGAGCGCTTCTATCATTCGGAAGAGTACAAGCCCGTGCTCGCGATGCGCCTGAAGGCCGGTCACTCCAAGGCGATCCTGATCGACGGCCACAATGGCTGAGGTGGCCGCCTACCGGGCGGTCGGGACGCTCTACAACGCGCTGATGACCGGCCTGGTCATCAGCCTCGTCTCGCGGCGCGGCAGCGACACGGCGCGCGAGTACGTCTTCCGCCACTTCCGCAAGCAGCATCTCGAGAAATTCCTGCCGGGCCTGCAGAAGCTCGGCATCGCGGCCGAGAAGGACGCGCCGGCCTGCGCGCTCTACCACTATCACTCCAACGCGCTGGGCGGTGTGAAGACAGGCTATCTGCGCGAGAGCGACAGCAAGGCGTGGGTGCGCTATCCGCCGCCGCGCTGGATGTGGAAGGGCACCGCCATCGCCGCCGTGCCGCACGAAGTGTCGGCGGCCTTCCTGCACGGCTGGCACGGCCACAACGGCATCTCGCTGAAGAACCCGGGCCTCGGCTTCGTCTGCACGGGCATGACCGTCGACGGCAAGCCCGGCCTCGAAGGCTACTACTACGATTACGGCCGTCCCCTGAGGGAGGAGGAGCGCGTGCGCTTCGCCTACGACGAGGAGATGCCGCGCATCGACTGGAAGACGCAGCCCAGGCTGGAAACATCGAACTGGCCCGAGGAACGGCGCCTGCGCACCTTCCGCTCCTATGCCATGGGCTACGTGCAGACCATGCTGCCCGTGCTGCAGGACCTTCTCGGCCCGCAGGATGCCCGGACCGAGCTGGGCCGCGTCGCCCGCCTGGTCGGGCTGCAGTTCCACGAGGAGACGGCACGAGATCTCGACCTGCCGACCGACGTCGAGACCGGCGACCTCGACAGCGCCCGGCTGTTCGCACGCTGGCTGACCACGGTCCTGACGGCCGAAGGCGAAGCGGTTACGGCGGAAGAGAAGGACGGTGCTGTCACTGTTCGCATGGAAGGCTGGAAGCTCGCCCGCGAACTTCAACTCGCCGATCCGCTGGCGGGTTTCGACGCCTGGAACGAGTTGTGGCTGGGCGCGGCCGGCGCACACGACCGATTCCTGAAGGTCGAGACCAGCCGCCGCTACGGCGACAAGGGCTGGCAAGCGGCCTGGCGAATCGCACCGAGATAGCCGGCCGGAAGCACACGCCCGGCGACCCGCTCGCCGAGCTCGTCGAGCCCGATCCAGCTCGCTCCCCGATGCTCATGACTGAGGGCAATCTCGCCCTCGGTCCGCAGCACGCAGGCGTAAGCGACGATACGCACGAAGCGCAGCGGCAGCACTTCGAACAGATGCTCGTCGACCAGCCCACCGACTTCGACCTCCAACCCGGTCTCCTCGCGCACCTCGCGGACGAGCGCCATCCGATGATCCTCACCGGCATCCGGCCTGCCACCCGGCAGGTCCCATTCATCGCGCTCGTTGAGCAGCAACAGGACGCGACCGTCGTGCAGCACGACGCCTTTTATCGATGTCGGATAATTCAAGCTCATGCTCCTCGCCCTGTCAGAGCGTCAGGCAGTTCACGCACCTTGTCATCCCGAGCGCAGCGAGGGACCCTTATCGACCGCCCCAAAGGTCCCTCGCTGCGCGCGGGATGACAATTTTCTCTTGGCCGACAGGGTGCGCCATGCAGCCGCGAAGAAGAAGACGGGAGGATGCAACATCACGCCGGCGATGCGAGTGACAAAAGAAAAGGCCGGGGATCGCTCCCCGGCCTTTCCGATTTTCTCTGAGAAGAATGGACTTAGAAGTCCATGCCGCCCATGCCGCCATCGGCACCCGGCGGCATCATCGGGGCCTTCTTCTCCGGCTTCTCGGCGATCATCGCCTCGGTCGTGACCAGCAGGCCGGCCACCGAAGCGGCGTCCTGCAGGGCCGTACGAACGACCTTGACCGGATCGATGATGCCGGCCTTGACCATGTCGCCGTAGTCACCCTTCTGGGCGTCGAAGCCGAACGAAGTGTCCTTCTGCTCGAGCATCTTGCCCGCGACGACGGCGCCGTCGTAGCCGGCGTTCTCGGCGATCTGGCGGACGGGCGCCTGCAGCGCGCGACGCACGATCTCGATGCCGACCTTCTGGTCGTCGTTGGCGGTACGGATCTTGTCGAGCGCGCGGATCGCGTAGAGCAGAGCCGAACCACCGCCGGCGACGACACCCTCTTCCACCGCAGCCTTGGTGGCGTGCATCGCGTCGTCAACGCGGTCCTTCTTCTCCTTCACCTCGACTTCGGTGGCGCCGCCGACCTTGATGATCGCAACACCGCCGGCGAGCTTGGCCAGGCGCTCCTGGAGCTTCTCGCGGTCGTAGTCCGAGGTGGTCTCCTCGATCTGGGCGCGGATCTGGCCGATACGGGCCTGGAGGTCCGCCTTCTTGCCCGAGCCGTCGACGATCGTGGTGTTTTCCTTCTCGACGAGCACCTTCTTGGCGCGGCCGAGCATGTCGAGCGTGACGTTCTCGAGCTTGATGCCGAGGTCCTCGGAGATCAGCTGACCGCCGGTCAGGATCGCCATGTCCTCGAGCATCGCCTTGCGACGGTCACCGAAGCCCGGCGCCTTGACGGCGGCGATCTTCAGGCCGCCACGCAGCTTGTTCACGACCAGGGTCGCCAGGGCTTCGCCCTCGACGTCCTCGGCGATGATCAGCAGCGGCTTGCCCGACTGCACGACCGCCTCGAGCACCGGCAGCATCGCCTGCAGGCCCGACAGCTTCTTCTCGAACAGCAGGATGTACGGCGAGTCGAGCTCGGCGATCATCTTGTCGGCGTTGGTGATGAAGTACGGCGAGAGATAGCCGCGGTCGAACTGCATGCCCTCGACGACGTCCAGCTCGGTGTCCAGGCTCTTGGCCTCTTCCACCGTGATGACGCCCTCGTTGCCGACCTTCTTCATGGCTTCGGCGATCATCTTGCCGATCGACTTGTCGCCGTTGGCCGAGATCGTGCCGACCTGGGCGACTTCGTCCGTGCCCGTGATCTTCTTGGCGCGCGCCTTGATGTCCTCGACGGCCGCCTCGACCGCGAGGTCGATGCCGCGCTTCAGGTCCATCGGGTTCATGCCGGCCGCAACCGACTTCACGCCCTCGCGCACGATCGCCTGGGCGAGAACGGTCGCCGTCGTCGTGCCGTCGCCGGCGATGTCGTTGGTCTTCGAGGCCACTTCGCGCACCATCTGGGCGCCCATGTTCTCGAACTTGTCGGCGAGCTCGATCTCCTTGGCGACGGTGACGCCGTCCTTGGTGATGCGCGGGGCGCCGAACGACTTGTCGATGACGACGTTACGGCCCTTCGGGCCGAGCGTGACCTTCACCGCATCGGCGAGAATGTCGACGCCGCGCAGCATGCGCTGGCGGGCATCGGCGCTAAAACGGACTTCCTTGGCTGCCATTTTCTATTCCTCTCGAATGTTGTGATTGATTCGGGTGCTGCGAAGCGGCGCCTTAGGCGGCCTTCTTCATCGAGGCGGAGCCGTCGATGATGCCCATGATGTCGGATTCCTTCATGATCAGGAGATCCTGGCCATCGATCTTGATCTCGGTGCCCGACCACTTGCCGAACAGGACGCGGTCGCCCTTCTTGACGTCCAGGGCAACGAGGTTGCCCTTCTCGTCGCGCGCGCCCGGACCGACGGCGACGATCTCGCCTTCCATCGGCTTTTCCTTGGCGGTGTCGGGAATGATGATCCCGCCCTTGGTCTTGCCTTCTTCCTCGACGCGCTTGACCACGACCCGGTCGTGAAGCGGACGGAACTTCATGGTTCTTCCTCCAGTGACTGTTGACCCTGCGCGACCGGACGGCCGCGGCGAATGTGTTGCTGTCAGCACTCCCAGACATTGAGTGCCAATGGCGCAGGGGATTTAGGGTTGTCACCAGCCCGAGTCAAGGTGAGCCGGAAAAGGTTCCCAAAGTAGCTTCGCACTAGCAGCAATCACACACGAGCGCTGCTAAGCCATTGATCTGGCAAGATTTTTGCTGCTTTCCCGGGAAGGGTGCGTGACTATTCCTACACGCGCACCGTGTCAAGGAGAGCGTAAATGGACAGCAGTTTTGTTGCGCAGCTCAAGGATTACCGCATCACGACCGCCGAAATCCTCTACTGGATGCCCGATCACAAGCACGTCCTGCAGAGCTTCCTCTGGCAGAACCTGGACTTGGCCCCCCGTTTCCCCGCCCTCACCAAATTCCTCGATTTCTGGGACCGCAATCTGGACGGCAAGCTGCACAAGGTGACCGTCGCCAACACACAGCTGATCAAGCCGGCGGAGTTCCGCTTCTCGAGCGGTCTATACGCGCTTCACTGAGCGGCACGCCGCGTCGTATTCGGTGGCGGTGCGGTCGACCAGTTCCGCCACCGACGGCGCGTCGGCGACACCGGACACGGAGTGGCCCGCGCTCCAGATGTCCTTCCAGCGCCTGGCATCCACCCGGTCGCGCTCGGCGGCATTGATGTCCTTGGAGATGTCGATGCCGCCACGCACTGGCAGGTTGTCGGGATCGAGGCCGGCCGCGGCGATCGACGGCCTCAGCATGTTGGTCTCGAGCCCGGTGAAGGCCCGCGTCAGCAGCACGTCGTCGAGGCGGCTCGACACCAGCATCTGCTTGTAGGCGTCCTTGGCCAAGCTCTCGCGCGTGGCGATGAACTTGGTGCCCATATAGGCAAGGTCGCAGCCCAAAGCCTGGGCGGCCGCCACCGCATGACCGTCCGCCATGCCGCCGGCCATCACGACGATTCCGTCCCAGAACTTCCGGACGGCGCGCACGAAGGCGAAGGGATTGGCCCAGCCGGTCTGACCGCCCGCCCCCGCCGTCAGGAGCACCAGCCCGTCGACCCCGGCCGCCACCGCTTTCTCGGCGTGGCGCACCGACGCGACGTCGGCCAGCACCAGGCAACCCGCATCCTTCAGCGGCTTCATCACCGGCTCGGGCGATCCGACCGAGGTGATGACGATCTCGGCCTTGTGGCGCAGCACCGCGGCGAGATCGTCGGGTACGCGCGGGTTGGAGCGATGCACGATCAGGTTGGGACACCAGGGCGCCGGCGCCCTGCCGTCGGCATCGGCGGCGCGCCTGGCGTCGTCGGCCATCCCGGCCAGCCAGACATCGAGTTCCTCGACGGTCCGGCAGTTGGCGGTGGGGAACGAGCCGATCACGCCCGAGCGGCAGGCGGCCCTCACGAGGGCCGGTCCGGAGACCAGGAACATCGGCGCCGCGATCAGCGGCAGGCGAAGGCGGTCACGCAGGGAAGCAGGCAGGGACATGGCGCGAGCTTAGCCCAGCGCGGGGCGGCACCGAAGGTGCGCCGTGGGACCGCCACGCGAACGCGGCGGTCCCCGGATCGCATCAGGGTCAGGCGGCGGCCGAGAGGCCTTCCTGCTCCAGCACGCGCTTCACGGCCGGACGGGCCTTCATGCGCTCGTAGTGGGCGGCGACGTTCTTCGGGAGCGGCATCTTCATGCGGCCGGCGGCCCAGAAGCTGACGTAGAAAAGGGCGGCGTCGGCCACCGAGAACTTGCCCGCCAGGTACTCCTTGCCTTCGAGCGCCTTGTCCATCAGCGCCAGGCCCTTCTCCATGATCTCCTTGCCGCGCGCCTTGACCTTGTCGTGGTCGGCCTCGGTCGGTGCGAAGTTGGCCGGACGGAACATGCGGCTGAAACCCTGCATGTGCATCGTCGACACGGCATAATCCATCGCTTCGAGCGCCGCCGCCTCGCCGTCGGCATCGGACGGCAGCAGGCCGGCTTCCGGGTTCTTGCGGGCGAGCCACACGGCGATCGCGGGGAACTCCGTGAGCACCGAGCCGTCGTCGCGCTGCAGGGTCGGGACCTTCGACTTCGGATTGAGCTTCACGAAATCCGGGCCGTACTGTTCCTGTTTGGCACCGTCGACCTTGTGCACGTCGTAGGGCTTGCCGATCTCCTCCAGCAACACGTGGATGCCGATCGAACAGGCGCCAGGCATGTAATAGAGCTTCATGATTCTCTCCCTAAAGCAGGTGATTGGTGGGGACGGTCCACGCTAGCATCGGGACCCTATGGGGGAAACGACAATGGTCAATGATGGAGTGAAGCCACTCGTCGGCACCAAGCCCACGAAGATCGGCACCTTCCTGTTCGAGTTCGCCACGCCGGGCATCGGCCAGATATTGAAGGCGGCGGGCGCCGATTTCGCCGTGCTCGACATGGAACATACCGGTTTCGGCTTCGATACCGTCCGCCAGGTCGTGCGCTACATGCAGGCTGCAAACCTGCCCCTGGTCGTGCGCGTGCCTTCGCAATCGCGTCATCACATCTCGCGCGCGCTGGATACCGGCGCCGACGGCGTGATGGTACCGATCGTCTCGTCGGTCGAGCAGGCCAGGGCAGTGCTCGATGCCGCCAAGTACTGGCCCGACGGCACGCGGGGCGTGGCGCTGGGTCTCGCCCATGAACGCTTTGCGATGCGCTCCGAGCCGCTGCTGCCGCGCTTCGCCGAACAGAATGCGCGCACCGCCATCATCCTGCAGGTCGAGGATCCGCGCGGCGCCGCCGCGGCCGACGAGATCGCCTCGATGCCCGGCGTCGACATGCTGTGGCTCGGCCACAACGACCTCAGCGTCGCCATGGGCGAACCCGGCGCCTTCGACCATCCCGACTTCCTCACCGCTGAACAGGCGACGATCGCGGCCGCAAAAAAGCACGGCAAGTCGGCCGGCAGGCTCGCCGTCGACGCGAAGCAGGCCGCGCAGTTCGTGAAGCTCGGCTACGATTTCGTCTCGATCGCGGGCGACGTGTGGCTGCTGCAACAGGCCTTCGCCGCCGGCGTCGAGACGATCCGCGGCTCGTCGTCCTGACACAAGCACAACCCCATCCTGAGGAGCGTCGCGCAGCGGCGCGTCTCGAAGGATGGTCAACAAGCACGGTGCGCGTGCCCACCCTTCGAGACGCGGTCCCGCGGACCGCTCCTCAAGGTGAGGTCGTTGTTGGGAGGGCTAATTCCTGATCCGCACCGGCAGCGAGCGGATGCCGCGGATGAAGTTGGAGTAGAGGCGGACCGGCGGTCGCACCACTTCGATGTCGAGGTCGCGCTTCAGGAGCTCCTCCCACAGGATGCGGATCTGCATCTCGGCCAGCCGGTCGCCGACGCAGCGATGGATGCCGGCGCCGAAGGAGAGATGATGGCGCGCCTTCGGGCGGCCGACGACGAAGCGCTCGGGCTCCTCGATCGCCGCCTCGTCGCGATTGCCGGAGACGTACCACATCACCACCTTGTCGCCGGCGCGGATCTGCTTGCCGCCCAGCTCGCAATCCTTGCGCGCGGTCCGGCGCATGTGGATCACCGGCGTGGCCCAGCGGATGGTCTCCGACACGAGGCTCGGCATCAGGTTGGCATCGGCCTTCACCTTCTCGACCTCGGCCGGGTTCTCGAGCATCGCCATCAGCCCGGAACTCATCGAGTTGCGCGTCGTGTCGTTGCCGCCGACGATCAGCAGCGCGAAGTTCCCGATGAACTCGCGCGTCGGCATGTTCTTCGTGGCGTCGCTGTGCGCCATCATCGAGATCAGGTCGAAAGTCGGTGGCCGTGCGGCGCGCTCCTGCCAGAGCGCCGCCATGGTCTCGGCCATGTGCTTCAGCTCGGCCATGCGCTCTTCGTTGGTCCTGACGATCGCGTCCTCGGCTTCGATGTTGCAGATCGCCACGTCGGACCAGTAGGTCAGCTTGCGCCGGTCCTCCTGTGGGAAGTCGAACAGGGTCGCCAGCATCATGGCGGTAAGCTCGGTCGAAACCCGGTCTGCCCAGTCGAAGGTCTCCCCACGCGGCAGGCCGTCCAGCACCTGGGCAGTGCGCTGGCGGATCAGCCCTTCCATGTTGGCGAGGTTGGATGGCGCCACGATCGGCGCCACGGTTCTGCGCTGGGCGGTATGGCGCGGCGGGTCCATGCGAATGAAGTTGGGCAGTTCCTCGCCCTGGGGCTGGTCGGTGATCTGGATGCCGCCCAGCTCCGAGGCCGAGGAGAAGGTCGCCGGATCGAGTTCGACCTTGGTGATGTCGGCATAGCGGGTGATCGACCAGTAAGGGCCGAACGGGCTGTCGGGATGCCGATGGACGGGGTCTTCCCGCCTCAAGCGGGCGAAGTGCGGCCCCCAGCTATCCTCGCGGTAGAGCCGCGGCTGGCTGACATCGACCTGCTCTTCGGCATGCTTGCGTGCCTGTTGTTGCATGGGTGCCTCCCTTTCCCCAAGGCCGCCCGGCGGGTCCCTTCAAGTCAAGTGCTTTCGTCGCAACGGTGCCTTATTTGGCTCGTTGACAGCGCCAGAGGCGGAGCGCAAACCCTCGCCGCGCCGCCGTACGGGCGGCGTTCGACATCATGGCACCAGCCGAAACCAGCCAATCCTCCTCGCCCGAAGCCGTCACCAGCACCCCGCACGCGCCGCATCCGGTGGGCGCGGCGCTGGTCCTTGGCGCGCTGGGCGTCGTCTTCGGGGACATCGGCACCAGCCCGCTCTATGCGCTGCGCGAGACCTTCGTCCACGGCGGCGGCATGGCGCCGACACGCGAGCATGTGCTGGGCGTGCTCTCGATGCTGTTCTGGGCGGTGACGCTCACCGTCACCATCAAGTACGTCGCGCTGATCATGCGCGCTGACAACAAGGGCGAAGGCGGCGTGCTGGCGCTGGCGACGCTCGCGACTCGCGGGCTGAACGGCAAGGCCAGAAAGGTCCGGCGCTCCATCGTCGTGCTGGCGGTGATCGGACTGGCGCTGTTCTACGGCGACGCCATCATCACCCCCGCCGTCTCGGTGATGTCCGCCGTCGAGGGCCTGTCGGCGGCCGCACCCGCCTTCACGCCCTACGTGCTGCCGCTATCGCTGATCATCCTCGTGGCGCTGTTCATGCTGCAGGCCCGCGGCACCGCCGATGTTGGCCGGCTGTTCGGCCCGGTCATGCTGGTCTGGTTCGTGGTGCTGGGCGTGCTGGGCGCCTGGCAGGTGGCGAAGAACCCGTCGGTGCTGGCGGCCATCAACCCGCTCCACGCCTATTACCTCGTCACGGACCAGGGTCTCGGCATCTTCTGGGCCTTCGGCTCGATCGTGCTGGCCGTCACGGGCGCCGAGGCGCTCTACGCCGACATGGGCCACTTCGGCCGCAAGCCGATCCGCATCGCATGGCTCGGCCTCGTCATGCCCGGCCTGCTGCTGAACTATTTCGGCCAGGGCGCGCTGATCATCGAGAATCCCCAGGTCGTCCATCAGGTCTTCTTCGAGCTGGTGCCGAAAGATTACATCGTCGTCCTGGTCGTGATCTCGACCGCCGCCGCGGTCATCGCCTCGCAGGCGGTCATCACCGGCGTGTTCTCGCTGACCCGCCAGGCGATCCAGCTCGGCTACCTGCCGCGCATGGAGATCCATCACACGTCAGAGACGGCGATCGGCCAGATCTACATCCCGAGGGTGAACTGGTTGCTGATGTCCGGCGTCGTCGCGCTGGTCGTGGGCTTCGGCTCGTCGGGCGCCCTTGCCGGCGCGTACGGCCTGGCCGTGACGGGGGCCATGCTGGTCGACGCCGCGCTCGCCATGGCCGTGGCCATCCTGGTCTGGCGCTGGTCGTGGCCGCTGGCCGCCGCCGTGTTCGGCTTCCTCGCGATCCCCGACCTCGCCTTCTTCATCGCCAACGCCCTCAAGATTCCCGACGGCGGCTGGCTGCCGCTGATCGTGGCCTCGCTGATCTACTTCACCATCATGACCTGGCGGCGCGGCCGCAAGCTGGTCGCCACGGAACTCAGCGAAGGCTCGCTGCCGCTCAAGCAGTTCCTCGAGCGCATGGAGCGCGCGCCCGACCGCGTCGCCGGCACCGCCGTCTTCCTGACCGCCGACGCCGGCCACACCCCGGCCGCCTTCCTGCACAATCTCAAGCACAACAAGGTCCTGCACGAGCGCATCATCATCCTGCAGGTCGACACGATGGACGTGCCCGTCGTGTCGGAGGCCAACAGGGTCGAGGTCGAGCGGCTGGGCAAGGGCTTCCACACGGTGATCGCCCATTACGGCTTCACCGAGCAGCCCGACATTCCCGAGGCGCTGCGTGCCTGCCGCCCGCACGGCATCGCCTACGACGAGATGGAGACCTCGTTCTTCCTCGGCCGCGAAACGCTGGTGCCGTCGCAGCACTCCAGGCTCGGCCGCTGGCGCCGCGACTGGTTCATCTCGCTCTCCCATTCGGCCTCGGCCACCAAGACCTTCTTCCGTATCCCGCCCAACCGCGCTATCGAACTCGGCAACCAGATCCAGATCTGAGGCCCCGCCATGCCGCGTTCCCCGCTCGTGCTGCTGCCGGGCCTGCTCAATACGCGCCGCGTCTACGACCATCAGGTCGAAGCGCTGGCCGACATTGCCGACTGCACCATTCCCGAGCTCTGGCACCACGACACGATGGCGGAGATGGCCGAGGCGACGCTTGCCCTGGCGCCGCCGACCTTCGCCCTCTGCGGCTTCTCGATGGGCGGCTACGTCGCCTTCGAGATCTTCCGCCGCGCGCCGCAGCGGGTCGAACGCATCGCCCTGATGGATACCCAGGCCGGGCCGGATACGCCCGAGACGGCCGCCCGCCGGCGCGGCTTCATCGAGCAGACCCGAATCGGCCGCTTCCACGGCGTGCATCCGACCCTGCTGCCGCAACTCGTCCATCCCTCCCGCGTGTCCGATCCTGCCGTCACGCAGCCCCTGCTCGACATGGCGACCGAGGTCGGCGGCGACGGCTTCGTGCGCGAGCAACAGGCGATCCTGGGTCGCGCCGACAGTCGGCCGCTCCTCGTCGAGATCGAGGTGCCGGCGGTCGTCATCGTCGGCCGCCAAGACCTTGTCACGCCGCCGTCGCGCGCCGAGGAGATCGCCACCGACATCGCCAATGCCCGCCTCGTGGTGATCGAGGAGTGCGGGCACATGGCGCCGCTGGAGCAACCGGCCGAAGTCTCGGCCGCCCTGAGGAGATGGCTGACGCAATGAACACGATCTACGCCCGCGAGGATGATCTCGGCGCCGACGAATATATCGACGTGGTCGCCAGGTCGGGCCTGAACCGCCCCGTCGGCGACCGTCCCCGCATCGAGCAGATGCTGAAGCAGGCAAACCTGATCCTGACCGCGCGTCAGGACGGACGGCTGGTGGGCTTCGCGCGTTCGCTCACCGACTTCTGCTTCTGCTGTTATCTCTCCGACCTTGCCGTCGACAAGGCCTGCCAGGGCCAGGGGATCGGAAAGCGCCTGATCGAGATGACGCGCACGGAAGCCGGCGGCGCCAACACCACGACGCTCCTGCTCTCTGCGCCGACAGCGATGACCTATTACGAAGGCATCAAGATGCCGAAGGCCGACAACTGCTTCCTGTATCGGCGGGAGAAGTAGGGGCGCGGCGGTGCTTCGACGGTAGCTCTCCTCCTCCGCCTGCGGGCACCTCCCCCGTTTGGCGGGGGAGCCCGGGAGGGGGAAAGCAACGCGCGAGGTTTCTCGCAAATCCTACTTCATCACCTGACCGCGGATCTCGCCGCCCTTGTTGGCGTCGGTGTGGATGTTGAAGTACCAGCGGCCAGCCGTGAGGTCGGCGGGCTCGGCATCATCGCCGCCGACTGTGCAGCGGCGATGACACGTTATCGTTAACGTCAGGGGCCGCGCTGGGCTGCAAGCGCCCGCTGCAATTGGGCATCGAAGCCGCGCAGCGTCTGGGTGAAGGGTCCGGCCTCGGTGCCCTGCAACTGGAGCTGCACGGTGATCTGCTGGCCCGTCCGCAGCTGCTGCAGGAGCTGGCCCGACTTGTAGTCGTCGAACTGGCAGATGCCCTGGCCGCAGATGCTGGTCGAGATGAAAGGATTGGAATCGACCTGGACGCTGGCCCGCACGCCCTGCCCGTCACCGACGACGGAGATCTTGTTATAGGCGGCCGAGTAGCGCATCACGACGAACTGGCCGAGCAGGCTGTTGCCGTCGATCGTGGCCTGCACGCCGCAATCCTTGCCGCCCTCCATGGTGCAGGACGTCACCCACTTGTCGGGCGGCTGGTCCTGCGAGGCGGCCGGCAGCGAAAGGGTCAGGGCGGCGGCTGAAAGGCCGACGGCCACGAATAGGGATCGCTTCATCGGTCGCCTGGCTCCCGCGTTTGCCAATGGTTCAAGGGCCTCCTATGTAGCGCTGCAGCCACACGCTGACAAAGGAACCCTTCGCATGTCCGAGACCCTGAAACTCGTCGCGTTCTGCGGCAGCCTGCGCAAGGCATCGTTCAATCGCCTGTCCCTGCAGGCTTTCGTCGAACGCCTGCCCGGCGGCGCGTCCTGCGAGACGATCGAGATCGGCGACTGGCCGCTCTATGACGCCGACGTGCAGGCCAAGGGCTTCCCCGACAAGGTGCAGGCCGCGCAGAAGGCCATGCTGGAAGCCGACGGTATCGTGCTGGTGAGCCCGGAATACAATTACGGCATCTCCGGCGTGCTGAAGAACGCCATCGACTGGCTGTCGCGCATGGCCCCGCAACCTTTCGCCGCCAAGCCGGTCGCGCTGTTCGGCGCCTCGATGGGCGTCCTCGGCACGGCGCGTGCGCAGTACCAGCTTCGCCAGACGCTGGTGTTCCTCGATGGCCGCCCGGTCAACAAGCCCGAAGTCATGATCGCGCAGGCGCAGAACAAGTTCGCCGATGGCAAGCTCACCGACGAGATGACGGGCAAGCTGCTGGGCGATCTCGGCGCCGCGCTGGCGCTCGCCTGCCGGCAGGCGAAGGCGGCCGCCGCGGTCAAATAGGACCCCAACGGGGCGATGACGCAGAACATCTACGACACCGCCGAGTTCTTCGCGGGATACAGCCGCCTTCCGCGATCCGTGGAAGGACTGGCAGCCGCGCCCGAATGGCCGGCCCTGCAGTCGATGCTTCCCGACATGCAGCGGCTGCGGGTCGCCGACCTGGGCTGCGGTTTCGGCTGGTTCTGCCGCTGGGCCGTCGAGGCCGGCGCTGCCTCGGTGCAAGGCCTCGACGTCTCCGAAAACATGCTGGCACGGGCGCGCGAAACGACGTCCGATCCCGCGATCGGCTATGCGCGCGCCGATCTCGAGAAGCTGACGCTCGCCGAGGGCGCGTTCGATCTCGTCTACAGCTCGCTGACGCTGCACTACATCGAGGACCTGCGCGGCCTGCTCGAGCAGGTGCATCGCGGCCTCGCACCGGGCGGCCGCTTCGTCTTCTCGGTCGAGCATCCGATGTACACCGCCCCCGCGAATCCCGGCTGGGCACGCGATGCCGACGGCCGCCTGTCCTGGACCGTGAACCGCTACGCCGACGAAGGTGCGCGCACGACCGACTGGCTGGCCCAGGGCGTGATCAAGCAGCACCGCACGCTCGCCAGCTATGCTAACCTGCTGATCGAGACGGGTTTCACGCTCACGCGTCTGGAAGAATGGTCCGCAAGCGCGGCCGATATCGCGGCCCATCCCGACTGGGCGGGCGCCGACGAGCGTCCTTCGTTCCTTTTGATGGCGGCACACCGATGACGAATCGCGAACAAGCTCGCGCACTGCCATCGAACGCATCCGCGCCGGCTTTCCCGACTGGCAGGAGCATATCGACGACATGGTCATCGACGGCGACCGGGTTGCGCTGCGCTATCACTCCGCCGGAACCCATCTCGGTACCTTCGGCAAACGCGCCCCGACCGGCCGTGCGATCAATGTCGACGAGATTTCGATCTTCCGCATCGAGAACGGCCTCGTCGCCGAGCAGTGGTGCCTGAACGATGACCTCGCCTTCGACAAGCAGATCGACGGCAAAGGTTTGTATTAGATTCTCACGTCACCTCGACCTCGATTACCTCCGCGAGGCGAAGCAAAGGAGACCTCTTTCCCACTATTTGGTGGCGAGAAGGTTTCTCTGCTGCGCGCCTTCGGCGCTTCGGTGGAGACGTCGGGAATCACCACTCATCCTTCGGTCCACGCCGAAGGAACGTCGGGCTCGTTCGTGGTAGCAAGCAGGGCCATGTCGTCAAGAGCGCTTCTCCTCACCCTGCTGATCGCCGTCACCTGTCTCAGCCAGTTCTACCGCGTCTCCAACAGCGTGATCGCACCCGAACTCGTGCGAGACCTCGGTCTCAGCGCGCGTCAGCTCGGCTGGGCCGGCAGCGCCTTCTTCTTCGCACTGTTCGCGGTGCAGGTACCGGTCGGCATGTGGTTCGATCGCTTCGGCGCGCGCCGCACGGTTGCCGCTCTGTCGCTGCTGGCAATGCTGGGCTCGCTGTGGATCGCCCAAGCGAGCAACGCGGCCGATCTGATCGCCGGCCGCACCGTCGTCGGCGTGGGCTGCGCCGCCTCCTTCATGTCGGTGGTCTTCCTGTGCTCGCGCTGGTTCGAGCAGGCGAAGCTCGCGACGCGGCTTTCGTGGGTGTTCGCGGCCTCCAACATCGGCACCCTGGCCGCCGCAACGCCGCTCGCCTGGATCGCCGCTACGATCGGCTGGCGCGCGGGTTTCATGGGCCTCGCCGCCGTCACCCTGCTGGCGGCCGTGGGCTTCCTCGTCTTCGTGCGTGACTGGCCGCCGGAGCATCGCGGCCCCGAAGCGGCCAAGGAATCGCCCCGCCAGATCCTGCGCGGGCTTTGGGAAGTCTGGCGCACACCCGGCCTCGGCCCGGTGCTGTCGATGCACTTCTTCGCTTACGCCACGATGCTGACAGTGCTGGGCGTGTGGGGCGGCCCCTATCTCTACGACGTGCACAAGCTCGACGGCGTGGCACGCGGCAACGTGCTGCTCGCCATGGGCCTGGCGCAGATCCTGGGCATCCTGGCCTACGGGCCGATGGATCGCGTCCTGCGTTCGCGCAAGCGGGTGGTGTTCGGCGGAGCCGCGATCTCGACGATGCTGCTGGCGATCCTGGCGGCCCTTGCCCATCCGCCACTCTGGCTCGCCGTGACGCTGCTGATCGCCTTCTGCTTCTTTTGCGCCTACGGCACGGTGATCGTGGCCCAGGGCCGTGCGCTGTTTCCCGACCGGCTGGCCGGGCGCGGCGTCACCACCGTCAACATGGCGCAGTGCCTGGGCCTTGCGGTGCTGCCCGCGCTCGCCGGCTATATCGTCGAGGCCTTCGGCGCCGGCGACACCGCCTATCGATGGGTGTTCGGCGTGCTCGCCGCTGGCCTGGTGCTGGGTTCGATCGCCTACGTGCGGGCGCGCGACAGTTTTACGGCGCGCGCCTAAACTGGCCGCCCAAGGGGGCGCTCATGCTTGCATCGATGCTTCGCGTCACGACTCTCGTCCTCGCCCTGCTCGGGCTCGCGCTCGGCGGCGCCGTTGCGCAAGGTCAGCCGCAGGAGGCGCCGCCGCAGCGCGTGCCGGCGCCCGATCGCCATCCCGCCACCGGACTGAACTTCCCGCCGCAGATCGCAGGCGCCACCAGGTATGGGTCGACGGACTACGGCAAGACCGCCGGCAAGCCGGAGCTCGGCTATGGCTGGAACTATCGCATCGGCGACCAGCTCGTCGCGACGGTCTATGTCTACAACCTCTCCATACGGTCGATCCCCGACGGCCCAACGAGTCCGGTCGTGCAGCAGCAGTTCCAGACCTCGCTGCTGGAGATCTACCAGCTCGCAAAATACAATCGCTACGAGGATATCAAGACGGCGAAGGAACCGGCCGACTGCGCGATCGGTGGCATCATCTTCCGTTGCATCACCTTGTGGGCAATCCGGAGCATCGACAAGAAGCCGGTCTATTCGGCGCTGATGCTGACAGGCTATCGCAACCATTTCCTGAAGCTGCGACTCGACTGGCTGGAAGGCTCGACCACCAGCCAGGCAATGGTCGACCGTGTCACGAATGCGCTGGTCGGCTCGATCATGCGCTGACTACTTCGTCGCCTCCTTGAGATAGGCGACGAGGTCGGCGAGCTGGCCGGCGTTCTTCACGCCGTTGTAGAGCATCTTGGTGCCCGGCACCTTGCCCTTGGGATCGCGGCTGTATTCGGCCACCGTCGTATCGTCCCAGACGATGCCCGAATTCTTCATGGCCTCGGAAGAGTCGTAGCCGCCGCCCGTGCCCGCCTTGCGGCCGAACAGGCCATGCAGGTTGGGGCCGGTATGGCTGGTGCCGGCCTTCTCCAGCGTGTGGCAGGACTTGCACTGCGTGTTGAAGACGCGCTGCCCCTTCGTAGCGTCTCCGGATTGCGCGGCGGCGGGGCCGCCCGCGGTTGCCACGCCGGCGACGATCACAGCGGCGGCGGTGATCCAATGCTTCATCACGCTACTCCTGATGTTCGGGCCGATGATGCCCTATATCTGTCCGATAATGCTGAGCCTGTTCGACGCACATGGCGGAATGGAGGCGCTGGGTCCCGGCGCGACCGTGCTGCGGGGATTCGCACGAAAGCGTGATGTCGTGCTTCTGGCAGAGATCGAGCAGGTCTCGGCGAAGGCGCCGTTCCGGCACATGGTGACGCCCGGTGGCTTCGAGATGTCGGTGGCGATGACCAATTGCGGGGCTGCCGGGTGGGTCACCGACCGTGCTGGCTATCGCTACCGATCCGACGATCCCTTGAGCGGCAAGCGCTGGCCCGCAATGCCGGTCCCTTTCCTGACGCTCGCCGACGAGGCTGCGCGCGCCGCCGGTTTTGCAGGCTTCGTTCCCGATGCCTGCCTGATCAACCGCTACGAGCCCGGCACGAAGCTGTCGCTGCACCAGGACAAGGATGAGGCGAGTTACGCCCATCCCATCGTGTCGGTCTCGCTGGGGCTGTCCGCCACCTTCCAGTTCGGCGGGCCCAAACGCTCCGATCCCGTGCGCCGCGTCGTGCTGGAGCACGGCGACGTCGTGGTCTGGGGTGGCCCGTCACGTCTTTTCCATCACGGCGTGCTCACCTTGAAAAGCGGCGAGCATCCGATGACCGGAGCCCGCCGCTTCAATCTCACGCTCCGCAGAGCGTTGCAGGAATAGAGCGCCCGCCTACTCCGGCTTGATGTTCTGTTCCTTGATCAGCGTCGTCCAGCGCTTCTCCTCCTTGTCGAGGAAGGTCTTGAATTCGGCCGGCGTGGACGAGCGGATTTCGACACCCTGGACCTTGAAGCGTTCGATGACCTCGGGATCGGCGGCGATCTTGGCGATCGCTTTCTGCAGCTTGTCGACGATCGCCACCGGCGTGCCGGCCGGCACGACCATGCCCTGCCAGAACACCGCCTCGAAGTCGGGCAGCCCCGCCGACTCGACCACGGTCGGAATGTCGGGGAAGGCCGGCGAGCGCTTCAGGCTCGAGATCGCGATCGCCCGGGTGCGGCCCGTCGCCAGCACCGGCTTGGCCTCGAGTGCCGCCGAGAACATCATCTGGGCCTGACCCGAGGCCACGTCCTGGCCGGCCTGCGCACCGCCTTTGTAGGGGACGTGCGTGATGTTGAGGCCGGCCTGCGCCTTCAGCAGTTCGGCCGCGAGATGGTTGGTGGCGCCGATGCCCGAGCTCGCGATGTTGAACTTGCCCGGATTGGCTTTAACGACGGCGATCAGCTCGGCCATGTTCTTGGCCGGGAACTCCGAGTTCACGTGAAGGATGAAGGGCGTGAACGACATCAGCGACACGAGCTCGAAGCTCTTGTGCGGGTCGTACTGAACCTGGCCCGTCAGGGTCGGGTTGATCACCAGCGAGGTGCCGGCGGCATAGATCGTGTAGCCGTCGGGCGCGGCCTTGGCGACGAAGTTGGAGGCCACGGTGGTCGCGGCGCCGGCGCGGTTGTCGACGATTACCGGCTTGCCGAGTTCGGTCGAGAGCTTCTCGGCATAGACGCGGGCCACCGCGTCGTTCACGCCGCCCGGCGGATAGGGCACGACCATGGAAATCGGCTTCTGCGGCCAGTCGGTCTGGGCCGAGGCGGCAAACGGCAGTACGAGCGCGGCGAGTGCCGACGCCACGAAAATGGAACGCTTCATTCTAATTCCTCCCAGGATTTCTCTATTCGGCGACGAAAACGGGCAGCGTCACCTCCTCGTTGACCGGCTCGAAGCCGAGCTTCACGCGCAGCCCGATCTTCAACGCCGGCTCGGGAACGCCATGCAGTTGCGCGTTCACGCGCACGCCGGCATCCATGTCGACCAGCGCCACGATGTAGGGCGCCGATGCCTTGAAGAAGAAGTTGAACGGATGGTGACACACCGTCCAGGCGTGCAGGCTGCCGCCCAGCGGCACCTCCTTGAACTCGCTCTCCATCGAGAAGCAGTGCGGGCAGACGGGCCGAGGATAGTGCCGGACCTTGCCGCAGGACGAGCAATGTTGCAGCAGGAACCGGCCTTCGCGCATGCCGTCCCAGAAAGGCTGGCTCTCGCGCGTCGGCGTCGGCAGCGGACGTTCCGGCGCGGGCGCGACCGGCACAGGAGCCTGGCTCATGCCGCCCTCTTCAGGATCGCGATCGAGCCGTCGCCCATGTCGCCGTAGCCGGTGACGAGCCCCAGCTCGGCATCCTTCACCTGCGCCTTGCCCGCCTCGCGGCGAAGCTGGCGCGTCAACTCGATCACATGGTTGAGGCCCACCACATGGCCCTGACTGAGCAGGCCGCCATGGGTGTTGATCGGCAGCTCGCCGCCCAGCGCGATGCGCCCGTCCATGACGAACGGACCGCCCTCGCCGGTCTTGCAGAAGCCCAGGATCTCGAGCTGGCGGATCACCGTGAAGGTGAAGCAATCGTAGATCTCGGCCACGTCGATGTCCTTCGGCCCCACGCCCGCCATCGCGAAGGCGCGCGGTGCAGACTTCACGAGGCCGAACTCCAGCAGGTCGGGACGCTGCGCGATCGACGCCGGCGAATCGGGATGACCCTCGGCGGTACCGGCGATCGTCACGAGTGGCTTCCGGAGATCCTTCGCTCGATCGGTCGCGCTGATGACCACCGCCGCGCCGCCATCGCTCTCCAGACTGCAGTCGAACAGCCGGAACGGATCGGCAATCATGCGCGAGGCATGATGGTCCTCGACCGTGAGCGGCTTGCTCATCACCACGTTGCCGTTGAGGATCGCGTGCTGGCGCGTCACGACCGCCACCTCGGCGAATTGCCGCGCCGTCGTGCCGTAGAGCTCCATGTGGCGGCGCGCGCCCTGGGCGTAGAGTTGGGCCGGCGCGAACATGCCGATCGGCGCCTCGAATTCGGCGGCCTGCGCGAACACCGGGAACTGCTGCAGGCGCGTCGAGACACGCTGGCCGGAGTAGCCCGTGCGGCCGACCGAGATCAGCACGTGCTTGCAGACGCCGGTCGCCACCGCCATCGCCGCCATCTGGATGGCGGCGACGCAGGTGGCGCCACCCATCGGGATGAAGGCCGAGAGCTTGAGATCCTTCAAGCCGAGATTGGCGATGAAGTCCTCGGCGATGGCCCCGCCTGGAAAATAGGGAATGACGCCGTCGACCTCGCGCGGATCGATGCCGGCATCGTCGAGCGCCCTGAGACTGGCCTCCAGTTGCAGCGCGAGCCCGCTCTTGGACGTGCCGCGCGTGTACGCGGTCTCGCCAATGCCGCTCACCGCCGCCTTGTCGCGAAGCGGATGCACCATTTGATTTCCTCCGGCGCGCATTGTGCCGGAAGCGGTGCCTCAGGCAATCAGTCTGCGCGGATATTTCCTGCGACGATCACTTCACGCCAGCGCGGCAGTTCCTTGGCGATCAGCGCGGTATAGCCGGCTGATCCCAATGTGCCGGGCCGGATGCCGAGCTTGTCGAAGCGCTCCTTGATCTCCGCGCTCTGCAGGGCGGCCGCGATCTCCGTCTCCCATCGCCTGGCGACCTCTGGCGGAATGCCGGCCGGGGTGGAGAAGCCGAACCAGTTGGTCGCGACGACTTCGGGAAATCCCGCCTCGCGAAAAGTCGGAACATCCGGCAAGGTCGGCGCGCGCTGATCCTCGCTCACCGCCAGCGGCTTCATGCGCTTCGACGCGAAGTAGCCGCTTGCCGTCGGCAGGCTCTCCATCAGCGCGGTGATCTGGCCACCCATCAGGTCGTTCATCGCCGGCGCCGAGCCGCGATAGGGAATGTGCGTGAATTGCGTCTTGGTCGACAGCGCCAGCAACTGGCCGACGAGATGGTTCATCGTGCCGTTGCCACCGGAACCGTAGGTCACATCGCCCGGCTTGGCGCGGGCCATCTCGATCAACTCCTTCGCCGAGCCGATCGGCGAGGTGCCGTTGACCGCCAGCACGGTCGGAAAGGTGCCGACGAGATGGATGTGCGTGAAGTCGGCCAGCGGATCGTACGGCACGTCCTTGTAGAGGACCGGCCCGATCCCGTGCGAGGCGGCGCTGGAGATCATCACGATGTGGGCTTCGCCGCGCGCCTTGGCGACGATATCCGCACCCAGCATGCCACCGGCGCCGGGCTTGTTCTCGACGACGATCGGCTGGCCGAGCTTGGTGCCGAAATACTCGGCCAGCGCGCGCGACATGATGTCGGCCGCGCCGGCGGGCGGGAAGTTGACGATCCAGCGGATCGGCTTGGTCGGCCAAGGCGCGGTGTTTGCGGACGTGGTCGAAGTCTGCCCGGCGGCCAGGGTCGGGCAAGCGGCGGCCGCCGCAGTGCCGGCGAGCAGGAGATGACGTCGGGAAAGCATGGTTCTTGCTGATCCTCCGGGGCCGTCGGGCTGTTATTGACCGGCGGCATGGTGCAACATGCGTGCCGGCCGCCGCCGGCGACTGGAGTGATGATGGATTTCGACCTTGTCCTGCGCGACGTGCGGCTCGCCGACAGCACGCCCGATCAACCGACCACGGACATTGGCGTCGTGCAGGGCCGCATCGCGGCCATCGCCCCGCAACTGGGCGGCGGCGCCCGGGAAGAGTTCAAGGGCGGCGGACGCCTGGTCTGCTCCGGCTTCGTCGACACCCACATCCATCTCGACAAGGCCTGCATCCTCGGCCGCTGCGAGCACAACACCAGACGCATGCCGCATCTCGCGATGGAGCGCGTGTCGGCGGTCAAGCACACGATGACGGTCGAGGACGTGTTCGAGCGCGCCTCAGCGACCATAGAGAAGTGCATCAGCCACGGCGCCACCCGCATGCGCCCCCATTGCGAGGTCGATCCCAAGATCGGCATGCGCGGCTTCGAGGGGGTGAAGGCGCTGGTCGACAAATACAAGTGGGCGATCGACATCGAGCTCTGCGTCATGCCGCAGGAAGGCCTGACCAACAATCCCGGTACCGACGAACTGATGGTCGAGGCGCTGAAGAGCGGCGCCAGGGTCGTCGGTGCGGCGCCCAGCTACGACAGCGACAGCGCGGCCCAGATCCATCGCGTCTTCGAACTGGCGCGCGAATTCGATGCCGACATCGACATGCATGTCGACAGCGGCCCCACGGCCGAGCATCTCGATACGCTGTTGGTCTGCGAACTAGCCGAGAAATACAAATGGGGCGGCCGGGTCGCGGTCGGGCACGTCGGCAAGCTCTCGACCATGCCCTTCGAGGATCTCGACAAAGTCGCCCGGCGCATGGCCGATACCGGCGTCGCCGCGACGGTGCTGACCGCGACCGACCTCTATCTCGGCGGCCGGCATACCGACCACAACGTGCCGCGCAACGTCCTCGACCTGAACTTCCTGACCGAGCGCGGTGTCACCTGCTCGGTCGCCTCCAACAACATCCTGAACCCGTTCACGCCGTTCGGCGACGGCCAGCTCCTGCGTCAGGTCAACATGCACGCCATCGTCACCCAGCGCGCCAACGACGACGAGGTGAAGGCGCTGTGGGACATGACGACCAAGACAGCCGCGAAGCTGATGCGCAAGGACGATTACGGCATCGCGGTCGGCGGCCCCGCCGACCTTGTCGTGCTCGACGCCCCGGATGCCGTCATGGCCCTCAGGACCATCGCGCCGGTGCTGGCCGCCTACAAGAACGGCCGCCGTACGGTGACGCGCACCCCCGTCCAGTTGCACCGGCCCTGATCGATTTCAAGAAGAGGAAGCAATGTCGAAAGAAGAACTCGTCACCCTGTCGTCGGTCGAGATGCGCCGCCGCATCGGTACCAAGGAAATCTCGCCGGTCGAACTGCTCGACGCCTGCCTGGAACGAATCGAGGAGGTGAACCCCGCCGTCAATGCCGTGACCGCGATGTGTGTCGATCGCGCGCGCAAGGAAGCCAAGGCCGCCGAGACCGCGGTGCGCCGCGGCGAGGACCTGCCGCTGCTGCACGGCCTGCCGACGGGCATCAAGGACCTGGAGGAGACCAAGGACCTCCTCACCACCTACGGCTCGCCGCTCTATCGCGACTACGTGCCGGCCTACGACAACGTCATGGTGGGCCGCGTGCGCGCCGCGGGCGCGGTCGTCGTCGGCAAGACCAACGTGCCGGAGTTCGGCGCCGGTTCGAACAGCCGAAACCCCGTCTGGGGCGCCACAGGCAATCCTTTCAACCCGACCCTCAACGCCGGCGGCTCGTCGGGCGGCTCGGCGGCGGCGCTGGCCACCGACATGCTGCCGGTCTGCACCGGCTCGGACACCGGCGGCAGCCTGCGTAACCCGGCGGCCTTCTGCGGCGTCGTGGGCTTCCGCCCGTCGCCCGGCATGGTGGCGGTCGAGCGCCGCGCCATGGGCTGGACGCCGATCTCGGTGCTGGGCCCGATGGGCCGCAACGTCGCCGATGTCTGCCTGCTGTTCGCCACCCAGGTCGGCCAGCACGACAGCGATCCTCTCTCCTTCCCGCTGGAGCCGGAAGCCTATGCCGAGCCCTGGCCGGTGGATCTCGGCAGCCTGCGGGTCGCCTACACCGAGGATTTCGGCGGCGCACCGGTCGAGAAGTCGATCCGCCAGACCTTCCGCGAGAAGATCAAGGCGATGAAGCCGATGTTCCGCAGCCTCGACAAGGTTGACGTCGATTACGGCGGCGCCGACCGCTGCTTCGACGTGATCCGCGCCGTGAGCTTCCTGTCGCGTTATCAGGACGCCTACACCAACAATCGCAAGATGCTCGGGCCGAACATCATCGCCAACTACGAACTGGGCGCGAAGCTCACCCTGGCCGACTTCGCCTGGGCGCATGGCGAGCAGACGCGCATCTTCCGGGCCTTCCAGGAGATCTACAAGGAATACGACCTGGTGATCGGCCCGACCGTCGGCTTCTCGCCCTTCCCCTGGAAGCAGCTCTACATCGAGGAGATGGACGGCAAGAAGCTCGGCACCTACTACCACTGGATGGCGACGAAGTACTTCGTCACCCTGACCTCCAACCCGGCGGTCTCGCTGCCCTGTGGCGTCGACAGCAAGAAGATGCCGTTCGGCCTGCAGGTCATCGGCCGCTTCCGCGGCGACGGCGAGGTGCTGGGCGCCGCCCACGCGATGGAACAGGCATTCAAGACCAATCCGGTCCTCGCCCGCCCGCTGCCCAACATCGCCAAGCTGCGCAAGCCCGTGCCCGCGCTGAAGTCGATCGTCACCCACCCGCCGAAGCTCAACGCCAAGGTGGCGCGCGGTCCGGCGCCGGGTGCGCTCTAAGGGCTCGCCAAACCGATCCTGTCTCGAAAAGAGGCCGACAACGCCCGGCGCCGCTTCGCGGTTGCCGGGCGTTCATCTTTACAGAACTTCAACTTTTCGCCCGGGCGATGCCACTTCGGGCGACGTAACTCGTTTGTAAGCCAGCGTTCCTGTCGCGAGACAGCGTTCGACCCCAAACGGAGGTAGCGATGAACAAGCTGAAGTTCTTGATGGCGGCGGGCCTGTTGACCGCGACGGCCGCCTGTACCCAGACCGGCTACGACAACTCGTATGCCTACAACAACGGCTACAACACCCGCCCTGTCTACAGCAACGGCTACTATGCCCAGAACAACTACAACAACGGCTACTACAACAGCCGACCGACCTACAACAGCGGCTACTACGCCTACAACAACAACGGGCGCTACGTTAACCAGGGCCGCCGCGGCCCGAACGGCGACTATGACGGCGATGGCGTTCCCAACCGTCGCGACATCGACGCCAACGGCGACCAGATTCCGGACGTCTTCCAGGGCCGCCGCTAGTTAAAGCTGCTTTGGCGAATTGACCGGCTCCCGAATTCGTTCGGGAGCCGGTTTTGATTCTGGCTCGGTCAAGCCCAGCCCAGGTGCACCGCGCCACGCTCTACACTGCCACGCGATCGACGACGCGTCCCCGCAAGCCGGGCCTTCGGCATTCAAGAGCCTTCGGGTCCCACGAAGCTGGCCATACCGCGCCTGGTTGCCCCTTCGTTCGCCTTCAACAAATCTCGCTTACGCCCACGCCATGCCACCATTGAGGGTAAATCTCATAGAGTTAATCTCTCCAGTAGAATCCATAACCCAAGGTGGAGGAAACGAATGCGCTGCATGATCTGGCTTACGGCGGCGGGCGTTGCGACGGTAACGGCAGGCTGCGATATGCGCTCGAGCCAACCAGCAGCCTACAGCTACCGTTCCTACTATCCCTCGCCGCCCTCCAGCACGACGTCGCGCAGCAGCGACAACGCTTCGAGCTCGCTGGTATTCTCACGGCCAGCCCCGGTCGAATACTTCGAACCGTCGACGCCGCCACCGGCGTCTTCCCGGTCGACCTCGTCCCTGCCCCTCCTGACCCAGGACGAACCGAAGCACAGGCCCATCCTCACGGGCTACGATCGCGACAGGAACGGCGACGGCATTCCGGACAGGTACCAGTACAAGCAGCCGGAACCGCCCCGCAGCCTCCTCTACACGGATGCGCAGGATCCGAAGCACAACACCCTGGGTTCGCCGTTCCAACCGTTGGGTTCGCCGCTTGGCCCTCTGGGTCCGCTTGGCCCGCGTCGTTAGCCGCGCCTGCCGCGGAGGGGAGCCGCCGGGCGATGCGCTTACGTTGAGCGCTTCGCGAACACGCCGGTCACCAGTCGATCACGGATGCCTTCAACAAATCCTGATTGCGACAACACGGCGACACCGTCGTCCGCAAATCTCTTCCCATGGGAACGTCCCGCTCGCGAACGGCGGGTTTCCCGGTGGAGGGAAAGAATGCGCTGCGTCAGTTGGCTCGCCGCCGCGGGCCTTGTGATGGTGACGGCGGGGTGTGTCGAACAATCGGGCTATCCGACCACCTACGGCTACAGCCCGGGCTATGGCTCGTCGAACTACGGTTACTCCGGCTACTCCAACAACTATGTCAGCCAGCCGACCTACTACCGGCCGGCCCCGACCTACTCCTACTATTCTCCGCCGCCCCCACCTCCGCCGCGGCCGCAGGTGATCACCCAGACCCGCTACGTGCCGGTGCCGGTCTCGCCGCCCCCGCGATCGTACCGATCGATGAGGGACAGCGACCGGGATGGCATTCCCGACCGCTACGACCGCGACAGGAACGGCGACGGCGTTCCCGACAAGTACCAGCGCTCTCGCTGGTAGGTGCTGCCGAACGGCGCGATCTCCGGGTCGCGCCGTTCCCGCTCCTAGGAGCGAAGCTTGCCGCGGATCTCCGCATCGTGCTGGCCCAGGGTCGGCGCCGGCCGGCGAACGCTGCCCGGCGTCGCCGAGAGCTTGAGCGGCACGCCCAGCGTCTTCTGCCTGCCCGCCTTGGCATGCTCGACCTCGGCCACCATGCCGCGCGCCAGGATCTGCGGATCGGCGAAGACCTCGTCGTGGTGCAACACCGGGCCGGCCGGAATCCCTTCCTTCTCCAGCGCCGCCATCCAGTCGTCGGTCGTGCGCTTCACGATCTCGGCCTGCAGGATGCCAACGATCAGCTCGTTGTTCTTCACCCGGTCCGCATTGGCCTTGAAGCGCGGATCCTCGGGCAGCTCCGGCTTGCCGATCATGGCGCAGAGCTTGCGGAAGAAATTCTGCTGCGCCCCGCCGATGGTGAGCCATCCGTCCGCGGTCTGGAACACCTGGTAGGGCGACGAGCCCCGATGTCCCTGGCCGAGTTTCTCCGGGCGGATGCCGTTGGCGAAATAGTTGGCCGCCTCGTAGACGCCCAGCGACACGGTGGCTTCCAGCAGCGAGGTCTCGACCCACTGGCCCTCGCCCGTCTCGTGCCGTGCCTGCAGGGCGCTCAGCACACCGATGGTGAGATAGAGCCCCGCGCCCACATCGGAGATCGCCAGCGGAATGCGGTAGGGCGGGCCGTCCTTGGGGCCGGTGACCGACATCAGCCCCGACATGGCCTGGATGATCAGGTCGAAGCCGCCGCGACCGGCATAGGGGCCTGTCTGGCCGAAGCCCGAGATCGATCCCAGCACCAGCCGCTTGTTGCGCGCGTGGAGCGCCTCCCAGCCGAGCCCGAGCCGCTTCATCACGCCGGGCCGGAAGTTCTCCAGCACGACATCGGCGCCATCGACCAGATCCCAGAAGACCTTCAGATCCTCCTCGTTCTTGAGGTCGAGCCGGAGGCCGCGCTTGTTGCGGTTCCACAGCATGAACGGCGCCGACTCGCCGTCGAGGAACGGCGGCGCGCCGCGCATCGAATCGCCCTGGGGGCTTTCGATCTTGATGACGTCGGCGCCCATGTCGGCGAGTTGCATGCCACAGAACGGGCCGGAGAGATGCGTCGTCAGGTCGAGGACGACCAGACCATCGAGAGCGCCTGCCATGTTTCTATCCCAGAAGTTTGCGGAGATCTTCGAGCGTGTCGGCCCATTTGCTGACACCGAGATTGTTCGAGACGATGCGGCCAGCCTGCACGATCAGGAAACGCGGCGCGCCGCTCTTGCGTGGGATTTGCTTCAGGATCTCCGCCAGGTCTCCCGGCCAGTACCGTTCCTGATAGGCCTCGCGGAAGCGCGCCGCCTCGACCTCCTCCCAGATGACCTGCCGGAACTCCGGCGAGGCGATCCAGGCTTCGAGACATTCGCGCTTCCAGCGCACGCAGGGCGGACAATCGGGACCGCCGACCAGGATCACCCTGATCTCCGCCGGAGCGGCCCGGACCGGCGCGGCTGTCGCCGCTGCGACGGCAAGACCCGCGAAAAGAAGCGCGCGGCGATTCATATCCGGTAATGTAGGCCGGCATGGCGCAACCGACCAAATCCTCTCTCGTCACCCTGGGTGATTTCTTCAAGTTCGCGGTAGCGCGTTTCCGCGCCGCGCGGCTGGCTTATGGCCACGGCACGACCAACGCCGTCGACGAGGCGGCCTTCATGGTGCTGGAAGCGCTGCGGCTGCCGATCGACCGGATCGACCCGTGGCTCGACCTCGTGCCGACGCCGGCCGAGAAGGCACGCCTGATCACCCTCATCGAAGCGCGCGTGGCGCTGCGCATGCCGGCGCCCTACCTGCTGGAAGCGGCCTACATGCAGGGCGTGCGCTTCCACATAGACAGGCGGGCGCTGATCCCCCGCTCCTTCATCGGCGACCTGCTGGCCGGCGGCGCACTGCCCACCGCCAGGCCACGACGCATCCTCGACCTCTGCTGCGGCTCTGGCTGCCTGGCGATCCTCGCGGCGCTGGCCTTCCCGCGCGCCAGGGTCGATGCCGTCGACCTGTCGGCCGGTGCGCTGGCACTGGCGCGCCGCAACGTGGCAACGCATCGGCTGGGCGACCGCATCACGGTGCATCGTGGCGATCTCTTCAAGCCGCTGCAGGGCCAGCGTTACGACCTGATCATCAGCAATCCGCCCTATGTCGATGCCGGCGGCATGGCCAGGCTGCCTCCCGAGTTCCGGCACGAGCCGCGCCTGGCGCTGGCGGCGGGCGACGACGGGCTCGACCTGGTGCATCGAATCCTGACCGACGCGCCCAGGCACCTGACCAAGAGCGGCGGCCTCGTCTGCGAGATCGGCCGCGGCCGCGCACCACTCGAAGCGGCCTACCCCAAACTGCCGTTCATCTGGCTGGACACCGAGCTGAGCGAAGGCGAGGTCTTCTGGTTGTCGCGCAGCGACCTGTAACTCTCGTCGTCAATTCCAGGCAGCGTCCCCCAGGCAGATCCTCAGAGCGCGCGCCGTGCGGATGAGGGTGCCGTCGGGATCGACCGTCCGCGACTTGCCGACGACCTTGGACAGAGGCACGTCGATCACCTGCCGGTTCCACCACGCCACCATGTGATCACCCTTGCCCTCGGCCAGAAGGTCGACCGCGCGCACGCCCAGTGCCGAGGCGAGCAGGCGGTCCTCGGCGGTCGGCATGGCACCGCGCTGGACGTGACCCAGCACCGTGGCGCGGGCTTCCGCCCCGGTGGCCTTGGCGAGCCGCTTGGCCAGCCATTCGCCGACACCGTGATCGGGTGCATCGGCCGAGGGGTCGGCAGCTTCGTCCGACTGGCCGGCGGCTTCCGCCACCACGACCAGCGCCGAGGTCCGGCCGACCGCGCGCAGCCCGGCAATGTGCTCGACGACATGCTCCAGCTTCCAGCGCACTTCGGGGATGAGCACGACATCGGCGCCGCCGGCGATGCCCGCCGCAATGGCGATGTGCCCGGCATCGCGGCCCATCACTTCCAGCACCATCGTGCGTTCGTGGCTGGTGCCGGTCGGCTGCAGCCGGTCGAGCGCCTCCGTCGCGATGGCGACGGCGGTGGAGTAGCCCACGGCGCGTTCGGTCTGGCCGACATCGTTGTCGATGGTCTTGGGAATGCCGACGAAGGGAATGCCCGAGGACGCCAGCAGCTTGCGCAGGATGGCCAGGCTGCCGTCGCCGCCGACACCGATCAGCCCGTCGAGGCCGAGCTGCTTCAACCCCTCGACCATTTCGCCAGAGCGATCCTTGCGGCTGCCGTCGGGCATGGGGAAGGCGAAAGGATCGCCGCGATTGGTGCTGCCGAGGAACGTGCCGCCCTGGCGCGCCAGGGCCGCACTCAGCCGGTCGGGATCGAGCTGCACGGCCTCCACCGGCCGCTCCAGCAGGCCGAGCGTGCCGTAGCGCAGGCCGACCGTGGTCCAGCCATGGCCGTGATGCGCGCGCAGCGCGACCGCGCGGATGGTGGCGTTGAGGCCGGCGCAATCACCGCCGCTGGTCAGAATGCCGATTCGTTTCGTCATCTGGATACTCCCGGCTGCCATGGGCACGACAGGTTGAAACTGCCAATCAATCTTGAACCCGCAAGGGCGCGGTGCAGGATGGAGGCATGAAGAAGCATTATGTCACCTTCGCGGGCTACAATGCCTGGGCCAATCGCCGGCTCTACGATGCGGCGGCGCGACTCGACGATACGGACTATCGCACCGATCGCGGCGCCTTCTTCAAGTCCATGCACGGAACGCTCAATCATCTGCTGGCGACGGATCGCATCTGGATGAAGCGCTTCACCGGCGAGGGCGACGCGCCCGAGCGCCTCGACGCGACCGTGCATGAAGGATTTGCCGACCTCCGCGTGGCTCGCGAAGCGGAGGACCGTCGCATCATCGCCTGGATCGACGGCCTGGACGAAGCGAGGCTAGCGGGCGTCATCCGGTACCGCCGTGTCTCGACGCCCGACGAATTCGTCCAGGAACTGATGCCGGCGCTGGACCACTGGTTCAACCACCAGACCCATCATCGCGGTCACGCGCATATGATCCTGACGAGCCTGGGCAAGGTTGCGCCGGAGCTCGACCTGCTCTTCTATCAGCGCGAGGTCGCCGCCGGCCGCGCATGAGAAGTCCCATGAACCCCAGACTTGCAACCCTGTTCCTCTCTGCCCTGCTGGCCCTCGGGGCCTGTTCGAGCCCGCAGCAGGCCGCGAACGACAAGCTGAAGCCGCTGGTCGGCAGCAGCGAAGCGGCCCTTGTCGCCGGCATGGGCCGTGCGCCCAACGCCACCGTCGAACAGGCCGAGGGCGTTCGCCTGTTGCAATGGCGCCGCGACAAGAACTTCGCCGTGCCCAACGCCCTTTTGTTTTATCAATATTCCGGCGGCACCACGCGGCCGATCGCCAACTCGCCGTTCGGCATCGTGGAGGATTGCGTCGCCGAGTGGACGGTGAAGGACGGCGTGGCGACTGGCTACCGCTGGCTCGGGTTCGACTGCCCCTAGCGCGCTACTGGAGTTCGCAGACCGAGCGTTTGCGGCCCGGCCCCGGCCAGCGCGAATCGCAGACCGCCAGCGTCTCTCCCTCGATGCCATAGAGCACGCTGCTCCAGGCTCCGTCCTCGACGGGCCTCATGATCATCGCCGCGAAGTCGCGCAGGCCCACGATGTAGGCGGGGCTCCTGTCCAGCCCGTCGACGCGGATCGGCGCCTTCGGATTCTCCGGTGAGGGCGGCGGCTGGACATGCGAAAGCTCCATGCCACCGGTACCGACGGCAAGATGCGGCGGATGATGTCCGTCGAAGCCGATCGCCTGGAAGCGGTGCATGTGGCCGGCAATGACGGCGGTGACGTGACGCGGCAGGCCGCCCCGGAACACGCGGTTGATCGCTTCGCGCTGCGTCTCGTTGATGAAGCCGTAAGACGTCAGTCCGATCGGGCCGCCCTTGTCGCGCCGTACCACGGCCCAGATCGGCCGGTGCGTCACCAGCCAGGTAGGGGTCGGATCCTCGTCCAGCATGCGCGACACCTCGCGATACTGCGTGAGGTAGGTCTCGAGATTGAAGAGCACGGCGTCGGCGGCATTGGCCGAATCGACGGCGATGATGTTGAGCCTGCCGAGCTTCAGGCGGAACGGCGCGTCGGAAACGATCGGGAAGGGTTGGCCGGCGAAGGGGAGCGCCGGCGGCTTGGGCCATGCGCCTGGTCGCCAGTCGGCCGGAAGCTGGGGCGGACATTCCTTCTGCCGGCGGCTCGCGCCGAGCAGGGGTGAATTCGCGTCGAGCAGATAGAACCAGCCGGGACCGCCACGGCTGCAGAGTTCATGGTTGCCGCGGCTCATCAGCCACGGCGCGGCGACCAGCAGCTTGGCCGCGGGCCGGAAGAAATCGTCGCGCCAGTTCGTCCACTTGTCGGGATTCGGGCTGCCCTCGATGTTCTGGCTCCAGTATGCGGCGCCGATCGGCAGAAAGGGCTCGTCCTCGTCGTCGAGGTCGCCGGTGTCGTAGACGTTCACCTTGAGCGGCGCGGCATAGCCGGTGAGCCGGGTGGGCAGCACGAGGCCGCGCTCCGTGCCGCGATAATTGTAGTCGCCGACATGCACGATCAGATCGGGGCGCTTGTCCGCTTCCTCTTCCGACAGGACGCCGAACGGCCAGACCTTGGCGAAGCCGTCCCCGCCGCAATATTGCGGCTTGTCCAGCGCCTCGCCACGGCAACCGCTGTCCCCGATCAGCACCACGCGACGCGGCGTTCCCAGCGAGACGTTCGGCAGATCGATTCGCCGGTCGCCCAGGAAGACACTCGCCACCGCCCCGACCGGATAGCGCGCCTCGCAGACCGTCACGGCATCGAACTGGCCGCCCGGCGGCCGGCGCCGGGGCGTCATCGTCGTCGAGACATCGCCAGCCGAGGCACGCAGCACCGGGCAGGCCGCCGCGCCTTCGGCGACGCTGCGGACGATGGGCACCGGCTGGCCGTCGCTGCCCTCCGCCAGTATCACGAAGGCGAAGAAGTCCGGCGACGCGGCCTGCGCATGCGCGCCGGAGCTTGCCAACAGAAGAGCGAGAACGATGCAGACGATGCGCATGGACGGCGAACTCCGGATGCGCCCTTTGTAGCAAGAGCGACCGGTGGAAATCGCCGCCGAAAAGAGAATGCCCCGCCTTCCCGCGCGAGGCATTCTCCGCGTCGACCGTCGGTCCCTAGAGATCGATCTTGTCGACGCCCCAGTCGATGCCCGCGATGTTCGGCAGTTCCCGGCCGTCGTCCTTGCCGATCTCGACCTTGATGATCGCCTCGAGCTTGCCGTTCATGGTCGTGAGAAGCTCGGCATTGGCCTTGCGGTCGATCGCGAGGTTGTTCACTTCCGCCGGATCGCGCGTGAGGTCGAACAGTTCGACGTCGTTCCACTTGAACAGCTCGTCGAGCGTCTTCGGACTGTTGTGGTCGAGCGGCGAGAAGTAGCGCGTGAAGCGGTAGCGGCCATCGAAGGTCGACCGGACATGGCCGCGCTTGCGCAGGTCGGGCTTGAAACCCTGGCGCTTCGCCTCTTCCTTGGGATCCTTGCCGGCGAGGAAAGCCTTGGCAGCGAAGTCGAAGACGGCGGAATCGTTGCTGGCCAGACCGCTGTAGGTGAACAGGGTGGCCGGCCGCACGGCGTCAAGCGGCTGGCTGCCCGGATTGGCGAATGCCGGCGACAGATCGCGCCCCGGCAGTTCACGGCCGGCAAATTCGCTGGCCAGGTCCTTCTTCACACCTGCCATCGACAGGAGCGTCGGCACGAGGTCGATATGGCTCGACAGCGACTGGCACGCCTGTCCACCCTTCACGTCGGGATGGACGATCTGCAGCGGGAGGTGATTGGTCTCGCGATAGGCGAAAGGCCCCTTGCCGCGCAGGCCGTGGGCACCGGCCATCTCGCCGTGATCGGCAGTGAAGATGATGATGGTGTTGTCGGCGAGGTTCAGCGCGTCGAGTTCGGCAAACAGCGCCTCCATCGACCGGTCGACGTTGCGGATGCAGTTGACGTAGTAGTCGTTGAAGCGCTTCCAGCGCACGTCCTCGAGCGGCACGTTGCCCAGGATGTAATCCCAGACGCGGTCGAACTCGCGATGCGCCTGCGGCCGGCCCGGCGCGTCGAACGGCTGGCGCAGGGTCGCCGGGACGGGGATATCCCAGCTCGACTTGTACAGGGCATGTTCGGGCGCACGCGCCGCATGAAGGCGCAGCTTGCCGGTGTCCTGGACGCTCTCTCCGGGCGAGTCGGTGTTGAAGTACATCACGTCATGCGGATTGACGAAGCTGACCGTCATGCACCACGGCTTGCCCTCGTCCGCCAGCGGCCGGCCCGACGTGCGCAGCCAGTTGATGGCGCTTCCGGCCGTCAGATGATCGAAGCCGTAACCGCCAAGCGTATGGCCGATCAGGTCGCCCGGCGAGAAGTTGTCGGCAAAACCGTACTTCTCCATCTCCGCCGTCATGAAGGAGCCGATCTCGCGCGTGTCGGTCGCCTTGCTGAGGTGCCACTTGCCCTTGTAGGCGGTGTAGTAGCCGGCCTTGCGCAGCATGTGGCCGAACGTGGGATGCACGAGCGGCAGATCCCGCATCCACGGCACATCGAGATTCTCGAACATGCCGTTGTCGGGAGTCTGCAGCCCCGTCAGCATCACCGAACGCGACGAGGTGCACATCGTCGCCGGACATTGGTGGTTGGTGAAGGTGACTCCCTGCTTCTGGAGGCGCTCATGCGCCGGCAAGGAAAGGCCCCGGGGCCATTGCGCGTGGTAGCGCTCCTGGTCCGTGAAGACGAACAGGATGTTCGGCCGGGCGTTCCGTCCGCCCGCGGTGCGCGTGACCGAGGGCGCGGCAGGGGTAGCGGGCGGCGTCTGCGCCCGAGCGGTGCCCGCGAGGACCGGTCCCAGGAGAGAGGCGGCCGCGGCGCCCGAGGCGGCGGCGAGGAAAGCGCGGCGCGCCGGATCGGACTCGTGTTGCTTGCGTTGCATCATGGCAATAACTCGTGTCGTAAGCTCTCCCCGCAAAAATTGTATGGACCATCTAAAATTGAACGACAAGTTCAGTTAGCGTCATGAATATGGAACGCCTTCCCGACATTCTGCAGCCCACTCCGGCTGGCACCCGCCTTCCCAAGCGGGAACGTACACGGCGGCAGCTGATTGCCGCGGCGATCAAGATATTCTCGGCCCGCGGAGTCGCGGCGACCGCGATGCCGGAGATCGCGGACGCCGCCGGCGTCACCATAGGAACCGTCTACAATCACTTCCGCAGCAAGGCCGAGATCGTGAGCGCCGTCGCCGTGACGATCGCCGAGACGATCCGCGCCCGCAGCGCGCCCGGACGCTCGCAGCTTCAGTCGGGCACGGAACAGATGGCGGCGGGCTGCCGGCGCTATCTCGGGCTGGCGGCAAGCAGCCCGAGCTGGGCGCGGCTCATCCTCGACGTCGCCGCGATCGATCCGGCCTTTCGCAAGACCATCACGGGATTCGTGGCCACCGAACTTCGCAAAGGAGTGAAGGCGGGCGAATTCACCGTCGACAGCGAGGCGGCGGCGCTCGACCTGGTGATCGGCGCGACGATGGAAGGCATGCGCAACATCGCGCTCGGGAAGATGCGCAGGACGCATGCGGCGCAGGTGACGGCGACCATCCTGCGCGCGCTCGGCGTTCCGCCGGCTCAGGCGCGAGAAGTCGCTTCCCGCCCGCTGCCGCTCTTCTGAAGATGTTCAGCAGGCGTGCGAGTTGGACGCGCGTCCGGCGCATCCAACTTCGTACCGCTCATGTTCCTGTGGAACGATCTGCCAAGTGCTTGCGGGCATTGGTGGGCGCACCAGGGCTCGAACCTGGGACAAGCTGATTAAGAGTCAGCTGCTCTACCAACTGAGCTATGCGCCCCCACTGCTTGGCGGGGTCATTGCCCGGAAGGCGGCGGCTATACCAAGGCTGTTCCGCCTTGTCGATAGCCTGTTTCAAAGGAAATTTTGCAGGCCAGCTTATCGGGTACGGGGGAGCTGGGCGTCGCGATAGACATTCACCCCGATCAGCAGGCCGCAGGCGAACATTACCGACAGGAGCGCGGTGCCGCCATTGCTGACCAGCGGCAGAGGGACACCGACCACGGGCAGCATGCCCATCACCATGGCGGTGTTGATGAACACGTAAAGGAACATCATGGAGGTGACGCCGAGCGCCAGCAGGCGGCCGAAATGGTGCTGGCTGCGGAAGGCGATGGAAAAGCCCCAGAGCACGACCAGGGAAAACAGGCCGAGCAGTACCAGGGCGCCCGCCATGCCCCATTCCTCCACGAAGGTCGTGAAGATGAAATCGGTCTGCTTCTCGGGAAGGAAGTTGAGCGAGGATTGCGTACCCTTCAGGAACCCCTTGCCGAACATGCCGCCCGAGCCGATGGCGATCTTCGACTGGGTGATGTGATAGCCGGCGCCCAGCGGGTCGCGGTCGGGATCGAGGAAGGTGAGCACGCGCTTCTTCTGGTACTCGTGCATCAGGGACCAGGCGATCGGCAGGCAGGCCACGGCGCTGACGCCGGCCGCCAGGAACATCCAGAGGCGCACCCCGGCCACGAACAGGAGTGCGCCGCCGCCCATCAGCACCATCATCGCGGTGCCGAGATCGGGCTGGACCATGACCAGGCCGACGACCACCAGGATCATGATCAACGGCGGCAGGGTATAGAGGAACTGCGAGGCCTGCTCGCGCCGCAGGCCGTGATAGTAGCGCGCGATCACCAGGATCACCGCAACCTTGGCGATCTCCGACGGCTGGATCTGCATCGGCCCGATCACCAGCCAGCGCTGCGCGCCCATGCCGATCTTGCCGATGACGTCGACCGCCACCAGCATCAGCACCGACAAGATGTAGATCGGCCAGGCAAGCGTCAGCCAGACCTTGGGATGAACCAGGGCCACCACCAGCATCAGGATGAAGGCCGAGCCGTAGCGCACCGCATGGCGCGCGGCCCACGGCTCGAACCGGCCGCCGGCCGCCGAGTAGAGCGCCAGTACGCCCACGCCGGCGATCGCCGTCAGCACCAGCACGAGGCCCCAATTGATGCGCCAGATCTTCTCGGCGAAACCGACCGGTGACGGCGCGTCGAGCGCCGTGCTGCTGCCCATGGCGGCGAGGCTCATCGCGAGGCCATCTTCTTGAAGCGGTCGGTACGGCGCGACGGATCGCGCTTCATCGTCTCGACCAGCACGTCCCGCCCGATCGGCCCCGCGGTGGCGCCGCCGGCCTGCCCGTGCTCGACGATGACGGCGCAGGCATAGCGCGGATTGTCGACCGGGCCGTAGCAGACGAACAACGCGTGATGGCGCAGGTGCCAGGGCAGCGAGGCCTGGGTGATGCCCATCTCGCGCTCGCGCTCGGTGATGCGCTTGACCTGCGCGGTGCCGGTCTTGCCGGCGAATGTGAATTCGGGCTGCTTGACGCGCAGCGCGCTGGCCGTGCCGAGGCTGCCGTTGACCACGTCCGACATGCCCTGGCGGACGATCGCGAGATGCTGCGGGTTGAGCCGCAGCGAAGGCGCCGTGGGCTTGGTGCGGACCGGCGGAGGCGCCAGCTCCTCGCGCGGCGTGGCCTTGGCCAGCAGCAGGTTGGGCTGCACCTCGTAGCCGCCATTGGCGATGCGCGCCGTCATGATCGCGAGCTGCAGCGGCGTCGCCGTCATGTAGCCCTGGCCGATGCCGAGGTTGAACGTGTCGCCGTGCTGCCACGGCTTGCCGAGCTTCTCCTGCTTCCAGGCGCGGGTCGGCTGGTTGGCGGGCGACTCACCCGGCAGGCCGAGTTCGCTCACCTTGCCGAAGCCCAGCCGCTGGGCCATGTCGCTCACCCGGTCGATGCCGGCGCGGCGCGCCGCCTCGTAGAAGAAGCAGTCGCACGAACAGGCGATGGCCTCGGTCACGTTGGTCGAGCCGTGGCCGCCCTTCAGCCAGCAATGGAACTTGATGCTGCCGAGCTCGAGGAAGCCCGCGCACGGCAGCCGGGTCCACGGGTCGATCACCTTGGCCTCGAGCGCGGCCAGCGCCGTCACCATCTTGTAGGTCGAGCCCGGCGGATAGACACCGGCGATCGCCTTGTTGTGCAAGGGCCGCTCGGGATTGTCGAGCAGCTCGCGCCATTCGGTCTGGGTGATGCCGCGCGCGAAGGTCGAGGGATCGAAGCCGGGAGTCGAGACCATGGCGACCACGTCGCCGGTGACGACGTCGAGCACGACGACCGAGCCGCTCTGGTGCTCCTTCATCTTCTCGGCGGCGAAGCGCTGGATGTCGAGATCGATGGTCAGCAGGGCGTTGGAGCCGGGCTGGCCCTCCGTTCGGTCGAGCTCGCGCACGACCCGCCCCACGGCGTTGACCTCCACCTGGACGGCGCCGGCGCGGCCGCGCAGATCGTCTTCCAGCGAGCGCTCTACGCCCTTCTTGCCGAACCGCATGGTCGCGAGCTGCAGCACCGGATCGTCGCGGCCGGCGAGATCTTCGTCGGCGACGCGGCCGGTGTAGCCCACGATGTGGCTCATCAGGTCGCCTTCGGGATAGTCGCGGCTCTGGCCGAGATCGATGAACACCCCCGGCAGATCGGGCGCGTTGAACTCGAGGCGCGCCACTTCCTCCCAGCCGAGGTTCTCGCGCACCACGATGGGCTGCGCGTTGCGGCTGCGGCGCAGTTCGCGCAGCAGGCGGACCTTCTCGGCCTCGCCCAGGCTGAAGATCTGGTCGAGGCGCTCGACCAGCAGATCCGCGCCGCGGCCGCGATCCGAGGTCGCCATGGCGCGGAAATTGTTGCGATTGACGGCGAGCGGCACGCCGCTGCGATCGAAGATCTGCCCGCGAGACGGCGCCAGCAGCCGCATGTTGATGCGGTTCTCTTCCGCCATCGTGGCGAAGCGATCGGTCTCTACGACCTGCAGCTGGTAGAGGCGCCCGGCAAGCGCGGTCATCAGCACCGCCTGCGCCCCGCCGAGCACCAGCGCCCGGCGCGTGAACAACCCGCTGCGTTCGCCGTCTCCTTTGCGGAAATGCTTCATGGCGTTGTCTCGCCCGGCCGTGCGCCACCACGCCCCAGCTCGGGGATGTTGAGCGGGTCGCGGGCGCGCACGCGCGCGAGCAGCGGGGCCAGCAGCGGGTAGATCACGATCACCACGATATACTGCAACATCGCCGGCACCGGATCGATGGGCGCCCAGGTCCACAAAGTGGTGAAGGCCCAGACCAGCGCCACGAAGCCCCAGCACAGGATGCAGAAGCCGATCCACTGGAACAGAAACGGCACGCCCACGAGGTATCGGCGATTGTTCATGACGGCTGCGCGGACCAGCACGAAGCCCAGCGCGCTCACCCCGACCGGCGCCCCCGGCCCGCCCAGCAGCAGGTCGAGCAGGACGCCCATGGCGAGGAGCAGCGGACCGGGCAGCCGCTCGGGCGTCGCCAGGCTGAACTGGAAGACGACCAGCACCGGCAGGAGCGGCAGCGTGTCCGACAGGTAAGGCGCGCGCAGCGGCGCCAGGGTCAGCAGCACGAAGAACAACAGGACCGTGCCCGGAAGCGCGGCGCGCCCCCAACGGTCGAGCACGGCCAGGGTGCCGTCGACGCGCATGTCAGCGAGACCGCACGGCGGTGCCGCCCGGCGGCGCGGGCGGCGCCGTCGGGGCGCCGGCGCCGACCAGCCCCGTCACGCCGTAATCGACCACCCGCACGAATTCGAGGCGGGAGAAATCGGTGAACGGCCGCACGCGGACGCTGCCCTCGCTGCTCTCGACCACCTCGCCGACGGGGATGCCGACCGGAAAGCTGCCGCCATGGCCCGAGGTCACGATGCGGTCGCCGGCCTGTACGCCTGCGACGCCCTGTACCAGCGTAAGGCGAAGGCGGGGGGAATTGTCGCCGGCCAGGATGGCCCGTTCGCGCGTACGCTCGATCAGCACCGGCAGGCGCGAGTTGACGTCGGTCACGAACAGGACGCGCGAGCTGTTCTCGCCCACTTCGGCGATGCGCCCGGCCAGACCCTCGCCGGTCACGACCGCCTGGCCTGGCGCCACGCCGACCCGACGGCCCACATTGAGCAGGGCGCCGCGCATATAGGCGCTGACGCTGTCGCCCACCAGGCGGGCGGTGATGAAGGAAGCCTCGGGCCCCTCGCGGAACTTGGCCAGGCTGCGCAGGCCCTCATTCTCGTTCTCGAGCCGTCGCGCGGCGGTCTGCCAGGCGAGCAGCCGGGCGTTCTCCTCGCGCAGGCGGGCATTCTCTTCGCGCAGCGAGGCGAATTCGCGAAGATCGGCGATGGCGCGGTTGGCATAGGCGGCCGGCCGGGCGATGGCCTCCAGGACCGGGCTCGCGACGTCGAGCGCCAGCACGCGGGCATGTTCGACGAGGACGGTATCGGCCTTGCCGACCAGCATGATCCCGAAGGCGGCGATCACGAGCAGGCCGAGGGCGAAGCGCTGCACGACCGTGCGCACCTGGCCCGCGACTACCTCGAAGTCGTCCCGAATCGCCATTTCCTGCCCATTCTAACCCAAGCGGGCGGCGGCGCGGCCTGTTAGTACATCGAAGAAAGGACGCCGCGAAGTCGCACGATGTTCTCGACAGCATGGCCCGTGCCAAGCGCCACGCAGAGCAGCGGATCCTCGGCCACGGAGACCGGCAGGCCGGTCGCCTGGCGCAGCACGGTGTCCATGTTCGCGAGCAGCGCGCCGCCGCCCGTGAGCACGATGCCCTTGTCGACGATGTCGGCGGCCAGTTCCGGCGCGGTGTTCTCCAGCGCGACCTTCACGGCCTCGACGATGGCGCTCACCGGCTCCTGAAGGCTCTCGGCGATCTGCCGCTCCGTGATGACCAGCTCCTTCGGGACGCCGTTCATCAGGTCGCGCCCCTTGATCTCCATCGTGCGGCCCTCGCCGTCGTCCGGCGGGCAGGCGGAGGCGATGGTCTTTTTGATGCGCTCGGCCGAGCTCTCGCCGACCAGGAGATTATGGTTGCGGCGGATGTAGGCGATGATCGCCTCGTCCATCTTGTCGCCGCCGACGCGCACCGAGCGCGGATAGACGATGCCACCGAGCGACAGCACGGCCACCTCGGTGGTGCCGCCGCCGATGTCGACGACCATCGAGCCGGTCGGCTCGGTCACCGGCAGCCCGGCGCCGATCGCCGCCGCCATCGGCTCCTCGATCAGCCAGACCTTGCGGGCGCCGGCGCTTTCGGCCGATTCCTGGATGGCGCGGCGCTCGACCGCGGTTGAGCCGGAGGGCACGCAGACCACGATCTGCGGATGGGCGAAGCTGCGGCGATTGTGCACCTTCGAGATGAAGTGCTTGATCATCGCCTCGGCGACTTCGAAGTCGGCGATGACGCCGTCGCGCAGCGGTCGGATCGCCTGGATGTTGCCGGGCGTACGGCCCAGCATCATCTTGGCCTCTTCGCCGACGGCGAGGACCTGACGCTTGCCGCTCTGCGTGGTCAGGGCCACGACGGACGGTTCGTTGAGAACGATGCCCCGACCCTTCACGTAGACCAGCGTGTTGGCCGTACCGAGGTCGATGCCCATGTCCGCCGAAAATAGCCCGATGACGCGCGACAGCATTGAGTTAAGTCTCTGTAATTACGGCGAAATCTTGATTTATTGGCGCCATTCCAAGGTCCGGCGCCCAAGGTGCGACCGGGTTTAGACCGGCAAGGCAAGGCTCGCAAGGCGATTCAAACGGCCGCACCCATGGTCACCGTTTGTGCTCGTCAGCGATTCGTCGCGACTGAAAAGTCGCGCACTACTTGCGCTTCAAGGTCCGGCCAGACGCCGCTCCTGCCGCTCAAGCCACGCCACGACATCGGCGCGGCGGCCTGCCTCGACATGCGCCCATTGATGGGACTTCAGCTCCTCGCCTCGGCCCGAGCGCCAGTATTCCTTCACGACGAGCATCGTCCAGGGCGCGGCACCGGTAGCTCGGCCGGTCGTCACCTCGACGGTGAAGCCGTGGCTCGTACCCGCGTAGCTGTGCCGCTCGCGCTGCCAGTCGACGCCGTCGATGCTCCACGACGTCCTCAGCGCGCGCGTCGTTCCGGGATCGAGCAGGCGATCGACGATGCGAAAGAACGACGCGTCGCCGATCTTGCGCACTAGAGGCCCATCATCTTGGCGATGGTGTTGCGCTGGATGTCGTTGGTGCCGCCGCCGATCGAGCCGACCCGCACGTCGCGGAACAGGCGCTGGATGTCGTGCGCCATCGTGTAGCCGGCGCCGCCCATGATCTCCATGGCGAGATGGGCGCATTTGAATTCGCCGTCGGTGCCCTGGATCTTGGCGATCGCCGTCTCCTCGACGGGATCGAGGCCGGCATCGAGCATGTCGGCGAGGCGATAGGTCAGCGCCTGCGTCGTGCGCAGCAGGATTCGCATGTCGGCGAACTTGTGCTGGATCGCCTGGAACTTCGAGATCGGCTGGCCGAACTGGATGCGCTCCTGCGCGAAGCGCTTGGCGTACTCGATGGCGAAATGCATGTTGCCGCAGGCTTGCGCGGCGAGGCACAGGCGCTCGAGGTTCAGCCCCTTCATCAAACCAGACCAGCCGCGATTCTCCTCGCCGATCACATGATCGGCCGGCACGAAGACGCCGTCGAAGAAGATCTCGTTGGCATGCGTGGTGCGACGGCCGAGCGTCGGCAACGGCTGCATCGTGAGACCGGCCGCACGTGCATCGACCCAGAAGAGCGTCACACCCTTGTGCCGCGCCTCGCTGTCGGTCTTGGCGACCACCATCAGATAGTCCGCGACGTGGGCTGCACTGATGTAGAGCTTCTGGCCCGTGATCCGATAGCCGTTGCCGTCGCGCACCGCGCGCGTCTTGATGCCCGACGCATCCGATCCCGTGTCGGGTTCCGACAGCGCGAAGGCCGACTTGAGCTTTCCGGCGCAGATCTCCGGCAGGTAGCGCCGCCGCAGATGTTCGCCTGCCGTGAGCTGCAGGTGCATGCCACCATAGACGACGGTCGGCAGATAGAGCGAGGAGGCGCCGCTGTAGTGACGCGCCAGCGCCTCGACCAGCACGACGAGATCCTTGCGGCTGCCACCCATGCCGCCATAGGCGGGATCATACGGCAGCGCCATGTAGCCCGCCGCCGCCAGCGCATCGAAGGCCGCGTGCGGAAAGGCCGACTCGTCGTCGAGCTTGCGGATGTCTTCCGGCGGCAGCACGCGGGCCAACAGCTCCGCGACGTTGCGCCGGATCAGGACCTGTTCGTCGGTCAGGCCGAATTCGTCGAGGGTAGCCATTTGCTTGAGATCAGGGCTAGTCGAAGACCACGACGCCGCGCGCGACCTCGCCCGCCATCATGCGCTTGAAGCCCTCGTTGATCTCTTCGAGCCTGTAGGTGCGGCTGATCAGGCCGTCGATGTTCAGCCGCTTGTTCATGTAGTGGTCGACCAGCACCGGGAAATCGAGGTCGGGCCTCACCGAGCCGTAGAAGGTGCCGCTCATCGTCTTCTCGCCGAACACCATCATCATCGGCGAATACTGCGCCCGCGCCGTCGCCGCAGGGACGCCGACGGCGACGCCGTGCCCACCCGGCGCCAGCGCGTCGAAGGCCAGGGCCTGCGTCGGCCCGATCGACACCGCGTCGAACGAATAGTCGACGCCCAGGCCGCCGGTGATCTCCTTCACCTTCTTCGCCGGATCGTTGTCGGTCGCGGTGTTGATCGTGTGCGTGGCGCCAAACGTCTTCGCCATCTCGAGCTTGTTGTCGAGGATGTCGGCCGCGATGATCTTGCTGGCACCGGAGAGCATCGCGCCCTGCACGGCATTGAGGCCGACGCCGCCGCAGCCGATCACCAGCACGGTCGAGCCGGCCTCGATCTTCGCATGGCGCGTCACCGCACCCACGCCGGTCGCCACGCAGCAGCCGACGAGCGCGGCCTGTGCCCACGGCATGTCCTTGCGGATCGGCACGACCATCTCCTCCGGCACCACGACTTCTTCCGAGAAAGTGCCGATGCGGGCCATCTGGTTGATGCCCGCCCCCTTGTGCTTCAGACGCAACGTGCCGTCATGCTGCGCGCCCGGCGGCACCGAGGCGCGGCCGATGCACAGCACCGTGCGGCCCTGAGTGCAGTAGCGGCAACGGCCGCAATGGGGACGGAACGAGAAGATCACATGGTCGCCCGGCTTCACCGTGGTGACGCCCGGACCGCATTCGAGGATCTCGCCGGCCGCCTCGTGACCCGGCACGATCGGCATCGGCGAGGGCCAGTCGCCGTTCATGATGTGCCAGTCGCTCTGGCAGACGCCCGACGCCTTCATCTTCACGCGCACTTCCTGCGCCCTGGGCGGGTCGAGTTCGCACTCGACGACCTGCAACGGCTCGTTGGGCTTGAACAGAACGGCGGCCTTCATGCTTTTTCCTCCCGAAGCGTTGCCGACACTATATCATCGGGCCATGAGCAAAACCCTCCTGATCACCGGCGGGGCCTCGGGCATCGGCGCCGAGACCGCCCGCCAGGCCGCGACGCGCGGCTACAACATCGCGATCAACTACCGAACGCGCGACACGCAGGCCAAGGCCGTGGTTGCCGACATCGACGCCAAGGGCGGCAAGGCGATCGCCCTGCCCGGCGACATGGCAAGGGAAGCCGACATCGTGCGGCTGTTCGAGGAAACCGAGAAGGCGCTGGGGCCGATCACCCATCTGGTGAACAGCGCCGGCACCAACGGAAAACGCGGCCGGGTCGACGAGTACGATGCCACGGTGCTGGCCAACCTGTTCGCGACCAACGTCACCGGCCTGATGCTGTGCTGCCGCGAGGCGGCCCGGCGCATGTCGACGCGGCGCGGCGGCAAGGGCGGTGCGATCGTCAACGTCTCGTCGATGGCAGCGACGCTGGGCGGGCGCCTCGGCTCCTCGGCCTATGCCGCCAGCAAGGGCGCGGTCGACGCCTTCACCAAGGGCTTCGCCCGCGAGGTCGCGGCCGAGGGCATCCGCGTGAATTCGCTGCGGCCGGGCATGGTGCTGACCGAGATGACCGAGGGACGGCTGAACGATCCGGCGTTCCGCGCCAACATCGAGAAGTCGATTCCGATGGGCCGCGTCGGCAAGTCGGCGGAGATCGCCGAAGCGGTGCTGTGGCTGCTGTCGGACGAGTCGTCGTTCATCACCGGTGCGATGCTCGATGCGTCGGGTGGTGGGTATATGATTTAAGGCGCGCAACTCGTTGCGCGCCGGTCAGTGCAGAACGGACAAGAAAAAGGCGCCGGGTTTCGGCGCCTTCATTCTTTCTGCCCGGTGCGGGCTCTCGCGCTTGATTACAAGCGCTGCCGCCCGCCGGCGTCCAAGGCGCGCTAGTTGCGCGCCTTGTCCACCAAGGCCTTCTCCTTGATCCACGGCATCATCGCGCGGAGCTTCTCGCCGATCTCCTCGATCGGGTGCTCCGACATGCGCTTGCGCGTGGCCTTGAACGAGGCCTGGTTGACCTTGTTCTCCAGCATCCAGTCGCGGGCGAAGCGGCCCGACTGGATGTCTTCCAGCACGCGCTTCATCTCGGCCTTGGTCTCGGCGGTCACGATGCGCGGGCCGGTCTTGTACTCGCCATACTCGGCGGTGTTGGAGATCGAGTAGTTCATGTTGGCGATGCCGCCCTCGAAGATGAGGTCGACGATCAGCTTCACCTCGTGCAGGCACTCGAAGTACGCCATCTCAGGCGCGTAGCCCGCCTCGACCAGCGTCTCGTAGCCGGCCTTGATCAGCTCGACGAGGCCGCCGCACAGGACGACCTGCTCGCCGAACAGGTCGGTCTCGCACTCTTCCTTGAACGACGTCTCGATGGTGCCGGCGCGACCGCCGCCCACCGCCGACGAGTAGCTGAGCGCGATTTCGAGCGCGTTGCCCGAGGAGTTCTGCGCCACCGCCACGAGGCAGGGCACGCCGCCGCCGCGCACATACTCGGAGCGCACGGTGTGGCCGGGGCCCTTCGGCGCGATCATGAACACGTCGAGGTCGGAACGCGGCGTCAGCAGGTTGAAGTGGACGTTGAGGCCGTGCGCGAAGGCCAGCGCCGCGCCCTGCTTCATGTTGGCGTCGAGGTCGGCGTTGTAGATGTCCGACTGCAGCTCGTCCGGGGTCAGCATCATCACGATGTCGGCCCACTTGGCGCCCTCGGCCGGGGTCATCACGGTGAAGCCAGCGCCCTCGGCCTTCTTGATCGTGGCGGAGCCGGCCTTGAGTGCAATGCGCACGTCCTTGACGCCCGAATCGCGCAGGTTCATGGCGTGGGCATGGCCCTGGCTGCCGTAACCGACGATCAGGACCTTCTTGCCCTTGATCAGGTTCACGTCGGCATCACGATCGTAGTAGACACGCATTGGCGCCATTCCTCCTGGCTGACTTCTCGCAAAGAACGGGGGTTAGTAGACAAACCGGCCCGTAAAAACCAGCCTCGAATCCCGCCTTATCGCATGTCCACCCTGCGCTTCTACATATGGTATGCGTGGGTCGAGGCCACCCAAGCCCCGTCAGTTTCCGAGGAAAGCCCGATATGTCGACCCTTCGCTCCTTGCCCGTTCTCGCATCCCTGGCACTCGCACTGGCGGCCTGCTCCCAGCCCTCCGACGCGCCGACCAACCCGGCCGTCGCCATGCCGGGCATCGACTACGCCGCGGAGAACTCGACGCTGCACGGGGCCGCCCGGGCGATGCGCAATCACACCTGGCTGTGGACCCGCGGCAACGGCCCGGCACAGATCCACTATTCCACGGCGGACGGGCGGGACCTCGTCTGGATGGTCGGCCAGCGCCGCATCTTCCAGGGCCAGTGGATGGTCGAAAACACCAGCGATTCGAGCGGCCAGCAGATCACCCAGATCTGCCTGCGCTATCCCGGGGTCAATTTCGGCGGCCTGAGCGCCACCCCGACCTGCCGTCCGGCCGGCACCTTCCTTGGCGAGATGCAGCAGCGCGAGGGCGGCGATCCCCTGCAGATGAACGGCCGCACCCAGGCGCTGTTCGTGATCGACAAGACGCCGGCGAACCTCGCCGAGATCGAGGGCCGCGTCGCCTCGATCAAGGGCCTGTCGAACTACTAGCGAGCTCGAACTCTCCACCTCCCCCGTCTTACGGGGGAGGAACGATAATTAAAGCGCCTCGCCGCCGCGCGACATGGCGACGATGCCGGTGCGGCCGACATCGACGAGGCCCAGCGTCTCCATCAGGCCGATGAAGGTCTGCACCTTGTCGCTGTTGCCCGTGACCTCGAAGACGAAGGAATCGGACTTGGCATCGATCACCTTGGCGCGGAACACGTCGGCGAGGCGCAGCGCCTCGACCCGCTTCTCGCCGACGCCCCTCACCTTCACCAGCGCCAGCTCGCGCTCGATGTGCGGGCCCTCGACCGTGAGGTCGCGCACGCGATAGACCGGCACGAGACGGTCGAGCTGCGCCTTGATCTGCTCGATGATCATCGGCGTGCCCTTGGTCACGATGGTGATGCGGGACTGGCTTTCCTTCGCGTTGGTCTCCGCGACGGTCAGGCTCTCGATGTTGTAGCCGCGGCCCGAGAACAGACCGACCACGCGCGCGAGGATGCCGGGCTCATTGGCCACCAGGACGGAGATGGTATGGGCGACGATCGTATCCTTGCTCACACCAGCACCATGCCTTCTTCCGACACCGTCGTGGACTGCCTGTCCTCCGGACCCAGCAGCATCTCGTTATGCGCCGCACCCGAGGGAATCATCGGGAAGCAGTTCTCCTTCTCGTCGACGATGACGTCGACGATGACCGGATGCTTGAGCTCGATCATCTCCTTGATCGTGTCGTCGAGCTTGGCCGGGTCCTCGCAGCGCAGGCCCTTGGCGCCGAACGCGTCGGCCACCTTCACGAAGTCGGGCAACGACTCCGAGTAGCTCTCCGAATAGCGCCCGCCGTGCAGCAGTTCCTGCCACTGGCGGACCATGCCCATGTAGTGGTTGTTCAGCACGAAGATCTTCACCGGCAGGCGATATTGCGCCGCCGTCGAGAGCTCCTGGATGTTCATCAGGATCGAGGCTTCGCCCGCCACGTCGATGACCAGTGCCTCGGGATGGGCGATCTGCACGCCCAGCGCCGCCGGGAAGCCGTAGCCCATCGTGCCGAGGCCGCCGGAGGTCATCCAGCGGTTGGGCTGCTCGAACTTCAGGAACTGAGCCGCCCACATCTGGTGCTGGCCCACTTCGGTGGTGATGTAGTGGTCCTTGTCCTTGATGTGGTGATAGAGCCGCTCCAGCGCATACTGCGGCTTGATCACCTGCTTGTTCGGCTTGTAGGCGAGGCAGTTGCGCGCGCGCCACGTGTCGATCTCGGCCCACCACGCCTTCAGGGCCTTCTGGTCGACCCTCGGCTGCTTCGCCTTCCAGACCTTGATCATCTCTTCGAGCACGAGCGTCGCGTCGCCCACGATGGCGAGGTCGACATGCACGTTCTTGTTGATCGAGGACGGATCGATGTCGACGTGGATCTTCTTCGAGCCCGGCGAGAACTTCGACAGGTTGCCGGTGATGCGATCGTCGAAGCGCGCGCCGATGTTGATCATCACGTCGCAGCCGTGCATCGCCAGATTGGCTTCGTAGGTGCCGTGCATGCCCAGCATGCCGAGGAACTGCTTGTCCGATGCCGGGAAGGCACCGAGTCCCATCAGCGTGTTGGTGACCGGATAGCCCGTGAGATGCACGAGCTGGGTCAGCAACTTCGAGGCCCTGGGGCCGGAGTTGATGACGCCGCCACCGGCGTAGAACACCGGACGCCTGGCATTGGCCATCATCTCGATCGCCTGCTCGATCTTCTTCGGATCGGGCTTGGTCTGCGGCCGGTAGCTCTTGTGCGTCACCGCGACCTTGGGCGGCGGCACATACTCGTGCTTGTTCATCAGCACGTCCTTGGGCAGGTCGATGACGACCGGGCCCGGACGGCCGGAGCGCGCCACGTAGAAGGCCTCATGGACCGAGCGTGCGAGATCGCCGACCGACTTCACCAGGTAATTGTGCTTGGTGCAGGGACGCGTGATGCCGGTCGTGTCGGCTTCCTGGAAGGCGTCGTTGCCGATCAGGTGGGTCGGCACCTGGCCCGTCAGGCAGACGATCGGGATCGAATCCATCAGCGCGTCGGTGAGCCCGGTCACGGCATTGGTCGCGCCGGGACCCGAGGTCACCAGCACCACGCCGACCTTGCCGGTCGAACGGGCATAACCTTCGGCCGCGTGCACGGCCGCCTGCTCGTGGCGCACCAATACGTGGCGCAGCCGGTTCTGCTTGAAGAGCGAATCGTAGATCGGAAGGACGGCGCCACCGGGATAGCCGAAGACGACCTCGACTTCCTCGTCGATCAGGGCTTTCACCAACAGATCGGCGCCGGTCGTGGCGGACTCCTCGGGCTTCGTCACAGTGCTCTCCTTCTGACAAATGTGCCGCAAAACGGGGGTTTTGCGGCGCGGCGGAACATAGTGGCCGGGTAGGGGCGGGTCAATCCAAAAAGACCGAAACGCAAAGTTTCAGGTGTCTGGATTGTCCAAAAATTTCTCAATCGCGCCCAGAGATTGATCAGCCCTCGGGTCGAACACCAGATCTGGTGTCATCTGATGCCGGAACCACGTCATCTGGCGCTTCGCATACTGGCGCGTATGGTCGATGGCGACCCGCCGGACCTCGTCGAGCGACATCTCACCCCGGAAGTGGCGGAACAGTTCGGGGGCGCCATGGGCTTTCAGGCCGGGCCACGCCGGGTCGGGCCGGCGATCGAAGACGGCGCGCGCCTCGGCCGCGATGCCGCCGGCCAGCATGTCGTCGAACCGGGCCTCGATACGGTCGCGCAGCCAGGGCCGCTCCGGCGCCAGCAGCACCGTGACGAAGCTCCATGGCGCCGCCGAGGCTTCGCCCTCCTGCCAGGCACTCAGGGGACGCCCTGTCGCCTGCCAGACCTCCCAGGCGCGGACATGGCGCTGACGGTCCCCCGGCTTCAGCCGGGCGACGATGGCGGGATCGTGCCGGGCCAACCGCGCCCGGAACGCCCCGGCACCCAGGGCGGCCCAGTCGGCATTGGCCTGCTCGCGCAGTTCGGCCGGCGCGTCGGGAATGGGCGCGATGCCCTTCATCAGGGTGCGCAGGTAGAGGCCCGAGCCACCGCACAGGATGGGCAGGCGGCCTTCGCCCAGTGTGCGTTCGATCTCGTCGGTCGCCATCGTGCGCCAGCGCGCTGCCGACACGATCTCGCCGAGCGGCAGGACGCCGTAGAGCGCATGCGGTGCCCGCGCCCGCTCCTCGGCGGTCGGCTGCGCCGTCAGGATCGGGAAGGCATCGTAGGTCTGCATTGCATCGGCGTTGATCACGGTGCCACCACGGCGTTCGGCGAGCGCGAGCGCGAGCGCCGACTTGCCACTTGCGGTCGGTCCGGTGACGACGATGACGAGGGGCTGTCCTTGCGAAATCATGAGCCGGCGCACTGTTTGCAAATCCGCGACCCCGCCGCTAGAGCCGGAGGCGTGAAAAACATCCTGGTCCTGATCTCCGATCCGTCCCGCCCCGCCGTCACCGACGCAGTCGTCGCGGCCGCCACCGAAGCCCTGAAGAGCGGCGGCGCCGCCGTCGGCGCGCCGGATTGGCTCGACAAGGGCATCGCGTGCGACCTGCCGTTCGAGGGAACCGCCGTGTCCGTGAGCCTGCCCGGCGTCGACGCCGTCGCGTTGTCGGCCATGGGTCGGCGCAGGAAGCTGCTCGTCGCGGACATGGAATCGACCATGATCCATAACGAGATGCTCGACGAGCTGGCCGATTTTCTCGGCCTGCGCGAGAAGATCGCCGGCATCACCGCCCGGGCCATGAACGGCGAGATCGACTTCGCCGGCGCGCTCGAGGAGCGGGTCGGCCTGCTTAAGGGCCTGCCGGTCGGGCGGCTCGACGAGGCCGCGACGCGCATCCGCTACATGCCGGGCGGCGCCACGCTGGTCGCGACGATGAAGAAACACGGCGCCTATTGCGCGCTGGTCTCCGGCGGCTTCACCTACTTCACCGCGATGGTGCGCAAGGCGCTGGGCTTCGACCTCGATGCTGCCAACGTGCTGGAGCATGACGGCGCATCGCTGGCCGGCACGGTCGGCCGGCCGATCCTCGGCAAGGAAGCCAAGCTCACGACCCTGCAGCGGCTGGCCGGCGAGCGGGGCCTCACCGTCGCCGATGCCGTGACCGTCGGTGACGGCGCCAACGACCTGCCGATGCTCAAGGCAGCCGGCCTCGGCGTCGCCTTCCACGCCAAGCCGGCCGTCGCGGCCCAGGTGCCCGCGCGCATCGACCACGGCGATCTCACGGCGCTGCTCTACCTGCAGGGCTATCGCCGCAGCGACTTCGAACGGAGGAAAGACCCATGACCGACGTGCAGCAGATCGTTCTCGCGAAGCGCCCCGAGGGCGACGTCACCGCCGATTGCTTCCGCAGCGAGACCGTCACCCTGCCCGCTCTCGCCGACGGCCAGATCCTGGTGGCGCAGCGCTTCCTGTCGCTCGATCCCTACATGCGCCCGCGCATGACCGAACTGCGGTCCTACACGCCGCCCTTTGAACTCGACAAGCCGCTGACCGGCGGCTCGGTCGGCGAGGTCGTGGCGTCCAGGAACCCGCGTTACGCCAAGGGCGACATCGTGATGGGCATGCTGAACTGGGCCACGCACACGGTCCATGACGGCAAGGGGCTGCGCAAGATCGACGCCGCCGGCCTGCCGCTCTCGGCCTATCTCGGCGTGCTGGGCATGCCGAGCTTCACCGCCTGGTACGGCATCAGGCACATCTGCAAGCCCAAGGAAGGCGAGACCGTGTTCGTCTCGGCCGCCACCGGCGCGGTCGGCCAGGTGGCGGGCCAGCTCGCCAAGCTAGCGGGCGCCCGGGTCGTGGGCTGCGCCGGCGACGAGCAGAAGTGCCAGTGGGCGGTGCGCGAGGCGGGCTACGACGCCTGCTTCAACCACAAGACCGAACGCGACGTGGGCGCGGTGCTCGACAAGCTCTGCCCGCAGGGCATCGATGCCGACTTCGAGAATGTGGGCGGCAAGATCTTCCACGCCGTCTTTGCGCGCCTGAACAATTTCGGCCGCGTCGCCTTCTGCGGCGCCATCTCGGAATACCAGGACGCGACGCCGATCGCCGGGCCGGAGAAGATGTTCACCATCGTCCAGCGCCGCCTCACCCTGCAGGGCTTCATCGTCTCCGACCACGTGGCCCTGATGGGAGACTTCGTGAACGAGGTCGGCGGGCTGGTGGCGTCGGGCAAGCTGAAGAGCCGCGAGACCGTGGTCGACGGGCTGGCCAGGGCGCCCGAGGCCTTCATGGGCCTGCTCAAGGGCGAGAACTTCGGCAAGCTGGTGGTGAAGATCGGTTAGCCGAAACCGCCTTGAAGCGCGCCACTCCAGTGGCGCTCTTCTTTGTCCGCCCGCGAAGCATGAGCGCCACTGGAGTGGCGCGCTCCAATAAGCAAAAAGGCCGCGCAGTGCGCGGCCTTTTCGTTTGTTGGGAGACGAAGCCTACTTCTGCAGGCGCAGCGCTGCGAACCGGGGGTCGCCCTGGCGTTCGACGAAGAGCAGCACGGAGCGCTTCTTCTGCTGCTGCAGCTTGGTCACGAGATCGGTGACTTCCTGCGGCGTCGTCACCGGCTTCTGGTCGACCTCGAGGATGACGTCACCGGGTTGGAGCTGCTTCTCCGCAGCCGGGCTGTTGGCCGCCACCTTGGTGATGATCACGCCCTTCACCTGGTCGGAGAGGCCATAGCGCTCGCGCAGCTGGTCCGTGACCTTCTGAAGCGAAAGGCCGAGCTGCTCGATGGTGGAGGTCACCGGCTGGTCGGGCTCGGCGGGCTTCTTCGGGCCGCCCTGCGCCGAAGTGTTCTGCTTCTCGGCTTCTTCCTGCTCGCCGACACGCAGCTTCAGCGGCACTTCCTTGCCCCCGCGCCAGACGACGACGTCGACCGTGTTGCCCACGCGGGCGTTTGCGACGATCTTCGGGAAGCGCCGCAGGTCGAGCACGTCCTGGCCGCCGAACGAGATGATGATGTCGTTGCGCTTCAGGCCGGCCTTGGCGGCCGGGCCGTCGGCCGTGACGTTGGCCACCAGCACGCCGCGCGCACGATCGAGGCCGAACGAATCGGCGATGTCGTCGGTGACGCTCTGGTAGCTGACGCCGATCCAGCCGCGCTTGACCTTGCCGAACTCGCGGAGCTGGTCGGCGACCTGCTTCACGAGGTTCGACGGGATCGAGAAGGCGAGGCCCGCATTGGTCCCGGAGGGCGAGTAGATCGCGGTGTTGACGCCGATCACCTCGCCGTCCGTGTTGAACAGCGGACCGCCCGAGTTGCCCTTGTTGATGGCGGCGTCGGTCTGCAGGTAGTCGTCGAGCGAATCGTTCAGCGAACGGCCGCGCGCCGAGATGATGCCGGCCGTCACCGAATGGCCCATGCCGAACGGGTTGCCGATGGCGATCACCCAGTCGCCGACCCGCGACTTGTCCGAATCGCCCCACTTCACCGCCGGCAGCGGCTTCTTGTTCGGCGGCTCGACCTTGAGCAGCGCAAGGTCGATGCGGCTGTCGGAGCCGACCAGCTTGGCCTTGAGCTGGGTGTCGTCACGGAAGATGACCGTGATGTCCTCGGCACCCTGGATCACGTGGTTGTTGGTGACGATGTAGCCCTCGCCGTCGACCACGAAGCCCGAGCCGAGCGACGTGCCGCGGCGCTGCTTCTGCTCCTCGCCGCCACGCTTGTCGAAGAACTCCTTGAAGAGTTCCTCGAAGGGCGAGCCGGGCGGGAGCTGGGGCATGTCGCGCAGGCGCGGGCCCTGCTGGGGCACGTTCTGCGTGGTCGTGATGTTGACGACGGTCGGCATTAGCTTGTCGACCAGCTCGGAAAAGCTCTCCGTCGGCTGGCGTGCCCAGGCCGGCTCCGTGGCCATGAGACCGAGCGACGCGATGGCCGCGAGAGCGGCTCCTCTGAAATAGCCTTGAAAATCAGCTAGAATCACGACCGACCTCCAACGGCGCTCAAGGCCAAACGGTCGGAACGGCCGGCGCCGCGCGTTAGAGTTACTGTCTACCTGCGGCCCGATTGTGGCGCAAATAAAGAGGCCGTTATCAGGCCCGTGTTTGCTGGGTTTTCCGGCTGCCGCCAAAAAGAAACCGGCGGCGTGGCAGGAGTGCCACAGCCGCCGGTCCGGTACGTTTCTTGCCGGTCTCTACTTCTTCGGCGCAGCCATGCCGGCCGGATCGTTGAAGAAGCGGAAGAAGTCGTTATCCGGGCTCAGCAGCATGGTCGAGCCGCCCGAGCCGAACGCCTGCTTGTAGGCCTCCATGCGCCGGTAGAAGGCGTAGAAGTCCTTATCCTTGCTGAAGGCCTTGGCGTAGATCTCGGTCGCCGCGGCATCCGCCTCGCCTCGCAGGATCTGGCCCTTCAGGCCGGCTTCCGCCTTGATGACCGCGACTTCACGATCGGCCGTCGCCTTGATGCGGGCATTCTCCTCGTCGCCCTCGGCGCGGAGCTGGCCGGCCTCGCGCTCGCGATCGGTCTTCATGCGGTTGTAGACCGACTGGGAGTTGGCCTGGGGCAGGTCGGCGCGCTTGATGCGCACGTCTACCGTCTCCACGCCCAGTTCCTTGGTCTTGGAATTCACCCGCTTGGTGATCTCGTCCATCAGGTTGGCGCGCTGGTCGGTCAGCACCGCGTGCAGCGGCACCGACGACAGGACGCCGCGGATCTCCGAGTTGATCAGCGAGTCGAGCAGTCCGCGCAGGGTCGTCTCGCCACCCGGCACGGTCTGCGCATAAAGTTTGGCCGCGACGATCTTGTAGCGGGCGTAGGCATCGACCACGAGGCGCTTCTGGTCGCCCGCGATGATCTCGAACTCCTCGGCTTCATAGTCGAGCAGCCGGCGGTCGATCCGCTGGATGTCCTGGATCAGCGGGATCTTGGCGTAGAGGCCGGGTTGCGTCTTCGGATCGCCGACGATGGCGCCGAACTGGCGGACCAGGACCTGCTTGGTCGGATCGACCGTGTAGAAGGTCTGGGTCAGCAGGAAGCCCACGATCGCGAGGACGATCAGGGCGATGATCGAACGGTTGCTCATCGCGTGGCTCCCGGCAGCGGCTGGGGAGCCGGTCGCGGTCCCTGCGGACCGCCACCCGGCGCCTGGCCCGAGCGCAGCTCGGGCAGCGGCAGATAGGGAAGCACGCCGCCATTGTTGGTGGTCCCCTTGTCGACGAGGACCTTGTTCACGTTCCGCAGCACCTCTTCCATCGTGTCGAGGTAGAGACGCTCGGTGGTGATGTCCTTGGCCTTGGCCCACTGCTCGTAGACCTGGTCGAAGCGCTGCGCGTCACCGCTCGCCCGCGCGACGATCTCGGCCTTGTAGGCTTCGGAGCGCTGCACGATCGACTCGGCTTCACCCTTGGCTCGCGGAAGCTGCTGGTTGCGGTAGGTATTGCCTTCGTTGATCAGCTTTTCCTTGTCCGCGCGCGCCGCCTGCACGTCGCGGAAGGCCGCGATGACCTCCTGCGGCGGGTCCACGCGGAGCAGCTGGATCTGCGAGATGCGCACGCCCAGCCCGTATTCGTCGAGGATGCGCTGCAGCAGATCCTTGGTGTCCTGCTCGATGCGGCTGCGGCCCTCGGTCTGGGCGTATTGCAGGTTAGATTTGCCGATCACCTCGCGCATCGCGGCCTCGGCGCCGGCACGCACGTTCTCCTCGGGATTGCGCACGTCGAATGCGTACTTGAACACGTCCTTGATCTGCCAGAGGACGGCGAACTCGATGTCGACGATGTTCTCGTCGCCGGTCAGCATCAGGTTCTCGGTCGAGGTCGGGCGCGGGCCTCTCGTATAGGGGGTCGAAACCTGGTTGCCGCGGGAGCCGATGACGGTGCGGCGCTGATCCTGCACGTTCACGACCACCACGTTTCCGATCGGTGCGGGCAGATTGTAGTGCAGGCCGGGCTCGACAGGCTTGCCATAGGGCTTGCCGAACACGAGCTGGATCGCCTGCTGGTTGGGCTGCACGCGGAAAAAACCCGTCGCAAGCCAGATCACCACGGCGCCGAGCACGACAAGGGCAATACCTTTGTAGGTACCGAAACCTCCAGGCATCAGATTCTTGAGCCGCTCCTGGCCCTTGCGGATGACGTCTTCCATATCGGGCGGGCGCCGGGAGCCGAACGGGCCACCGCCACCGCCTCCGCCGCCACGATTGCCGCCACCGCCGCCGCCCCACGGACCGCCGCCGCCACCAGAGCCGCCGCCTCCTCCGCCGCCGCCCCAGGGGCCGCCGCCGTTGTTATTCCACGCCATCGTTCACCTCAGGGCCCCTGCTTGCCGCGCGCGTCCGCGCGTTGTCGCTTTTGATTTCCACACGCGCTGCATATATGTGACGGCAGGCCCACCTTCAATCAAGCGGCGGACGCGAAATTGCGCCGCAGCGGAAGCAGCAGAACATGGCGGAAATCAGCGAATCGGCCATCCGGAAGGTTCTCGAAACCGTCATGGATCCTGCGACCGGCCGCAGCGTCGCGGCGCTCGGCATGGTGAGCGGTATCGCCACCCGCTCCGGCCATGTCGCCGTCACGCTCGACGTCGATCCCGCCCGCGGCACCGCGCTGGAGCCGCTGCGCCAGGCCTGCGAGCAGGCGATCCGCGCCATGCCGGGTGTCCTCTCCGCCACCGCGGTCATGACCGCCGAGCGCGCGGCCCCGCCACCGCCTCCCGCACCGGGCGGCCATGGTCATTCACATGCAGGCCACAGCCACGCCGCGCCCGCCGGCAAGACCACGGGCGGCGGCGGCCGCATCGACGTGCCGGGCGTGAAGCACATCATCGCGGTGGCGTCGGGCAAGGGCGGCGTCGGGAAGTCGACGACCGCGGTCAACCTGGCGCTGGGCCTCGCGGCCAACGGCCTGGCGACCGGGCTTCTCGATGCCGACATCTACGGCCCCTCGATGCCGCGCATGCTGGGCGTGACCGAGAAGCCGGAATCGGCCGACGGCAAGATGCTGAAGCCGATCGAGCGCTTCGGCCTCAAGACCATGTCGATCGGCTACATCGTGAACGAGGACACGCCGATGATCTGGCGCGGCCCCATGGTGTCGAGCGCACTCGAACAGATGCTGCGCGACGTCACCTGGGGCGACCTGGACGTACTGGTCGTCGACATGCCGCCGGGCACGGGCGACGCGCAGCTCACGCTCGCCCAGCGCGTCGCTCTGGCCGGCGCCGTCATCGTCTCGACACCGCAGGACATCGCCTTGGTCGACGCACGCAAGGGCCTCAACATGTTCCGCAAGGTCGCGGTGCCGGTGCTCGGCATCGTCGAGAACATGAGCTACTTCCTGTGCCCCAAGTGCGGCGAGCGCTCCGAGATCTTCGGCCACGGCGGTGCCCACGAGGAAGCCGACAAGCTCGGCGTGCCATTCCTGGGCGAAGTCCCGCTGCACCTCGACATCCGCACGACGTCCGACAGCGGCAACCCCATCGTGGTGTCGAAACCCGACAGCCAGCACGCGCAGGTCTACAAGAACGTCGCCGGCCGCGTGTGGAAGCAACTGAGCGCCAACCAGCGCGGCGCCCGCAAGGCCCCGAACATCGTGGTGCAATAAAACCTCGGACCGCGTAGCCCGAAGTCTTCAAACGCCAAGCCACTCGAGGCCGCCAGGCAGTTCCTCGGCAGCGTAGTCCACCTGCAGAACCCTGCGTCGAGACGGCACCAACGCCGCCTTGGAAGCATGCAGTATCGGGGTCGCGTAGACCCAGACATCTCCCGCCTCAGCAAGACAAGTGGCAATTCCACATCGCTGGACCACGTCGGCAATGTCGGCCTCAGCAATGCGGCCCCTCAGATGCGAACCCGGCGCCACCAGCAACGGAGCGTTGCAGGCAGAGACCCGATCCAGATGGGCGCGCAGCGTGATCATTTTCGCCAATAGATCTTGCGGCGGCGCAACGTGCTGCAAGCCCGCTTTCACAGTCCACGGACCGAACTCTTCCACATCTCTTCGCGCAACAACGGCGATCGTGCGATCCTGATGCCAGGGCAGCGCCCAATTGTTTACATTGGATTTGTCGAAGAGGATTGCGCGGACTGGCCGGCAGGCCGGGCCGAGTATCTGCGCAGCCAGAGCGCCGAGTGGCCCAGAAGACACCAGCAAGGAATTGAGGCCCGATATCCCCACCAGACGAACGCCGGCTCGATTGGCAAGAATTTCAGCCAGCGCCTGTTCGGCGACAGGGAGGGCCTGTGCCAAAGCAGCAGCGTGCAGTTGCGCTCCGTCCTCCGCCAAGCTTAGAGGAAAATCGGGACCGCCAAGCCTGGGCACTCTCCCTCCTAGCGATGCTTGGTCTTGGGCTGGGCGCGCTTCTTTCGCACGATAGCTTTCCCGATCATGCCGTGCACGCCGATCATCGAGCCGGCGACGAGTTCGAGGGCGAGGAAGCGGCGGTCCTCGACCCAGCCGGGGAGCTGGATGTTCAGCGCGAGGTCGCGGCGGAAGCCGAACTGGTTGTAGTACTCGGGATCGCCGACGAGGATGATGCGGCTGTGGCCCAGCATGCGCGACTGCGCCATCGAGTGCCACATCAGCGCCTTGCCGTAGCCCAGCCCGCGCAGCTCGGGGGAGATGGCGAGCGGCCCCAGCATGACGGCGGGCCACTTCTCGTTGATCAGGATCGGCCAGTTGCGGATAGACGCGACCATCCGGTCCTTCTGGTCGATCGCCACGAAGCACAGTTCGCGGATCGGCTTCACGCCCTCGCGCAGGCGATAGACGGTCTTCTGCTGGCGATCCGGGCCGAAGGCCGCCTCGTTCATCGCCTCGACCGCCGTGGCGTCGCGCGGTCGCTCGCGCAGGAGGCGCAGGCGGCCCGGATCGCGGCTCGGATCGCGGATCACGTCGCCTGACCGAGCGCGGCCATCAGCTCGCGCCATTCGCGGGCGCTGAGCCCGCTCGACTTCTGGTCGACCTTCTCGCCCGCCAGCATGCGCTTCACGATGGCGAGGCCGGTCTTGGAGAGATGCGTGCCGCCCATGCGGTATTCGACGAAGGCGTCGTGGCTGATCGGGCACCAGCGCTTCAGCGTGTCGAGCATGGTCTCGGCATAGACGCGGATCTCGTACTGCGCATGGGCGTCGGCGCGCAGCGACAGGAAATGCATCAGGTTGTGCAGGTTCGTCTTCCAGTACCACTGCGTATAGAAGCCGAGCGACAGGTTCATGCGGGCGAGCTCGCGCGCGAGGCCCGAGCGCTCGGGATCGAGCGGCGCACCGGCCTCACCTTCATTCAGCATCTCGAGGTAGTGCTCGTAGACCAGCTCCGCGTCCTTCTTCAGCAGGCTGAAGACGCGCTCGGCTTCCTTGCCAACGAGCACCGCGTCGCGCCCCTGCCGGTTCATCGCGCTCTGCGCCGCGAGATGCTCGGGCTTCGGTACATAGAATTCGTTGTCGAGGATCGAGTAGCGCGCGGAATATTCGTTCACGTTGGCGGTGCGATGGCGGATCCACTGGCGTGCCACGAAGATCGGCAGCTTCACGTGGTACTTGATCTCGCACATCTCGAACGGCGTCGTGTGCCGGTGCCGCATCAGATAGTTGATGAGCCCGCGATCCTCGCTGACCTTCTTGGTGCCGCGGCCGTAGCTCACCCGCGCGGCCTGCACGACGGCGGCATCGTCGCCCATGTAGTCGACGACGCGGACGAAGCCGTGATCGAGCACGGGCAGCGCCTGATAGAGAATCTCCTCCAGCGCCGGAGCCACGGGGCGCAGGGTCGGCTGGGCGCCGGCCCGGGCCTGGTCGATTTCAGCCTGCTGGTCGGTCGAGAGGGGCATCGCACGTTGTCCTTTGTTGCGCCGGACTTTATGGGCCGAGCGCTCCTCGGACCATGTGTAAATAAGCGCTTGGGTGCCCCATGATACGGGACAGGCACCTTCAAAATGCCGATCGAACCGCCTATATAGAGGGCGTCGGGAAACCGACTATGGCGATAAACGCCGCGTGAAATAAGCGTTTCGGACCCGGGGGCAGTACCCGGCGCCTCCACCATTCTTCTCCGCACCCGGGACTTCCCGTGGGGCGGAACCGATGGGGGCGAACCAGGATCGACGAGCGTGGTAAAGGCGCGGTTTTTGCCCGGTATGGTTCCGCCGTGACGGGCCATTCACAAGTGCTAACGATAACACCGTTACACTCGCTGCTGCCGCCTAAACAGCGGACGTAAGCGCGGTCCGGGGGGCACCGGGCAACAGAAGCCCCCCACTCATCCCTCGGGTCATCTCCGCTTTCTTTCCCGGCGATTGACCGCTATTGCCATCGTTGACTCTCCCGCACCGCGGGCCGATGCTTTCTCGAAATTTCCGACAGGCCATGAACGATCGCTTTCACTACGACGCTCTCGTCGACGATGCGCTGCGCAGCGTCGTGCGACGCGTGCTGACTCAGGTCGCGGAAACGGGCCTCCCGGGCTCGCATCATTTCTACATCAGCTTCCGCAGCGGCGATCCCGGCGTGGAACTGCCCGAGTACCTGCGCGCCAAGTATCCGGAAGAGATGACGATCGTCCTCCAGCACCAGTACTGGGACCTCATCCTGCACGACGATTCGTTCGAAGTGACGGTGAGCTTCAACAAGCAGCAGGAGCGCATAAAGGTCCCGTTCGCCGCACTGTCGGCCTTCGTCGATCCGTCTGTGCGCTTCGGCCTGCAATTCGACCGCCGCGACAAGGCCGGCGAGAAGCTCGACGCCGCGTCGGCTCCCGTGGGCGCCGCCGAACCCACGCCGCTGCCCGTCCCGGAAAAGCGCCCACCCGCGGCCGAAGGCTCTGATGCCGAGGCGCCGGCGGAAGCTGCCGCCGAGGATGCGGCCAAGCCAGAGGACGCGGCTTCCAAGGTCGTCAAGCTCGACAGCTTCCGAAAGAAGTAGCTAGACGCCGCGCCCCGGCTGCGGCAGGAAACCGGCGCCCCGACTGGGTCGCCAGGAGAAGACGCATGCCCGAATTCCAGTTCCAGGAAATGTTCCCGAGCCACGAGGACACGACGTCCTATCGCAAGCTCACCTCGGACTTCGTGGGCACCGCGAAATTCAACGGCAAGGACGTCCTCACCGTCGAGCCCGAGGCGCTGACCACCCTCACGGCCGCCGCCTTCCACGACATCTCCCACCTGCTGCGCCCGGGCCATCTCCAGCAGTTGCGCAACATCCTCGACGACGGCGAAGCATCCGACAACGACCGCTACGTCGCGCTCGAACTCCTGAAGAACGCCAACATCTCGGCCGGCGGCGTGCTGCCGATGTGCCAGGACACCGGCACCGCCATCATCATGGGCAAGAAGGGCCAGTCCGTCTGGACCGGCGGCGGTGACGAGCAGGCGATCGCCAAGGGCGTCTACAAGACCTACACCGAGACCAACCTGCGCTACTCGCAGGTCTCGCCGCTGTCGATGTTCAAGGAAGTGCAGACCGGCACCAACCTGCCGGCGCAGATCGACATCTATGCGACCGACGGCGACGCCTACAAGTTCCTGTTCGTCGCCAAGGGCGGCGGTTCGGCCAACAAGACCTACCTGCACCAGCAGACCCCGGCGGTGCTGAACGAAGCCTCGCTGCTCAAGTTCCTCGACACGCAGATCCGCACGCTGGGCACCGCGGCCTGCCCGCCCTATCACCTGGCCATCGTGGTCGGCGGTACCTCGGCCGAGTTGAACCTCAAGACGGTGAAGCTCGCCTCGACCCGCTACCTCGACGACCTGCCGAGCGAGGGCAACAACAAGGGCGTGGCCATCCGCGATCGCGAGATGGAGCAGAAGGTGCTTGAGCTCACGCGCCAGATGGGCATCGGCGCGCAGTTTGGCGGCAAGTATTTCTGCCACGACGTGCGCGTGATCCGCATCGCCCGCCACGGCGCCTCGGTGCCGATCGGCATCGGCGTCTCCTGCTCGGCCGACCGCCAGGCCGTCGGCAAGATCACCAGGGACGGCGTGTTCCTCGAACAGCTCGAGACCAACCCGGCGCATTTCATGCCCGAGGTCGAGCCCAAGCAGCTCTCCGGCAACGTCGTTTCGGTCGACCTCGACAAGGGCATGGCGCACACGCTCTCGGTGCTGACGAAGCATCCGGTGAAGACCCGCGTGAACCTGACGGGCACGCTGATCGTGGCGCGTGATTCGGCGCACGCCAAGCTCAAGGAGCGGCTCGACCGCGGCGAGGGCCTGCCGGACTATTTCAAGCAGTTCCCGGTCTATTACGCCGGCCCGGCCAAGACTCCGACCGGCATGGCGTCGGGTTCGTTCGGCCCGACCACGGCCGGCCGCATGGACTCCTACGTGGACCTGTTCCAGGCCAACGGCGGCTCGATGGTCATGCTGGCCAAGGGCAACCGCAGCAAGCAGGTCGTCGACGCCTGCAGGAAGCACAAGGGCTTCTATCTCGGCTCGATCGGCGGCCCGGCCGCCATCCTGGCACAGAACGTCATCAAGAAGGTCGAGGTGCTGGAGTATCCGGAGCTCGGCATGGAAGCGATCTGGCGCATCCAGGTCGAAAACTTCCCGGCCTTCATCATCACCGACGACAAGGGCAACGACTTCTTCAGCGACTTGAAGATCTGACGCTCAAGTCCGTCTGGCGCTAATGACGGAAAGGTGCCTCACTGCGTTCGGGATGACACTGTTGTTGGAATTGACGCAGGTGCGCCAATGAAGAAAACGGTGTCATCCCGAACGAAGTGAGGGACCTCTCTCTTTTTTTCAAATTCAAGACCGGTTCTTGTCGATCCAACCTGCGCCGTTGCGCGCGTTGATGACCTGAAGCCAGTTGCCGCGGCATCCAAGCACTCGAAAGCTGGAGGCGCCGCCCTCGAGAGTCTCGAGCTTCTCGCCCATCGGCCCCGGGCGGCTGTAGAGCCCGCTGCCGGCCTCCGTATCAACCTTGAGTTGATCCGCCGGCACCCAGCCATGACGTTGCGATCCGTCGCCGATCGCGATGCGGGCCCAGCCGCTCTGGCTGCCGGACATCCGGACCGCCACCCGTGCGTCGCCGCGCAGCGATGCGACCACCGCCGCATCGAGCGCCGGCTCGGCCCGCACGGCCAGGCTCTCGCCCGGCTGGACGAGCGCATAGGTATCGACTGGCGAACACGTACCGCCCTGCCCGGTGCTGGCGTCGACCGAGCGTTCGACGACCGCAAAGCCCGCAAGCACGGCGACCGTGCCGATCATGGCGCGGATCATCGTAGCCCTTCCCACATACTACCGACGGCCCCCCAGCCCCCGGTCCTTCACCCGCTGCCGTTGTAGGACCCGGTTGCAGCCACGTCGTGGCGCGGTTTGTAAGAATTGTTTCGCAGCGCCCCAGGTTCCGGGAAGACCGGACGATTTCCCGCGCTAAACTGCCTCCATGCAGCTCGCCAAACAGCATCTCGACATCGGACTCTTCTCGACCAATCGCGACGACCAGCTCGCCTTCTGGCAGCAGACCGTCGGCCTGCCCTACGACCATATGGGCAAGCTGGGCGGCGGCATGCAGCAGCACCGCCACCACATGAACGGCTCGATCCTGAAGATGAACCATTCGCGCGGGCCCCTGCCCGCGGCACCGCCCTCCGGCATCGTCGGCCTCGAGATCGCGCGCGAAGGCCTGGCGGCATCGCTGCCGCTGGCAGATCCCGACGGCAACAAAGTGACGCTGGTGCCGAAGGGCCTGAACGGTGTCGAGGGCATCGCGATCCTGCTCCGGGTCAACGACCCCGCCGCCCACGACCGCTTCTGGACCCATGCCATGCAGTTCGACCGCGCCGGCGAGGGGCGTTATCGCTGCGGCGATTCACTGGTGGTCGTCGCCGAACGGGGCAAGGTCGAGAGCGCGGTCGGCCAGTGGCGTGGCCCCGGCTATCGCTACATGACGGTGCAGGTGTGGGATTGCCTCGCCGAATATGCCGGCATCCTCGAACGCGGCGGTGCCTCGGGCGGCGACCCGCGCGTGCTGGGTGACACGGTACGCTATGCGTTCGTCTGCGATCCCGACGGCAATCACATCGAGATCAGCCAGCGTGCCTCCCTGACGGGCGGAACGCTCTGAGAAAGGCGGGATGCCTCAAGGCGTCCCGGGTCCTCCTCTATCGCTTGTTCCTGCGGGCCTTGCGGGCGGCGTAGCGGGCGTCGCGGGCAGCTTTCTGCTCGGCCTCGGTCAGCACCGGCTTGGCCTTCCGGCGCGCCAGGCGCTCGGCTTCCGCAGCGGCAGCCGCTGCCGCGGCTTCCGCGGCCGCCGCAGCGGCGGCCTCTTCGGCAGCGATCCGCGCGGCTTCGAGTTCGGCTGCGATGCGCGCCTCCTCCGCCCGCTTGGCTTCCCGGCGCTCGGCCTCGCGGGCCTCACGGGCCGCCGCGATGGCGGCGCGCTCGGCCTGCTTCTTGAGGAGTTCCGGATCGTTGGCCTTGGCCTTGGCCTTCTCTAGCAAGGCCTGCTTGGCCGCCGCAGCGGTCGCCAGGCGATCGCCGAAATCCACGTTCCTGCCGCTCATGGTTCTTGTCTTTACTCCGCCGCCGCAGCGGCCTGCTTCTTGGCCCGCTTGCGATCCTCGAGATTGAGGAAGCGCTTGCGCAGCCGGATGGACTTCGGGGTGATCTCGACGAGTTCGTCTTCCTCGATATACGCGATCGCCTGCTCGAGCGACATCTTGCGCGGCGGCGTGAGGCGAACCGCCTCGTCCTTGCCGGCGGCGCGGATGTTGGTGAGCTGCTTGCCCTTCAGCACGTTGATCTCGAGATCGGTGCCGCGGCTGTGCTCGCCGATGATCATGCCCATGTAGACGGGGACGCCCGGTTCGATGAACATCGGGCCGCGATCCTCGAGCTTCCACATCGCGTAGGCGACCGAGGTGCCCTCCTCGTTGGCGATCAGCGCGCCGTTGCGGCGGCCGGCGATCGGGCCGCGATAGGGGCCGTATTCGTGGAACAGGCGGTTCATGACGCCGGTGCCGCGCGTGTCGGTCAGGAATTCGCCGTGATAGCCGATCAGGCCGCGCGACGGGGCGTAGAACACCAGGCGGGTCTTGCCGGCGCCCGACGGACGCATGTCCTGCAGCTCGCCCTTGCGCAGCGAGATCTGCTCGACGACCGCGCCGGTATAGGCGTCGTCGACGTCGATCACGACTTCCTCGATCGGCTCCTGGCGCTGGCCGGTGACCGGATCGGTCTTGAACAGCACCTTCGGACGGCCGACGGCCAGTTCGAAGCCCTCGCGGCGCATCGTCTCGATCAGCACGCCGAGCTGGAGTTCGCCGCGGCCCGCGACTTCGTACGAATCGGCGTTCTCCGTGTCGGTGACACGGATCGCCACGTTGCCCTCGGCCTCGCGCATCAGGCGCGCGCGGATCATGCGGGTCGTGACCTTGTCGCCTTCCCGGCCGGCGAGCGGCGAGTCGTTCACCATGAAGGTCATGGCGAGCGTCGGCGGATCGATCGGCTGCGAGGTGATCGGCTCGGAGATGGTGAGGTCGCCCAGCGTGTCGGCCACCGTGGCGACCTTCATGCCCGCGATGGCCACGATGTCGCCGGCCTCGGCCGAGTCGAGCGCCACGCGCTCGAGGCCGCGGAACGCCAGGATGCGCGTGATGCGTGTCTGCTCCAGTTCCTTGCCGTCGCGGCCCAGCGCCTTGACCATCGTGTTGGGCTTGATCGAGCCCGACAGGATGCGGCCCGTGAGGATGCGGCCGAGGAAGTTGTCGGCCTCGAGCGTCGTCACCAGCATGCGGAACGCCGGATCCGGATCGATCTTCGGTGCCGGCACATGGTTCACCAGCAGCTCGAACAGCGGCGTCATGTCCGTGTGCTCGGCCTCCAGCGAGGTCGCGGCCCAGCCCTGGCGGGCCGAAGCGAAGAGCGTCGGGAAGTCGAGCTGCTCGTCCGAGGCGTCGAGCGCCGAGAACAGGTCGAACACCTCGTCGTGCACTTCGTGCGCGCGGGCGTCGGAACGGTCGACCTTGTTGATCAGCACGATCGGCTTCAGGCCGAGGCGCAGCGCCTTGCCGAGCACGAACTTGGTCTGCGGCAGCGGGCCTTCTGCGGCATCGACCAGCAGCACGACGCCGTCGACCATCGAGAGGATGCGCTCGACCTCGCCGCCGAAGTCGGCGTGGCCGGGCGTGTCGACGATGTTGATACGCGTGCCGTGCCACTCGACCGAGGTCGCCTTGGCGAGAATGGTGATACCCCGCTCGCGCTCGAGGTCGTTCGAGTCCATGGCGCGCTCGGCGACCTGCTGGTTCTCGCGGAAGGTCCCGCTCTGCTTCAGCAGGCAATCGACCAGCGTGGTCTTGCCATGGTCGACGTGCGCGATGATCGCGACGTTGCGGATATCCATGATGATTTGTCCGGAGGGGGTTGGATTGGGCGCGCTTATACGCACGCTCTGTGACGGCGGCAAGGCAGGGAGAGGAGGCGTCTTGCCGCTGCCATGAGCCGCTGCCACAGTCCGGCCATGCGCAAACGCTCGGTCACCATCGATGGCCATCGCACCAGCATTTCGCTGGAAGATGCCTTCTGGGCCGAGCTTTTGGCCCTGTCAGAGGCACGCGGACTGCCACTGAACGCCCTGGTCGCTGAAATCGACCATGCCCGGGCTCAGACCGGCGGCAACCTGTCGAGCGCGCTCCGGGTCCACGTCCTGGACGAACTCAAGCGACGCACGATCAGTCGAGCTTGAAGCCCCTGGCGCGCACGAATGCACCGAAATCGGCCCGCTCCGGCACCGAATATTGCCGTGCCTTGTCTTCCGACCACCCGTAGGCGGCATCCTCGCCGAATTTTTCCACGAAGCGCTGGGTTTTATAGGGCTGGGTCTCGTTGCGCCTCTTGTCGTAGGCCTCAACCTTTTCGCGGAGCCCCGTCTCGTCGTAACGGTCGCGGTGAATCGACACGTCGAGTCCCAGCCGCGGGCTCATGACGCCCTCGAAGGACGGCCAGCCCACCCCCAGCCCTGCGACCGGGAAAACGTGCTGCGGCAAGCCCAGCACCTCGGACACCTGGGTGGCGTGGTTGCGGATCTGGCTGATCGGGCAAGTCCCCAGCCCGACCCGGTCGGCGGCGGCGATGAAAGTGGCCAGCGCGATGCCGGCGTCGACGGCGGCATTGAAGAACGGGTCGAGATAGTCGTTCACGTACGGGCGGCCGCGCCATTCGAACAGCAGCCGGTGACGGCGATTGTTGCCGCAGAAGACCAGGAGCGCCGGTCCCGCGGCCGCCCAGGGATTTTCCGGGATCAGGGCCTGGAGCTTCTCGCGCTGGTCCTTGTCGGTGACGATCACGATATCGGCCTGCTGCAGGTCGCTCTTGGACGGCGCCGACAGCGCCACGGCGCAGAGCGTGTCGAGCAGCGCCGGATCCAGCGGCTTGTCCGAGTAGCGCCGCACGACGCGGCGATTGGCCATCTCGGCCAGGACCTCGACCCCCTTGGGGGCTTCCGACAAAGCGGGTGCGGAACCGAACCGTGCCTTCAGCACGGACTTCAGACGATCGAGCACGGAAACTCCTAGCGGCCAAAAATATTGGGAATCGGGATATTCGGGATGTTCGGAATGATCGACCGCGGCTGGCCCGGCAGAACCTGCTCGATCTGCTGGACGCCCGGCAGGGTGCTCGCCATACCCGGCGGATCCTTGGCCGTGCCACGCGAGACGCTGAGCGACGGAGAAGACATCGCGCCGCGTGCGGTCGTGATCAGGTACGGCGCCGACCCGTCTTCGGCGATGTAGAAATTGACCGTCGTGTCGGTGGTCGATGCGCCGAGATTGGTGCGGGTCGATATCCGCGCCGTCGCCCGGTTGCCCTGAACGCTGAGCCCCTTGTCGGTGAGCACCCCGCCGACGATGTCGACATGTCCTCCGATCGGACTGTCGTGGTTCACGAAGCGGTTCAGCACCAGCGAGATCGCATTGAGCATGTTGGTGGGCGACATGCCGCGCTGCCCAACGGCGCCCAGCACGTTGCCCAGGGTCTGGTCGATCACGGTGCTGGCGGCGCCCGCCGCCGCCGAGCCCAGCATCTGCAACGCCCTGTCGGCACCGATGAAGATGTGACCGCCGAGCTGGGCGCCCCCCGCCATCGAGGCCCGGATCTGGTCGGAGGTGGTGCCGCCGCCGCGCAGGGTGATGCCGTTGGCGTTGAGCTTCCCGTCGACCGTCACCTTGATGGCGCTGCCGAACTGGTTGGTGCCCGAAGTACTGCGCAGCATCTCTCCCAGGTAGATGCTGTTGGCGTCCCCTTTGAAGTCGAACGAGAGCGCAGGCTGGGTGGCATTGACCGTGCCGGCGAGCGCCAGCGAACCGCCGAACAGCGAGCCCTTGAAGTGTTGCACCGACAGGATGCCGTCCTTGAGGGTCGCCGCCAGATCGGCGTTGCCGATGCGCATCGCCCCGTTGATCAGCGTGCCGGCGGCCAGCTTCAGCGAGCCGTCGATGCTGCGCAGCGGCGCGGTGTCGATGGGCTTGGCCGCAGCCGCCTGGCCCCGCCCGGCCGGGCGTGCGGGCGCGCCGCCGCTGCCGCCGATCCGGTCGAGATCGAGCGAGGCCGCACGCAGGTCGGCATTGACGGTCGTACGTCCGGTCAGCCGGGCGTCGATCGAGCCGTCGAGCGACTGGCCGTTCAGCACCAGATTGCCCTTGTAGGCCGCCGATTGCGGCGCGCCCTTGGAGGCGCCGGGCAGCGACAGGACGCCGGTCGCCTTCACGCTCTGGCCGGCCATGTTCACGGCGACGTCGCGCAGGGTGAGCTGTTCGATCGTGCCGGCGATGCCGCCGCTTGCGCTCACGGCGCCGAGATCCGGCGGCGCCGTGGTGCCCGCGACCTTCAGCACGCGGCTGAGGTCGGGCGCCTCGAAATTGAAGGCGATGTCGGGCCGTGGCATCGGCGCCGAATAGTTGGCGACCGTGCCGCGCACCGCGAGCCGGCCGCCGCCCAGGTTCGAGACCTTGATGTCGTTCAGGCGCAACGTGCTGCCCTGCAGCGCGACGTCGACATCGACGCCCTGGATCGTCTCCTTGTTGTAGATGAGCCGGGCCACCTTGGCCTTGAGACCCACCGACGGCCCCGCAACCGCCGGTCCGGACGCCGCAGCCGTGGCGCCCGAGGACGGCGCCGCCGGCTTCTGCTGCGCCGGCGTCTTCACCAGGAAGGAGTCGAGGTCGAGCGTATCGAGGGCGACGCTGGTCACGATGGACAGGGGAACGCCGAAAGTCACGATCACGCCGCCGCTTCCCTTCAGGTCGTCGAGCTCGAAGGCCGCATCGCTCACCTGCACGTTGCCGCCCGTCGAGGACATGCGGCCCTTGAGACTGAGCTTCTGAAGCTTGGACGGCGGCACCGAAGAGAGATCGACCGCCAGCCAGGCGAGCGTCTCGCGCAGCTTAGGTCCCACGAGACTGAATTGACCGGTGACGCCCGGCCGTGCCGCGTCACCGGTCAGGGTCGACTGCGCCTGCAGGACCATGTCGCCCGGCAACGTAGCGGCGAGCTTCGGCACGGCGACGGCGCCGTTCCTGGCGTCGAACTCGACCACGACATTGCGGACCGGCTGCTTGTTGTAGATCACCTCCCCGATCTCGAAGGCGAGCTTGGCGTTCAGATCGCCGAAGAAGCCGCTGCCGGAAGCGTTGGCGGCAGCCGGCGCCGGCGGTTGCGCAGGTGGAGCCGGCGCGGAAGATGCCGGCTGCTGCAGCGCGGCCAGCCAGCGGTCGAGATCGAGCTTCGGCACCGAGAGCTTGCCCTCGACTCCGAGCCTGGGCTTTAGCGTGACGGCGAGCGTGCCCGAGCCGCTGTCCTGGCCCAGCGCCATCTTGAAGTCGCGCGCGGCGATGGCGGTCTGCGAAACGTCGATCGCGCCGTCGAAGGTGAACTTGCCGGCCAGCAGCGGCGGCAGAGCGGGCTCGGACTGGCCCGAGAGCTTGACCAGCGTGCCGACGAAGGTCGTCAGCGAGTCGGCCGACACCGACGCGATGCCGGAGATTTTCGCGGCCACGCCAAGCTCGCTCAGCGTGCCCTTGAAGCCGAGCTTGCCGCCGCCGGCCTGCAGCGTGACGTCGGCGGTATGGCCGTTGCTGCCACGCGCACCCACGGCGAGGTCGAGCTTGAGCGGCGAGCCGTTGATGGTGGCGTCGCCCGCCAGCGAATAGGGACCGTCGATCGAGCCGACCGAGGCCGAGAAGTTCGCCTTCTCCGCGACAACGGATAGGCCGGCCTTGGAATCGCTGAAGATCAGCGTGCCGTCGTCGATGGTGAGGCGGCCGAGCGACAGCGGGCGCGGCGAGCTGGGCTTGGCCGCGGCGGGCTTAGCCTCGGCGACCGATGGCGCGAACTCCCAGTTCGGCTTGCCCTCGGCGTTGATCTCCAGAACGATCTTGGGCTCGACCAGCGTCACCTCACCCACTTCGATGCTGCCCGTCAGCAGGGCGAACAGCGAGGGCTTCACGGTGACCGACTTCACCTCGACCATGTTGGCGTTCTTCGAGCCCGCGGCATTGAAGAACTTCACCCCCGTCACCGAGACAGTGGGGGTCGGCAGCAGCGAGAGCGAGATCGGGCCGTCAATCACCAGGTCGCGGCCGGTCGCCGTCTTCACCTGCTGGACGATCAGCGGCTTGTAGGAGTTGACGTTGATCAGGAAGGGCAACGCCACGAGGACGACGAGCAGCAAAGCGACGAAGCCGCCGCCACCGATCAGGAGACGCTTGCGGGTGGTTGGTGTCATGGCTGGGCTCCCCGGTCCGGCTGGCCCAAGACTAGCGCATCGACTGCAACCACGGCATAGAGAAATCTATGGCCGACATCGTCAATCTGCGACGCGCTCGCAAGGACAAGGCTAAGCGCGAACGCGAGGCGGAAGCCGACGCCAATCGCCGCCGCTTCGGCCGCACCCGCGCGGAGAAACAAGCCGACAAGGACGCAGCCGAGCGCAGCGTGCGCACGCTCGACGGCAAGCGGCTGGAGCCTGAGAAGAAGGACTAGCGCTTTCTTGTCATCCTCGTCTTAAGAGGATCGTTTAAGTTCTGCTGGCTTCGCAAGAAGCGC
>CAMFGZ010000024.1 GCA_945952105.1 uncultured Rhodospirillaceae bacterium | reverse complement strand
GCTGCCGACGAAGAGGATAGTGTAGATCTCGGTGGTCGCCGTATCATTAAAAAAACTCATGCCCATGCTGAGCTTCGCGAGGCCGTTGCGAGCCGCCATCTTGGCCAGCAGCGCGAAATGCAGCGCCGGCTCCTCGTCGACCGGCGGGATGCACATCAGGCCGACGATGGGCAGTTTGTACTGGTCGCGGCAGGTGACGACGAAGGCGTCGAGGTCCTTCGGGAGAATACCGGCCTTCTGCGGCTCCTCGCCGGTATTGACCTGGATGTAGCAGGACGGCCGGCGGCCGAGCTTCTCCATCTCCTTGGCCAGTGCGGCGGCGAGGCGATCGCGGTCGACCGACTGTATGACATCGAACAGAGCGACCGCATTGCGCGCCTTGTTGGTCTGCAGCGGGCCGATCAGGTGAAGTTCGAGGTCGGGCCAGGCGGCCTTGAGGTCGGGGAACTTGCCCTCGGCCTCCTGCACGCGGTTCTCGCCGAACACGCGCTGGCCGGCCTCCAGCAGTTCGCGCACCCGGTCCGCGCCATGCGTCTTCGACACGGCGACGAGAGTGACGTCGGACGGCGCGCGTCCCGCGGCGCGGGCGGCCTCGGCGATGTGGCCGGTGACCTCCGCCAGGCGATCGGCACCCTCGCTCATGCGTCCAGTCCGGCACGCGCCAGCAGCGCTTCCTCGTTGTTGGGATCGGCGGCCAGCGACGCGTCGAGCGTCTCACGCGCCCGGTCGCGCTCGCCCAGGGCCGCGAGGCAGATACCGTAATGCGCCAGCAGCCGCGAATCGCCCGGCAGACCACGCAGAGCCTGCTCATGGTGCGTCCGCGCTTCGGCCGCCCGGCCGAGACCCATCAGGGCACGGCCGAAATTGGTCTGCACGAACGGGTCCTCGGGTGCGATCCGGGCGGCTTTCTTGAGGATGCGTCGGGCATCGTCGAACCGCTTGAGGCCGAGCAGCGCCAGCCCCTGGTTGTTCATGGCGCGGGCGTCGCCGGAAACCGCCTTCAGGTAGGGTTCGAGCACCTGCATCGCCTCGTCGAAGCGGCCGAGCTGGACATGCAGGTTGGAAAGCTGAAGGACGCTGTCCTGATCGATTGGGTCTCGTTCGAGGACCTTCTTCAAGATGTCGGCCGCCTGATCCGTCTGCCCCGCGGTCGTGCGGGCCAGCGCCATGGTGCTGAGGGCGACGGTGAACGTCGGATCGAGTTCCAGCGCCTTCTCGAGATGCGGGATCGCATCGCTCGGGCGGCCGCTGAAGTAGAGGACGAAACCCACCGTGTGATTGAGCGTGGCGCTGTTGGGCGCCAGCTCGAGCGCCCGACCGGCCTCGGCGATGGCTTCGTCGTAGTGACCGAGGGCCGCCAGCGAGAGCGAGCGGTCGCCCAGGATCTGGCCACGGCGCTCGATATTGTCGCCGGCATCCTGCAGCGCCATGTCGAAGACCTCGATGGCGGCGGAATGCTGGCCCAGCCGGTAAAGCGCATAGCCCAGCATGTTGCGGGCCCGGGCCTGCATCGGCTTCAGCGCCTCGGTGCCGTGCTCGTGGATGGCGCGGTCGATATTGGCCACGAATTCCGACAGTTCGCGCTCGGCGGCGGCGAAGCGGCCCATGTCCATATGGATGGAGGCCAGCGCCAGGCGCGCCTCGACATGGGTCGGCGCGCGGCGGATCGTGTCGCGAAAGCGCCGGGCAGCCTCGTCGAGATTGCCGAGCCGCCGGGCGGCGAGGCCCAGATTGTAGATCAGCATCGGCTCGTTGGGGTCTTTCGCGACCGCCTTGCGCCACAAGCCTTCGGCTTCCTTCACGGCGCCGCGCTGCGACAGGCAGACCGCGAGGTAGTGCAGGATGTCGGGGCGCTCGCCGAAGCGGACCATGGCGCTGCGGAACAGCGGTTCCGCGCGGTCGTACCATCCGGCGCGCAGATACTGCAGGCCGGTCTGGAGGTCGGGGTCGGGTTGCGGCGGGCCGGAGGGCCGGGAAGGGGGCGCGATCGCCATGGCGGGCTGTGTAGACCCGCCCCACGGCCAAGGCTAGACGAAACGCATGGTCAAGGACCTCGACTTGTTCGCCGCCGCGATGGCTGGCGTGAAGCCTCTCAAGCGCAAGCGCGCCGCGGCGTCGCGCGTGCCGGCGGTCGATGCCACGTCGGCGCCCAGTCCCGCCGCCAAGTCCACCGCGAAGTCGGCAGCCCTCAAGCTGGCGACGGCCCGCCCGTCGGTCGTCGTGCCGAAGCCGCGGCCGCTGCCAGTCAAGCCCAGCGCGCCGGAATTGTCGCCCAACGACCGCCAGTTCGATCGCGATGTCTCGCGGGCCCTGTCGCGGCGCAAGCTGTCGCCGGAAGCGACCATCGATCTGCACGGCATGACGCTCGCGGTGGCGGAGCGGGCGGTGACGGCGTTTCTCGCACGGGTGACGGCACAGGACCTGCGGGTCGTGCTGGTCGTCACCGGCAAGGGGCTGCGCCGGGAAGGCGAGCGCACGATCGATGGCCGCATCCGGGCGGAGTTCGTGGGCTGGCTCAATCGCGGCGACAACCGCGACCGGGTGCGGGCGGTCAAGGCCGCCCACGCCCATCATGGCGGCACCGGCGCCTTCTACCTGCTGCTGCGCCGGCGCTCCTCGGCCAGCAGCCGTTCCTTGCGCGCCACGCCCCAGCGATAGCCGGTCAGCGCGCCGTTCGATCCCACGGCACGGTGGCAGGGGATGACCACCGCGGCCTGGTTGGTGGCGCAGGCGCGGCCGACCGCGCGGGCCGATCCGGGCGCGCCGATCTGGCGCGCGATCTCGCCATAGGTGCGGGTCTCGCCGGCCGGGATCTCGGTCAGCGCCTTCCAGACCTTCCACTGGAATGCGGTGCCGACGATGTCGAGCGGCATGTCGGGTGCGTCGAGGGCGGAGGGCTTGCGGCCGTAGAGCCGTGACAGCACGCCCTTGACGCGCGGTCCGAGTTCCTCGTCGTTGCGCACAATCTCGGCGGCGGGGAAGTCCTGCTTCAGGCTCTTCTCGAGCGCCCGGTCGTCGTCGCCCAGAAATACCGCGGCGATGCCCTTGCGGGTCGCCGCCACGAGCACGCGGCCGTAGTCGGACTCGACGGTGGTATAGTCGATATGTGCGCCGGCGCCGCCCCTGGCGTAGGTCGCGGGGGTCATGCCCAGTGCCTTGTCGCTGCTTTCGTAGACGCGGCTGGGCGAGCCATAGCCCGCGCCATAGATCGCGTCGGCCACGCTGGCGCCGCCGCGGAGCGCGCTGCGGAGGCGTTCGCGCTTGCGGGCGATCAGCCAGTCGCGCGGCGCGACGCCCAGTTCGGCGATAAAGCGCTTGCCCAGCGCGCCGCTCGACAGGCCGACCTTGCGCGCCACCTCGGCCAGTGACGGCGGGGTGTCGGCAGCCGCCGCGTCGAACAGGGCGCAGGCGCGCGCCACCGGCCGGCTGAGACCGCGGTCCGATCCCTTGCCCGGAACCCAGTCGCGCGGCTTGCAGCGCTTGCACGCGCGGAAGCCCGCCGCCTCCGCCGCCTCGGGAGAGGCGTGGAAGTCGACGTTGCGCCGGAGGGCCGGACGCGCCGCGCACGAGGGCAGGCAATAGACCCCGGTCGTCCTGACCGAGAACCAGAACCGCCCGTTGTAGGCGCGGTCGCGCCGCTGGAGGGCGTTCCAGCAGGTGTCCGCGTCGGGAAGAAGGGAAGTGGCGAGGGCCACGGCAGGGAACGAAAGAGGATGTTGGGTCATGGCGCCATCAAAGCACCACGACCCAAACCTGCTCTATCCGGCGCCCGCCGGCAATTCCGGCCTTACGACCAGAAGGGCTTGGTCGCCTCGTACCGGGCGGTCGCCCGGTCGATGCCAATATCCCGCAGCAGTCGCTCGTCCAGTTGAGCCAACTGATTTCGCGAACGGGCAAGCTCGGCTCGGGTCATGGCTTTCTCGATCCCGACCACGACCGTGCCCGCCAGCAGCGCAACCGCGCGGCCGAGCGAGAAGGAAGGGGCATCCGTGCGGACCACCCGCACGCTGGATACGATCGACATGACTTAGCTCCGCTTGAGGCGACCTTGCCGGGAATCGGCGGTTACGCCTCGTTTCTGGCCCGTATTTGCTGTATCCTGTGGATACTTGCAAAGGATGAAAGCTCGGGGGAGGCATAGAATTTCTATGAGCGTGTTTCCAAGATGAGCCGGTCGCAACTGCCGCTCAACGCCTTGCGCGCCTTCGAGGCCGCCGCCCGTCACGCGAGTTTCACCCACGCCGCCGAAGAGCTCCACGTCACGCAGGCCGCCGTCAGCCACCAGGTGAAGGCGCTGGAAGAGAGGCTCGGCGTCGCGCTGTTCGTGCGTCGTCCGCGCGGCCTCGAGATCACCAGCGAAGGCGAGGCTTTGCTGCCCGATCTGCGCGATGCGTTCGATCGGATGACCAATGCGCTGGAGCGGGTCGGTCGCAAGGCCAATTCAGGCACGCTGAACGTGAGCCTCGTCACGACCTTCGCGCTCGGCTGGCTGGTGCCGCGCCTGCATCGCTTTCAGGCGAAGCATCCCGAGATCGAGGTGCGCATGACGACGAGCCAGAAGCGCGTCGACTTCGCGCGCGAGGATGTCGACTGCGCGATCAGGTTCACCGTGCAGCCCGAGCCCGATCTGCATGCAACGAGGCTGTTCAGCGACGTGCTGACGCCGCTCTGCGGCAAGCGCTATCGTGACAAACTGAAGACGTTCGACGATCTCAAGCGCGTTCCCTTCATCGACATGACACATGACCCCGAATGGGCGATCTGGCTGCGCGCCGTCGGTCTCGGCGACTTCAAGCCCAAGAGGGTGCTCACCTTCGACTCGACGATGATCGCGGTGGAAGCGGCGATGGAGGGCGCGGGTGTGGCGGTGGGACCGCCACAACTTTTCCGCGAGGAGCTGGCAGAGGGGCGATTGTTTCAGCCGTTCGAGCAGATCGTGGACAGCGGCAAGGCGTGGTGGTTCGTCTGTCCGCCCGCCTCGGTCAGCCGACCGAAGACCAAGGCGTTCGAGGAGTGGCTGATCGAGGAACTGGCGGCGCCTCAGGCCCGCACGGTGCGCCCGGCGCTGGCGGCCGCCCCCCGCCGCTAGGCAGGGCAGAGAAATTCTAATGGCCGGATATCAGGTTGGCGGGTAGCGATGCTGCCCGCCGAACGCGTCCTCGACGGTCATCGCCTGGGGATCGTCCGCGAGGTAGGCGGGGCCAACGGGCACCTTGCCGTGGCCGCCGGGCACATCGAGCACGTAGGTCGGCTGGGCGAGGCCCGAGAGCCGGCCGCGCAGGGCCTTCATCAGGGCCTGTCCGCGCTCGATGGAGACGCGGAAATGGCCGGTGCCGCGCACCATGTCGGGATGATGCAGGTAGTAGGGCTTCACCCGGGCCGTCACCAGGGCCCGCATGAGTTGCTCTAGGGTCTCGACCTCGTCGTTCACACCCTTCAGCAGGACCGTCTGGCCCATCAGCGGCAGGCCGGCATCGGCCAGCCGCGCCAGCGCCGCGCGGGTCGCAGGCGCCAGTTCGCGCGCATGATTGCAGTGGACGGCCAGCCAGACGCCGACGCGGCCAGGCTTCAGCGCCTCTACCAGCTCGTCCGTGACCCGGCCGGGATCGACGATCGGCACGCGGCTGTGCAGGCGCACGATCGCGACATGCGGGATGGCATCGAGCGCCGCCATCAACTCCGTCAGCCGCCGCGGCGCCAGCATGAGCGGGTCGCCGCCGGTCAGGATCACTTCCCAGATTTCGGGCCGGCCGCGGATGTAGGCCAGCGCCTCCGCCATCTCCTCGGCCGACAGGGCCTCGCCGCCCGGGCCGACCTTCTCGCGGCGGAAACAGAAGCGGCAATAGACCGGGCAGACATGCAGCGGCTTCAGCAGCACGCGGTCGGGATAGCGATGGACGATGCCCTTTACCGGCGAGCGGGCCTCGTCGCCGATCGGATCGGCCAGTTCGGCTGCTGATATCTCCGTTTCCTGGCCGCTCGGCACGAACTGGCGGGCGATCGGATCGTCGGCGAGGCGTGAGCGGTCGATCAGTGCGGCCATCTCGGCCGTCACCGCGATCGCCATCGCGTCGGCAGCCTCCCGGAGCCGCGGATCGGGCGACACAAGGCCCTCGCGTTCGAGGGCATCCAGGGAGCGCAGCGTCGACATGGCGGCCGGGAGATAGGCGCCGGGGCGCCTCAAGTCCAGCGAGCGGTATCTGCGCGGTCGATGGCGGTGAGCAGAGTGGCCGTGGACACGACGGTCCAGTCACACAAGTCGTAGCGGCGGCTGAGCTTGTCGCGCACTGCCGCCTCGGTCGCGCCTTCGGGCAGCTTGGAGCGCTCCCACATCGCCAGGTTCGGTCGCCGGGTCAGCAGCAGGCTGCGCACGCCGCCGTGAAGGCCCGCGCCGGTGACTTCGTCCGGAACGTTGCCGGTGCGGTCGCCTGTCGCCTGCCAGAGGCCCACGACCTGCGAATCGTAGGCACCCTCGAAACCCGGCCAGGCCGCGGCGCAGAGATCGAGGAACTCAGGCCAGTTCCGTTCGGGCACCGCGAACCAGCGGAAGGCATAATTGCCCTGCCGCGTCGGTGACGCCGTGTCGGTCGGGCGCAGGGTCGGCACCATCGCCTCGCTGGCCACGGCGCGGATGTCGGCCCTGTCCGCCAGCAGGACGCGCTCGGCGGCGGCGGCCGTGGTGCCCTGCGGCCAGACGCTGATCGCCTGTACCTCGTCGCGCGGCCGGCCGATCTGGCTGCGCCAGGCGCCGTAGAACTGGCCACCGGCTTCGGCAATGCGCCGCGCGCCCTCGCCTGACAGGCGATCGGCCACGGCCTGCCATTGGCGTGGCGCGGCATCGACGCGGTGATGGACGTAGGTGGCGCTCATGCGGGTCGAACTCAGGCGACTTCGGCTTTGTGCCGGCTGAGCGTGAAGCCCTCGTAGCCGTTGCCCACGATCTCGTCGCAGCGCTTCTTGTAGCGGTCGAAGCCGCCGACATAGGGCATGAACACGCGCGGCTTGCCCGGGATGTTGGCGCCCACGTACCAGGAATTGGCCAGCGGGTAGAGCGTGCTGTCGGCCACCGCGTTGACGTGGCCGACCCATTCGCTCTCGGCCTGCGGCGAGGGCTCGATGCGATCGAGCTGATTCTTGCCGAGATGGTCGATCGCGTCGGCGATCCAGTCGACGTGCTGTTCGATGGACGCGATCATCTGCGTCTTCACGCCGGGGCTGCCGGGACCGGTGACGACGAACATGTTGGGGAAGCCCGAGACCATGAGGCCGAGATAGGTGAGGGGGCCGCCCTCCCAGTGATCGGCCAGCACGGCGCCGTCGCTGGTGCGGATGTCGATCTCGCGCAGCGCGCCGGTCATGGCGTCGAAGCCGGTGGCGAAGACGATGGCGTCGAGCTCGTACTCGGCCTTGCCCGTCCGAACGCCTTTCTCGGTGATCTCCTGGATCGGGTCGGAACGCACGTCGACCAGCACCACGTTGTCGCGATTGTAGGTCTCGTAATAGTTCGTATCGAGACAGAGGCGCTTGGTGCCGATCGGATGGTCCTTGGGTGCGAGCAACTCGGCCGTCGCCTTGTCCTTCACGATGCCGCGGATCTTGTTGCGCGCGAACTCCGAGGCGGTGTCGTTGGCCTCCTTGCTCACCAGCAGATCCGTGTACGTATAGAGGTAGCTGATACTGCCGCCTTCCTGCCATTTGGCCTCGTAGGCGGCGTTGCGCTCCTCTTCGGTGGCTTCGAGCGCCGACTTGGTGGGGCGCGGGTAGCCGCCGATCGCGAAGGGCGTGTCGTAGGCGGCGCGGCGGCGCGCGGGATACTCGGCCTTGTGCCGGCTCTCGCGCTCTTCCTCCATCGGCGCGTTGCGCGCCGGCAGGCTGAAATTGGCGGTGCGCTGGAAGACATGCAGGTGCCTGGCCTGCCGGGCGATCAGCGGGATCATCTGCACGCCCGAGGAGCCGGTGCCGATGACGCCGACCCGGAGGCCGGTGAAGTCGACCCCTTCATGCGGCCACAGGCCCGAATGGTACCACTTGCCCTTGAAGCTCCCGATGCCCTTGAAGTCCGGTACGCGCGGCGTGGAGAGGTTGCCCGCCGCCATGATGCAGTAACGCGCCCGAACTTCCTCGCCGGCCTCCGTGCGCAAGGTCCATTCGTTGGTCTTGCCGTCGAACGTGGCGGCCTTGATGCGCGTATTGAGTTGCACATCGCGGCGCAGGTCGAAGCGGTCGGCGACGTGGTTGATGTACTTCAGGATTTCGGGCTGCGTGCCGTAGCGCTCCGGCCACTTCCATTCCTGCTGCAGCTCGTCGGAGAAGCTGTAGGAGTATTCGAGGCTCTCCACGTCGCACCGGGCGCCGGGATAGCGGTTCCAGAACCACGTGCCGCCGATGCCGGAACCGGCTTCATAGGCCCGGACCTTGAGGCCCAGCTTGCGCAGCCGATGGATGGCGTAAAGACCGCCCAGGCCACCGCCGACGATCGCGACGTCGAGAGGGGCGGCATCGGGCTGGCGTTGCGCAGGAGCGTGGGAGGCATCGGGCATGGCGGGCGTTCCTCATCGATTTTTGCTGTGCGAATGGCGCCGGATGGGCTCTGCCTTCAGCGTCCGCCCGGCGCCGTGTTTTGGCAAGCGCGGCGGGCCCGGATGCGGAACTGCGGCGCGGCATGCGTTGGGCGCGTTGCTGCAAGGCGCACCCATTGCGTGAAGATCGTTGGCCCGCCGAATGTTTCGGCCTTATTGTTTTTTGATGACAGAAGCGCGAACCCCCGGCTGAGAACCGCAGGATAGGTCGTGGATCAATCGGTGCCGCCGCCCGCCCTGAAGCCGTCTTCGGAGTCGGCATCTTCGTCCGTCGCTCCCGCGATTGGTGCGTTGCCGCGAGAGCGGCCGAGCCGCACTGCCGGCATCATTCGCATCCTCCTGCGCCCGCGCTTCATCGTCATCGGCCTGCTGCTGCTCTGCGCGCTGATGTATGGCGGGCGCGAACTGCATCTGCGGCTCACCCATGTCTATGAGTACGACGCCCGCGTGACCGCCGACATCGTGACGGTATCGAGCCGCGCCGAGGGCTGGATCGTCGACCTCGCGGTGCGCGAGGGGCAGAGAGTCGAGGCGGGGCAGACGCTGGTCCGGATCGACGACCGCGCGGCGAAGCTCAGGGTCGACGGGCTGAAGGCTCAGATCGAAGGCGTCCGGGTCGAGCGGGCGCGGTTGCGGGCCGAGCGCAAGCTCGACCAGAACCAGGCCGATGCCGCGATGCGCACGCGCACCTCGATCATCACGGTCCGCGAGAAGGCGCTGGCCGCCCTGCGTGCCGACCTCGATTTCGCCAAGCTCGAACTGGAGCGCGGCCGCACGCTGTTCGCCAGCAAGGTGATCAACGAGCGCCAGCTCCAGATGGCGCAGACGGCGGTGAACAAGCTCGAGATCCAGATCCTGCAGCTCCAGGCCGAGCACGAGCAGGCCGAAGGCAGCCTCGGCGAGGCCAGGGTCGGCCATGATCGCCTGGGCGTGGTCGACGCGCAGATCGAGGCGCTGACCCATCAGGTCGCCGTGCTGGCGGCGCAGATGCGCCAGCAGCAGGTCGATGTGGAAGATCGCACGATCAAGAGCCCGATCCCGGCCGTGATCGACCGCACCTTCACCCTGCCGGGCGAATATGTGGCGGCGGGGCAGCGCATCCTGCTGTTGCACAATCCGGACGAGGTGTGGGTCGAGGCCAACATCAAGGAAACGCAGGTCAGCAAGCTGAAGCTCGGCCAGACCGTGCGCGTTTCGGTCGACGCCTATCCCAACGAGACATTCGTCGGCAAGGTCGGTCGCATCGGCAGCGCCACCACGGCGCGCTTCGCCTTGCTGCCGACGCCCAACCCCTCGGGCAACTTCACCAAGATCACCCAGCGGGTGCCCGTGAAGATCGACATGGTCCAGATGCCGAAGCCGCTCACGCCCGGCATGATGGTCGAAGTCGAAATTGACGTTCGGTAGGCCGGAGCAGGCGATCATGTCGTTGCCCATCCTTCGAGACGGCCGCTGCGCGGCCTCCTCAGGATGAGGTCTTTGGTGTCGATACAAACAAGACCTCATGCTGAGGAGCGAGCGCCGCGAGCGTCTCGAAGCATGGGCGACCACATGGCCACGACATGAGCACCGCTGCTGTCCCTTTGCAGACCGCCGCCGCTCTGACCGAGCGCTACGGCCCGTCCTATCGCTGGCTCGTCACCATCACCGGCATGATGGGCGTGGTGTCGATGGTGCTGGCGATGACCACGGTCAACGTGGCGGTGCCCGACGTGATGGGTGCCTTCGGCATCGGCCAGGACAAGGCGCAGTGGATGTCGTCGGCCTACATGGCGACGATGACCGCGGGCATGCTGATCAACGCCTGGGTGAGCGGCATCCTGGGCGAGCGGCGCACCTTCGTGGGCGCGCTGATCTTCTTCTCGATCGGTGCGCTGATGGGCGGCTCGGCGCCGACCGAGGATGCGCTGATCTTCGCCCGCGTCTTGCAGGGCTTCAGCGCCGGCATCGCCCAGCCATTGGTGATGGCCACGATCTTCACCGTCTTCCCGCCCGAGCGCCGCGGCATGGCTATGGGCGTATTCGGCCTGGGCGTCGTCTTCGCGCCCGCCATCGGCCCGACCCTGGGCGGGCTGATGATCGAATACTTCTCGTGGCGCTACGTCTTCTTCATCTCGCTGCCGTTCTGCGTCGTCGCGGCCGTGCTCGGCCTCGTCTTCATGCCGCACCGGCCCATCCCAAAGGTGATCCCGCCCTTCGACTGGCTAGGCTTCGCGTTGCTCTGCACGGCCCTGCTCGGCCTGATGACAGGCATCGCCGACGGCCAGCGCGAGGGCTGGAGCTCCGACGCCATCGTGTTCCGGCTGGTTTTGGGCGCCACGGCGACGGTCGCCTTCATCTGCTGGGAGCTCTACACGCCGCGGGCGCTGCTCGACGTGCGCATCTTCGGCAATGTCGAGTTCGCGGCGGCGGCCCTCATCGCCTTCATCTTCGGCGCCGGCATGATGGGCTCGACCTACATCATCCCGGTGTTCGTGCAGACCATCATCGGCTTCACGCCGTTGCTGGCCGGGCTGATGATGATGCCGGCCGGCATCATGCTGGCCTTCATCTTCCCGCTGGCCGGGCGCCTGTCCGACGCCATGCCGGCTTCGACAATGATCATCGGCGGGCTGATCCTGTTCGCCACCGGCTTCGCCTGGATGACGACAGCCGACATCGACACGACCTTCTGGACGCTGGTCTGCATGGTGATGGTCTCGCGGCTGGGTCTGGGCTTCATCAACCCCAGCCTCAACGCTTCTTCGCTGAAGGCATTGCCGGCCGACAAGGTGCGCCAGGGCTCGGGCGTCGCCAATTTCATGCGCCAGCTCGGCGGTGCGTTCGGCATCAACCTGATGGTCGCCTTCTTCGAGATCCGCACCCGCTTCCATGCCGATGCGCTGACCGCCACGCAGGATTGGGGCAACCGCACGACCGACCGCATGCTGACCCAGGTCGAGCACCTGATGCAGAAGAGCGGCCTGCCGTTCCAGCAGCAGAAGGCCGGCGCGCTCGAGTATTTGGCCACGATGTTGCAAAGCAACGCGCAGATGATGGCGTTTTCCGATACGTTCATCGTCGTGGGCGTGGTGGCGCTTATGGCCCTGTTTCCGGCCGCCCTGCTCTCGCGCTCCCAGCGGCGCGCGCGCGCCTGGAAGTAGGGGTTCGTACGAAAGGTTCTGCGATGATCGATTCTGCGGTGAAGACGAAGATCATGGACGAGGTCGACCGCCAGTTCGACGACCAGCTCAAGGTGCTGGCCGACCTGGTGAAAATCCCCTCCACCCGCTTCCAGGAGGCACCGGCACAGGACATGATGGCCCGCCTGTTCAAGGAAGACGGGCTGGGCGTCGACCGCTGGCAGATCAAGATCGACGACCTGAAGCACCTGCCGGGCTACTCGCCGCACTCGCTCGACTACGACGATGCCTGGAACGTCGTCGGCGCCTGGCGGCCGTCGAATCCGAAGGGCCGCTCGCTGATCCTCAATGGCCATATCGACGTGGTGCCCGAGGGCCCGCACGAGATGTGGACGCGCAATCCCTACGACGCCTACGTCAAGGACGGCTGGATGTACGGCCGCGGCTCGGGCGACATGAAGGCCGGGCTGATCCTGAACGTCTTCGCGCTGCGTGCGCTCCGGGCGCTGGGCTACATGCCGGCGGCCGACGTCTACCAGCAGTCGGTGGTCGAGGAGGAGTGCACGGGCAACGGCGCGCTGGCCTGCCTGCAGCGCGGCTATCGCGCCGAGGCGGCGCTGATCCCCGAGCCGTCGGGCTGCACGCTCACCGTCTCGCAGGTCGGCGTGATGTGGTTCCAGGTCAAGGTCACCGGCCATCCGGTCCATGTCTACAAGGCCGATGCCGGCTCGAACGCGATCGAATCGGCCTATCGCCTGATCCAGCAGCTGCGCGAACTCGAGAAGAAGTGGAACGCGCTGAAGGTCCACGACAAGCATTACTGCGACCATCACCATCCGGTGAACTTCAACGTCGGCAAGATCGCGGGCGGCGACTGGGCGAGCTCGGTCCCATCCTGGTGCACCTTCGACATGCGCGTGGGCGTGCTGCCGACGCAGACGCTGAAGGAGTGCCGCCAGGAGGTCGAGGACACGATCCGCACCGCCGCGGCCAACGATCCCTTCCTCGGCAACAACCTGCCGACCGTGACGTGGGAAGGCTTCCAGGCCGAACCCTACGTGCTCAAGAACCACGAGCATGTGCGCGACATCCTTGCCGACGCGCACAAGACGGTGTTCGGCGCCGAGCTCGACGACCGCCGCACGACCGGCACCACCGACGCCCGCTTCTTCGGCCTCTATGCCGGCTTGCCGGCGCTGGTCTACGGCCCGCAGTCCGACGACGTGCACGGCTTCGACGAGCGCGTGAACATCGAATCGATCCGCAAGATCACGCAGTCGACGGCGCTGTTCATCTCCGAATGGTGCGGCCTGCAGAAGGTCTAGGAGCTTTCCTCCCCATTCGAATGGGGAGGTGTCGCGCTTCGCGCGACGGAGGGTCATGACCCCATCGCCCTCGCAGGACGAAGGCACTTCCCCTTTGCGGACGCCGCAAAGGGGAAGAGATGATGATCATGCCGCGATGGCCTGTTCCGCCGGCGCGTAGGGCAGGCCGAGGCTTTCGGCGGCGGCTTTGTGGGTGAAGCGGCCACGATGGATGTTGAGGCCGGCGCGCAGGTGCGGGTTCTCGGCGACGGCGGCGAGGCCCTTTGCGGCGAGGGCGAGGCCGAAGGGGAGCGTGGCGTTGTTCAGCGCCTCGCTGGAGGTCAGCGGCACGGCGCCCGGCATGTTGGCGACGCAGTAGTGGATGACGCCGTCGATCTCGTAGGTCGGGTCCGCGTGCGTCGTGGCGTGCGAGGTCTCGAAGCAGCCGCCCTGGTCGATGGCGACGTCGACGATCACCGAGCCGGGCTTCATCGACTTCAGCATCGCGCGGGTCACGAGTCGGGGTGCGCTTGCGCCGGGCACCAGTACGGCGCCGATCACCGCGTCGGCGGCGAAGACTTCCTGCTCGACGGCGGCGAGGGTCGAGTAGCGTGTGCGAACGCGGCCCTCGAACAGCTCGTCGAGTTCGCGTAGCCGCGGCAGCGACCGGTCGAGTACGGTAACGCTGGCGCCGAGGCCCGCCGCCATGCGCGCGGCATGCGTGCCCACGACTCCGCCGCCCAGTACGACGACATGCGCGGGCTGCACGCCCGGCACGCCGCCCAGCAGCAGGCCGCGGCCGCCGCGATGACGCTGCAGCGCGCCGCCCGCCGCCTCGATCGAGAGACGCCCCGCCACTTCGCTCATGGGGGCAAGCAACGGCAGGCCGCCACGCGCATCGGTCACGGTCTCGTAGGCGATGGCCGTGCAGCCGGAGGCGATAAGGCCCTTGGCCTGCTCGGGATCGGCGGCGAGATGGAGATAGGTGAACAGGATCTGGCCGGGCCGGAGCTGGACCCATTCGCCGGGCTGCGGCTCCTTCACCTTCACGATCATGTCGGCGGTCGCGAAGATCTCGGCGGCTGTGTCGGCGATACGCGCGCCGGCTGCGCGATAGACCTCGTCACTTGCGCTGATTCCCGCGCCCGCACCGGCCTCGACCACGACCTCGTGGCCGGCATGGACATATTCGCGGACCGCGCCCGGCGTCAGACCGACGCGATATTCGTGGGTCTTGATCTCCTTCGGCACACCGACGCGCATGCGATTCTCCAGGTTTTTCGATGGAGCATCAAACCAAGGAAAGCGGGTTTGTTTCCCGGCATTGTGGAGACGAATTGTGTCGCTCGCGCCGGAACTCTACGCTGTAAAGGAAATCGACGCAGGATTCCCAACATGGATATCGACAAGATCGACGCCACAATCCTGTCGGAGCTGACGGAGAACGCCCGCGTGAGCCAGGTCGAGCTGGCGACGCGGGTGGGCCTTTCGAGTACGGCGGTGGCGCGGCGGCAGCGCGCGATGGAGGAAGACGGTCTCATCCGCAGCTACCAGGCCGTGCTCGATCTCCGCCGCTTCGGCCTCGCCACCACCGTGGTGGTGCGCATCACCCTGGAGAGCCAGAGCGACGAGGCGCTGAAGGCCTTCGAGGCCGGTGTCCTCGACTGTCCCTCGGTCGTGCGCTGCTTCCTGATGTCGGGTAGCGACGACTATGTCGTGATCGTGCTGGCACGCGACATCGAGGATTTCGAGCGCATCCATCGTACCGAGCTGTCGCGCCTGCCACGAATCGCCCGGCTGGAATCGAGCTTCGCGCTGCGCGAGGTCGTGAACCGCGCCGTGCCGCCCTCGGTGTTCGGCAAGACCGCGCGCGGGGCTCAGCGCAAGCGGCGCGCCGAGGCGTAGACACCGAGCGCCACGCCGCCCAGCACGACCGCGACCGCCAAGAGACGCATCCTGTCCAATGGCTCGCCCGTCAGGTAGGCGGAGATCGCGAGGGCGGCGCAGGGCACGAGCAGACTGACGGGGCCGACCTTCGCGGCGGGGTAGGTGCGCAGCAGGGTTCCCCAGATCAGGTAGCCCAGCCACATCACCGGAACGACCGTGTAGAAGAGCACGAACCAGCCGCGCCAGGTCGGCGCGAGGATCGGCGCGGCCAGCGCCGTCGGCCCGTCGAGCGCGAGCGACGCCAGCGCGAGCGGGATCGGCGGCAGGATGCTGGCCCAGACTGTGACGGCGAACATGGAGACGCCGCGCGCCGAGCGGAACACGAGATTGCCCAGCGCCCAGGCGAAGGCCGACATCAGGGCGAGGCCAATGGCAAGCAGCGGCGTGTCGTCCGAGATCGAGCGTGCCAGCAGCACGACGCCGGCGACCGCGACGGCGAGGCCGAGCCACTGCCCCCGCGTCGCCTGCTCGCGCAACAGCACGGCGGCCAGCACGACGGTGAGCGGCCCTTGCAGTTGCACCAGCACCGAGGTGAGGCCGGGTGGCAGGCCGGCTCCCATGGCGAAGAACAGAAAGACGAACTGGCCGGCGAACATCAGCCCGCCGATCCCGGCCAGCGCCGCCCACGAAACGTTGGGCTTCGGGATGAACAGCGCCGGCAGCGCACCCAGCAGGAAACGCCAGGTCGCGAAGGCGAAGGGCGTGAACTCGTCGAGTCCGAAGCGGATGACCGAGAAGTTCAGCCCCCACATCGCCACGATGAGAAGGGCCGCCGCTAAGTGCAGCGGGCTCAAGTGCCTACAGCCAGACCCACGGGCGCGCGCTCTTGTCCGATGCCTGCCATGCCTCGATCTCGTCGCGACGCGACATGGTGAGCGCGATGTCGTCGAGCCCGTTCAGCATCGCGTGCTGGCGGCGCGCATCGACCTGGAACGGGATGGTGCGGCCGGTCGGCGAGATCACCTGGCAGTTCTCCAGGTCGACGGTGACGCGCGCGTTGCCGGGCGAGGCCTTCATCTCGTCGGCGAGCTGCTCGATCTCGTGGATCGGCAGCGCCACCGGCAGGAGACCGTTCTGGAAGCAGTTGTTGTTGAAGATGTCACCGAAGTAGGGCGCGATCACCGCCTTGATGCCCATGCCCTTCAGCGCCCACACCGCACCCTCGCGGCTGGAACCGCAGCCGAAATTCTCACGGCTGAGGATGATCGGCGCGTCGCGATAGGGTGTCTGGTTGAAGATGCAGTCCGGGTCCTCGCTGCCATCCGGCTTGAAGCGGATCTGCTCGAAGGCATAGGGACCGAGACCCTCGCGCGTCACGTTGTCGACCAGCCGCTCGATGCGGATGATCAGGTCGGTATCGACGTTCTGGCGCATCAGCGGCGCCGCGACGCCCGTCACCTTGGTGAACTTGTCCATGATCAGATCTTCCTTACGTCGGCAATCGCGCCCTTGATCGCGGCGGCCGCGGCCATGGCGGGACTCGCCAGATGTGTGCGGGCGTTGGGGCCCTGGCGGCCCACGAAGTTGCGGTTCGAGGTCGAGACGCTGCGCTGGCCGGGCGGCACGCGCTCGCCGTTCGAGGCGAGGCACATCGAGCAGCCGGGCTCGCGCCATTCGAAGCCGGCGTCGAGGAACACGCGGTCGAGGCCCTCGGTTTCGGCCTCGGACTTGATGCGCACCGAGCCGGGCACGACCCAGGCGGTGACATGGTCGGCCTTGTGCCGGCCCTTCACGATCTCGGCGGCGGCGCGCAGGTCGGAGAGGCGGCTGTTGGTGCAGGAGCCGATGAACACCCAGTCGACCTTGGTGCCCTCGATCGGCTTGCCGGGCTCGAGGCCCTGATACTTGAGCGCGGCTTCCCACGCCCCACGCTTCTCCTCCGGTCCCTTGCTGGGATCGGGAACGGCGCGGTCGACGGCGATCACGTGCTCGGGGCTGGTGCCCCAGGTGATCTGCGGGGCGACGTTCTTCATATCGATCGTGTGCTCGCGATCGAACTCGGCGTCGGGATCGGTCGGCAGGGTGCGCCAGTGCGCGACCGCGCGGTCCCACATCGCACCCTTCGGCGCATAGTCGCGGCCGTTGAGATATTCGTAGGTCGTATCGTCGGGCGCGACCATGCCGGTGCGCGCGCCCATCTCGATGGTGAGATTGCAGAGCGTGAGCCGGGCCTCGGCCGTTAGCGCGCGCACGCCCGAGCCGGCATATTCGACCGAGTAGCCGGTGCCGGCTGCCGTCCCGAGCTCGCCGATCAGGTGAAGGATCATGTCCTTGGCGGTGACGCCCGGCATCAGCTTGCCTTCGAAGCTGGCGCGCATCCGCTTGGGCTTGCGCTGGACCATGGTCTGTGTGGCGATCACATGCACCAGCTCGGAGGAGCCGATGCCGAAGGCGAGCGCACCCAGGCCGCCATGCGTGGAAGTGTGGCTGTCACCGCAGACCAGCGTCGTACCGGGAAGCGTCAGGCCCTGCTCGGGCCCCATGACGTGCACGATGCCCTGGCCGTCCTGGCCGAGGTCGAACAGCTTGATGCCGTAGGCGCTGGTGGTCTCGCGCATCGACTTGATCAGCGGCAGGCCCGGCGGATGGGTGAACTCGGTGCGGCCGGGCTTGGTGGACATGGTGTGGTCGGGCGTGCCGTAGATCAGCCGCGGCTGCGATGGCGGATAGCCCTTCTCGATGGCTTCCTTCAGCGACTTGCCACCCGACATGTCGTGCAGCAGCAGCCGGTCGATGTGCAGGAGCACGAAGCCGTTGCCGAGATCGGTGATGACGTGGCTGTCCCAGATCTTGTCGAACAGGGTCTTGCCCATGGGATTTGGCCTTTGGGTTCTGGTTTATCCGCGGGACGCGGATATCAGCACCCGGCGAGCCGCGCCGCCAGTCCTTCGCGATCATCGTCGCGCAGCAATTCCGCTGACGCATACCAGGGCGACGTTCCGAGGTTCGGACCCCAGAGCCAGTCTGCGATACGCGGCAGCAGGATCACCGTGGGAATCCCGAGCGAAGCCGCGGCGTGCGCGGGCCAGGTATTGTCGCCGACGACGAGGTGGCAGGCCGGGATGTCGTCCGGCACGCGTGTGATCTCGATACCCGGCGGCGGCTCGGCGAGGCTGAACCAGCCGACGGATGAAGATGGTGCCGCCTGCCGGTGCAAGCGCGCGGGGGGAGGCAACGCGTCGAGGGACCAGTTCAGCAGATGCGGCACGCTGCGTAGCGGCGCGGCGGCGGCGAAGCTTTCCAAAGAGTCGCCTCGCCGCACGCTTGCCTCGGCGAGCCAGCCGGCCAGCGTCCCGGCGCACTGGACGATGGGCTCGATGCCGGCGGGGAAGCCGTCGAGGCCGCGCGCCAGCATCAGCGTATCGCGCAGGGCGGCTTCGCTCTCGATGTCGGCCTGCTCGGGATAGAGGAGCAGGCGGCCGGTCATCGGCTCGCCCTGCCAGTTCGGCAGATCGGGTGTGTGGCGCTCGCCGGGGATCTCCAGCCGCGCCTCGTGGTCGCCGAGACCGCGCCACCAGTCGCCCTGGCGCAGCAGCAGCTCGCCGCGCCGCAGGCGAAGGCGCGGATCGGCGGGATGGCTGACCAGCGCGGTCTCGAGATCGGTGAGGGCGCCGGCCCATTCGCCGCGCGCCGCCAGCAGGCCGGCGCGCGCACTGAGGCTCGGCACCAGCCGGTTGTCGATCGACAGGGCCTGGTCGTAGGCGCGCTCGGCCTCCTCGGCGCGGCCCAGCGCTTCGAGGGCACGGCCGGTATTGTGGGCGATGCCGGCATCGTCGGGCTTGAGGCGCGCTGCCCGGGCGAGCGCGGTCAGCGCCTGTTCGTGACGGCCGAGCTGGATCAGGCAGCCGGCGAGGTTCGTCTGGGCCGCGACCTCGCGCGGCAGGAAGTGCGCGGCGCGTTCCAGAGGCTCGCGGGCCTCGGCGAAGCGTCCGAGCTTCAGCCGGAACTGGCCGAGGAGGTGGAGCGCCTGGCCCATGTTGGGACGCGCGTCGACGATGCGGGCGAACATTTCCTCGGCCGACGCGAAATCCCCCGCCGCCGCGAGCTGCAATGCTTCGCGGCCGAGGGTTTGTATCTGCTGGTCGTTGAGCGCCACGCGGCGGCTCTACCAGAGCCGCGCCCCTCCGCAAAGAAGAAGGGCGAAAGAAAAAGCCGGCGGTCGCAAGGGAGGCTGGGGCGACCGCCGGCCAGGTACCGGAGTGGGATGGTTCCGCGCAGGGTAAGAAACGGAACCGCTCCGGATTCGAATGTCAGCCGCGCCAGAAGGGCTTGTTCGCCTCGAACTGGACGTCGGTCGGGCTGATGCCCAGATCGCGCATCGTGCGGTAGTCGAGGTTCGTGAGCTCACGGCGCTGCCGGGCGCGCTCGCGCCAGGTGGCAAGGATCTGGCCGAAGGCGGCGAATGTGCCCGCAAGCGGGGCGCGCGTGGAATAGTGGAGCGATATGTTGGCCATGGGACTTCTCCCGAAAGTGTTTGAACTCTGTTGACCGGGATTTGCGCTTCGGAGCCCCCCTTTACAAACGACCCTTTGTCCTGTTCTGATTAAAATAGCTCATGTGAAGGACACGCGATGAAACGATCCCTGCCACCTCTCAACGGCCTGCGTGCCTTTGAAGCCGCGGCGCGCCACATGAGCTTTACCGATGCGGCCGAGGAATTGAGCGTCACGCAGGCCGCGATTAGCCATCAGGTGCGCGGGCTGGAGCAGCGACTCGGATTAAAATTGTTCGTGCGGCGCAATCGCTCGCTGCTGCTGTCGGAAGCGGGCCAGGCCTACCTGCCGTCGGTGCGCGCGGCCTTCGACCAGCTGAACGAGGCGACCGAGAAGCTGCTGCAGAAGGACAAAGGCGGCCATCTCACCGTCACCACCACGGCATCCTTCGCCATGAAGTGGCTGGTGCCGCGGCTGGGCGGCTTCCAGCGCGCCAACAACGAGATCGACGTGCGCATCTCGACCGGTACCGGGCTGGTCGATTTCTCGCGTGAGGACGTGGACATCGGCATCCGCTACGGCCGCGGCCAGTGGCCCAACCTCATGGCCGAGCGGCTGGTCAGCGAGGACGTCATGCCGGTCTGCGCGCCGTCACTGCTCAAGGGACCGAACGGGCTGAAGAAGCCGGCGGACCTGAAGCGGTTCACGCTGATCCATATCGGCAGCTTTCCCGACGACTGGCAGGTCTGGCTGACCGCCGCAGGGGTGAAGGGCGTCGATTCCTCGCGCGGCGTCACCTTCGACGCCGCGCTAATCGGCTATCAGGCGGCGATGGATGGGCTGGGCGTGGCGCTGGGCCGCAACCCGCTGGTCGAGCCCGATCTCAAGGCCGGCCGGCTGGTCGTGCCCTTCGAGTTCAAGCGCTCCTCCGACTTCGCCTACTATCTCGTCTATCCGCCCGAGGCGATCCGGCGGCGCAAGATCAAGGCGTTCCGCGACTGGGTCGTGACGCTGTCCGAAGTGGCGCAGCAGGCAGCCTGACCTTGGAGGCTTGATCATGCAGTTCGGCTATTTCACGCTGTCCGACAACCGCTACCCGAACAATCCGCGCTCGGCGGAGTCCTTCATCAAGGACATTTATGCCGAGGCACTGTGGGCGGAGAAGGTCGGGCTGAACTCGGCCTGGATCGGCGAGCATCATTTCAACCTTTTAGGCGTCAACGCCTCGCCGCTGGCGATGCTGGCGCAGCTCGCGGGCGCCACGACGAAGCTGCGTCTGGCGCCAGCGGTGACCCTGTTGCCGGTGCATCATCCGCTGCATGTCGCGGAAGAATGGGCGACGCTCGATCTCCTGTCGGGCGGGCGGGTCGATTTCGCCGCCGGCCGCGGCTACGACCGCAAGGAATACGATCCGTTCCAGGCCTCGTTCGACGATTCGGCCGAGCTGTTCGCCGAGGGGCTGGAGATCGTGTGGCGCGCCTGGACCGAGCCGGGCAAGTGGTCCCACAAGGGCAAGTTCTATCAATTCGACGACGTCGAGATCCGCCCGAAGCCGGCGCAGAACCCGCTCAGGCCCTATGTCGCCTGCTTCTCGCGACCGTCGATGGAACTGGCGGCGAGGAACGACTGGAACGTGATCTACGCGCCGTTCGCCGCCGCCATGGTCTACGGCTCGCTGGCCGACGCGGTGCGGGTCTATCGCGAGACCTGCGAGAGCCGGTTCAAGCGGCCGATGCGGCGGGCCATGTGCTCCTACTTCGTGCACATCGCCTCGACGCCGGAGGAGGAGCGCTACGGCAAGGAGGCGCTGGTACGGTACTTCCAGGACGCGCTGATCGCGGCTTTCCCGTCCTCGTCGGGCGAGAAGGTGCCGCCGACCTACAAGTACTTCGTTGACATCGTGAACATCCTGCGCGACATGCGGCCGGAAAAGCTCACGGACAAGTCGATCCTGTGCGGCAGCCCGCAGCACATCGTCGACACGCTGAAGCAGGTCGAGGCGGCCGGCGTCGCCGAGGTCATCCTCTATTTCAACTACGGGCAGAAGCCGCATGCGATGGTGAAGGAGCAGATGCAGCGCTTCATGCTCGAGGTGGCGCCGCACTTTTCCTGAGTGACGGTTGTTGCAAGTCGTTCGCAAGTGGCGGATGGTTGCGGGATACGCGTTCGCACGGAGAGTTGGTTCATGGGTCGCATCACAACGCAGGAAGAACTTCGGCGCGTCATCGCCGAGCCGCGGCCGGCAACACGCGTCAAGATCCTCGACGCGCTGGACGACCAGTCGATCGAGTTCCTGAAGCGCTGCCCCTTTGCCCTGGTCGGCACCACGTCGAAGGACGGCACCGTCGAGGTGTCGCCCAAGGGCGACGAGCCGGGCTTCATCCGCCTGGAGGACCCGAAGACACTGGTGATTCCCGAGCGGGTCGGCAACAATCTGGCCTTCGGCCTCAGCAACATCATCGCGACCGGCGAGATCGGCATCATCGCCCTGGTGCCGGCGACCGGCGAGACGCTGCGCATCTCCGGCACCGCGGAGATCCATGACGATCCCGAGTTGCTCGCCTCGCTGAGTTCGCTGGGCAAGCCCGCCCTGCTGGCGACACGGGTCCGCATCAAGCACTGCTACTTCCACTGCGCCCGCTCGATCGTGCGCGCGAAGCTGTGGGATCCCAAGTCCTGGCCGGCGCCGGGCCGCATCTCGTTCGGCAAGATCATCGCGCCGCGCATCGGCGAGAGCGAAGCCGTCGCCGCCCAGATCGACGCCAATGTCGAAGGCGCCTACACGACGCGGCTGTGGCAGAATAGCTGACCGGGCACAGAGGGGTGTCGTCGCGAGCGGGGTAACCCCCGCTCTGGACCGCAGCGAAGGACCTGACGGAACGAGCAGGGTACTGCGTTGCTGGCGTGAGATCCTCGCCGCGCTCAGGATGACATGAGTGGGTGGTTAGGCTTTCGATGAAGCGAAAGGTCGGTCTGTTCCTGCTCACGGTGCTGGTGGCCGTGAGCCTCGGTGCGACGATCGTGGCGTCTCTTGCCATGTACCGGCTGGTGTCGGGCCTTCAGAACGAGGACCTGCGCCGCATCGAGACCAGCCTCAGCGAACGCTTCGACGTCTTCGAGACGATGTTGCGCGCCGAGAACAAGCGCAACACCGCGGTCATGGCCAAGGTGCTGCCGCAAATCGAGGCCGACGCGACGAGGGGCGGCCGGCTGCCGTCCGAGTTGACGGTCGATGAACTGAACGCGCTGGCCGCGAAATATGGCGTGGAGCACATCTACTTCATCAACCGCGACCACAAGGTCTTCCAGACCAATCTCGCGACGGACATGGGCCTCGTCTTCCCGAAAGGCTCGTTCACGGAGTTCCTCGACTCGGTGTTCGACAAGGGCAGGGCGATGAGCGACGGCGTCGACCTGTCGTCGGTTACCGGCACGCTCCGCACCTACACCTATTACGGCCCGCCCGGCAGGGACTACATCATCGAGGCCTCGACCGACGTCCGCGAAACGCTGAAGCAGAGCGACTTCGGATGGATGAGCCGTTATTTCTTCGAGGACTATTTCTCCGACGCCGTCCAGTCCAACCCCTATGTCGCGGACGTCGACATCTACCTGATCAATGCGTCGGGAACCTGGTCGCTCATCCGGGTCGGCGAGAAGCTCGATCCCGTCCTGGCCGCGCAGGTCCTGCAGATCGGCCGCCATGAGGTGCCGGACGCCAACGGGCACCTGGTCACGATCTACAGCCGCTACAACAGGGCCGATGCGGCGAAGAACGAGACACCGATGATGATCGTGCGCAAGGTCACCTACGACCTGCAGCTCGCCCGCGAAGCGGTGCGGCACGTGTTCCTGAGTTCGATGGCCGTGCTCGCCGTGATGCTGCCGCTGGTCTACTGGCTGACCTCCCGACTGCTGCAGCGCGGGATCCTCGATCCGCTGCTGAACCTGCGCGGCGAGGCTGGCGCCATCGCCGGCGGCAACCTCGATCACCCGATCGCCAACACCGACCGGCGCGACGAGATCGGGCATCTGGCCCGCAGCTTCGCCTCGATGCGGGATTCAGTGCGGTCGAGGATCAACGACCTCCACGAAACCAACCTGGCGATCGAGCGGTTCGTGCCCAAGGCCTTCCTGGCCAAGATCGGCAAGCCGAACATCGTCTCGGTCGCCTTGGGCGACAACAAGCACGAGCACATGACCATCATGTTCTCCGACATCCGGAACTTCACCGCCCTGTCGGAGACGATGACGCCGGACGAGAATTTCACCTTCATCAATGCCTATCTTGAGTATGTGGGGCCGGTGATCCGCGATCATGGCGGCTTCATCGACAAGTATATCGGCGACGCCATCATGGCCCTGTTCGAGAAGGCCGATGACGCCGTGCGCGCGGGCGTGGCGATGATGGAGGCGCTCGACCGCTTCAACGCGACGCGTACGGCGCAGGGCCTGACGCCGGTCAAGATCGGCATTGGCCTCAACACCGGCTCCCTGATGATGGGCACGATCGGCGAGCTGCATCGCATGGACGGCACCGTCATCTCCGATGCCGTCAATCTCGCCTCGCGCGTCGAGAGCCTCACCAAGGTCTACCGGGTCGGCATGCTGCTCTCGCAGTACACCTACGATCACCTCGCCGATCCCGGGGCGCATGCGATCCGGCCGATCGACGTCGTCGTGGTCCGTGGCAAGACACGGCCCGTCGTGCTGTTCGAGATGTTCGACCGCGACCCGCCGGACGAGCGCGCCGCCAAGCTCAGGACGCGCGAGCCATTGCTGCACGGGATCGAGGCCTTGCTGCAGAACGACACCGTCACGGCGCGACGCCATTTCGAGGAAAGCCTCACCCTCGCGCCGGGCGACCCCGCGGCCCTGAACCTGCTGAAGAGTTGCGCGTCGGCTTCCTGAGCGGCTACGGCAAAGGCTCTCGTCTCGGCCGGAGCGCCTCGCTTTGCGAGGCTCCGGTCGAGACGATGCGAGTCACTGCCCGCGCCCTGACGAACCGCGGCGGCGTGAGCGGTTGGACGCCACAGGCTTCGCGCGAATGCGTACGGTGCGGCCGTCGGGCTGGTCGATGTCGAAGGCGCCGGTCTTTCGGATCAGGTCGCTGAGCTTTCGAAAGCCGTAGGTCCGCGGATCGAAGTCGGAGGCGATGTTGGCAAGGCGCTGGCCGACCGCGCCGAGACTCACCCAGCCGTCCTCGCTCTCCATCTGTGCGATCGCCTTGGCGAGGAACGGGACGGCCGCGCTCGCGGGCTGCAGGGAACTGGGAGCCGCGCTCTCGCCGGTCGTCGCCGCCATTGCCTCGGGCACGAGGTTTTCCGTGTAGATGAACCGCCGGCACGCCTGCCGGAAGCTCTCGGGCGTCTTCTGTGCCCCGAAGCCGTAGACGTCGGCGCCCTCCTCGCGCAGGCGAGAGGCGAGGCGCGTGAAGTCGCTGTCGGACGAGACGAGGCAGAAGCCGTCGAAGCGACCGCTGTGCAACAGGTCCATCGCGTCGATCACCAGCGCGATGTCCGACGCGTTCTTGCCCGAGGTGTAGGCGAACTGCTGGTAGGGATCGATCGCGTACTTCTGCAGGATCTCCGCCCACGACTTGAGACGCGGGCTGGAGAAGTCGCCGTAGATGCGGCGCACGCTCGCCTCGCCGAACTTGGCGATCTCCTCGAACAGGCCCGCCGTGATGCGTGGCGAGGTATTGTCGGCGTCGATCAGGACGGCGAAGCGGCGCGGACGATTGTCGTCGGCCATCTCAAGTCCCCGACCTGGCGAAGATCGCGTCGACATGGACGTCGGCGCAATCGATGACGGGAAAGCCGGGATCGTGCCCGGCGAAGGCGAGGAAGAGGTCGGTGCCGCCCAGCATGATGGCCTCCGCGCCACGCGCGCAGAGCTTGCGGCCCTCCTCGAAGAAGACCCGGCGCTGCGCTTCTGTGACCTGCCCGATGGTGGCCATTGCCACATAGTTGTCGTGAACCAGGTCGAGTGCTGCGCCCTCCGTCGGCACGACCTCGACCGAGGGAATCCCGCCGTAGAGTTTCGATTCCATGACGGTGCGGGTCCCCAGAATCCCGATCTTCCGGAACGTGCCCTTCGCCAGCGCGGCATTGACCGCGGGGATGGCATTGAGCACGGGGAGCGGTGAAATCGCCACGAGCTCGTTCACGCAGAAATGCCCGCCCATCGAGGTGATGGCGGCGGCCTGCGCGCCGGCCGCCTTCATGCGCCCGACGAGTCCGGCAAAGAGTTCCGCCTGCTTCCCGGGATTCTTGCCCACGAGGTTGCGGCTCATTTCGCGCACGTCGGCATGCGCCATGGTCAGGTCGAGCGGGACACCGGCAGCGGCGTGCCGCTCGATCAGGCCTCTATAGTAGAAGTCGGTGGCGGCCGGTCCGATGCCGGCAATGAGTCCGATGTGCATGAGCGACTGTCCCCGATCGGGCACGATGCGGCAACAGGGGACCGCAACGGGAAGGCGGCAATCGCGGGGTGTGGCGAAAAGCGTCCCTGCGGGACCGTCGTCGCCGACGTTAGAGTTTGGCCATGCGACGGGTGGCGGTGTTCGGCACGACGGGATCGGGAAAGAGTTGGCTGGCCGAGAGGCTCGCCGACCGTACCGGCCTGCGCGTGGTCGAACTCGATGCCCTGTTCTGGGGGCGCGACTGGCAGCCCGCGACGCCCGACCTGTTCCGCCATCGCGTCGAGTGCGAGATCGGCGAAGGCGACTGGATCGTCGTCGGCAATTACGGCCAGGTGCGCGATCTCGTGTGGCGTCCCGCCGACACGCTGGTCTGGCTCGACCTGCCGCTGCCCGTGGTGATGTGGAGCCTGCTGCGCCGGACCGTGAAGCGCGCCGTGACCCGCGAGGAGCTGTGGGGGACGGGCAATCGTGAATCGCTGGCGAATGCCTTCCTGAGTCGCAACTCGATCCTGCTCTATGCGCTGAAGACGCACCGCCGGAATCGCGACCGCTTCGCCAAGGAGTGCGAAGCGCTGGCCGGGGAGAAGCGCGTCGTGCGACTGCGCAGCCGCCGCGACGTCGAGCGGTTCGCGTTCAGTCCGCGGCCTTGACCGCCGGCAGCGGCGCGCGCACGCCGCCGCGCGCCAGCATCGCGTCGATGTCGGCGGCGGCATAGCCGAGCTCGCTCAGGATGTCCGGCCCGTCCTCGCCGATATGCGGGGCGTGCTGCTGCGGCGCATGTTCCGACGCGGGCGGGAGGCCCGCGATGTTGGCGACCGGCATGCGGCCGAACCCATCCTGCTCGATCCAGTCGATCGCGCCCGATTCCTTGACGTGCGGATGGTCGAGATAATCCTGGTAGTTGTTCACCCGTTCGCAGAACACGTCCTTGGGCTGCAGGATCGCGATCCACTCCTCGGTGGTCTTGGTCGGCATCGTCTCGTTCAGCGCCTTGATGATCTTGGCGGCGTTCTTGATGCGGTTCTCGTGGCTCTGCAGGTCGGGATCGTCGGCGATGTCCTGGCGGCCGATCAGCTCGAACAGCAGGCGGAAATGGTGCGGGCGCATGGCGCTCACCATGATGTAGCCGTTCTTCGACTTGTAGCTGCCGGCCGGCATGTAGAGGACCGGCGGCGCGCCCTTGGAGAACACCCATTCCATCAGCTTGGCGCCCTGGAAGGCGGCGGCCGCGCGCATCAGGCTGGAATCGATGAAGCAGCCTTCGTTGAACCGGAACTGGCGCATCAGCGCGGTGCTGAGCGCCTGGAACGTGTAGAGCCCGGTCGTCACGTCGACCGCGATCATGCCCTGACGCCACGGCGTGCCGTCGGGCATCTTGTTCATCACCATCATGCCGCTGAACGCCTGGATCAGCCCGTCGACGGTCGGGCGCTTGCTGTAGGGGCCGGTCTGGCCGAAGCCCGAGACTGAGCAGTAGACGACGTTCGGGTTGACCTTCTTGATGTCCTCGTAGCCGAAGCCCAGGCGCGAGATCACGCCGGGACGGAAGCTCTCCATCACGACGTGCGCCTTGGCCGCGAGCTTCTTCACGACGGTGATGCCGTCCGCCGACTTGAGATCGAGCGCGATCGAGCGCTTGCCGCGGTTGAACGCGACGGAATGGGCGCAGTGATCGCCCTTCAGCTCGCCCAGCGCCCGGCCCCAGTCACCCTCCGGCGGCTCGACCTTGATGACGTCGGCACCGTGCAGCGCGAGCAGCATCGAGGCGTGCGGCCCCGCGATGCCCTGCGTGAAGTCGAGTACGGTAATGCCGTCGAAGGCGCCCTTGATCGTGGTCACTTGATTTCCTCCCGAAGGCGCTGAACGTACGTTTACCGCCGCTGCTAACGCAAGGCCGGACCTGCATCAAAGCCATGCGTCTTCGCGCAGCAGACCGCAATCAGGCGATGATCGGCAGGGTCTCGATGTCGTAGGCGTGGGTGATCTTGCGGCCCAGCACCGGGTCGTCGAGCTCCATCTCGAAGCGCGACGAGGAGCGGATGCCGCCGATCGCCGGCATGGTGCCGCAGAACATCACGGTCCCCATGGGCAGGCGCTTGTTGTCCTTCCAGGCGAAGATCAACTCGCGCGGATCGCGGATCTTGGCCAGCGGACCTTCCTGGTAGAGGGTCTTCCTGCCGTCCTCCTGCACGAAGCTGCGCAGCATGAGCTGGTCCCAGTGTGGCTCGACCTCCTCGAAGCGCCAGGCGGTGCGGCCGATCGGCTTGGCGCACATCTGCTTGGAAACGGCGATACCGTAGCTCTCGACCTTGCGGTCCGTATGGTCTGCGCCCACCGTGACCCAGAGCCGGTCGGCGGCACCGACCAGCACCGGCTCGACCTCGCCCGAACTGTCCTCTCCCAGCACCTGGATGCGGTCGGCCTGGGTCAGCATCTGCGCGGCGGCACGATAATAGATCGGCACCCGCGACGGCGGCTGCACGCCGATCGCCTTCAGCTCCTCGATGTGATGGTTGAGTGCGGTCACGTCGCGGCCGGTCCAGCCGGCGATGACGAGATCCTTGATATCGACGGCGACCTTTTCGATCGCGCCCTTGGCGTGGCCCTCGAATTCCAGCCGCGCCATTACAGGATGGCGAGCTGCGAGTTGAGCAGGTCGCTTACCAGCATGTAGCCGGGCGCGTGGGTGATGCAGAACTCGGGCTTCACGGTCGCCACGACCGATTGCGGGGTGACGCCGCAGGCCCAGAACACCGGCAGCTCGTCGTCACGCACGGGTGCCGCGTCGCCATAGTCGGGCTTGTTGATGTCCTTGATGCCGATCAGCTCGGGCTTGCCGATATGCACCGGCGCGCCGTGCACGGTCGGGAAGCGTGTCGTCACCTGAATGGCGCGGATGGCGCCGGACGGCTTGAACGGGCGCATCGACACGACCATCGGTCCATGGAACGGGCCGGACGGTGCGCACTCGATGTTGGTGCGGAACATCGGCACGTTGGTGCCGCAGGTCTGATGGCGGATTTCCAGGCCATTCTCGACCAGCGCGTCCTCGAAGGAGAAGGAGCAACCCAGCACGAAGGAAACGAGATCGTCGCGCCACACGCTCTTGAGGTCGGTGACCTCCTCGACCATCTCGCCGTTCTTCCAGATCCGGTAGTAGGGAATGTCGGTGCGGATATCGAGATCCTCACCCAGGGTCGGCAGGCGCCAGTCGCCCGGTTCCGACGAGGCGAGCAGGGGGCAGGGCTTCGGATTGAGCTGACAGAAGCGCGCGAAGTCGGCGGCGAGGGCCCGGGGCAGGATCGCAAGGTTGCCCTGGACATAGCCCGGCGCCATGCCCGAAGTCGGCAGGCGATGACCGCCGGCACGGATGCGGCGGCGTGCGTCGCGACCGGTTTCGCCCTTCAGGCTGCTGATCGTGCTGTCCATGACGGTCTCCTTATAACTGCTTCCCCATTCAAATGGGGAGGTGGCGCGGTATTCCGCGACGGAGGGGTCAAAGCAACCTGCTGCGGGTTGATGACCCCTCTGCCGTCGCATGACGTCGACACCTCCCCATTTGAATGGGGAGGAATTTCAGACGTGCTGGCCGCCGTTGATCTGGATCTCGGCGCCGGAAACGTAGCTCGATCCCTTCTCGCAAAGGAAGTGAATCACGTCGGCCACCTCGTCGGGCGTGCCGAGGCGCCGCATCGGGATCTGTTCCTCGACGATCTTCTCGGTGCCGGGCGACAGGATCGCAGTGTCGATCTCGCCAGGTGCGATCGCGTTGACGCGGATGCCGCGCGGTCCGAAATCGTGGCTCATCTCGCGCGTCAGCGCCGCGAGCGCGGCCTTGGACGTCGCGTAGGCGGAGCCGGCGAAGGGATGGACGCGGCTGCCGGCGATCGAGGTCACGTTGACGACGCAGCCCTGTGCCTTCGACAGTTCGTCGACCAGGCCGCGGGCCAGTGCCACGGGGGCGAAGAAATTGACGTTGAAGACTTGGCGCCACAGGTCGAATGGCGTGTCCATCGCGCCGAGCCTCGCCCCGCCCTTGCCCTTGGGCGAGATGGCGGCGTTGTTCACCAGTGCGTCGAGCCGCCCGCCCGCGAGGCGCGAACGGATCTGTTCGATGCCGCGGCCGATGTCGACCGGATCCGCGAGATCGAGCTGGACATGGTTCTCGCCCCCGCTCGGCCAGGGACAGAGCGCACTGAAGGGCTGGCGCGAGATCGTGATCACCCGCCAGCCGTTGGCGCTGAACTTCTTCACGGTCGCATGGCCGATGCCTCGGCTTGCGCCGGTCAGGACCAGGGTCCGGACATTGTCGCCTGGAACTCGAATCGGGGCTGTATTCATGGAGATGATCCTAACCCGGCCGGGGCCGGAGTTCTCGGACGATATTCGGTATCGCTCGCCAGCAAGTGACACGCCAAGTCTTGTGGGGTTCGCTTTTGTTCTTCACATGATCTATTAAGCTCTTGTAATTCCACGCCTTTGTTGGATTTTTAAGGCGTTTTGCGCTAGGCTCGTTCCAGGCTTGGCCCAATTTTCGGGCCGCTCGGCCGTAGTGATTTTGAAGTCGTTTATTTTTGGAGTTGTCCGACATGGCGGACGAGCGACGGGCCTCGATGCCCACACCCTATCTGCGCACGGGGCCTGCCACGATGCTCACGGGGATCAGCCTCTGCGTCCTTCTCATGATCATGCAGCTGATGCCGGAAATTCGCGATGCCGGCCCACCGCCCACGATGACCGTTTCGAACGGCAGCCGCTGATCCGGCTTTCAGCCGCTTGTGCGGCCGACCAAGAGCGCGCATCTAGGGGCCGAGGTTGCGCGCGCCCATGACAGCAGAACACGATCAAGCACTGCCCATGGGCACGCAGCTTGGCGATTATCGCCTCGATGCGCTGATCGGCCATGGCGGCTTCGGCATCACCTACCGGGCCTTCGATACCCAGCTCGCGAAGTTCGTCGCCATCAAGGAATACATGCCGGTCGAGTTCGCGATGCGCCGGCCGGACGGCACGGTCGCGCCGCGCAGCGCGCGCTATGCCGACGATTTCGCGTGGGGCCGCGAGCGCTTCCTCGACGAGGCGCGTGCGCTGGCGCGCTTCCGCCATGTCCATATCGTGCCGGTGCTGCGCTACTTCGAGGCCAACGGCACGGCCTACACCGTCATGGAATTCGAGGACGGCCACAGCGTCGCGCAGATCCTGCGCCAGCCCGGCCGTTGCCTGCAGCCGGACGAAGTGCGGCGCCTGACGGAGGGCATGCTGAGCGGCCTCGGCGCCGTGCACGCCCAGGGTTTCCTGCATCGCGACATCAAGCCGTCGAATGTCATCGTGCGTCACGACGGCGTGCCGATCCTGATCGACTTCGGCGCGGCGCGGCAGGCGATGGGCGGCCGCACGCGCACGCTGACCAGCATCCTGACGCCGCAATATGCGCCGATCGAGCAGTATGCGATGGACGGCAGGCAGGGCCCGTGGACGGACATCTATTCGACGGCGGCTGTCCTGCATCATGCCATCGCGGGCTTTCCGCCGCCCGAGGCCGTCAGCCGCGTCGGCAGCGATCCCTATCGTCCGCTCTCGGTCACCCATGCCGATCGCTTCGACGGCTCCATGCTGTCGGCGATCGACCGTGGTCTCGCCTTCGCGCCCGAGCAGCGGCCGCAGACGATCTCCGAATGGCGCACCCTGTTCGGGGCTTCGCTGCCGCGCGCCGAGGATGCGCCAACGCAGCGCATGCCCGGTCCCGCTGCCGCATCGCCGAGGCTCGGCGGTGTGAACCGTCCAGCGGAGGCGTCGACCGACACGGCGGCGCCGCAGGCATCGCCCTCCTCGGGCAAGGTGCGGTCGCGGCGCCGATGGCCGATCGTTCTCCTGGTGCTGGGCGCCGTCGCGCTCTGGAAATATCAGCCGCAGATTCGCGAGCGTCTTCTCGGGACGCCGAGAGTCGAGACGCAGACCGCGATGCCGGCGCCCGTGCCGGTTGCCGCTCCAAAGGAGACGCCGGCAGCTTTGACACCGACGCCTGTCCCCGCGACACCGACACCGACGCCTACGCCGACACCCACTCCGGTTCCGGCCGCGTCCGACACGTCCGCTCAGAAGGCGCTCGTCGACCAGTCGCAGCGCGCGGCGGGCGAAGCGCGTGCGCTGCTCGAACGTGCCGAGGAAGCCGCCCGGGCCGCTCGTGCCATGGCGGGTGAAGCACGCATCGTGGCGGCACGCGCCGGTCGCCCCGATCTCGAGAACAGCGAACGTCTGACCTATGGGGGCGGCGCGAGCTATGTCGGCCAGGTCGCCGATGGCAAGCGACAGGGTCTCGGCGTCGCCGAGCTGGGCAACGGCGAGCGGCAGGCCGGTGACTGGAATGCCGACCGGATGAACGGCCTCGGGACGGTTCGGCTGGACGACGACACGCGTTATGCGGGCCAATGGAAGGACGGCCAGTCGACCGGCCTCGGCATTCGCGAGAAGCCGGGCGCCGAACGGGCCGAGGGCAATTTCGTCGGCGGCCGGCTCGAAGGCTTCGGACTGCAGCGCACCCTGGTCGAACCGAATGTCGTCAGGCTCGGCGAATTCCACGCCGACCTTCTGGACGGGCCGGGTGTCGAGCGCATCGGCGAGCGCGAGCGCTACGAAGGCGGCTTCCGCAACGGGCAGCGCAACGGCTACGGCCAGTACACCGACGCCGAGGGCAAGATGCGCGCGGGCCGCTGGGCCGACGGAAAGCTGGTCGAATCGGCTCCTTAGTCGCGTTCAAGGACCGCTGGCACGGATGTTGCGCCCCTCGGGGTTGAAGAGAGCAACCGCCGCCCGTGTCAAAGCCGTTGTCCGTAGTTCTGATCGACGACAATCCCACCCGCGCCGAAATCGTGGAACTGGGACTGCGCGATGCCGGCTATGTGCTTCTGGCCCGGCTCGACGGCACCTACGACCTCGCGACACGAGTGAGTGTCCTGCAACCCGACGTGATCGTGGTCAGCATCGACAGTCCCGGTCGTGATGCGATCGAGGATCTGCGTCGGACGACGGAACAGCAGCCGCGGCCGATCGCCCTGTTCGCCGACCGCTCCGATCCCGCGACCATCGCCGCCGGCATGGAGGCCGGCGTTTCCGCCTATGTCGTGAAGGGCCTGACGCAGGATCGCGTGCAGCCGGTCGTCGACGTCGCGGTCGCGCATTTCAATCGCTATCACACGATGCGCGAAGAACTCGAGCGCGCCCGTCTGTCGCTGGTCGAGCGCAAGACCGTCGATCGTGCGAAGGGCTTGCTGATGGAGCAGAAGGGAATCGGCGAGGAGGCGGCCTACAAGCTGCTGCGCAAGCTCGCGATGGACCAGAACAAGCGCATCGGCGAAGTGGCGCAGGATCTTCTGACATACGCGAAGGCACTGAAGTTCTGACTGGTTGTCGTCCTGAGCGCGGCGAAGGACCTTGCCGAACGATCAGATATAGTCAGCAGTTACCGATTACGTGGCGGGCGGGAGATCCTTCGCTGCGCTTAGGATGACACTGTGTGCCTGCCTCTTCGGCGGCACTGGCGCGCAAGCGGGCAGAAGGTATCACCTCCATTCGGAGGTGATTTCGGCATCGCGCGACGGATTCGCCGATTTCCTCAATCGGATCAGACGCTTCGCGGATGATCGCGCCGCCGGCGTCGCTTGGCATGTTTCCTGCTGAAGTATAGGCGAGGCGCCCAATGACGGGCGGCTCCTGAATTTTCAGGCAGGCCAATGGCGGTCTGCCTTCCCGGACAACGACGTCCCACACGGTCGCTTCATCGCGGCCGCTTGGGGCGTCGTTTTTTTTGGAGTCGAGTCTGGTGGGATACGTCGAGCGACAAAAGGTGAGAGTGGGGTTCATCCCCCTGATCGACTGCGCGCCCGTCCTCTTCGCGGAGGTGCTCGGGCTCTACGAGCGTCACGGGCTCGACGTCGAACTGCGCCGCGAAGTCTCGTGGTCCAACATCCGCGACAAGCTCGCGGTGGGCCTGCTCGACGCGGCCCACATGCTCTCGCCGATGCCGCTCGCGACCACGCTCGGCATCGACAGCGTCAACGTCCCGATGATCGCTGCGATGACGCTGCATCTGAACGGCAACTCGATCACGCTCTCGAACGCGCTATGGCGCGAGATCGAGGAAGCTGCGCCCGATCGTGTCGGCGAGAATCGCCCGGCCGGCGCGCCGCTCGATGCCCGCGCGCTCGCGGCCGTCGTCACCCGCCGCGCACGCGAGGGAAGGGCGCCCATCACGCTGGCGTCGGTCTTCACCTACTCCTCGCACAATCACCTGCTGCGCCTGTGGCTCGCGTCGGGCGGCATCGACCCGGATCGCGATGTGCGTCTCACGGTGGTGCCGCCGCCGCACATGGTGGCGCATCTCTCGGGCGGCACGATCGACGGCTACTGCGTCGGCGAGCCATGGAACCAGCAATCCGCGAGCCTCGGCATCGGCCGCATCGCCGCGTCCAGCCGGCAGATCTGGGACTCGATGCCGGAGAAGATCCTCGGCACGACCGAGTCCTGGGCCCAGCAAAACCCCAAGATACTGATCGCGCTCGTGAAGGCCATCACCGAAGCCGGCGCCTGGCTCGACGAACCGGCCAACCGGCCCGAGGCGGCGCGCATCCTGTCGACGCCGCGCTTCCTCAACGTGCCGGCGGAGGTGATCGGCCGGTCGCTCGGCCTGCCGGACTTCCACATCTTCCATCGCCAGCTCGCCAACTTCCCGTGGCGCAGCCATGCCGACTGGTACCTGTCGCAGATGGTGCGGTGGGGACAGGTCGCGCCGCGCTCCGACCTGCGCGCCGTGGCCGACCGCGTGTTCCGCAGCGACATCTATCGTGCCGCCGCCAGCGAACTCGGCCTGCCGTGCCCGCTCGTCGACCGCAAGGTCGAGGGTGCGCATCCCGATCCCTGGATCATCCCGACCAACGGCGCGCCGGTCGCGATGGGCCCCGACACTTTCCTCGACGGGTCGGTGTTCGACCCCAGCAATGAAACCTCAACGACCTTCGAACAGCAGGAGAGCAATCATGGCGACTAGAAGCGGCCGCAAGGGCCTGGGACGGCGCGACCTTTTCAAGAGCGCGTCCGGCGTCGCGGCGACGGCCGCCCTGCTGAGCGCGGCGCGCGCCGCCTTCCCGGGAGGCGCTTTCGCGCAGGGAGCGGGTGTCGAGACCAACAAGGTGACACTGGGCTTCATCGCGCTCACCGACGCGTCGCCGCTGATCATCGCCAAGGAAAAGAAGCTCTTCGACAAGTACGGGATCACCGAGGCCAACGTCGCCAAGCAGGCCTCGTGGGGCACGACGCGCGACAATCTCGTCCTGGGCGGCGGCGCGGGCGGCATCGACGGCGCGCACATCCTCACGCCCAAGCCGTATCAGATCAGTCTGGGGACGACGACGCCCGAGAACCGGCCGGTGCCGATGTATATCCTCGCGCGGCTCAACTACGACTGCCAGGGCCTGTCGGTCTCCAATGAGTTCAAGGGGCTGGGCGCCACCATCGACGCCAAGCCGCTCAAGGAGGCGTTCGCCAAGAAGAAGGCGGCCGGCAAGGAAGTGAAGTGCGCCATGACCTTCCCGGGCGGTACGCACGATCTCTGGATCCGCTACTGGCTCGCCGCCGCGGGCATCGATCCCGACAAGGACGTGTCGACCATCGTCGTGCCGCCGGCGCAGATGGTGGCCAACATGAAGGTCGGCAACATGGATGCGTTCTGCGTCGGCGAGCCGTGGAACGAACAGCTCGTCAATCAGGACATCGGCTTCACCGCCGCGATGACCGGCGAACTCTGGAAGAACCATCCGGAGAAGTCGCTCGGCATGCGGGCCGACTGGGTCGACAAGAACCCGAAGGCGGCGATGGCGATGCTGATGGCGGTGATGGAAGCCCAGCAGTGGTGCGACAAGATGGAGAACAAGGAGGAGCTGGCCAACATCATCGGCAAGCGCCAGTGGTTCAACGTGCCCCCGGCCGATATCATCAATCGCATCAAGGGCCAGTTCAACTATGGTGACGGCCGAAAGGTTTCCAACTCCGACCAGCTCATGAAGTTCTGGAAGGGTGGCGTTTCCTATCCGTACCAGAGCCATGAACTCTGGTTCCTCACCGAGAACCAGCGCTGGGGCAAGCTCCCCATGGATCTCGATACCAAGGCGATCATCGGCAAGGTCAATCGCGAGGATCTGTGGCGCACCGCCGCCAAGAACATCGGCGCCGCCGAATCCGACGTGCCCAAGACGACGTCACGCGGCAAGGAAACCTTCTTCGACGGCAAGGTGTTCGATCCCGAGGATCCGAAGGCCTATCTCACCAGCCTCCAGATCAAGAAGGTGGCGTGATGCAGGTTGCCGCCAAGGCCGGCCCGTCGGTGGCCGCCGCCGTACCCGTCCCGGAGACTTCCGCGGAGATCGTCACCTTCCGGCCGCCGGTGCGGCCGGCCCTGGAGCGCGCCATCGGCGTGCTGAAGCATCTGGCGAGCGTCGTGCTTCCGCCCCTCATCGTGCTGTCGATCACCCTGTTCGTCTGGCAGCTCCTCTGCTCGGAGCCGGGCGCTCACTTGCCGCCGCCGACAAAGGTGGTGGCCGATGCGTGGGACTTCATCGCCGATCCGTTCTACGACAATGGCGGCATCGACAAAGGTGCCTTCTGGCAGATTTCCAAGAGTCTGGGGCGCGTCGCCATCGGCTTCAGCCTCGCCGCCGTCGTCGGCATCGCGCTCGGCGTCCTGGTCGGCCAGAGCACCTGGGCGATGCGCGGCCTCGATCCGATCTTCCAGGTCCTGCGCACCGTGCCGCCGCTCGCCTGGCTGCCGCTGTCGCTGGCGGGCTTCCGCCATGCCGATCCCTCGGCCCTGTTCGTGATCTTCATCACCTCGATCTGGCCGATCATCATCAACACGTCGGTGGGCGTACGGAACATCCCGCAGGACTATCGCAACGTCGCGGCGGTGATCCGGCTTTCCTGGTGGGAGGTCTTCTACAAGATCACGCTGCCCGCCACGGTGCCCTACATCTTCACCGGCCTGCGCATCGGCGTCGGCCTGAGCTGGCTTGCCATCGTGGCGGCGGAGATGCTGATCGGCGGCGTCGGCATCGGCTTCTTCATCTGGGACGCGTGGAACAGCTCGCGCATCTCCGACATCATCGTGGCCCTGGTCTATATCGGCATCGTCGGCTTCCTGCTCGACAAGCTGATCGCCACGATCGGTCACTTCGTGTCGCACGGCGTCTCGGCGCAGTAGGGAGCACCAGGTCATGACATCCCAGCCCTATCTCAAGTTCGAACAGGTCGGCATGAGCTTCCGCCGCGGCCAGATGGCGACGGAAGTGCTGCGCGACGTGAACCTGCGCATCGAGCAGGGCGAGTTCGTCTCGCTGATCGGCCATTCCGGCTGCGGCAAGTCGACCCTGCTCAACATCCTGGGCGGCCTGTTGAAGTCGACCAGCGGCGAGGTCTTCCTCGAAGGCAAGGTGGTCGACGACCCGGGGCCGGACCGCGCCATCGTGTTCCAGAACCACTCCCTGCTGCCGTGGCTCACCGTCTACGGCAACATCGCCATCGCGGTGGACAAGGTGTTCGGCAGCTCCAAGAGCAGGGCCGAGCGCCACGACTGGGTCATGCACAACCTTGAACTCGTGCAGATGGCCCAGGCCAAGGACAAGCGGCCGCACGAAGTTTCGGGCGGCATGAAGCAGAGGGTCGGCATCGCCCGCGCGCTTGCCATGCAGCCCAAGGTGCTGCTGATGGACGAGCCGTTCGGTGCGCTCGACGCGCTGACCCGCGCGCACCTGCAGGACAGCGTGATGGAGATCCATGCGCGCCTCGGCAACACGGTTATGATGATCACCCACGATGTCGACGAGGCGGTGCTGCTGTCGGATCGCGTGGTGATGATGACCAACGGCCCTGCCGCGACGATCGGCGAGATCCTGACGGTCGATCTCCCCCGACCGCGCCGCCGGCTCGAATTGGCGACCGACGCCGAATACGCAAGCTGCCGCGCCGCGGTGCTCGAATTCCTCTATGCGCGTCACAGGGTCCCGGCGCGGGCCGCATGACCGAAGAATTCGACGACGCCCAGAAGCAGTGGCTGCAGGGTTTCGTCAGCGGGATCGAAGCCCGCAAGGCGGCCGACAAGCTCGCCTCGCGCACCGCAGGACCCTCCTCCGAAGGCCAGCCGATCGGGCCGGATGCCCTGCAGCATGCCGCGCAGGACCGGGCCGTGGCCTCGGGCGGCAAGCTGGTGGCCGAGGAGACGGCCAAGCGCGCGCGTCACCCGCTCGATCGCTGGGATGAGATGGTGGGCCGCGCCGCGGCGGGGCAGTTTCCCAAGGGCATCGACGTCTTCCTCACCAAGTATCACGGGCTTTTCTTCGTCGCGCCGGCGGAGAATTCCTTCATGTGCCGGCTGCGCATCCCCAACGGCATGCTGAATGCCTGGCAGATGCGCGGCCTGGCCGATGCGGCGGATGCCTTCGGCGGCGGCTATGCCGATGTGACGACGCGCGCCAACCTGCAGATCCGCGAGATTCCGGCCCACGCCGCCACAGATCTTCTGCTGGCGGTGCAGGATCTCGGGCTGACGGCGCGCGGCTCGGGGGCGGATAACATCCGAAACATCACCGGCAGCGCGACCGCGGGCATCGATCCGCAGGAGCTCTACGACACCCGACCTCTGTGCCGGGCCATGCATCACTACATCCTCAATCACCGCGAGATGTACGGCCTGCCGCGCAAGTTCAACATCGCCTTCGACGGTGGCGGCCGTGTTCCCGTGCTCGAGGATACCAACGACATCGGCTTCGTCGCGGCGGAGGTGACGGGCGGCGAGGGCTTCGAGCCCGGTATCTACTTTCGCCTGCAGCTGGGCGGCATCACCGGCCATATGGATTTCGCCTTCGAGACCGGCATCCTGCTGAAGCCCGACGAATGCGTGCCGGTCGCGGGTGCAGTGGTGCGCGCCTTCGCGATCCACGGGGATCGCACCAACCGGCAGAAGGCGCGCCTGAAGTACGTGATCGACCGCATGGGTCGCGAGGCCTTCGTGGCCGAGGTCGAGAAGGAGTACGGCGCGAAGCTGCGCCGCGCGGCGGGGGCCGTCGTGACGTCGCGGGCGCTGGCCGACAAGCATGGCCATATCGGCGTGCACGTCCAGAAACAGGCGGGCCTCAGCTATCTTGGCCTGGTCCTTCCCGTGGGCCGCATGACGGCGGAGCAGATGCGCGGTATCGCCCAGATCGCCGAGCGCTTCGGCTCGGGCACGATCCGGCTCACGGTCTGGCAGAACCTGCTGATCTCCGACGTGGACACCCGTGATGTCGGCGTTTGCGTCGCGGCCATCGCCGCGCTCGGCCTCGGTATCGAGGCGAGCGCGATCCGGCGTGGCCTGGTCGCCTGCACCGGCAATGCCGGCTGCAAGTTCGCCGCCGCCAACACCAAGGGCCATGCGCTGAAGCTCGCCGACTATCTGGAGATGCGTCTGGCCATCGACACACCGGTCAACATCCACCTGACCGGCTGCCACCATTCCTGCGCCCAGCATTATGTCGGCGACATCGGCCTGATCGCCGCCAGGGTCGAGCGTGGCGAGGACAGCGTCGAGGGCTATCACGTCTTCATCGGCGGCGGCGCGGCGTCGACCGCCGAGCAGTCGATGGCGCGCGAATACGCGACATCGATCGCCTTCGACGAGCTGCCGCCGCTTCTCGAGCGATTGCTGGCGGCCTATCTGGCGCATCGCCGCTCCGCCACCGAATCGTTCTTCGAATTCTGCCGCCGCCACGAGATCGCCGCGCTGCGCGATCTCGCCGAGCGTGTCCCGGCCCTGGCACTGGTCGCATGAACGTCCTCGCGCCCCTCCCGCAGATCGTTCCGGAGACCGCGCCGTTCTCGACGGAGCAGCGCGCCTGGCTGAACGGCTTCTTCGCCGCCTATCTCGGCGTGACCGGCGGCGCGTCGGACGGCGCTCCGGCGGCAACCGCCGAGCCGGAGGATTTCCCCTGGCACGATGCCGCGATGTCGCTCGCCGAGCGGATGGAACTGGCGAAGGACACGAAGCCCGAACGCCAGCTCATGGCGGCGATGGCCCAGCTCGATTGTGGCCAGTGCGGCTATCTCTGCCAGACCTATGCGGAAGCGGTTTGGTCCGGCGCCGAGGCCGACATGGGCCGCTGCGTGCCGGGCGGCAAGGAAACGCAGCGCAAGGTGAAGGAGCTCGTCGCTGCACTCGAGCCGATGCGCGACGGCTCGGCCGTTGCCGCGCCCGCGTCGAATCCCGCCGGACAGGTCGGCTTCTCGCGCGACCGGCCCGCGCTCGCGACGCTGGTCGATGCCCATCCGCTCAACCGCAACGGTTCCGAGAAGGACGTGCGCCATGTCGTTCTCGATCTCTCGGCCAGCGACATCACCTACGAAGCCGGCGACAGTCTCGGCGTCTTCGCACGCAAGAACCCGCAGCTCGTGCAGGCCGTGCTCGACCGCCTTGGCGCCACCGGCGAGGAGATGGTCGGCGTCGATCACGAGGCGCTACCGCTTCGCCAGGCGCTGCTGAGCAAGGTCGACATCGCGCGGCCGAGCGACGAGTGCATGCTGTTCCTCGCGAGCCGCGCCTTCGATGGTGAGGAGGCGCTGAAGCTGCAGGCGCTGGCATCGGGCGAGGGGCCGCCGGAACTGGCCGAGGCCGACCTGCTCGACTTGCTGATGGCCTTCCCGTCGGTATCGCCGTCGCTGCCCGGCCTGCTGAAGTCGCTCGACCGGCTGCAGCCGCGCCTCTACTCGATCGCTTCCTCGCCCAAGGCGCATCCGGGCGAAGTTCATCTCACCGTGTCGGCCGTGCGCTGGGACACCAACGACCGCACCCGCACCGGCATCGGCTCCTGCTATCTCGCCGACTTCGCCAAGCCCGGCGACGTCATTCCGGTGTTCGTCCAGAAGAGTCACGGCTTCGCGCCGCCGGTCGACGATGCGGCGCCCGCCATCATGGTCGGTCCGGGCACGGGCATCGCGCCATTCCGCGCCTTTCTCGAGGAGCGCGATGCGCGCGGCGCGAAGGGCCGGAACTGGCTGTTCTTCGGCGACCAGAAGCGGGCCACAGATTTCCTCTACGAGGACCAGATCGTCGAATGGCAGCGGCGCGGCGTTCTCTCCCGCGTCGATCTCGCATTCTCGCGTGACCAGGCCGAGAAGATCTACGTGCAGACGCGCATGCGCGAGAATGCCGGCGAGCTGTGGGCGTGGTTCGAACAGGGCGCGCACTTCTATGTCTGCGGCGACGCCAAGCGCATGGCCAAGGACGTCGAGACGGCATTGCTCGACGTCGCGATGGGGCCCGGGGCTAAGAGCGCTGCCGAAGCGAAGGCCTGGCTTGACGGCCTGGCCAAGGCCGGCCGTTATCAGCGCGATGTGTATTAGCCCCCTTCCGTTTCCAGGTGCACTACTCACCCTCATCCTGAGGGGCCGTGCGCAGCACGGCGTCTCGAAGGATGGACAACAGACGTGGTGCGCGTATCCACCCTTCGAGACGCGCTCCTTCGGAGCGCTCCTCAGGGTCAGGTCGTTGTTGTCGTCGTCATGACCGAAGCGGGTGTCCGCACCACCTGTCCCTATTGCGGGGTCGGATGCGGGGTCGTCGCCACGCCCGACGGGAAGGGCGGTGCCGCGGTCGCTGCCGATCACGACCATCCCGCCAATCGCGGGCGGCTTTGCTCGAAGGGCGCGGCGCTGGGCGAGACGCTGTCGCTGGAAGATCGCCTGCTGCATCCCGAGATCGACGGGCAACGCGTCTCCTGGGAGGTCGCGCTCGACACGGTGGCGCACGGCTTCCGGAAAACCATCGAAGAGCACGGGCCCGACGCCGTCGCCTTCTATGTCTCGGGCCAGTTGCTGACCGAGGACTATTACGTCGCCAACAAGCTGATCAAAGGATTTTTCGGCACCGCCAACATCGACACCAACTCTCGCCTCTGCATGGCCTCGTCGGTGGCGGGCCACAAGCGCGCCTTCGGCAGCGACACGGTGCCGGGCCGCTATGAAGATTTCGAGCTGGCCGATCTCGTGGTGCTGGTCGGCAGCAATCTCGCCTGGTGCCATCCCGTCCTGTTCCAGCGGCTTGAAGCCGCGAAGCGCGCGCGGCCGTCGATGAAGGTCGTCGTCGTCGATCCGCGTCGCACCGAAACCTGCGATATCGCCGATCTTCATCTGGCGCTGAAGCCGGGCAGCGACGTGGCGCTGTTCAACGTCCTTCTGGCGGGTCTCGCCGAGCGCGGTGTGTCCGACCGACGCTTCGTCGAGCAGCACACGTCGGGTCTCGCCGAGGCGCTCGCGGCGGCACGGGCGACGGATGCCGCCGCCTGTGGCCTGGCGCCCGCCGATCTCGCGACCTTCCTCGACTGGTTTGCCCGCACCGAAAAAGTCGTGACGCTCTATTCCCAGGGCGTGAACCAGTCGAGCGCCGGCGTCGACAAGGTGAACGCGATGATCAACTGCCACCTGCTCACCGGCCGTATCGGCCGGCCCGGCATGGGGCCCTTCTCGATCACCGGCCAGCCCAATGCGATGGGTGGGCGCGAGGTCGGCGCGCTGTCCAACACGCTGGCGGCGCACATGGATTTCGGAGCGGTCGATGTCGAGCGCGTCGGTCGTTTCTGGCGCGCCCCGCGCATGGCGAGCAAACCCGGCCTCAAGGCAGTCGAGTTGTTCGAAGCCGTGCGTGCCGGCCGCATCAAGGCGGTATGGATCATGGCGACGAATCCCGTCGACAGCCTGCCCGATGCCGACGCGGTGCGCGAGGCGTTGCGCGCCTGCGAATTCTCGATCGTCTCCGAGGCGGTGCGGGCCACCGACACCGTAGAAGCCTGCCGCATCCGCTTGCCGGCGCTCGCCTGGGCCGAAAAGGACGGGACGGTGACCAACTCGGAGCGCGGCATCTCGCGCCAGCGGCCGTTCCTGCCGCCGCCCGGCGAAGCGAAGCAGGACTGGTGGATCCTCTCGGAGGTCGCAAAGCGACTCGGTCATGGCGAGGCCTTCGCCTGGCGCGGCGTCGCCGACATCTTCCGCGAGCATGCCGCGCTCTCGGGCTTCGAGAACGACGGCAGCCGCGACTTCGACATCGGCGCCCATGCAACGCTCGACGATGCGGCCTACGAATCGCTGCGGCCCTTCGCCTGGGGCGGCGATGAGAGCGAGCGCTTCTTCAGCGATGGCGGCTTCTTCCATGCCGACCGCCGCGCGCGTTTCGTCGCCGCGATCCCGCGCGCCCCGGTAAACGCGCCGGACGAAGCACGGCCGCTGATCCTCAACACCGGTCGCGTGCGCGACCAGTGGCACACCATGACCCGTACGGGAAAGTCGGTGCGTCTCGCCGGACATCGGCCCGAGCCCGCGATCGAATTGCATCCGCGCGACGCCTCTGCCCGCGGACTTTCCGACGGCGACATTGCGGAGGTGACGAGCGTCTGGGGCCGCGGCGTGCTGCGTGTCCACGTGACGGACTCGTTACGTCCCGGCGAGGCGTTCGCGCCCATGCACTGGACCGCGCAGGTGAGCCGTGCAGGTCGCATAAATGCTGCAGTGAATCCCGCTGTCGATCCCGTTTCGGGGCAGCCGGAACTGAAGCACACGCCTGTCGAAGTCCGTCGCCTAGATATGCGCTGGCATGGCACGATTCTCGCTCGTCGCGCAGTCATGCTGCCGGAGATTTCCTACTGGGCGCGGGTGCAAGGCGCCGGATATCACGCCTACCTCGTTGCAGGCGAGCAGCCCTTCGCAGTTGCACAACGCGCATTGGCTGCCGCCGTGCGCACGAGCAATCCGGGCCCCTGTCTCGTCGGCGAGAAAAATGTAACCGCCGTCATCAGTGACGGACGGGTCGAGGCGATCATGAGTCTGGCGGAGACGCGTGACGCCGAGGCGCGCGACCGCTTCGCGCCGTTCATGTCATTGGATCGCCTGACGGTGGCCCAGCGTGACGAGCTGCTGCACGGCGGCACCGACATGCATCGCGGCGGCGAGATCTGCGCCTGCTTCGGCATCTCCCGCGGCGCCGTTGAAGCCGCCATTGCCGATGGAGCGACCTCGCTGACCGCGCTTGGGGCAAGGACGCAGGCCGGCACCAATTGCGGTTCCTGTCGCCCCGAACTGCGCGCGCTCCTGCGCGCGGCCCGTCTCACAAAGGCCGCCTGATGCAGACCTTTCCGCTCTTCCTTTCCCTGCAGGGGCGCCGGGCGCTGATCGTCGGTGGCGGCGAGGCCGCTGCCCGCAAGACCGAGCTGCTGCTCAAGGCCGGCGCGCAGGTCTCCCTTATCGCCGGGACGGTGGGGGGCGAGATCGCCCAGCTCATTTCGGAGGGGCACATCTCCTGGGCGGGGTGCAACTTCCACGACAGCGAACTGGAAGGGGTTTCGCTGGTCATCGTGGCGAGTGAAGACGACTCCGAGCAGGCACGCGTCTCCGCTTCGGCGCAGAAAAGGTGCGTGCCCGTCAATGTCGTCGACCGGCCGGCCCTCTCCAGCTTTATCATGCCGGCGATCATCGACCGGGCGCCCGTCACCATCGCCATCTCGACCGCCGGTACGGCGCCCGCCCTGGCGCGTCGCATCCGCGCCGAGATCGAGCGGGCCCTCCCGGCCGCGCTGGGCCGTCTGGCGCGCTTCGCCGATGTCTTCCGCGAGCAGGTGCGGCGCACCCTGGTGGTGCCGCGCGCGCGGCGACGTTTCTGGGATCGCGTCTTCGAGGGCCGTGTCGGCGAACTGGCCCTGGCCGGCGACGAGATCGGCGCGCGCCGCGAACTCATCCGCCTGCTCGACAGCGCGCGAAACGAGACCGCCTCGACAGGCATGGTCCATCTGGTGGGCGCCGGTCCCGGCGATCCCGACCTGCTGACCTTGAAGGCGCACCGCCTGCTGCAGCGCGCCGATGTCGTGGTCTATGACCGGCTGGTCTCGGACGAGGTCCTGTCCATGGCGCGGCGCGACGCGGAACGGGTCTATGTCGGCAAGCGCCGCGCGCATCATTGCGTGCCGCAGCAGGAGATCAACGACCGGCTCGTGACCCTGGCCCGCGCCGGCAAGAGCGTCGTCAGGCTGAAGGGCGGCGACCCGTTCGTGTTCGGCCGCGGCGGCGAGGAGGTCGAAGCGCTCGTGAAGGCCGGCATCGCCGTCGAGGTCGTTCCGGGTGTGACGGCGGCCCTGGGCTGTGCCTCGAGCGCCGGAATCCCCCTTACCCATCGCGATCATGCGCAGGCCTGCGTACTCGTCACCGGCCACCTGAAGGATGGCACGGTCGACCTCGACTGGAAGATGCTTTCCCGGCCGCGGCAGACGGTCGTCATCTATATGGGGGCGGGCGCGCTGCAGCAGATCTCCTCGCAGCTCGTCGCCCATGGACTGCCGGCCTCGACCCCGGTGGCGCTCATCGAGCACGGCACGACCGAGCGAGAGAGGCGGGTCGTCGGCACCCTCGCCACCATCGAAGGGCAGGCTCAACGGGCCGTTCTGACGGGCCCGACTTTGTGCATGGTGGGTGATGTCGTGGGCCTGGCCCTTAGCCGCGACCAGGAATTTAGCTTTGAGTCGAGAATGGGTCTCTGATATGGGTGTCTGTGACAAAAATGCAACAACACCGGGGCAGGGATGCGTAGCTTTGTACTGAGCCTGGCGACTCTGTTGGCATTTGCCGGCACCGGTTTCGCCCAGACGAACACGGGTGCTTCGACCGCTCCGAAGGTCAAGAGCGCCGCTACCGCCGAGGGTTCTAGCACGAAGAAGAAGACCGCGGCACCGGCCAAGTCGGCCAACGTGCAGAAAGTCGCCGCTCAGCAGAAGAAGGCGCCCGCCGCCACCTCGCAACAGAATCGTGCCGCCACCCGCTATGGCGGTTTCTCGGCCGCCGCGATGGCGGCGCCGGTGCCGGCCCCGGAACTCGACCTGTCCAGCCCGCGCAGCCTCAGCCTGATGAACTTCAATACCAAGGAAGAGCTGACGGTCACCTACTGGTCGAACGGCGCCTACCATCGCAGCGCGCTCGACCAGCTCAACCAGTTCCTGCGCGACAGCCGGGACAGCGGCGTGACCGAGATGGACCCGCTGCTGTTCGACGTGCTGTGGCACACCGCCCGCATTTCGGGCTACAGCGGCACGATCGAGGTGCTGTCGGCCTTCCGTTCGCCCGAGAGCAATGCCTGGCTGGCCAGCGTCAGCCGCGGCGTCGCGCGCGACAGCCAGCACATGAACGGCAACGCCATGGATATCCGCTTCCCGGGCGTCCCCGTCTTCCGCATCCGCCAGGCGGCGCGCTCGCTCAACATGGGCGGCGTCGGCTTCTATCCGCGCTCCGGCTTCGTTCATCTCGACACCGGTCCGGTCCGCTACTGGTAAGGGCGTGAGCCGCATCGACATCGTCGAGGGCGACATCACGCGCCTCGACGTCGATGCCATCGTGAATGCCGCCAACGAAAGCCTGTTGGGCGGCGGCGGCGTCGATGGCGCCATCCACCGCGCCGCTGGTCCCGAGCTTCTCGCCGAATGCCGTACCCTGGGCGGCTGTCCCACGGGCGAGGCCAGGATCACCGCCGGCTATCGCCTCGAGGCGCGCCACGTCATTCATACGGTCGGGCCGGTCTGGCAGGGCGGCAGGCGGGGCGAACCCGAATTGCTGGCACGCTGCTACCGCAACTCGCTGGCGCTGGCGATCGTGCACGGGCTGAGCAGCATCGCCTTCCCCGCCATCTCGACCGGCGTCTACGGCTATCCGAAACGCGAAGCCGCCGAGATCGCCGTGCACGAGATCAACATGATTCCGATGATCGAACGGGTCATTTTCTGCTGCTTCGACACCGCGACCGCCGATCTCTACCGCGAGATCCTTCGCTTCGTTCCGCATGACAACGAAGAGTCGACCTGAGATCATCGACCTTCATTGCCCATACCGGTTGGCATTCTTCAGGAACTCGACCTCCTCCGCCGTCGTGGGACGGCCCAACACTTCGTTGCGGTGGGGGAAGCGGCCGAAGCGGGCGACGACGTCGCGGTGTTCGATCGCGGACTTGATGTTGTTCTCGCCGCCGATCGTCTCGAACAGCGCGCAGGCGAATTGCTGATCGGCGAGATGTTCGCTGTGACCGAACGGCATGTAGAAGAACAACCGCATGTCGACGGGAAAAACCGACGGATAGAAGCGTGCGACCGCGTGGCGTGCGGTGTCGATGGCCTTGGCGTCGCCGGCAAAGGCGCGCGCCGTCTTGCGGAAGCAGTTCCGCGTGAACTGGTCGCAGAGGAGGATGAGCGCCAACGCGCCCTCCGGCGACTCCTTCCAGGCATCCAGTCCACCCGCGATCGCGCGCTCGATGGCGGCACCGAATCGCTCGATGGTCTCGGCATCGAATGCCGGCGTGCTGGTCCACCAGATGTCGCGCGGCTTGCCGTGACCGGGATCGCCGAGCGGCAGGAACCAGAAATCGAGGATGTCGCGGATGGACGGAGCGTCTTTCATGCGGCTTAGTTAGGCAGGCCCCGAAGAAGCCGTCGAGAGAGGAAACCTTGGGCAAGGTCAAAAACGTTCTGTTCATCATGTGCGACCAGCTGCGCGCGGACCACCTGTCCTGTGCCGGCCATCCGCACCTGAAGACACCGGCGATCGATGCACTGGCGGCGCGCGGCGTTCGCTTCCCGCGCGCCTATGTGCAGTCCGGCGTCTGCGGGCCCAGCCGCATGAGCTTCTATACCGGCCGCTACATGTCGAGCCACGGCGCCACCTGGAACAGGGTGCCGCTGTCCTTGCGCGAGAAGACCCTGGGCGAATTCCTGTCGGCGGCGGGAATCAGGGTCGCGCTGGCCGGCAAGACCCATGTCCTGCCCGACCTCGAAGGTCTGGAGCGCTTCGGTATCGAGGGCGGCTCGGCATTGGAGGCGCTGATGCGCGCCGGCCGCTTCGAGGAGCTGGACCGTTACGATGGTCATTCGCCGCCGGGCGTGGAGAGCGGCTATGCCGACTATCTGCGCAAGCATGGCTATGTCTCCGACGATCCGTGGAGCGACTTCGTGATCGCCGCCGACGGGCCGAACGGCGAGAAGGCCTCGGGCTGGCACATGCGCAACGTCCATCTGCCGGCGCGCGTGAAAGAGGAGCATTCAGAGACCGCCTACATGACGCGCGAGGCGATGCGCTTCATCGACGAGATGGGCGAGAAGCCGTGGTGCCTGCATCTCAGCTACGTGAAGCCGCACTGGCCCTACATGGCGCCCGCGCCCTATCACGACATGTACGGCGCCGCCGACATGCTGCCGCTGAACCGCGACGAGCAGGAGCGGGCCAGCGAGCATCCCGTGCTGGCGGCCTATCGCGAGATGGAGGAGTCGGTCTCCTTCAGCCGGCCCGAGGCGCCGGGTATCGTGCGCCCGGCCTACATGGGCCTGATCCGCCAGCTCGACGACTGGCTCGGCCGCCTGTTCGCGCACATGGAGCGTGCCGGCCGCCTCGACGACACGCTGATCATCTTCACTGCCGACCATGGCGATTTCCTCGGCGATCATTGGCTGGGCGAGAAGGAGATGTTCTACGAGGAGGCGATGCGCGTGCCCTTCATCGTGGTCGATCCCGATCCCGAGGCCGACCTGACGCGCGGCACGGTCGACGAGCGCTTCGTCGAGGCGATCGACGTGGTGCCGACCATCCTCGAGACGCTCGGCCTGCCGCCGCAGGATCACCTGCTGGAAGGCCGCTCGCTGCTGCCGCTCCTGCGCCGGATACATCTCGACACCTGGCGCGATGCGGTCTTCTCCGAGCTCGACTACTCCTTCCGCGAGGCGCGCAAGATCCTCGGCCGCAAGCCCAACGAATGCCGAGCCATCATGGTCCGCACCGACCGCTGGAAATATGTCTGGTGGCAGGGCTACCGGCCGATGCTGTTCGATCTCGCCAACGATCCGAAGGAGCGCCGCGACCTGGGCGGCGATCTCGCCTACGCGCCGATCTTCCGCGAGATGGAGGGGCGGCTGAACGCCTGGGCCAAGGCGCGCAAGGACCGCGTCACCGTCGACGATGCCTATGTCGAGGCGCGGACCGCGAAACATCGCCAGCACGGAATCTTCTTCGGACAGTGGTGAGATGAGCACGACCTCCTACATCCTTCACGGCTTCGGCCCGTCGCCCTATTCGGTGAAGATGCGGGCGATCCTGCGCTATCGCCGGCTGCCCTTCGTGTGGAAGGCCGTGGGCTGGCCGCGCGACGTCGCGGTCGCGGCGGGCCTGCCCCCGGTGATCCCGGCGCTGACGTTTCCCGACGGCACGGTGATGAACGATTCGACGCCGCTCGCCCATGCGTTGGAGCGCGCGCATCCCGGCCAGCGTTCGATCGTGCCCGACGATCCGGCGCAGGCTTATCTCAGCGATCTCCTGGAGGACTTCGGCGACGAGTGGGTCACCAAGATCATGTTCCACTATCGCTGGTTCTACGCGCCCGACCGCGCCTTCGCGCAGGACTGGGTGATCACCTCGCGCGATCCGCAGATGCCGGAAGCCGCGCGGCGCGAGGCGATGCAGGCCTTCAACGACCGGCAGGTGGGACGCATGGCGATGGTCGGCTGCACCGACGCCAACCGACCGGTCATCGAGGACAGCTACCGGGTCATCCTCGACGCGCTCGACGCGCACGTTCGGAAGATGGAGTTCCTGTTCGGCTCGCGTCCGTCGCTGGCGGATTTCGGCCTGTTCGGCCAGCTCCAGATCCTGTCGGTCGATCCAACGCCGATGATGGAGATGCGGGAGCGAGCACCCGATGTCTATTGCTGGCTGTTGCGCCTGGACGATGCGTCGGGCGTCGAGGGCGAATGGCTCGCGTCCGATGCGCCGCTGCCAGACACGGTGCTCGCGCTCCTGAAGCATTGCGGCGAAACCTACCTGCCGTTCCTGTCGGCCAATCGCACGGCGCTCGAAAGCGGCGCCGCTTCGGTCGATCTCGACATCCTCGGACGGCCATGGAGCCAGGCGCCGTTCCGTTACCAGGCGAAGTGCTACGACGCATTGCGCAAGAAGCTCGCCGCGTTGTCGGCCGAGGTGCGGCGCCGGCTCGACCCAGTCCTGGAGGCCACGGGCTGCCTGCGCTGGCTCGAGTAAAGTCGCTTTCTCCCTCGTTCGGAGGAGGTGGTGTCGTCACCCCATGGCGTCGGGACATCGTTCCGTGATGTCCCGACACTAACGCGGCTCTTCCAGTCGGTTCACTCGTGCTGCTAGGTTATGCCGTCTTGTTGACTCCCAATGGCAAACGGCGTGGGTGATATGAATACAAGATTCTCAGCAGTGCTCGTGGCCGCATCGGTGGCGCTCTCTTTCGTGTTGCCGTCGACGGCACCGGCGCAGCCCGCGACCCCGCAGAATTCGGCTCGGCCGCCCGCGGCACAGCCTCCCGCGACATCACCCGGCCAGCCCGCGTTGCCCCGGCAGACGCCAGGCCAGCTGGGTGCCGGCGTTTCACCCGCGGCGGCGACCCAGGCGCCGGCCGCGCCGGAGCACACGCTCGCGATCGTAAGGAGGCGCGGTCAGGTCCTGTGCGGCGTCAACGGGGAGCTTCCCGGCTTCTCGGTCGTCGACAAGCAGGGCCGCTGGTCCGGCTTCGACGTCGATTTCTGCCGGTCGATCGCGGCCGCGACATTGAACGACGCCAGCAAGGTGAAGTTCGTCCCCGCCACCGCGACCAACCGGTTCGAGCTCCTGAAGAGCGGCCAGATCGACCTTCTCGTGCGCAACACGACGATCACCCTGCGTCGCAGCACAGGCGACACCGGCGTGCGCTATGCCGCCGTCACCTTCATCGACGGCCAGAGCTTCGCGGTGCCAAAGCGTCTCGGGATCGACGCCCTCGTGAAGCTCGACAAGGCGCGGATCTGCGTGACGCGCGACACGACCTATCAGCAGAACACGCTCGAATGGTTCGCCGGCATGGGCATGTCGGTCAGGCTGGTCCTGTTCGACAAGACCGAAGCCACCTTCGAGGCTTTCGTCTCGGGCGCCTGCGAGGCCATCACCCAGCAGTCGACGGGTCTCGTCACCGCGATCCTCGGGACCGGCAAGGCCGACGACTATCTCGTCCTGCCCGAGATCATCTCCAAGGAGCCGCACGGTCCGTATGTGCGCGCCAACGACAACGACTGGATCGACATCGTGCGCTGGACGCACAATGCCCGCCTCGAAGCGGAGGAGATCGGCATCACCTCGCAGAACCTCGAAAGCTTCCGCAATACACGCTCGCTGGCGGCACGCCGGCTGCTCGGCATCGACACCGGCAACGGCAAAGCGTTGGGTCTCGACGAACAGTGGGCCTACCGGATCATCGCGCAGGTCGGCAACTACGGCGAGAGCTACGAGCGTCACTTCGGCGCCGAATCGCCGCTGAAGTACGCCCGTGGCGTCAACGCGCTGTGGACTCGCGGCGGCGTGATGTATCCGCTGCCGATGCGCTGAATCCCGCAAGGGCCATCCGCTGAGCGACCTCGTGGCCCGCAGCGCGAGCGGAGGACGCCGCATCGCGTGACGCCTGCCGGAGGGGCTGTTAGCGTCCGCGCACAGACAAAAAAGCGTCGTGTGGAGGAATGATGTTCGAGTGCAAGCCTACCCGTCGGGCCGTGCTGGCCGGCGCCGCCGCGACTCTCGCTGCGCCCGGCCTCGCGCGCGCGCAGGACGCGTTTCCAAACAAACCGATCAAATTCATCGTGCCCTATACGCCGGCCGGCGCGACCGACAACATCTCGCGCATCGTGATGGCCAAGGTGTCCGAGATCCTCGGGCAGCAGGTCCTGATCGACAACAAGGCGGGTGGCGGCGGCACCATCGGCACCGACGCGATCGCCAAGGCGCCGCCCGACGGCTACACGATCGGCCTCGTCACCATCTCCATGTTCTGCATGGCGCCGGCCCTCTACGCCAAGCTGCCCTACGATTCGGCCAAGGACTTCTCGCCGATGGCCGGCATGTCGGTCTGGCCGAACATGCTGGTCGTCCATCCCAGCGTCCCGGCCAAGACCGTGCCGGAGCTGATCGCGCTGCTGAAGGCCAATCCGGGCAAGTACAACATGGCCTCGTCCGGCTCGGGCACCACGATCCATCTCGCCGGCGAGATGTTCAAGCAGCTCACGGGCACCGACATGGTGCATGTCCCCTACAAGGGCAGTGCCGGCGCGATGCAGGACCTGATCGCCGGCAACGTCCACATCATGTTCGACAACATGCCGAGCTGCTTCCCGCACGTGCAGGCCGGCAAGCTGCGGGCGCTGGGCGTCACCAGCCGCGAGCGCAACAAGGCGGCGCCCGACGTGCCGGCGATCATCGAGTTCGTGCCGAACTACGTCGTCGAGGTCTGGATGGGCTTCGGCGGTCCGGCCGGCGTTCCGCAGCCCATCATCGACAAGCTCGCGGCTGCCGGCACCAGGGCGCTCGAGGATGCCGACGTGAAGGCCAAGTTCGCCGCACTGGGCACCGATCCCTGGCCGATGTCGCCCAAGGGCCTGCAGGAACGCATCGTGAGCGAGATCGCGGTGTGGGCGCCGATCGTCAAGGCGAGCGGCGCCAAGGTGGACGGCTGAGGCCGCGGCCACCGGACCCTGAACCCGCGAGCCGCCCTTCTCCGTGGAGGGCGGCCGTCGCGGCGCCTTTCTTTCTGATCGTCGTTCCCGCCTTCGGCTTCTGGTTGGCGGTGACATGGGCGTCGTCGGTGCTGGGCGCGATGGCGCTCCTCATTGTCTGGTTCCTGCTGATGCTGGCGGCCGCGCCGCGGCTGCGCAGCCTCTCTCTTCTCCTGTTCACGGTGTCGGTCGGCATCCTGGCCGCCGAGCTGCTGCTGCGCAGCGACCTGATGAACCGCTATGTCGAGGAGCGCGATCTTTCCCAGTTCCGGCGCGGGCTGGTGACGACCCTGGAACCGATGATCGTGCCTGATCCGGCGTTGGCCTATCGCCTGTCGCCGGACCGCAAGGCGCGGGCAACCGCGGCCAAGAACGGGCGTGCGATCTACGACGTCACCTACACGACCGATGGCCATGGCTTCCGCGCTCTGCCGGCGGACGGGAAGCCGGCTGGTGACACACCAGTCCTGATCCTGGGCGATTCCTTTGCCTTCGGCGGCGGCCTGCCCGACGACGAGACGCTGGCCTGGTACCTGCGCGAGGAGTCGGAGGGGAAGCTTCGGCCGGTGAACCTTGCGGTGATGGGCTACGGCATCCACCAGGTGCTGCGGCAGCTCGAGAACGGCACGCCGCTTCGGTCGGGCCATCAGCGTTTTCCCTGGGCGGTGCTGTCGATCGTCGACGACCACGTGCTGCGTGTGGCGGGCCGGGTACAGTGGCTGCACGACAGTCCGCGCTATGTCGTTGAGCCCGACGGCGCTCTGGTCGCGCGCGGCACCTGGGTGCACCCGTCGGATTTCATGGAATCTCTGATCGTGGGCTCGCGGCTGTTCGCGCTCGCCTGGAAGGCCTTCGGGGTCGACGAGCCCGGCGAGCAGCGGTTGTTCGTCCGCATCCTGCAGGAGATCAAGGCGAGGCTCGCCGCCGACTACGGCGCCAGGCTCGTGGTGCTCTACTACTCCGGCGAGACCTGGCGTGGCGACGTCGCGGGCTGGCGGGACATGATGGGGCCGTTGCTGTGCGAGGCCGACGTTCAGGTCCTCGACGTCAATGCGCTGCTGCCCCGGCCGCTGCAGGCGGTCGATCGCTACTACATCGCCGACGACGGGCATCCGACCGCGCTCCTCAACCGGACCCTCGCAGCGGCGCTGGTCGAGGACTTCAAGCGCGGCTCGGTGGGTCGCGGCGGCCTTCGATGCGCCCGGTGATGCCCGGTCTGTGCTAATTCGCCTGTCGACGAGGGCGGAGGAGGCGGCGCTCCTCCGAATCCATGCTGGCGACATCCGAGGTCACTTAAGGCACGACGGCCAAGGGGATCGCTGCACGCTCAAGGCGATTCTGCGGGTGCGTTGACTGCGACACCAGAGGCTTCGGACTCCCGGCTCAAAGACCTGTACAAGGCGCAATGAGCAACGAAGCATTCGGCAAGCACATGGTGTGGACGGTGGACCCGCGCACCCAGTCTGAAATCGGCATCGGCTACTCCAGCCTTGCGGAAGCGCAGGCAGAGGCCGCCAAACTGGAGCAAGTGGGCTACAAGATCCTGAGGATCAGCCCCACGACGCTGCCCAAACCCAATTCCTGAGCCGAGACGCTCTCGAAAAACGAATTTCCTGCAACAAGCCCGGCGAAGCAATTCGCCGGGCTTTTTCAATACACATCTAACGGATCGCGATCAGGCAGCGGCTTCCAGAGGCTTGCTCTGGATCAGCTCATGTCCCGTGAAGCTGCGCGTCTCGGGCGGTGGCAACTCGGCGTCCTTGAATTCCGCCATGAGCTGCTGCTTGCGCACCTTCAGCCTTTCGCCGAGCTCCATCAGGTCGGCTCCCGCCTTGCGCAACTGGGCAAAGAGGCCTTCGGCGGGACGTTCCTCCTCCTTGACATGATGCTTGATCATCTCGGAGAGGACCTTGACCTTGGCGTCGTAGAACTCGTCGTCCGGCGATCCAGCCGAGATCTCCGCGATCAGAACCTTGGCGCCATCGTGCTCGACATAAGACTCGTCGAGCAGGTCGTCCTCCACCTCGCCCTTGCTGGCCGGATAAAGGATTTCCTCTTCGATGATGGCGTGAACGGTGAGTTCGGTGCAGATCTGCGTCGCGAGGCTCTGCTTGCGCTCCGAACCCTTGGCCTTCTCGAACTTCTCGAACAGCTCCTCCACCTTGCGGTGGTCGGCCTTCAGCAGGGCGATGGCATCCTGTTGCTTGGCGGGCATTTCTCAACTCCTTCGATGATTTTTTCAGGAACGGGAGGGTGAAGTGGGCACCATCGTGTCGACGAGCCTGCCGGCCATGTCGCCAACCTTGTCGCCGAGATGGGCGTCGGCGATCTGCTCGCCGACAGCGGTCTTTGCGGTCTCGAGAACGTCACGGCCCTTGTCGATTGCCTCTGCACCGACCTTTCCCAAGACCTGGCGCTCGGCCTGGGAGACCGGGAGCGCCGCACCAAACAGGGCGCCCAACGCCGTGCCGATCGCGGCGACGAGGATGGGTTGCTCCTGGAAGAGCTTGGTCACCGCCTGGCGTGTATCGGCTGCGAGCCTCGAGGCATCATCGTTGAGATGCTCGGCGGTCTCCTTGCCTTCCTCGACCAGGCGTTTGGCATGATCGACCTGCTCCCCGGCTGCGCCGCGCACGGCATCCGCCGCGCCGACGGCCTGATTGGTCAGCGAAGCCGCCGTATCGAGCGCCATCTTCTCGGCCCTCGTGGCGATGCCCGACACCTTGTCACCGGCCTGGCTGGCCAGCGACTTGGCGGTGTCGGCTGCGGTCCCGGCCGCGCTCTTCACCTTGTCGGCGGCCGCGGAGGCGGCATCCGTACCGACGGCGGTCGCGGTCTTGAGCGCGGACGTTGCCGTCGCCATCACGTCGGCTCCGGTCGTGCGCGTTAGCATCATTGCCAGACCCGCGCCGATCAGAAGTGCCGCGCCGGGGTTCGTGCGAGCCGATTCCGCGAGGCTTTTGACGACCGAGAGGCTGCTGTCGCGAAGCACTCCAACAAGTTCGGCGGACAACGCCGAGCTCGTCATGCCTTCGCGCAACTGTCCCAGGGTGTTTGAAAGGCCGGCGCGCTGGGCTTCGGCTTCCCGTTGAAGTTGGGCGCTCTCTCTCATGTCAGGCTCTCCTTTGCCATGCGGGCGTCGTTCTGCAGGGATGTGATTGTGCGTGTCGGCGTGGGATCGACGGCGCCGATCGTCTTCTTTCCAGCCAGCAGGACGACGATGCCGCCCAAGGCCGATCCACCGGCGACGATGAGGATCGCAAGCGCAGGATTGACGCCGCTCTCGATCAGCGCGGCGACGAGTGCCTGAAGAACGAGGATGAGGGCGCCGATGATGAAGATCGTACCGACGAGCATCATGACGATGCCGCTGACGAGGCTTGTCCGCAGGGCCTCGGCCTTCTCCCCGAGTTCCACGCGTGCCAGGCGGATCTCGGTCTGGATGAGGTCGGCGCTTCGCCCGAGGGCGTCCGTGACCAGGGCGACAACGCCCGGGCGCTCGGTGCTGTTCATGAAACCCTCCTAGACGTCGATGCGGCCGATGTTGGACTCGTTGGCCCTCGGCCCGGCTGTTTCGGTGGAGGCGCCCATGCCGGCCTTGACGATGCGCGACAGGGCGAAACCCACTATGACCGAGCCCGCCAGCAGCACGAGCGGCTGACGCTTGCCGAAATCAGTCGCCATCGTCAGCAACTCGGCCGCGGATTTGTCACGCAGGTCATCGGCGAGACGATCGATGCGCTGTCCGGCGGAGCGCACATACTCAGCCACCGCGGGGGATTGGTCCTGCAGTGAACCGGCAAGCGTCGCAGCTGTCTTGCCAATGGCGGCAACCGTGTCGGCTCCCGTCTCGGCGGAGCGACCGGCCAACTCCTCGGCCTTTCCGGTGAGCGCCGATTTCACTTCGGCGACGGCGGCGCCGAGGTCCGGCTTGTTCTCTTTCTCTGCGTTGGCGTTCGACGTTTCGGCCATTGTAACTCCCTCCGGAAAACTCTGCCCCGGCGTGACGCCGGGATGATTTCACGCGGCCAACGTGCTCCTGTCGTTCCACGTTGCTTCGCTATTTGATGCGAATTGATCGTGTTCTGCAGCGAACGGATGAGGTCCGGGGAAGGCAGCACAGCAACCGCAATTCGCGACGTTGCGTTGCGGCATCGCGCGAGAGGTTTGAAGCGCGCGTTTTTCAATCTCGCAGGCCCGAAGGATTGCCGTGGTGAGACTCTTTTCGTTGCTTCTTCTCCACGTCGGCATCTGCATCGGCGCATTGCCGGCCGGTGCACAGGACTTCTTCGGTACGCTCGTCAACCGTGCACAAGCGTCGGCGACACAGCCCTATCGCAAGGAAGCACCCGTTCAGGAGACGGTGCGCCTGGGTTACGACGCTTACCGTGGCATCCGGTTCAAGTCGGAGGTCACCCTGTGGCGTGAGGGCGGAAGCGATTTCCGGGTCGAGTTCTTCCCGACCGGGTTTCTCTACCAGACGCCCGTAAAGTTGAACGTCATCGCGCGAACCGATGGAAGCGTAACGGCTTTGGCGCCCTCGCCCTCGCAGTTCGACTTCGGCGCCGGGCGCACGCCGGCTAGCGTTGGATTTGCGGGATTCAAGGTCACCTATCCGCTGCACGGCGAACGCTTCGACGAAATCCTGTCGTTTCTTGGCGCCAGCTATTTCCGGCCGATCGGCAAGGGGCAGGCCTATGGAGCGTCTGCGCGCGGTCTGGCGATCGACACGGCCCAGCCACGATCGGAGGAATTCCCCGAGTTCCGGGAGTTCTGGCTGGTCGAGCCGGCAGAGGGCGATCGATCATTGACGATCTACGCGCTTCTCGAATCACCCGGCGCCAGCGGAGCCTATGCGTTCATGGTGACGCCGGGTCCGCGCACGATCGTCGACGTCGATGCCAGGCTGTTCCTGCGCCACAGCGTTTCGATGCTGGGCATCGCTCCGCTCACGAGCATGTTCCTCTCAGGAAAGTCCGGGCCATGGCGCGACGACTTCCGGCCCGAGGTGCACGATTCCGACGGGCTGGCGGTGCTGACGGGCGAGGGCGAGCCGATCTGGCGGCCGCTGGGCAATCCAGGCACGCTGCAGGTCTCGGCCTTCCTCGACAACAACCCGCGCGGTTTCGGGCTTTTGCAGCGCGAGCGTCGTTTTGAGCGGTACCAGGACGGTGTGGCGCAGTATCAGTCGCGACCAAGCCTGTGGGTCGAGCCGAAAGGCGATTGGGGCGAGGGAGAGGTCCGGCTCGTCGAGATTCCGACGCCATCGGAATATCACGACAACATCGTGGCGTTCTGGGTCTCGCGCTGGCCGGTTTCGAAAGGGCAGGCGCTCGAATATCGCTATCGCCTCTCCGCTCTCGCCGACGAAGCGTCTCTCTCTTCGCTGGCGCGCGTGATCGCCACACGCCAGGGGCCGATCGACGGTAACCCCAAGGCAAGGCGCCTCGTCGTGGAGTTCGAGGGTGACGTTTTGTCCCGTCTCGATGCGGAACGGCTGGTGGAATCGAACGTCACCGTCTCGGCGGGGCGCTTGCTCCGCACCGACGTCGACCGGCCGCCCGGGGGCGGCAATCGCCGGCTGTTCCTCGATGTCGAATTCGATGGCCGGCGTCCGGCCGACGTGAGGGCTCACCTGACCGCAGACGGTCAGCGGCTCAGCGAGACCTTCAACATCGTGCTTCGCCCGTGAGGAGAGAGTTCTCGATGGCCGATAGATCCGACGACCTCCTCTGGAACCTCGATCGGCATGCCACCGGCACCTGCTGGCGGCGGGTCGCACTGTTCGCGGCGGTGTCGATGACCGCCGTCGGCGGCGTGCACCTGCTGGCAATGGCGCTTGGCCCTCAGGTGCCCCTTGGCCTTGCGATCGCTTTGCTGACGGTTTTTGCTCTCAGCTTCAGCTGGATATCGCTCTCCTTCTGGGCTGGCATCCTGGGCTTCCTCCTGAAGGCCCTCCAACTGCATCCACTCTCTCTGACGCGCCACGGTCCGGGAGAGGGCGAAATTCCCCAACTGCGTGGCCGCACCGCCATCCTCGTTCCCGTCTATAACGAGAAGCCGGACGAGGTCCTCGCCCGTCTTGCGACGACATGGCGATCGCTCGAAGCTACCGGACGGGGCCGCGCCTTCTCACTATTCGTCCTGAGCGACACTACGGTCGATTCGATCGCGGCGGAGGAAGAGAAGGGCATCGAGACCCTTCGCCAACGACTAGGCATCGGTGATCGGCTCAACTGGCGCCGCCGCGCCGCGAACAAGGGGCGCAAGGCCGGCAATATCGCCGACTGGCTCGACAGTCACGGCCACCGGTTCGACCATATGATCGTGTTCGATGCCGACAGCGTGATGTCCGGCGACACCATCGTGCGGCTGGCCGCCCTGATGGAAGCCAGTCCGCGTACCGGTATCATTCAGACGCATGCCGAACCCATGGGGCGCGAGACCCTGTTTGCCCGCGTCCTGCAGTTCTCGGCGAGCGTCTACGGGGGCATGCTCGCGATGGGCCATGCCTTTTGGCAGAAGGGTGAGGCCAACTATTTCGGTCACAATGCCATCATTCGCGTCTCTGTCTTCTCCGATCATTGCAGGCTGCCGGTCCTGTCGGGCCATGCCCCGCTCGGCGGGGAGATCCTGAGCCACGACTTCGTCGAAGCGGCTTTCATGCGCCGGGCCGGCTGGTTCGTGTGGAGCCTCCCGACTCTTGGAGGCAGCTACGAGGAGCTGCCGTCGAACGTCGTCGACTACGCGGTGCGCGACCGGCGCTGGATCCAGGGCAATCTTCAGCATGCGCGGCTGCTGGGGAGGCGGGGCCTGCACTGGATGAGCCGCCTGCACCTTGCGATGGGCATCATGGGCTACCTCGCCTCGCCTTTGTGGCTGGGCTCGCTATTGCTGAGCGCGACCATCGTGCTGGAACACGAAATCGTCGGTCCGAGCTATTTCGGCAGCGCGCCGTCGCTTTTTCCCAACTGGCCTCAATACAATACCGGCCACGTTCATGGACTTCTCGTCCTGACCGCGGCCCTGCTGTTCCTGCCCAAACTGCTCGCGCTCGTGCTGCGCCTCGGCGGATCCTCTCATGTCCAGGGCGGGCGGCTGGCAATGATGGCGAGCGTCTTCTTGGAGACGATCTTCTCGATGCTGCTGGCGCCCGTGATGATGCTGTTCCATTCGATGTTCGTGCTGGAAGTCCTGATGGGACGCGCGGTGGGCTGGCCGCCGCAGCCTCGCGGCGACAGGGGCATGGAGTGGGACACGGCGCTGGAGCGGCATCTCGGCCAGATCGCCCTCGGTGCCGCCGCCGTGCTGGTCCTCGGCAACTGGGCGCCTGCCTTCCTGCCGTGGCTTCTGCCGGTGGTGGCCGGTCTCCTGCTGGCGCCGCCGCTCGCCGTCTATTCCAGTCGTCGCGAACTCGGCGTCGCGGCTCGCCGATGGCGGCTGTTCCTCACGCCCGAAGAGAGGCCGGGCGAAGCGACCCTGAACGGGGGCGCTCTTCCCAGCACGGCTTAGGCGTTACCGCGGTCGACCAGAGGGGGACTCCAGATGGCGAAATATTCACCCAGCGCCAGCAAGGAGGTGAAGAGCGCGCTTCACCGTCGCAAGAAGCGCACGCTCAAGAGCGGCCCCGGCGGCAAGGGTGGGACGGTGACGAGCCGCAAACAGGCCATCGCCATCGGCCTCTCCGAGGCCCGAGCCAAGGGCAAGAAGGTGCCGGCGAAGCGGAAGACGGCGAAGCGGAAGACGACCAAGCGAAAGGCCGCGAAGAAAGCGGCGCGACGTCAGATCGCCTGAACCGGCGATCGCCCGGCGCGCTACTTGAGTTCGTAGCTGTCGATCAACCAGGGTTCGTGCTCGGCGGCGTCGATCCAGTCCTTCATCGCGGGATGGCCCAGCACGGCCGTGCAGTACGCGTCGGCATCGCTGTCGAGTGTGACGCCGTAGGTCTTGAAGCGTGTCACCACGGGCGCGAACATCGCATCGGCCGCGCCGAAGGTGCCGAACAGGAAGCCGTCGTCCTTCTGGAACGCGCCGGCGAAGCGCTTGCGGCAGTCGCGCCACAGGAAGGTGATGCGCTCGATGTCGGCGCGCACGCCCGGCGTCATTCCCTTGCCGGGGTACGAGGCGCGGATGTTCATGGGCATGTTGGCACGCAGGTCCGCGAAGCTCGAATGCATTTCCGCCGAGATCGAGCGGGCATGGGCGCGCGCGGCGGCCGACGGTGGCCACAGGCCCGCTTCCGGCTTCAGGTCGTTCAGGTATTCGGCGATGGCAAGCGAGTCCCACACGGCGAGCCCGCGATGCAGCAGCACCGGCACGCGTCCCGACGGCGAATGCTTGCGGATCGCCGCCTGCGTTTCCGGCCGGTCGAGCGGCACGACGATCTCGTCGAACTCGATCCCGGCGATCCTGGCCATCAGCCAGCCGCGCATCGACCACGACGAATAGTTCTTGTTGCCGATCACGACGGTGAATTCGGCCATCTACGCCCTCCTTGCCAGCCATGGAGTTTGCCCGGCAATGTAACTTCTATCCTGATGTTTGTGAGCATGGCCATGTCGCTGCCGTTCGTCGACCGTTCTTCTTCCTCCTTGCCCCTGCAGTTTGTAGGTCAATCGAAGTGGAGTGCCTGGCTGAAGGCGCAATCCACGATGCGTCGTGCCTGGGTAGAATCGCTGGGGATCAAAGGATCGCCCGGCGACGTGGTCGTGTTGCCGGGAAATGACGGCAAGGCTTCAGGTGCAGTTCTAGTGATTCCCGATGCGCCGACCTTGTGGGATTTCGGCGCGCTGACCGCGAAGCTGCCAGTCGCCACTTGGCGCCTCGAAGGCGGGACCGCGCCGGTGTCGTTGACCGATGTCGCCATCGCGATCGGCCTGGGCGGCTGGAAGTTCGAACGCTATCGCGCGACCACGAGCAAGGAGGGGCCGCGCTTCGTGTGGCCGGCGGGCGCGGACAGGAAGCGGGCGACCGCAACGATCGAGGCGATCTCGATGGCGCGCGATCTCATCACCACGCCGTCGTCGGACATGGGCCCGGCCGAACTGGCCGCGGCGGCACAAAAGCTTGCCAGGGCGCACAAGGCCCGGGTGAAGGTGATCGTGGGCGACGATCTCCTGAAGCAGAACTATCCGACGATCCACGCGGTGGGCCGCGCCTCCACGCGGGCGCCGCGCCTGATCGATCTCACCTGGGGCAAGGCAGGCGATCCCAAGGTGACGCTGGTCGGCAAGGGCGTGTGCTTCGACACCGGCGGTCTCGATCTCAAGCCCGCGGCCGGCATGCTGATGATGAAGAAGGACATGGGCGGTGCGGCCACGGTGCTGGCGGTGGCGTCGATGATCATGGCGACGGGCCTGCGGGTGCGGCTGCGCGTGCTGGTGCCGGCGGTCGAAAATTCGGTGTCCGGCAATGCATTCCGTCCGATGGACGTGATCAAGACGCGCAAGGGCATCACCGTCGAGATCGGCAACACCGATGCCGAGGGACGCCTGATCCTGTGCGACGCGCTGCACGAAGGCGCCTCGGAGAAGCCCGCGATGATGATCGATTGCGCGACGCTGACGGGCGCGGCCCGCGTGGCCCTGGGTCCTGACCTGCCGGCCTTGTTCTGCAACGACGACAAGCTTGCCAATGCGCTGGTCGCCGCCGGCGGCGAAGTCACCGACCCGATGTGGCGCATGCCGCTGTTCGCGCCCTATCGGCAGATGCTGGCCAGCAAGGTGGCCGACATCAACAATGTCTCGGCCGGTGCCTTCGGCGGCTCGATCACCGCCGCGCTCTATCTCAAGGAGTTCGTGCCCGACGACGTGCCGTGGGCGCATTTCGACATGATGGCCTGGAACAACAGCAGCCGCCCCGGGCGCCCCGAAGGCGGCGAGGCCCAGGTCGCGCGCGCGATCTACCGCACCATCGCGGACCGGTTCGGGAAGTAGGGGCAGTCCACCATTCTTGTCATCCTGAGCCAAGCGAAGGATCTGTCGTTCGCTCGGGAGTGCTTTGGTCGTTCCGTCAGGTCCTTGGATGCGCTCAGGACGACATAGCCTCAGTACCCGGTGACGGGATCGACCGTGTTGATCAGCTTCTGTCCGCTGCGCACGCGCTTGATGTTCTCGATCACGCCGGGCGAGGCGGTGCGTGGGTTGGTGGCGCCGGCGATGTGCGGAGTCACCTTCACCTTGGGATGGGTCCAGTAGGGATGGTCCGCGGGCAACGGCTCGGTGTTGAACACGTCGAGCGCGGCACCGGCGAGATGACCCGAGTCGATCGCCGCGAGAAGGTCGTCATCGACCACATGGCCGCCACGGCCCATGTTGATCAAATAGGCCCCCTTCGGCAGCGCGGCGAACAGCCTGGCATCGAGGATGCCCCTGGTGTCGCGCGTCAGCGGCAGCACGTTCACCAGGATGTCGGTGCGGGCGAGGAAGGCCTCCAGCCCGTCCGGAGCGTGGAAGGTCTCGACGCCCGGCAGGCTCTTCTGCGTACGGCTCCAGCCGGCGGTCGGGAAGCCCAGGGCCGCGAACTTCTTGGCCGTGTCCTGGCCGATCGTGCCGAGACCGGTGATGCCGATGCGGCGATCGATCGTGTCGACGAACTCCTCGGGCTTCCACGTCTTCGCCCGCTGGCTCTCGGCGTACTTGTCGATGTCGCGATGGTGACGCAGCGCGAAGTAGATGGCGTATTCGCTCATCTGGCCGACCAGCCCGTCATCCATGATGCGCGTGATCGGCACGCCCGCCGGCAACTGGTCGTCGGCCAGCAGATGGTCGACACCCATGCCCAGCGACACGATGAGTTTTACGTTCGGGAAGGAGGCGATGAGGCCGCGGTCCGGCTTCCAGGCGAGGACGACTTCGATGTCGTCCTTGTTCCCGAGATTGTCCCGGGTGCGGAAATCGAGCGGACCAAGACCTGCTTCCAGGACCTTCTTCCAGAGGACGCCGTCGGTATCGCGGCTGAGATAGGCAATAGCTCCGGCCATGCAGCCTTTTACTTAGGGAGCGTCGTCGGGTCGAGCTTGATTCCCTTTTCCCTGTAATACCGCACGGCGCCGGGGTGAAATGTGAGGATGGTGTTGCGCGTGGCGTTGGCCGCGACCGAGTCCTTGGCGGCCGCATGGGCGCGCAGCATCGTCGGATTGTTCTCGAGGATGGTCTTGGTGATCAGGTAGGCCGTGGCTTCCGGCATGTTTTTGCTGGCGATCGCGAAGTTGTAGAGGCCGACCGTCTTCTGGTCGGCGGTCTGCTGCTTGTAGAGGCCTTTCGGAACCGTCGACTCGGAGAATTCCGGCATCTTCGCGCGAATGGTCACGATCTCTTCCGGAGTCCAGGTGAAGAAATTGACCGGCAGCTCGGCGTCGAGCTGGGTGAAGATCGGCACTGGCGCGCCAGCGCCGAAGCAGAAGGCGTCGATCAGCCCGTCGTTGAGCTGGTTGCCGGCCTCGCCGCTCTGGCCGTTGCGGGCCGTAACCTTCATGCCGAGCGCATCGAAAATCATCGGGAAGTAGGTGCCGGCGGTGCCGGCCTTCGGCCCGGTGCCGACCGTCTTGCCGTCGAGCTGCCTGAAACTGGTAATGCCCGACTTCTTCAACGCCACGCATTGCATCGGTGTGTCGTACATCGGGAACAGCGCGCGGATGCTTTCGTATTTCCTGCCATGGGTCCACGGCGCGGATCCCTTCAGCGCCTGCATCGCGACACCCAGCGAGGTCATGCCGAGACCGATCTTGCCGTCGTCGATCATGATGACGTTCTGGTTGGGCCCCTGCGTCTGCTGGGTCATCACCTGCATCCCGGCCTTGTCGGTCAGCAGGGCAGCGACGACGCCCCCATAGACGTAATAGGTTCCACCGGCCGAGGCGGTGCCCAAGGTCAGGGGCTGGGTATCCGCGTGCGCGACGAGCGGCACGAGGGGAGCGACGACGACGAGAGCAGCGGCGAGCAGGGCGCGGCGAAGGCCGATCATGACGGTCCCCCCTTTCAGGCCCTCCTCATAGTTTTGTCGCGCGACGCCTGCAAGCCGTCAGAACCTTCCGCACAATTGAAACAATCAGGTCGCCACGGTGCGATTGTCCGCGCCGATCGCTTCCATGTTGAAGGCCGCGGCGATCAGCGCCTGCGTGTAAGGGGTCTGTGGCGCCTCGAAAATCTGGCTCGATGGGCCGCGTTCGACCACCTTGCCGTGGCGCAGGACGACCACCTCGTCGGCCAGCGCGCGCACGACCTTCAGGTCGTGGCTGATGAAGAGATATGCAAGTTTGTACTTCTGCTGCAGGTCGCGCAGCAGGTCGACGATCTGGGCCTGGACGCTCATGTCGAGCGCCGAGGTCGGCTCGTCGAGTACGATCAGGCGCGGTTTCAGGACCAGCGCGCGGGCGATCGAGATGCGCTGACGCTGGCCGCCGGAGAATTCGTGCGGATAGCGGTCGCGGCTCGCCGGATCGAGGCCGACCTCGCGCAGCACCTGCTCGATCAGCGCGGCGCGCTCGGCCGGCGTGCCGATTTTGTGGACTTCCAGCCCCTCGCCGATGATCTCGCCGACCGACATGCGGGGGCTCAGCGAGCTGAACGGATCCTGGAAGACGATCTGCATCTCGCGGCGCATCGGCCGCAGCTCGCGCTGGCTCAGGCCCTGGAGTTCGCGGCCGTCGAACCGGATGCCGCCTTCGCTGCGTTCAAGCTTGAGCAGCGCGAGGCCGAGCGTCGTCTTGCCCGACCCCGATTCGCCGACCAGGCCGATCGTGTGGCCCTCACGCAGCGCGATGCTGACGCCGTCGACCGCCTTCACATGGCCGACGGTGCGGCGCATCACGCCGCGCTTGATCGGGAAGTGCACTTTCAGATCGTCGAGGCGCAGGATTTCCGGCGCCGCGGGATCGGCCGCGGCCGGCCGGCCCTTGGGCTCGGCCGAAAGAAGGTGCTGGGTGTAGCTGTGCTGCGGCCGGTCGAAGACCTCGGCGACCAGGCCCTGCTCGACGATCTGGCCCTTGGTCATCACGCAGACCCGGTCGGCCATCTTGCGCACGATACCGAGATCATGGGTGATGAACAGCAGTGCCATGCCGTAGCGTTCCTGCAGCGACTTCAGGAGCTTCAGGATCTGCGCCTGGATGGTGACGTCGAGCGCCGTGGTCGGCTCGTCGGCGATCAGCAGGTCGGGCTCGTTGGCGAGCGCCATGGCGATCATCACCCTCTGGCGCTGGCCGCCGGAGAGCTGGTGCGGATAGGCGTCGAGGCGCTTGGCGGCCTCGGGGATGCCGACCTGCTCCAGCAGTTCGAGCGTGCGCTTGCGCGCCGCCTCGCGGGACAGGCCCTTGTGCAGGATCAGCACCTCGTTCACCTGCCGCTCGATCGTGTGCAGCGGGTTGAGCGAGGTCATCGGCTCCTGGAAGATCATCGAGATCCGGTTGCCGCGCACGGCCAGCAGGTCCCGAGTCGAGGCACCGACCAGTTCCTTGCCCTGGAAGCGGATGCTCCCCGTGGGATGGCTGGCCGACGGATAGGGCAGGAGCTGCAGCACCGACAGGGCGGTCACCGACTTGCCGGAGCCCGATTCGCCCACCAGCGCGACGGTCTCGCCGCGCTTGATGTCGAAGCTGACGCCGCGCACCGCGCGCACGGCCTTGTCGCCGGCGCCGAAATTGACGGAGAGGTCCTTGACCTCCAGCAGGGCGGGATCGCTCATGCCAGCACCTTGCGCGGGTTGAAGGCGTCGCGCACCGCCTCGCCGATGAACACCAGTAGCGACAGCATGACGGCGATCACGACGAAGCCTGTGAAGGCGAGCCACGGGGCGTTGAGATTGTTCTTGCCCTGCAGCAGCAGTTCGCCCAGCGAGGGCGAGCCCACGGGCAAACCGAAGCCCAGGAAGTCAAGCGAGGTCAGGGTCGTGACCGAGCCGGCCAGGATGAAGGGCAGGAAGGTCAGGCTGGCCGTCATTGCGTTGGGAAGGATGTGCCGGAACATGATGCGCGCATCCATCATACCCAGCGCGCGGGCGGCGCGGACATAGTCGAAGTTGCGGCCGCGCAGGAATTCCGCGCGGACCAGCCCGACCAGCGCCATCCAGCTGAACAGCAGCATGATGCCCAACAGCACCCAGAAGCCCGGCTGGATGAAACTCGCCAGGATGATCAGCAGGTAAAGGGTCGGCATGCTCGACCAGATCTCGAGGAAGCGCTGCATCGCTAGGTCGACCACGCCGCCGAAATAGCCCTGCACCGCGCCGGCGGCGATGCCGATCACCGTGCTGGCCACGGTGAGGGCGAGGCCAAACAGGACGGAGATGCGGAAGCCGTAGATCAGGCGGGCGAGCACGTCGCGACCGCTGTCGTCGGTTCCCAGCCAGTGCTGGCGCGAGGGCGGTTGCAGGGTGGTGCGTCCCTCGCCCTTCAGGACGGTGTCGTAGCTGTAGGGGATCGGCGGCCAGAGGATCCAGCCCTTCTCCTCGATCAGCTTCTGCACTTCCGGGTCGGAATAGACGGTGTTGGTCGGGAAATCGCCGCCAAACGTCGTCTCGGGATAGTCCTTCACCAGCGGCGAATAGAAGCCGCCATCGTAGCGGATCAGAATGGGCTTGTTGTTGGCCAGAAGCTCGGCGAACAGGGAGACGAAGAACAGCAGCCCGAAGACCACGAGCGAGATCATGCCGCGCTTGCTGGAGCGGAAGGCCGCGACGCGGCGCCGGTTCAGCGGGTTCATCAGGAGCGTCCCTCGAAATCGATCCGGGGGTCGATCACCATGTACATGACGTCGCCCAGGATGCTCATGACGAGGCCGATCAGCCCGAAGAAGTAGAGCGTGCCGAACATGATCGGATAGTCGCGGTTCAGCGCCGCCTCGAAGCCCAGCAGGCCGATCCCGTCGAGTGAGAAGATCACCTCGATGAGCAGCGAGCCGGTGAACAGGATGCCGATGAAGGCGGCCGGGAAACCCGCGATCACGATCAGCATGGCGTTGCGGAAGACGTGGCCGTAGAGCACGCGGCGCTCGACCAGGCCCTTGGCGCGCGCGGTCAGCACATACTGTTTGTGGATCTCCTCGAGGAAGGAGTTCTTGGTAAGGAAGGTGAGCGTCGCGAAGCCGCCGATCACCATGGCCCCGATCGGCAGCGCCATGTGCCAGAAATAGTCGAGCACCTTGTCGATCGGGCCGAGCGAGCTCCAGTCGTCGGAGACGAGGCCCCGTAGCGGGAACCATTTGAAGTAGGAGCCGCCGGCGAACAGCACGACCAGCAGCAGCGCGAACAGGAAGCCTGGGATGGCGTTCAGGACGATGAGCGTGGTCGAGGTCGTGACGTCGAAGCGCGAACCGTCGCGCACCGCCTTGGCGATGCCGAGCGGGATCGAGACGAAATAGATCAGCAGCGTCGCCCACAGGCCGAGCGAGATCGACACCGGCATCTTGTCGATGATGAGGTCGACGACGCGCCGGTTGCGAAAGAAGCTCTCGCCGAAATCGAAGACGAGATAGTTCTTCATCATCAGCACGAAGCGCTCGCCCATCGGCTTGTCGAAACCGTACATCTTCTCGATGCGCTCGATCAGCTCGCGCGGCAGGCCGCGCGCGCCGCGGTACGTGCCGCTGGAGGAATCCGAGCCGCCCTTGCGCAGCGTCTCGCCGCCGCTCGAACTGCCGGAGAAGCGTTCCGTCGCGTCGACCGCCGTGCCCTGGATCTGGGACAGCATCTGTTCGACCGGGCCGCCGGGGGCTGCCTGGATGATGAAGAAGTTGACCACCATGATGCCGAACAGCGTCGGCACCACCAGCATGAGACGGCGCAGTATGTAGGCGATCATGGAGCGGCCGGCCGCCTACTTCCTTTCGCGCTGCAGGGCGCGGTCCTTGGCCTCGTCGATCCACCAGGTATCGAAGGCCACGGGAGCGTATTTCGCGCTCTTGGCCGGCCGGTCGAACCGGTTCCAGTAGGCGACGTAGGCGGTGTTGCTGTGCCAGTTCGGCACGACGAAGCTGCTCCACAGCAGAACGCGGTCGAGCGCGCGCGTGACGTTGATCAGGCTTTCGCGGTCGGGCGCGGCGATCAGGGTCTCGATCAGCGAGTCGATGGCGGCATCCTTGATGCCGATCGTGTTGCGGCTGCCCTTGCTGTCGGCCGCCTTCGAGCCCCAGAAGTCACGCTGCTCGTTGCCGGGCGACAGCGACTGGCCGAAGCCGTCGACCATCATGTCGAAGTCGAAATCGTCCTCGCGGCGCTTGAACTGCGCGGTGTCGACCGTGCGCACGGTCATGTCGATGCCGATGCGCTCCAGGTTCTGCTTGTAGGGCAGCACGACGCGCTCGAAGCTGGCATCGTTCAGGAGCATCTCGAAGGCGAGCTTCTTGCCCGTCTTCGCCTCGGTCATCTTGCCGTCCTTGATCTCCCAGCCGGCCTCCTTGAGGAGTGCCAGCGCCTTGCGCGCCAGCTCGCGGACATTGCCGGTGCCGTCGGTTTCGGGCAGCACGAACTCCTTGGTGAAGACCTCCTCGGGGATCTTGCCGCGCAGCGGCTCGAGGTACTTCAGCTCGGCGGGCGTCGGCAGGCCCGACGAGGCGAGCTCGGAATTGCCGAAGAACGAGATGTTCCGCCTGTACATGCCGTAGAACAGGTTCTTGTTCGCCCAGGCGAAGTCGAACATCGTCGAGATCGCCTCGCGCACGCGCTTGTCCTTGAAGTAGTCGCGGCGGGTGTTGAAGGCGAAGCACTGCATGCCGGTGGGCAGCTCGTGCTTGATCTCGGCGCGCTGGATGCGGCCGTCGCGCACCGCCGGGATGTCGTAGGCGGTCGCCCAGTTGCGCGCGATGTTCTCCTGGCGCATGTCGAGGTCGCCGCCCTTGAAGGCTTCGAACTGGACGGTGACGTCGCGGTAATACTCGTAGCGGATCACCTCGAAATTGTTGCGCCCGCGGTTCATCCAGAGGTCCTTCGCCCACCAGTCGTCGACCCGGCGATACGCGATGGAGCGGCCGACATCGAAGGAATCGACCTTGTAGGGGCCGCTGCCGAGCGCGGGCTCGAGCGAGACCTTCTCGAAGTCGCGGCCGGCCCACCACTTCGAGGGGAGGATCGGGAGCTGGCCGATGATCAGCGGCAGTTCCTTGTTGGTGTCGTCGCGGAAGGTGAACTTCACCTTGCGGTCGCCCACCTTCTCGGCCTTCAGCACGTCGTTGTAGTAGAAGGCATAGTTCGGCAGACCCTTGGTCTTCAGGATGTCGAGGGAGAAGATCACGTCTTCGACCGTGATCGGGCTGCCGTCATGCCAGCGCGCCTGCGGCCTGAGCGTGAAGGCCGCCCACGACCGGTCCTCGGGCCATTCGATCGTCTCGGCGATCAGCCCGTACTCGGTCGAGGCCTCGTCGCGCGAATTCCAGCACAGCGTGTCCCAGAGCTGGCTGATGCCGGCCGCGGGGACGCTCTTCACGATGAACGGGTGCAGCGAATCGAAGGTGCCTCGGGCACCCAGCCGAACCGAGCCGCCCTTGGGGGCGTTCGGGTTCACATAGTCCGGCGGGCCGGAATCTGCCTTGTATTTGGGCTCGCCGTGCATGGCGAAGCCGTGGCTGGTGTGGAGCATGTCCGGCGCGGGCTTGGCGGCCGCCGGGGGCTGGGCCGGGGCGGTCTGGGCCCGCAGAAGCGCCGGCGCGCCGACCCAAAGGGCCGCTCCGCCCGCCAATACGCTGCGCCGTCTGATCGCCATGCGATGCGCTCCCCAGCCTTCCTGACCTCGTTTCATATATAGCGCGATGGAGTTGGGCGGCACTATGGCCGGGGGGTTACATCGGGGCCAGCTTTCCCAACTTCTGGAACGGTCGCCGGCCTGCGGTGCTGCGCGCGACGACTGACATATCGTCATGCGAATACCGGCGTCTGCTCGTTTGACTTCGCGGGTTTGTGCGCTCAACGTTCGCTCATGACCGACACCATGAATTTCGCGCCTGACTTCGACACGCCCCTCGAATACATGCGCCGCACCCGCGAGTATTACCTCGCCCTGGGTTACGACAATCCCTATCGCTGGGCCCACTATGTCGATGCGCCCTTCACGCCGCTGAAGAAGCCGCTGAAGGACAGCACGGTGGCGCTGATCTCCACCGCGGCTCCCTACCAGCCCGACAAGGGCGACCAGGGTCCGGGCGCGCTCTACAACGCTTCGGCCAAGTATTACACCGTGCTCTCGGGCGACACCGCGGTCGACCACGACATGCGCATCAGCCACATAGGCTACGATCGCAAGCACACCACGGCGACCGACAGCAACACCTGGTTCCCGCTGCCGCTGATGCGCAAGCTGGCCGGCCAGGGCCGCTTCAAGCTCGCCAAGCGCTTCCATGGCGCGCCGACCAACCGCAGCCAGCGCGTCACGCTGGAGACGGATGCGCCGGAGATCCTCGCGCGCTGCCGTGAAGACGGCGTCGACGCCGCGGTGATCGTGCCGAACTGCCCAGTCTGCCACCAGACCTCGACCCTGGTCGCCCGCCACCTCGAGCGCAATGGCATCTCGACGGTCGTGATGGGCTGCGCCAAGGACATCGTCGAGCTGGCCGGTGCGCCGCGCTTCCTGTTCAGCGACTTCCCGCTGGGCAATGCCTGCGGCAAGCCGCACGAGCCCGACACCCAGGCCTTCACGCTCGACCTCGCGCTGCGCGTTCTGGAAAGCGCCGTCGGCCCGCGCACCACGGTTCAGTCGCCGCTGCGCTGGACCGAGGATGGCGACTGGAAGAACGACTACAACAACATCTCGCGCATGAGCCCGGAGGAGATCGCCAAGCGGCGGGCCGACTTCGACAAGATCAAGCAGGTCGCACTCGGCCAGCGTCAGAAGGCCGGCGTCGCCTGAGGATCTCCAGATGAGTAAGCCGTTTGCGGGCGTAAAGGTCGTCGATTTCACGCGCGTGCTGGCGGGGCCCTACAGTTCCTATCAGCTCGCCCTGCTCGGCGCGGATGTGGTGAAGATCGAGTCGCGCGAAGGCGACGACATGCGGTTCGGCACCCGATCCAACGACTGGGAGAAGAGGGGCCTCGCGGCCCCCTGGGTCGCAGTGAACGGCAACAAGCGGTCGATCACGCTCGACCTCAAGCAGCCCAAGGCGATCGAGGTCGTCAAGCGGCTGGTCGAGACGGCCGACGTGGTGGTCGAGAATTTCCGCCCGGGCGTGATGGACAAGCTCGGCATCGGCTACGAGACGCTGAAGAAGATCAACCCGAGGCTGATCTACTGCGCCGTTTCGGGCTTCGGCCAGGTCGGCCCCGAGTCCAAGACCGCGGCCTTCGACGGCATGATCCAGGCCATGTCGGGCCTGATGTCGATCACCGGCTTCGAGAACAACGGCCCCACCCGCGTGGGCTTCGCCGGCGCCGACGTGATGTCGGGCGCCACGGCGGCACTGGGCATCGCCTCGGCGCTGTACCAGCGCACGCACACCGGCAAGGGCCAGCTCGTCGACGTCGCCATGATCGATGCGGTGATGGGCTATCTCGCGCAGCAGTTCACCGAGCACATGATGACCGGCCGCGTGCATGGGCAGGCCGCCAATCTGTCGGTGACGCGCAAGCCCACGGGCAATCTCTTCAAGACCAGGGACGGCTGGATCGTGCTCGCCGTCATGACCGATCCGCAGTTCAAGCGGCTGATGAAGGTGCTGGGCCAGGAAGCGGCGCTGGACGATCCGCGCTTCGTCGACTGGGGCACGCGCATCGCCAACAACACCGCCCTTCACGAGATCGTCGAAGGGGCGATGAAGACGGAGGATTCCGGCACCTGGATCGAGCGCTTCGCCAAGGCCGACGTGCCCGCCGGCCGCGTGCACTCGATCCCGGAGACCGCGCAGCTCGACCTCTTCAAGCACCGCACGGTGCTGCAGACGGTCGAGACCGAGCACGGCCCGATCAAGGTCGTGGGCTCGGGCTTCCGCCTGGAACATGGCGGCGGCTCGATCGACCGTCCGCCGGCGACGCTCGGCCAGCACACCGACGAGGTGCTGAAGGAAGCGGGCTACTCGCCCGCCGAGATCGCAGAGATGCGCGCGGGACTGGTCGTTTGACGGCAGAACTGTTGTTCGAGCTTCTGTCGTCCTGAACGAAGCGAGAGTCCACCGCTGGCCATGCATTCGTCGGTCGCCGGGCCAGTCCTTCGCTGCGCGCCGATGACAACCTGCTCGTCTCCAGGATCGTGCACCACTCCCCCGAGCGTCCTGCATTTGAAGGGGCGAAGAGGTTAGAAGAGCAGCGCCAGAACCAGGAGCGCGGCCGGCACGAGCAACGGATAAGGCATGGCGGCCAGCAGCAGGCCGCCGATGACCGCGCCCACGAGATAGCCGGTCCAGGTCAGGGTCAGCAGCCATGTGTTGGTCGCGGAGGGCGGTGGCTTGTCGCTCTGCGGCCACAGACGGTCCACCGTCGCGTCGGCGGTGCGCGCCAGCGTGCTGGTCACCACCACCGTGCTCACGGCATGGCCGGCGAAGCTGGTGATCGTCGAGGCCTGCAGGCCCATGGCGAAGGCCACGATCATCACTGCGTCTTCCTTCCCGACCGGCAGGAAGCCCACCGCGGCGAGGATGGCCGCTTCGAGCAACAACCCGGCGGTCGGGGATTTCAAGAGCCGCAGCAGCACGCGCGCCAGCATGGCGCCGGGAAAGAACGCGACGAGCGGCGTCAGGTGGTTCCACGCGCCGAGATGGTTGCCCTTCGCGAGGTCGATGCCCGCCAGCACGGTGTTTCCGGTCATGTTCGCGGCGAACACGCCGTTCATGGTGACGTAGCCGATGGCGTCGGCGATGCCCGCGACCACCGTCAGAAGGGTCGCCAGCGCGAGGGGCCGGACGCTGATGGCTACACCACGTCGTAGGTGATCTCGACCTCGGCCCCGAAGCAATGGCCCTGGCAGGTCAGGATCCAGTGATTGGCGAGATCGTCGGGCGTGTAGATGTCGTTCTTGGCGAGGATGACCTTGCCCTTGATGGTCTTGGCCGCGCACGAGGCGCAGAAGCCTTCCTCGCAGGAGGAGAGCGGGTTGAGGCCGGCGGCGCGCGCGGCTTCGAGGATGGTCTGGCCCTTGGCGTAGGCCACCTTGTGTGCCTTGCCCTCGAAATGGATGGTGATCTCGCTCGGGATGACGTCGCCTTCCTCGCTGGGCTGTACGGGGATGGCGTCGTTGCCCGAAGCCTCGAAGCGCTCGATGCGCACCTTGTCGTGCGGCATACCGTGTTCGAACAGGGTCTCCTCGACCAGGCTCATGAACGGGCCCGGGCCGCAGAGATAAACGTCGCCCGCCTCGTAGCCCTTCATCGCCGCGACGATCTCCTCGGGCTTGATGATGCCCTGAGCCGCGTCGAGATGATGGATCACTTCCAGCCTGCCGGGATGCGCCGAGACGAGCGCCTCGAATTCAGCGTCGAAAATCACCGACTGCCTGTCGCGGTTGGCATAGAACAGGCGGATCTGCCGATTGCCCTTCTTCAGGGCGCTCTTGATCAGCGACATCATCGGCGTGATCCCGCTGCCGCCGCCGAAGAGGAGCAGGGGGGCATCGCCGTCGCCCAGGACGAACCGGCCGGCCGGCGGCAGCACGTCCAGCATGCCGCCTTCCTTCAGCGCATCGTGGAACCAGTTGGAGCCCTTGCCGCCGGCGACCCGCTTGATCGTGACCTTCGGCAGCCCGTCGGTCTCGGGCGCGCTCGACAGGGAGTAGCAGCGGTTGAAGCCGCCGCCCGCGGCGTCGGGCACCCGGAAGGTCAGGAACTGGCCGGCCTTGTACCGGTACTTCTCGGCGAGGTCGGTCGGGATTTCGAGGACGAAGGAACGCGCGTCCGGCGTCTCCTGGATGATCTTGGCGATGCGCAGCTGGTTATAGGACATCAAAAAACCCGTCTTTGCCCCCCGATTTCCGGGCGGACTCTCCTAGCAGACTGTGTTAGCTTCCGCCGAGAAAAATGAGCGGAGCGTCACCTTCAGATGCTCCTAGGGGATGGGACTAGGTTCAGGGCCAGGAGGCAAGAGCCGATGACGACGCAAAAGATTTATCAGTTGCCGGTCGAAGTCACGAACTGGAAGTTCGACGGCGCCACCGAGATCGCGTTCAACTGGGAATACGAGGACGGATCCGCCGACCTGCTGAACCTGTACGAAAAGGGCAAGCAGCAGCAGTGGGACACCAGCACCCGCATCGACTGGAGCCAGGAGCTGTTCGAAGGCAACCCGATGGGCATGGCCGACGAGACGATCCCGATCTACGGCTCGCCCTTCTGGGAAAAGATGACCGACAAGGAGAAGGACTGGCTGCGCTTCAACCTGCAGTGCCATTCCATCTGCCAGTTCATGCACGGCGAGCAGGGCGCGCTGATCGCCACGGCCAAGATCGTGAACACCGTGCCGGACATGAACGCCAAGTTCTATGCCGCCACCCAGGTGATGGACGAAGCCCGCCACGTCGAAAGCTACAAGCGGCTGATCCACGAGAAGTTCAAGGCGGCCTATCCGATCACGGAGTCGCTGAAGAATCTCCTCGAGCAGACGCTGACCGATCGCCGCTGGGACATGACCTATCTCGGCATGCAGGTGCTGATCGAGGGCCTGGCGCTCGCCGCCTTCCAGCGCATCCGCGACACCGCGAAGAACAATCTGGCCGGCGCCGTGAACGCCTACGTGATGCAGGACGAGGCGCGCCACGTCACGTTCGGCCGCATGGCGCTGCGCGAATACTATCCGCACATCTCCGACCACGAGCGCGCGGAGCGCGAGGAGTTCGTGGTCGAGGCGCTCTACTTCATGCGTGACCGCTTCAACCAGGGCGAGGTCTGGATGCGGTCCGGCCTGCCGGTCGATAAGCTGATGGAGTACGCCTACAATTCCGGCGCCATGCAGTCGTTCCGCACGCGCCTGTTCACCCGCATCGTGCCGATCCTCAAGGAGATCGGCCTGTTCGGGCCGAAGGTGCAGAAGGCGCTGGGCGACATGGGCGTGATGGAATACGCCAAGATCGACGTCGAGAAGCTGCTGGGCAACGACCTCAAGGTCGCCGAGGACTTCGACGCCAAGAAGTTCGTGAACGCGCAGATCGCCGCCGAGTAACGCGCGATCCCGATACAAACGGCAAAGGGGGCCTCACGGCCCCCTTTTTCGTATCTGTCGTCCTGCGCGCAGCGAAGAACACTACGCCCGCCAGGGAGTCCGTCGGTCGCTCGGTCAGGTCCTTTGCTGTCGCTCAGCAACCATTAAAAGAGATCGTCATGCGGCGGCGTTGCGCGCGGAGATC
>CAMFGZ010000023.1 GCA_945952105.1 uncultured Rhodospirillaceae bacterium | reverse complement strand
CCTCGCGTTCGAGGATGGCGAGCGAGTTCACGGCGACCCGCATCTGGAAGCCGAGGCGCGGCTCGATGCGGTCGAGGGCGGGCGTCGCCTCCTCGCGTAAGAAGTCGGCGATGGCAGACAAAAGCTCGGCGGCGGTGGGGCGGTCCTGGGCCACGGTCAGGCTCCCTGCTTCAGCAGTTGCAACAGGTCGACCTCGGTCTCGACGGCGCGGCGGCCGATCGAGGCATGCTCCATCGACTTGATCGAGCCCGAGAGATGCTTGAAGGCCTGGTTGAGGCAGATGACGCCCCAGTGGACGGTGCCGAAGACTTCCCACCAGTGTGCGCGCGCCGGATCGACCTTGCCGCCGCCGGCGCGCTCGTAGGCCGCCCACAGCTCCTCGCGACGGCCGAAGCCGCCGGCCGGCTTGTCGATCGAGCCGAAGCGCCAGCTCTTCACGCAGAGCCAGCCGAGATCCTCCAGCGGGTCGCCGAGATGGGCGAGTTCCCAGTCGAGGATCGTCGTCACGCCGGTCTCGTCGACGAGATAGTTGCCGGTGCGATAATCGCCATGCACCAGCACCGGCCGTTCGAGTGGCGCGGGCTTGCGGCGGTCGAGCCACGACAGCGCCAGTTCGAAGACCGGCTGCGGCCGTCCCAGCATGTCGAGCGAGCGGCGCAGCTCGGTGATGTGATCGGCCGCCTCGCGCCGCCGGAGGCTCGGCAGGGTGGCCGTGTCGGTCGCATGGATGCGCGCCAGGATTTCGCCGAGCTGGCCCGCGATCCGGCCGCGCGCCGCCTCAAAGGGAGGGTCGCGCAGCAGCTTGCGGGCGATGGCGATGCCGCCGATGCGGCGCATCACGTAGGCTTCGCCCAGCGCGTCCTGGGCCCTGAGCTCGAATAGCGGCTCCGGCGACTTCACGCCGGCCGCATGGGCGGCCTGCAACACCCGGAACTCTGTGGCGCGATCGATGGCGACGGCACGTTCGCGGTCGGTCTTGCCTTGCGTCGGCGGATCGCGGCGCAGGATCAGCGGGTGGCGCTGGCCGTCGACGAGCGCGTCGAAGCTCCAAGTCTGGCGCGAGGCGCCGCCGGACTGGCGGCTCAGCCGTTCGATGGTGGCGGGAGCGCCGAAATGGCGGCTGGTCGCCTCGCTGAGGACACGGGCGACGTTTTCTGTTTCAGACGGCGTGTGAACGGTCATTTACCGGGACTGTGGCACAGGCTCCGGCGCATGGTAAGAGGACCGCGCCAACTGGGGAGATCAATCACGTGTCGAGCGCCTTCGCGGCCATGAACGGCCTGTTCCTGGAAGACCTCAAGCCGGGCATGTCGGCGATGTTCGGCAAGACCGTGACCGAGGCCGACATCATGGCCTTCGCCGGCGTGTCGGGTGATACCAACCCGATCCATCTGCATGACGGCTTTGCGCGCACCACGCGCTTCGGCCAGCGCATCGCCCACGGCATGCTGAGCGGCAGCTTCATCTCCACCGTGATCGGTACCAAGTTGCCGGGACCCGGGGCCGTCTATATCTCGCAGACCATGAACTTCATGGCGCCGGTCATCATCGGCGACACGATCACGGCCGTGGCGACCATCACCGCGATCGACGAGAAGCGCCGTCGAGTCACGCTCAAGACCCAGTGCCTGAACGGCGACAAGGTGGTGATCGACGGCGAGGCGGTCGTGCTGGTGCCCCGGCGCGACGCGGCCTGAGCTTCCGCATGATCCCGGTGTTCGACGACTGGCGTTCCGTGCCGCCCGAATGGAAGGGCGGGGTGGTGGCGCTCGGCAATTTCGACGGCGTGCATCGCGGCCACCAGGCGCTGCTGGCACAGGCGCGCGAGCGGGCCGCGTCCCTCGGCGTGCCGCTCGTCGCCTTCACCTTCGAGCCGCATCCGCGTGGCTTCTTCGTGCCCGACACCGGCCCGTTCCGCCTGACCTTGCTCCCGGCCAAGACGCGCCTGCTGGCAGAGCATGGCGCGCAGGCCGTGCTGGCCCAGCATTTCGAGGCGGCCTTCGCGGACCTGCCTGCCTCGTCCTTCATCGAGGACGTGCTGCTGAGCGGGCTGGGCGCGCGCCATGTCGTGTGCGGCTACGATTTCACCTTCGGCGCGCGGCGCAGCGGCAACGTCGAGATGCTGCGCGCCGAGGGGGCGCGGCGCGGCTTCGGCGTGACGGTGGTGGACCCCGTGACGCACGAAGGCGAGATCTATTCCTCGACGCGTATCCGCGAGGCCTTGCGCCATGGCTGGGCCCGCGAGGCCGCCGACCTGCTGGGCCACCCGTGGGAAATCGAGGGCACGGTCGAGTTGGGCGACCAACGCGGCCGGACGATCGGATTCCCGACCGCCAACGTGGCTCTGGGGGAGCATCTGCGTCCACGCTTCGGCGTCTATGCCGTGCGCGCGCTGGTCGATGGCCAGGAAGGTCGGGGTTGGCGGAACGGGGTGGCGAACCTCGGCAAGCGACCGACCTTCGGCAAGCTGCAGGAGAATTTCGAGGTCCACCTGTTCGACTTCGCAGGCGACCTCTACGGCAAGGTGCTGCGCGTGGCGCTGGTCGATTTCATCCGCGCCGAGATGAAATTCTCCGGCCTCGACGCGCTCAAGGCGCAGATCGCGGCGGACGGCGAGGCGGCGCGCGTCAAGCTCGCCGCTTGATCAGCCCTTCCAGGAAAAGATCGAGCGCGGCGCCCATTGCGCCGAGCGCCTCCGCCGGAGAATCGACACCCCATTGCGGCAGATGGTTGTCGATGCGCATGCGCGCGAGACCATAGACGAAGGCGCGAGCGGCGAGCTTGGCCTCCGCGGGTGCGCCCGCCGCGTCGAGCAGCCGTCCCATCAGGGCCTGTATTTCCTCGTTCTCGCGCTTCATCGAGGAAGAGCTCTCGTAGTCGATCAGGCCGCGGTTTGAAACGACGGCGAAGTGTGTCGGGTTGTCCGACGCCCACTGGAGGTAGGCCGTGCCGATCGCCCGCAACTGCATGAGCGGCGGCCGGTCGACGATCGGCTCTACGGCGGCCATGACGGCGGCATGAAGCCGGTGCGTCGCCTCCTCGGCCACCGCCGTCATGAGAACGGTGCGATTGGGAAAATGTCGGAAGGGGGCGCCGGATGAGACGCCGGCCCGTCGCGCCGCCTCGCGTACGGTAACGGCCTCCGGTCCATCTTCCTGCACCAGTTGCAGCGTCGCCTCGATCAGGGCTTCGCGCAGGTTGCCGTGGTGATAGGTGCGGCTCGGCTTCTTCTTCGCGGTCTTGCGGGCGGGGCGTCGTGCCATCGGGGCACGCTAGCATCACGCGCATGTGAATGTAAGCAGTGCATACACGCCGTTGACGGCGATCCATCTGAAAAGTAAGCATCGCTTACATAATGGAGGACGCGAAGATGAAGACCCGCATTCTCGATGGATGGCCCCTGCTGGGCCTGCTCTCGCTGCTCCTGACGGCGATGTTCGGTATCTGCCTTGCAAGCCATGGAGGCGACGTTACGGGCGTGCGGGCGGCGATCCGGCTTACGGCGCGCACATCGCTCGTTCTGTTCGCGCTGGCGTTCAGCGCGCGGGCGATGGCAACGCTTTGGCCCTGCGGCTTGACGCAATGGCAGCACCGCAACCGGCGTCAGCTCGGTCTCTCCTTCGCCGTCTCACACACCCTCCATGCCGCGGCGATCGTGGCATTCTCCTTTATGGACCCTGCGGGCTTCCGCGAGCATGTGATGCCGGCCACCCTCGTGAGCGGCGGCATCGCTTATGTCTTCATCCTTGCGATGGCGGCGACCTCGTTTGACCGCGCCGTAGCCTGGATGGGCGCCTCCTCCTGGTGGGCGCTGCATTGGATGGGCGGTTACTATCTCTGGTTGTCGTTCATCGTCACCAACGGCAAGCGGATCGGGCAGAGCCCCCTCCATGCCCTGCCGGTCGCGCTGATGCTGGTCATCCTCGTGCTCAGGATCGTCGCGCGACGCCGCGGACGGCCGCTTTCGACCATGGCCTCGGCGCCCTGAATCAGCCGTGGGGCGAAGGCAGATGCATCAACAGCTCCGCGCCCGACTCCGCCAGCAACGACCTGAACGCCGGCGAGGCTGGCCCGCGGATCAGCCACTCCGCATAGGCCAGCCAGACCTTGGCGTCCCGACGCCGCGCGACGGCGGCGGCTTCTTCGGCCGTCGCCTGCGCACGGTCGGCGAGGCCCGCGCGCAGCTGCACATAGGCCAGGTCGCACAACATGCGTGCCTCGTTCTCGAGGCCCGCCTGACGCTGGCGGGCAAGGCGCAATGCATTGCTCAGGGTCGTGGTCGCCTCGGAGTATTCGCCGCGCATGGCCTGGCCCAGGCCGCCATAGGCCATGCCGTAGACCATCAGGTAGGGATTGCCGCTCTTCTCGCCCAGGCGATGGGCGGCGGCGCTGTGCTCGGTGGCGAGCGCCACGTCGCCCGTTCCCCAGGCGACATCGGCCATGGTTGCATGGGCTTGGAGCCGATGCAGAACGTCGACGGTCGATTCGTCGCTGGCGATCAGCTCGCTGGCGAGCGCCCGGGCCTCGTCGTATCTGCCCATCATGGCCAGCGTCTGCCCGCGCATGCCCTTGACCCAGACGTCGACGCGGAAGCCCAGCGTCTGCTGATCCAGCTCCTCGACCTTGTCGACGTTCGCGAGCGCGAGATCGTTGTCGGCGAGGGCGGCGCGCAGGTCGCCGGCCAGACGCAGCGCATGGCACCGGATGGTCGTCAGCACGGCGGCGAGTCCGGCGTGCTTTTGCGGGTCGAGCAGGTCGCGCGCCTCGCTCACCTTGGCAACATAGTCCATCGCCGAGCCGGTGCTGCCCAACGCGCGGCCGTAGGCGGCGGTGACGAGCGTGATGGCCCGCATGTCGCCGAGCGAGCGAGCGATCTCCAGGGCCTCGGAATAGTAGGGCTCGACGTCGGCCGCGGTGAGGCCCTCACGCCAGGCGAAGTTCACGATCTGGCCGCTCGCCATCAGCAGCGGATAGCGCGCGGGACCTTCCAGCGGCAGGGTGAGCAGCAACCGGCGGACTCGCTTCCAGGCTTCGAGCGCCTGCGCCGGATCGCGCGTGCCGTGCCACATCGCGGCCTTCATGTTGTACGACGCCGCCTGCGGGATGTTCCCCGCCTCCTCGAGGTGGTAGGCGATGAAGCCGGCCTGGGCGCCGCCCGGATCCGGCAGCGTCTTTTCCAGTTCGGCGGCGACCGCGGCATGCAGCGCGCGCCGCTTGTCCGAGACGAGCGAGCGGTAGACGACCTCCTGCAGCATCGGGTGCTTGAAGGCGAAGGTTCCGGGCAGCGGCCCACCGGTTTCGTAGACGAGGCCGGCCGTCGACAGGCGATGCAGCGCCATGTTCACGATCGCTTCCGCCAGTCCCGCGACATGCTCCAGGATCGGCACCATGAATTCGCGACCGATGACGGCGGCCGTCTGGAGCAGCGTGCGCTCCATTTCGGGGCGGCTGTCGACGCGTGCCGCCACGATCGCCTGCACATTGTCCGGGATCGTCTTCATGTCGGGCATGCGGAGGAGGCGGTAGGCACCGGCCTCGCCGGCGAGATGGCCACTGTCGGCGAACTTTCGGACCAGTTCCTCGATGAAGAACGGATTGCCGCGCGCCCGGTCGGCGATCAGCGGCAGAAGGGGCGCGACCGACTGGTCGTCGCCCAGCAGATGGGACGCCAGTTCGTCGGCGGCGTTCTTGCGCAGCGGTGCCAGCGAGACCTGATCGTAGTGGTCGCCGCGCATCCATGGCGCTGCATAGCCGGGGCGAAAATTCACCAGCAGCAGGAGACGGGTGCCGATCATGGCCTCCGCCAGAACCTCGATCAGCGATTCGCTGCCCGAGTCCATGAAGTGGAGGTCCTCGAGCAGGATGACGGCGGGCGTGGTCGCCCCCGCCGCACGCGCCAGGCGCCGGAAGAGCGACTCGAGCCGGTCGCGCCGGGTCCCCGGATCCATCCTCGGAAGAGGGGGAGTGCCGGTGCCGAGACCGAGGAAGTCGAAGAGCAGCGGCAGTTCGGTGTTCAAGGCCGGATCGATGCGGTCCAGGATTTCGGCCGCCTTGGTCCGGCCGCGCTCGGCGCTGTCGTCCGGTGCGATTTCGAAGAAAGCCTTGAGAATGTCGATGACCGGCTCGAACGGCGTGGCACGGCTGTGTGCCAGGGCCCGGCCTTCGAGCACGCGAATGCCCTGGGCGCGGCATCGCTCGGCAAACTCGAACGCCAGGCGACTCTTGCCGACGCCCGCCTCGGCCACCACGCCGACGGCGCAGCCATCGCCTTCGGTCGCGCGCTCGAGGTTGCGCTCAAGCAGCGCCAGTTCCGCCTCGCGTCCCACGAAACCCGAGCGCTCCCGTTCGAGGCTGAAGCGCTGGCTGGTCGGCCCGCGCCGCAGGCCGGTGAGCACGAATACTTCCATCGGCGCCGACAGGCCGCGCACCTCCCGGTCGCCCATAGACTCCACCGACACGAACTGCCGGGAACCCCTCAGCGTGGCCGGCGAGATCGCGATCCCGCCCAGTGGCGCCAGGCCTTCCAGGCGGCTCGCGATGTGGACGGTGATGCCGGTGGCATCGAAGTCGGTGGAGAAATCGGTGGCCACGGTGCGGGCCAGCACTTCGCCCGAATGGATGCCGACGCGGATCGGCAAGGCCTCGCCCGGCATGGCCTTGACCGAGGCCTGCATGGCGAGCGCCGCGCAACAGGCGCGCACTGCATGGTCTTCCTGCGGGTTGGGCGCCCCGAACAGCGCCATGACGCCGTCGCCCTGGACCTTGACCACCGACCCCTCGAAACGCCGCACCGCCTCGTGCATGGCCTCGATCGCGGGCGCCAGCCGGTGAGCGGCCGCTTCCGGATCGAGCCGCTCGATCAGTTCGGTCGATCCGGAGACGTCGGCGAACAGGACGGTGATCTGCTTCAGTTCGCCGTCGCTGGTCGGTGCCTTGCTAGTGGCTTGCTTGGCGACCAGTGCAGTGCCGCACTGCCCGCAGAAGCGGGCAGCGGGCGGGTTGCTCGAATGGCAAGAAGGGCAGGCCTGTCCCAGCGCCGTGCCGCAGTCGATGCAGAAGCGGGCGTCTGGGGCGTTGTTCGTGTCGCAACTAGAACAGCGCATCTAATTTTGCTCGACCCAGCCACCTTCGGAGGTAAACGGTACACGACTGCCTCTTGGCGTGCGCGAAGGCTTGACCAGCTACGCCTTCAGCTCTTCTTTTTTTTCGCCGCCCGCCGATTCCTTCTCATGCGAGCTACCCGGCGGATTGCTGCTTTGAGTGCCGTCACGGATTTGGTTCGAACCGTGATGATCAGCGAATACGCATTGGCCGATCCGAAGGTCTGAGGTTGATCGACAGCTATGGTCGTCGCGGGAAGGACGACAAAGACGATTTCTTCGCAGTTGGCGGCGTTGAGGCCCTGATAGATCAGGTTTCCGATCTCGACGCCTACCGTGCTGTCGAAAGGGCCGGTTTTCGGCCCACACGTATCCGGTGGAACGGGAACGGGATCGAGCGATTGCGACGGTGCGATCGTAGGATCCTCCAGGAGATCGAGCCAGTCGCGCCAGTTTTGCTTGTGCGAACCGACCGGATCGTCGCTGGGATCGGGGTCGACTCCATGGTCGTTCGCAATCGCGCCGAGTCTCTTGCGGTTTGCGCCACCCTTCTTGAATTTGTTCTTGCGGCTTCGCCAGTTGTCGATATTGCCGCCGCCTGCCGCTGAACCGAAATGCTTGTTCAGGCGGAAAACCATCCGCGCTGTTTCGACCGTATTGAAATAGAGCCCCATGGCTTGCCCCCGTCCTTAGTGCTTCACCCCACCTCGGCCGGAAAAATATAGCACTATCCGTGCTTAAAACAATCAAACCGATAAGCCTGCTACTCTGAGCTGTTTTTCGCCCCGAAAAATCAGCGCCTTCGCGGCTTTCGCTCCGAACACGGCAGGTAGCCCGACGTCGCGAGCCCACTCCGTTGCCCGCTCCTCGCTGCTTAGCCAGCGATAATATGGAAGAAACGGTGGGCCGGCGAGATGATGCCCCGTCTCGTGAGCCAACACGACTGCCAAAGCTGAAGCACCCACTTTTCGATGTCTGGTGAGGCCGCCGTAGAGGCGGATGCAGCGGCGTCCGCCCTCCAAGAAAGCCTGGGCGTTGGCGATGCCGACTTCGGAATCGACATCGTAGTCCAAGCTTGGGTAGCAGAGCTGGAAGCGCCGGATGATCTCGCGCACCCGGCGCCGGGGCCAGGGAGCATTCAGCGGCCACAAAAGGCGGCGCGGCACGGGCGCATCGAAAAGCGGCATTGTTGTAGGTTGCCGACGAGTTGTGGCACGCGCAATCCGGTCTTTCCCATTGCCTTGACCCCCCTCCGCCCCATCCCTAGATTGCCCGCCCTATGTTTGTCGGGGCCTTCCAGGAGCGAATTATCCGCCCGGTCCGCTGATCGCGGCCGGGTTTGTCCTGCCTGTTTGCGGCTGTCCTCCGGATGGTCGCCGTCGCTCCTCACAGTGCCGAGTTTCTTGTGACAACTGATTATAAATCCAGCGTTTTCCTGCCGAAGACCGACTTCCCGATGCGTGCGGGCCTGCCGAAGAAGGAGCCCGAGCTCCTGAAGCGCTGGGCCGACATGAAGCTCTGGGACCGGCTGCGCGAAGAGAGCCGGGGGCGGCCGAAGTTCGTGCTGCACGACGGCCCTCCCTACGCCAACGGCAACCTGCACATCGGCCACGCGCTGAACAAGATCCTGAAGGACCTCGTCTCGCGCACCCAGCAGATGCTGGGCAAGGACAGCCACTATGTCCCGGGCTGGGACTGCCACGGCCTGCCGATCGAATGGAAGATCGAGGAACAGTACCGCGCCAGGAAGAAGGACAAGGACCAGGTCCCGATCGTCGAGTTCCGGCGCGAGTGCCGCGCCTTCGCCGATCACTGGATCACGGTCCAGCGCGAGGAGTTCAAGCGCCTCGGCGTCGACGGCGACTGGGACAACTACTACTCGACGATGAAGTACGAATCCGAGGCCGTCATCGTTAGGGAACTGGGCAAGTTCCTGATGAACGGCGGCCTCTACAAGGGTTCGAAGGCGGTGCTCTGGTCGGTGGTCGAGAAAACCGCGCTGGCCGAGGCCGAGATCGAGTATCACGACCATACGTCCGACACGATCCACGTCCGTTTTCCGGTCGTGAAGTCGAAGGGCGGCAAGCTCGACGGCACCTCTATCGTCATCTGGACGACGACGCCCTGGACCATGCCGGGCAACCGTGCGCTGGCCTATGGCAGGGACATCCCCTACGTCGTGGTCGAGGTCGTGGCCGCCGCCGAGGACAGCAAGGCGAAAGTCGGCGAGAAGCTGCTGCTGGCGCGCGAGCTCGTCGATGCCGTCGCCGAGGAGACGAAGTTCACGCCGAAGATCGCGGCCGAGATCGCGCCGGAGGACCTGGAGGGGCTGATCGCGGCCCATCCGTTCCGCGGGCAAGGCTTCGAGTTCGACGTGCGCCTGCTGGCCGGCGATTTCGTGACCGCCGATGCCGGCACGGGCTTCGTGCACATGGCGCCGGGCCATGGCGCCGACGACTACGAGCTGGGCGTCGCCAATGGCGTCGAAGTGCCGGACACGGTGGCCGAGGACGGCACCTACTATCCGCACGTGCCGCTGTTCGCGGGCAAGCGCGTCTATACGCCGGAAGGCAAGAAGGGCGATGCCAACCGCACCGCCATCGCGCTGCTCGACGAGGCGGGCAAGCTGCTGGCCTCGGGTCGCATCACGCACAGCTATCCGCATTCCTGGCGCTCCAAGGCGCCGGTCATCTTCCGCAACGCGCCGCAATGGTTCATCGCCATGGACAAGCCGATCCCCGAGATCGGCGGGACCTTGCGCGAAAAGGCGCTGGCGGCGATCGATGCGACGCGCTTCGTGCCGCGCGCCGGCTACAACCGCCTGCGCTCGATGATCGAGACGCGTCCAGACTGGAACGTCTCGCGCCAGCGCGCCTGGGGCGTGCCGATCGCGGTGTTCGTCGACAAGAAGACCGGCGAGCCGCTGCGCGACGGCGAGGTGATGGACCGTGTCGTCGAGGCGTTCCGTGCCGAGGGCGCCGACGCCTGGTTCGACAGCCCGCCCGAGCGCTTCCTCGGCAACAAGTACAATGCCGCGGATTTCGAGCAGGTGACGGACATCCTCGACGTCTGGTTCGATTCCGGCTGCACGCACGCTTTCACGCTCGAGGGCAACGACCGGCTCAAGTGGCCGGCCGATCTCTATCTCGAAGGCTCGGACCAGCATCGCGGCTGGTTCCATTCCTCGCTGCTCGAAAGCTGCGGCACGCGCGGTCGCGCGCCCTATGACGGCGTGCTGACGCACGGCTTCACGCTCGACGAGCAGGGCCGCAAGATGTCGAAGTCGCTGGGCAACATCACGGCGCCCCAGGCGGTCTGCGACCAGTACGGTGCCGACATCCTGCGTCTCTGGGTGGTCGGCACCGACTACACCGAGGACCAGCGCATCGGACCGGAGATCCTGAAGCACCAGGCCGAAGCCTATCGCCGCCTGCGCAATACGCTGCGCTACCTGCTGGGCAGCCTCGAAGGCTACTCGTCGGACGAGACGGTAGGCCGTGCCGACATGCCGGAGCTGGAGCGCTGGGTGCTGCATCGCCTGGCCGAGCTCGACACGGTGCTGCGCCGGGCAGTCGATGATTACGACTTCCATACGATCGCGACGGAGCTTCACAATTTCTGCGCCGTCGATCTCTCGGCCTTCTACTTCGACATCCGCAAGGACTCGATCTACTGCGACGCCGCCGGCACCCGGCGCCGCCGCGCGGCACGCACCGTCATGGCGGAGGTCTTCTCGTTCCTGACCGCGTGGCTGGCGCCGATCACCTGCTTCACGGCCGAGGAAGCCTGGCTCGCGCGTCCCGGCGACATGCCTGACGGCAAGGCCGAGAGCGTTCATCTGCGCCTCTATCCCATCATCCCGGCGGCGTGGCTCGATGCGGCACTTGGCGAGAAGTGGAAGACCGTTCGCGCCCTGCGCCGCGTGGTGACCGGCGCCCTGGAACTCGAGCGTGCCGAGAAGCGCATCGGTTCCAGCCTCCAGGCCTCGCCGCACGTCCACGTCGCGCCGGAGTATCTCAAGGCGTTTGAAGGCCTCGACCTCAGCGAGATCTGCATCACGTCCGGCGGCGCACTGGTTGAGGGCGAGGCGCCGGCCGGCGCCTTCACCTTGCCCGACGTGGCCGGTGTCGCTGTCGTCCCAAGTCTCGCCCAGGGCACGAAGTGCGCCCGCTGCTGGCAGGTGCTGGAGGAGGTGGGCAAGTCGACGGCCCATCCGCTGCTCTGCCTGCGGTGCGAAGACGCGGTTTCGGCATGAGGCCGATCGATCGACAGGCCATGATGCTGCTGGCCGCCACCCTCGTGGCGGACCAGGTCTCCAAGCAGCTGCTGCTGGGCTTCCTGCTCAAGGCCGGCGCCATCGTGCCGGTGATCGACGGATTCTTCCGGCTGGTCATCGTCTGGAACCGCGGCGTGAGCTTCGGCCTTCTGGGGGGCGACCAGGCGGTGCCTCCCTGGGTTCTTTCGGGCGTGGCGATTGCCGTCTGCATCGGACTTTTCCTCTGGCTGCGCCGGACCGATCGTCCCCTGACAGGATGGGGCATCGGCCTTGTCATGGGGGGAGCCATCGGCAATGTTATCGACCGTGCCCGGTGGGGAGCGGTGTTCGATTTCGCCGATTTCCACATAGGGCAGTGGCACTGGCCGGCGTTCAACGTGGCCGACGCGGCGATTGTCGTCGGCGTTGGACTGATGCTCGTCGACTCGCTGCTGGTCGAGAAGAAGCGGACGCCCTGAAGCGGCCATGATCGGCGCACAAAAGCTCACTACCAAGGACGGACGATGAAACCGATTCTCCTCCCGATTCCGTTGGCCCTCCTGGCCTGCAGCACGCTCGCCCTCGGCGGCTGTGGCGCTTTCGAGAATCTCGGCGGCGGCAAGAAGGTGTCGCCGGACGAGTTCAAGATCGTCTCGCACTCGCCGCTGACCATGCCGCCGAACGCCGAACTTCGCCCGCCGCGGCCGGGCGAGCCGCGTCCACAGGAAGTGACGCCGGCCGACCAGGCCAAGGAAGCGCTGTCGCCGGCGCTGGCGGGTCGCACCCAGGCCCGCGTCAATGGCGGCCCCGACGCGGCCCGCTCGGGCAGCAGTTCCGAACAAGCGCTGGTCGCCCGTGCCGGCCAGGGCGGCATCGACCCCAACATCCGCGGGCAGGTCAACAAGGACACCAAGACGATGGGCGACAGCGACAAGTCGTTCCTCGACAGCCTGATCTTCTGGCAGGAGTCGCCGCCGCCGGGCGTGCTCGTCGATCCGGCCAAGGAACAGCAGCGCATCCGCGATTCCCAGGCGGCGGGCCAGCCGGCCTCGGGGCCGACCCCGACGATCACGCGCCGCAAGCGCGGCCTGCTCGAAGGCATCTTCTGAGTTCGATCCCGCTCCTCGGCCGCCGCGCCCTGCTCGGCGGCCTTCTTGCCGGCGCGGCGATCCCGCCCGCACCGGCGCTCGCGAAACTCTTCGCCGTGGGCCGGCGGAACGCCGAGACGTTCACCCTCGCGAACGGCCTTCAGGCTATCGTGCTGCCGTCGCGCCGCGCGCCGATCGTCACCCAGGTCGTGGTCTACAATGTCGGCAGTGCCGACGAGACCTTCGGCCACACCGGCGCCGCGCACTTCCTCGAACACATGATGTTCAAGGGCACCGACAAGGTGCCGGCCGGAGAGTTCTCGCGCATCGTCTCGCGCAACGGCGGCCGAGACAACGCCTACACGACCTTCGATTCCACGGGGTACCACCAGACCATCGCCGCCGAGCAACTCGAGCTGGTGATGCGGATGGAGGCCGACCGCATGACCAATGTGCACATCACCGAGCGCGAGATCGTGCCGGAGCGCCAGGTCATCCTCGAGGAACGCCGCATGCGCACCGACAACGTGCCGTCGTCGCTGCTCGACGAGGCGGTGCGCGAGCAGCTCTACGGGCGGCACAAGCCCTATGCCATGCCGGTGATCGGCTATCCCGACGACATCAGGAAGCTCGGTGTCAACGACCTGCTCGCCTTCTATCGCCGCCACTATGCGCCGAACAATGCGATCCTGATCGTGGCCGGCGATACCACGCCGGAGCAGGTGCACAAGCTCGCCGAGCGCTATTACGGTCCGATTGGGCGGCGCAGGACCGAGCCGCGGACGCGGCCGTCGCAGGGTGGCACGGACCTGCCGCAGAAGGTGGTCCGCGCCGATGCTCGCGTCGTCGAGCCGCGCTGGTCGAAACTGTGGCTGGCGCCGTCCTATCGCGTGGGCGAGACGAAGTACGCCTACGCGCTGCAGGTTCTGGCGCGGCTGTTCGGCGGCACCGAGACCAGCCGTCTGTCGAAGGTTCTCGTGAACGAACGCAAGGTCGGCCTCTCGGCCTATGCTTCATACAACCCGTCGAGCCTCGGCCTCACGTCTTTCGACATCGGCGTGCATCCCGCGAAGTCGCGCAGTGTGTCCGATGTCGAGGAGGCAGTGGCGGCGGAGATGAAGAAGCTGCTCGATGGCGGCGTCACGGCTGAGGAAGTTGAACGCGCGCAGAACCAGCTGCTGGCGGCCGCCATCTATTCGCAGGATTCGCTCGCCAGCGGCCCGCGCATCTACGGCACCGCGCTGAGCACGGGCAGCACCGTGGCCGATGTCGATGCCTGGCCTGAGCGGATCGCCGCCGTCACGCCGGACGACGTCGTGGCCGCCGCCCGTCATGTCTGGCGCGACGACGGTGCGGTCACGGCGCTGCTCACGCCGGCCGAGGGCGGCCGATGAAGCCTCTGCGCCTGCTTGCGGTTGCCCTGGCGGCCCTCGTCGTCCTCGTTCCGGGAATGGCGGCTGCCATCGAGATCAAGGAAATCACGACGCCGCTCGGCATCAAGGCCTGGCTGGTCGAGGACAAGAGCGCGCCTGTGGTGGCTCTGTCCTTCTCCTTCTCCGGCGGCACCGCGACCGATCCGGCCGGGCAGGCCGGCATCACCGACCTGATGGCCGGCCTGCTGACCGACGGCGCGGGCGCGATGGATGCGCAGGCCTTCCGCCAGCGCCAGGAAGATGCCGCCGCCTCGCTCGGCTTCAATGCCTCGCTCGACCGGCTGACCGGCTCGCTGCGCGTGCTGTCGGCCAATCGCGACGAGGGTTTCGAGTTGCTGCGGCTCGCCATGACAGAGCCGCGTTTCGATCTCGACATGCTGGCGCAGCGCCGCGCGCAGACGATCGCGGGCCTGAACCAGGCCGCGCAGCGTCCGGGCTCGGTGGCAAGCCGCACCTTGATGGAGACGCTGTTCGCCGGCCATCCCTATGCCGCCGATCCCGACGGCACGCCGGAAGGCCTCGCTTCCGTCACGCCGGATCTGTTGAAGAAGCGCGCCGCCGAACTCCTGCTGCGCAACAGTCTGATCGTCGCGGTCGTGGGCGACATCGGCGAGGCGGAACTGGCGCGCCAGCTCGACCGTTCGTTCGGCGTGCTGCCGACCGGCACGCCGCCGGCGCTGCCGCCGGAATGGGTGCCGCCGACCCTGTCGCGCACCGTCGTCGTCGAGCGGCCGGTGCCGCAGAGCACCGCCGTGATGGCACTCCCCGGCATCCCGCGCGACGATCCCGAATGGTATGCGGCGCTGGTCATGAACCATGTGCTGGGCGGCGGCGGCCAGCAATCGCGGCTGTTCAACGAGGTGCGCGAGAAGCGCGGCCTGGCCTACAGCGTGTCGAGCGGTCTGCGCACCTACAAACGCGCCGCGTTGCTGGTGATGTCGACCGGCAGTGCCAATGAGCGCGTCGCCGAGGCGATCAAGGTGATCCGGGCCGAGATGGCCCGGATGCGCAGCGAAGGCATCACCGAGGCCGAGCTGACCGACGCCAGGACCTACCTGACGGGCGCGTTGGCCCTGTCGCTCGATTCCTCGGGGTCGATCGCAGGCCTGCTCCATTCCATGCAGATCGATGGCCTCTCGCCCGATCACCTGACGCGCCGCGCGTCGCTGATCGCGGCGGTCAAGCTCGCGGACGTTCGCAAGGTCGCGCGGCGCCTTTTGCGCGACGACATCCTGACCACCGTCGTGGTCGGCAAGCCGGTCGGCGTCACGCCTGAACCCTAGTGGGAGTTCGCATGTTCTACAGCCACGTGATCGAAGATGCCCTTGAGAGCAAGGTCGGCAAGAGCGGCCTGCCTCAGGCTGCGCTCGATCGCGAGATCGCGCGCGCTTCGGCCGCGCTCGACAAGTTCCGGCAGTGGAAGGCCGACGGCACGCTGCCGCTGCTCAGCTTGCCCGGCGCCCGCGACGACCTCGCGCTGCTGAAGCCGCATGCCGAGCGCTTCGCAAAATTCGACCATGTCATCGTGCTGGGCACCGGTGGATCGAGCCTCGGCGGCCAGACGCTGGTTGCGCTCGAGGACCAGGGATTCGGTCCCAAGAACGGACGCCCGAAACTGTGGTTCATGGACAATGTCGATCCCTCGACGTTCGCCGAACTCGTCGCCCGCCTGCCGCTGGCGCGGACGGGCCTGATCGTCATCTCGAAGTCCGGCACGACCGCCGAGACGCTGACGCAGTTCCTGAGCCTGCTGCCGGAGTTCGAGGCCAAGGTCGGCAAGGACAAGATCGCCGGGCACGTCATCGCCATCACCGAGCCCAGCGACAATGCGCTCGGCCGTCTCGCCGGCCGCATCGGCTGCCCGATCCTCGATCACGATCCCAAGGTCGGCGGACGCTTCTCGGTCCTGTCGCTGGTCGGGCTGCTGCCCGCCATGATCGCCGGGCTCGATGTCGGCGCGATCCGTGAAGGTGCCGCGAGCGTGCTCGATCCGGTGCTGGAAGCCAGCGACGCCCGCAATCTGGCGCCGGCCGTCGGGGCGGCGCTGTCGGTGGGCCTCGCCAGGGAACGCGGCATCGGCACCACGGTGCTGATGCCCTATTGCGACCGGCTGGGATATTTCGGCTTCTGGTATCGTCAGCTCTGGGCCGAGAGCCTGGGCAAGGGCGGCAACGGCACCACGCCGGTGCGCGCCATGGGCACCGTCGACCAGCACAGCCAGCTCCAGCTTTATCTCGGCGGCGCGCCGGACAAGATGTTCACGGTGCTGATCCTCGACACGGCCGGGAAGGGCAAGAAGATCCCGCCCGCGGCGCTGGGCGGCGACAAGGGGCTGGCCTATCTCGCGAACCAGTCGCTGGGCGACCTGCTGCTGGCCGAGGCCGACGCCACGGCCGCGACCCTGATCAAGAACGGCCGCCCGACGAGGGTCATGCGCATCACCACACTCGACGAAAGGGTGATGGGCGCATTGATGATGCATTACATGCTGGAGACGATGTTCGCGGCCCACCTGCTGGGCGTCGATGCCTTCGACCAGCCGGCGGTCGAGGAGGGCAAGATCCTGACCCGCCAGTATCTCGCCGACCGCGTATCATCCACAGGCCGCTAGTCGTAAAATGGCGGCGCCATGAGCGCCACCCGCACCCTGAGACGCCTGCCGTCGACGCTCGTCAACCGCATTGCCGCGGGCGAAGTCGTCGAGCGTCCGGCCAGCGCCGTGAAGGAGCTGGTCGAGAATGCGCTCGACGCCGGCGCGCGGCGTATCGCGGTGACCTTGAAGGAGGGCGGCCGCACGTTCATCTCCGTGGTCGATGACGGCGTGGGCATGTCGCCCGACGAGCTGCGTCTTGCGGTCGAGAGACACTGCACCTCCAAGCTGCCCGACGACGACCTGACCGACATCCGCACCTTAGGGTTTCGCGGCGAGGCGTTGCCGTCGATCGCCTCGGTGAGCCGCTTCACCATCACCTCGCGCCCCGCCGGCGCCGACACCGCGTGGAGCCTCGAGATCGACGGCGGCGCCAAGGCCGAGCCGAAGCCCGCCGCGCATCCGCCGGGCACGAGGGTCGAAGTGCGCGAGCTGTTTTTTGCCACCCCCGCGCGACTGAAATTCCTGAAGGAGCCGCGCACCGAGTCGGGCCATGTCGCCGATGCGATGCGCCGGCTCGCCATGGCCCATCCGACCGTGGCTTTCCGGCTGGAGAGCGAGGAGCGGGCGCTCATCGATCTTGCAGCGGCAAATCCATCGCTGCTCTCGGGCGATGCCGCGCGCCTCGAACGGCTGGCCGCCATCATGGGCCGCGAGTTCGCCGACAATGCCGTGGCGATCGACGCCAACCGCGAGGGCTTCCGTCTCACCGGCTTTGCCGGCCTGCCGACGCTCAACCGCCCGACAGGCCAGCACCAGTATCTTTTCGTCAACGGCCGCCCGGTGCGCGACAAGCTGCTGGCCGGTGCGGTGCGCGGCGCCTACCAGGATTTCCTGGCGCGCGACCGTCATCCGATGGTGGCGCTGTTCCTCGAAGCGCCACCGGAGATGGTCGACGTCAATGTCCATCCGGCCAAGACCGAGGTGCGCTTCCGCGATGCCGGCATCGTGCGTGGCATGATCGTCGGCGCCCTGCGTACCGCGCTGTCGGCCGCCGGCCACCGCGCCAGCACGACCGTGTCCGATGCGGCCCTCGGTGCGTTCCGTCCGCACACGGGCTTCGCGACACCTTTGCCGATGGGCGGTGGCAATGGGCGTGGCGGTTTCGGCGGCGGCTATTCGTCGTCGGTGCCGCGTGGTCTCGCCGAAACGGCGATGCAGTTCATGGCGCCGCTCGACGGGCTCTCGGCGCGGGTCGAGGCTGAGCCCGCGACCATTGCGACAGGAAACTATCCGCTGGGCGTGGCGCGCGCGCAGCTTCACGAAACCTACATCGTGGCGCAGACCGACCAGGGCGTGGTGATCGTCGACCAGCATGCCGCGCACGAGCGGCTGGTGCATGAGCGGTTGAAGACCCAGCTCGAGGCCGAGGGGGTGAAGCGGCAGGCGCTGCTGCTGCCCGAGGTCATCGAGATCGGCGAGGACGGCGCACGCCGCCTGACGCAACGCGCCGCCGAACTGGCCGACATGGGGCTGGTGCTGGAACCGTTTGGACTGGGCGCCGTGGTCGTGCGCGAGACGCCGGCGGTGCTGGGTGAGGTCGACATTCAGGGTTTGGTCCGCGATCTGGCCGACGAGCTGGCGGAGATGGGCGATCATCTCTCTCTCAAGGAGAAGGTCGAGGAGGTCTGCGGCACGCTCGCCTGCCATACATCGGTCCGCGCCGGCCGCCGTCTCACGGTCGAGGAGATGAACGCGCTGCTCCGCCAGATGGAGGCGACACCGCATTCCGGACAGTGCAATCATGGCCGTCCGACCTACGTCGAACTCAAGCTGGCCGACATCGAGCGGCTGTTCGGAAGACGATGAAGAAGCTTCTCGCACTGCTCGTGATCGCCGGAACCGTCGCCACCGGGGCCGCGGCGCAGAACCGCGCGGCCCCGCCACCGTCCGGCGCGCCGACGCCCGCACCGGCTTCGCCGCTCGACGGGACCTGGCGCGGTACCAGCGACGGCGGCTCGTGCAATGCGCCGCTCGACTATGTGCTGACCATCGAAGCGGGCTTCGTCGACGGCTCGGCCTACGACACGACCGCGCGCGGCCCTGTGCCCAATCCCAACAAGTCCGCGCCGCCGCCGCCCACGCCCGGCCTGTGGCAGATCCACGGCGTGGCCAAGGCCGGGGCCGCCTTCAATCTGCTGAGCCTTGCCTCGGTGAAAGGCCCGAGCCATCAGCGCATGCAACTCACGGCGCGCGGCGACGGGCAGAGCCTGATCGTCAGCGAGACCAGTGGCTGCAAGCGCACGGCGCGACTCAGCCGAAGCTGACGAGGCCCAGCCGCTCGCGCCGCAGCCAGCGGCCGAGCAGCAGCAGCGCCACGACGGTGAGGCCGGCCGCGAGGCCGATCCACAGGCCGAAGCCCGCCATCTTCGCCTGGAAAGCGAGCGCCACGCCCAGCAGCAGGCCGATGCACCAGTAGCCGATGCCGGCATAGACCATGGGAACGCGCGTATCGTGCAGGCCGCGCAGCATGCCGGCCGCCACCGCCTGGCCGCCATCCATCACCTGGAACAGTGCGGCGACGGCAAGGAAGCTTATCGCCAGCTCGACGACGGGCAGGTTGGCCGGCACGTCGAGATCGAGGAACACGCCGACCAGGGTGCGAGGCGCCACGATCATCGCCACGCCCGTCAGCGCCATGAAGCCGACGCCCATCGCATAGGCCGTCCAGCCGGCGCGACGGATGCCGTCCTTGTCGTGCGCGCCGAACGCCCGGCCGACGCGCACGGTTGCCGCTTGTGCCAAGCCCAGCGGCACCATGAAGGAGAGCGAGACGAGCTGCATGGCGATCGAATGGGCCGCGAGCGCCGCCGCGCTGATCAGGCCCATCAGGAAGGTCGCGGCGTTGAACACTGCGACCTCGAAGACCAGCGTCGCGCCGATCGGCAGGCCGAGATGCCACAGCTCGCGGAAGCGTGGCCCGTCGGCACGCCAGAAGCGGCCGAACAGATGGTAGCGTCGGAACTTCCGGTCCCTCAGCACGACCGCAACCATGATCGCGAACATCACGAAGTCGGCGAAGGTTGTGGCGTAGCCGGCGCCGACCAGGCCGAGCCTGGGAAGGCCGAAATGGCCGAAGATCAGTACCCAGGCCGCTGCGGCATTGACGATCACGCCCGCAATGCCGGCCCACAGCGCCCAGAGCGGCCGCTCGAGCGCAGAGATGAACGAGCGCAGCACGAGGAAGAAGAAGAACGGCAGCAGCGACCATTGCAGCGCGCGCACATACTCTCCGGCGGCTTTTGCGAGCGGCGGCTCCTGGCCCATCGCCAGCAGGATCGCCTCGCTCTGCCACAGCACGATCCAGATCGGCACGGAGACAGCGGCCGCCATCCACATGCCCTGGCGCACCGTGCGTCGCACGTCGCGCACCGAATGGCCCTTGCGCCCCAGCTCGCGCGCGATCATCGGCGCGGTCGCCGTGGTGAGGCCGAGCCCGAAGATCATAGTGCCGAAATAAAGGTTCGAGCCCAGCGCGCCGGCGGCCAAAGCGTCGGGGCCCAGCCAGCCCATCATCACCACGTCGGTCGCGGTCATCATGGTCTGCGCGAGGTTCGTCAGGATCAGCGGCCAGGCGAGCACGAGTGTCGCGCGAATCTCGTCGCGCCACGCCGCCCCGCCCGTCGTCCTCGTCTGCGATTCCTCGCTCATGCCGGCGCTTATAGCCGGCACACCGTTACGTTCAAGAATCGCTCCTCCCCATTCAAATGGGGAGGTGTCGTCGTCTTACGACGACGGAGGGGGCATGAGCTTCCTGTGATCGCTCGTTCTTCCGCGCTCCCGGACATCGCGAAGCGATGTCCTGACGCTCAAGGGGCCGAGCTTCGCTCGGCCCTACAAATCGCAGGTAATGCGTTCTTCGCTGCCGGCCGTGAGGCGGAAGAAGGCGTCCTGCGGCTTCTCCATGACGAACATGGCGCGGGCGTCGAGGCCGAGGTTGAGGCCGCGCACGACGGCGCCGCTGACGCCGTGGCTCACCACGACGGTGCGCACGCCGGAGGTGGCGATCTCGGTCAGCACGGCTTCGCAGCGGCGGCGCAGGTCGAGATGCGTCTCTCCGCCCGGCGGGCAGTAGCCGTGAGGATCGGCGCGCCAGTCGGCCATCGCCGTCGGATGATCGATCTCGATCTCGGCCCACGAGAAGCCTTCCCAGCTTCCGTAGGAAAGCTCGGCCAGCCGCATGTCCTCACGCCATTCGGAGGAGGGGATGCCGAGTTCGTTGCCGACGATCTCCGACGTCTCGCGCGTGCGGCCGAGCGGGCTGCGCAGGAAGATCGTGGGGCCGGGTTCGCGGTCGAGTTCGGCTTTCAGCGTGCGTCCCATCGCCAGCGCCTGGAGGCGGCCGCGCGGCGTCAGGTCGGAGTTCTTGTGGCCCTGCATGCGCCGCTCTGTGTTCCATGCGGTCTCGCCGTGTCGGAGCATGTAGAGGGGCGCCGTCAGCTTCACGGTGGGAGCCTCACGACACCCGCTTCAGGATCACGATCTTGGCCGCGCCGTAGCGCCGCTCGTCGATCGTCTTGAAGCCGGCGGGCGGGGCCATGTCCTCGTTGTGCGCCAGTTCGATCGTGACGACGCAGCCCGGCGTCATCCAGCCGGCGGCGGCCAGCGCCGCGATGGCGGCCGGGGCCTGGTCCGAACGATAGGGCGGATCGAGGAAGACGAGGTCGCACGGTTCGCGCGACGGCGGCGGCCGCGTCGCATCGGCGCGCACCACCTTGCCCGCCCCCGTCTCGCCGAGCTTGCGCAGGTTGTCGCCGATCGCCTTGATCGCGCCCGCCTCATTGTCGAGGAAGGTCGCGTGTGCCGCGCCACGCGACAGGGCTTCGAGGCCCAGCGCGCCGGAGCCGGCATAGGCATCGAGCACGCGCGCGTCGATCAGCGGCGAGGTGCCGCCGTCTTCCTCGCTGTCGCGCCAGCGCGCATGCATCAGGATGTTGAACAGCGATTCGCGGGCACGGTTGGAGGTCGGCCGCGTCGCGTCTCCCGGTGGCGTTTCGAGCATGCGGCCACGATGCTTGCCGCCGATGATGCGGATCATCAGTGCCGCCGGCGCTTGGCGTGGGGCAGGGCAGGCTTGGGCTTCGGCTTGGCCCAGCCTTCCTTGCGCGGCGCGCGCTTCACGCCCAGCAGGTTCTCGAGCGCCTGCGGCGGGATCTCGTCGACCAGGCCGCGTTCCAGTTCGCCGAGATGGAAGGGCCCGAAGGCCACGCGGATAAGGCGCACCACCGGCAGGTCGAGATGGGCCAGCACGCGCCGGACCTCGCGGTTCTTGCCCTCGGTCAGCGCGATGTCGATCCAGGCGTTGGAGCGCTGCTGGCGGTCGAGGCTCGCCTCGATGGCGCCGTAGCGCACGCCCTCGATGGTGATGCCGTTGGCCAGCTCCGCGAGCTTCGCCTCGTCGACATTGCCGTGCACGCGCGCGCGATAGCGGCGCTTCCAGCCATTGGCCGGCAGTTCGAGCTGGCGCGCGAGGCCGCCATCGTTGGTCAGCAAAAGCAGGCCTTCGGAGAAGTAATCGAGGCGGCCGACGGTGATGACGCGCGGCAGGCTTTTCGGCAGCGAGTCGAAGATGGTGCGGCGGCCCTCGGGATCGCGCGCCGTGACCATCTCGCTCGGCGGCTTGTGATAGCGCCACATGCGCGCCCGCTCGGCGGCCTGCAGCAGCTTGCCGTCGACCTCGATGACGCTCTTGTCGGTGACGACGCAGGCCGGCGTCTCCAGCACCTTGCCGTCGACCACGACCCTGCCGGCCTCGATCCAGCGTTCGGCATCGCGGCGCGAGCACAGGCCCGCGCGCGCGAGGCGCTTGGCGATGCGCTCGCCTTCCTTGACGGGTTGCTCGCTCATTTTGCCGCCGCCGCTCCCAGGAAGGCGCGGAACAGTTTCGCGTCGCCTTCGGAGATCAGGAATTCGGGATGCCACTGCACGCCGATGCAGAAGCGGTAGGCCGGCGCCTCGATGCCCTCGATGACGCCGTCGGGCGCGGTCGCGTTCACGATCACGCCGTCGGGCGAGTCGGCCGCAGCCTGGTGATGCGCGCTGTTCACCTGCAGCTCCTCGGCGCCGACGATGCCGTGGAGCTGCGTGCCTTTGGCCACCTTCACGACATGGCCGGGCTCGTCGCGCGGGTTGGGCTGCTCATGCGCCAGCGGCTCGGCGATCGTGTCGGGAATGTGCTGGATCAGCTTGCCGCCCAGCACGACGTGCAGGAGCTGCTGGCCGCCGCAGATGCCCAGCACCGGCTTGTTCCGGGCGAGCGCGCCCTTGGTGACGCCGAATTCGAAGGCGGTGCGGCGGTCCTTGGTGATGACCGTCGAATGGCGCGCGCCGCCGCCATAGTAGGAGGGATCGACGTCGAAGGCGCCGCCGGTCACGACCAGCGCGTCGATGCGCTCGAGATAGTCGGCAACCCGGTCGGGCTCGTGCGGCAGCGCGACCGGCAGGCCACCCGCCGCGTCGATCGCGTCGAGGTAGTTCTGGCGCAGCGCATACCAGGGAAACTTGGAGTATCCGCCGGGCTTTTCAGCATCCAGCGTGACTCCGATCAGGGGACGGGGCATGCGGGCCAAGATACGCGCGTGCGCCGCCGCGCGCTATAGTGCGGCCGCGATGCCGGACGCTTCCAAACCCACACCGATGGACAGGGCGCTTGCCGCCGCCCGCGCCGCCGGCGCGCGCGGCGAGGTGCCGATCGGCTGCGTGATCCTGGGGCCGGGCGGCGCGGTGCTGGCCGAGGCCGGCAACCGCACCGAGGAGCTGAAAGACCCGACGGCGCACGCCGAGCTGCTGGCGATCCGGGCGGCGGCGGCGGCGTTGGGCACACCGCGCCTGGTCGATTGCGATCTCTACGTGACCCTGGAGCCGTGCCCGATGTGCGCCCAGGCCATCTCCTTCGCCCGGCTGCGGCGAGTCTACTGGGGCGCGAGCGATCCCAAGGGCGGCGGCATCGAACAGGGCCCGCGCATCTTCGACCAGCCCACCTGCCACCACCGCCCGGAGCTTTATCCCGGCGTCGGCGAGCGCGAGTCGGCGGAGCTGCTGCGCACGTTCTTCAAGGAGCGGCGTTAAAGAGTCCCCTTCTTTCCCCTTCAAACGGACGAGGGGGCGGAAAACCACGAGTCCGACGCTTCCCAACTTCTGATGGCCTTCTCGCTCCCTGGCTTCTCCGGGAGGTCGTGCGCTCGCCCAATGGTCTCGGTCGGACTTCGGAACCTCTCTTGGCTGGGGGCCGATACGCTTACCAGGAGAAGCGCCAGGTGAGTGCTGCGCCGGTCACGAACTGGTTCCGCGATCCGCCGGGTCCCGTCACGATCGGCGAATTGGCCACGGTGTCGGCCAGGTAGTTGTAGCTGCCAAAGGCCACGAAGCTCAGCCGGTCGTGGATACGCCACAGGGCGCTCGCGCCGACGCCGACGCTGCGAAGGCCCGCGCCGGGATAGTATTGCGCGTACCCGGAGTTGATCGACTGAAGGGCGTTGATGCCGAAATAGGCCTGGTTGAAGGTGCCGTCGGTCACGGAGAGACGCGGTCCTCCGGACAGGAAGAAGCTCTCGCTCAGCCGGAGCTTGCCGTCCACCAATGCGTCGAAGATCAGGCCGTTGCTGCCACCGATGCCGCGCCGCAATTCCACCTTGGCCGCGAAGAAAGGCTGGTCGTAGCGCAGGAAGGCGCCGCCCTCGACGGTGAAGGGTACGTTGCCGGTGCCGTAGAGATAGCCGCCATCGCCCTGGTTGCGCGGAAAGCGGTAGCGGAAGATCGGACCGGCCTTGAAGCCCGATTCGTCGAACAGCGTGGCGCCGACGCCGTCGCGCGCGGAGATGAAGACCTTGTCACGCTGATAGCGCAGGTCGAGGTTGGGAATGGGAAGCACGCGATAGTTCGCGCTGCCTTCGAACCACGGGGCGACGACGATGCCCGGCCCGATGTCGAAGGTCCAGTCCCTGGGCGGCGGGCCAGCCGGCTCGCTGCCGATGCTCGTGGGCTGGGCAGCGGCCGTTCCCGCAAGCGATGCGAAGGCGGCAAGGCAGGAGATGAGGAGACGGCGCAGATACACGGGCAACTCCGCTGTTGACGCCCATCTACGCGTCGCGCGGAGTGCCGGATCAGTCGATATGAACTAAAGCGATTCTTCGAGGAGTCGTCGCGCCTCGTGAAGGTCGTCGAACACGCGCAGACACTTGGCACGCACCTCGGGCAGCGGCGGCAGAATGTCGGGCACCATGAAGGCCATCGTGCCGGCAGCGTGCGCGGCGGTGAGGCCGACGTTGGAATCCTCGAAGGCGATGCAGCGTTCGGGCGCGACGCCAAGGCGGCGCGCGGCTTCGAGATAGACGTCGGGTGCGGGCTTGGCGTTCTCGACATCGTCGCGCGTCGCGACCGCGCCGAAGCGGTCGATCAGGCCGGCGCGGGTAAGATGACGATCGGCCGTGATCCGGCCCGAGCCGGTGGCGACGGCCAGGCGCAAGCCGCGGCCCCCCAGGAAGTCGAGCATCTCGACCACGCCGGGCTTGACCGGCAGGTTGGTCTCCAGTCGCCGCTTGGCGTGGCCGGAGAAGCGCTCGCGGAAATGGTCGATGCGGAAGGTGGAGCCATAGAAATTCTGGATCATCACGTCGCATTCGCGGCCCGAGATGCCGATCATCGAATGGCAGAATTCGAGCGACATCTCGATCCCGAGGTCGCGGGCGGCATCCTGCAGGGCATCGATGTAGACGGCCTCGGTGTCGATCAGCAGACCGTCCATGTCGAAAAGGACGGCTTCAACGGGTTTCCTCAACATGCTTTCGTTCTAAGCTGTCGGCCTGAGAGAGCAAGGGAGAGAAAAATTCATGCGCATCCATAATCTGTATGTCGACGCCGACGGCGAAACCCACTTCCGCGATATCGAGATCGAGTGGAAGAACGAGGGCCGCGGCGGCAAGACCTCGGCCACGCTGCCGGCCACGGGCATCATCTTCCGCGAGACGCCGGGCACCTATGATTATGAATGGCATCCGGCGCCGCGCCGGCAGTACATCATCAATCTCGATGCCGGCGTTTCCATCCAGGCCAGCGACGGCGAGACGCGCATCATCGGCGCGGGCGAGGTCATTCTGGTCGAGGACACGCACGGTAAGGGCCACTTCTCCAAGGCCATCGAGGGCAAGCTCCGCCACTCGATCTTCGTTCCCATCGAATAGCCGGGGCGGGAAGCGCGCCGCTGGAGTGGCGCGCTTCCTGCTCCGGTTCCCACTTTCAACGCGTAGAGGCATCCATGAACGTCCAGACCCCCGTCGACCCCACCAACGAGCTGATCGAGCAGGCGCGCCGCGTGCTGCCGGGCGGGAGCTTCGGCAACCTGCCGGCCGAGGTGATCCTCAAGGAGGGCAAGGGCGGTCACATCTTCGACGAGGCCGGCAAGGAGTATGTCGACTTCCTGCTGGGATCCGGCCCGATGTTCATCGGACACGCCCATCCCGAGGTCACGGCGGCGGTGCAGGCACAGGTGCCGCTGGGCACGACCTTCTTCGGCAACAACCGCCACGGCATCGCACTGGCCGAGGCGATCGTCGACGCCGTGCCCTGCGCCGAACAGGTGCGGTTCGTCTGCTCCGGCACCGAGGCCGATCTCTATGCGATGCGCGCCGCGCGGGCCTTCCGCAAGCGCGACAAGATCCTGAAGTTCGAGGGCGGCTATCACGGCATGAGCGACTACGCGCTGGTGTCGCTGGCGCCCAAGAGCCCCGGCAATTTTCCGCGCGGGTCCATCGACTCGGCCGGCATCCCGAAGTCGGTGGCCGACGAGATGGTGGTCGCCGCCTTCAACGACATCGACATGGTGAGAAGCCTGATCGAGGAGCAGAAGGACGAGCTGGCCGGCGTCATCGTCGAGCCGTTCCAGCGCCTGATCCCGCCCAAGCCCGGCTTCCTGCAGGCGCTGCGTGAGGTGACGGCCGAGCACGGCATCCCGCTGATCTTCGACGAGGTCGTGACCGGCTTCCGCTTCGCCTATGGCGGCGCCCAGGAATATTACGGCGTCACGCCAGACCTCTGCACGCTGGGCAAGATCGTGGGCGGCGGCTTCGCACTGGCGGCCATCGCCGGCCGCGCCGACATCATGAAGCACTTCGATCGCCTGGCCATGACCGACGACGACTTCATCTTCCAGGTCGGCACGCTCTCGGGCAATCCGGTCGCGGCCGTCGCGGGCCTTGCCACGCTCGAGGTGCTGAAGCGCCCCGGCACCTACGAAGGCGTCTTCGCCAACGGCCGCAAGCTGATGGATACGCTCTCGGAGCTGCTGAAGAAGCACGGCTTCAAGGCGCAGGTGATCGGCGAGCCGCCGCTGTTCGACATCATCTTCACCGACCAGCCGATCAAGGACTATCGCGACACCTTGAAGGCCGACACCGCGATCCTGAAGCGCTTCAACCAGGCGCTGCGGGCCCGCGGCATCATGAAGGGCGACAGCAAGTATTACGTCAGCGTGGCGCATACCCAGGCCGACATCGATCACACGATCGGCGCGTGGGAGGAGGCGCTCAAGGAGATCAAGTGAGCAAAGCGAGATCCCTGACGAAGGCGGACGCGACCCTGACGGGATCGCGTCCGCCCAATGTCTCTGCGGTGCCGTGACCATCGAGATCGAGCTGCCTGCCTTCTGGGCCTGGCACGATCATTCCGCCGCGACGCGGCGGGCTCACGGCGCCGCCTATGCCACCTATGTCGGAAGCTGGCGGAAGCGCTTACGTGTGACCGCGGGCGCGGACAGGATCACGCGCTTCAAGGACGAGGCGACCGGCACGGCGCGCAGCTTCTGCGCCACCTGCGGGACGCCGCTCCTCTACGAGCGGCCGCGTTCCGCCAAGATGGTGAACGTTCCGCGTGCGCTCTTCGCCGGCCGGACCGGTCGCGAGCCGCGCTACCACGTGGCCATCGGCGAGATGCAGGACTGGATGTACAGGGGCGAGCCGCTGGTTCCCCTGAAAGGCTATCCGGGAACCTACTGGGAGCGCCCGACGCGAACGACGGCCGCGCGCAAGAAGCGTCGCGCCTTGTTCCCCGAAAGCTGACGCTCAGGTTTTCGCGCCGAGCAGATTGCCCAGGATGAGGCCGAGCGCCAGATCGTCCTCGGCGCCGAAACTGTGCCGCGCGATGCGGCCCTCGCGGTCGACGATCACCGTCGAGGGTGTGCCCCTGAAAGCGTAGGCCGCCATGGTCTGCGGGAGCGGGCCGTTGGGTGAGGGGCGATCGACGGCGACCGGGAAGGTGATCTTGTATTCGTGCAGGAAGGCTTCGAGCGACACCGGCGTCATTGCCGCGTGATGTTCGAACACCGTGTGGAGGCCCAGCACCAAGAGCCCATCGATGGACTTCGCGATCTCGTTCAGCTTGCGCGCCTGCGGGATCGCCGTCGAGACGCAGCCGGGGCACAGCATCTGGAAGGCATGCAGCACGACGATACGGCCGCGCAGGCTTTCGAGCGTGAGGGGCTGGTCGGTGTTGAACCAGCGCTCGACGATGAGGGGCGGGGCGAGCGGGCGTGTGGTGTCGGTCATTTGCTTTCTCGCTCTTCAACAACGACCCCACCCTGAAGAGCGGTCTGCAGGACCGCGTCTCGAAGGGGGGGTACGCGCACCGCGTTCGTTGCCAATCCTTCGAGACGCACGCCTTCGGCGCGCTCTTCAGGATGAGGAAGTACGTGGAAAAGACCTTACGGACTATCGAGCCCCTTCGACTTCAGGATCTTCCCGTTCTCCGGATTGGCCAGCGCCAGCAGCAGCGCTTCGGCGGCGGCGCGGTTGCCGGAGCCCAGCGCGATGCCGCCGGAATAGATCGTGTAGTTCTGCACCATCAGCGGGATCGGGCCGACGAACTGTACGCCCGGCACGCCCATCAACTCGCTGCTCTGCTGGAGCGCGATGTCGGCCTTGCCGTCGACGATGCGGTCGGCGACGAGGCCGCCCTGGACCAGCACGCTCTTGGGCTTGAGCTGGTCGGCGATGCCCATCTGCTGGAAGAGCTGCGCGAGGTAGATGCCGCTCGAGCCGCCGGCCGCCGGGTCGATATAGGCGATCGAGCGCGCCGCCAGCAGCGCCTTCTTGAAGCCGTCGACCTCGGAAATGTCGGGCACCGGGGCGCCTTGTTTGATGGCCATACCGACACCGGCGCGGGCCAGCTCCTTGGCGCTGCTCTCGTCGACGCGGGTGCGCAGCAGCGGCGCCATCGCGATCGGCGGGATGACGACGACGTCGAAATACTCGCCGCCCGCGACCCGCTTCTGCAGCGCGCCGGCCGTGCCGGTGTCGATCGCGACCTTGTGGCCGGTCTTCTTCTCGAAGTCGGCGACGATCTCGATCGCGGCCGACTTGTAGGCGCCGGCGGTCAGCAGCTTGAGATCGGCGGCCGAGGCGCTGCCGGCGGCAAGGGCGAACAGGAGGACGAGCAGGACGCGCATGGGTTTCCTCAGGCTGGCGTGCCCATGATGTAGGGCTTCAGCGCAGCATACATCAGCGCGTGTGTCGGTGTCGGGACATTGTGCTGGCGGCCCAGTTCCACGACCTTGCCCGACAGCCAGGGCAACTCGATCCGGTTGCCGCGCAGCAGGTCGACCGCCATCGAGGCCATCAGGTGCGGCGGGGCATTGCGGTTGAAGTTGAAGGTCCGCTCGACGATGTCGGCGGGCAGGGTGACGCCGAGGGCACGGCCGACCGCGGCCACCTCGCCGTAGGCGGCGCTGAACATCGCATTGATGTCGGCATCGTCGCGCAGCTTGCCGACCGGCAGGCGGGTCAGCGCCATGACGCCGGCATTGGAAGCCAGCAGCACGAACTTGATCCAGAGGTCGGTCATGATGGCTTCGCTCAGCACGCCGTCGATGCCGGCTTTCTTGCACATCTCGGCGAAGGCCACGGCGCGCGGGCTGCGGCTGCCGTCGGGCTCGCCGAACACCATGCGCATGACCGTGCCGGTCTGGCGGATGAGGCCCGGCTCGGCGATGGTCGCGCTTATGTTGGCGACGCCCGGCATCACGGCGCGGGTGCCCAGGATCGGGATCAGCCGCTCATGCGCGTCGACGCCGTTCTGCAGCGTGATGATCGCGGTGTCAGGGCCGACCATCGGCTTGATCGCCGCACCGGCGTTCTCGACGTCCCACAGTTTGACGCAGAACAGCACATAGTCGACCGGACCGACCTCGGTCGGATTCTCCGTGGCCTTGGTGGGCTGGAGATGGGTATTGCCGCGCGGACTGTCGACGCGCAACCCATCCTTCCTCATCGCCGCGAGATGCGCGCCGCGCGCGATGAAGGTGACGTCGGCGCCGGCATGCGCCAACGCCGCTCCGTATCCGCCTCCGACGCCGCCGGCGCCGACGACCGCAATCCGCATCGGCCTAACCTCGCCTTTCGAGAATGCTGGCGACCAGCGTGGAGGCCTTCACGCCGGTCAGGCGGATTGGCACCGGGACTTCCATCCGCAGGGCATGATCGACCGCCAGCTTCCGTTCGTCGCCCTGCACCGCGACGGTGGCCTCTCCGTGCGGTGTGTAGGCGAGGTGCGTACCGGGTTCGAGATGCAGGGTGCGGCCTTCGTCGAGCACGGCGATGTCGATCTTCACCCGGGCGCGGCGGCCGATCAGGTTCACTACTTCAACCGGCCCGGCTTCCAGCCGGCTGACGATCGGCGTTTCGCCCGTGAAGCGAACGGGGCGGAAAGGCTGCCGCACGTCGATCTCGCCGGTCGGAGTCTCCAACACCAGGCCGCTGCCGGAGACGAGGACCTGCACGCGGTCAAACCCCGTATAGTCGGAGAAGGGCCCGGGCTGCACGATCGGTGTCCGGCCGAACCGCCAGACATCCTCCTCGAACGCGATGTCGACCGTCGTTCCGCCGCCGTTCTTCCACGGCGTGCGGAGATAACCCACTGGATCGAGCAGGGTGATCAAGACGGCCTCAGGGCGTGATCGTGGTGCCGACCGTCTTGCCGACCGTGTCGTTCCACGTCTTCACGCAGTCCGGGCCGCAGCGCTTGGCGAAGGACGGCAGAATGGCCTTGGCGAGCGCATCCTTGCGCAGCGCCTCGTCGGCCGGCGTGACCGGAACCAGCTTCATGTTGGAAGGGGCGCCCTCGCTGCATGGACCCGTGCCGGTGTTGCAGTTGAGGCCGGTCTGCGTCTCGGTGCGGGCCTGCTCGAAGATCGACTTCTCGAGCTTGTTCAACTCGGTCTGCAGGAAGGTCTGCACCTTCGGGTCGAGCGAGTTCCACCACTTCAGGTTAGCAAGCTGGGCGGCGACGCCGAAATTGACCGGCATGGGCGAGATGAACTTCGCGGCCTCGTTCCATTTCGACTTGTAGCCCGACAGCGCGCCGGTGATGGCGCAGTCGACGACGCCGCTCGCGAGCGCCGGTTGCACCTCGGCGAAGGCGATGTTGAGCGGCGAGGCGCCGATATGGGTGACGAAAGCCTGCTGCGAGGCGCCCGAGGCGCGGATCTTGCGGCCCTTCAGGTCGGCGATGGTCACGAAGGCGTCGCGGCAGTAGAGGACCTGCGCCTGGTAGGTGCCGAAGCCGAGCAGCTTGATGCCGTGCTTCTCCTCCAGGAACTTCGCATAGGCCGGCCGGATCGCCTCGATGACCTTCTCTAGTTCCTCGACCGACGCCACCAGGCCCACCAGGTCGGCGGCCTCGTTCATCGGCACTTCGCCGGAATTGTAGTTCAGCACCGTGGTCGCGAACTGGAGCGTACCGCTGGAGACGAGGCGGAAGATCTCCGCGCCCTTGAAGCCCAGTTCGGTGAACGGCTTCACCTGCACCTTGATCGCGCCGCCGGAGGCTTTCGGCACGGTCTCGGTCCAGAACGGTACTTCTCTGTTGGTGTACATCGAGAGGCCGCCGATGCTGCCGACGACGTTGAAAGAGGTCGAAGGCAGAGCAGGCGTCTGCGCCGACGCAGCGCCGGCGAAGAGCGGGGCGGCAACGAGGGAACCGGCGAGGGCCGCCATCGCGATTAGCTTCTTCATCGACATATCCTCCTTCGTAAGTCTCAGGCCTTGAGTAGGGCCGGCAGCCACAGGGCCAGTTGGGGAAAAGCAATCAGGATCCCGATCATGACGATCATCATCGCCACGAAGGGCAGGGCGCCGATACAGAGGTCGGAGAAGGCGCCGCCGCGCCGGACCGCCTGCACGACATAGAGGTTGAGGCCCACCGGTGGCGTGATCAGCGCCGCCTCCATCAGGATGACGAAGACGATGCCCCACCAGACCGGGCTGTAGCCCAGCGCGACGATCACGGGCACCACCACCGGCGTCGTGGCAATCATCATGGAGAGCGTCTCCATGAAGCAGCCGAGGATCAGGTAGAAGATGACGATGGCGACCAGCATGCCGAGCGGCGACAGACCGAGCGCCAGCACCATGTCGGTGATCGCCTTCACCAGCCCGATCGACACCATCACGAAGTTGAGGAAGAAGGCCGCGATCACGATCAGCATGACCATGCAGGTCGTGCGGACCGTACCCTCGAAGGCGCGCAGCAGTACGGGCACGGTGAGCTGGCCGTTGGCCGCGACGAGGCCCAGCGTCGCCATCAGGCCGAGCGCCGCCGCCTCGGTCGGCGTGGCGATGCCGGCATAGATCGAGCCCACGACGACGAGGAAGAGGCCGAGCGGCGGTAGCAGGTTCTTGAGGCCGCCGATGCGCTCCCGCCACAGCGTTGCCGTATCGGGCTTGGGACCGGCCCATTGCGGCCTGAACAGGCAGAGCGCCAGCACCATCAGCGAGAACAGGCCCGCCAGCATGAATCCGGGAATGAAGCCCGCCGCGTAGAGATCGGCCACCGACGTGTCCGTCAGCACCGCATAGATGATCATGTTGATCGAGGGCGGGATCAGGATACCGAGCGTCCCGCCTGCGGCGATCGAGCCCAGGAACAGCGGCCGGTTGTAGCCCCCCTTGTCCATGTTGGGGATCGCCACGGTGCCGATGGTGGCGGCCGTCGCCACCGAGGAGCCCGAGGTCGCAGCGAAGATGGCGCTCGCGGCGATGTTGGTGTGGACGAGGCGGCCGGGAATGCGCGCGAACCAGGGGGTCAGTGCCGCGAACAGCCGCTCGCTCATGCCCGAACGGTGCATCAGCTCGCCCATCATGATGAACATGGGCGCGGCGATCAGGATGAAGTCGTTGGACGAATTCCAGGCGAGCTCGCCGATCGCGCCGGTCATCGGGAAGAAGGCGTAGCGCTCGGAGAGGACATAGGCCATCAGGCCGAGCGAGGCCGCGACCGGCAGGCTGATGCCCACCAGGACGATGAGCAGGGTGAAGGCTGTGCCGATCATCGCGAGCCTCCGTCCGCGGACGATGCCTGTTCGACGCCGGCCTGGCTCATTTCCTCGGAGACCCTCAGGCTGCCGATCAGGGCGTCGAAGCCTGGGCCATCGCCCGCCAGCAGGCGCAGCACGGCCTGGACCGGCAGCAGGACGGCGACGCAGGCGAACCAGAAGATGCCAACCCACCAGATCGACTGCGGCAGTACCATCGGGGTCTGGAGCGTGGACACCGACTTGGCGTTCATCGCCATCGACTGGGCGAGCGTGCCCCAGCAGAACCAGGCGAGCGCCAGCGCGATCAGGGCGAGGGACAGGGCGGCGAGGAGGTCGAAGAAGATCCGCACGCCGCGGGGAAAGGCGTCGAGCAGGATGTCGACGCGGATATGGGTCTTGGAGGTGGTGGCGAAGCCGAGGCCGAGGCCAATGCAGGCGGCCAGCGCATAGCCCGAGATCTCGAAGCTCTCGACCATGCCGCGCTTGAAGAGGAAGCGGGTGATGACGTCGATGGTGATGAGGCCGCTGCAGCCCACGAGGATGATGGCCCCGCCGATCCAGGCGAGGATGCGCGAAATGCGCTGGGGCCATGGCTCAGGCGGCAGGAGGCGGTCGGACTCACTCATTTGTACGAATTTGCTCCCCCAGGTTGACGGCACCCCCGCACCGTCAGGACCCGAGCAAGTTCCGGGCCGTAGTCTCCTTGTAATCTGCCGGCCGGTCGCCCGCTAGGGCACGATCCGTTCCTTGCGGAAGCGGGTCAGCAGGCGCTCGAACATGGCCTCGCTGTCGACCACCTCGTGGAAGCCGTGCTGGCGGCTCTTGGTGACGTCGGACATCACGTCCCAGTCGGAGCCGAAGACATAGTCGGCGAAGGGCCAGGCGACGAGCTGGCCGAAGTCGAACTTCTTCAGCCGGTATTTCTTCGTCATCTCCGCCCATAGCTCGCCCTTGTCCGCCATGTGCTGGGTCAAGCTGATGGTCTGCAACTCGCCCACCTTCATGTCGAAGACCTGGGCGATGCGCTGCCAGACGTTGCGCCAGCGGAAATAGTCGCCGTTCGTGATGTTGTAGGCCTGGTTGGCGGCGCGCGTCTCGGTGGCGGCCCAGAGGGCGGCACCCGCGAAGTGCGAGGATTCGGTCACCTGGTAGATCGTGCCGTAGGCGCCCGGCTTGCCGGGGAAGCGCAGTGGCAGACCGAGTTCCTTCGAGATGGCGGCATAGGCGGCGATGGCCGGCATGATGCTCATCGCCGTGCCGGGCGCGAAACCGCAGAGCGTCTGGGGCCGCAGTTCCGTCCAGCTCCATCGCTTGCCGCGCTGGAAGCCGGTCAGCCAGTCGATCTGGTCGAAGTAGAAATCGGGCGGCATGTGGCGCGGATCGGTCTCGCGCATCGGCGTCTTCAGCGGCCCGAGATGCGTGCCGTAATACTTCGTGCCGGTGACGAGCACGACCCTTTGCAGCTTCTTCGACGCGCCGGCGATGGCGGTGACGGAGTTCACCAGCATGTCGCGATTGGGCGCGATCACCGAAGCATAGCCCGCCGCGTTGCCGGTGCCGGGCTGGAAGGCCGCGTAGAAGACATGGGTGACATCGCTCAGGCCTTCGAGCTTCGCCGCGACGTCGTCGAGGTCGAGCAGGTCGACGGAGATGTGGCGATAGCGCGCGCCGTTCTTGTCCGGACGGCGCGATAGGCCGACCACCTGCCAGTCTCCCTCCGCCACCAGACGCTCGACGATGTAGCGGCCGATGACGCCGAGCGCACCGACCACGACGGCCTTCTTCCGCATGACCTGCCTACCTCGTCGCTGCGATGGTGCCGTTGGCCAGCAGGGACTCGATTTCGCTGGCACTGTAGCCGTGTTCGCCCAGAATGGCTCGGCTATGCTGGCCGGGCACCGGCGCTTGGGCGCGGGCGGTGCCGGGTGCCGGCGGCAGCATGCCGGGGAGCGCGGGGACCGGGACCTTCTGCGGCACGCCGGCCTGTTCGAGCCAGTGGATCAAGCCGGTTTCCTTGACGTGTGGTTGTTCCAGGAAGTCGGCGTAGCTGTTCAGCCGCTCGTGCATCAGCTTTGCCTCGGTGAGCTTTTCGCCCCAGTACGCGGAAGGCTTCGCCGCTATCATCGGCCGCACGATGGCATACAGCGCCGCCTCGTTGGCGAGCCGCGCGGCCGGTGTGGCGAAGCGTTCTTCGTGCGCGAGTGCGGGCACCTCCATCAGGCGGCAGAGGCTCTGCCAGTCGGCGTCCTTGAGGGCGAGGATCGACATCCAGCCATCCGCGGTCCTGAACACGCCGCCGGGCACGCCGCCCGGCTTCATCGTGCCGCCTTCGAGGTGGCAGGCCATCAGCCGGATCGACTGCAGCGCGGTCGCCGACTGCATCAGGCTGACATCGATGTAGCGTCCCTTCGTTTCGTCGCGTCGTGCATAGAGTGCGGCGCTGACGGCCTGGAAGGCGTAGAGCGCCGTCGACATGTCGACGACGATCACCGGCACGCGATGGGGAATGCCGTCCTCGCCGCGATTCTCCGCCATCATGCCGGTATAGGCCTGCAGCACCGGATCCATCGCCGGCCGCTCGGCCAGAGGTCCCATCTGGCCAAATCCCGAGATCGAGACGTAGAGCAGGCGGGGCACCTTGGCCGACACGGTTTCGTAGTCGAAGCCCAGCCGCTTGATGACGCCCGGCCGGAAGCCTTCGAGGAAGATGTCGGCGTCCTTCAGCAGGCGCCACACGATCTCCTTGCCGGCGTCGCTCTTGAGGTCGACCGAGAGGCTGCGCTTGCCCATGTTGCCGATGATCGAGAAGGCGCTGTGGTTGCCGTAGTGGACGCCGAGCGTACGCGCCCAGTCGCCTTCGCCGATCCCCTCGACCTTGATCACCTCGGCGCCGTGCTGGGCGAGCAGCATGGCGCAATAGGGGCCGGCAATACCCTGGCTCAGGTCGACGACCTTGAGGCCGGCGAAGGGCGCGTCGTAGCTCATGCGAGCTTCACCAGCATCTTGCCGAAGTTCTCGCCGCGGAGCAGGCCGATGAAGGCGCGCGGCGCCTTGTCGATGCCCTCGACGATGTCCTCGCGGTATTTGAGCTTACCGTCGCGGATCCATTCGCCCATCTGGCGCATGGCGGGGCCGTAATACTGTGCGAAGTCGGTGACGATGAAGCCGCGCGCGGTCACGCGCTTGCCCACGAAGGTGCCGAGCAGGCGCGGCCCCATCGAGGCGCCGGTCGCGTTGTATTGGGAGATCGAGCCGCACAGCGCCACGCGGCCGAAGAAGTTGATGTTGCGCAGGACGGCGTCGGTGATCTCGCCGCCGACATTGTCGAAATAGACGTCGGGTCCGTTGGGGCAGGCGGCGCGCAGCGCGGCGTCGAGGTCCTTCTCGGCCTTGTAGTCGATGCAGGCATCGAAGCCGAGCTCGTCCTTCACGAAGGCGCACTTCTTCGTGCCACCGGCAATGCCGACGGTGCGGCAGCCCATGATCTTCGCGATCTGGCCCACCACCTGGCCGACGGCACCGGAGGCGGCCGACACGACGACGGTCTCGCCGGGCTTGGGCTGGCCGACGTGCAGCAGGCCGAAATAGGCGGTCATGCCCGGCATGCCTAGAACGCCGTTGGCGGTCGAAATCGGCGCCAGCGAGGGATCGACCTTGCGCAGGGCGGGGCCGCCGCCGATCGCATATTCCTGCCAGCCGAGCCGGTCCTCGACGATGTCGCCGACCTTGAAGCCGGCATGCTGCGAGGCCACGACCTCGCCCACCGTGCCGCCGGTCATCACCTCGCCGAGGCCGACGGGCGAGGCGTAGGAGGCGGCGTCGCGCATGCGGCCGCGCTGGTAGGGATCGAGCGAGAGATAGTGCACCTTCACCAGTACCTCGCCGTGGCGCGGCTCGGGGATCGGCACCTCCTCGATGCGGAAATCAGATTCGACCGGTTCACCGGGCGGACGACGCACGAGCACGACGCGGCGGTGAGTCTTGGGAATGCTGGCCATGAGCAGTTGCCTCCAATTGCTTTTGGAGCCCACCATAGCGCGGGATTTGCAGGAGCTGCCATGCCGACGATCCGGCGTCTTTCGTTCATCGGACTTGAATATGCCTTCGCGCCGGAAAAGGCCTACGGCATGTCGCGCGGCGGCGGTTTCCGCCGACAGGGCGGACTGGTCGAGGTCGAGACCGACCAGGGCGTGACCGGGATCGGCGAGGCCTTCGGCAATCCGCTGGTGACGCGGGAGTATTTCCGCATGCTCGAACCGATGTTCGTGGGCCGCAGCCTCTTCGACTTCGATCATGTCGAGGCGAGGGTGCGCAACGCGATCTATCACCTGGGCGTCGGCAACCAGCTCACCTCGTGCCTCGCCGGCATCAACGTCGCTTTGTGGGACGCCATGGCGCGCGGCTTCGGCGTGAGGGTCTGCGACCTGATCGGCGGCTGCGGCGCGACGCGCTTTCCGGCCTATGCCTCGACCGGCTTCTTCTCCAGCGATCCCGATCGCCAGCTCGAGCATATGATGGCGGAGGCGGCGAACCACCCCTATGCCGGCGCCAAGATCAAGATCGGCCGAGGAATCAGGAGCGACGTCGAGAGGGTGAAGCTCGCACGCGAGGCCATCGGACCGGACAAACTGCTGCTGGTCGACGTCAACGGCGCCTATACCGCCGATGTGGCGCTGGAATGCGCGCGGGCGATCGAGCCGTTCGATATCCACTGGATCGAGGAGCCGCTGCCGCCGGGCGATTTCCGCGGCTATGCCGACTTGCGTGCGCGCTCGCCGATCGCGCTGGCGGCCGGCGAGGCACATCACACGGTCCGCGACTTCCGCGCACTGATCGACGGGCGCTGCATCGACATCGTGCAGCCCTCGATCCCCGGCGTCGGCGGCATCACCGAGGCCAAGCGTATCGTCGCCCTGGCGCATGCGCAGAACCTGCGGGTGGCGCCGCATGTCTGGGGCGGCGCCGTGGGCCTCGCGACGGCCTGCCACTTCCTCGCCGCGCTGCCGGCGACGCCGCACACCGAGCATCCGCCGCATCCGGCGATGCTGGAATACGACATGAGTGACAACGAGCTGCGCACCAAGCTGCTGAAGACGCCGCTCACGCTCGAGGCTGGCCACGTCCTGTTGCCCGAGGGGCCGGGCCTCGGCATCGAGCTCGACCGCGATGCCGTCGAACGCTACCGGGTGTGCTGATGGCGCCGGTGACGGTCGATCCGAACAAGGTCCGCGAATTTCCAACGGAAGCCAGCTTCCACAAATGGCTGGGCAAGCATCACGACAAGGAAAGCGAAGTCTGGATCAAGATCCACAAGGTCGGCTCGGGCCTGAAGTCGATCACGCCGAAGGAGGCGATCGACGTCATCCTGTGCTGGGGCTGGATCGACGGCGTCCGCAAGGGCTTCGACGATAAAAGCTTCCTGCAGCGCTACACGCCGCGCGGCGCCAAGAGTGTGTGGAGCCAGATCAACGTCGACAATGTCGCCCGTCTGGTCGAAGCCGGCCGGATGACGCCACACGGTCTGAAGCAGGTCGAGGCGGCAAAAGCCGACGGCCGCTGGGACCGCGCTTACCGGACCAAGGGATCGCAAATCCCGCCGGACCTGCAGGCGGCCATCGACGCGGAACCGAAGGCAAGGGCGATGCTGGCGACGCTCACCGCCCAGAATCGCTTCGCTCTGGCCTTCAGGACCGGGAACATGAAGACAGAAGCGGGTCGCAGGAAAAAGATCGCGGACTTCGTCCAGATGCTGAAGCGCGGCGAGACGCTCCATCCGCAGCGGAGGAAGTAGCGGAAGCCCCTCGCTTGCGCTCGGGAAGACACCGCTTTCGTCATCGACGCACTTGCGTCAAGTCCAACAATGCCGTCATTCCGAGCGCAGACGAGCGACCTTTGCGCTCACCGCAACGTCGGATCGAGCTTGTCGCGCAGCCAGTCGCCTAGAAGGCTGATCGAAAGAGTGGTGATCACGATCGTCGCGGCCGGCGCCAGCATGATCCACGGGGCGTGGCTGATATATTCGCGGCCGTAACCCACCATGTTGCCGAGCGAGGCGAGCGGCGGCTGCACGCCGAGGCCAAGGAACGAGAGGCCGCTTTCCAGCAGGATGATCTCGGGGAAGGTGAGCGTCATCGACACGATCAGGGTCGAGGCGATGTTGGGCAGAATATGCAGTCCGTAGATGCGGGCAGGGCCGGCGCCGAGTTGCCGGATCGCCGCCGCGTATCCCTGCTCGTTGGCTGCCAGGGTGAGGCCCCGGGTGATGCGCGCGTAACGCTCCCAGGAATGGAAGCCCATCAGCGCAATGAACAGCGGCAGGCTGTTGCCCATGAACGCCAGCACCGCGAGGGCGATGATCATGAAGGGCATGCTCGCCTGGAAGTCGATGGCCATCAGGACGACCTGCTCGACGGCCCGTCGGAAATGCGCCGCGAGGAAGCCCAGCGCGGTGCCGAGCGTCGCCGCGATGATCGTGCCGAACAGCGCGATCAGCAGACTCATGCGAATCGACATGATGAGGCGCGAGAGCACGTCGCGGCCGAGTTCGTCGGTGCCCAGCAGGTGAGCCGTGGTGCCGCCCATCAGCACCGGTGGCGCCAGTCGCGCCTTGAGGTCGAGAGCGGTGATGGAATAGGGCACGAGGAAATCCGCGCCCAGCGCGGTCACGACCATCAGGACGAGCCAGGCCAGCGCCAGGATCACGCCGAACGGCAGTGAGACGAGCCGGTGGTGGACGGGAAGGGTGGCGACCCTTTCGGCGAGGGCCATGGTTGTTGCCCTCAGTGCGCCGCGGCCGTGCCGCGCACGCGCGGATCGAGCCAGCCATAGGCGAGATCGACGGTGAGGTTGGCCATCACCATCCAGGCCGCGATCACCATCAGGATCGCCTGCACGATCGCGAGGTCGCGATTGGCGACGGCCGAGACCAGCAGGCGGCCGATGCCCGGCCACGAAAACACGCTTTCGACGACGACGGCGCCGGCCACAAGGCTGCCGACCATGAAGCCCACGATGGTGACCGTCGGGATGGCGGCATTGGGCAGTGCGTGGCGCGTCACGACCGTGTGCCAGGTCACGCCCTTTGCCGAGGCGGCGCGGATATAGGGCTGGCCCAGCACTTCGAGCATGGCCGAGCGCGTGAAGCGCGCCATGATCGCCGCACCGCCGATGCCCAATGTCAGGATGGGCAGGATGGCGGAGGTGATGCCGTCGCTGCCGCTCGCCGGCAGCCAGCCGAGCTGGACGGCGAAGACCAGCACCAGCAGCAGCGCCAGCACGAAGCTCGGCATGGTGAAGCCTGCGACCGAGGCAGCCATGGTCAGCCGGTCGGCCATCGAATTGCGGTGAAGTGCTGCATAGATGCCGGCGGGAATCCCGAGGCCGATTTTCAGCGCCAGCGCCGGCAGGGTGATGGCGAGCGTCGCCGGGACGCGCTCCATCACGAGATCGATGGCGGGCCGTCCATCGCGCATCGACTTGCCGAAATCGCCCGTGAGCGCGTGGCCGACATAGGCGAGATACTGTTCCCAGATCGGCTGGTTGAGGCCCCAGGATTCGCGGAAGGCCGCGATCGCCTCGGGCGGCGCGTCGACCGACATGATCATCAGCGCCGGATCGCCGGAGAGGCGCAGCACCACGAAGGCGAAGGTCATCACGAACAGGATGGTGAGACCGGCGCGCAGCAGGCGGGAGGTGGCAAACATCAGCATCAGGCGGCGACCCGCAGGGCAGGCTCGTGCACCCGATGGCAGGCGACCATGCGCCCGCCGGCCAGCGGCTGCAGGGTCGGTGCTTCCGCGCGGCACTGTGCGGTCGCGAAGGGGCAGCGCGTGTGGAAAGCACAGCCCGATGGCACGTTCACCGGATTGGGCGGATCGCCCTGCAGCAGCATCTTCTCGCGCTTCGGTCCGCCGGTCAGGCTGACGGTCGGGATCGCCGCCACCAGCGCGCGCGTGTAGGGGTGTGCCGGCGCGGCAAACAGGCTCTCGGCCTCGCCCTGCTCGACGATACGGCCGAGATACATGACTGCTACGTCGTGGCTGACCTGGCGCACGACCTTGAGGTCGTGACTGATGAACAGATAGGTGATGCCCAGCCGCTCCTGCAGGTCGAGCAGCAGGTTCACGACCTGCGCCTGGATCGAGACGTCGAGCGCCGAGATCGGCTCGTCGCAGACCAGCAGATCGGGGCCGGTCATCAGCGCACGCGCCAGCACGACCCGCTGGCGCTGGCCACCCGACAGTTCGTACGGATAGCGTTCGTACTGGTGCGGTTGCAGGCCGACCGACTCCATCGCCGCCCGCGCACGCTCGCGGCGCTCGGCGGCCGGGACCTGTTCGTGGATGGCGAGAGGCTCTTCGATCTGCGTCCCGATCGGCAGGCGGCGGTCGAGGGCGCCCAGCGGGTCCTGATAGACCATCTGGATGTGACGGCGCAGGCCGCGCCACGCCGGCGTGCCGAAAGCAGGCAGCGGTTCGCCATGATAGCGCACCGTGCCGGTGGTCGGCGGCACCAGACCCAGCACGAGCTTGCCGGTCGTCGACTTGCCGCAGCCCGATTCGCCGACGAGGCCCAAGGTGCGGCCACGTTCGAGGGTGAGCGACACGCCATCGACCGCGCGCAGCGTCGCTTTCGGTGAAAGGAGACCTTGGCCGGTGCGAACCTGATAGTGGCGTCGCAGATCGCTCGCCTGAAGGAGCGCGCTCATTCCGCAGCCTGCGGCAGCGACCAGACGGACGTGCCTGCCTCGATCGGGCGATGGCAGGTGGCGATGTGCAGGAAGCCGACGGTGCGCGCGGGCGGAGGGACGGTCGCGCAGCGCGTCTCGGCGACGGGACAACGCGGCGCGAAGCGGCAGCCGGCCGGCATGTTGCGGGGATCGGGCACGGTGCCGGGAATGGCCGTGAGCCGGCGGCGCGGGCCGGTCAGGGCCGGGAGCGCCGCGAGCAGGCCCTGCGTGTAGGGATGCCGTGCCGCGCCGAACAGGTCGGCGCCGGGCGCTTCCTCGACCAGACGGCCGGCATACATGACCGCGACGCGATCGACGTTTTCAGCGACGACACCCAGATCATGGCTGATCAGGATCATCGCCATGCCGGTGTCGCGACGGATGCTGCCCAGCAACGCCAGGATTTGCGCCTGGATGGTGGCGTCGAGCGCCGTCGTCGGCTCGTCGGCGACCAGCAGGTCGGGCTGGCCGGCCAGCGCCATGGCAATCATGACCCGCTGGTTGAGGCCACCGGAGAGAAGATGCGGATAGTCGGCGAGACGGCGCCTGGCATCGGCGATGCCGACCTGGTCGAGCAGGCGCAGCGCCTCGGCCTCCGCCGCGCGTCCGGCAAGGCCGCGATGCAGGCCGAGCGCCTCGACGAGCTGGCGGCCGATGCGGTGGACCGGGTTGAGGCAGCTCGACGGGTCCTGGAAGATCATGGCGATGCGCTTGCCGCGCACCTGTTCGAGGCTCGTGCGCGAGGCGCCGACCAGCTCCTGCTTCTCGATCTTCACCGAGCCGGTCACGCGCGCCTTGGCCGGCAGCAGGCCGAGCGCGGCCAGCCAGGTCACGCTCTTGCCGGAGCCCGATTCGCCCACGATGCCCAGCGCTTCGCCGGGCGCGACTTCGAGGCTCACCCCGTCGACGGCGCGCGAGGTCTGCGCGCCGTTCGCGAAATCGACCGTGAGGCCGCGTACCGCGACGAGGGGAGCGGTCATCGGCCCGTCCTCAGACCGAGAAATTGTTGGCGCGGAACTCCATGGCGAAGGACGGCGAGGCCTTCCACTTGATGTCCTTACGCTTGGCCGTGAAGGTCGCGTTCTGGTGCAGCACCGTGTAGGCGGGGTCCTCGCGTTCGCAGATCTCGAGCATGCGCTTGAACATCGCCTTGCGCTTGGACATGTCGGTCTCGATCTCGATGGCGGCCGAGAGCCTGTTCATCTCCTCGTTCGCCCATTCGCCGACCTGCTGCTGCTGGCCCTGCGGCCCGTGCTGCGCCACGATCGAGGAGATCGGATCGTTGAAGCCGGCGCTGTTCGACCAGTCGCGCACGGCGCGCGGGCTGTTGGTGTCGAACACCTGCTGCCAGTTCTCCTTCATCTCGATCTGCACGTTGAGGCCGGCGGCGCGCCACATCTCGACCAGAACCTGGGCCGTCGACACCTGGTTGGTGTAGTAGTTGTTGAGCAGGCGGTAGGGGATCGGATCGCCCTTGTAGTTGGCCTCCTTCAGCAGCGCCTTGGCCTTGCCGAGGTCGTAGGCCGGCACCGACCAGTTCTCGACGAACATCGGGCCGTAGAATTCCCATTGCAGGCCGGCCGGCACGCGGGTGCGGCCCGACCACAGCGCATCGACGATCGCCTGGCGGTCGATGGCGTACGTGAAGGCCTGGCGGATGCGCGGATCGGCGAGACGGGGATGGTTCTTGTCGAACACGGTGAGGCGGTGATTGACGATGGTGCTGCCCAGCACCTCGAACTTCGGGTTCTTCTCGATGCCGGGGATCTGGTCCGGCGGCACATCGCAGATGAAATCGAACTGGCCGGCCAGCAGGCCGTTGATGCGGGTCGCGACTTCAGGCACCACGACGATGCGCACGCTCTTCAGCGGCGGTCGGCCGCCCCAGTAATCGTCGTGCGAGTCGAGCGTCAGCGACTGGTCGGCTACGAATTCGCGCACCTTGTAGGGACCGGTGGCGACCGGCATGCGCGCCCAGTCGAGCCAGCTCCTGGCTTCCTCGTAGGCGCGGCGCGAGACGATGTCGCTGCCGAGCCGGCCGATGCGGCCTTCCATGGTGACGTCGGGCGTGCGGTTGACGAAGCGTACCGTGTACTTGTCGACCGCCTCGACCTTCTCCAGCGCCGGGAACAGGCGCTTGGCGACGGCCGGCACTTCCGGCGGCAGGTTCTTGCCCTGGACCGCATCGCGGATCAGCACCGAGGTGAACAGCGTCTTGTTCGAGGAAATGTCGTAATCGGGACCGAACATGCGGTCGCGGCTGAAGGTGAAGACCACGTCGTCGGCCGTCATCTCGTCGCCGTTGTGGAACTTCACGCCCTTGCGCAGGGTGAACTCGACGGTGCGCTCGTCGATGCGCTTCCAGCTCTCGGCGAGGCCCGGCACTTCCTCCAGCTTGGCCAGCAGGTCCTGCATGATCAGCCGCTCGAACATGAAGGAGAAGACACGCTGGCCGACATTCGACTGCTCGCGCAGCGGCTCCAGGGCGGCGCTGTTGGCGATCTGCTGCACTGCGATTGTGATGCTGGGCCGGCGGTCGGTCTGACCCAGGGCCACGTGCGGCAGGGCGAAACTCGTGGCGGCGAGGCCCGATGCGGCGATCAGGCTGCGGCGGCGCAGGAACATGCGGTGAACTCCCTCGGGGACGAGGGCGGGACGCTAGGTGGCTTTCGTGAAGCGCAAGTTTCCGTTCGGTGACGATTCGCGTGTGCGCCGCGGCAGGTCATCCACCGGTGTGCAAAAACATGTGCCGGATACCCCGCGAAGGCGAGGCCCTGGTTCGGTCCCGGACATGGGTTCGGACGTGGGGCCGGGCGGCAACGTCGGGCACAAAAAGACCATGTCGATCACGAACGATCTTCATGAGCAGTTTCCGGCGACCGCTGGCTGATGCCGGGCAGCGCGGTCTCGGGCCTGGTTCACGGTGTGTTGCGCGGGAAGGACTGACGCAGCGATCTTGCCACTGTATTATGCCCGGCAGCTCAGGGTCGATGGAGGACGATTGACATGTTCACGACGAGACTCGCCGCGATTGCCCTGGTCGGGCTTATGCCGCTTGCCGCCGCCGCGCAGCAGAACGTCGAGGTGAAGTTCTGGTTCAAGCAGAACCCGAACAGCATCTCGGGCTGCATCCAGGCCGACCCGTCCTTCACGCGCGAACACACCTTCACGATCGTCAACGGCCAGGTCGAATTGAAGTCGGCCGGCGGCATCGACGTGAAGATGAAGCCCGTTCGCCCGAACGTCTATGAAGGCCACTTTGACCTCGGGCGCATGAACCTGACCTACACCGCCGATCTCGGCGCGACGCCGCCGACGTTGGTCGCGCAGAGCCAGGATGGCGGCTGCAAGTGGAATGCGGTGAAAGCGTAGACTGGCGGCGTTCCACTTTCCTTGAAAGACGACGCAAAGCAGGTGCGACGGTCAATTCCGTTCAGCGTCACCATATTGACGCTGATGGCACTGGTCGTGGTGCCGCTGACATGCGTGCTGCTATGGCTCGGTTGGCGGTCCGTCGACCAGCTCGAGCAGCGCAGCGCGGACCAGAGAGTGTCCAATCTCGAGACGGCGGTGGAGGACTTCCTCACCGACGGCCTGCACGTGGTCGTGTCCGTCGGCCAGACGCTGGCCGTCGGTCCGAGTTTCAATGCGACGGAAAACCCGCTGACCGAGGAGGACCGCCGGCGCCAGCTCGTCGCCATGCTGGGACGTCATGCGGCGGTGCAGTCCGCCTTCGTCGGCTATGCCGACGGCAGTTTCATCTACGCCGGACGGCCGGGCAGCTTCACCATCGCCCAACGGCTCGAATACGACGCCCCGGACGGCGAATCGATCATCGTTCGGGTGATCGAGGCCGGCACGCCGCCGCGGCCGGAGACCTACTGGTTCTATCTGCCCGACGGCAGCCACACCCGCCCCCAGACGACGACCTCGTATTTCGACGCCCGCACGCGGCCCTGGTACGTCGAGGCCATGCGGGCCAAGGCGGCTATCCTCACCCAGCCGTATCGCTTCGCCCAGACTTCCGACGCCGGCATATCCGCCGGCGTACCGTTGCACAGTGGCCTGGGCGTCGTCGGCTTCGACTTCACCTTGCGAACGCTGTCCGAACTCCTGACCGCCTACAAGATCACCCAGAACTCGGTGATCGCGGTCGGCCATTCCGGCGGCGAGGTCGAGATCGAGTCCGCGCCCTGCGCGCCGACGTTGCCGGGATGCCTGCCGGGCGACGCGCTCGTCCGCCAGTTCCTGCACAAGGCCGTGCGGGAGGCGCTCGGTACGGATGCCCGGATCGACCAGAGAGTCGAGGCCGGTGGTCATGTCTATCGGGTGATCGCCCATCGCATGCCCATGCTCCTGGGGCAGCGCTTCGTCATCGCCGCGGCCGTGCCGGTGCACGAACTGACGGCCGAGTCCCAGGCTTTGCTGCAACGCGCCGCCATCGCGGCGGCCGTTGCCGTCGCGCTCGCCGTGATCGGTGCGCTGGCGGCGTCGCTGATCCTCTCGCGATCCATCGCGCGCATCGCCCTGAAGACAGAGCACATTCGCCGGCTCGACTTCTCCGACCGGCTGCCCGTGCGCAGCCGCATCACCGAAATCGCACGCTTGTCCGACGCCGTCGAGAACATGCGCGAGGGCCTGGAGATCTTCGGTCGCTACGTTTCCAAGGATCTCGTGCAGCAGATCATGCGCTCGCCCGAAAGCAGCGGTGTCGGCGGCACGCGCCGCGAGATCACCGTGATGTTCACGGATATCGAAGGCTTCTCATTGCTCACCGAGACGATGGAGCCGGAACTGCTGACGAGCCGCCTGTCGCGCTACTTCGAGGCGCTGGGTTCGGCGATCTCGGCCAATCGCGGCATGATCGACAAGTATATCGGCGACAGCATCATGGCGTTCTGGAACGCGCCGGAGGCCGATCCGGAGCACATCGCCAATGCCTGCCGCGGTGCGCTGCAGGCCGCGGCGGCGGGTCGTGCGCTGTCGGAGAAGTGGCGGGAGCGCGGCCGTCCGGGCTTTCGCACGCGCTTCGGCCTGCATACCGGGCTTGCGGTCGTGGGCAATGTCGGCGCCCGCGAGCGCATCAATTACACGCTGGTCGGCCAGGTCGCGAACCAGGCGTCGCGGCTCGAGGGGATGAACAAGGTCTACGGCACGGAGATCCTGGCGAGCGGCGAAGTCGCGGGGCCGACGTCTGAACTCTTCGTCTGGCGCCACATCGACCGTGTCGTCGCGGTAGGCACGACCGAAGCGCACGATGTCTACGAGCCGATGGGAGAGATCGGCAGCCGGACCGAGCACGCGGCCTTCCTCGCCGTCTGGGAGCGCGCCCGCAAAGCCTATGTGGAGGGCCGTTTCGACGAGGCGCTGGCCGGCTACCAAGCCGCCGTGGCGATGCGCGAGGAAGATGCGCCGTGCCACCTCTTCATCGAGCGTTGCCAGAAATTCCTGAAGGACGGCGCGCCGCAGGGCTGGGACGGCACCTGGCACATGGAGCAGAAGTAGGTAAGGCAGGGCGAATGAGCTTGCTGTGATCGTTCCGTCTTCGGTGCTCCCGGACATCGCTTTGCGATGCCTTACGCTCGATAGCCGAGCTTCGCTCGGCTAGAACCGAGCCGACAGTCTTCCGCTGAAGACGTTCACCGGTCCCCGCACGGCATTGTAGGCGGGATTGACCAGGAGCTGGTAGTCGGCGGTCGCGAAGATCCCCTTGGCGACCTGGAAGGCGTAGTAGGTTTCGACCACCGCTTCGGAGGCGTAGCTGAGGGCGCCGTCGCCGACCAGCACGCCGAGGCCTCCCGCCGCGAGATAGTTGCTGTGATCGGCGGAGAGATTGTTGAGTGCACCGGCAATGCCGACCCGGTCGTCGGGGCGGCCCCAGCGCGTGCCCTTGATCGACGCGCCCAGCGAGATGCTGGCATCGATGTCTGTGAAGGCCATGATCTCCGATGCGCCGTTGTTCCAGCTAAAGCGTCCGAACAGTCCGATATCGTCGGCGATCTCCTGTTCGAGATTGAGATAGAGCCCGTACTTGGTTCGGCCACGCCGCGTCTGGGCGATCGTGTCGTTGGCGTTCAGGCCGGGTGTCATCGCTGCCAGCGCCACGGCCTCGCTGTAGGATCCCGAGAAGGCGTTGTTCATCCAGGTGCCGAGTTTCACCGCGCCCGGACGGCTGAACGGCCTGTAGCGCAGCTCCACTTCACCGACATAGCCGCCGCGGGTGAACAGCGCGGTGTCGAACGTGTTCGCGTTGGGCTCGTTGCCCACCAGGAAATAGCCGGCGCGCACCGCCCAGTCCGGCCGGTTGAGCTCGGCGGTGAAGCCCCAGGTGAGGCCGAGGCGATCCGCCGGATAGTCGAAGGCGCCCGCCGCCCAGATCGACCAGTTGAGGAAATCCACCCTCGGATCCTCGGCATAGGTGTTGCCGTCGAAAATATCCTTCACGGAATACTTGCCGGCCTGCAGCGTCACACGCGAGACGTCGCGCTCGCCGGAGAGCTGGCCGTACTCGCCCTCGACCTTCTCGCGCTCGCCGCCCAGCCCGATCTCCTGCCGCAGGAACAGGCGTGACGTGTTGTAGCGGGGATAGGGAAAGTTCGACTTCTGCGCCTCGCCATTCGGATAGCCGCCGGCGCCCGTCGTGTTGGCGACGCCGAAGCCCTGCAGCAGTTCGGGATTGTAATAGAGCTCGCCGCCTTCCCAGAGGCGAACCCCGAGAAAGGCCGAGACCGTCCAGGTCTCGCGGCTCTGGCCATCCGGCGGCAGGCTGTTGGCGCCGGTATAGGCCGCTGCGATCGGCGGATAGCCCTGGAAGATGAAGGTCGTCTGGCCGTGGATTTCCCACGAGCCCGGCCCGCGGTCGGGTTTCTCATCCGACTCCTTCTCTCTCGCGCCGAACTTGTAGTTCAGGCCGAGCCTGACCCGATGCAGCTCGTAGGCCGAGTCGTAGCGTGCGGGCGCTGCGAAGGTGAAGCCGCTGAGCGGCAGGCTCGTATAGAGATATTCGGCGCGGGCCGACCATTGCGAGTCGAGCCGATAGTCGACGCCGGCGCCCAGCACATAGCCGGCGCGCACGTTGCCGGGCGTCGCGGCATCGTTGCCGGTCGTGAGGTCGATCCGATCGGAGCGAATGCTGGCCCAGGCGATGCCGCCGGTGACGAACGGCGTCCAGCGGTCCAGCGCGTAGCCCACGCGGCCGCGCAGGCTGGCGAGATATTCCAGCTGCTGGTTGGCGGTTGCCGTCCCGGTCGCCCGATAGGACAAGACTTGCGACAGGTCCTGGGCGCTGGCGAAGGACATGTCGAGTTCGATACCGAGCATCAGGCGGGAGGGCAGATAGTGTTCGTAGCCGGCCTGCACGCCGCCGAAGAAGGCGCCGTAAGGTGTCGTGCCGCCGCCCGTCGCGCCGGGGATCGGGTCGGCGAAGGTGGCGGTGGCGCTGCCGAACAGGTAGCCGACATGCCCGCCGACATAGAAGCCCGAGGCGGGGGCGACGGGATCTTCGGCCCAGGCCGGGGAAACCGCGAGCAGGACAGCCGCAATCGCGGCGATGCCGGTCCAACCCGGCTCACCCGTCCGCACTTTGCCAGGAGATCGCTTCGCCACCATCGGCCGCTCGATATCACGCGAGCAAGGTTACCGCCCTGCGACGATTTCAGAACCGAACCGTTACACCCAGGGTGAAGAACTTCGTGTTCACGGTGTCGTACGTGGTGCCCGCAAGCAGATCGAAATCGAACCTCGGATGGGCTGCCGGTGTGTAGCGCAGCCCGATCTGGTTGCCGATCACGCCGGGCTGGCGGCCGAATGCCTCCATCATGAGGGTAACGTCCCAGCCGACATCGACTTCGACCTGGCCGCCCCAGAAGAAGGCGGTGGGATGGTCGCTGCGCAGATAGCTCCATCCGCCGTTCACGTTGATCCTGAACTTCTCCGTGACCGGGATCGTCACCAGACCGATCAGGCTGGCCAGGCCGAGATCTCCGGTCCGCACATTGAGACCGGCGGTCAGGGCCAGCCCGAACCCCACGCCGGCCGATGCGGGCTGGAAATTGATCTTCATCTGCGGGCCGACCAGCGGTGCGGCGATGGTCTGGTCCCAATAGTGGGCGTAGGCAGCCCCGATCTCGAGCCAGGGCATCTTGAGCGTCGTGCAGGCGGGCGCGACGTTGCCGTAGCCGTCGCCGGGCACGAAGTCGGCGACCCAGAGTTCGACGTGGCAGGTGCCAGGCGTCTCGACCTCGGAATCGTCGACGATATGTGCGCCGCCGGCGGCCAGTGTTGGGCCGGCCAGAACGGCCCCGATCACCCAGAGCAGAAGGCCGGCGAAAATGCAGTGTGTGTTACTTCTCACGCGGCGAGAAAATCGCCTGAGAGTGTTACAAGGGCAAGTCGTTTCCGGCGCGCATCAGGGCCCGCACGTGCGCGGCGACCGATTCGGCGAGGGCGGAAAGATCGTAGCCGCCTTCCAGCACCGATACGAGCCGGCCGCGGGCATGGCGGTCGGCGATGGCGAGCAATTCCTCGGTCAGCCAGACGAAGTCCTCGGTCTCGACGTCGAGTTGTGCCAGCGGGTCGCGGCGATGGGCATCGAACCCCGCCGACACGATGACGAGTTCGGGCGCGAAGTCGTCAAGCGCCGGCAGCAGCCGGTCGCTCCAGGCCGCCCGGAAGGCAGCGCTGCCGCTGCCGGCCGGCAGGGGCACGTTCACGACGTTGCCGTCGATGCCGCGTTCGCGCGGCGAGCCGGTGCCCGGATAGAGCGGATACTGGTGCGTCGAGGCGTAGAACAGATCGGGGTCGGTCTCGACCACGGCCTGTGTCCCCTGGCCGTGATGGACGTCGAAGTCGATCAGGGCGATGCGTTGGAGCCCGTAGGCTGCACGGGCATGCAGCGCGCCGATCGCGACATTGTTGAACAGGCAGAAGCCGCCCGGCACGTCGGGCGTCGCGTGATGTCCGGGTGGACGCACGGCCGCGAAGGCGTTGCGCGCAGCGCCGCCGAGGACGCCGTCGACCGCCGCAATCACGGCACCCGCCGCGTGGCACGCGGCGTTGGCGCTGGCGGCGCTCATCACCGTGTCGCCGTCGACATGGACCAGTTCGCCCTCGGGCGGCCGGATGCCCAGGATGGCATCGACGTAATTCCGGGGATGGACACGCATCAGCTGCTCGATCGTGGCCGCTGGCGCCACGACGCGGGTCAGGCCCGAGAACTCCTCGTCCGCCAAGGCCGCCGTCACGGCGCGCAGCCGGTCGGGCCGTTCGGGATGGAAGTCCCCGGTTTCGTGCTCCAGGAACGACGGGTGGCCGATCAACAGCGTCATGCTCACCCTCTAGCGCGCTTCGGTGATCTGCGACAGACTCGAGCGGAACCCGTCGTTCGCTGTGAGGTTGATTTGTCCATGATGCGCTCTCTGGCTGCCGCCGCCCTTGTTCTTTTTGCGGGGCAGGCATCCGCCCAGGAAACCACCTTCCGGCTGAAGAATTCGATGGAGTATCCAATCGCCCAGCTTTCCGTGTCGCCGACCCAGCTCAATATGTACGGGCCGAACTTCCTGCGTCCCCCCATCATCAAGCCGGGCGAAACGCGCGAGGTCTCGTTCCGCGCGTCCCCCGACTGGTGCATGGGCGACCTCAAGGTCTCCTTTGCCGACGGCGGCCCGCCCGCCGTCTGGGGGTACCTGAATCTCTGCACGCTGCAGAAGATCGCGCTGCATTACGACCGCATGAGCGGCATCACCACCGCACGCTACGACGAGTAGGGAGGCGAACGAGGACATGGACACGCTGCCGGGGCTGCTGTTCGACAACAGCTACGCGAGACTGCCGGAGCGTTTCTACGCCCGGCTTTCGCCGACGCCGGTCGCGGCGCCGCGGCTGGTGAAGCTGAACCGCGAGCTGGCCCTTCGGCTCGGCCTCGATCCTGAAGTGTTGTCCTCGGCCGAAGGCGTCGCGATGCTGGCCGGCAACAAGGTCGCGCCGGGCTCGGAGCCGATCGCGCTTGCCTATGCCGGCCACCAGTTCGGCAATTTCGTGCCGCAGCTGGGTGATGGCCGCGCCGTCCTGCTGGGCGAAGTCGTCGACCGCGACGGCGTGCGCCGCGACATCCAGCTCAAGGGATCCGGTCCGACGCCGTTCTCGCGTCGCGGTGACGGTCGCGCCGCGGTCGGGCCGGTGCTGCGTGAATATCTCGTTAGCGAAGCCATGGCGGCGCTCGGCATCCCCACGACGCGGTCGCTGGCCGCCGTCACGACCGGCGAGCCGATCTGGCGCGATGGCGAGATACCCGGCGCGGTACTGACGCGCGTGGCGTCGAGCCATATCCGGGTCGGAACCTTCCAGTTCTTCGCCGCGCGCGGCGATACCGAGGCGCTGCGCCTGCTCGCCGACCATGTCATCGCGCGGCATTATCCCGAAGCGCGAGAGTCTGCGGAGCCTTACCGTGCGTTGTTCGAGGCGGTGATCGGGCGGCAGGCCGCGCTGGTCGCGAAGTGGCTGCTGGTCGGCTTCATCCACGGCGTGATGAATACCGACAACTGCTCGATCGCCGGCGAAACCATCGACTACGGTCCCTGCGCCTTCATGGACGCGTACAATCCCGAAACGGTGTTCAGCTCGATCGACCAGCAGGGCCGCTACGCCTACGCCCATCAGCCGAGCATCGCGCACTGGAATCTCGCGCGTTTCGGCGAGACCCTTTTGCCGCTGCTGGCAGAGGACAGTGACAAAGCGCTGGCCATCGCCAACGAGGTACTGGCCACCTTCCGTCAGCACTATGTCACTGCGCTGATCGGCGGGCTGCGGCAGAAGCTCGGACTCTTCACCGAGGAAGAGGGCGACGCCGCGCTGGCGCAGGACCTGCTCAACGCAATGACCGACGGTCGGGCCGATTTCACGCTGACCTTTCGCCGCCTCGGCGATGCCGCCGCCGATCCGGCGGCCGATGCCGGGGGCCGAGTCCTGTTCGAGAACAAGCCGGAAGCTTTCGACGCCTGGGTCGCGCGCTGGCGCGAACGCCTTTCTCACGAGCCACAGGACGGCGTGGCCCGCCGTACCACGATGCATGCCGTGAACCCGCTCTACATTCCGCGCAACCATCGCGTCGAACTGGTCCTGTCGGCCGCCGCCGAACGCGAGGACTATGCGCCGTTCGAGGAACTGCTCACGGTGCTGGCGAAGCCCTACGAGGAGCGGCCGGGGCTTGAAGCTTATGCCGAGCCGGCGCCGCCGGATCAGGGCAACTACCGCACCTATTGTGGGACGTAGGCCGAGCAAAGCTCGGCCTGTGAGCGTCAGGACATTGCGCAGCAATGTCCGGGAGCGCCGAAGAACGAACGATCTCGCACGGTTATTCCGCCGCCTCAGAGATTGATCGCCGACGGCTTCGTATCCTTCCAGTCGATCCAGGCGTCGAGATGCATGAAGCGCCCATCGTCGACGCCGATCTCGCGTTCGATCAGGGCGTTCAGCTTGCCGTTCATCGCGGCGATCAGGTCGCGATTGCGCTCGAAATCGTGGGCGAGGTTCACGACCTCGTCGGGATCGTTCACGAGGTCGTAGAGTTCGAGATCGTTGTTGGCCGTGAGCTGTTCCAGCGTCGTCGGCGTGTTGAAGCCGCGGAACGAGAAGTAGCGGCTGAACTTGTAGCGCTCGTCGACGACGGATCGGATGCACACGCGCAGCTTCCAGTCGACCGGAAACGATTCGATCTTCTTGAACAGCTCCGAGCGCGCGATCGATTTGTTCAGCAGCGTCTCGTAGAGCTCCTTCGTGAACGTCGCGTCATGCACCATGAGCTGGCTGTAGCAGAACAGCACGCCGCCCCGGCGTTGCGTGAAACCCGGATCGACCGGCTGGCGCAGCAGCGGGGAGAAATCCTGGCCCTTCATCCGCGCCATCGTGTCGGCGACCGGCGCCGTCGGCTTGCCGGTGAGGGCAACGATGGTCGGCACGAAGTCGAGATGCGACGTCGTCTCGAGGCAGCGCTGGCCGCCCTTGATCTCGGGGTGCACCACCAGCATCGGCACATGGTTCTGCTGGCGATAGGTCGTCGTGCCCTTGCCCTGCAGGCCGCCATGGCTTCCCAGCAGGTCGCCGTGATCCGACGTGAAGATCACGATGGTCTTGTCGGTGAGGCCGAGCTGGTCGAGCTGGTTCAGCACCTGCACGATCTGCTGGTCGGCATCGCGGATGGCATTGAAGTAATAGTTCTGGCGCAGCCGCATGCGCCATTCCTCTTGCGGGATCAGGCCCGTCAGGATGGCGTTGGCAGCCTTGTAGATGCGATGCGCCGGGACGCGGTCGGGCGTGTCGAGCGATTGCTGCCAGGTCTTCTGCAGCGGGATGTCGTTCCATTCCTGCCGGTAGAACGAATCGTTCGGCGGATAGGCGATGTTGAGCTTGGCCTCGACCGCTTGTTGCGGCGGCTCGCCGGGCTTGTCGGTGTTCACCCACATCACGTCGTGCGGGTTCACGAGATTGACCGCGAGATACCAGGGTTGCTTCCGGTCGGACATCGGCCGGCCTTTGGCCTTCAGCCACTGGATGGCCTGCGCCGCGGTGATCTGGTCGTACTGGTAGCCGCCCTGTGCGCCCTCGATGAAATCGCCTTCGCCGGTATAGTCGTAGAAACCGTAGTCGCGATCCATCATGGTCTCGAACAGCGCCTTGATGTCGCCGGCGTGATTCTCCATCGCCATCGCGCCGTTCAGGTGCCACTTGCCCTTGTAGGCCGTGTAGTAGCCCATCCTGCGCAGGATCTTGCCGATGGTCGGCAGCTTGGGATCCAGGCTCTTCATGTAGGGCACGCCGGCATTGTCGAAGATGCCGTTATGCGGCGTGTGCAGGCCGGTATAGATCACCGCGCGCGAAGCCGAGCACATGTCGGATGCGATCTGGTGGTTCTCGAAGTAGGTGCCGGTGGTGCGCAGCCGCTCGTGACCCGGCAGCGGGATGGGCCAGCGCGGGCCCATGTAATGTTCCTGGTCGGTCAGGATGAAGAGGATATTGTAGCCGCCCTCGTTCGATCCCGGCGCGTCGGCCGAGGGGAAGGATGATTGCGTGCCGCCGGTGATGCTGGGCGTCTGCGCCTCGGCCGGCGTGCCGGACGCGTCGAGGACGCCGGCCGCCGCGAGAGCCGCGCCGCCGGCGATGAAGGTCCTGCGCGATGGATCGGTCACGATTTCCTCAAGCGAGAGTTCAAGGCGGTACGAAGCCGGTCGAAGGCGGCAACATCGCCAGGCAGACCGAAGCGCAGCCGCGTCGGCCAGTGCGGGAAGCACCGGACATGGAGTCCATGCCGCCCGAGCTGGTCGATCATTGTCGAGGCCTCGGGATGCTCGGCCAGACAGAACAGCGACGTCCCGCCCAGGATGGCGAAACCAGCGTCCATCAGGATCGCGTCGAGTTGATGGCGGTCCGCCGTCAACCTTTTGGATGTCGCGTGCAGCCAGGCATCGTCGGCCAGCGCCGCCCGGCCGATCTCCAGCGCAGGACCCGATACGGCCCACGGGCCAAGCTCGCCGCGCAGGGATGCTGCGAAGTCGGGATTTGCGAGGGCAAAACCAAGCCGCAGGCCCGCGAGACCGTAGGTCTTGCCGAACGAACGCAGCACGACGGTGCGCGGCGGCAGCCTGCCCGCGAGGCTCGCCTCGGGGGACGACAGATCGATGAAGGCTTCGTCGACGACGAGGAGATTCTCACGCGGCGTCAGTTTCTCCACCGGAACGAGGCGGCCTGTCGGATTGTCGGGGTTCACGAGCACCACGACGCCGGCATCGCCCGCGTCGTCGAGGCTGGCGACGAGGCGGACATCGTGTCCCTGCCGGCGCCAGCAGACCTGGTGCTCCTCGTAGGTCGGGCCGACGATCGCGACCGTCGAGCGCGGCACGAGGCGCGGGATCGTCTGGATCAGCGCCTGCGTGCCCGGCGCGGCGACGATCGTCGCGGGATCGCGCACGCCATAGCTATGGGCCGCCGCGGCGATCAGCGCGTCATGCTGCTCCTGCGTCGGCAGGCGAGCCCAGGCATCCGCCGGCAGGTCGGGCACCGGATAGGGGACGGGATTGATCCCGGTCGACAGGTCGATCCAGGGGAGCGGCGCTTCGGGAAAGCGCCGGCGCACCGCCGACAGGTCGCCACCGTGCAGCACCGGTTTGCCGGTCGGGTCGCCCATGTTAGGCAGAGCGCTCATGTTCGCGGGTCTTGCCCTCGTTGCCGTCGCCGTCGAGGCGGCCTTCGGATATCCCGACGCCCTCTATCGCGCGATCGGCCACCCCGTCACCTGGATCGGGCGGCTCATAGCATGGTGCGAGGGAGCGTGGAATTCGTCGCAGCGTTCGTACGGGCAACGGCGCCTCGCGGGCGTCGCGACCTTGCTGATCCTGCTCGCCGTGAGCCTCGCGGCGGGCCTCGTCGTGACGAAGCTCTGCCACGCGATGCTGCCCGGCCTGCCTGGCATGGTGTTGTGCGCGGTGCTTGCGAGTTCGCTGCTGGCACAGCGCAGCCTCCACGATCACGTCGCGGCGGTGGCGATGGCGCTCGAGGGAGAGGGTGTCGTCGCCGGCCGTACGGCGGTGTCGATGATCGTCGGACGTGACACGAGTGCGCTCGACGAAGCGGCGATCAGCCGTGCCGCCATCGAGAGCCTCGCGGAGAATTTCTCCGACGGTGTGGTGGCACCGCTCTTTTGGATGGTCGTGGCTGGCCTGCCGGGCGCGCTGGCCTACAAGGCGATCAACACCGCCGATTCGATGATCGGCCACAAGTCGGAGCGCTACCTCGCTTTCGGCTGGGCGTCGGCGCGGCTCGACGATTACGTAAACCTGCCGGCTTCGCGCCTTGCGGCACTCTGGCTGGTGCTCGCGGCATCGCTGCGGCCCGGCCTGTCGCCCGCCAGCGCCATCGCTGCGGTGAAGCGCGACGCGCGCCATCATCGCTCGCCCAATGCCGGCTGGCCGGAGTCGGCGATGGCGGGCGCGCTCGGCATCAGGCTGGCGGGGCCGCGCGTCTATGGCGGTGTGAAGGTCGAGGATCGCTGGATGGGCGAGGGCCGCGCCGATCTCACCGCTGCCGACATCCGCGCGGCGCTGGGCCTCTATCGCATCGCCTGCATCGTGCAGGCCGCGGCGATTGCGATCCTCGCCGCGCTCATCCTGTTGGTTTGATCGTCGGCACACGCGCGAGTTCGAGGAGTCGCGTGCAGTCGATGTGCTTCTCCAGATGGTCGGCCAGCGCATCGAGTGTGGCGTCGATGCCGGCCTCGTAGTCGAGCTCCGAACTTTTAGCGCCGATGCGCGCGAGCCAGTGCCGCCGCTGACGGTCGTCGGCCAGCAGTCCATGGATGTAGCAACCGGCGACCCGGCCGCTGGCATCGATCGCGCCCTCGCGGCGGCCGCCGCCGAGATCGAGCAGCGGCGTCTCTTTCGTCATCGTCCGGCCGATATGCATCTCGTAGCCCTTGAAGGGCACGCTTTCGGCCACGGTCCTGCCGGTGACTTCGACCAGCACCTTGTCTCCGCCCAGCACCGTCTCGGCATCGAGCAGCCCCAGCCCGTCGACGCACGCGGGCGGTCCTTCCATCCCGTCGGGATCGGCGATCCTCCGGCCCAGCATCTGGTAGCCGCCGCAGATACCGAGCACATGACCGCCGCGGCGCAGATGCGCCTTGAGGTCGATGTCCCAGCCGGTCTCGCGCAAGGATGCAAGGTCGGCGACGGTCGCTTTCGAGCCCGGCAGGATGACGAGAGCCGCATCCCCCGAGATCGGCTCGCCCGGGCGTACGAAGACGACATCGACTCCCGCCTCCTGGCGCAGCGGATCGAAGTCGTCGAAGTTGGCGATACGCGGATAGGCCAGCACGACCACTTTCATCGCGCCGTTCGGAGCGCTGCGGCCGGGAAGGCCGAGCGCATCCTCGGCCGGCAGTTTCTGCGCGTCGGCGAAGTAGGGCACCAGGCCGAGTGACGCCCAGCCGGTCTCGTCTGCGATGCGCGTCATACCGTCGGCGAACAGGCTCGGATCGCCGCGGAAGCGATTGACGAGGAAGCCCACAATCATCGCAGCGTCGCCGGGCTCGATCACCGCCTTCGTGCCGACGAGGCTCGCGATGACACCGCCCCGATCGATGTCGCCCACCAGCACCACGGGCACGTCGGCGGCGCGCGCAAAACCCATGTTGGCGATGTCGGAGGCCCGCAGGTTGACCTCCGAGGCGGAGCCGGCGCCCTCGACCAGAACGAGATCGGCTTCAGCGGCTAGGCGGCTGAAGCTGTCGAGTACGGCGCCCAGAAGCTTCGGCTTGATCGCCTGATATTCGCGCGCTTTCGCGTTGCCGACGACGCGGCCCTGCACCACGACCTGCGCGCCGACGTCGGTCTGCGGCTTCAGCAGCACCGGGTTCATGTGCACGCTGGTGGCGACGCGCGCGGCGCGCGCCTGCAGCGCCTGGGCGCGGCCGATCTCTCCGCCGTCTGCCGTGACGGCGGCGTTGTTCGACATGTTCTGCGGTTTGAACGGGCGCACGCGCAGGCCACGCCGCGTGAAGGCGCGGGCGAGGCCCGCGACCAGCAGCGACTTGCCGACGTCGGAGCCCGTGCCCTGGATCATGAGGGCGCGTGCTTGCCTCGGATCGAGGGGCATCAGAACTCGATACCTTCCTGCGCCTTCACGCCGGCGGCGAAATGATGCTTCACCAGGGCCATCTCCGTCACGAGATCGGCCGCGTCGATCAGCTCCGGCTTGGCGTTGCGGCCGGTGACGACGATGTGCTGGTCGTGACGCCGCGCCTGCAGGGCCTCCACGACCGCGCCGATCTCCAGATGCTCGTAACGCAGCGAGATGTTGAGTTCGTCGAGCACGATGAAGCGGATGGAGGGATCGTCCATCAACTCTCGCGCCTTGGCCCAGGCGCGCTCGGCGGCGGCGACGTCGCGGGCGCGATCCTGCGTCTCCCAGGTGAAGCCTTCGCCCAGCGTGTGCCATTGCACCTGGTCGCCGAAGCGCTCGACGGCGATGCGCTCGCCGGTCTGCCAGGCTCCCTTGCCGAATTGCACGACACCGCAGCGCAGTCCCCGGCCGATGGCGCGCAGCAGAAGACCGAAGGCCGCGGTCGATTTGCCCTTGCCCTTGCCGGTGTGGACAACCAGCAGGCCTTTTTCGACCGTCTTGGCGGCGACCTCGGCATCCTGGATGGCTTTCCGGTTGGCCATCTTGCTCCTGTGCCGGGCGTCTTCACCGGTTTCCGTCGTCATGAGCTTCAAACCCCTGATCAAATGGAATTGCCAACATGCACGATAGTTTCACCGGCGATGCGGAATACAATTGACGAATTGTGACGCTGCACCCTATCTGAGACCCATGCGCGCCCCAAGACGCGAGAGCCCAATACAACCAGGGAAGGTGATGCCGGTATCCCCCCGCAGGCTTGGCATGTGGATCCCGATCGTGCTCGCGGCAATGCAGGCACAGGCCTTTGCCCAGACGCTGATCGAGGAAGAACCGCCCCGGACCTTTGCGGAAGGATTCATCCAGGGCGTGGGTCTGCCCGTGATCGAGGTCTACCACCTGGCGGCGATGATCGGCATCGGCATTCTGGTGGGGATTGCAGCGCGAGGCATCGTGCCCGTGCTGGCCTTCGGTGCTGCAGCCATAGCCGGCGTGGCGATCCAGTTGAGCCCCTACGACATTCCGGCAGACGGCGCCTTCGTGGCGCTCACGACGATGCTGATCGGAGTCCTCATCCTGATCCGCCGGCCCATCAGCCCGAAGGTCGCATCGGCCATCTTTGCGGTGGCCGGACTGGTCCATGGCTATTCGCTGGGGGCGGTCCTGATCGGTGCGGATACCGTGCCGATCCTGGCCTACGTTGCGGGCCTGCTGATTGCCCAGACGGCTCTGGGCGTCGCCTCCTGCGCGATCGTGCTGGGAGTGACCAAATGGCCGGCGCAGCGTACGGCATTGGTGGTCGCAGGTTGCCTTATCATGGTTGCCGGCGGCGTCGCCGCGATCCAGGCGGCCGGCCTGATCAGCTGATCTTCCGCCCTCGCCGAGGCGACCGAATACGATTGACGTGGCTTTGCCCGGCCCCCTATCAAGCAGGAGACGGTGCCCCGCGAGGGGATCAAAAGGGAACACGGTGCCGGGCCTCGCGCCCCAATCCGCGGCTGCCCCCGCAACTGTGATCGGCGAGCCGACGGCCTCGATACCACTGGGAAACCGGGAAGGTGGCCGGAGACGAAGAACCGAGAGCCAGGAAACCTGCCGTCATACTGCCGCATCCGAGTCCTCGCGCGGGGAAGCACGAGGAACGAGGTCCACCCGTCTTCCGGCACTGCCGGAAGCGCGGGCTCCGTCGGAGACGGCACAGACCGGGGGCTCGCGCCCTCAGACGACGGAGAAGGTCATGATGGCGGCGATCACGCGCTCGGGTTCCATTGCGTTGCTTGTCTCGATCGCGGCGACGGCCCCGGCCCTTGCCCATCATCAGATGGGCGGCGACACTCCGCGGACCTTCATGAACGGCCTGCTGTCGGGCCTCGGCCATCCCATCATCGGGCTCGACCATCTCGCTGCGGTCGTCGGCGTCGGCATCCTGGCCGGCCTCGCCGGGCGCGGCATCGCGCCGGTCTTCGCTTTCAGCGCCGCCGTGATCGCGGGTGTCGCGCTTCATCTTCGTGGCATCGACATGCCGGCCGGGGAACTGCTCGTCGGCCTGACCACGCTCGTCGTCGGCGGCCTCGTGATCCTGCGGTCGAAGCTCTCGCCGGCAATGGCCGCCGCGCTTTTCGCGCTGGCCGGGCTGGTTCACGGACATGCGCTGGGCGAGTCGATCGTCGGCGCCGAGCCCACGCCCGTTGCCGCCTATCTCGCGGGCCTGTTCGTGGTTCAATCGGCAATCGCGGTCGCTGTCTGTCTTGGAACACTCGCGCTCGTCCGCCAGCCGTCCCGGACCCTCGGTGTCTCCGTCCTGGGAGCGATCGTGGCCGTGATCGGCGCGGCCGCCGCGACGGCCGCAACCCTCTAGGTTCGAGGTCAATCACATGACCGCGTCGACGCTCTATGTCTGCACGACCTGCCGCAGCGCCAGCGATGGCGCGAGCGTCGATCCGGTACGCGCCGGGGCACGGCTGCTGTCGGCGGTGCAGCGTGCGGCGGGGCCCGACTATCCGGACTCCCGGATCGTCGGCGTCGAATGCCTCTCCAACTGCTCGCGAGGCTGCACGATCGCCGTCGGCGCACCGGGCAAATGGACTTACGTGATCGGCAACCTCGATGCCGAGCAGCACGCGGCCGACGTCCTCGCCTTCGCGCACCAGCACAGCGCCCACGACACGGGTGTGACGGTCTGGCGCGCGCGGCCCGAACACATCCGCAAGAACACCATCGCGCGCGTTCCGCCGATGAACCCACGGGAGTCGTCATGAACTCGCTCGCCAAGGTGCCCTGCACCATCGTCACCGGCTTCCTCGGCGCGGGGAAGACGACGCTCGTCCGCCATGTGCTGGAGAATGCCGACCGCCGCCTCGCGGTGATCGTCAACGAATTCGGCGATGTCGGCATCGACGGCGAGATCCTGAAAGGCTGCGGCGTCGAGAGCTGCCCGGAGGATGCGATCGTCGAGCTGGCCAATGGCTGCCTATGCTGCACCGTGGCAGACGACTTCGTGCCGGCGCTCAAGGGCCTGCTCGATCGCCCCAATCCGCCCGAGCATATCGTGATCGAGACGTCGGGCCTCGCGCTGCCCAAGCCGCTGGTGAAGGCCTTCAACTGGCCCGAGATCGCCTCGCGCGTCACGGTCGACGGCGTCGTGGCTGTGGTCGATGGCGCGGCGGTGGCGGCCGGCCGGTTCGCCGACGATCCCGAGGCGGTGGCGCGCCAGCGGGCCGAGGATGCCTCGCTCGACCACGACAATCCCCTGGAGGAAGTGTTCGAGGACCAGCTCCTCTGCGCCGACCTCATCATCCTGAACAAGGCCGACCTGATGACCGACGCCGATCGCAAGTCGGTCGTCGGCGAGATCGGCAAGACCCTGCCGCGCGCCGTCGCGCTGGTCGAGACGCGCAACGGCCAGGTGCCGGTGAAGGTGCTGTTGGGTCTCGGCGCGGCTGCCGAAGCCGACCTCGCGGCGCGGCCCTCGCATCACGATCTCGAAGGCGAGCACGACCACGAGGATTTCGATACGTTCATCGTCGACCTGCCGGCCTATGCCTCGCCACAGGCGCTGGTCGATCGCATGATCAAGGCCGCCGAGACGCACGACGTGCTGCGGATGAAGGGCTTCGTCGAGATCGAGGGCAAGCCGATGCGCCTGCTGGTGCAGGGCGTCGGTGCGCGCATCCAGCACCAGTTCGATCGCCGCTGGCCGGAGGGCGCGCGGCGCGGCCGTCTGGTCGTGATCGGCCAGAAAGGCTTCGACCAGGCCGCGATCCGGACGATCCTGCTGGGATAGGGTCATGCACGTCCTGGCGACCCAGCTCGCGACGCTCGAAGAGGCCGACGCCGCCGTCGACCTCGGACAGTCGCCGGGCGAGGTCGTCGTGCTCTCCTTCTCCGACAGCGACCTCTCGGCGCTCGCCGCTGCGTGGCAGCAGGATCGCGACCTGTTGCCGACCCTGCGTCTGGCCAGTCTCAAGAAGCTGCGCCATCCGATGTCGGTCGATCTCTATGTCGAGCAGGTGATCTCGCGTGCGCGACTGGTGATCGTGCGCGGCCTCGGCGGTCTCGACTACTGGCGCTACGGCTTCGAGCGCATCGGCGATGCGGCGCGCGACAATGGCGTGTTGTTCGCCGCCCTGCCGGGTGACGACCGGCCCGACCCGCGGCTGGCCGCCGTCTCGACGCTCAAGCCCGACCAGCTCGCCCGCCTCGATGGCTACTTCCGGGCCGGCGGCACCGCGAACCTGCGCCAGGCACTGCGCTATGCCGCGAGCCTGTTGGGCCGCGAGGTTTCGTGGACCGCGCCCGAGCCAGTCGGTCCACTCACGATCCTCGGCGCGGCGGACGATGGCCGGCCAACGGCATTGGTCGTGTTCTATCGCGCCAACCTGATCGCCGCCGACATCGCGCCGATGAACGCGCTGATGCAGGCGCTCGACAGGCAGGGGCTGGCACCGGTCGGCGTGGCGGTGAGCAGCCTGAAGGATCCGGCCGTGCAAGCGCCGCTCGAAGCGCTGCTGCGCGACCGCAAGCCCGCGATCATCCTCAACACGACGGCCTTCTCCGCCCTGCGCGACGACGACACGACGGTGCTCGACGGCGCCGACGTGCCGGTGCTGCAGGTCGTGCTGTCAGGCAGCGCGCGTGAGGCATGGGACGGCTCTCTGCGGGGGCTGGCGCCCGCCGATCTCGCCATGAACGTCGTGCTGCCCGAGCTCGACGGCAGGCTGCTGACGCGTGCGATCTCCTTCAAGGCCGAAGCCGAGCCCGATCCGGCGCTGGAATTCGGCAGCGTGCATCACGAGCCCGAACCCGACCGCATCGACTATGTCGCGCGGCTGGCGGCGTCATGGGCGAAGCTCGGAGCGACGCCAGTCGCGGAACGGCGGCTGGCGCTCGTCCTGTCCGACTATCCGGCACGCGGCGGCCGCACCGGCTACGCGGTCGGTCTCGACACGCCGGCCAGCGTGGTCGAGATCCTGAGCCTGCTGTACGCCGAGGGCTACGACACGGGTGGTCGCGACTGGCAGGCCGCCGATGTCGAAAAGCTTCTCGCAGGCGCGGCCGATCACATCGACATTCCGCTCGAAACCTATCGCGCCTGGCACTCGGCATTGCCGGCAGGCCTGCAGCAGGAGCTGGCCGACACTTGGGGCGCGCCGCCAAAGGGCTTCCGGCTGCCGGTGCTCCGCTGCGGCAAGGTCACGGTGTTGCTGCAGCCCGATCGCGGCACCTTGCAGGACCGCAAGTCGGGCTATCACGACATGACCTGCCCGCCGCGTCCTGCCTATGTCGCGCTCTACGCCTGGCTGCGCGAGCAGGAGCGGATCGACGCGATGATCCATCTCGGCACGCACGGCACATTGGAATGGCTGCCGGGCAAGGCGCTGGCGTTGTCGGCCGGCTGTTGGCCCGAGGCGGTGCTGGGGCCGCTGCCGGTGATCTATCCGTTCATCGTCAACAATCCGGGCGAGGCGGTGCAGGCCAAGCGCCGGCTGGGTGCCGTCACCATCGGCCATCTGACGCCGCCGCTCAGTGCCGCGGGCCTGCACGGCGCGATGGCCGAGATGGAAGGGATCATCGAGGAATATGCCGCCGCCGACGGGCTCGACAGCCGCCGCCTGCGTCACCTTGAAGACGAGATCGTTGAGCGCGCCTGGAGCAGCGGCCTCGCTGCCGAATGCGGTCTCGTGAAGGACGAGCCCAGCCGCCAGGCCGTCGCCAAGCTCGACGCCCATCTCTGCGACATCAAGGAACTCAGCATCCGCGAAGGCCTGCACGTCTTCGGCACCCTGCCGGACGAAGCGCGGATCGCGACGCTTGCGGCCACGACGGGCGGCGAAGCGCCGATCCGGGCAAGTGCGGCGCGCGAGCGCTCGGCGCTGCTGGCGGCGCTTGCCGGTCGTCGCGTCGCGCCGGGGCCGGCGGGTGCGCCGACGCGCGGCCGGGCTGATGTGCTGCCGACGGGGCGCAACCTCACGTCGATCGATCCGCGCGCCATTCCGACCCGCACCGCCGCCGTCATCGGTGCGCGGGCCGCCGACGAGGTCGTTCGGCGTTATCTGCAGGATCACGGCGAGCCGCCGCGCGCGCTGGTGATCGACCTCTGGGCCTCGGCGTCGCTGCGCACCGGCGGCGACGATCTCGCCCAGGCGCTCGCCTATCTCGGCGTGAAGCCGGTCTGGGACACCGCGTCGAGCCGCGTCAGCGGCATCGAGGTGATGCCGCTCGCCACGCTCGACCGGCCGCGCATCGACGTGACCTTGCGCATCTCGGGCCTGTTCCGCGACATCTTCGAAGCGCAGATCGCGCTGTTCGACATGGCGGTGCGGCGCGTCGCCGATCTCGACGAGCCCGACGAGGAGAACCCGCTCGCCGCCGCCCGTCGCGCCGATGCCGATCTCGCGCGCGTCTTCGGCTCCGCGCCCGGCAGCTACGGCGCGCAGGCGGGCGACGTGGCGCTCGATGGCGACTGGAAGACGCGCGCCGATCTCGGCGCGATCTATCTCGGTGCGGTGACCCATGCCTATGGCGGGCCCGAGCCGGTGCGCGCGGCGGGCGAGGGGTTTCGTCATCTCGTCTCGACAGCCGACGTGCTGGTCCATCCGCAGGACGATCGCGAGCGCGACGTGCTCGATGGCGATGGCGTCGCCGACTTCGCCGGCGGCTTCGCGGCGGCGGCGGCGCTGCTCGGCAACGAGCCCGAGCTCTACCATCTCGACACCAGCGACACGTCGCAGCCCAGGGCGCGGCGGCTGGCCGAGGAAGTCGCTCGCATCGTGCGCGGGCGCCTCACCAATCCGCGCTGGATCCAGGGCATGCTGTGCCACGGCCATCGCGGCGTGGCCGAGATCGCGCAGTCGGTCGATGCGCTCTATGCCTTCGCGGCGACGGCGGCGATCGTGCCCGGTCCGCTGTTCGATGCGACCCATGCCGCGCTGATGGCCGACGAGGCGGTTCTGGCGGCCATGGCGGAACGCAACCCGGCCGCCGTTGCCGCCATCGCGGCCCGTCTCAGGGACGCGCTGGACCGCGGCCTCTGGACGACGCGGCGCAACGCCGTGGAGCGCGATCTGACGCGCGCGATCGGGCTTGCGGAGCCAGCGCGGGCGGTTGATTAAGACCGGACCATGAGCATGGCCTCTACGGTCCTCAGGAAAGGCTGGTGCCCGGGCGCTCTGCGGCCGATGCAGAGCGGCGACGGGCTGATCGTGCGCGTGCGGCCGCGCGTGGGCCGCATCGGGCTCTACGCGGCTCGTGTACTGGCCGGCCTCGCCGCGCGGCTGGGCAACGGTCATATCGACCTGACACGGCGCGCCAACCTTCAGATTCGCGGCCTGACCGAAGGCCGGCTCGCCGGGTTGCAAGCCGAACTCGACCGGCTCGGCCTGCTCGACGACGATGCCGAGTCAGAGGCCGTGCGCAACGTGATGGTCGCGCCGCTCGCCGAGTCCGCCTCGGACGCATACGGGATCGCGGCCCGGCTCGAGGAGGTCCTGACCGGCGACCTGCGCCTTCGCGGTCTTCCCACCAAGTTCGGCCTTCTCGTGGACGAGGAGGGACCCGTCTCCCTCGCCGGCGAGCGCGCCGACATCAGCCTGCGGATCATGGCCGGCGAAATCGCTTTCGGGCTCGACACAAAGGAAGGCACGCGCTGGCTCGGCGTGTGTGCACCCCAAGCCGCTGTCGGTCTCGCCGTGGCGGCGATGAACGCAGTGCTGGAGAACGTGCCGCGGACACGACTGCGCAGCCTGCCGCCTGCGGCTTTCTTCCGGGTGCAGTCGGCGGTCACACCGGGATTGCGGCCGCTGTCGCCTTTCACGGCATCCGGTGGACCCAGGCTCGGCCTTTTGGACGGCGCGATTGGTGTCGCGGCTTCCTTCGGTCGACTGGAGGCGAAGCAGCTTCGCCAACTGATCCATCTTGCTGAAGGGGCGGGGGCGCGCGATCTTCGCCTGTCGCCGTGGCGTACGCTCTACATGCGTGTGCGCGACGCTGAGTCAGGCCGTCGCGTGCTCGAGGGTGCGCGCAGCATCGGTTTGATCGTCGACGCCGGCGATCCACTGCTGCGTATCGAAGCCTGTCCCGGCGCGCCGGATTGTGCATCGAGCACCGTCGATACGCGGGCCGATGCACGTCGCCTGGCCTTGCATGACTTCGAAGGCCGTATCCACCTCTCGGGCTGCGAGAAGGGTTGCGCGCGCTCCGCGCCGTCCGCGCTCGTGCTGGTCGGCGATGCAGGTCGCTACCGCGCAATCCGGAACGGCACGACGCACGGCACCGTCGAACGGTTGATCGATCCGAAAGCCATCGAAGCGGTATTGCCGGAGCAGTCTCGTGGCTGACTCGCGTGACTACATCCGCGACGGCGCGGAAATATATCGACGCTCCTTCGCGATCATCCGCGCCGAGGCCGATCTCGCCCGGTTCAATCCCGTTGAGGAGCGCGTGGCTGTGAGGATCATCCACGCCTGCGGCATGCCCGAGGTCGCCCGAGACATCGAGATGTCGCCGGGCTTCGCAGCGGCCGCGCGGCACGCGCTCAGGAAAGGCGCGCCGATCCTCTGCGACGCGAAGATGGTGGCCAACGGCGTGACGCGAGCGCGGCTGCCGGCGGCGAACGACGTCGTCTGCACGCTCGACGATCCTTCCGTGGCGGACCTGGCACGGCAACTCGGCAACACGCGCTCGGCGGCGGCGATGGAATTGTGGCGCGAGCGTCTCGGCGGCGCCGTCGTCGCCATCGGCAATGCGCCGACCGCCTTGTTCCGCCTGCTCGAAATGCTCGACGCAGGTGCGCCGATGCCGGCAGCCGTGATCGGCGTGCCGGTCGGTTTCGTCGGTGCACTGGAATCCAAGGAAGCCCTGGCCGCGGATGGACGGGTGCCGTTCCTGATCGTGCGCGGCCGCCGCGGCGGCAGCGCGATGACGGCCGCGGCGATCAACGCGCTGACCAGCGACATCGAATGACCAGCCTCGAAGAGATCGCGGGTACCGCCGAGCGCGGGACGCTCTACGGCATCGGCGTCGGCCCCGGCGACGTGCGCTACCTCACCCTGCGCGCGGCCGGCCTGGTGCGTTCTGTCGACGTGGTCGCCTTCTTCGCCAAGCGCGGCCTCCTCGGCAATGCGCGTCGCATCGTGACTCCGCTGATGGAAGCGCAGCGCGCGGAGCTGCGACTAGAGTATCCCGTCACCGACGAGATCCCGGCGGACCATCCCGACTATCAGAGCCAGATCGCGGACTTCTATGCCGAGGCCTCGTCCTCGCTGGCGGCATTGCTGGAGGACGGCAAGTCGGTCGGCCTTCTCGCGGAGGGCGATCCGTTCTTCTACGGATCGTTCATGCATATGTGGCGCCGGCTCGCCGAGACGTTTCCGGTCGAGGTCGTGCCCGGCGTCACCGGCATGTCGGGTTGCTGGACGCGCGCCAATCTGCCGATCACCTGGGGCAACGACACGCTTTCGGTGCTGCCGGGTACGCTGGGCGAGGAGCATCTCGTGGACCGCCTGCGCAACACAGATGCCGCGGTGATCATGAAGCTCGGCCGCAATCTCGGTAAGGTGCGGCGCGCCGTGGAAGCGGCCGGCCTGCTGTCGCGCGCGGTCTATGTCGAGCGCGGCACCATGCAGGACGAGCGCATCGTGCCGCTGGCCGAGTGCGGCGATCCGGCCGGCGTCTATTTCGCGATGGTCCTGATCGCGGGCCGGGGGCGGCAGTTGTGAGCGGCTCGCTGACCGTGGTGGGCACGGGGCCGGGCAAGGCCGATCTCATGACGCCCGCCACGCGCGCGGCGCTGGATCGCGCGTCCGACCTCGTGGGCTACGGCCCTTATCTCGATCGCATTCCTCCGGGGCGCGCGGACCAGCAGCGCCATGCCTCGGACAATCGCGTCGAACTCGATCGCGCGCGGCACGCCCTGTCTCTCGCCGCGGCCGGCCGTCGGGTCGTCGTCGTGTCGGGCGGCGATCCCGGTGTCTTCGCCATGGCCTCGGCGGTGTTCGAGGCGGTGGAAGCGGGCGATCCTGCCTGGCGGTCGCTCGACATCAGGGTCGAGCCCGGCGTGACGGCCATGCTGGCGGCGGCCGCGGAAGTCGGCGCGCCGCTGGGCGGCGATTTCTGCGCGATCTCGCTCTCCGACAATCTGAAAGGCTGGGCGACGATCGAGCGGCGACTCAAGGCGGCGGCCGAGGCCGACTTCGTGATCGCGCTCTACAATCCGGCCTCGAAGGCGCGGCCGCACCAGCTCGGCCAGGCTTTCGACCTGCTGCGGCTGGTGCAGGCGGGCACGACGCCGGTCCTGTTCGTGCGCGCGGCGGGAACGGCCGATGCCAAGGTGACGGTGGCGACGCTGGAAACGGCGGATGCAGCGGTGGCCGACATGCGCACGCTGGTCATCATCGGCGCCAGCACGACGCGCACTGTTGGCCGCTGGATTTACACGCCACGCAGCGAGCGCCGCGCATGATCGAGCCAGGCCACTGTCTCTTTGGGACTCGCCACGACATGACCGGCGGGCTTGTGCGGTCGCGCGATCATCACGACCGGCACGCCGAGTGCGCGGGCCGCCTCGATCTTGGCATAGGTCGCGTTTCCGCCGGCATTCTTGGAGACGACGACGTCGATCCGATGATCGCGCAGCAGCGTGGTTTCGGCCGCAAGATCGAAGGGGCCGCGCGCCTGCAGCAGCGTGAGACGCGGCGGCAGTTGGGTCTCGGCCGGCGCATCGATGACGCGCGCCAGGTAGTTATGCTGCGGGGCGCCGGCGAACAGTGGCAGCTCCTGCCGGCCGATCGCCAGGAAGACGCGGCGCGGAACTGCGCCGAGCGCAATGACCGCGGCTTCGGTGTCTGCAACGTCTTGCCAGCCATCGCCGGCTTGCCGCGTCCACGGCGCGCGCGCCAGCGATGCGAGTGGAATGCCAACCAGTTCGCACGCCGCGAGGGCATGCGCCGACATCTGGTCGGCATAGGGGTGTGTCGCATCGACGACGGCGTCGATCTTCCCGTCTTTCAAGTAGTGCACCAGCCCGTCGATCCCGCCGAAGCCGCCGATGCGTGTGGGCAAGGCTTGCGACGCTGGCTGCGCCGTGCGGCCTGCCAGCGACAGCGTCGCCTCGAAGCGCGCATCGTTTGCGAGCAATCGGGCGAGGGAAGAAGCTTCCGTGGTGCCGCCGAGGATGAGAACGCGCATGTCGGAGCCGGGCGATGACGGGCGGGGGCGCAACCTGCCCGGCCGCGCGATGGCTGTCCATCGTCGGTGTCGGTGAGGGCGGAATCGGCGGCCTGTCCCCCGTGGCACGCCAGCTCGTGTCCTCGGCGGAGCTGGTGGTCGGCGGCAAGCGTCATCTGGAACTTTGCGGCGACCTGATCCGCGGTCGCTCGCTTGCCTGGCCGAGCCCGATTGCCGGCGCGATGGTCGAGATCGAGGCGCTGCGCGGCCGGCCGGTGGTCGTCCTGGCGAGCGGCGATCCGTTCCACTACGGCGTCGGCGACATGCTTCTGCGCTCGGTTCCGGCCGACGAGATGCTCTGCCTGCCGCAGCCTTCGTCGTTCAGCCTCGCGGCGTCACGGCTCGGCTGGTCGTTGCAGGACGCCACGCTGGTGAGCCTGCACGGCCGCGCGCTGGAAGGCATCGTGCGCCATCTCCAACCCGGCGCGCGCATCCTCGCGCTTTCATGGGATGGCCAGACGCCTGACCGTCTGGCGCGGTTGCTGGCATCGCGCGGCATGGGTCGATCAAGGCTCACGGTGCTGGAAGCGCTCGGCGGGCCACGGGAGCGCGTGCGAACCGAAACGGCTCAGTCGTTCGCGTTTACGGACGTCGCTGCTCTCAACATCGTGGCACTCGAAGTCGTGGCCTTGCCCGATGCGAGGATCGTGACCCTGGCGCCGGGCCTCGACGATGCGCTGTTCGAGCATGACGGCCAGCTCACCAAGCGCGACATCCGCGCCGTGACGCTCTCATCGCTGGCGCCGCAGCAGGGCGAGCTTTTATGGGATGTCGGGCTGGGCGCGGGCTCGATCGCCATCGAATGGATGCTGCGCCATCCCTCGCTGCGGGCCATCGGCATCGAGGAGGGCGTCGAGCGGGCGGCGCGGGCGGCGCGCAACGCGGCGATGCTCGGCGCGCCCGATCTGCATATCGTCCAGAAATCTGCACCGGCGGCTTTCGAAGGACTGCCGGCACCCGACGCGGTCTTCGTCGGCGGTGGCCTCTCCGATCCCGGCCTTCTGGACGCGGCCTGGGCCGCGCTGAAGCCGGGCGGGCGCATCGTCGCCAACGCCGTGTCGCTGCAGTCGGAGGCTCGCCTGATCGAGTGCTTCCAGCAGCGCGGTGGCGAGATCACGCGGCTGCAGGTCGCCAAGGCGGGCCGCGCCGGCACGGGCAACGTCTTCGTGTGGCGTCATGCGGCACCCGTCATCCAGTGGCGGGCGAGGAAACCATGATCGTCGCGGGCGTGGGCTGCCGGCGCGACACGTCGGCCAACGAGATCGAGCGGGTCGTGCGCATGGCACTCGGCCTGTTCGACCTCCCTGTGGAGCGCCTCGATGCGGTGGCGACGGAATCGGAGAAGGCGACTGATCCGGCCTTCGCCGAGGTGACGCGGCGGCTGTCGGTGCGGCTGGTGGCCTGCACGGTCGACGATCTCGACCGTGTTGCCGGCCGCGTGCTCACCCCGTCGAAGCTGGTGCTGAAGGCCAAGGGTCTGCCGTCGATCGCGGAAGCGTCGGCGCTGGTGGTGGCGGGCCGCGAAGGCCGGCTGCTGGGAACGCGCGTTGCGACGGAACGCGCGACCTGCGCGATCGCCATCGGAGAAGGACGATGACCATCCATTTCATCGGGGCGGGGCCGGGCGCGCCGGACCTGATCACCGTGCGCGGCCGCGACCTGATCGCGCGCTGCGCGGTCTGCCTCTATGCCGGCTCGCTGGTGCCGAAGGCGCTGCTCGATCATTGCCCATCGGGCACCCGCATCGTCGACACCGCGCCGCTGTCGCTCGACGAGATCGTCGCGGAATGCCGCCGCGCGACCGATGCCGGCGAGGACGTGGCGCGTCTCCACTCCGGCGACCTCTCGGTGTGGAGCGCGCTCGGCGAGCAGCTTCGCCGCCTCGATGGCGAGGGAATACCCTACACTGTGACACCGGGCGTTCCCTCGTTCGCGGCCGCCGCCGCCGCGCTGGGACAGGAACTCACTCTGCCCGAAGTGGCGCAGACCGTCGTGCTGACGCGGACCTCGGGGCGTGCCTCGGCGATGCCGGAGGGTGAGAAGCTGGCGGCCTACGCCGCGACCGGCGCGACGCTGGTGCTGCATCTGTCGATCCACGCGCTCGACAAGGTCGTGGCGGAGCTAATGCCGCATTACGGTGCCGATTGTCCTGTCGCCATCGTCTATCGCGCGACCTGGCCCGACGAGCGCGTGATTCGCGCCACGCTCGGAACGATCAAGGGTGAAGTGGCGAAGGCGCCGATCGAGCGCACGGCACTGATCCTTGTCGGCAAGGTTCTGGATGCGCGCGATTTCCGTAACAGCGCGCTCTATGACGCGGCCTATCAGCGGCGCTTCCGAAGGCGCGGCGCGTGACCCTGGCAGGCTTTCCCGACCTGCCGGAATTCCCTCCGGGCGAGGTGTGGCTGGCGGGCGCCGGTCCTGGCGACCCGCGCCTGCTGACGGTGCTGGCGCTGCACGCGGTGACGATGGCCGACGACATCGTGCACGACGCGCTGGTCGACCCGCGCGTGCTGCGGCTCGCGCGACAGGACGCGGTCCTGCTGCCGGCGGGCAAGCGCGGGGGCAAGCCGTCGCCCAAGCAGGACGAGATCAACGCGCTGTTGATCGAGCGGGCACGCGCCGGGCGGCGCGTGCTTCGGCTGAAGGGCGGCGATCCCTTCGTCTTCGGTCGCGGTTGGGAAGAAGTGACGGCGCTGTGCGAGGCGGGCTTGCGCTTCCGCATCATCCCGGGTCTGACGGCGGGACTCGCGGGAACGGCGCTGGCGGGCATTCCCGCGACCTCGCGCGACACCAACCATGCCGTCGTGCTGGCGGCAGGGCATCGCGCCGACGGCCAGACGTCCGCCGACTGGGAAGCGCTGGCCAGGCTCGGCCAGCCGCTCATCCTCTATATGCCGATGGCGCAGCTCGAGGAGATCGTAGCGGCGCTGCAGCGTGGCGGACTGGCGGCCGATACGCCGGCGACGCTGATCCAGTCCGCGACGGTTGACGGTGAGCGCGTCGTCGAGAGCCGGCTCGATGCGCTTGCCATCGATGCGCAGCGACATGGCATCGGCTCGCCCTGCATCGCCGTCATCGGGAAGATCGCGGCGCTGCGCAAAGACGTGCTGGCCTCGATGGTCGACTGGCAATGAGCGAGCGGCCGCGCGGGCTGATCGTGGCCGCGGCGCGCTCCGGCGCCGGCAAGACGACGATCGCCTCCGGCCTGATCCGGGCGCTGGCGCGGCGCGGCCGCACAGTGCAGCCCTTCAAGTGCGGACCGGACTATATCGACCCGGCCTTTCATACGGCGGCGACCGGTCGAGCGAGCTTCAATCTCGACACCTGGGCGATGTCGCCGGCGACGCTGACGAACCTCGTGACGCGTCACGGTTCATCCGCCGATCTCGTCGTCGTCGAAGGCGTGATGGGCCTGTTCGACGGCGTGGCCGCACCCGGCCAGACGGCCCGCGGTGCGACCGCCGATCTCGCGGCGCTGACAGGCTGGCCCGTCGTGCTGGTGCTCGACGTCTCCGGCCAAGCCGAGACGGCGGCGGCCATTGCAAGCGGACTCGCGCGCTATCGAGACGATGTCGAGGTGGCCGGCGTCATCCTCAATCGCGCCGCCAGCGCGCGGCATGTCGGCATGATCGCGCCGGGCCTCGAACGCGCCGGCCTGAAGCTTTTGGGCGCGCTGCCATCGAACCCGCACTTCGCGCTGCCCGAACGGCATCTCGGTCTCGTGCAGGCGGTCGAACTGCCCGACATCGTGCGCCGCCTCGATACGCTGGCCGACACGGTCGAGGCCGCGCTCGATCTCGATGCCATCGAAGCCGGCGCCCGCATGGCCCGCATGAGCCCGATGCAGCCGACACAGGGGTTGCCGCCGCCCGGCCAGCGCATCGCCCTCGCACAGGATCGTGCGTTCTCCTTCATGTATCCGCACCTGCTGGAAAGCTGGCGGACGGCGGGCGCAGAGATCATGTCCTTTTCGCCGCTGGCCGACGAAGCGCCCGATGCGTCGGCGGACGTGGTCTGGCTGCCGGGCGGCTATCCCGAACTGCATGCGGGAACGCTGGCCGCGGCCGGCCGTTTTGCCGCTGGCGTAAGAGCGATGGCGGCGAAGTCGGTGCCGGTCCACGGGGAGTGCGGCGGCTACATGGTGTTGGGACAAGGGCTCGAAGATGCAGGTGGAGCAAGACACGGAATGGTCGGCCTGCTGAACGTCGAAACCTCGTTCGCCAGACGCCGCCTGCATCTCGGCTATCGTCGTGCCCGTCTCGTGGCGGACGGTGTGCTGGGCGTGCGGGGCGGCGAGGTCGCCGGACACGAATTCCATTACGCCAGCATCCTGTCGACGGGCGACGAGCCTCTCGTCGACTGTCTCGATGCGACCGGCGCCGCGGTCCCGGAGGCGGGCGCCCGTCGCGGCACGGTGAGCGGCACGTTCTTTCATGCAATCGATCGGTGGAGTTGATGACGCATCCGCACTTCGACGCGGCCTTCCGGGCCGAGTTTCGTGAACTCGTCCTGTGGCGGCGCGACGTGCGTCGCTTCCGTACCGATCCGGTGGCGCGCGAACGCATCGACGCGCTGCTGGAAGTCGCAAGCCACGCGCCGTCGGTCGGCCTCAGCCAGCCCTGGCGGTTCGTCCATGTCGAGAGCCCCGAGCGCCGCCGCGCCGTGGTCGAGAGTTTTACGCAAGCCAATGAAAAGGCGCTGGCCGGCTACGGCGGCGAGAAACACGAGATCTATGCCAACCTGAAGCTGGCGGGCCTCAAGGAGGCGCCCGTCCACCTCGCCGTCTTCTCCGATGACGGCACGCATACCGGCAGCGGCCTCGGCCAGCAGACCATGCCGGAGACCCTGCATTATTCCGTCGTGGCCGCGATCCAGACGCTGTGGCTGGCGGCGCGTGCCGACGGGATCGGCATGGGCTGGGTGTCGATCCTCGACCCGAAGAGGGTGACGAAGGCGCTCGATGTGCCGGCCGGCTGGAACCTCGTGGCCTATCTCTGCCTCGGCTTCCCGGCCGAGGAGCATCTCGATCCCGAGCTCGAGCGGCATCACTGGGAAGTGCGCAGCGACCTCTCCGACGTGGTCTTCACGCGCTGACGCTTTGACACTTCGGTCTCTGCGGGCATTATTGCGCCGCAATATCGGAGGGTGGCGTGAATTCAGGAGATCGACCGGCAGAGAAATCGATCTCAGATAGCGCCCTTTATTTCCTGGCAGCCCTGTGCGGTGTGGCCACCGGGGTCCTGGGTGCCGGCTTTCATCTCGTCGTCGATACGCTGGTCCGCTGGCCTTCCTGGCTCGTGGCGTACATGGGACCGGGCGCGCTCACCATTGTCGCGGCGGCGGCGATGGCTGCCATTGCCCTGGTCGTGGCCTTCTTCCTCACGCGTCTCGTCGCACCCGAAGCGGCGGGCAGTGGCGTGCAGGAAATCGAAGGCGCGATGGAGGGCCTGCGTGAAGTGCGTTGGAAGCGCATCCTGCCGGTGAAGTTCGTGGGCGGCGTGTTGGCTTTGTCGTCGGGCCTCGTGGCCGGCCGCGAAGGACCGACCATCCACATGGGCGCCTCGATCGCGCAGGCGATCTCCGAGCGCCTCAAGCTCAGCGAGCTGGAATTGCGCGGGCTGCTGGCGGCCGGCGCGGCCGCCGGTCTCGCCGCCGCCTTCAACGCGCCACTGGCAGCCATCCTTTTCGTGATCGAGGAAACACGCAAGCAGTTCCGCTACACGCTGCGCTCCTACACCGCCGTCATCATCGCCTCGACCGCCAGCGCCATCGGTATGGAGTTGGTCGGCGGCACCGCGCCGCAGCTCAAGCTCGACAATGCCGGGATGCCATTGTCGCTGTTGCCGGCTTTCCTGGTGCTGGGTGTGTTCCTGGGCGGGCTGGGCATCGTCTTCAACAACACGCTGCTCTTCCTGCTCGACTGGGTGTCGGCCACCTTCAGGAAGGTACCGTTCCTGCCCGCGCTCCTGGTCGGTGCCGCCATCGGCGCGCTGGCGCTCGTGCTGCCGCAGGCAGTGGGCGGCGGTGAACTGCTGATCCCGGGCCTGGTGACGGCCAACCTGCCGATCACGACGCTGCTGCTGCTTTGCCTTCTGCGCTTCGTCGGCGTGATGTTTAGCTATCCGGTCGGCGTCCCCGGCGGCATCTTTGCGCCGCTGCTGACGCTCGCCACCACGGTGGGCCTGATCGCGGCCTGGCTGCTCCAGGCTGCCATGCCGCTGCCGCCGCTGGCAGGGGCCGCCTTCGTGATCGCCGCGATGGGTGGTTTGTTCTCCGCGTCGATCCGCGCTCCGCTGGTGGGGGTCGTGCTGGCGGCCGAGCTGACCAACGGATACGCGCTCATCTTGCCGCTGATCGTGACCTGCGTGACGGCCAACGCGGTCTCTCAGGCGCTGGGCGGTCGGCCGCTCTACGAGTTGCTGCTGGAGCGCACCCTGCGGCTCGCCGGACAGGCGGTGCCGCCGCCTGTCACGACCGGCGTGTTGTCGCCCATCGGGACGGACGACGCGCCTCGTCCCTGAAGTCTGTCTGCCTTGAGTTCAGCCGCACAACCTCATCCTGAGAGCTTGTGAACGTATTGAGCAAGCTCTCGGGGGTGGCTTC
>CAMFGZ010000022.1 GCA_945952105.1 uncultured Rhodospirillaceae bacterium | reverse complement strand
CGCGCCTGGAAGGGCGGCCAGAGCCGCGAGCAGTGGCTCGCCGCCGGCAAGCCGGGCAATCCCGGCCGCCTCAACGACCTGCGCCACATCGTTTACAAGCCGGCCGATGCGCCGTGGCGGCGGGCCCGCAAGAACCTGGGTCTGATGCTGCGCGAGGGCATCCTCAAGGAAAACATCGACGGCGAGGCGCTGCTGTGGGCGCACAGCCGCCTCCTGCCGCGTCCCGAAGAGCGCAAGATCATGATGGTGATCTCCGACGGCGCGCCGGTCGACGACAGCACCCTGTCGGTCAACCCCGGCAACTACCTCGAGCGGCACCTGCGCGACGTCATCGACTGGATCGAGACACGCTCGCCGGTCGAGCTGGTGGCCATCGGCATCGGTCACGACGTCACGCGCTACTACCGCCGCGCCGTCACCATCGTCGACGCCGACCAGCTGGGCGGCACGATGATGGAGCAGCTCGCCTCGCTGTTCGACGACGACGACAAGAAGGACACCCGGGCCGCCCGCGGTCCGGGCAAGAATCCCGGCAAGGGCACCAAGTCCGGCAAGCGCGCCGCCTGATCGGGCGCTTGTCTCATGTGGTGAACCGCTTCCTTCTTTCGCTCTGCCTGCTCGTCGCGGCCTGTGCCGGCGTTTCGCCGCCGCCGGCCGGTGCGCAGGAAGTTCCCATCACGATCGAAAGCTCGGCGCTCACGCTCAAGATCGACGAGCCCAGGGCAACGCGCGTCGGCAAGCTGGTCTGGCGCGGCGGCCTCGAGATGCGTGCGAACTCGCGCAATTTCGGCGGCCTGTCCGACCTGCACGTCACGCCGGACAACCGCACGCTGACCTCGATCTCAGACGAGGGAGCCTGGCTGGTCGCGACGCCACGCTTCGACGACAAGGGCATGCTGGTGGGACTGGCCGATGCGCGGATGGGCCAGTTGCGCGGCCTCGACGGCAAGCCGATCGACAGCAAACCCGAAGCCGACGCCGAGGCGATGGCGCGCCTGCCCGACGGATCGTGGCTGGTGGCCTTCGAGCGCCGCCACCGGCTGTGGCGTTACCCGACACTCACCGCAACGCCCCTGCCCGTGGAAGGGCCGGCCGATATCGGCCGGCAGCCGGGCAACGGCGGCATCGAAGCCCTGACCGCCTTGGCCGACGGCACCGTCATCGCCATCAGCGAGGAATACAGCCGCCAGGCCGGCACGGTGGTCGGCTGGATCGGCAAGCCCCAGCCCGGCGGCCGCTATGCCTGGAGCACCTTCAGCTACGCGACTGTACCCGACTACAAGCCGACCGCGCTGGCGGTACTGCCGGATGGATCCTACACCACGCTGGAACGTGCCTTCGACATGGTGCGGGGCGTGCGCGTGCGGGTGATGCGGTTCGACGCCGTCCAGCTCGCGGCCGGCGCGACGGTGCGGCCGGAGGAACTGGCGCACCTCTCGTCGCCCTATGCGGTCGACAATCTGGAAGGGTTGGCGGCAACACGCGGCGCCAGGGGCGAGACGCTGCTCTGGCTGATGTCGGACGACAACTTCAATCCGCTTCAGCGCAACATACTGATACTGTTCGAGTTGGCGCCGTAGCGCCTCGCCAACGACAAAGCCGCCTCACTTCGACGGCAGGCGCGGCGCGGGGGCTGAACTTCGCTCAGCCCGCACAGCCCACTTAGGCGGCCGCCTTCGCGTCCTTCTTGCCCTTGGCCGACACGACGCGGCGCTTCAGCACCTTCATCTCGGGCGAGAGCTTGCTGTCGTTCGTCTCGAGCAGGTAGGCGTCGATGCCGCCATTGTGCTCGATGGTCTTGATGCCGCGCGGGGTCAGGCGCAGGCGGACCGCGTGGCCCAGCGCGTCGGACAGGACCGAAGCGACCTGCAGGTTCGACATGAACCGGCGCTTCGACTTGTTGTTCGCGTGGCTCACATTGTTGCCGTACTGGACGGACTTGCCCGAGAGGGCGCAGCGACGGGGCATGACAATATCCGCTAAAAAACGATCCCGCCGGAGGGCGGGAAGGCCGGCTTTTTACGGGCCGAACGGGTGCCCGTCAAGCAAACCAATCCACGACTCTTTCGCTGATGTCCTCGACCTGATCCTCCGGGATGACCCGGCCCCGGGCCGAGATTCCCGCCTCGTGCACGGTGTTCGGGTCGCCCGAAATCAGCGGGTGCCACCAGTAGAGGTCCTGCTTGAAGTGGACGAGCCGGTACCCACAAGTCCTTGGGAGCCAATCCATTTTGGCCACCACCTTTGGGGTGAGCTGGATGCAATCCGGCACGATCTTCTTACGGTTCTTGTAGTCCCGGCAGAGCGCGGTCCTGGGGTCCAGCAGCTTGCAGCAGGTATCGGTCTGGGCCAGTTCGCCCGTTCCCTCGTATTCCAGCTTGTTGACGCAGCACATGCCGCAGCCGTCGCAGAGGGATTCCCACTCCTGCTTGGTCATCTCGGAGAGGGTCTTGCGCTTCCAGAAGGGCTCCTTCTGGGCCTCGGCGGCGCGGCGCGCCCGCTTCAGGAAGGATTTAGCGGCCATGGAAGGCTTGTAGCATGGTTCGGGCCGCTGCGGCGGGGGTTGCCCGGCCAGCCTCGACCTCGCGCTCCAGCCCGCCCACCAGCCGGCGCACCTCGGGGTGCTTCTTCAGCTCGGCCAGCAGCGTCTCCCCGACCTCGTTCCACATCCAGGCGCGCGCCTGCTCGGCACGGCGTCTCTGTATGCCCTTCTCGCCCACCGCCGCGTTGAAACGCTCCACGACGCCCCAGATCTCGGCGACGCCCTCGCCCGTCTGCGCCGAACTGGTGGTGACTTCCGGAGTCCAACCGGCCGTCGGCGAGCGCAGCATGCGCAGCGCGTGCTGATAGTCGGCGGCGGAGCGCTGCGCGGTGGCCTTCAGGTCGCCGTCGGCCTTGTTGACCACGATCAGGTCGGCCAGCTCGATCACGCCGCGCTTGATGCCCTGCAGGTCGTCGCCGCCCGCCGGCAGCAGCAGCACGATGAACATGTCGACCATGTCGGAGACCGCGGTCTCGGACTGGCCCACGCCCACCGTTTCGACGATCACCGTGTCGAATCCCGCCGCTTCCACCAGCAGCATCGTCTCGCGCGTGCGCCGCGCGACGCCGCCCAGGGTGATGCCGGCCGGCGATGGCCGGATGAAAGCCTCGCGTCGGCGCGACAGCTCCTCCATCCGCGTCTTGTCGCCCAGGATCGACCCGCCCCCTCGCTTCGACGAGGGATCGATCGCCAGCACGGCGAGCGACCGGCCGCGTTCCAGCAGCGAGAGGCCGAAACGCTCGATCAGGGTCGACTTGCCGACGCCTGGAACCCCGGTGATGCCGAGGCGCACGGACCTGCCGGTATGCGGCAGCACTTCGGCCAGGAGCGCATCGGCGCGCGCGCGATGGTCGCCGCGTGTCGATTCGATCAGGGTGATGGCCTGGGCCAGCGCCCGCCGGTCGCCCTTCAGCAGGGGCTCAAGGAGCGGGTCGGCCGACATGCCGGAAATCGCTGCGGACGCACTCATCGGCGGCCAGACTTATCAGCGACGGCGGTGCATTGCCAGCAAGGTGCCCAGCGCGGCAATCGTATAGAAGAACCCGAGCGTCCAGCCGAGGCCGGGTTCGCCCAACACATCCATTGCCGCCCCCGTGAGCGGCCGGCCGACCAGCCCGCCGACGACGTAGATCAGGCTGAAAGCGGTATTCGCGCGAGCGATGTCGCCCCCGCGGAACTGCTGGCCAAGCAGAGCCAGGCCCACCGGATAGATCGCGAACGAGATGCCGCCCCACAGCATGATGACGCCGACGATGGAGAACGACTGCGCCGGCACGAACGTGAGGCCGACCACCAGCGCCGCACTGGCGAGCGCGCAGCCCACCAGCACGCCGCGCCGGTCGACATGGTCGGCCAGCCAGCCGATCGGCCACTGCAGGGCCACGTTGCCGACGACGAAGGCCGAAAGCCACAGCGCGCCGGTCTCCGGCGCCACGCCGGCACCCACGGCATAGACCGGCAGGAAGCTGAAGGCGACCTGCTCGCCCAGGCCTCCCGCAAAGGCCGCGAGCATGGCCAGCGGCGCCGCCACGAAGATGGCGCCGTAGCCGCTTTCGGCATGATGTCGGATCGCCGGCGCCCGGTACCTGTAGGGCAGCAGCGGCAGGGCGATCAGCAGGGCGAGCCCGGCGCAGGTCAGGAACGGCACCGGACCGTAGACTCCGACGATCTGCAGGACGAAGGGTCCCAGCGCCATGCCGCCCGCGAACATCGCGGCATAGATCGCCATGACCCGGCCGCGCCGCCTCTCCTCGACGACGAGGTTCATCCAGATCTCGCTCACCACCCACGGCACGCCGCCGACCGCGCCATGCACGAAGGTGAGCGCGAACCAGGCGACGGGATGGGTGTTCAGCGTATAGCCGACCGTGCACAGGGAACCGGCCACAACGGCGGCGAGGATGAGCGGCACGGCGCCGAAGCGGGCGGCCAGCCGCGGAATGTACGGGCCAGTCGTCAGCATGCCGATCGCCCATGCGGCCGAGATGATGCCGATGGTCAGCTTGTCCGCGCCCTGCCGCTCCAACGCCAGCGGTACCAGCGGCATCGCCGCGCCCGACTGCAGGCCGATCGCCGCGCAGGCCGTGAAGACGGGAACGAGAGAACGCCAGAGGCCGGTGGCAGCCGGGCTAGTCGCCGACACGCAGATGCCCCTCGGCCCGGAAGGACGGCGGCTCCTCGACATGACGCTCGGCCTCGGCGGCGGCTTCCTGCTGGCGCTGCCACATGTCGGCATAGAGACCGTTGCGGGCCAGGAGCTCGCCATGCCGGCCGCGCTCGGCGACGCGACCGCGGTCGAGGACGACGATGTCGTCGGCATTGATGATGGTCGACAGCCGGTGCGCGATGATCACCGTGGTCCGGCCACGGCTCACCTCCTCCAGCGAACGCTGGATCTCCTGCTCGGTGCGCGTGTCGAGCGCGCTGGTCGCCTCGTCGAACAGAAGGATGCGCGGGTTCTTGAGGATGGTGCGCGCGATCGCCACGCGTTGCTTCTCGCCACCCGAAAGCTTCAGCCCGCGCTCGCCGACGGTGCTATCGTAGCCTTGCGGCAGCGCCATGATGAAATCGTGGATGCGGGCCAGCCGCGCGGCCTCCTCGACCTCCTCGCGGGCGGCGCCGGGCCGACCATAGGCGATGTTGTAATAGATCGTGTCGTTAAACAGCACCGTGTCCTGCGGCACCACGCCAATGGACGCGCGCAGGCTCGCCTGCTGGACGTCGCGGATGTCCTGCCCGTCGATGCGGACATGGCCCGAGGCCACGTCGTAGAAGCGGAACAGGATGCGCGAGATCGTCGACTTGCCGGCACCGCTCGAGCCCACAATGGCGACGGTCTCGCCGGGCGCCACGCGGAAACTGACGTCGTGCAGGATCGGGCGCGCCTTCTCGTAGTGGAAGTCGACATGGTCGAACACGATCTCGCCGCCGCTGACGACGAGTGGCGGCGCACCGGGCTTGTCGGCGATCTCGGCCTGCACCTGCAGCAGGCCGAACATCTTCTCCATGTTGACCAGCGCGTTGCGGATTTCGCGATAGGCGAAGCCCAGCATGTTGAGCGGCATGTAGAGCTGGATCAGGAAGGCGTTGACCGCGACGAAGTCGCCGATCGTCATCGAGCCGGCAACCACACCCTGCCCCGCCATCGCCATCACGAGGACAAGGCCGACCGAAATGATCGTGCCCTGGCCGATGTTGAGCAGGGACAGCGTGCGGCTGGAGCGTATCGCCGCCTTCTCGTAGCGCCGGCGGCCGACATCGTAGCGGCGCGCCTCGTGCGGTTCGTTGCCGAAATACTTCACCGTCTCGAAGTTCAGCAGGCTGTCGATCGCCTTGGCGTTCGCATCGGTGTCGGCATCGTTCATGGAGCGCACGAACTTGATGCGCCATTCCGAGAGGATGATGGAGAAGGCGATGTAGGCGCCGACCACGACCAGCGTGACGGCCGAGAAGCGCCAATCGTACAGGCTCCACAGGATGCCGCCGACCAGGAGGATTTCGAACAGCGTTGGCAGGATGTTGAAGGTCGTGAAGCGGATCAGGAATTCCATGCCCTGGGTGCCGCGCTCGATGACGCGGCTCAAGCCGCCGGTCTGCCGCTCGAGGTGGAATCGCAGAGACAGTGAATGGAGATGGCCGAACACTTCGAGGGCGAGATTGCGAATCGCCCGCTGCGCCACCGGCGCGAAGACGGCATCGCGGATTTCGCCGAAGGCTTGGGAAAGCACGCGGGCAACGCCGTAGGCCACGATCAGCGCGATCGGCACCGCCACCGCCTGCGCGGCCGGCACCCCCAGCGCATCGACTGCATTCTTATAGAGGATCGGCACGTAGACGTTCGTGACCTTGGCGACCACCAACAGGACCAGCGCCACGACGACTCGTACCCGCAGGCCGGATTCACCCTTTGGCCACAAATGGCGGCCCAGGATCACGATGACCCCCCATGTTCGCGAGGCGTCCATCCGGGGGGCGCCGTCCGTGACGGTTTTCGACATGAACGAAAAATGCCTTATTGGGCCACCATGTTGGGTGGCGAAGGGAGCGTCGGCCTTCTATCGTGCCTGACAGGCCGAAGTAAGCCCCTCCGAGAAAGGGACTCGCATGAGATTTCGCAAGGCCATGGCAGCGATTGCCTTGAGCGTGGCCGCGCCTGCGGCGGCGTCGGCCCAGGGGGCGGCATCCGACGCGCGTCAGGTCGACATCGCTTACGAGATCACCTTTGCCGGCCTGTCGGGTTTCCGCATCGACGTCACCGCCAAATTCAACGGCACCAGCTACGATGTCGAAAGCCGGACCTTCAAGGAAGGTATCCTGAAAGCCGTCACTATGAACTATGACGGCCGCAACCGCGCCTGGGGCGGCTTCTCCCCGCAGGGCGCGCGCCCCTCGGCCGGCTCCCTGTCCATCGTCGTGGGCGACAAGCCCCGGACCTGGGTCGCGCAATATGCCGGTGGCACGATCCAGGAGACGCACAACCCGGCCTACAAGCCATCGCCGCAGAACACCATCTCGGACGAGCAGCGGCGCGGTTCGCTCGATCCGCTGTCGGCCGCCCTCAGCGTGGGAATGGCGGGTGACGCGGCCTGCGACCGCACCGTGCAGAGCAACGACGGCAAGCGCCGCATCGACATCATCATCCGCAAGATCGGCACCGAGCCGGCCGCCAAGGCCGGCGTGCCCGGCGCGCAGGGCGACCTGCTGGTCTGCGAGATCTTCACCCGGCGCGTGGCCGGCGAATTCGACGAAGCGCCCAAGGAGGCCGAGACCGAGCGCGAGCGTCCGATGCGCGTCTGGCTCGCGCGCATGGACCAGACCCAGATGCGCTATCCCGCCAAGCTCGAAGCCCAGACCGGCTTCGGCACGATCCGCGGCCGCATCCTCACCTTCCGCGAACGCCCGCTGACGCCCGAGGAAAGCCAGGCGATGCGGAAGTAGCCTCGCAGTACTTCATCCCGAGGAGCGGCCGCAGGCCGCGTCTCGAAGGATGGGCGACAAACGTGGTGTGCGTGCCCATGTTGCGAGACGGCTGCTCCGCCGCCTCCTCAGCATGAGGTTTTCTTTGTGCCGAAGCCGCGATCAAGCCGCGCGCTTCTGGTCGCGCTGGCGCAGGATCGACAGGATCTCCGCCGCGGCGGCCGGGATGTTGGTGCCGGGACCGTAGATCGCGGCAACGCCCGCCTTCTTCAGGAAGTCGTAATCCTGGGCGGGAATGACGCCGCCCACCACGACCATGATCTCCGAGCCGTTCTGCTTGGCCAGTTCCTCGATCAGCTGCGGCACCAGCGTCTTGTGGCCCGCAGCCTGGCTCGAAATGCCGATCACGTGCACGTCGTTCTCGATGGCGGCGCGGGCGGCTTCCTCGGGCGTCTGGAACAGCGGGCCGATATCGACGTCGAAGCCGAGATCGGCGAAGGCCGTCGCGATCACCTTGGCGCCGCGGTCGTGCCCGTCCTGGCCCATCTTCACGACCATGAGACGCGGCCGGCGGCCCTCTTCCTCGGCGAAGGCGGCGATGTCGGTGCGGATGCGCTCGAGGCCGGCATCGCCCTCCCATTCGCCGGCATAGACGCCGGCGATCGAGCGGATCGTCGCCTGATAGCGGCCATAGACGCCCTCCAGCGCCGAGGAGATCTCGCCCACGGTGGCGCGGGCACGCGTCGCCTCGATCGACAGGCCGAGCAGGTTGCCGGTGCCGTTGCGCGCGGCTTCGCCCAGCGCCTTCAGCGCGGCGACGCACTTGGCCTCGTCGCGGGTCGCGCGGATCTTGTTCAGGCGGTTCACCTGCGCCTCGCGCACGACCACGTTGTCGACGTCGAGGATGTCGATCGGCGGCTCTTCCTTGAGCTGGAACTTGTTGACGCCGACGACGATCTCCTCGCCGCGGTCGATGCGGGCCTGTCGGCGTGCCGACGCCTCCTCGATGCGCATCTTGGGCATGCCGGCCTCGACGGCCTTGGTCATGCCGCCCAGCGCCTCGACTTCCTGGATCAGCTTGCGTGCCTCGGCGACGAGGCTCGCGGTCAGCGATTCGACGTAGTAGCTGCCGGCCAGCGGATCGACGACCTTGGTGACGCCGGTCTCGTGCTGGAGGATGAGCTGCGTGTTGCGCGCGATGCGGGCCGAGGTCGGCGTCGGCAGCGCGATCGCCTCGTCGAACGAGTTGGTGTGCAGCGACTGCGTCCCGCCGAGCACCGCCGCCATCGCCTCGTAGGCGGTGCGGATCACGTTGTTGTACGGGTCCTTCTCGGTGAGCGAGACGCCCGACGTCTGGCAGTGGGTGCGCAGCGACAGCGAATCGGCCTTCTTGGGCTCGAACGGCTTGATCAGCTCGGCCCACAGGAAGCGCGCGGCGCGCAGCTTCGCGGCTTCCATGAAGAAGTTCATGCCGATGCAAAAGAAGAACGACAGGCGCGGCGCGAAGGCGTCGATGTCGAGGCCCTTGGCCTTGGCGGCGCGCACGTATTCCAGCCCGTCGGCCAGCGTGAAGGCCAACTCCTGCACGAGCGTCGAGCCGGCTTCCTGCATGTGATAGCCGGAGATCGAGATCGAGTTGAACTTGGGCATGTAGAGCGCCGTGTGCTCGATGATGTCGGCCACGATGCGCATGGAGGGTCCGGGCGGATAGATATAGGTGTTCCGGACCATGAACTCCTTGAGGATGTCGTTCTGGATCGTGCCCGCGAGCTTGTCCTGCGGCACGCCCTGCTCCTCGGCGGCGACGATGTAGCCGGCCAGCACCGGCAGCACGGCGCCGTTCATCGTCATCGACACGCTCATCTTGTCGAGCGGGATGCCGTCGAACAGGATCTTCATGTCCTCGACGGAGTCGATCGCGACGCCCGCCTTGCCGACGTCGCCGACGACGCGCGGATGATCGGAATCGTAGCCGCGATGGGTGGCGAGATCGAAGGCCACCGACAGGCCCATCTGGCCGGCCGCGAGATTGGCGCGATAGAACTTGTTGCTCTCTTCCGCCGTCGAGAAGCCGGCATACTGGCGGACCGTCCAGGGACGCCCCGTGTACATCGTAGCCTTGGGCCCGCGCGTGAAGGGCGGAAAGCCGGGCAGTGAGCCCACCGTCTCGATCTGCTCGAGATCGGCGGCCGTATAGATCGGCTTCACCGCGATGCCCTCGGGGGTCATCCAGGTGAGGTCATCGAGCGGGCGCTCGCGCAGTTCCTTCGCTGCGAGCTTTTCCCAGTCGGCTAGGGTCTTCTTCGGAAAATCGGCCATGCCCCAATGTACTGCGGATTTCCGGCCTGAAAAGTCCCCGCTATTCGTTGGCCAGAATGGTGTTTCGCACCAGCGGGTAGATCTGGCCCGCCCAGCGACGGCCGCTGAACACGCCGTAGTGGCCGACGCCGGCCTGCATATAGTGCTTCTTGCGGTAGGGCCGCAGGCTGGAACAGAGGTCGTGGGCGGCCACGGTCTGGCCCAGGGCGCAGATGTCGTCGCGCTCGCCCTCGATGGTGAACAGGGCGGTCTTGCGGATCGCCTTGGGATTGACGCGCCGGCCCTTCCAGTCGAGCTCGCCCTTGGCCAGCCGGTGCTCCTGGAACACCCACTGGACAGTTTCGAGATAAAACTCGGCGGTCATGTCGAGCACGGCGAAGTATTCGTCATAAAAGGTCTTGATGGTCGCGGCCTGCTCGGTCTCGCCCTTGGCCAGGTGCTTGTAGAGATCGACCTGCGCCTTGATGTGGCGGTCGGCGTTCATGCTCATGAAGGCGGTGAGCTGCACGAAGCCGGGATAGACCCGCCGCGTGGCGCCCGGATAGCGCATCGGCACGCGGTGGATCAGGTTCTGCTCGAACCAGCTGATCGGCTTGCCCATGGCCAGTTCGTTGACCTTGGTCGGGCTGATGCGCGTGTCGATGGGACCGGCCATCAGGGTCATGCTGCGCGGCTGGGCCGGGTTGTCGTCCTCGGCCATGATCGAGGCCGCCACCAGCGCCTGCACACAAGGCTGGCAGACCGCGACGACATGGGCGCCCGGGCCCATCACCTCGAGGAACTTGATCAGGTGCTCGACATATTCGTCGAAGCCGAACCGGCCGTTCCAGATGCCGACATCGCGGGCATTGGCCCAGTCGGTGATATGCACGTCATGGTCCGGCAGCAGCACACGCACCGTATCGCGCAGCAGCGTCGCAAAATGCCCTGAAAGAGGCGCGACCAGCAGGACCTTGGGCTGCGGCGGCACGCCGACCTTGGCGAAGCGCAGCAGGGTGCCGAACGGCGTGGCAAAGACCTCCTCCTCGCGCACCGTCACCATCTGGTTGCCGTACTTCACCTCGGAAATCCCGAAGTCCGGACGGCGATGGGTCAGCGTGGCCCGCGTCGTCATCTCGCACAGGGCGCCCGCCGCGCGCCAACTGTCGAGGTTCGCGCCGCCGCCCCCCGCCAGGGTCTGCCCCGCCGCCGTCGCCCACAGACGGACCGGAAGCATCATGTCGGCGGCGGTCTGGTACATCGCGTAAAGCATGAGGTGCGAACCGGCTCGGAATTTGCATCTTTGCGGGCACCTAAGACACAGACAGTCCCACCAATCGGGAGGGGTGGAGTCCATGGCCGAGGCCTCGCTCACCGTCAGTAGCAAGAACTATTCCTCTTGGTCGCTTCGCGGCTTCCTCCTGTGCCGGATTGCCGGTCTCGATTTCGAGGAGCGGATCGCCCCTTGGGACGATCCCGCCACCCGCGCCGAGCTGCTGCTGCTTTCGCCCTCTTTCCTGGTGCCCTGCCTCGAACATGGGCAGGTGAAGGTCTGGGACACGCTCGCCATCGCGGAGTACCTGCACGAGATCAAGCCAGGCTCCGGGCTTCTGCCAGCCGATCAGGCGGCGCGCGCCCATTGCCGGGCGGTCTGCGGCGAGATGCATTCCGGCTTCGCCAACCTGCGCTCGGCGCTGCCGATGAACCTCAAGGTGCGCCATGAGAGCTTCAAGGTCTGGGGCGGCGCCCAGGCCGACATCGAGCGCGTCACGACGATCTGGCGCGACTGCCTGCAGAAATATGGCGGGCCCTATCTGTTCGGCGCGACGCCGACCATGGCCGACGCCATGTACGCGCCGGTTTGCACCCGCTTCGCCACCTACGGCGTGAAGCTCGATCCCGCCTCGGCCGCCTACCGCGACCTGATGCTGCGCTTCCCCGCGATGATGGAATGGACGGCGGCGGCCAAGGCCGAGCCGGAGGAAGTCGAGGAGCTCGACGTCGAGTTCTGATTGCTGGGCGTTAACTCCCCGCTGCGCGGCGCAGTTCCAGTTCGACGCGCCCGACCCGGAGGCCCCATTTGCCGACGGTCGCCTTGTTGATCAGCGAGCCGTCGGGATTGAGCGCGAGCACGTCGGAGAAGTCGACGGTCCAGCCGCCCAGGCTCACGGCATATTCCAGCCGCACCACCTTGCCCTCGGTCCAGGCACGCGCCTGCCCGACGACGTCCTCGCGCGAGCCGACATAAGTGCCGGGCGCGGTACGCTCCAGCTTCCACGTCTTGCGGTCCTTCTCGCCGTCGGCATAGGCGAAGTCCTCGACCAGGGTCAGCGTGCGACCATCCCAGGTGCCGTCGATGACGACATCGAAGCGGCGCTGCGAGCCGGTCCAGCTGTTGGTGAAGACGCCCTGTCCGACGGTGCGGCCGGGGAAGAACTGTTCCAGCACCAGCGGTGGCGCCGAGGCCGCCGCGACCGGCGCCTCCGGCGGCGAGGCACAGGCGCCCAGCAGCGCGAGAAGACCGAGCGGGGAAAAGCGGTGCGGGGGGAAGGTCGATGCCATGCCGTTTGTACGACCATGGTCGCGCCACCGGATCACCGCCTTTGGCCCCCCCTTGTGGCCGCCTCCCCCGCCGCGCAGACTTCGGCCAACGAAGCGGAGGAAACGATGAACATCACACGCCGCGGCGCGGCCCTGGGGCTCGCCGCCCTGCCGGCCTTTGGCGCCCGCGCCCAAACCGCGTTCCCCACCAAGCCGCTGACGATGATCATCCCCTTCCCGGCCGGCGGTCCGGCCGACACGTTCGGGCGGCCGCTCGCCAAGGGGATGAGCGAGCGGCTGGGCCAGGCGGTGGTGGTCGACAACAAGAGCGGCGCGGCCGGCGTCACCGGCACGGACGTCGTGGCCAAGGCCGGCAGCGACGCCCACGTCCTGGGCCTCGTGAGCGCCAGCGCCGGCGCCATCATGCAGAGCCTGATGCCTAAAATGCCTTACGATCCGGCGAAGGACATCGCGCCGATCACCCTGGTCGTGCGCGTGCAGGAGGTGCTGGTCGTCAGCACCAGGCTCGGCATCGACGACTTCAAGGGCTTCATCGCCTATGCCAGGGCCAATCCCGGCAAGCTCACCTATGGATCGGCGGGCACCGGCGGCATCACCCATCTCGCCACCGAGCTGCTGAAGCGCGAGGCCGGCATCGACCTTCTGCACGTGCCCTATCGCGGCGCCGCGCCCGCGACCAACGACCTGATCGCGGGCACGGTGAACTGCGCGCTGCTCGACGTGCCGGTGCTGCTGCCGCACATAAGGTCCGGCGCGGTGAAGGCGCTCGCCGTCAGTTCGGACACGCGCGCGCTCCTGTTGCCCGGCGTGCCGACCATGGCCGAGCTCGGTCTGCCCAAGGTCAACTCCGACAACTGGTACGCGCTGGTGGCCCCGGGCGACTCCCCGCCGGCCGCGCGGCAGAAGATCCACGAGGCCGCGGTCGCGACCATCCGCTCGAAAGAGGTGGTCGACGCCTATGCCGCGGTCGGCGGCGTCGCGGTGGGCGATTCCTCCGCCGACGTGGCGGCCTATCTCAAGGCCGAAGTGGCCAAGTGGGCCGAGGTCATCAAGGCCGCCAACGTGAAGCTCGAATAGACGATGCCGCTGCCGATCGAGCGCGGCCTGGCGAAGACCTTCGCCGGGCACATTCACTACAGGGCCTGCGGCAGCAGCGGACCCGTCGTGATGGTGAGCCACATCAACCAGCAGAGTTCGGCGCTGATGGTCGAGCTGCTGCAGGCGCTGGGCGCGCATTACCGCGCCGTCGCCATCGACTATCCCAGCCACGGAAACTCCGACCACATCGACTGGCAGCCGCGCATAGAAGACTACGCCCGGGCCGTGATCGAGACGATGGATTCGCTCGGGATCGAGCGCGCCTTTGCGCTCGGCGAGGCGGTGGGCGCGGCGGTGTCGATCGCGCTGGGCGGCGGCTGGCGGGACCGCATCGACAAGGTCGTGCTGGTCAACACGCCCTATTTCAGCGACGACGCCACGGCGACGAAGGACATCGCCGACATCGCCGCCGTCCGGCCGCAGGATTCCACGGGATTTCCGGCGCCGCGCTCGATCGACTTTCTGCTGACGAAAGATCCCGAGCATGCGCCGATGCGGCCGACGCAAGACTGGATGGACCGCATCAACGTGGCGCAATTCGAGATCGGCCGCGACCGTTGGCAGGCCATGCAGGCACTGGCGAAGTTCGACACGCTGGGCGGCCTGCAGGCGCTCGCCTGCCCGACCCTGATGCTCTACGGCGAGCATTTCATCTACGGCCGCCACCGCGCGCTTCTGCAGGCGCGCTGCCCGCATGCCCGCATCGAAACCATTGCGGATGGCCGCTTCTGCATGACATGGGAACGTGCCGACGATGTGGCGCGACAGGCCCATTCGTTCCTCACCTGATCGTTTGTCCGGAGACTGAAGAGATGCTCGACGCCGAAGCCCGCATGCTGCTCGACCTGATGGATGCCGCCACCAAGTCCGGCCGCCCCAGGCTCGAAACCCTGCCGCACGCGGTCGGGCGCCAGGCGGTCGACAAGATGTCGGAGGACAGCGAGGCCGATCCGCCCGAGGTCGCGCAGACGATCGACGGCGCGCTGCCGGGGCCGCGCGGCGAGATCCGCTACCGGCGCTACCTTCCCATTGGCGTCACCGCCGGCAGCCTGCCGACGCTGGTCTACTATCACGGCGGTGGCTTCGTGATCGGCAACATCGAGACGCACGATTCGACCTGCCGGCGGCTGGCCAACAGGAGCCGCTGCCAGGTGATCTCGATCGACTATCGCCTGTCGCCCGAGCATCCCTTCCCCGCGCCGATCGACGACGGGATCGCGGCCTTCCGGCACATCCGCGACGAGGCCGCGGCCTTCGGCGCCGACGCCGCGCGCCTCGCGGTCGGCGGCGATTCGGCGGGTGGCGCGATGGCCGCCGTCGTGTGCCAGGCGATGCGCGACGCGAAGGAAGCGGGCCCCGCCTTCCAGATGCTGATCTATCCCGCGACCGATTCCAGCAAGGAAAGCGCCTCGCGCCAGGCCTGCGCCGAGGGCTACTTCCTCACGCGCGGCCTGATGGACTGGTTCTGGAAGGCCTACGTGCCGGCCGGCACCGACCTCGCCGACCTGCGCCTGTCGCCGCTCCTGGCAAAGGACTTCACCGGACTTCCTCCGGCCTTCGTCCTCACCGCCGGCTACGACCCGCTGCGCGACGAGGGCCGCGCCTATGCCGACCGCCTGATCGACGCCGGCGTGAAGACGACCTACGTCAACTATCCCGGCACCATCCACGGCTTCTTCTCGCTCACGCGGTTCCTGAAGCAGGGCCTGAAGGCGAACGACGAGGCGGCGGCGGTGCTGGGCGCGTTCTTCGCGACGTGATCTCATTGGAGCGCGCCACTCCAGTGGCGCATCACGATTCATGAGCGCCACTGGAGTGGCGCGCTCCAATGAGACGCACGAACCCGACGGGACGGTCGAAGCCTTTCAGCGCGACCTCTTCCTCGCGTTTCGGGAGGTCGGCGATGACGGTCTGGACGGCGGGGTCGTCGGCCACGGCGCGGCTGAGCACGATATCGCCGCCCGCGCTCTGGCCCTGCAGGCGGGCGGCCATGTTCACGGTCGAGCCGAAATAGTCGAGCCGGTCGTTCAGCGTCACCACCACGCTCGGGCCCATGTGGACGCCGAGCTTGAGCGTCAGATCCTGGTCGGCGATGCGGGCCTGCATGGCGAGCGCCGCCCGCACCGCGTCGGCGGGATCGCCGAACGAGGCCATGACCGCGTCGCCGATGGTCTTCACCACCGCGCCGTCATGGTCGCGCACGACCCCGGCCAGCAGCGCGAAATGCTCGCGCACGACATTGTAGGCAGCACCATCGCCCAGCCGCTCGTAGAGCGCCGTCGAGCCGCGCAGGTCGGAGAAGAGCAGCGCCACCTGGCTCACCCCCGCCTCGTCGCCCGGCCGCAGGGTCGCGGCGGCAAAGAGATCGCGGAAGGCCTGCAGCGAGATCACCTCCGGCACGGTCAGCGCCTCGCGCGTCCAGGTCCGGTCCTCGATCAGTGCCGCCAGCTCGAAGCCCGCCTCGTTCACGAACTCGATGGTGCCCGCCTCGCCTGAAGGCGGCAACGCCTCGACACCCGACGCCGTCACCTTGAGGCCGGGGAACGGCCCGCCTTCGTGCTCGACCTCGACTGTCCCGCCGGGATGCAGCGTGCGCAGCCGGTAGCGGCCCGGCGGCAGATCGACCGAAACGGTCCGCCGCTCCCCCGGCCCCAGCAGCAGCTGGACCGCGACATGCGGCGTCGCCATCGGGCCGGAGAGGCAGAACCCGCCCTCCATCAGCGGCCGCACCGCCGGCGCGGGCGCGAAGGAGAGCTCGACGTTCTTCTCGAAGTCGCGGTCGTAATCGATGTTGCAGGAGGGACAGTGCGCGCCACGCGGCAGCTCCGACAGGGCCGAGGCCGAGAGCTTGGGCCCGCGGCAGTTGGTGCAGAGCAGGTCCCAGCTCATGGTCAGCAGCCCCGCCCGCACCGCCGCGAGGCAGCCCTCGATGGCGGCGCGCGGCGCCACGCCGAGCTGGCGCGCCAGCCGCTTGGGCTTGAGATGGGCGAGGTCGCTCGCCATGCCGCCCAGCACCGTGCCGGTCAGCACCCGCCCGAGCCCGTTGCCGTAGGGGCTGCGGTCGATCTCCACCGCCATCGCCGCCGCGCGCTCGAAGGCGCCGTCGGGCAGCGCCGGCTTCGGCAGCTCGAACGGCGTCTCGCGCTCGCCCTTGAGATGGGCCACCGCCTCCAGGATGCGCGCCGCAACGGCGGCGCCGGCCTGCTCGGCCAGCCGTTTGCCGAACAGGCGGCCCATCAGGGTGAGCGGCTCCCATTCGAGCGCATAGGACACGACCGAGCCGCCCTTGCCGTCGGGCTCGAGATCGAACACCGGCCCGAAGCGGCGGAACGGCCCCTTGGAGAAGACCCGCGAGACGTTGAAATGCCGGCCCAGCACCCACTCGTAGGGCTTCTCCTCCCATTCGAGCGTGAACCCCGCCGCCTTGCCCCGGCCGCGGCGCAGCACCGTGCCGTTGGGCTGCGGCGTCTCCTCCAGCGGGTAGGGCGGCAGGCCCATCGCCTCGTTGAAGCGGTTGGTGTCGGCCAGCACCGGCCACAGCACGGACGGCGGCAGATCGAAGGTCCAGCTCCAGGTGCGGCGCGAGAGGGGCGGCATGGGGCTGGTACTGTAGCACGCGGGCGGGCGGATCGGGGGTGGGGGATCACGGGTGGGTGAGGTGGATTAAGAACCAGCTTAAACGGCTAGATGCAGTCCGGCTTGCGCAGGAGGAGGCGGAAATTGTGGAAGTCGTATTTTCTCTTTATCCCTCTTGCACATAGATCAGTCATCTCAAGGCAAGCTCGATATATATCGTACGCTTGTTCAATATTCGTCTGTGCTTCTCCAGCACGAATAGAGAGCAAGATTTTTCCGTCTGGCACTCGGCTTAGTATTGCATCATCTGGCAACGAAAGTTCGCTTTTCACCAACCTGTCTCGCAACACTTTGAGACTGTGCGAAGGTAGATGATTACCGAATTGTTGGCGCATCAGCGCTTTAAGAATCTTCTCAACTGCCTGATGCGCTTCCCAGCACGCCAAACTCAGATTGTGAGCCGGTCTTTCAATGAGGTGCGAGGCGGCGATCGCGAGATGTGACGGAACCATTTTGACGAGCCCATCGGTGATGTCGTCGTCATCGGTCTCCATTAAGTTTACGCAAGTATTGCGAAGTTGACAGCCAACTATCTCTACTTGTTGCAGGAAAACCTGACACTCATCGGCATCGAGCGAATGTAGGTTCGGCGGGCGAACGATCCAGCTCGAAACAGATTCGCCATCCCAAACCCCATTCGGAAAGATGAGCCAAGCTGTCTCATTCTCCGTTTCTACTTCAGAAAGAGTCCTAGGTATTTGGAGTTCAAAAATCGTCCCGAGAAATTCACATGCTCCCACAATGTGAGCGGGACTACGCTTCAGTGCCTCCCCGTAGCGCTTGCGATACCAGGCAAGGATTGTTTGATAGACCGCCTTGAACCAAGGCTTGGCAAAGAAAGCTGCTTTGTCATCACCATTAACCTCGATGACAGCGGACTTCATGAACAAGAAACACGCGCGCATACATCTGTCCGGTATCGGGACACCATGCAATTCTGCGTCGATCATCGGAAGCCATGAGGCGATCGCTTGATCTAGTGTAATTTCTGACTCGGTCTCAGATACCATTCGGCTCACTGCTTGCATGCAAATGGATGTGAAGCAGGAAACATCTCTTCGAGATCGATTGCAGGAGTCCAGTTATAGCGGTTTCTTAGATGGCCACTGCATTCCTGACTTATCTGGCGCGACTTGATCGAGCAGGAAAGCGATCTGTTCGCCACGCCCCTCAATTTGATTGATGCTTGGCGTCCAACCTCTGTCAACAGACGACTTCGTCCAGCCATCCGCGATTTCCTTGTTTACGCGACCACGCATTAGTTCATGTACAATTAGTTCGAGGTTGCGCACGCGTTCACTGAGCCACCTGACTTCAAACAACAAGCGGTCTTCATTCGATGACGCAAGGCCAAGAGATTGAACATCCTTATAGGGCATAAACTTCTCCAGTTGATGCCTCCACAAAGTAGCGTACTCCTTCGATATTGGCGACCTGCGGTTGTCCCCCGTTTGGACATCAATGTGAATATTGTAGATCCGAAGCCATAACCACCAGGCAACTGCAGTCATGCTTCCCAACACTGTGCCGGTCAGACCCAGCCGAGCCCGTTGCCGTAGGGGCTGCGGTCGATCTCCGCCGCCATCGCCGCCGCGCGCTCGAATGCGCCCTCGGGCAGCGCCGGCTGTGGCAGCTCGAACGGCGTCTCGCGCTGGCCCTTGAGGAAGGACACGGCCTCCAGGATGCGGGCAGCAACGGCGCCGCCGGCCTGCTCGGCCAGCCGCCGGCCGAACAGGCAGCCCATCAGGGTGAGCGGCTCCCATTCGAGCGCGTAGCGTACCCGCAAGCCGCCTTTGCCGTCGGGCTCGAGATCGAACACCGGCCCGAAGCGGCGGAACTGCCCCTTGGAGAACACCCGCGACACGTTGAAATGCCGGCCCAGCAACCACTCGTAGGGCTTCTCCTCCCATTCGAGCGTGAAGCCTGCCGCCTTGCCCCGGCCGCGGCGCAGCACCGTGCCGTTGGGCTGCGGCGTCTCCTCCAGCGGGTAGGGCGGCAGGCCCATCGCCTCGTTGAAGCGGTTGGTGTCGGCCAGCACCGGCCACAGCACGGAAGGCGGCAGATCGAAGGTCCAGCTCCAGGTGCGGCGCGAGAGAGGCGGCATGGGGCTGGTACTGTAGCACGCGGGCGGACGGATCAGGGGTGGCGGATCACGGGTGAGTGAGGAGCCTTAATCGATTCACAAAGTCCGGCCAGGGTCCGGCTCTTTGTCTACAGGCTTTGCCGAAGAGTCCAAATCGTCATCGATATTCAAGTTCTCCGCCGCCTTAAGATATGCCTGCCTCAATTCTATCTCAGCACTAACAGGTAGCTCTCGGTATCTTGCTAAGAATCTGTTCTTAAAAAGATTAAGTGGCATAAACAGCTCGTCGATAGCTTGACTATCCGTCGAATAGTAAGCGCCGAAACAGTTGAGAATAAAACTATCAAACGCCTCATCGCTACGAAGCAGCTGCCTAGTGTAAGCATCCTTGTCCTGGCTTTCCCACACGCCAAGCTCTCGCGCCAGATACCCAAGCCCAACATCAAGCAGGTCGCCCCTTTCTGCCGCCAACCTCTTCTGCAAGGAAACTACATCTCCGCCAATCTCCTTGAACCACTCCTGATTGATTCCGATATCTGCAACTTGCTCTTCGAATTTTTTGTTTCCACGTTGAAGATTCAATCCAATTCTTCGGATCAGAATTGCCGCGGCATCCAAGCTACCATTCTGACGAAGCGCATCCACTATTGTTCGCAAGCTTGATGCAAACGAACTTTCAGTGAGTACTAACGAGAGCATTACATCTGACACCTCGCGGCGAGCCATCATTTGCTCTAGCAATGCGGACCATGTCGATACATGGATTTGATCGATTGCGGTAAGTAGATCAATCCAAACACTCTCAGCGTTTGAGACTTCACCCTGTCTCACAAGGTTCGCGAGTCGCTCAGCAAGTGCCATCGCCTTGCCGGCGGCGACTAAACTTCGCACCGCGTCGTACCGGTCCGCCTGATCCATCTCACTAAGTTCGATTACACTCCGGCGACTAATGTCACTCGATAACGCTTTCATTCTAAGCAAAGTTAGCAAGGGCCGCCGAAATGCAATGTCGTCCAACGAACAATCGGTTGGACTTCTCTTTTTTGAGATCGCAGGAAACAAAAAGCCGATCAAATCCTGAACCACTGGCGAGCGTTCACTATTGATCGTTATAGATTCAAAAAACTGGTCGAACGACTGATTTGCCTTTATCAACACAGAAGAGCCGAAAACGAAATCGCCAGGCATAGACTTTATCCGCACAGAAAGTTCCGGCGCATAAAGTGTCAATGCCACATATCCAAGGATATCTGGCCATTCAACATCGCCGCCGATCAAACCAACGCGATGAGCAAACGACGCAGTCAATCGACTAATGTCACGAGCGTTCTCGAGAAGCCTAGGCACGATAATGGCGCGCACTTCTCGATACCTGTTCTGGCCCACTCCATCGAAATCTATATCACTGCCACTAAGGGCACACTTAACGGATTCATCCAGCAACTGAAACAGCTCACTATCAAAGACTATAGGAAGCTGAATTGGTATTTGGACAATCTTTTCCAAATACTTTCGGCCTCTCTCGACGCGCTCCCGCCTAGAAGATGATTGAAAGCCAAGCGCTTCTGCCACTCTCTTTTCGTCATACGCAAGTACATATGAAATACTTGGAAAGTCTGCGACAGCCCTCACAAGATGCATGAGTTCTCGTACATCTGAATCGTCAATGCGATCCACTTCATCGATCAACACAACGACCGGAACCTGCAGTGCCGCAAGCAGCAATTCGACACGCAACTTTAGCGCGGCTAGCTTCTGTTCCTTTGCGCGCAAATCACCGTAGACATTGGAGATACGTTTTAGGACAAAAGCAGCGACCTTTGTCGCCACACCGGCACCAGATTGAAGCGCATCCACTGCCGGGGCAATTCGATCTACATAATCTGCGAGAGCGCCAAGAAGCTCTTCACTTTGTTGAGATCTTCGATCTGCATGAATCTCCCCGAGGAACTCCTTACCAACGGCTCTCCCAAGCTCCTCAAAAAAAGAGCGAACCAAATCATGCCGCTGACTCACGAGCCAAGGTGAAAATTCGACAACAACAGTTTTATGATTCCGCACGATCAGATCATGATGGAGCAAATGCAGGACCGAAGATTTACCTTCGCCCCAACGCCCAACCAGTCCAACAGTCACGCCAGTTGCAGCCTGGCTCCCCGCTTTAAGTAGTACAGCACTCAAGCTTTCGACAAATTTTCCGCGGTCAAGCCTGTCGGCTTCGAGAAGTGTGATCGCGCGGTCTGCTTGGAATTGATATGGCTGCCGTATAGCTTCCACGATTAACAGCAATTTCTGATTAATATACGCAAATACATTACAACTAATTTTTGCATACATCAATTGAATTAGATTGCGGACTGGTTGGCCACCAACATGCAAATTGGGGCATCGGCTCTCTTCTCTAGCGAGTGCCTATGCAGGATCCCGCTGGTCAACCTATTGTTGCGACGCATGCAGACAGTGAAGCCAACATGCAATCGTGCGTGCAAATCTACTCAGCGCAATCGTCTCTAAGGCAACGTCACCTTCACCAGCTTCCCGCCCCGCACGTCCACCCGCTTCATCATCGAGCCGCCCTCGGCGCGGTCGCCCGGGCCGTCCCACTTCACGGCGGTCGTGACGTACCAGACGCCGTCGGGGACGCGCGGGAAGGAGAAGCTGCCGGAGGCGTCGCAGGTGGTGCGGCGCAGGGTCGAGACGTAGAGCGGGTCGTCGCGGTCGAACTTCACCGGAGCCAGGCTGGCGGCGCGGGTGCCGCGCGTGTCGTTGCCGAAGATCGCCGTCATGCGGGCGCGGGCATAGGCGCTGTCGGGGATGAGGTTGGCGGCCTGGCCGGCGCAGGTGCGGGTCGTGTCGCCCGCCTTCATGGTCGCGATGCCGCTCACCGTGTTGGCGCCGCTCTTGCGCGACCACTCGACCTCCGAGGCCGGGATCGGCTGCGACAGCGCGCTGGGCGGCGGCGGCGCGAAGGCCTGGTCGAACTGGGCGCAGCCGGCGGCGGCCAGGGAAGCGGCAATGGCGGCGGCAACGGTGGCGGCGAGGCCGAAGCGGCGGGCGGCGGGCTTCATGGGAGGGGCTGTCTCCGGGCGTTCGAGGACGGATCGAGGGGCGAAAAGGCTAGTCGACAACGCCGGTTGCCGGCCTGTGTTCCTTTTGTGGTTCGGCTAGGCTCGGGGCCATGACCCAGCCCGCCCCCTTCGACGCCTTCCCCCTCCCCGCCGGCAGCGCCGACTGCCACGTCCATGTCTACGGTCCCTACGACCGCTTCCCCGCCGTGCACGGCGGCAAGTTCGCGCCGCTGCAGGAGACGCCGGTCGAGGCGCTGCTGGCGCTGTGGGACCGGATGGGCATCGCGCGCGGCGTGATCGTCCATGCGCTGGCGGCCGGCGGCGACAACGAGGTGACGCTCGACGCGCTGCGCCGCCATCGCGACCGGCTGCGCGGCGTGGCGATCCTGAAGCCCGAGGTGAGCGAGCGCCGGCTCGACGAGCTGAGCGAGGCGGGCTTCAAGGGCGTGCGCATCAACCTGCTGCGCCAGGACGGCAAGCCGGTCTCCTCGGGCGGCATGAGCCTCGACGACCTGGTGGCGCTGGCGCCGCGCCTGCATGCGCGCGGCTGGCACGTCCAGCTCTGGGTCGAGACAGGCGATCTCAAGGAGCTGGCGCCGACGCTGGAGAAGATGCCCTTCGACTTCGTGATCGACCATATGGGCCGCACCATGGCCGACAAGGGCGTGGACACTCCCGGCTTCCGCGATTTCTGCGAGAAGCTCAAGACCGGCCGCTACTGGTGCAAGCTCTCGGGCGCCGACCGCAACACCCGCCAGGGCGCCGGGCCGGGCGCGGCCTACGACGACACGGCGCCGTTCATGCAGGCGCTGGTCGCCGCCAATCCCGACCGGCTGGTCTGGGGCAGCGACTGGCCGCATGTCGGCCACGCGGCCGAGGCGATCCCGCAGGAGGAGGATCTGCTGCGCCACTTCTTCCGCTGCGTGCCGGACGAGGCGGTGCGGAAGAAGATCCTCGTCGACAATCCGAAGGTGCTTTACGGGTTTTGACCTCCCCGTCGTCCAGAGCGGAACGACGTCAATCCAATCGGCCCCCCCTTCCGTCGTCTCGACCGGAGCGCGTAGCGCGAAGTGGAGAGACCTTCTCTCAACACACAGCCGGCTTTTGGGGGAAAGAAGGTCTCTCCACTGCGCCTCGCTGCGCGAGGCTCCGGTCGAGACGACGGGATTTTGTTATTGTGCTGTCGTCGCCGCGAGTTCGCCACCCGCGAGCACCACGATCTCGCCTTCGGCCAACGGCCGCCAGTGGCCGGCGGTGACGGGGACGCTGGCGAGCAGCGACAGGTCCTGCGCGTCGTCGGTGGGATGGAGCGCGACACCCGCCTCGGTTTCGTGCGCGCCCTGCTCGGCGCCTGTCCGATGCGCGCCTTCGGCACGGTGGCGATGGCGAAACCACAGGCCCGGACCCATCGTGCCGTCGGCCTGGCGCCGGCGATGGCCGTGGCCGAACACGAACTCGCCGTCGCTGTAGAGGAAGTTGAAGGTGCCGAGCGGGCGCATCTCGGCGGCGAAGGCGGCGAGCGTTTCGAGCCGCAGCCCGAGCGGCGGGACGCGGCGGTGCCACAGCGGCGCGAGCCGTTCCAGCAGGAGGCAAAAGGCGCTTTCGGAATCGGTCTGGCCGACGGGATGGAAGCGATGCGCGGGTTCGGCGGCGCGGGTCACGACGTCCTTCAGGTCGCCATTGTGCGCGAAGAGATGCGTGCGGCCGGCCAGCTCGCGCACGAAGGGCTGGGTGTTGGCGAGGCTGTTGCCGCCCTGCGTCGCGCGGCGGATGTGCGAGACGAGCTGGCGCGTCGGCAGGGTGCGCTTCTCGATGAAGGCGAGCCAGGGGCTGTCGTTCGCGGGCTCGGGCTCCTTGTAGAGCCGCACCTCGTGGCCTTCATGGAACGCCACGCCCCAGCCGTCGACATTGCCGGTGGCGACCGCGCCGTGCCCGGCGAACCGGCGCAGCGAGAAGCTGGCGCGCATCGGCTTGCGGCTGGACAGGCAGAAGAGTTCGCACATGAGGTAAAGGTCCTTCGCTGCGCTCCTGGGCGGAGTTGCTCCGCCCACGATGACAGGTTTTTCTGCATTGACGTACTGCGCCCGTTCCAACACCCATTGTCATCCCGAGCGTAAGCGAGGGACCTTTACCGGAGAGGCGTCACGTGACTCACCACGACAACTGGGGCTGGCGGGCCCGGATCGGGCTGTTCATCGTCGGCAGCGAGGCGGTGCCGGAAGCCGAATGGTGGGCGATGGCGCCGCCGGGCGTGTCGGTGCATGCCGCGCGGGTGACGGCGCCGACGCCGTGGGCGAAATGGCGCGCGGACCGGAGCGGCGTCGATCTCGCCGACGATCTGGCGCGCGGGGCCAGGCAGTTCTCGACCATGAAGCTGCAGGCCGTCGTCTTCGCCCACACGTCGAGCAGCGTCGTGGGCGGCAAGGGTTGGGACGAGGCGACCGTCGACGCGCTCTCCTCGATCGTGCGTTCGGGCATCGCGGGCGACGCGGCGAAGGTCACGACCAACGGGCTCGACACGCTGGCGGCGCTGCGTCACGCGGGCGTGCGGCGGCCGTTCCTCGTCGTGCCGGCGTGGTTTCCCGACGACACGGTGGGCGCGGCGCTGCGCTACTACGGCGATCACGGCCACGCGCCGGTCGGTCATCTGCGCATGGACCCGGGCCGCAAGTGGCGGGACGTGCCGCCGCAGGATCTCTACCCGCAGGGCATGGGCTTCGAGCAGGAGATCGAGCCGCTCTACGCGCAGATCCTCAAAGCCTGTCCGCCCGAGGCCGACGGCGTGCTGATCGGCGGCACCGGCTTCCGCTGTGTCGGGATCATCGACACGCTGGAACGCGACCTCGGAAGACCGGTGATCAGCGCCAACCAGGCGAGCCTGTGGCATTGCCTCAGGCTCTCGGGCATCCACGCATCGATCGAGGGGTATGGGGCGCTGTTGAGGTCGTAGCGTCTCTTCGCGCCTCCAAAAACACCAACCTCCTCAGGATGAGGTAAGTGTTTGGGGCTGCTCTTCAGGATGAGGTGGTTGTTTGATTGATCGATGAACGATCAGGTCTGCAGCAAATTCAGCTTCTTCAGCAGCTCGCGCTCCTGCTCCATCGTCTTCGCCATCTGGGCCTGATAGGCGGGGCCGTCGAGCAGGAGAAGCGGCTGGTCCATGTTGTCGAGGAACTCGAGGTGCTTCGGTTCGCCCGCGGCCTCGCGGAAGGCGTCGGCGAGGATCTTAACCACGGCGGGGTCCATGCCCTTCGGACCGATCAGGCCGCCGGGACTGTCGACGGCGATCTCTAGGCCGAGCTCGCGCACCGTCGGCACGTCGGGGAAGCGTTTGGCGCGGGTGGCGGTGAACACCGCGAGCAGGCGCAGCTTGCCGGACATGACCAGCGGCGCCCAGCCCGAGGACTCCGACGCGAAGTCGATCTCGCCGCCCATCAGCGCGCGCAGCGTGTCGGCGGTGCCGCGATAGGGCGCATGCGTCCAGGTGAGGCCCTGCTTCAGGCCGAGCGCTTCCATGGCGAGATGCTGAGTCGAGCCCGCGCCCAGCGTGCCCCAGTTCAGCTTGCCGGGATTGGCCTTCGCATAGGCTAAAAGCTCGGGCAGCGTCTTCCACGGCGAGTCGGGGCGCACGACCACGCCCATCACGAAGCCGGTGATCTGCAGGATGTAGGTCAGGTCCTTGATCGGATCGTACTTGAGCGAGGCGTTCACCATCGGCTGGCGCAGCACGCTCATGTGCATCTGGCTGATCGTGTAGCCGTCGGGCCTGGCGTCCTGCAGCGCGAGCGCGCCCAGCACGCCCGCGGCGCCGCCCTTGTTCTCGACAACGACGGGTTGGCCGAGCTTCTTCGCCGCCGACTCGGCGAGGATGCGGAAGCCCGCATCGGCCGGACCGCCCGCGGCCCAGGGGATGATGAGCCGGATCGGACGATCGGGAAACTTTCCCTGCGCACGCGACGGCGCGGCGAGGCCGAGCGGCAACAGCGCGGCGCCGGCAAGCGCGGCCCTTCGTGTCAGGCGTGTCATGACGTTGCTTCCTTCCCTTCCCCGGCCACAGGCTATCGTTCAAGGAGCGGGCCGAGCAAGGACCGGGCCGCACATAGAAAATCGGCCGGCTTGAGGGCCGGCCGATTCTGCATTTCAGAAGAGTGAGGGTGCGGATCAGGTCTGCTGGATCGCCGAGAGGATCCAGTTGCCGCCACGGCTGCGCAGGAAGGTCCAGACCTCCGTGGCCTCCGTCCGCACCTGCGCATTGCCTTCGACCACGCGGCCGTCGGCGACGCTGCGCATGACGTCGATCATGCTGAAGCGCATCGCCACCGTCGCATAGTCGACCGGGCCCTCGCTCCAGGCTTCGGATAGGTCGCCCTGCTCGAGGTTGACCGCCTCGACCTTGTTCTCGACGCCGCGGCTCGCATTGGCCGAAAGTTCCTGGGTGAAGTAGCCCAGCATTTCCGGCGTCACGAGGCTGCGCAGCTTCGCGAGATCGCCCGCGCTGTAGGCCGCCTGCACGTCTTTGAGCAGCCCCTCGAAGGCGTTGTAGTCGGCTTCGAGGATGGCGAGCTGCGGCGCGGCCGTGGCGCCGCCCATCATCGGCAGCGCACCCGTGCGGGCCATCGGCGTCGCCTCCGGCAGCGCCGGGCGCGAAGCCAGCGGATTGCCGCCGCCGGCACCCGCGCCGGCGAAGGCCGCGGCGGGCGCACCGTTGCGCGACTTCCACCAGCGGACGGCGAAGTAGACGATGCCGCCGATCAGCGCGATCTGGAGCAGGAAGCCCAGCATGCCCGCCATGCCGGCGAGGCCCGCGCCGAAGCCGCCGCCGAACAGCATGCCGATCAGGCCTGCGCCCAGCATGCCGCCCATCAGGCCCGACAGGAACGGATTGCGCTGCATGAAGCCCGGCTTGGCACCGGCCGCGGCGGTGTTGGCCGGATTGGCCGAGGGCGACTGCTGCTGCGGCGTGGTGCTACGCTCGACCGGCTTGGAGGTCGGCGCGGTCTGGGTCGGCGCCGGCGCCTGGCCCGACTTGCTGCCGCGGCTGCCCGAGCCGCCGCCGCCGCCCGCCCGCGCGTCGGCGGGCGACGGGGCCAGCGACGGCACCGCAATGATCAAAGCCGCGAGGATCGCGAGCCAACGAAACCTGGTCATCTGGACATCCCTGTTGCCGCCGGTTCAGCCCGGCATTTTGCAGTCATTATGTTAGGGCTCCCGGCCCGCAATTCAAGGGTGCAACCGGCTCCGGACGGCGTCGTTTGACGTTTCATGCACATGCGAATTTTCGCCGTTGTCCTTGCGTTTTGGCCTGGCCTTGCCGCCGCCGATGGCTGCCTCGACCGGGTGCGCGAGTTGGCCAGGAGCCAGGACATCTCCACCGATCCGCCGACCGCCTCGCCCGACAAGGCGCCAGGTGCGCCGGGTGCGCCGGGGCAGGGCACGAACCCGGGCGTCACCTCGCGCGAACTCGGCAAGTCCGGCGGGGTGATCGAACCGCCCGCGACCGCCGATCGCTCGGTCATCACGCCGCCCGCGACGACCGACAGCCGCATGCCGACGCTGCCGGACGTCACGCCGAAGCAAGGGATGCCGGCCGCTCCGGACACGACACGGAAAGAGGACCGGAAGGAAGCCGCCGTCGACCGGACCGCGCTACAGGCCCTGCTGGTCGCCGCGCGCGCCGAAGCCGAGCGTGGCCAGGAGGCCAACTGCCTCGACACGCTCGAAAAGGCCCGGAAGCTCCTCGAGCGCCCGGAAAAGTGACGCGATCCAGCTCACATCCTCGAGGTCGATCGGCCCCAAGGCAAAGAACAGAGCGAGACAGGCGACCGCCACCGCTGCCGACAACGTGAGACGGCGCGCGGTCGGCTGCGGCCGGGCGGGGATCACGCGATAGAGGACGCGGCCCCCGCGCAGCTCCACCCGCTGCGCCACGCGCCGCCGCCGGCGCGGCTCGGGTTCGCGCGGCAGAGATATCTGGCGCACCGAAAGAGCCTCCGGCGCCGAGCGCCGCACCCAGGCGTCCGCCGCATCGGTGCGCGCCGTCTCCAGCGCGGTCAGCGGGTCGGGTGCAGGCTGCCTCTCCTCGCCTTTCCAGACCTGCGGCAGCGCGAAGGCCAGCCGCAGCAGCGTGAAGACCAGCCACGCGGTGGCGAGCGGCAGGCCGACCCGGAAGGCGAGGTGCGTGTCGGGCGTGGTCCACGCCCAGACGCTCGTCGCGCCGCCGGCCAGCGTCATCGCGATGCCGGCAACGACGACGGCGAGCGCCGTGATGCGGAAGAGAAGAAGCGACGACATGCGATCAGCTAAAGCGGCGGCGCTTCAGCCCGTCAACAACAACAGGATCGCGGCATAGTGGATAGAAGCCGCGACCAGCACCGAGGCATGCCACAGCGCCTGCTGGTACGGCAGGCGGCTCGACAGATGAAAGATCGTGCCTAGCGAATAGACCACGCCACCTGCGAGAAGCAGCAGAAGCGGGCCGCGCTCCACCGAAGCGAGGAGTTCGTCGAGCGCGAACAGGCCGATCCAGCCCATCAGGAGATAAAGCACGACCGAAAGCGATTCGATCCGCCGGGGCTGCAGCAGCTTCGCGGCGATGCCGAGGGCGGCAGCCGTCCACATCACCACGGTCAGCCCACTCGACCACGGTTCGCGCAACTTCAGTATCGTGAGCGGCGTATAGGTGCCGGCGATCATCAGGAAGATCGCCGCGTGGTCGAACCGGCGCAGCCATTCGCGCCGGGGACTCGCGATCCGGAGATTATAGGCCGCCGAGCAGCCCAGCATCGCCAGCAGCCCAAAGACATAGACGACGATCGGCACGATCTGCGCGGGCTTGGACGACGAGGCCGCGACGATCATGATCGCGACCGCGCCCCCGACGCCGAGCCCCAAGCCAAGCGCATGCACCGCCGCATCGGCGCGCAGGTGGCGGTCGAATGTGGGTTCCGGCATGGCGCCACGATGCGGTCGCGCGTGACCGTCGGCAACGGCTAGAATGGACGCAACAGTTCCGGAGGAAACCGAAGATGAGCGCGTCAGACATCGCCTACACGCCAATCCTGCCCGAAGGCTGGCCGCGCCCGCGCGGCTTCTCGCATGCCGTCGTGGCGACGGGGACGCGCAGCATACGCATCGCCGGACAGATTGGACGCGAGCCGGGCTAGGCCAGCATCCCGGCCGACGCCGATGCCGGCGCGCAATGGCGCATCGCGCTTTCCAATCTCGTCACCGTACTCAAGGCGGCGGGCGGCGAGCCGCAGCATCTCGTGGCGCTGCGCGCCTACGTGACCGACATTGCGGAATTCAACGCCGCCGGAGCGGCGGTCGGCGCCGCCTGGAGCGCCACGCTCGGCCGGCACTTTCCGGCCATGACGCTGGTGCAGGTCTCGGCGCTGATCGATGCCAACGCCAAGGTCGAGATCGAGGGCGAAGCCCTCCTGCCCTGAGCCCTTCCGTTCGGAGACGAACGATCTGAACCTTGTGCGGCGGCCGAAAAGCGGGCATCGGCATGGTTGAGCCATGCCGATTTCCAGCCGCTTCGTCGTTACCTCCACGATCCTCCTCCTGGGCGTCGGCTTGCTGACTCTGCTCGGCATCGTGGGCACGACGATCTGGCTCGGCGAACGGGCACAGGTCTATTTCGCGCTCGTGAGCGAAGCCCGAACCAATCGCACGGCGGCGGTCGAACTGCGCAGCGCGCTGCAGGCGGCCGAATCCAGCCAGCGCGGCTTCCTGGTGAGCGGCAACGAGATCTATCTCGCCCCCTACGACAGCGCCAAGGTGCTGGCGGAGCGGCAGCTCGAAACGCTGAAGCAGGCATTGGGCGGCGACCGCACCTGGGAGCCCCTGATCCGGCGACTCTCCGCCGTCGTCGCCGAGAAGATTCGCGAGATGGACGACACGATCACGCTGCGGTCGAGCCTTCGCGACGCCGAGGCGATGGCACTGCTGCGGACCAACCGCGGCAAGGCGCTGATGGACGAGGCCAACGTCTTCCTGTCCGGCATCGAGCGCGCCGCCGAGGAGCGGCTGTCGGACGGCCTCGCCGAGCAGCGCGAGAACGCCCGGATGCTGCGCTGGGTCTCGATCGTCGGCGGCATCATCATCATCCTGGTCGTCGCGGGCGTGGCCATAACGGTGCTGCGTTACGCGCAGGAGATCGCGCAGGCGCGCGACGAGGTCCGCCTGGTCAACTCCACGCTCGAGGATCGCGTGGCGCGGCGGACCACCGACCTCGCCCAGGCGCGCGACCGCGCCGAGGTGCTTCTGGCGGAAGTGAACCATCGCGTGGCCAACAGCCTCACGCTCGTGGCCTCCCTGGTACGGCTGCAGGCCAACGCTCTGAAAGACCCCGCCGCGCGCGCCGCGCTCGACGAGACGCAGGCGCGCATCCTGGCCATCTCGCTGGTCCACAAGCGACTCTACAGTTCGGGCGACGTGCGCTTTGTCGAGCTCAACGAATATCTGTCGAGCCTGATCGAGCATCTGGAAACGTCGATGCGCGCCGAAGGCCGTGGCGGCATCGCGGTGCGTCACGAATTGCAGCCGCTGCAGCTCCGTACCGACGCCAGCGTCAACCTGGGCGTCGTGGTGGCCGAATGGCTGACCAACGCCTTCAAGTATGCCTACCCGGAGGGAGCCGGCGAGGTCCGCGTGAAACTGAGCCGGCTGCACGACGGCCGCGCCGAGCTGGTCGTCGAGGACGATGGCGTCGGACGCAAGGACGGAGGCGTGCCCAAGGGCACCGGCATCGGCACGCGCGTGGTGAAGGGGATCGCCCAGACCATGCACGCCGAGGTTCGATACCTGCCGCGAGAGCCCGGCATGGCCGCCCAACTGATCTTCCCGCTTTCGACGGACTGACCTACAGTCGGCGGCGGCCGGCACGTCGTCAGGGGAAGGCGCGCCCGTCCGGGAGGACTCGGGAAAACATGATTTCGCGGCGGACTCTGCCGGGCGTTGTTGTGGCGTGCCTGCTTGCCGCCGGCCCGATCGCCCATGCCCAGAGCCCGGCGCCCCCGGGACCCCAGGGCATCCTGGTGCCGACCGCATTCCCGCCGTTCAACGCCAGCGCACCGGCCTGCACGCCGCCACCGGGCCTGCGCAGGGTGCTGGGCTTCGCGCAGGACAACGAGCGCGAGTTCATGCAGGGAGTCGCCCGCGGACTGGCACTGGCCGCGCGTGATCGCGGCCTCGAATACCGGATTGCGCTCGCCCGCAACGACGCCGCCCTGATGATCGAGCAGGTGCAGCAGTTCCGCGGCACCGGCGTCGGCGCCGTGGTCACGGCGCCCGTCGATCCGGCGTCCCTGGCGCCCAGCCTGCAGCAGCTCATCTGGGGCGGCGCCTATGTCGGCGCCGTGGTGCCGCCGCCGGCGACCGAGATCCTGAATGCGCCGCAGTATCTCACCGGCAAGGTGCTGGGCGATGCCGCCGCGGCCTATATCCGCGACCGGCTGCGCGGCCGGGCCAAGGTCGTCCTGTTGACCCATGACAGCCTGCAGTTCCTGGCGCCTCGCTTCGTGGCCATGCGGGACGCGCTGAAGAACATGCCGGGCGTGACCATCGTGGCCGATCTCTCCCCTCAGACCGTGAACAAGGATGGCGGCAACGCCGCGATGCGCACCATTCTCCTGGCCCATCCCACGGTAGACGTGGTGCTGGGCGCCGACACCGTCGTGCTGGGCGCACTGGATGCGTTGCGCGCGGCCGGCAAGGCGCGGAACGATCAGTTCCTGGGCGGCATCGACGGCGAGCCCGAAGCCGTTGCCGAGATCAAGAAGGGGGGCCCCTACAAGGCCAGCATCAGCCTCGCCTCCCCCATCTTCGCTTACGCCCTGGGACAGCACGCCGCCGACTGGCTGGAGGGCAGGAGCGTGCCGCAGGCGATGGACATCCTGCCCAGCGCCCTGTCGCTCGCCAACATCGCGCGCTACGAAGCCGACGTCGCCGACCCCGCCGCCGTCTATCGCGATCCCGCGCGCCGCGCGGAGTATCTCAGGATGTATGGCAACATCTGCTACGACACGCGCGACCAGTACGTGAACTTCCCCTGGTCGTCGGAGCGGCGTCCTTAACCGCCGCCGCCCCCGCTGAAGCCGCCACCGCCGCTACCCGGGCCGGTGCCAGGACCCGTGTTCGGACCGGTGTTGCCCCCCGTCCCCGTCTGCGTACCACCGCCCTGGCTCGGCGCCGGGCCGGCTGGACGCGACGCGTTGGTGGTCGTGACGGCCTGCGTCGCGACGAGCTGCAGGTAGGCGAGCCACGGCGCCAGCTTCGACGAGGGATCGGCATAGGGCAACGCCTGCGCGTTCAGCGTCTTCACCGCCGCCTCGATCAGCACCTTGTCGCCCGGGCCGATGACGTTGCCCGTCGTCTGCGTCTGCTCGAACAGCGCAAGATAGGCCTGCAGCGTGTTGGGCGGCAGGATCACCGGCTCGAGCGGTGCGCCACCGCCGGCCGGCACGAAGATCTGCGAACCGTAGCGCACGGCGCGCTGCGTGCCGGCGGCATTGCTCGCGGTCATGCGGTCGCCGAACAGGAAGGTCGCCGTGGTCGAGCCGTCGGCACTCACCGTCACCGTCGCGATGCCGCCGCGCACGCCGATATGGGCGCTGGGCGTGCGGATGATCACGTCGCTCTTCTTGCTGATCGCGCCGCCCACGAACCGGAAAGCGCCCTTGGTCACGTTGACAGTGAGGTCGCCCACGGTGCGATTGGGATCGTAGACGAACTTGTCGATCACCACTTCACTATTGGCGCCGACCGTGAGACCCGAGCCATCGAGGAAGACGAGATGCGCGCGATCGGCGGCGCCGGTGGTAACGCGCTCGTTGCCGACCACGTCGATGCCGACTCGCAGCGTCCGCGTGGGCAGCGACGGTGGCGTGCCGCGCGGATCGCCGCTCGCCGCGGTGGTCACGCCCACGTTCTGCGCCGAAACCGGGGTGAAGGTTGCGGTGGCGAAGGCCACCGGCAGCAGGACCGTCAGAAAGACAACGCGTGATTTTCGCGACGACATCTCACCGCTCCTCAGAATCGCCAGCCAATGCCCAGAAGGCTGCTGAACGAATTGAAGCTGTAATTGTTGATTGAGGCGGAACGTTGGAAATAGGTCGTCTGGCCAACCAGCGTCAGGCGGTCGTCCAGCGGGACCGACAGCAGCAAACCGAGATTGACGTCCGTCTGGCTTCGAACGGTTCCCGGCTGGATGAACGGGTCCGGCTGGTCGTAGGTCGCAAAAGCCAGCGCCGCATTGCCCGCCAGGGTCCATTTGCGGCCGTTTATACCCACCGGATCCTCGAACCGCAGGGTCAGCGAGCCGCCGACACCCGCCTCGCCATAGCTCTGGAAGCCGGTCATCGCGATGTAGCGCGTGTAGTTGCCGCCCAGCGACGCCTCGATATTCGGCGTCAGCTCTGCACGAAGGTTGGCCGCCACCGTCCCGTTATTGCCCGAGTTCTGGGAATTGAACGGCACGGCGGCGTTGTCGACGAAGTCTCGTCGCTGCCCCAACACCACGACGCCCGCGCGCACCTTGTCGGCCACCGGCACCGAGGCTTCGAGACCGGCGCCCCACGCCCAGTAGGTCGGCAGGTTGCCGACGGTGATGTAGCGGCCGCTGACGAAGGGCTTGAGCTGCACGCCGCTCAGCGGACCGTCGACCAATTCCATGCGCGGACCGACCCCGAGATCGATCAGCATCACGTCGGCAGACGTCACCTGGAACTGCTTGGCGGTGTAGAAGGAGAAATCCGTCTCCAGCGTGCCGCTGTCCTGGCGCCCGAAATCATAGCGGTGGCTGAGCGACGCGGCGCCGATGAAGGCAAAGTCGCTGCGCCGCTGGAACGTGGGATTGGGCACGACCGTCGCACCGTAGGACTGCAGGGTGCCGGTCGGCAGGCTGGCTGGATTGTCGGAGTAGCGGATGCCGGCCACGAATTCACCGGTAAGGCGCGACGGGCCCCAGCGCCGGTCGATGTCGCGGATGAACTCCGACGACCGCTCGGCGACGTCCGCACTGGCCTTGGCCGAAGTCCTGGCCTGATCGAAATAGGTCCGCGCCGCATCGTAGGATTTGAGCTTGTAGTACAGGACGCCCAGTTCGAACTTCACGCGGGGCTGGTCGGCGTCGATGACGAGGAAACGCTCGTAGGCGGTGATCGCGCCTTCGTAATCCTCGGCCGCCGTGGCGGCCTGCGCGTATTTCAGAAGGACTTCGGCATTGTCGGGCTGGCGTAGCGTCTCCTCGAAAGCCGCCCGGTAGGAGGCGCGCTTTGCATCGGTGACTTGCGCGAGAGACGGAGTCGAAAGAAATAGCGTCGCCAAAAGGAACGACGCGAACGCGGGACGGCGCACCGACAACAGCGATACTCCAACAAGTGTCCCTCTCCCCGACCGCATTGTGAACGGTGCGGCGGCGAACCGGAAGCCCGAACCCGCATTCTTTTTCAGGATGGACCGAATTTGCTATTTCACGCCACCCGCCGACAGGCCCTGCACGATTTCCTTCTGGATGATGATCGTGAGCACGATGACCGGCAGCATCACGATGATGGCCGCCGCCGCGAGCGGCCCCCAGGCGAAACTCTCGAAGGTCAGCATGTTGTAGACGGCGACCGGCATGGTGCGCGTCGTGCGGCCGGCAAAGACGGCGCCGAAGATGAAATTGTTCCACGACGAGATGAAGGCCAGGATCGCGCCGACCACGATGCCGGGCCGCGCCAGCGGCAGCGCGACGTAGAGGAAGGCCTGCCACAGCGTGGCGCCGTCGATGCGGGCCGCCTCCTCCAGTTCGTGAGGCTGCGTCTCGAAGAAGCCGATCATGATCCACACCACGATGGGCAGGGTGATTACCATGTGGGTGAGCGCGATCGGCCAGACCGTGCCGATCATGCCCAGCATCTGGAAGAGGGTGAAGAGCGGGATCAGGTAGGAAAGGCCCGGAGTCATGCGGCTGAGCAGGAGCACCGCCGCCATCTTGTGGGCGCGCGCCTTGGCGATGCCGTAGCCCGCCGGCACACCGAGCAGCAGCGCGACCAGCGTCGCCGAGCCCGTGACCTGCACCGAGTTCCAGAAATAGAGGAACATCGGGCTTTCCTCGAACACCTTGGCGAAGTTCTCGAGGGTCGGTTCCTCTGGCCAGAAGACCGGCGGCCAGGCGGTGTTGTCGATGTCGTACTTGAGCGACAGCGACAGCATCCAGAAGAAGACGAACAGGCAGGGCGCCAGAAGCACGGCAACCGAGACCGCCAACGCGACCTTGTCGACGGCCCTGCGAACCTTGCGGCGGGTGCGGAGCGTCATCGCCATCGGCTCAGTTCCACTTGGCCTTCTGGCGCGCCCACAGCAGCACCAGCGACAGCGCCACGATGATGGCGAAGAATACGACGACGACGGCAGAGGCGGTTCCGACCTGATTATAGGCGAAGGCCTGCGCATAGAGATAGACGTTCAGCACTTCGGAGGCCGTGCCGGGCCCGCCGTTGGAGATCACCCAGATGGTCTCGAAGACCTTCAATGCGTCGATGGTGCGCATGATCAGCGCGACGACCAGGAACGGCAACACCAGCGGATAGGTGATCTTCCAGAACATCTGCCACTGGCTGGCGCCGTCGATCAGCGCCGCTTCGTAGGGCTCGGTCGGCAGGGAAGCGAGGCCGCCCAGCACGATGATCATGACGAACGGCGTCCACAGCCAGATCTCGACCAGGATCAGGCTGGGAATCACCGTGTTCGGCGAATAGACCCACTCCGACGGCGGCAGGCCGGCCAGGCTCAGGAAATAGTTCAGCACGCCGAGCTGCGGGTGGAACATCATGGTCCAGATCAGCGACACCGCGACCGGCGTCGCCATCATCGGCATGATGAACAGCGTTCGGAAGAAGCCGCGCCCGCGAAACTTCTTGTGGAACACCAGGGCGGAAACCGTGCCCAGCACCATCGGCAGGGCAACGGCCAGGATCGTGAAGTAGATGGTATGGCCTATCGACTCCAGGAAGCGCCTGTTGCCGGCCAGGGCGATGTAGTTGTCGAGGCCGATGAAGACCTGCTTGCTGCCGATATGCCAGTCGTTGAGGCTCATCCAGATCGTGAACATCCACGGAAAGATGATCACCGCCGAGCTGACGATCAGCGCCGGCCAGATGAAGAGCAGATAAGGACGCAGCCGGCGTTCTCCCGCCGCCCGCGTCCCTGCCGCTATTGTCGACTCTACGCCCGCCAATGGTCCCTCGCTCAGCCCGGGATCGACGACTTCGTCGTCAGCTCGCCTCGCTCTTGTCGAGGACCGGCTTGAACTCAGCCGTGGCGCGCTTCATCTCGGCCGCCGGATCGGCGCCGCCCAGCAGGTTGGTCAGCGCGGTGCCGATGACGTCGCGGAACTCCGTCACCGGCACGATCACCGGCAGGCCCGGCATGCTGATGGGGGCGCACCCCGCGGCGCACTCGGCCCATTCGCGCGGGATGGTGAGCGTCGACAGGACGGCCGGATCCTTCAGCGGCGCCGTGCGGAAGGGAATACCGCCGCCGACCTGCAGCATGCGGCCGGCCATGGTACGGCCGGTCATCCAGAGCATCGTGTAGTAGGCCGCCTCCTTGTGCGCGGCCGCCTTGGGGATCGCCATGCCCGTGCCGAAGGTCACCGAACCGTGGCCCTTGGGGCCGGACGGCGGCAGGCCGTACCCCACCTTGCCCACCACGCGGCTCTTGGTCTTGTCCTCGACCGGCGCCGCGAAGCCCGTGGCGTCGATCCACATGGCCGCCTTGCCTTGCATGAAGAGACCCTGCGCCTCGTTCCAGTTGAAGCCGGCGATGCCGGCCGGACCGTAGGACGACAGAAGCTTCTTGTAGTATTCGGCCGAGGCGATGGCGTCGGGCGTATCGGTGATGAGGCGCAGCGGCTTGCCCGTAACCGTCTCCTGGCCCCAACCGGAGAGGAGCTGCGTCCACAGCACGACATTGGCATTGCGCACGCCGCGGCCCACGAATCCCGAGATGCCGGCCGACGGATCGTTGAGCGCGGCCGCGGCGACCATCATCTCGTCGAGCGTCTTGGGGAAGGCGATGCCCTTCTTCGCGAACAGGTCCTTGTTGTAATAGACCATGAAGTAGTCGCAGAGGATCGGCAGTGCGTTGATCTTGCCGTCCGAGGTGGTGGCGAAGCTCATGCCGAGCTTGGAGACGTCGCCGAGTTCGTACTCGGCCGGCATCATCTGCGGATCCTTGAGCCAGTCGGTGATCTCGAGCAGCCAGCCGGCCTTCTCGAACTGGCGCTTCTGGACGTGGAAGGCGAAGTTGAACAGGTCGAAGCTCGGCTTGCCCGAATTCAACTCGATCGCCACCTTCTGGCGCGCCTGCTGCTCCGGGATCACCTCGATGCCGAGCTTGATGCCGGTCTGGTCGAGGAATTCCTTCTGGTATTTCTTCATCAGATCGGCGCGCGGGCCCGTCTCCATCAGCACCTCGACCGTCTGACCCTTGAAGCGCTGCCAGTTGAAGGCGCCGCTCTGGGCATAGGCGGTGACGGTGTTGAGCATCGGCGCGGCAAGGCCGCCCAGGGCAACGCCCTGCAACGCACGGCGACGCGTGATCGAACGAATCATGTGGTTTCCTCCAGACGTTTTCAGTCGCGGGTTTTCCCTGCGTTGCGCGAAGCCTAGAGGAACCGGCACTCGGCGTCATCGGCAGAAAAGCGCTAGGGTGCCCTGCAACGATGCATTTCAGGGAAAGTGCGAATGCTGGATCAGAGCAGCTACTGGGATCGCGGCGCCGGCAAGACTTTCACCCACCCGCTGAGCAGCGACTTCCTGGCGGCCCTGCAGCCCGGCGACCGGATCCTGGACTATGGCTGTGGCTACGGGCGCAGCCTGGCCGAGCTTGCCGGCTTGGGCTTCGGTAATTCGGTCGGCGTCGATTTCTCGGGCGAGATGATCGCGCGCGGCCGTCGCGAACGGCCCGCTCTCGACCTGCGTCATGTCACGCGGACCGTGGTCGACGAACCCGACGGCAGCTTCGATGCGGCGCTCATTCTGGCCGTCCTCACCTGCATCGTCGGCGATGCCCAGCAGGACGCCGTGCTGCAGGAAATCCGTCGGCTGCTTCGACCGGGCGGACTCCTGTTCATCAGCGACATGCCGCTGCAGGACGACGACCGTAACAGGGCGCGCTATGCCGAGGGTGTCGCTCACGGTCCCTACGGCACCTTCGACACCGGCGATGGCGGCCTCGTGCGTCATCACGTCGGGGAACGCCTGGAAGCCTGGCTGAAGGGGTTCACGCCGATCAGCAGCAAGCCCATCGTGCTCAAGACCATGCACGGCAATCCCGCGACGGGCGTTCAGCTCGCCGCACGCAGGGACTGATCCGAGGCCGCCGCTCAGAATCCGAACGTGCTGAGGCCGGGATGATCGTCGGGACGGCGGCCAAGCGGCCAGTGGAACTTGCGATCCGCTTCGGCGATCGGATGTTCGTTGATGCTGGCGAGGCGCCGTTTCATCAGCCCGTCGGCATCGAACTCCCAGTTCTCGTTGCCGTAAGCACGGAACCACGTGCCGCTGTCGTCGTGGAATTCATAGGCGAAGCGCACCGCGATGCGGTTGCCCGCGAAGGTCCAGAGTTCCTTGATCAGGCGATAGTCCAGCTCGCGCGCCCATTTGCGCCTGAGGAATGCCTCGATGGCCTCACGGCCGTTGACGAACTCCGCGCGGTTGCGCCACCGGCTGTCTGGCGTGTAGGCGAGCGCGACCTTCGCGGGGTCGCGGCCGTTCCAGCCGTCCTCGGCAAGGCGGACCTTCTCGGTCGCGGTCTGCTCGGTGAAGGGCGGCAGCGGTGAACGGGACATAGCGTGGCTCCCAGGGTCGGCGTCAGATGATCTTGCGGGCACGCAGGTCCGCGAGATCCGTCGCGCTGAAGCCGAGGGCGCCCAGCACGGCGTCGTTGTGCTCGCCAAGCTCCGGCGCGATGCCGGGCCTGGCCGGCGTCTCGGAGAATTTCCACGGGGTGCCATGCACCTTCAGCTTCTTGCCGAGCTTGGGATACTCGACCTCGGTGACATAGCCGTTGGCAACCACGTCGGGATCGTTGGAGGCTTCAAGCAGCGTGTTGATCGGCGCGGAGACGATGTCCGCGCCGCGCAGCCTCGCGACCCAGTCGTCGCGCGTGCCGGTGGCGAACAGGCCGTCGAGCGTGGCGAGAAGCTCGATGCGCTTCGGATCGTTGTCGATGATGACGCCGAGATCGGCGAAGCCCGCCCGCTCAAGATGCTCGTAGAAGCCGAGCGAGGTCATCGCATCCTTCCAGTCCTCCGGGCCCGTCAACTGGAAGACCAGCGGCTTGCCGTCACGATCGTCGAAGCTCGCGCTGATTCCCGGCCGCTCGCGCGTGCCGGTGACGCGTGCCTGTCCGGTGACGGGATTCTGGTTGCGCCACATCGCCGTCTGCATGGTCCATCCCATCAGGCGGATCTGGCCACCCAGCAGGGAGAGGTCGATTTTCTGGCCGACGCCGGTCGTGCGCGCGTGCGTCAGCGCCGCCAGCGCGCCACCGAAGGCAAGGATCGCGCAGGTCTCGTCGGCCACCGACACGACACCGGTCTTCATCTTCTGGCCGGCCGTCGAGTAGGCCTCGGCGATACCGCCCAACGCCTGCGCCATCGAGTCGGTGCCGGGCAGGCCGGCGTGGGGACCGTCGGGGCCGTAGCCGGAGATCGACACATAGACGAGCTTAGGGTTGACCTTGCGCAGCTCCTCCCAGCCGAAGCCGTTTTTCTCGGCCGCACCGGGACGGAAGTTCTGGCCGAAGATGTCAGCCTCCGCGACCAGCTTGCGCAGGATGTCCTGCCCCTCCTCGCTCTTGAGGTTGAGCGTCACGCTCTTCACGCCGCGATTGTTGGTCTCGAAGAAGGTGCTGCCCATGCCGGGCAGAACGGTCATGCGGCGCGACGGATCACCGCCCTGGGGAGACTCGATCTTGATCACGTCGGCGCCGAGATCGGCCATCAGCATCCAGGGAACGGTGCCCGCCTGCGCGGTGGAGCAGGAGACGACCTTGACGCCCTGCAGCGGGCCGTGGGGAACAGACATTGACGCGGGGCTCCTGTGTGAGGCGCCTACGCTAAAGCAAGATTCCCCCAGCGTCTCTCCCATGCTCATGACTACTGGGCCGCAAGCAGCTCCTGCGAGAGGCTGGCGCAGGGCACGTCCTTGGCATTGCCGAAGACCGGCGTGGGTATCGGGACGACACGGCCCAGCGAAATCCGCGGCGTGCGCAGCTTGCCCTCGATCATGACCGCGCCGTGGAGGTCGAGGAGATCGAAGCTCTTGGGATCGGCGTCGACCTCGGCACTGACCGCCTGGCTCCTGAGCGAGAGTTGTCCCTTCACATGAAGGACGGATTTCTGGGTGTCGAGAAGCGTGCGATCGAACACCACGTTTCCCTGTTGGAAGTTGAGGCGGCCCACGGCGCACTTGATGGGGATGCGGTTGTCTCCCGTCACGTAGAGCACCAGCGCGTCGAAGATCTGCAGGCCCGCCAGGCTCACCATCAGACTGCTGACCGAGCCGCCGCCGAGCGCGAAGGACATGTGCCCGTTGGCCGATCCCATCACCTGCGCCAGCGACCGTCCGTTGCCGGCCAGCGCCACACGGCCCTGAATCCTGCCCTGCGTCGCATCGAAGTAGCGCGATTCGCGGAAGAAGTTCTTCATCTCGATGTCGGTCAGCCGCAGGTTGGTCCGCACCTTGGGATCGTCCGTGCGGGCGTCGATGCCCATCTCGCCCGCGATCGAGCCTCCCCCCATGACCGAGAGGGTGAGCGGCTTCACCGTCGCATTGCCGTTCTGGATCACGACCCTGAAGGCGATGGCCTGTACCGGCAGCCAAGCCGGCGCGATCACGCGCTTCGCATCGAGAGTGACGTCCATGTTCATGGCACGCAGCTTCTCGACATGCAGCGGCACGTTGGGAAAGAGATCGCCCGACGCCTCGAGCTGAGCCTGCGTCTGCGCCTGCTTGGGCGACACGTTGGTCTTGCGCGCGGGCGTCGCACCGATCAGCGGCGCCAGGTCCTCGAAGACGAGCTTCTGCGACACGAGCTTGGCGGTCAGGAACTCCGGTTTCTTGCGTTCGTCGATCGTAACCTCGCCCGTCAGGTCGCTTTCGCCGACGCGCCACTTGGACTGCACGAACTTCCACATGCCGGGCTCGCGATCGAGCTTGCCGGTGATCGTGTAGGGCGGCGTCGGCGGGCCGGGGATGCCGAGCAGCGGATAGATATCGGAGAGGTTGGGACCAGACAGGGTGAGATCGACGTTCGCGCCGGTCCACTTGAACGGGTCCTGCACCGTGCCCTTCGCCTTGAGCTTCGTGCCACCGAAGCTGACGTTGAGGTCGAGCGGGTAAGGTTGCTCGGTGTCACGCAGCATCAGCACCGAGCCGCCGACGAACTTCACGTCGAGCGGCTGGCCTTCGAGCTTGCCCTTCAGCGCCAACTCGGCCTGCGGCCCCTCGCCCGCCTTGCCGGCCGCAGTCGAAACCGTGCCGTCGAGCTCGAGCTTGCGCTTCGTGTCGCGATACCCGAGCTTGCCATCCGTCACCTCGAAGCGGCCGATCAACGGCGCTTCGAAGCGGTTGTCGGGTTCGAGTGCCTTTGCCGCACCGGTGACGACCGGCGTCTCGCTCATGCTCCAGTTGAGCTGCTCCTTGTCGCCGACCTCGACCTGCACCTCTGGCTTGCGCAGCACCAGGCGCGGCAGGACGAGATTGCCGCCCAGGAGCGGCCACAGGCGGATGTCGAAGTCGACCTGCTCGACCTTGAGCATGTGGGGCTCCTTGCCCCATTTGGCGTTGGCAATCTCGATGCCCTCGAGCTTCACGTTCGACGTCCAGCCCCAACCGATATCGACCTGGGCGATCCTGGTTTTGCGTCCCGTGAAGTCGCTCGCCAGGTCTTCGAGCCGGCCGCGCAGGTAGTCGGAGGTCGCGATGAAATAGATCGCGCCAGCGGCGATCACGAGAAGGCAGACGAGGCTGGCGACCGTCCAGCCCAGGATCTTGGCGGCGCGCTTCATTCAGGCGAAACGGCGCCCGGCGCGGACGGTTCCGTCTCTCAGGTCAGCCGGGACTGCCAGAGGCACAGGAGCGGCGTGACTCCAAGTTCCATCGCCAGCGCGCCCAGGACCGAGGGCGACGGCGGATCTCCCAGCAGCACTCCCAGCAGCCGGCACAGGCCGCCGATCACGACGACCGCTGTCAGCACGCGGATCCAGGTCGGTCGTCGTTCGATCCCGGGAATAGCCGCCCAGAAGGCGAGACCTATGGCGAGCAGCAGTCCGGACAAGTAACGGCCGTGGTTCTGCAGCGAACCCTCCGGCCCCATGAAGGGATCAAGCACGCCCCACAGGCCGGCGGCGACCGGCACGATGCCCGCCACGGCAAAGCTAAATTGCGCAAGCCGCTTCTCGACGGAAGCCGCGGCGTCCATCCGGCCCGATCCTTTCCCGGCGATGACCGGTTCCCGAACATACGCAGGAACCGGCCAAACCGATCAGTCGCCGGCCGCGATGTTCCTTTCCTTGGCGATGCCGGCAAACGTATCGACCGTACTGTCGAAGAGTTTTCCGAATTCGCGGCCGTCGAGGCCGACCGGGTCGAAGCCCAGTTCGCCGAGGCGGTCCGCCACCGCCTTGTCCTTCAGCACGGTCGCGAGCGCTGCGTGGATGCGCGCCTGGGCGGCAACCGGCGTTCCCTTGGGCGCCAGCAATCCCTGCCAGGTCGTCTGCACGAAGCCCGGCGCGATCGTCTCCCCGGCCGTCGGCACGTCGGGGAAAGCGGGAAAGCGTCTGGCCCCCGTCACGGCGAGCGCGACGAGCTGCCCCGCCCGCGCCTGCTGGGCACCGGCCGCGAAGGTGACGACGATCCCGTCGATGTTGCCGGCGATCACGTCCTGCAGGGCAGGGCCGCCGCCGCGATAGGGCACGTGCGTGACACGAAGGTCGCCCGCGGCCCGCAGGAGCAATTCGCTGGTCAGATGCTGGCTGCTGCCGAGACCGGGCACGCCGATGTTGAGCTTTCCGGGATTGGCCCTCGCCGCTGCCGCGAAGGCCTGCGCCGTGGCGAGGCCCGAACGCGGATGAGTGAACAGCCCCTGCGGACCCGAAATGGCGAGAGACACCGGCACGAACGACGGATACAGCGCCGGACTGCCGGGAATCGGCAGCGCTTCGGTCGCCGCGAACGTGTCGTTGACCAGCGCAAACGTATAGCCATCGGGCTGGGCACGCGACGCGGTGAGCGTGCCGACGCGCCCCGCGCTTCCACCGATGTTCTCGATGATGACCGTCTGGCCCAGTTGAGCGCCGAGCGGCGCCTGGATCACGCGTGCGAAGAGATCGACACCGCCGCCGGGCGGCCAGGGCACGATGATCTTCACGGCGCGGTTGGGGTAGGCCTCCTGGGCGCGCGCGACAAAGGGGGTGGCAAGGGTGGCGCCGGCAAGGCCGGCGATCAGGGTACGTCGCTTGAACATGACTTCTCCGTTCGCCGCCGCAGGAAAGCGGGGCGTTGGTTCGATGAATGTGCGGAAATCAAAGAGTGTCGCGCGTCAGCGTCGACACGAAGGGTGCGGGCGAAGAGGAACGATCATGTGCCGAAGCTGGCAGCGGCGCGCTTCAGGATCAATGAAACGGGTTCGTCGATTTCCGTCGCGACGGGAAACGAAAATTCTGCACGCGCCCCGTCTCGCGAGAAGCGTTGCGCGACCTGCCTATTTCGGCGCCGAAGCGTTCACCAGCACCGGCGCGGGGCGCGATTGCGTCGCGAACAGGCGTTTCAGGTTCTCCACCTTGGGCCGGTCGTGAATGTAGATATAGGGCTGGTCGGGATGCCGCGTTGCATAGTCCTGATGATACGCCTCGGCAGGATAGAAAGCGGCCGGATCTGCGATCCTGGTGGCTATGCGCTTCCTGAAGACGCCGGCCTTGTCGAGTTGCTCGATGTAGGCCTCGGCGACCCGGCGCTGTTCGGAGTCGGCCACGAAGATTGCCGACCGGTACTGCGGACCGACATCGGGCCCCTGTCGATCGAGCTCCGTCGGGTCATGCGCCACGGAGAAATAGATTTGCAGGATCGTGCCGAAGCTCACCACGGAGGGATCGAACGTCACCTCGACGACCTCGGCATGGCCGGTCTGTCCCGAACTCACCAACGGATAGGTGGCGCTGTCCCTGGTGCCGCCCGCATAGCCCGAGACCGCGCGGGTCACCCCCTTCACATGCTGGAACACCGCCTGGACGCCCCAGAAGCAACCGCCCGCCAGGACCACGGTCTCGCTTGCACCGGCCTGCGCCGCCGGCCGGTCGAGGGTCGGCGCCGGAAGGACGACGGCCTGCCCGGCCCTCGCCGAAACGCCCGCCAGCAGGAGGCCCAGCGGGAGGAGGACGAAGGACAGCAGGCGTCGGCGCATCGCTCTCTCCGTTGTTCGAACGTCAGTCCGGTACCACCGTCCGGCCCAGCACGACATCTTCATAGACGTGAAGCGAGGGCAGGCCGCCGGTATGGATGAAAAGGACCTTGGCGTTGGGCTTGAAGTGGCCCTGCCGCGCTAGGCCGATCAGGCCCGCCATGATCTTGCCGGTATAGACCGGATCGAGCAGGATGCCCTCGGTGCGGGCCAGCATCTGCACCGCCTCGATCATCTTCTTGTTCGGCACCGAGTATTTGGGCTGCCAGTAACCGCCGAAGCTCTTCACGGCCGACGCCGGCACCTTGATGTCGAGCCCAAGGAGATCCACCACCGCCTGCGCTTCCTTCAGCACGAGCGGCTCCTGATCGGCGGGATCGCGGCTGACGCCGACTCCGATCAGCGGCACCTTGATGTTGTTGCCGAGGAAGCCTGCGACCATGCCGCCATGCGTACCCGAGCTGCCCGAGCCCACGATCACGGCGTCGGGCGAGAAGCCCATGTCGAGCCACTGGACCTGCATCTCCTGCACGCAGGCGACGTAACCCAGGCCGCCGATGGCATTGGAGCCGCCGCCGGGAATCACGTAGGCCTTGCGGCCGAGCGAGGCCACTTCCTGGGCGACGCGCGACATCGCCTCGCCCATGTTGGTGCCGCCGGGAACGACCGTGATCGCCTCGACGCCCATCAGCTCGAACATGAAGTTGTTGCCGCCGGCTTCTTTCTTGTAGGAGCCTGGGACGCGCTCCTCGATCACGAAGCGGCACTTCAGCCCTTCCTTGACCGCCGCGGAAAGCGTGATGCGGCAGTGGTTGGACTGCGGCGCGCCGCAGGTGACGAGCGTGTCGCACCCCTGGGCAATGGCATCGCCCGCCAGGAACTCGAGTTTGCGCGTCTTGTTGCCGCCGGGGAACAGACCCAGCATGTCATCGCGCTTGATCCACACTTCCGGACCGACACCGCCGGGGCAGCTGGCGGCAAGGGCCTTGGTGAAATGCGGCAGGCGTTCGATGGGCGTGGGCGCGGTGGTGTAGATGCGACGCGGAAAGCGAGACAGGTCCATTCAATCGGCTCCAGAAAGAAAACGCGCCCTCGTCCGCCGCTGCGGACGAAGCCCTCGGATCACTCGGTGATGACGCCGCAGGCGATGCGGTCGCCGGCATTGCCGGTAGGGTCGGTCTTGTAGTCGTCGACGCCGGCATGGATGACGAGCGCCGAACCGTCGGCGTCGAACAGCGAATTGGGCTGGCCCTTGACCAGCGAGACCATGTTGTTGGCGATCTCGATCGTCAGTTCGCCATTGGCCGGGATGTGCAGGTTGGGCATGTCACCCGCATGCGAGCCCTCGGTTGCTTCCATGCCGTGCTTCTTCGAGGCCGGGTTGAAATGTCCGCCGGCACTGGTGAACGGCGCCTCGCACTTTCCCACGGCATGGATATGGAACGCGTGTTCGCCCGGAACCGCGCCCTTCAGCGACATCTTGAGCAGCACGCCATGCGGAGTCTGGACGAGCTGGACGCTGCCGACATCCTTGCCGGTGGCATCCTTCAGCGACGCTTTCGCCGTTGGGGTCTGGGCCTGGACGGAAAGGGAGAAGGCGGCGATTCCGGCTGCGGCCACCAAGCCGCACATCACTCGGGCGATACGCATCGGTTCCTCCATCGTTGAACAAGGCGTCGCCACCCTACTCCAGGACCTTCGGCGGCCGGTAGAGCGGAAAGCCATTGAAGGGCTTAGATTTATTGTGATCGGGCACCTGATAGAAGCTCGATTTGCCATTGTTGTGCAGTCCGCCGTCGACGCGCAGGGAGATTCCCGTGACATAGGCGGCCGCATCGCTCAACAGATAGACGATGGCGCCGGCGATCTCGGATTCGGTGCCGTGGCGCTTGGCGGGAATTCGCTCCCTCACCGAGCGCAGCGCTTCGTGGGCACGTTCGGGATAGCGGTCGAGGCCCGAGGAAGCGATGAAACCCGGCAGCACCGAGTTCACGCGTACTCCGGAATGCGCCCATTCGATCGACGCCGTGTAGGTGAAGTTCGTCTGACCGGCGCGGGCAGCGCCGTTGTGGCCCATGCCGGGATTGCCCATCTCGAAGTCGGCGCCCACGTTCACGATGGCACCGCCATGGGCTTCCATCGAGGCGAGATAGACGGCCTTGGAGACCAGGAAGGTCGCGGTCATGTTGTTGGCGACCACGGCGTTCCAGCCATTCAGCGAGATGTCCTTGAGCTGGGCCGGAAACTGCCCGCCCGCATTGTTCACCAGCCCGTCGATGCGCCCGCCGCTCCACGCCGTCACACCCGCGATCGCCGCCTTCACCTCGTCCTCGCGCCGCAGGTCGGCGGAATGGATGAAGGTATCCGGATCGCCCAGCTCCTCCTTCACCCGTTCGAGCTTCTCCTGTGTGCGGCCGAGCAGCGCGATCCGGGCGCCGAGCGACTTCAACTCGTGGGCGGTACAGCGGCCGAGGCCGGAGCCGCCGCCCGTGACGATGATCGTCTTGCCGGCGAACAGGTCGGGACGAAACACCGAATCGTAACGCACGCTGGCAGTCATGAAATCACGTGTCCTCGTTTCCTCCGGCGCATCCGACCGTTCTCCGGTCGCGCTTGTTGGGAGGAAGCCTACACCCTAGCGGGCGCGCAACGCGAGGTGTCCGAGATACCGCTGGAGCAGGCGCATCAGCGCGAAGCCGGCCTGGAGGGTGATGCCGAAGCAGAGGATGCCGATGGCGAACAGGACCATCTTGTCGCCCAGCGTCGGCATCGGCTCGGCCTCGCGCAGGATGACGGCGATCCCCTCAGGCACGCCAATGGCCGCTCCGGCACTCGACGACATGACCAGCACGAAGAAGGCACGCGTCACGTTGGGCAGGAACAACAGGGCGCCCAACGGCGATCCGTCGCGCAACTGGCGCAGCGCCTCGCTGCCATTATCGGCGACGTAGGCGGCGGCATAGGGCACCAGCGACAGCGCCACGGTCATGATGCCCGACGGCGCCACGGGGACGCCGAACAGGGTCGCGTCGGACGGGATGATGTTCAGCAGGAAGAACATGACGACAAAGGTCGGCGCCGCGCGCATCAGGCCGATCAGCGTCGTGGCCACCGCGCCGCGCACCCCGCCCGCCAGCTTGGCGAGAGTGAGCAGGCCGCCGACGGCGAGCCCGACCAGCAGGGCGATGGCCGCGATCTGGAAGTTGACCGCCATGCCCGCGACGAGCTGCGGCACGAAGTCGGGCGATATCCTGCTCATGCCGTCACCATCTGCCGGCGCTCGAGCCGGATCCGCAGCTTATCGCAGAGCCAGACCACAACGATGACCACGCAGACATAGAAGACGAGCAGCAGCGAATAGGTACTGGCCCGGCCACTCGCGAAGGAGGTGATGTCGGTGAGTGCGCTCAGAAGTTCGGGGGCGCCGATGAAGCTCGCGATCGGCGTGCCCTTGGCGGCATTGACGAGGAAGGACACGATCTGCGTGGCCGACCGGCTGACCGCACGACCGAACAGCTCGGTGGTGGGCGCCGGCGGCCCGCCGCGCTCGGTCCGCAGGCTGTGCATCGCCTCGGCAATGGCCTGGCCCGCATTGGCGCCATTCATGAGGCCCAGCGCCACGATGGCCGCGCCGATCGCGACGGCCGACGAATAGGGAAAAAGCGCCAGCGCCACCGCCGCGGAGATGACGAGGGTCAGCACGACCGGCGAGGATTGCAGGACGATCGTGAGCGCCCGCGCCGGCCACCGCAACAGGAAGGAGCGCGAGCTTTGCAACGCGCCGAGAACGAGCGAGAAGAGCAGCGTGGCCAGCAGCGCGCCGGCCACGAGGACCAGCGAATTGACGATGCCCGCCTTGAACAGCAGCCAGGCCGGCATGGTCTTGAACATCGGCAACTGCAAGGCAATGCCGGTGTGTTTCTCGATCCAGCCCTCGAACGCGGCGACCTCGCTCGCGAACGGCGTGGGCTCCAGCACGGCACTGAGGGGCGGCAGGACGCAGGCGGGATCGGCGGCGCCGGTATCGGTGTTGCACTCCGGCCGGTTCCACACCGCGCGCTGGCGCTGGAGAAAGCCGAGGCCGATATGGTTCTCCTTCGCGATGTCGAGGAACACGCCGTCGCGGTGGAAGATCTGGCTCGTGAGGTCGAGCGCCCTGGCGAGCCTGTCGTTGCCGCTCAGCGCCACGGCCATGCCCCAGGGAAGCTGCGCGAAGCCGAACTTCCTGTCGTAGCTGCCGGCGAAGGCGGGATCGGTGAAGTAGTAGTCGAAGAAGCTGTCGTCCTGCGCCGCCAGGGTGCAGGTCTCGTCCCGCAGCTTGTCCGGCAGGACGCCCGCCTCGTCGAACAGCATCAGGCGGGCATTGTGCGAGACGATCTGGGCGTTGGAGCCGTTGCCGATGGTGACGCAGATGGTGCGGCTGGCAACGTCGGGCCAGTCCCTGATCGTAAGTCCCTTTGGCCCGACGACGATCGTCTCGGACTGATAGTAGTGCGGACGGATGAATCGCACCTGGCCGTCGCGCTGGGCATTGTGGCCCATGGTGGCGATGGTGAGGTCGATCTTGTCGTCGGCGAGCAGCGGAATACGGCTTGCGGCGTTCACGCGCGTGAAGACCGGCTCGACACCGAGATGTTTTGCAAGCCCGCGGGCGACGTCGACGTCGTAGCCCGAGCGGACGCTGCCCTCGCGCGTCCCGAACAGCGGATAGTACTCGCGCACGCCGACGCGGATCTTGCCCTCGCAGAAGATGCGGACGAGCCGGTCGAGTCCGGGCTGCCCGCACGCGCCCGGCACGGAGGCGGCCGCCTTGGCCTCGTCGAGCAGCTTCGCCAGCGCCTCATCGGGCGTCCCGGCACGCGCCGGCAGGGTCGCGAGGGCGACGAACGAAGCCAGCACGAGGGCCAGAAGTCGCTGCAGGACCATGTCAGCCCTGCGCCCCGGCCGAGGCGATCTCGACGATGTGCATGTCGGCGAAGACATGCGGCCCGTAGCGATGGATCGAGCGCCCCTCTTCGGCTTTCAGGATCGAGGGGGTCATCAGGTCGATCTTCTCGTTGGCGACGTGGACAAGCACCGTCCTCACGATATGCATCACGAGCCCGTGCCGGCGAAGGACCTGGCGCGAACGCCCGACGTCCACGAAGGCATTGTGCGTGATCAGGGCGCGTCCATTGGCGTTGAAGTGATCCGCCAGCCCTTCGAGGAAAGGATCGAGGAGCTCCCGCCCGTCGATGCCGCCCGAACTCCAGGTCGCCAGCCGCCCGGCCACCTCGAAATGGTCCATCGGGAAATGCGGAAGGTTGGCGACGACGAGATCGAAGCGCCGGCCGGCCACCGGCTGCCACATGTCGCCCTGATGGATCTCGGCATCGTGCCCCAGTTCGCCCAGCAGCGACCTGCCCGTGGCGATGGCATCTTGTTCGATGTCGACGCCGCACAGCGAGACCGCGCCCAGATCCCCCAGCACCGCCAGGATCACGCCGCTGCCGCATCCGATCTCCAGCACGCGGGCACCGCGCACCCGGGACGGTTCGGCGCGAATCGCCTGGACGAGAGCCGCCGTGTACTCGCTCGGTCGCAGCGCCGCGACCGCCGGAGAGGGCTTCCTGACATCGAGCATCGATCAGCGCGACATCTGCAGCGGCACGAGGCGCGATGGGTCGACGGCCGACAGCCGCTTCACCATCTCGGCAGCCACCGGGTCGTCGGGATATTCGGCCGCAATCGCCTGGTAGAGCGACAGAGCGAGCGCATAGTCCTCCGTGACCATGACCGAATAGGCTGCCCGGGTAAGCTGGCAGAGCCGCAACGTCGCCTCGTCCGGCTCGAATTCCGGCCCCATGCCATAGGCGCCGACCAGCTCGTAGATCGGCACCTTGGAGCGGCGGCCCTTCACCGTGACGTCGTCGATCGGCCGCACACAAAGCTTCTCGCCGGCCTCCTTGAACACGGCATGGCTGATGCAGAGCCGCGTGCCGTACTCCTTGTTCACGCCTTCCAGGCGCGCCGCGATGTTCACACCGTCGCCCATGACGGTGTAGCTCATGCGCTCCTTCGAGCCGATATTGCCAACCAGCACGGCATCGCTGTGAATGCCGATGCGGACGTTGAGCGGCTTGGTCCCCTGCGCCTCCCAGCCGGCGTTCAACACCTTCATGCCTTCGCGAATGCGCAGCGCCGCGAAGCAGGCCTTCTGCGCATGGTCGTCGAGCAGCGCCGGCGCGCCCCAGAAGGCCATGACTCCGTCGCCGATGAACTTGTCGATCGTTCCGTGTTCCTCATTGACCGCGCGCGTGACGATGGCGAGATAGGCCGAGACGCGCAGCAGCAATTCCTGCGACGGCACTTCCTCCGACAGGGTCGAGAAAGCCTCGAGATCGGAGAAGAAGATCGTGAGGAAGCGGCTGTGGCCGCCGAGCTCCAGCTTCTGGTCGGAATCGAGAAGCTCGCGCACCAGCCCCACGGGCACGAAGGCAGCAAAGGACTTCACCGCCGCGTCGAGCGTTTCGATCGCCTTGGACAGGACGGCGACCTCGCGGATCGGCGATTGCAGCGGCGGAAGATTTTCGCCGCCGAGGTCCTGGATCCTGGTCACCTTGAGCGCCAGCTTCTCCAGCGGCGAGGAGATGACGCTCGACAGGAAGTAGATGATGCAGATCTGCAGCAGGATGGCGATCACGCCGAACAGGGCCAGCCGCTTGTTCTGCTCGTCGAAGGCGCTGGTGAAATCCGACAGCGGCGTGATGACGAAGAGCTGCCATTTCTTGCCGAAGGCCGCCGGCAGCGTCGTCAGGCTCGCGACATAGTCCTGACCGGCGTGCTTGAAAGAGTACATCTTGTCGTTGTCGCGCGGCCGGTTGCTGAAGGCGATGGCCGGCAGCTCGTTGCCGACCGAGGTGATGTGCTGCAGCTCCACTTTGCCGCCCTGGGCGGCGTAGGTCTTCTGCCGCTCTGAGTTGGCGATGACCCGTCCCTGGTGATCCAGGATGTAGGACAGGGTGCCCGCGCTGATCTTGCGTTCGGCGAGATACGTGGAAAGTCCGTCGAGCGTGATGTCGGCCGCGGCGACGCCGCGCAGCACACCGTCGACGTAGAATGGCGCGCCCACGGTGAAGCCCACCAGACCCAGGGTCGCGAAGACGTCGACATCGCTCACCGACAGCTCGCCGGTCTGTTGCGCGGTACGGTACCAGAGCCGCGAGCGAGGATCATAGGAGGTGGTCTGCTCGGAGCTGCCGAGCTCCTTCTGATCCTTGTCGAGGAACAGGTAGTGGTCGATCGGCGACGAACCGCGTTGAGGCGTGATCCAGCGATCGGCGTAAGCCGTGCCGACAGGCGGCAGCTTGCCCTGGATCTCCACGGCAGGATCGATCTGGCGAGCCTGACGGAACACGCCGTCCGTCAGGCCGACATAGACACTGATGATGCGGTCACTGTGCTGCAGGATGCTGAAAAGAAACTTCAGCGAGCGGTTGCTCTCATAGAAGTCGGGCTGCTCGCTGCCGACCGAGGCTGCGCTGCGGACCAGCGATTTGATCGGATCGAACAGGTACTGGATGTTCTCGATCGCGTCGACGCTGAACCGGCCCACCAGCTCGTCGGCATTGTCGCGGGCGATCTTCTCGTTCGACACGAAATTGACGGCGACGATCGCGAAGAAGACAGGCACCGTCAGCAGGACGAACATCGTGAGGATGCTCGGACGCAGCCGCATGTTTTTCGCGAAGAGGCTTGGCATTTGCGCGGCAGGGAACGTCCTGGAGGGCGGTCCCTGCACTATAAATGACTGACGATTCAGCGTCCACGCTCTCCCCGTCGCCGGACAGAGGCGGATTCTAGAGCGGCGGGTGTTTCAGATGCCAGTCGGTCTGCTGCTGGTAAGCATGTCCCGCCGCGAGAATGGGCCCCTCGTCGAAGGCTTTTGCGACGATCTGGAAGCCCACGGGCACGCCATCTGCCGTCATTCCACCGGGCAGGGTCAAGGTCGGATGGCCGCTGAGATCGAACGGCGCCGTGTAGCGCAGGCGCGCCGCGACCGCCTCGGGATCGCGGCCCGCCGACAGCAGGGCGTCGGTCGACCACACGGCCCTGCCCATCACGGGCATCAGAAGAAGATCGACCGACGCCAGCAGTTTGTTGAGTTCGCCGGTCAGCGCGGCACGGCGCAGCTGCATCTTCGCGAGATCGGTTGCCGAGAGGCGAAGACCCTGGTCGAGCAGTCCGGACAGGACGGGACCGTACTCGCCCGCGCGCGACGGATATGTGGCCTCATGCGCCACCGCGGCCTCGATACCGCAAAGTGGCACCCAGTCGCGTGAACCCTGGTCGAAATTGCCGGGCAGCTTCACGTCGCCGAGGATGGCGCCCGCCTTCCCGAATGCAGCGGCCGCATCGTCGAGCGCGCGCTGCGCATCGGCGTCGACGTCGTGCATGTTGGTCGCGAGACCGATGCGCTTGCCGCGAACGCCCGCATCGATGCCCCCCCGCATAGTCGGGCACCGGCAGGCTGGTCGCGGTGGGATCCTCGCTGTCCGCGCCCGCGATCACACCCAGCACGATCGCCGCGTCGAGCGCGCTTCGTGTCATCGGGCCGATATGGTCGAGCGACTCGGCGAGCGGAAAGACTCCGGCACGACTGACGCGGCCCCAGGTGGGCTTGAGGCCCGACAGGCCGTTCATGGTCGAGGGGAAACGGATCGAGCCGCCGGTGTCGGAGCCCAGCGAGGCGAAGCATAGACCCGCCGCCGTGGCCGCGCCCGAGCCCGATGACGAGGAGCCCGTCCAGTAGGCGGCGTTCCAGGGATTGAGCGGCGCCGGAATGGTCGGATGATGCGCTCCATAGGCGCCTTCGGTCATCTGCAGCTTGCCGAGGATCACCGCGCCGGCTGCCTTCAGCCGTGCGACGACGGTCGCGTCGGACGACGGCACGTTGGCACGATGGATCGCCATGCCGGCCGCGGTCGGAACGCCTTCGGTGTTGCAGAGGTCCTTCACCGCGATCGGCACGCCATGCAGCGGCCCGCGCGACATGCCGGCCGCCGTCTCGGCGTCGAGGCGCCCGGCATCGGCCAGCGCCCGCTCGGCGGTCACGGTCGCGTAGCTCTTGAGCCTGGAATCGATCTGGCCGATGCGATCCAGCATCGACCCGGTCAGTTCGACGGACGTCAGTTTGCGCGCCTTCAGGCGCCGCGCAACCTCGTCGAGCGACAGATAGTGCAGGTCGGATGGCATGCGGACTCCCTCACAGCGATTTGTCCATGACCTGGATAATTTCGCCGCGATAGTCGCGCTGCTCAAGCGCCCTCCAGCCCAGTCCCGCGTAGAGCGTGGGCGCGGTGCTCGTGAAGAGGTAGAGGCGGTCGTAGCCTATGCGCCGCGCGGCATCCTCGACGCTGCGGACCAGTGCCGAAGCGATGCCCTTCCTGCGGTGCTCTGCGGGAACGAAGACGCTCGCGAGCCACGGATTGCGTGGATCGCCTTCGAGATCATCGAAAACGAGCGAGGCGGTGCCGACGATCCCTTCCCCGTCTCCCTTGCCGTCATCGACAGCGACGAAGACGATCGGAACACGATCGACGTTCATCGACGCCTGAATCTCGGCCCGGCGCAGATCGAGCGTCTGGCCGGGATTGAGATGCCCCCACTCGCCGAAGCCCCAGACCGAAACCTGCTCGGCAAGATCGGGGCGTTCGACGAGGGGGACGATCCTCATATGTCTAGTCGGCGGCCTTGAGATTGACCGCGGCCGACCGGCCACGCTCGGTGGCGATCTCGTACCCGATCTTCTGGCCTTCGTTAAGCCCGTTCAGGCCCGAGCGCTCCACCGCGCTGATATGGACGAACACGTCCTTGCCGCCGTCGCTCGGCTGGATGAACCCAAATCCCTTAGTGGCATTGAACCACTTGACCGTGCCTGTAGCCATTTCTCTCTCCTAGGCAATTGAACGAGCAAGCAAATGCGCGCTGGCGGAGCGCTCGCTGCTACCGCCTTCGACAACCGGGAATTTGGGTGGAAGCTCGGGGAAAAGTCCGTGGCCGCTGTGGGCTGGGCTGCCAAAGCATGGCCAAGTTCGTGAGTCGTAGGATCGCATATGAGGGACGTAACGCCGCCACGTCAAAATGGCTGCGAGCGTCCCTTCACATTGTTGCGCCAATCTTCCACGGCTCGAACTCGTCGTCCCCGATTCCCAAAAGCTCGGATTTGGTTTTCTGACCCGAGGCCGTGGCAAGAATAAGGTCGAAGATGCGCCGACCGTTCTCCTGGATCGTCTCCTCACCGTCGACGATCGTTCCGCAATTGATGTCCATGTCGTCAGTCATGCGTCGATAGAGAGAGGTATTCGTCGCAAGCTTGAGTGACGGCGTGGGCTTGCAGCCAAAGACACTGCCGCGCCCCGTCGTGAAGCACAGGACATTGGCACCGCCGGCGACCTGTCCCGTCGCCGACACCGGATCGTAGCCCGGCGAATCCATGTAGACGAAGCCCTTGGCGGTGATCGGCTCGGCGTACTTGTAAACATCGACGAGATTCGTCGTCCCGCCCTTCGCAACTGCACCCAGGGATTTCTCGAGGATCGTGGTGAGACCGCCAGCCTTGTTGCCGGGCGAAGGATTATTGTTCATTTCACCGCCGGTGCGGGCACAGTGGTCCTCCCACCAGCGGATGCGCTCGACGATCTTCTCGCCGACGTCCTTGGTTACTGCACGACGAGTCAGCAGATGTTCCGCGCCGTAGATTTCCGGAGTCTCCGAGAGCACCGCGGTGCCGCCATTGCGCACCAGCAGATCGACCGCCGCACCCAGCGCGGGATTGGCCGAGATGCCCGAATAGCCGTCCGAGCCGCCGCACTGCAGGGCGAGGATCAGTTCGCTCGCCGGAATGGGCTCGCGCTTCACGTCGTTCGCCTCGGGCAGGATCTCCTTCAGGAAGTCGACGGCGCGCAGCACGGTCTTGGCAACACCGCCCTCGTCCTGGATGGCCATCGGGATGAGCTTCGGCCCTTGCTTGAGTCCTTCGGCATTCATCAGGCCAGAGATCTGGTTGGTCTCGCAACCCAGGCCGAGCACCACGACCGCCGCCATGTTGGGATGCTTCGTGTAGCCCGCAAGCGTGCGGCGCAGCACGTCCATCTCGAGGCCGGACGCGGCCATGCCGCAGCCGCCGCCGTGGGTCAGAGGCACGATACCGTCGATGTTCGGGAAGTCCTTCAGCAGCGGCTCGAGCCGGGAGGCGATCATGCGGCTGGTGGCGGCCGAGCAGTTCACCGTCGTCACGATGCCGAGATAGTTGCGCGTAGCAGCGCGGCCATCGGCCCGGCGATAGCCCTGGAAGGTGGCGGGTGGCGTGATGAAGTCCGTCGGATGGGCGTCAGCGCAGAAGGCGTAGTCGCGCTCGAAGTCGCCCATGACGCAGTTGTGCGTATGGATGTGCGTGCCAGGCGCCATGTCCTCGGTCGCGAAGCCGATGATCTGGTTGTACTTGCGCAGTGGCTCGCCACTCTTAACCGCCCTGGTGAGAATCTTGTGGCCGGGCGGCACGCGCGTCGCCGCCGCGACCTCACCCTCGACCTTGGTGCCGGGCAGTATGTCCATGCGCGCCACGACGACATTATCGGCGGGATGCAGGCGGATGGTGAGCGGGGCCGTCATTTTTGTTTCCTCCTGGGTCGTCGGCCGGGAGGCAATAGTCTCCCGGGCGGCATGCCTCGGCAGACCTTAATACGCGGTCAGGCCGCCGGCTACGCCGCGCGTTGCGCGCGGATCGCATCGATCGCCGCGAACAACTTCACGCACTCGGCCTGATCCAGCGACCGCAACGGCGCCCGCATGCGCGACCAGGCGACCGGATCCTTGCGACGATGGCCGACCAGGGCCTTCACAGCCGCGGTGACAGCGAAGGGCAGCACCGCCTCGACCATCGCATTCACGCGCGGCTCCTCGACGCCGTCGATCAACGGCAGCATCAGGTCGGGCGCGATGTTGGCGAGGCCGGTGATGGCGCCCGAGGCGCCGAGGTTCATCGCCCTGGCGAGCAGACGCTCGTCGCCGATCAGGATGTGCAGTTCGCCGTGATGCTTCAGCAATGCCTGGGCATTGTCCCAGTCGCCGGAAGAATCCTTCACGCCCTTCACCTGCTCGGGGAAAGCCTTCTTGAGGCGATCGACGAGATCGATCGACAGGCCGACCGAGGTGACCTGCGGGATGTGATAGAGGATGACATTGTTCGCCTTTGGCCCCAGTCCGCGCAACACGGCGGCGAACCAGTCGAACAGGCCCTCGTCGCCCGGCGCCTTGAAATAGAACGGCGGCGCAAGGAGAAAACCCGAGCAGCCCAGCATCAAGCCGGCTCGTCCCTGCGCGATCGCCTCCTCGACCGAAGCGGCGGCGATGCCGACGACGAGCTGCGTCGCCGGATCGACGCCGGCGCCGGCCAGCGCACCCAGCGCGCGATTGCGTTCGTTGAGACCGAGCGACGCGCCCTCGCCCGTCGTGCCGAAGACCGTCAGGGAATTGCAGCCGTCCGCCAGCGACTGGCGGCCATGCGCCACGAGGCGCGGCAAGTCGATGGCACGGTCGTCCGTGAAAGGCGTTGCGAGCGCGACGGACAGGCCAAAGCGATTGGAGCGGAGCGGCACGGCGTTTCTTCCTCGCGAAGTTGCCGCGCAGGATAGCAAAGAAAACGGGGCGCCGAAGCGCCCCGTTCGTTCTCTGATCCTGACCAGGCGACCGGGAGGTCAGTCATGACCCCAGCCCCAGCCCGGATTCCAGCCGGAGTTCCAACCCGGACTCCAGCCCGGCGCCGGCGCCACTGCGCGGTTAACCCAGCGGCCATCGACCCAGACCTGTCGACCGTGGTGCCACGTCCAGTAGCCCGGCGCCCAGACGCGCTGCACAGGCGGCGCGTAATAGCGCGGCTGCGGCGGCGTGCCGATATAGACGCCGAACGACTGGGCGGCTGCCGGTGTGACGGCCGCGGGTCCAACCACCGCCGCAGTGAAAGTGGCGGCGGCGGCAAGGGTCGTGAGAGCGATATGCTTCAACATAGTCTGCCTCCGTTCTGCGCGGCAGCAACGCCGCGTCATACAGAGATACGCATTGGAGGCGGTAAACGTGGCCGTCTCACCTATGGAATTACCGCGCCCATTCCGCCGCTTTTCGGCCACCTCTTCAGGTTCCGCCCAGAAGCAAAAGAATCACGCCGGCGACGCTCACGATGATGCCGAGCAGGCCAAGCGCATGAAGCCGTTCGCCGCGCAGGAACATCCAGCTCATCACCACGCCCATCAACGGGAACAGCGCGACCAGTGGCGCCACCATGGTGATCGAGCCCAGCCCGAGCGCCGCATAGAGAAGAAAGGTCGCGCTGCCGTTGGCGAAGCCGACGCCCAGGAACCACAATACGCCGCTGCGGATCGCCGGCCCCTCTTTCATCGCGCGGCGTCCGACCAGCGACAGGATCACGACGGTCGAAAGCGCGTAGCCGATCGCGGCGGCCGCCAGTGGCTCCGGCCACAGCGCGAGTCCCGTCTTGATCGCCGGCTGGATCGCGCCGCGCACCAGGGCGGCGGCGAGCGGCAGTCCCAGCACCCACACCGACCAGTGCCTTCCACCTGTGCCACCGCGCAACGCCAGCAATGCCACACCGCCCACCACCATTGCCAAGCCGGCCAGTTGCAACAGGCCGAGATGTTCGCCTAGGAACAGGACCGCTCCAAGCACGGCGAAGATCGGCGTCACGTTGCCGACCGCGCCCGCCACCGCAGGTCCCAGCCGCTCGTTCGAGCGCACAGAAAGGATCGACACCACCACGGGAAATATGCAGCCGACGCCTGCAAAGATCAGCGCCGCATCCAGATTGAAGCTGCGCCAGTCCACGAACGCGATCGCGGCCATCCAGGCCACGACCAGGGCACCCCCTATGGAATAGAGCGGCGAGCGCCAGGACGGCATCGTGCGCAGCCCGAACTGCGTCAGGATCAGCGCCAGGGCGAAACAGAATGCCGCACCCAGGGCCAGCAGCATCGGGGCCAGGTTGGCCGTGCCGCTCATCGTCTGCTATGTCCGCCCGCTTCGAGGACGGACGAGGAAAGAATGGACACGCTCACCTACTGGAACGGCACCTGGCACGAAGGCAACCCGGCGATCCTGGGCCCGCGCGACCATGCCTTCTGGCTGGGCTCCATGGTATTCGACGGCGGGCGCGCCTTCGAGGGCTGCGGTCCCGACCTCGACCTCCATGCGGAACGCGTCGTGCGCTCGGCCCGTGCCATCGGCCTGAACCCGACCCAGACGCCGCAGGAGATCCTGAAGCTGATGCACGAGAGCGTGCGCCGCTTCGGTCCCAAGGCCGAACTCTACGTCCGGCCGATGTTCTGGGCCGGCAAGGGCGGCGCCGGCCCGATCTCGGTCGACCCGGATTCCGCGCAATTCCTGCTCTGCACCTATATCTCGCCGATGCGCGCGGGCACGCCGCTGACTCTCGGCCTCTGCCGCTCGATCCGCCGGCCCGCGCCCGAGACGGCGCCGACCGACGCCAAGGCGAGCTGCCTCTATCCCAACTCCTCGCGCGGCGTCGCGGAGATGCTGAAGCGCGGCTTCAACAACGGGGTGGTGCTCGACCCGCTGGGCAATGTGGCGGAGACCTGCAGCTCCAACATCTTCCTTGCCCGCAACGGCGTGGTCGCGACGCCGGTGCCCAACGGCAGCTTCCTGGCCGGCATCACGCGTCTGCGCACGGTGAAGCTGCTGCGCTCGGCCGGAATCACTGTCGAGGAGCGCACCATCACCCCCTCGGAGCTCGACGACGCCGACGAGATCTTCACCACCGGCAATGCCGGCAAGGTGCAGCCGGTCAGCCGCTACGAGAGCCGCGACCTGCAGCCCGGCCCGATCGCTGCCCGGGCCCACGACCTCTACATGGCCTTCGCCCGCACCCAGAAGGTGATCTGAACGTCGCCGTGACGCCGCCCCGCTTGCGGCACTCTCGCGATCCGATACTGTTCGGCGATGACTTCGCCCGAGTGTGACACGACCTTCCTTGCCGGTGGCGGCGAGATGGGCGCGCTCATGCGGGCTTGCGACTGGAAGCTAACGCCACTGGGCGATCCTGCCGTGTGGCCGCAGTCCCTGCGCACAGCCGTGCGTCTGATCCTCAACTGTGCCCACCCGATGTACATCTGGTGGGGTCCCGATCTCCTCTGCTTCTACAACGACGCCTACCGTCAATCGATCGGCCCGGAGCGGCACCCCTCCTCGCTGGGCCAGCCAGGACGTGAGGTCTGGGACGAGATATGGCCCATCATCGGGCCGCAGATCGACCAGGTCATGGCGGGGCACGGCGCCACGTGGAACGAGAACCACCTGGTGCCCATCACGCGCAACGGCCGCCGCGAGGACGTCTACTGGACCTACAGCTACAGCCCGATCGACGACGCCGACGCGCCCCACGGCGTGGGCGGGGTCCTGGTCGTGTGCAGCGAGACCACGCAGAAGGTGCTGAGCGAGCAGCGGCTGATGCAGGAGATCGAAAGCCAGCGCCGCATGTTCCAGAAAGCGCCGGGCTTCATCGCCGTACTCGCGGGGCCCGATCATGTCTATGAATACGTGAACGACGCCTACGAGGCATTGGCCGGCAAGCGCCGCTATATCGGCCGCACCGTGCGTGAGGTCCTGCCGGAACTGGAGGGGCAGGGATACTACGAGCTTCTCGATCATGTTTACACCACGGGCGAACGCCACATCGCCCGGGCAAGCCCGGTGCGGCTCGAGACCGATGAAAAGACCCGCTACGTCGATTTCGTCTATGAGCCGATGCTCGACGAAAGCGACAAGGTGTTCGGCATCTTCGTGGGCGGCCATGACATCACCTCCCACAGGAACGCCGAATCGAAGTCCCTGCTGAACGAGGAATCGCTCCGTCTCACGACCGAGGCCGCGGAGATCGGAACGTGGGATCTCGACATCGAGTCGAACACACTCACCTGGTCGCCTCGCACCAAGGCGATGTTCGGCTTTGCACCAGACGCGGTGTGCACGCTCGACGATTTCTATGCCGGCCTGCATCCCGCCGACCGCGAGGCGACGACTCGCGCCTTCGCCTCGGCGCTCGATCCGGACGTGCGCGCGACCTACGACGTGCAATACCGCACGATCGGCCATGACGACGGTGTGATCCGCTGGGTCGCGGCCAAGGGCAAGGGCTTGTTCGATATCGACGGCAGGTGCTATCGCGCGGTCGGAACGGCGATCGACATCAGCGCCCGCAAACTCGCGGAGGCCCGCCACGCCTTCATGCTGGAACTCAGCGACGCGATGCGGGGCAGCACCGATACCGCGTTGAATGAGGCTTGCGCCCTGATGGGCCGGTTCTTCGGCGTCAGCCGGGTGGGCTACGGCCATCTCGATCCGGTCGAGGATGTGTTCGATTACTCGGTTTGCTGGACGGATGGCCTGGCCCAGCCATTGCTTGGGCGGGTGCCCGCGCACGCCTTCGGCGTCAAGATCGTTAACAGGCTCAGTGCCGGTGAAACCGTCGTGGTCGACGACCTCCAGACCGATCCGCTGAGCGACGAGGAGGAGACGCGCGCAACGGCCCGCGCCGTCGACACGCGGGCCATCCTGGTCGTGCCCTTCGTGCGCGCCGGCCGGCTGCGCACCATCGTCTACCTGAACGACCGCCCCGTGCGGCACTGGCAACCCGACGAGATCGCCTTCATGGAGGAAGTCGCCGAGCGTACCCGGCAGGTTATCGAGCGCGGGGAGGCGGAGGCGGCGCTGCGCGCGCTGAACGCCACGCTGGAGGCGCGGGTCGAGGCACGCACCGCCGAGCTGCGCGCGACCGAGGAAGCGCTGCGGCAGTCGCAGAAGATGGAGGCGATCGGCCAGCTGACCGGCGGCATCGCGCACGACTTCAACAACCTGCTGCAGGGCATCACCGGCAGTCTCGACCTCGTGCAGCGGCGCGTCGGCCAAGGGCGCCTGGGCGATCTCGACCGCTTCATCACCGGCGCCATCGCCTCGGCGAACCGTGCCGCCGCCCTCACCCACCGGCTGCTGGCCTTCTCGCGCCGCCAGCCGCTCGATCCGCGTCCCGTGCAGATCAACCCGCTGGTCGGCTCGATGGAGGAGCTACTGCGGCGGACGCTCGGCGAACGCATCGATCTCAACCTCAGGCTGGCCGACGGGCTGTGGCTCACGCGCTGCGATGCCAACCAACTCGAAGCGGCCATCCTCAATCTCGCGATCAATGCGCGCGACGCCATGCCGGCAGGCGGCCAGCTCGTCATCGAGACCCGAAACCGGCATACCGGCGAGGCGGAAGCCACGGCGCACGCGGACCGCCCCTCCGGCGACCATGTCGATATTTCCGTGACCGATACCGGCACCGGCATGGACACCGAGACGATCGCCCGCGCCTTCGAGCCCTTCTTCACGACCAAGCCGATGGGCCAGGGCACCGGCCTCGGCCTTTCCATGATCTACGGCTTCGCGCGCCAGTCCGGCGGCCATGCCTGGATCGAAAGCACGCTGGGGCGCGGCACGACGGTGCATCTCTGCCTGCCGCGCTTCGAGGGCGACGCCGATGCCGAAGAGACCTCCGCAAGGACGCAGGAGGCCTCAGCGATCGAGACCGGGGAAACCGTGCTGGTGATCGAGGACGAGCCGGTGGTGCGCGGCCTCGTCGTCGAGGTGCTGGGCGATCTGGGCTACCGCGCCATCGAGGCGGTCGACGGGCCGGGAGGCATCGAGATCGTGCAGTCGGCGCAGCGGATCGACCTGTTGATCACCGATGTCGGGCTGCCCGGGCTGAACGGCCGCCAGGTGGCGGACGCGGCCCGCGCGCTGCGGCCGGATCTCAGGGTCCTCTTCATGACGGGCTATGCCGAGAACGCCGCGCTGGTCTTCGGGGCGCTCGATGCCGGCATGACCGTGATCACCAAGCCCTTCACCATGGACGCGCTGGCGACGCGCATACGCGAGATCATCGAGGCCTAGCAAATGGACGAATCGCACGTTTCAGTCGCCGAGCTCCCGCTCGCCCGCTTCCTGGCGCGCTGCCACGCGGAGTTTTCCCGCGACCAGAGCGGCGAAGTCGCCTCATACATTCCCGAGCTTGCGCTCGCCAACCCGTCGCACTTCGGCATTGCCGTCACCACCGTCGACGGCTTCGTCTATGAAATAGGCGACAGCACCGTCGAGTTCACGATCCAGTCGATCTCCAAGGCGTTCGTGTTCGCGCTCGCGCTCGAAACGGTCGGCGCCGAGCGGGTCGAGGCCATCGTGGGCGTCGAACCGAGCGGCGATGCCTTCAACTCCATCCGCCTGGGCACCGACAACCGGCCCTTCAATCCAATGGTCAACGCCGGCGCGATCGCCTGTACCGCCCTCATCTGCGAGCGCGAGCAGGACGGCGCCTTCGACTGGCTGCTGCAGGCGCTGAGCCGCTTCGCCGGACGGCGATTGGAGGTCGACGAGCCCACCTTCCGGTCCGAGCGAGAGACCGGCGACCGCAACAGGGCCATCGCCTATCTTCTGCGCAACCACGGCGTCCTTCAGGGCGATGTCGACAAGGTTCTCGACCTCTACTTCCGCCAGTGCGCGCTGCGCGTCTCGGCGCGGGACCTGTCCGTCATGGCGGCGACGCTGGCGCACAAGGGCCGCAACCCGCTGACCGGAGAGCAGGTCGTTTCCTCCTACGCCGTGGCCCGGACGCTCTCGGTCATGACCAGCTCGGGCATGTACGACTCGGCCGGCCGCTGGGTCTATCGCGTCGGCATTCCGGCCAAGAGCGGCGTGGGGGGCGGTATCGTGGCCTCTCTCCCCTCGCAGCTCGGCCTCGGCACCTACTCGCCGCTGATCGACGACCAGGGAAACAGCGTCCGGGGCCTGCGGACCTGCGAGGCGCTGTCGACGCATTTCGGGCTCCACATGCTCAACCGGGTCGGCGACGTGCGGACCTGTATCGCCGCGAGCTACGATGTCGGCAGCGTCTCGTCGCGCCGCAGCCGGCCGCCCCGCGAGCAGGCCATCCTGGAAGCGCATCATGCCGACGGCGCCATTCTCGAACTGACGGGGGCACTGAGCTTCGGCAACATCGAGTATGTCTCGCGCCGCATCCGCAACCTGCGGTCTGGCCTGCGCTATCTGATCCTCGACTTCCGCCGCGTGCCGTCCGTCAGCGAAGCGTCGCTGCGGCTGCTGGACGACGTGCTCGACGATCTTGCGCAGGGGCTGGTCGAGGTCGTGTTCAGTGGCATTCCCAAGGGAACGCCCATCGAGCAGTCCCTGTCGGAATGGCTGACCGACCGGCCCGTCGTGCGCAGCATCGGGCTCCTCGACGAAGCCATCGAATGGGCCGAGGACCAGATCATCCAGCGCGAGTCCGGGGAGATCGAACTCGGAAGATCGGCCGACCTTCCCGAGCAGGAACTGCTCACGGGACTGGACAAGGACGAGTTGGCCTCGCTCACGGGGTTGATGATCCAGCGGGACTACCGGACGGGCGAACGGCTGATCTCGGCCGGCGAGCCGGCGGCGTCGCTGATGTTCGTCGCCAGCGGCGTCGTCAGCGTCAGGCTGCAGAGCGGTGTGCGCCTCGCCACCCTGTCCGCGGGCATGGCGGTCGGCGAGATGGCCTTGCTCGAGACCACGCGATCCGCCGATGTATGGGCAGACACGAAGGTCGTCTGCCTCGAATTGTCCCTCGACGCGTTCGCCCGCTTCCGCGCAGATCATCCACGCGCCGGCGAGAGGATCATGGCCAATCTCGCCCGCCTGCTGGCCAAGCGCCTGATCGTGGCCAACAACAAGATCGAGGTACTGGCCTCCTATTGAGTCGCGAGCGCCGCGGCCTCGCGGCGGATGCGTATCCACATAATCGCCGCGTTCAGCGCCGAGAAGACGAGGCCGAACGTCGTGAGGCCGAAGGCCAGAGGCAGGACGAGGATTTCGCCCGCCACCACCCAGTAGTTCGGATGGGACACGAAACGGTAGGGTCCGCGCCTCACCAGGGGTTCGCCCGGCAGGACGATGATCCGCGTCGTCCAGCGCCCGCCGAGCGAGGCGATCACCCAGATCCGCGCCAGCTGCAGGAGGACGAAGACGCCGAGCCATACGACGTTCACATCCTGGCCGGCGGGGGCTCGATGCACGGAGAAGTACCAGAGGCCGAGCAGCCACGCCGCATGCAGCACCACGATCAGTGGATAGTGCGCCGCGCCGACCTCTCGTCCGCCGCGCGCCAGGAGCCGCTTCGTGTTGCGGCGCGCAAGCACGAGCTCGCCGAGGCGCTGCGCTGTGACGAAGGCCAGGATGACGGGGGCCCAGCTCATTCGCGCGCGCTCACGCCGCGCGAACCAGCGACAGGCAGCTGCAGGTGAAGCCCGGTCCCAGCGCCGTCAACACCGTCCGCGGAGGAAGACCGGCAGCCACGAGCCGTTCGAGCACGAACAGCACGGTCGGCGCCGACATGTTTCCATACTGGCGCAGGACGTCGCGCTCGTGATCGAGCATGCCCGGCCCGAGTCCCAACGTCGTCTCCAGCGCCGTGATCACCTTGGCGCCGCCCGGGTGGCATGCGAAGCGATCGACCGAGTCGCGTGCCACGCCAAGGCGCGACAGGATCCCGTCGACCGCCGGGCCGACCTGCCGTTCGGCGAACGGCGGGATCGACCGGTCGAAAACGACGCCGAGGCCAGTGGGATCGACCTTCCAGCCCATGATGTCGAGCGTGTCGGACCACAGATGCTCGCCCGCCCCTTCGATGCGCCCCAGGCCCGTGTCGCCCGCGCCAGCGCGCACCACGCACGCCGCGGCGCCATCGCCGAACAGGGCGGTCGCAACCATGTTGGCCGGTGTCAGCTGATCCACGCGGAACGCCACGGTGCAGATCTCGATCGCCACCAGCAGCACGGTCGAACCGGGCCTTGCCGATGCCAGGCGGCTGGCCAGCGCGAGGCCCGAAACGCCGCCCGCGCAGCCCAGGCCGAACACCGGCACGCGCTCGACATCCGCGCGGAACCCCATGCGCCCTGCGGCCCGCGCTTCGAGGCTGGGCGTCGCAATGCCGGTCGACGAGATCGTGACGATCGTGTCGACGTCGGACGCAGCGCACCTCGCCGCCGCAAGCGCGCGTGTTGCGGCCTCGATGAACAAGGCATGGGCGCCTTCCAGATAGGCCGCGTTGCGCTCCGGCCAGCCCAGCGCCGACAGATACCAGTCGAGCGGCATGACCGTATGACGCGCGTCGATGCCAGAAGTGGTGAAGACCGGCGCCATCCGGTCGAAGGCGGCATAGCGGTGCGCGAAGAGTCCGCGCGCGGCTTCGGCGGCCTCTGTCTGCAGGAGCCGGTGAGGCGGCAGGGCATGCGCAACGGAAAGAAGGGCAACCGGAGCAGGCAATGGATGATCCTTCACTGCATAACACCCCGGGGAGGCGAAGGTTCAAAGTCACGTTTTCCTGACACCGCACCGTGCGGCATCGTCGAGACGGGCTTTGTTCATCCCTGCAGAAACATCATGCCTGCGGCGGTGAAAGACAGCGGTCTCGTGAGTGGACGAGCCTTGCGCCCGCCCCGCACCGCTCCGATGCTGGGGCAAAAGTGAACCGGGCAATCCTGCGGGAGGACATCATGGCCGCCTCATACGATCTGATCGTGCGCAACGGCACCGTGATCGACGGCACGGGCAGCGAACCGCGCGACACCGACGTCGCCATCCAGGATGGCCGCATCGTCGCGGTCGGCCGCCTTGTCGGTTCGGGCCGCGAGGAGATCGACGCGAGGGGCCTGGCCGTGACGCCGGGTTTCGTCGACGTGCACACCCACTATGACGGCCAGGTCACCTGGGACGATCGCTTCTCGCCCTCCTCGGGACATGGCGTGACGACGGTGCTGATGGGGAATTGCGGCGTCGGCTTCGCGCCCTGCCGGCCTCAGGACCGCGACACGCTGATGAACGTCATGGAAGGCGTCGAGGACATTCCCGAGCTGGTCATGCGCGAGGGCGTGCCGTGGAACTGGCAGAGCTTTCCCGACTATCTCGACGCGCTGTCGAAGCGGCAGTGCGACATCGACTTCGCGACTCAGGTGCCGCACGCACCGTTGCGGGTCTTCGTGATGGGCAGGCGCGGCGTCGACCGCGAGCCCGCCAACGCGTCGGACATGGTCGAGATGTCCAAGCTCGTCGAGGAAGGGCTGAACGCCGGCGCGCTCGGCTTCTCGACCTCGCGCTCGCTGTTCCATCGCACGCCCGACGGTGCGCTGACGCCGACCATCACCGCGGGCGAGGAGGAGCTGGCGGCGATCGCCCGAGGCATGCGCCGCGCCGGCAAGGGCGTGATCCAGCTTCTCGACGATTTCGCCGACACGACCGCGGAGGGCGCCACCGAGTTCTCGATGCTGCGCCGTCTCGTCGAACTCTCGGGCCGGCCGCTTTCCTTCACGTTGCTCGACCTCTCGCTCTATCCCGGGAGATGGCAGACGCTGCTGCGCGAGATCGAGCGCGCGCATCGCGATGGCCTGCCGATCCGCGGCCAGGTCGCGGCGCGTCCCGTTGCCGTGCTCTACGGTCTGGAGCTTTCGTTCCATCCCTTCTCGACCTGTCCGAGCTACCGGGAGGTCGAGGGCCTGCCGCTCGAAGCCAAGCTCGCGAGGCTGCGCGATCCGGCGATGAAGGCCAAACTGCTGGTCGAGCAACCGACCTACCGCAATCCGCAGATGCTGGCCTTCATGCGCAGCGTTGCCAACATGTTCGTCCTGGGCGACCCGCCGAACTACACGCCGCCGGCCGAGCAGCGGCTCGATGCCCGCGCCGCCGCCCTCGGCATCACGCCGCTCGAACTCGCCTACGACCTGCTGGTGAGCGGCGACGGACGCACCATCCTCTTCCATCCCGGCGCCAACTACACCGACTGTTCCGACGCCAACATGGCCAGCATGCTGCGCCACGAGCACACGGTGATGGCGCTGGGCGATGGCGGCGCACATTACGGGCTGATCTGCGACGCGAGCTACACGACGCACGCCCTCACCTACTGGACGCGCGACCGCAAGGGCGAGCGCTGGCCGTTGCCCTGGGCGATCCAGCAGCTCACCGACGTGCCGGCGCGTGCTGTGGGCCTCGGCGACCGCGGCCGGCTGGCGCCCGGCTACAAGGCCGACCTCAACCTGATCGACCTCGACAGGCTGAAGGTCTCCGCGCCGCATCCGGTGCACAATCTGCCGGGCGGCGGACGGCGTCTGGAGCAGAAGGCCGAAGGATATCGCGCCACGATCGTTGGCGGCGAAGTGACGTATCGCGACGGCGAGTTCACCGGCGCCCGGCCGGGCCGTCTGGTCCGTGGGGCGCGGTAGGAGCCGTTACTTTCATTCTCCTCTCCCCCGCGAAGGCATGGTGATCGCATACGGCCCGGAAACGGTGGACCGGTTGGTGTTTGAAGAAAGAGAAAGGTCCCTCACTGCGTTCGGGATGACAATTTTGTTGGACTTGCGCGGTGCGCCAATCAGACAAACGGTGTCATCGCGAACGCAGTGAGGGACCTTTGAGCTTCATGCGATAGCCCTGCCCCGATGACGGCGGAGGTAAAAGCTCAGCGCAGCGCGAACCCCTCATACCCGTTCGCGGCGATCTCCTCGCATTTCTGGCGGTACTTCGGCGCGCCGCCGGCATAGGCCATGAAGGTGCGCTTGAGGCGGCCGGGGACGTTCTTGTTCACACCGGTCATCCATGAATCGACCTTGGTGAGCAGCAGCCGAGAGCCGGTGTCGTAGACATGGGCGGTCCAGGCCGTCTCGGCTTCCGGCGTCGCCTCGATTCGCGTGAGGCCCCTGTCGCGCATGTAACCCAGCAAGTCGGACACGAACTCGACGTTCTGCTCGATGCAGCGCGGCAGGTTGCAGAAGGTCGCCGCATTGTGCGGGCCGACCAGGGTCAGCATGTTGGGGAAACCCGCGACGTTGAGGCCGAGATAGGTGTGCGGCCCGTCGGCCCACTTGTCGCGCAGCTTCTCACCGTTGCGGCCTTGAAAGTCGATGCGGTCGAAGGCGCCGGTGATCGCGTCGAAGCCGGTCGCGTAGATGATCATGTCGAACTCGTAGTCGACGCCGCCAACGCGCAAGCCCGTCTCGGTGATGCGCTCGATCGGCGTCTCGCGGATGTCCACCAGCTTCACGTTGGGCTGGTTGTAGACCTCGAAGTAACCACTTTCGAGCGGGACGCGGCGCGTGCCGTAGCCGTGGTTGGTCGGGATCAGCTTGTCGGCGATCTTCGGGTCCTTCACGCGGGCACGGATCTTCTTGATCACGAACGCGGTCAGCGCGTCGTTGGCCGCCTGGTCCATCAGCACGTCGCGGAAGTTGCCCTGCCAGAAGGCGAAGCCCGGCATGGCATAGAGCTTCTCGAAGAAAGCCTCCCGCTCCTCTTCCGTCACGTCGGTCGAATGGCGCGGATCGGCGGTGTGGACGAAGCAGCCCCAGTTCTCGCGGCACTGCGCGAAAATCTGATCATAGCGCGAGCGGATGTCGGCCATCGTCTCGGGCTCGATCTTCGAGTTGCGCAGCGGCGTGCACCAGTTGGGCGTGCGCTGGAACACGGTGAGCTCGCCCACCGTCTTGGCGATCTCGGTGATGGCCTGCACCCCCGAGGCGCCAGTGCCGATCACCGCGACCTTCTTGCCCTCGAAGCTGACGGGACGGTGCGGCCAGAGACCCGTGTGCCAGGACTCGCCCTTGAAATCCTCGATGCCGGGAATGGTCGGCATGGTGGGCGACGAGAGCGGCCCGATCGCGGTGATGAGGAAGCGCGCGCGGGCCCTGCCGCCCTTCTCGGACGTGACCTCCCATTCGTTGGCGGCCTCGTCCCAGTGCGCGGACTTCACGCGGGTGTTGAAGGTGATGTCGCGGCGCAGGTCGAACTTGTCGGCGAGGAACTCGCAATAGCGCAGGTTTTCGGGCTGCCCGGAGAAATGCTCCTTCCAGTCCCATTCCTTCAGCACCTCGGGCGAGAAGGAGAAGCCATAGGTCCAGCTCTCCGAATCGAAGCGCGCGCCGGGGTAGCGGTTCCAGTACCAGGTCCCACCGACGCCGCCGCCCGCTTCGTAGACGCGTGCCTTGAAGCCCATCTGGCGCAACTTCAGGAGCTGGTACATGCCCGAAAGTCCGGCACCGATGACGATGGCGTCCCAGTGCTCGACGGTATTGCGGATCTCAGGCGCTCGTGTCGCTTCGGCCGGGATGCTCATGGCGATTCCTCATCTGTCTTTGAGGGACAGTATAGCGCGGCCTGCGCCATTTCGACGACGCGCAGTGCGAGACGGGGATCGCTAGCGCAGGTGCTTCGGCGACCCGTACATGTTGGCGAGCCGGGCGATCAGGAAGGCCACGTACATGACGCCCAGGACCTGCTCGATCACGATCAGCGACCGCGCCATGGGCGTTGCCGGCGTGATCTCCCCGAAGCCGGTCGAGGTCAGCACGGTGAAGGAGAAGTACATCAGGTCCGACCAGTTGAGCGTGCCGCCCGGTCCGTGCCCGATCGCGGCGTTGAAAGCGTGGGGCTGAAACACCTGCAGGAAACCGAACAGGCTGGCGAAGGACAGGGCGATCAGGATGTAGGCCGCGACTGCACCGAAAACCTTGTCGGTGGTGATGGGCCGGCGATCCAGCACATAGCGCAGAAGGGCGATGGTGATGGCCCCGACGAAGAGCGCCGTCGAACCCAGCGCGATTGGGCGCAGCCCGCCGAAGCCCATGCGATCGGCAATCAGCGCATCGAGGGTTATGAATCCGAAAACCCCCAGTCCCCACAGGACGGGCCTCTCGAGGCGAAGCGCCCAGACCGCCAGCACGAGGACCGTGAACAAAGCCACGCCCAACACCGAGCCGCCGATCGCCGAAATGGCGAGCAGCGGATTGAGCAGGATGAAGAAGCAGAGGGCGGCCACGAGGGCGCTGCAGCGATTGCGGCGCACATAAGCGATGCGGCGCAACATGCGATGTCGGGTCATTCTCGAACACGGGCCCCCGCCCCAGGTTTTCCCCAATCCTAGCCGGACAGCGTGCAGCGCGCGGCAACCAAAAGCCGAAAGGTGGCGTTCCTCTGGCAATTGGAGGAATTTGCCATGTTCCGCAGGGTTTTAGCGTCCCTCGGTCTTCTCGTTCTGGTCCTGACCGCCTGCGATCAGCAGGTTTTGATCGCCGGTCCGTCCCAGGACCCGGGCCACTATGAGGTCGTGGGGCTGGTGGCCGAATGATGGCGGGGACCTATCCCCGCCATAGCGCCCAGAGGACGCAGACCACCAGCCCCAGTACCAATAGACCCACGCAGGCGCGCAGCGCGACCCGCGCCCGGCCGAGATGGTGACGGTGCTCCGCCGTCATTTGGTGGACCTGAACGCGCTTGATGAAATGGCCAAAATGCCAGAGCGCGCCCAGTGCCGCGAACATGCCGAGGAGCCAGAACGGCGCGAACAGCATCCAGATTTCAACGTCGGTGGCCAAGAGATCTCCCTGAAACAGCCTCTGTCATAGGCTGGATCGGCTAGCGGGCAAACCACGGATTGAAAGGCGAGCGTCGCCACCGCCTGTCGTCGAACAGGGTGAGGAAGAGCTGGGCGAACATCTGGCCGAGCCGGGGATCCTCGGGCCCAGTGGCCTGCGTCCATGCCGTGGTCTGCGAGAGAGCCAGACCGTTGCGGCAATAGATGCCAAAAACGTAGACGCGGCCCGGTGTGCGCGGCTCCGTCGGCTTCTTCAGGAATATCTGGCCCGCGCAGACCCGCGCGGCGGTCAGGTCGTTCGCCGGGTCGAATACCAGCACGAGGCGATAATCGGGACGGACCTCCTCGGGTGGCTGATGGTAGGTGAAGGTGAGTGCCGGCCGCGGTTTGTTGGCCTGCATGACCGGCAGCATCCGTTGCTTCGCCTCCTCGACGGGCATCTGCGGGAACGGATTGCCCGCGACGATCACGCGGAAGAAGCGACCGTCGGTCGCCGCCCAGAATTCCGAGAAATCATACTCGGGCGCGTAATCGAAGCCGCCCACGGTCTGCGGACGGGCAGCCTGCGCACCGCCGAGCAGCATCATGGTCACGAGGAGAACACACCGGAGAGCGGCCATTTATGGGAGCTTTTCGAGAGTAGTCGGCGTTTGTCAGCCCCGAACTGAACCTGCGGGATCACGTTCCACGCCGCAACTGGAGTTGAACAAAATGATGAGAGTGATTGCCGCTTCCGTCCTCGCGCTCAGCCTCGCCGCCTGCGGCGAAACCTGGGGCCAGCGCGCCGTGACGGGCGGCGGTATCGGTGCCGGCACCGGCGCGCTGATCGGCGCCCTGACGCCCATAGGTCTGCTGCCGGGCGCACTTGTGGGCGGAGCGGTGGGTGCCGGCGTGGGCGCGGCGACGACGCCGCCCCGGCGCTGAGGCCAGGTCGCTTCCCCTCGCGCCCGCCGGCGTCAGCGCATGCGGACGCGGCGATGCTCCGCCAGGTCGGCCGGCTGTTCGCCGGTGATGGCGGCTTTGGCGATCCTGAAGATCTGCACGGCCTTGTTGGACTTCACGTCCCAGTATTCAGCTTCGGCCACAAGCACGGCGACCAGCGCAAGGTCGGGATCGTCGACGCCGCCCGGGAACCAGGCCTTGGCGGCGGCGCTCCACAGTTCTTTCTTCTTCGCCGGATCGTCCACGACGCGCGCCGAACCGCTCACCGACACGTAGGCGTCGGATCCGGGATCCGAATAGGACACGTTGACGTCCGGCGACCTGGCGAGATCGGCCATCGGCTGGCCCGAACGCGACATGAAGAACCAGATGACGCCGCCCCGGTCCGCCTCGCCGTTCTGCGTCGTCATCGGTCGCGCATAGAGCCGGCCGTCCGCTCCGCGCACGGTCAGCATGCCGAAGCGGATGTCCTTGATCATGTCCCAGAGCTTGCTGGTATCGACGGTCTCAGCGGTCATGGCCGGTCTCTCCTTCCCTCGAGGCGTTCCCGAAACAACGACCGTGATGGGCGCCAGTTCCGCACAGGCCGTGAAGGCTCTAGGCTGGCCGCATGAAAATCTGCCTCTATGGCGCCGGCTCGATCGGCGGAATCATCGGCGCTCATCTCGCGCGCGTGAAAGGCGTCGAGGTGAGTCTGGTCGCACGTGGCGCCCATCTCGACGCCATCCGCAGGAACGGTCTGCGCCTGATCTCGCCGCACGAGGATTTCACCGTGAGGGTGAACGCGACCGACGATCCCGCGCAACTCGGGTCGCAGGACGTCGTGTTCATCACGCTGAAGACGCACCAGTACCTCGGCCTTCTCGACAAGGTCGCGCCGCTGCTGGGGCCGAATACCGCGCTGATCCCGCCGACCACCGGCGCACCCTACTGGTTCTTCCACAAGCTCGGCGGGCCCTTCGAGGGCAGCCGTCTGAAGCGCATGGATCCCGGCGGCCGGCAATGGTCGATGTTCGGGCCTGAGCGCGCCCTGGGTTGCGCCTACTGGGCAGGCGGCGTCGTGCCGGAGCCTGGCGTGGCGCATCTCGAGAACGAGGTCTGCTACCTGCCGCTGGGTGAACCCGACGGCTCGAATTCTTCACGTGTCACCGCGCTCAGTGCCGCGATGAACGAGGCAGGCCTCAAGGCGCCGGTGAAGGCCGACATCCGCGCGGAGATCTGGACGAAGATGATCAACAGCCTCACCTGGAATCCAATCGCCGTCCTGACGCTCGCCGACAATGGCGGCATCGGCCGCAGCCCTGGCGCCGTCGAGATCGCGCGCCGCATGATGACCGAGGCCGAGGCGGTCGCCGCGAAGTTCGGCGCGACCATGGCGACGCCGATGGAGAAGCGCATCGAGTTCACCGTCGGCCTCGGCGATCACAAGATGTCGATGCTGACCGATCTTCAGTCCGGCAAGCCGCTCGAGATCGACGCGCTGGCCGATTCCATCGCCGACCTTAGCGAGCTGGCCGGCGTCGCCACGCCGACCATCGACATGATGCTGTCACTGCTCAAGCTGCGGGCGACGTCATAGGAGCGCGCCACTCCAGTTGCGCTCATGATGCGCCACTGGAGTGGCGCGCTCCATTGCTACCAGCTTTCCTTCCACGGCCTGATATCCATCTCGAAGGTCCAGGCGCTGCGCTTCTGGCGGTGGAGCTGCCAGTAGGTCTCGGCGATGTCGTCGGGATTGAGGATCGCATCGGGACCGGCATTGTAGCGGTCGGGGAAGTTGGCCTTGATCCATTCGGTGTCGATGGCGCCGTCGACGATGACGTGCGCGACGTGGATGTTCTGCGGCCCCAGCTCGCGCGCCATCGACTGCGCCAGCGCCCGTACCGCATGCTTGCCGCCCGCGAAGGCGGAGAAGCCGCGGCCGCCGCGGATCGACGCGGTGGCGCCGGTGAAGATCATCGTGCCCCGCCCGCGCGGCACCATCGCCTTGGCCGCCTCGCGCGCCGTCAGGAAGCCGGCGAAGGCCGTCATCTCCCAGACCTTGCGATAGACGCGCGGGGTCGTGTCGCGGATGTCGAAACGGACGTTGCCGCCGATGTTAAAGACGAAGACCTCGATCTCGCCGATCTCGGTCTCGATCTGGCGGAACAGCCGCTCGACCTCGGCCTCGTCGCGGGCATCGGAGCCGAAGGGATGCACCCGGCCACCCTCCTCGACGATGCGCGCGACCAACGACTGCAGCTTGTCGGCGCTGCGGCGCGTCACGACCGCCGTGTAACCCTCTCGCGCGAAGCGGCGGGCGATCGCACCGCCCGTCGCATCGCCCGCGCCGATCACGACGCAGACCTTGTCCTTCGCCATGGCGTTTCTCCTTCGCCGCCCAATCTGTCGACGGGGCCAATCTGTCGAGCGGGATTGGGCGGCTCAAGGGAGATTAAGTCATGGCCGGCTGAGTTTGTGCCGCTGCCGTCCGCAGAGCGTGCGCCTTGCGCAGTTCGGCGGCCGTGAGACCCGTCCCGTCCGGCCGCCAACCCGGCGGGCCGAACAGGAACATCCAGACCTCGCGCAGCGACCGCGCCGAAGCGAGATCCTTCACTAGGCCGATCCACGGACCGAAGTTCAGCACGAAGGGATTGCGCGACGAGACCTGCGGCGAGACCAGGCCAAAGTCGCACGGCAGGCCGTCGCGCTCGGCGATATAGGTGCCGAACAGCCGGTCGAAGACGATCAGCACGCCGCCATAGTTGGCGTCGAGATACTCCGGGTTCCGCGCGTGATGGACGCGATGGGCCGACGGCGTGTTGAGCACGTATTCCAGCCAACCCAGCTTCGGGATCCAGTCGGCATGAATCCAGAACTGGTAGAGCAGGTTGAGGAACAGCGCCGTCAGCACCGTCTGCGGCGTGAAGCCCAGCAAGACCAGCGGCGTGAAGAAGAGCGACGTGCCGGTGAAGCGGCCGATCCAGCCCAACCGGTAGGCCATGGCGAAATTGAACTGGTTGGGCGAGTGATGGACCGAGTGCGAGGACCAGAACCAGCGCACCGTGTGGCTGGCGCGATGGAACCAGTAATAGAAGAACTCCAGTCCGATGAAGAGCAGCACCACGGGCCAGACGTCATCGAGCGATTGGGTGAACAGCCGGTGCTCGTACATCCAGCCAAGCCACGGCGCGGCCAGCGTATAGGGCACGAACGCCAGCAGGCGGCGTCCGGCGAGGTCGCCGAGCGAACAGGCCCAGGATTTCCAGTCATAGGCCTCGGCGCGGGTGCGCGACTGCCAGAGTCCTTCGGCCAGAGCCGCCGCCATGACCAGGGGCAGGATGACCATGTAGAGAGTGGCGAGTGCCTGCACGACAGCCTCCTTGTTTGCCGGCGCCGAATATATGAGCGATGCTCATATTCTCGTACTCGCCTTCCCCCGCCCGGTTCCGCCATGTCCACCCGCCGCCAAACCGTTGAAACCAAACGAAGAACGCCCCGCCAGGCACGCGCGGCCGAAACCGTTTCCTCGATCGTCGAGGCGGCGGCTCAGATTCTGGAGACGGGCGGGATGGCCGCTTTCACCACCAACGCGGTAGCCGAACGGGCCGGCGTCAGCATCGGCACGCTCTACCAGTACTTCTCCGACAAGAATGCGCTCGTGATGGCGCTGGCGCGCGAGGAGACGGGTGCGGCGCTGGTCGAAGTCGCGCGTGCCCTTCAGGGTGGCGCCGATCCTTCGATCGAGGGACGGGCACGCGCCGTGGTGCGCGCGATCATCCACGCCTTCCGTGGTCGGCAGCGCGCCCGCAAGGCCGTCCTGCAGGCGATCCTCGCGCAGGGCAGCAGCGTCGAACTGATGACGCCCATCGCCAGCTTCATCGCGCGCGCGGGCGAGATGCTCGGAAGTGGCTCCGACTCGACGCTGGGTCGGCTCACGGAACAACAGGTGTTCGTGATCTCGCGATCCCTCATGGGCGTCGTGCGCGCCGCCGTGCTGGAGGAGCAGCCCTTCCTCGCCAGCCGCGGCTTCGAGGACGAGATCGTGCGGATGATCGTCGCCTATCTCGGCGCCGTCTCCGCCGCGGCCAGCCGCCAACCCTGAGCCGTCGCACGCGCGAACCCCGCGACCTCGTCCTGCCATTCCTGGCGATTGGAATCGGCTGAACTCGCCGTCCGCCGGCCGGAGAAATCCAGATGCACGCCGCTCTCTTGCGGAAACAGCCGTCCCGTGAGCAACCGCGCGTAGGTGGCAGCGGAGCGGCGCGGCGTGCTGGCGCCCGGCATCGCCCGCCCCAGCACCGGCAGGACAGTCGACCAGGCCCAGCGTTCTATCGCGGGGCGTTCACGCGCCAGGCCCGTCCCCGGCATCAGGCCGGGATCGAAAGCGAACCAGCGCGGTCCGCCCGCCGGCGTGCTGCGTGCCAGGGCATAGACATGCAGGATGGCGACGAGCTTGGACGTCGCATAGCGGTCCATGCCCTGCTGCTTCGCCGACACGCCGTCATCGAGATCGCCTCGAGCCACCCGCTCGATTCCGGGATAGAGCCCGCCCCTGAACCCGAACAGGCGTGCGCCGGTATCGGCCGGGTCATGCGTGCCGCTCGCGGTGAAGGCAACCGGCGCCCCCGAATCGAGGGAAGGCAGCAGCCGCTCGATCAGCAGCGCGTGCCCCAGCCAGTTCGCCTGCAGCGTCTCTTCGTAACCATCGACCGTGATTCGCCGGACTCCCGAGTTCTGGAGGCCGGCATTGGCGGCAAGAGAGGCGAGACGGCGCCCTGCAAGGCGCTTCGCCACCGCATCGGCGAACGCCGCCGTCGAAGCGAGCGAGCAGAGGTCGAGCGGCAGGATGTCGAGGCGACTTTCGTCGGCGACGCCGCGCAACGCCAGCGCTTCGGCGGGCCGGCGGGCCCCGACGATGACGCGGTTCGACGGCTCGGCGAGCAGAAGGCGCACGAGTTCGAGGCCGATCCCCGAGGTGGCTCCGGTGACGAGATGGAGGACGGTCATTCTTTGACTCCGGCTGGCGTCCATTGAAAATGGAAACCCGCCTGCCGACCGTCCATTCGCATCGGAGCCACGCCCTGCCGGCCACCCTGAAACCGCGCAAGAAGCCCGTCCAGACGCGCTCGACAGTGACCGTCGACGCCATCGTCGAGGCGACGATTCGCATTCTGCGGCAGGACGGATGGGCCGCGTGCACGACGACGCGGATCGCAGCACTGGCCGGCGTCTCGGTCGGCTCGCTCTACCAGTATTTCCCCAACCGCAACGCCATTGCCGTCGAGATCATCCGCCAGCGCACCCGCATCTACCTCACTGCCGTCCTCGCCGCCGACCTGACGGACGCCGCGACGCCGGGGAAGGCCGTGGAGAGCGCGGTCGCGGCCTTCGTGACCGAGAAGCGCAAGGGGCTCGACGTCTCGCTCGCCCTGCGCGACGCACTGCCCGAGGTGCAGGGACGCCAGACGATCATCGAGGAAGCGCGCCGGTTCGTTCCCGCCCTGCAGACCAAGCTTGCGGCGGCCGGTGCGGTGGCCGCCGACAGCGCTTTGCTGGCCGTGGCGCTCGCCGCCGTCGAAGGGGCCGTCTGGGAGATGATCGAACAGGACCAGGCTGCCATCGGGAAGCCCGGGACGATCACGGCGCTGGCCGGTGTATTCAGTGCCGCGGCGGGCCTCAGCCCAGCGGCAGGGGAACGTTGAGCAGCACGCCGAACTCGCGCGCGAGATCGCAGCTCACGCGCGCATGGACCTTGCCCTGCTTGTCGAAGAAGCGGCCCGACTCGTGCACCGGGAACACGCCCTCGTGCCAGATGCCCGGATGGATATAGATGCCGACGCTGCCGTCCGACCAGAAGGCCTTGAAGGTCTCGGGCTGAAGGTCGTCGCCCGGCAGCGCCACCGGCACGACGAACGGCTTGCCGTCGAGCGGCCAGAAGAGCTGGCCGCCGTCGGGGTGGTAGTTGCAATGCCATAGCAGCACGCGCCCCTTGCTCAGCTTCACGCCGGGCTGGACCTTCTCCGGAAGGTCGCGGAAGCCGATGACATAGTGGCCGCCGACCGCCTCGTTGCGACCGATCAGTTCGTTGCCGCGCCATTCGCAGGCGAAGATGCCTTCGGTCGTGCCGCCCTCGATGCCGGTGCCGGCATCGAGCTTGCGCGAGCCGTTGAGCGGCCAGGGCACGATCTCGATCTTCTGCTTCTTCGGGTCGCGCACGACCTCGCCGTAACCCTTGATCGTCTCGCGGTTGGCGCGGATCAGCGGGACGTCGAGCAGCCTCAATCCAGGAGGGATATCGGGATTGAGATAGTCGAAGACGACGCCGTCACTCATGTCGCAATCCTACGCAGCCTTGCCCAGATCCTCGCCGGCCAGCGCGCGTTCGATCAGCTTCACGACATTGTCGCGACCGTAGAGCTTGATGAAGGCGCCCATGCGCGGCCCCTGCTCGCTGCCGAGCAGCACCTCGTAGAGCGTCTTGAACCACTGGCGCAGCTCTTCCTTGGCGAAGTGACGCTTGCCAGCCTCGTAGACCTCGTCCTGGATGACCTCGGCGGTCGCGTCTTCTTGCGTCTTGCGCAAGGTATCGAGCAGATCCTGCAGGGCGGGACGCTCGCGGTCGGTGGGCAGGCGGAACTTCTTGGAGGACTTCACGAAGTCCTGGTAGTAGGCGACCGCGCCCGCGAGCAGCCGGTCGAGATAGGGCGCGTTCTCGGGTGTCGCGCCCGGCACGTAGCGGCGCAGATACTGCCAGAGGACATCCTTGTCCTCGGTGTTGGCGACGCCCGCCAGGTTCAGCAGCATGCCGAAGGTGACGCCGGCCGCCGAGTTGGCGGGCGCGGTGCCGTCGTGGATATGCCAGGCCGGATTCTCCAGCGCACGGGCCGGCTCTTCCTTCGGCAGCTTCTCGACCAGCGAGAGATAGTCGTCGATGGCGCGCGGGATCACGTCGAAGTGCAGGCGCTTCGCGCGCCGCGGCTGCTGGTGCATGTAGAGCGCGAGCGATTCGGGCGAGGCGTAGCGCAGCCACTCCTCGACGGAGAGGCCGTTGCCCTTCGACTTGGAGATCTTCTTGCCTTCCTCGTCGAGGAAGAGCTCGTAGTTGAAGCCCTCCGGCGGCTTGCCGCCCAGGATGCGCACGATCTTGGCGGAGAGTTCGGCCGAGGGGATCAGGTCCTTGCCGTACATCTCGTAGTCGACGTCGAGCGCGAACCAGCGGCCGGCCCAGTCGGCCTTCCACTGCAGCTTGACGTTGCCGCCGGTCACCGGCGTCTCGACCATCGTGCCGTCCTCGTCGCGATAGACGATGGTGCCGGCATCGGCGTCGGTCTTGATCACCGGCACCTGCAGCACGCGGCCGGTCTTCGGCGAGATCGGCAGGAAGATCGAATAGGTTGCGCGGCGCTCCTCGCCGAGCGTCGGCAGCATGACCGACTGGACCTCGTCGTAGTGGCGCAGCATCGCGAGCAGCATCGTGTCGAAGCGGCCCGACTTGTACCAGTCGGTTGCCGACTGGAACTCGTACTCGAAGCCGAACGAATCGAGGAAGGCGCGCAGGCGGGCATTGTTCGCCGCACCGAAGCTCGGATGCTCGTTGCTGAACGGATCGGGCACGGAAGTCAGGGGCTTGCCGAGATGGGCCGCCAGCATCTCCTTGTTCGGCACGTTGTCCGGCACCTTGCGCAAACCGTCCATGTCGTCGGAGAAGCAGAACAGCCGCGCCGGAACGTCGGAGAGGCGGCGGAACGCCTGGCGCACCATCGTCGTACGCACGACCTCGCCGAACGTGCCGATATGCGGCAGCCCCGACGGGCCGTAGCCCGTCTCGAACAGCACGTAGCCTTTCGCCGGCACCTTGCCGCCGGTCCGGGCGACGAGCTTGCGGGCTTCTTCAAATGGCCACGCGCGGGCGGCCTCGGCGAGTGTGCGATCGATCTGGGACATGGATCGGCGAACCTAGGAGCGAGGGCGATTTGCGTCAATTGCACCAACGTCCCAAAGTGCCGCGCCTGCCATGAACAAACGTGCACTCTTGCTCAGTTTCGGCGGCCTGCTGGCGATGGCGGCGGCGATGGGCGTGGGGCGCTTCGTCTACACGCCGATCCTGCCGCCTATGGTCGAGGCCCTCCCGCTCACCAGGTCGCAGGCCGGCCTGATCGCCTCCGCGAACTTCCTGGGCTACCTCGCCGGCGCGGCATTGGCGGCGGTGCGCTTGCCGGGCAGCCGCCGCTTCTGGCTGCTGGCTTCGCTCGCGGTCACTGCGATTGGACTGCTCGGCATGGGCCTCGCGACGACAATGCCGGTCTTCCTGGCCCTGCGGTTCGTCGCAGGCGCGGCCAGTGCCTTGGCGCTGATCTTCAGCTCGGCACTGGTGATCGACCGACTGAGCGCAACGGGCCACGGCGCGCTCTCGGCCGTCCACTTCGCGGGCGTCGGCGCCGCGATGATGCCGGTGATCTTGCCCCTGCCCACCTGCAGGGCGCCGGACTGGTGAAACACGGCGGTGGTCTTCTTCACGACAAGCGGTGCTTTCATGGCACCCGAGTCCAAGGGCAAGCGACGGTCGCTGCACCGGCCAATTGGCCTGTGCTATTCACCGCCCGGTGACGATCCCCGCGACCTCCTCCTGGCCCGCACTGGTCGCGACTTCGCGCGGCGCGCTGTGGCGCGCGCCTGACGGAACGCTGGAGCGCCTCACAGGCGCCAATGCGGGCCTTCGCGCCGCCGGCATCCTGCCGCTGGTCTGCCACGCGCCCGCCGTCGCAGCGCGACTTGGGGTCGAGGACATTCAGGCACACGATCTGCTCGAACTTTTCGCCTTCGTGCGGCCGGCGCGCTTCTGCCTGCCGACCGTGCGCGGTCTCTGCGAAGCGCTCGACCTGCCCGTGCCGTCGACGCCGGAAGAAGAAGTCGCGGCGCTCCCTCAGATCGCACGCGCGCTGATCGACGAGCTCGACGACATGGCAGCGCTCGCCTCGCCGGAGATGAAGGACACGGCACTCGCCATGGCGCGCGGCCGGTGGTCCTGGGGCGACGCGGTGTTGGCCGCCCTCGGTCTCGATCCCGGCGCGAAGAAGGCGCGTCCGGGCGCGGGCCTCGACGTCTGGAAGAGCCTGCCGGTCTGGGAAGAACCGCCACCGGCGCCGCCGCCCGGCAGCCAGCCGGTCGAGCCGCGGGAGGCGAGGTTGAGACTGGCGCAGATGATCTCGGCTGGCACCAACATGGCCGAGGCGCGGCCGACCCAGAGTGACTACGCCTCTGCCGCCAGCGAGGCCTTCGCGCCGAGCGAGCAAGAGGACAAGCCGCATGTCGTGCTGGTCGAGGCCGGTACCGGTGTCGGCAAGACGCTGGGCTATGTGGCGCCGGCCAGCTTGTGGGCCGAGAAGAACGGCGCGCCGGTCTGGATCTCGACCTACACCCGCAACCTGCAGCGCCAGATCGACAACGAGCTCGACCGGCTGCATCGCGATTCGGCGGAGAAGCGGCGTCGCGTCGTCATCCGCAAGGGTCGCGAGAATTATCTGTGCCTGCTGAACTTCCAGGAAGCCGTGATGCGCACCGGGCTGGTGCCGGAGAACGCCGTGGGGCTCGGCCTGCTGGCGCGCTGGGCGCTGGCCAGCCGCGACGGCGACATGATCGGCGGCGACCTGCCGGCGTGGCTGCTCGACCTCGTGGGACGCAGCCGCATCCAGCGGCTGGCCGACCGTCGCGGCGAATGCATCTATTCGGCCTGCGAGCACTACCGGAAGTGCTTCGTCGAACGCACGATCCGGCGCGCGCGCCAGGCCGACATCGTGATCGCCAACCATGCGCTGGTGATGATCCAGGCGGCGATGGGCGGACTCGACGACGGCACACGGCCGCTGCGCTACGTGTTCGACGAAGGCCATCACCTGTTCGACGCCGCCGATGGTGCATTCGGCGCGCACCTGAGCGGTGTCGAGGCGTCTGACCTGCGCCGCTGGTTGCTGGGCGCCGAGGGACGCCGCGGCAGCCGCGCGCGCGGGCTGGAACGTCGTCTCAGCGACCTCCTGGGCGAGGACGTCGAAGCGCAGAACGCGCTGCGCCGCCTGCTCGACCTCGCGCAGCAGCTTCCCTCGCCCAACTGGCAGACGCGGCTGGCGGACGGCACCGTGCTCGGTCCCGCGGAAGAATTCCTGGCGCTGGTGCGTCAGCAGGTGCGCGCGCGTTCGGCCGGCGACGATCAGGGCTTCGGCCAGGAATGCGACATACGCCCGCTCAATCCCGGCCTGATCGAGGCGGCGGACCAACTGGCCGAGGCGCTTGAGAAGATGCTGCAGCCGGTGCGCCGGCTCCGCCAGGCGCTGCGCGCCAAGCTCGAAGGCGAGGCTGACAAACTCGATTCCAGCCAGCGCTCGCGCATCGAAGGCGTGGCGCGCTCGCTCACCAACCGCTGCGAGCTCACGCTCGAATCCTGGCGCGCCATGTTGCGCGGCCTGCACAACGACGCCGATCCCGCCTTCGTCGACTGGTTCGGCGTCGAGCGCGTGCAAAGCCGTGAATACGATGTCGGAATGTACCGCCATTATCTCGATCCGGCCGAACCGTTCGTGAATTCGGTGATCCGGCCCGCGCACGGCGCGGTGATCACCTCGGCGACCCTGCGCGATTCGCTGGGCGTACCAACTGCCGCCAACGACGAGGATGTGACGGGGCTTGCCGACTGGACCGTCGCGGAGGCCCGCACCGGCACGCGGCATCTGGCGGCTCCGGCGATGCGCGCGGCGATGGCCTCGCCGTTCGACTATGCCAACGCGACCAAGATCATCGTCGTGAAGGACGTGAAGCGCGACGATTCCGATCAGGTGGCCGCCGCCTATCGCGAGCTGTTCCTCGCCGCGGGTGGCGGCGCGCTCGGCCTCTTCACAGCGATCGGCCGCCTGCGTGCCGTGCATCAGCGCATTGCGCCGGCCCTCGAGGAAGCGGGATTCCCGCTCTATGCCCAGCATGTCGGCGGCATGGATGCCGCCACGCTCGTCGACATCTTCCGGGCCGAGGAACATTCCTGCCTGCTGGGCACCGATGCGGTGCGCGATGGCGTCGACGTTCCGGGACGCTCGCTGCGCCTCATCGTGTTCGATCGCGTACCCTGGCCCCGCCCCGACATCCTCCATCGCGCCCGCAAGGCGCACTGGAAAGCCGCCGGTGCGGGAGCGAACGGATATGACGACATGCTGGCGCGGTTGCGTCTGAAACAGGCCTATGGCCGGTTGATTCGTCGCAGCGACGATCGCGGCGTGTTCGTGATGCTCGATTCGCGCCTGCCCAGTCGTTTGCTTAGCGCTTTCCCCGCCGGCGTCATCGTCGAACGTACCGGTCTTGCCGATGCGGTTGCCGAAACGCGGCGGTTTCTGGAAAGTTGAGTTCGCGGCAACGATCGCTGCGTCGGGCAGTTTCTCCTTCACACAACCAATCCAAGGAGGAACTCATGAAAAAGCTCATTGCGATTACGGCTGCCACCCTGCTCATCGGCGGCACGGCGATGGCCCAGAGTGCCGGCGGCGGTGGCAGTGCGGGCGGCAGCGCGGGCACGGGTGGTGGCGCGACCAGCGGTGGCGCCTCGATCGGTGGCGGCGCGACCACGACCGCGCCGACCGGGACGACAGGCATCGGCGCGGGCGCCGGTGGCGGCGTCTCGACGAAGCCGGGCGGCAGTTCGGTTGGCGTGAATTCGGGTGTGGGCGCGACCGGCAGCGGCACGGCACCGGCCCCGGGCGGCAGCACCAGTTCGATGGGCGTTGGCGCCGGCACGACCGGTGGCGGGTCGGTGAACCAGGGCATGGCGCCCTCGATATCTGGTTCGGGCGGCGCGACAGGGGGTGCCTCCACCACCACGCGCTAACCACCCTACACGCTACAGCACCAAGGCCCGCTCCACCCCGAGCGGGCCTTTCGTCGTTCGGGCATTAAAGGCCTCAGACAAACATGCGACGCTTCAGAAGCGCGTCCCGACGAAGGACGCGCGCCATGGCGGGTCGCCGCCCATCGGCGTATCGACGACGTTTGCGAGTTCCAGTTCGCCACCCCGTTTTTCGCGGGCCCTGACCCGGATCCCCGCACCCACCGACGAGCCTTCTGGAAAGCGGTGGGTTCAGGGGCACGACACCACGACGGCGTGTCTTCCTGCAGGTATGTAAAAATCGGGCTCTGGTCCGCATTCGAACCCGGTTCGCACAAAATCGCCCGTCGGTTGCATTCTTGTCGACACAGAGGCCACGATGGCTTCCTCCATCGCCGCCGGGATGACCGGAAGGCGCGCGTCCCGATATTGCGAAAATGGCGCAGTCGGGATCGCTTCTGGTACAACCACCTGACTTGAAACGGTTTTCAGCTCAGGCCCCGGGACGACATGCGCCTTTCGACCAAGCTCCTGCTCACTGCGGCGGCCTTTGTGGCTGGCGGCGCCGGAATCTATGTCTTCGCTTATTACATCAATCCTCCCCCCACGGTGCGCCCGGGGGCAGCGCCCGCCCCGGCCGCATCTCCTGCCGCTCCCGCGGCTCCGGCAGGCCCCTCGGTGGCCCAGCTCTTCGACGACTGCGTGCGCGGGGCGTGGCCCAGCCTCAAGGATGCGGAGGCTCGCAACGCCGCCTGCTCCAGGGCGCTTCAGACCCGCCAGCTCAAGCCCGACGAGATCGCGCTCGCACGCCTGACGCGCGGCATCGCCCGCACCATGCTGGGCGACAAGGCGCTGGCGGCCGAAGATTATTCGGAGGCCCTGAAGCACTATGATGGCGCCATCGATCCGCGAAATCCCGACTCGCTCAATCTCTACCGCCGCGCGACCTCGCTTCACGCCATGGGCGAGACCGACCGCGCCCTCTCCGACTACGGCGATGCCATCCGCGTCGACCCCAACAATTCCCTAGCCTATCTCGGCCGCGGCGTGCTGCTGGCGACGCGCAAGCGCGCCTACGATCGCGCCATCGAGGATTTCGACAAGGTGCTGGTGCTGCAGCCCGACAATGTCGACGCGCTGATCGCGCGCGGCAATGCTTACAGCCAGTTGGGCGACAATGGCCGGGCTCTCGCCGACCTAGATCGCGCCATCGCGCTGGCGCCCGACAACGCCCAGGCCTATGTCGTGCGCGGCCTGGCCAACAACCGGCGCGGCCAGAAGCAGCTCGCGATGCAGGATTACGACGCGGCCCTTCAGCGCGCACCGCGCTATCCGCAGGCGCTGGCCAACCGCGCCGCACTGCTTTCCGAAGAGGGCAAATACGACCAGGCGATCGGCGATCTCGACGAGTCCATCAAGGCCGACCCCGACAATCCCGTGGCCTACTACAATCGCGGCTACGCCTATTTCGCCAAGCACGACTACGACAAGGCGCTGGCCGACTACGACGCAGCCATCAGGCTCGAGCCGGACATGGGACTGGCCTACAACAACCGCTGCCTGATCCGCGCCATCACCGGCAAGGATCTGGTCGCGGGCATGCAGGACTGCGACAGGGCGCAGAAGCTGATGCCGCTCAACATCGACGTGCGCATCACGCGCGGCTTCATCTTCCTCAAGCTCGGCGACCCGAAGCTGGCGATCAACGAATATAACGCCGCCCTCGACGTCGATCCCAACCGTCCGCTGGCGCTCTACGGACGCGGCATCGCGCGCATCATGACCGGCGAGACCCGGGAGGGCGAAGGCGACAAGGCCGCCGCGCTGACGCTCGATCCCGAGGTCGCCGCTCAGTTCGCGATCTACGGCATCAAATAGGGTTCAGTAGCCCGCGCTCCGGTCGACCACTTCCTTGAGCGGCTCGCCATCGAGGAAGCGCTTCAGGTTCTCGACGAACAGGCGCGCGACGAAGCGGTCGCGCTGCGGGTGCGGGCCGCCGATATGCGGCAGCACGACGATGCCGGGCGCCGTCCAGAACGGATCGTCGGCGGGCAGCGGCTCCTGACGGAAGACGTCGAGCAGCGCACCCGCGATCTTCTTCTCCTTCGTGGCCGCCATGAGATCGGCATCGTTGATGATCTGGCCGCGACCGAAGTTCAGCAGCCAGGCCGACGGCTTCATCTTCGCCAACCGCTTCGCATCGATGAAGTTCTCGGTTTGCGGCGTGGCCGGAAGAAGCAGCAGCACGAAGTCCGACTGCGACAGGACCTCGTCGGTGCGCTCGGAGGCGAACACCTCGGCGACGTTGGGAATGCGGACCGGCCGCCGCTTGGTGCCGATCACGTACATGCCGAGAGTCACGGCGATGCGCGCCACTTCCTGGCCAATGACGCCCAGTCCCAGGATGCCCAGTGTCTTGCCGGTCAGCGGCTGGGCCACCGTGTGGACCCACTTGCGCTGTTTCTGGTGCTCGGCGACGGCCGCGTAGGGCTTCGCGACATGGAACAGCGCGCCGATGATATTCTCCGGCATCGATTCGGTATGCGTGCCGCGCGCGCAGGTGAGCGTGAGGGCCGCTGGCAGGTCGGGCAGTGCCAGCCAGTTGTCGACGCCGGCGCTCATCGCTTGCGCCCAGCGCAGTTTCGGCATGGCGGACAGCACGCCCGCCGGCATCGCGCCCGCCATCAGCGCCTCGGTGCGGGCGAGCTGTTCGGCCGTCGGCTTCTCCTTCCGCGGTAGCGTGTCGACCGCAACGCGCTCCGAAAGCCCCGCCGCCTGGATCGCATCGAGATAGGCCGCCGAGGAATCCGTCCAGAGCAGGACTTGGGCGCGGTTCGTGGCGATCATGGGCGAAAGCTCCTGGCGGGATTTCGTAAATGAGTTCGAATGCGAGTTTGCGGCCGGCCCGCTCCGGAAGGCCAGCGAATCCGGCGCTTGCCTGCCTTGCGCCAGCACAAGCCCGCAAAGGAAAAGGGGCCGGCGCACGCGCCAGCCCCTTCCATGAAGCGTTTCGAGCTTCAGTCGGAGCGACTACAGCCCCTGACCACCCGCGACCGCGATGGTCTGTCCGGTCACCCAGGAGGCGAACGGTGAGGCAAGGAACAGCGCGACGTTTGCCACTTCCTCGGCATGGCCCATGCGGCCGAACGGAATTGAGGCGAGCGTGCCGTTGTAGAGCGCGGGATTGTCGGTCTTGCGCTTGTCCCAGACGCCGCCGGGAAATTCGATGGATCCAGGGGCGATGCAATTCACGCGGATGCGATCCTTCGCATACATCGCCGCCTGCGTGACCGTGTAGTGGATCACCGCCGCCTTGATGGCGCCGTAGGGCGGCTGGCGCGCCGCCGGATGATGCGCGGAGATCGAAGAGATGTTGACCACGTTGCCCTGCGACTTCTTCAGCTCCGGCAGCGCCTCCTGCGTGGCATGCACGATCGACAGCATGTCGACGGCGAGGTTGGCGGTCCAACCCTTGTCGTCGTCGGAGGAGCCGAAAGCCGACGCATTGTTGACCAGGAAGTCGACACCGCCCAGCGCGCCGATCGCCTCGCGCACGTAGCCTCGCACGGCATCGCCCTGGGCGAGGTCGGCGCTGGCGGCATGGGTCTTATGGCCGTGTTTGGCAAGCTCGGCGCGGGTCTCCTCGAGGGTCCTGGCATCACGCGCGCAGATCGACACGTCGCCGCCACAGGCCGCAAAGCCCATGGCGATGGCCTTGCCAATGCCCCGGCTGCCGCCGCAGACGATCGCCTTCTTGCCCGTGAAATCCAACTTCATCGCAACATCTCCTTTTGCCTGACGCATATCGGCCGGCCGGACTCCCCTACGGCCGCCACCGTGGAGGTCGCTGTCCGCCGAATCAAGCGAGCCGTCCCGAGGGCCGGAACCGGCGTTCGGTACAGCACTCTGCGTCCGGTAACGACATTGTCATGGAGCGTGCGTCCATTCAGCGGCATCATGTCGGCCAGTCGCCGGCAGGGCGACGCACAGGGAGAGCGGGCAAGGTGCAGACGGTCGGGGCGCTTCTGGCGTCGGTAATGCTGCATGTGTGGCTCTCCACCAGCGCGATGGCCGCCAACGAGCCGGTCACTGGCGTCGACGTCGTCGTCCGCAGCAAGGCTGACGGCCGCGTCATCATCGAAACCGTCACCGACGGTCGCGGCGCCTTCCTGATAAAGGAGATGAAGCCGGGCCTCTACAGCCTCGAGGCCGGCGGCAAGCTTCCCCTCGCGCTGCTGAAACGCAGCGGCGGCTGGGGAATCGCCCTGATCCCCGCTGCAAAGACCGCCAAACCACTGAACCATCGCGCCAAGCCGGTGTCGGGCAAGGGAATGCAGGTCGATATCGTCGTGCCTGAGGGAATGGCGATCTCCTACACGGTCTTCGTCACCGACTAGCGCCGTATTGAACAGCGGAACGACTCAGTTACACTGCACTCCAATAAAGAAAACATTGGAGGCTACGTTCAAGATGACCAAAATTGCGATTCCGCGCCGCCGTGCGCTGCTTGTCTCCGGCGGCGCGCTTGCCGCTCCCTTGGCCGCTCCCATGATCGCGTCGGGCATCGCCCGTGCGCAGAGCGACTGGCCCAACAGGCCAGTCAAGTATGTCGTCGTGTTCCCGGCCGGCGGCCCCACCGACACGCTCTCCCGCATCGTCTGCCAGGAGCTCTCCGAGCTGACGGGCCAGCAGTTCATCATCGAGAACCGCGCTGGCTCGGGCGGCAACATCGGCGCCGACTTCATCGCGAAGTCACCGCCCGACGGCTACACGATCGGCCTCTACACGATCGCCGCGCATGCGATCGCGCCGACACTCTATGCCAAGCTGCCGTTCGACGCGGACAAGGACTTCACGGGCATCGCGATGCTGTGGGCCGTGCCCAACATGCTGATGACGAGGCTCGACTTCCCGGCGAATACGATCCCCGAGCTGATCGCGCTGGCGAAGGCGAACCCGGGCAAATACTCCTTCGCCTCGTCGGGTGCCGGCACCAGCCCGCATCTCACGGGCGAGATGTTCAAGCAGATGGCCGGGGTCAATCTCTTGCACGTTCCCTACAAGGGAAGCGCGCCGGCCCACCAGGACATCCTCGCGGGCCAGGTCGACATGATGTTCGACAACATCCCGGGCCCGCTCGGGCTGATGAAGGGCGGCAAGGTGAAGGGCTTTGCCGTCACGTCGAAGGAGCGCCATCCCGCGGTGCCGGACAAGCCGACCTTCGCGGAGTTCCTGCCGGGCTTCGAGATCACCTCGTGGGGCGGCGTCTGCGCCCCCGCTGGCGTGCCGCCGGCAATGGTCGAAAAACTCTCGGCCCTCACCAAGCAGGCGCTGCAGAAGCCGAGCGTAAAGGCCGCCTTCGACCAGCAGGGCGCCGCCCAGATCTGGAAGACACCGGCCGACACCGCCGCCTTCCGCGCCGCCGAGGAAAAGAAACTCGCGCCGGTGATCAAGGCGTCGGGCGCGAAGGTGGAGTAGCGGCCAAGCAACCGTCGATTACTTGCCTGTCCGTCTGCACGTAAGCCAAGGATCCTTCGCCGCGCTCAGGATGACACTTGCTTTTGAATTGGCGCGGTGCGTCGATTTCAACAATGCTGTCACCCCAGCGAAGTGAGGGATCCTTCCCACGCATGAAGAAAAAAGTCCTGGTTGCCGGGGCCACCGGCCTCGTCGGCTATGCCGCCATGAAGCACTTCGCCGCCACCGAGGACTGCGAAGTGATTGCGCTGTCGCGGCGCCGGCCCGACGAGACCTACGGCGCACGCTGGCTGCCGCTCGATCTCACCGACAAGGCGGCGTGCGAGGCACTGGCGCCCGAGCTCGCGGGCGTGACGCACCTTGCCTATGCCGCGCTCCACGAGCGGCCCGGGCTGGTCGCGGGGTGGCAGGAAGAAGAGCAGATCCGAACCAACGACCTGATGCTGCGCAACCTGATGGCGCCGCTGGAACGCGCGTCGCCGGACCTGCGGCATGTGGCGCTGCTGCAGGGTACCAAGGCCTATGGCGTGCACGTGCGGCCGCTGACCGTGCCGGCGCGCGAGAACCGCTCGGAGATGCACGAGCAGCCGAACTTCTACTGGAATCAGGAGCGCTTCCTGCGCGAAGGCCAGAAGGGCAAGGGCTGGAGCTGGTCGATCCTGCGGCCCGTGCTGATCGTGGGCGATTCGGTGGGCAGCGCCATGAACGTGATTCCCGCGCTCGGCGTCTATGCCGCCTTCATGCGCCAGGCCGGCAAGGCGAAGCTCGACTATCCGGGCGGTGTCGGCCGCGTGGCGCAGGCCGTCGACGCCGATCTCCTGGCCCGCGCCATCGCCTGGTCGGGCGAGGCGGCGACCGCGCGCAACGAGATTTTCAACGTCACCAACGGCGACGTCTTCGTCTGGCCCAATGTCTGGCCGGCCATCGCCGACGCGCTGGGCTTTGCGCCCGGCGACCATGTCCCGCTGGCGCTCGACCGCGAAATCCGGCCACGCGAGGCGGAATGGGCAGCGATCCGCGCCGCCCAAGGGCTGAAATCCGGCACGCTCAGGGACTTCGTCGGCCTGTCGTTCGAGTATGCCGATTACACCATGGGCTTCGGTCGCACCGAACCCGGCCCGCCCGCGCTCGTCTCGACCATCAAGCTGATGCAGGCCGGCTTCACCGAAGTGATGGACACGGAGGCGATGTTCCGGAAATGCTTCGCCGCGATGCAGGAAAAAGGGCTGCTGCCGCGGCCCTGAGACGCTTTCCGGTGGGATACACGCCACTGTCGCGAAATTGTCATATGGTCCCCTCACCTTCCCGGCCACTTTGAGCGCATGGAGGGCTTGGGCATGCAAGACGAACTGAACCGCAAGGCTCTGGAGGATCGAGTCCGCCGGGAGCTGGCCGACAGTATCGACGAGGATCTCGAGCTCGAGCTGGGAGACGAGATGCTGGCCCGCCTGCCCGAGCATGGCGACGGCGAACTTCCGCATCACGAGGGGATCGACCGCAAGTTCTACTTCACCGAGCTGCTGCGGCTGCAGCGCGAGCTGATCAAGCTGCAGGACTGGGTGATCAACCAGAAGCTCAAGGTGGTCGTGCTGTTCGAAGGCCGCGACGCCGCGGGCAAGGGCGGTGTCATCAAGCGCGTGACACAGCGGCTGAACCCGCGCGTCTGCCGCACGGTCGCCCTCTCGGCACCGTCCGAGCGCGAGCGCACCCAGTGGTACTTCCAGCGCTACATCGCCCATCTGCCGGCGGCCGGCGAAATGGTCCTGTTCGACCGCAGCTGGTACAATCGCGCCGGCGTCGAGCGCGTCATGGGCTTCTGCAGCGAGACCGACGTCAAGGACTTCTTCGACACGGTGCCGGAGTTCGAGCGCATGCTGGTCCGCTCCGGCATCATCCTGCTCAAGTACTGGTTCTCGATCACCGACGAGGAGCAGAACATGCGCTTCCTGATGCGGATCCACGATCCGATGAAGCAGTGGAAGCTTTCGCCCATGGACCTGGAATCCCGGCGTCGGTGGGAAGAATACACCAAGGCCAAGGAGGAGATGCTGGCGCGGACCCACATCCCCGAGGCGCGCTGGTGGGTGGTCGAGGGCAACAACAAGCGCCGCGCGCGCCTGAATTGCATCCACCACCTTCTGCAACAAGTGCCTTATAAGGACGTTGAACACCAACCGATCGTCCTGCCGAAGCGCGAGCACAAGCCAGACTACGCGCGCACGCCGGTCGCTCCCGAACTCTATGTCCCGGCGGTCTACTGATGGATTTCTTCAGGCGTTTCACGTTCCTCGTCTGCGCTCCGGCCTTCGACGCCGACGATCTCGAAGGCCACAGGCTGGGCGAGATCACGGTCTCCATCGAGAAGATGGGCTTCCAGGTGGTGCGGGCCCGCCGCATCGAGGACGCCGAGATGGTCGTGCAGACCGACGCCGCGGTCGGCTGCATGGTCGTCGACTGGGGCAAGAAGGGTCTCGACGGCAAGGCCGCCGCGATGATCAATATGATGCGGCGGCGCGGCCTCGAGATGCCGATCGTCATCCTGGTGCGCCGCAAGCGCCTGCAGGACATCCCCGTCGAGGTTATGGACTATATCGACGGCTACATCTTCCTCTCCGAGGAAACGCCCGAGTTCATCGCCAAGAACCTGGTCAGCCGCCTCAAGCAGTATGCCGAGACGCTGAAGACGCCGTTCTTCGGCGAGCTGGTCGACTACGCCGAGGAAGGCAACCAGCTCTGGACCTGCCCCGGCCATAACGGCGGCATCTTCTACAACAGGAGCCCGATCGGGCGGATCTTCGTCGAGCATCTGGGCGAGGCGGTGTTCCGCGACGACCTCGACAACTCCGTGCTCGATCTCGGGGACCTGCTGGTCCACGAGGGGCCGGCGCTGAAGGCACAGAAGGAAGCTGCCGCCATCTTCGGCGCCGAGAAGACCTACTTCGTCCTGAACGGTACCTCGTCGTCCAACAAGATCGTGCTGCAGGCCCTGATCGCCGAGGGCGACCTCGTCCTGTTCGACCGCAACAACCACAAGGCCGCCCATCACGGCGCGCTGTTCCTCGGCAACGGCATTCCGATCTACCTAGAGACCGACCGGAACGCGCACGGGCTGATCGGTCCGATCTTCCACGAGGCGCTCGACGAGGCCGCCATCCGCGAGAAGATCCGCACCAACCCGCTGGTCAAGGACAAGGACGCGTGGAAGCGCGAGCGGCCGTTCCGCGTCGCCGTCATCGAGCAGTGCACCTACGACGGCACGATCAACGACGCCCGCCTGATCGTCCAGAAGATCGGCCATCTCTGCGACTACATCCTGTTCGACGAGGCGTGGGCGGGCTTCATGAAGTTCCACCCGCTCTATGCCGGCCGTTTCGCCATGGGCCTGACGGATCTCGGCCCCGACAGCCCCGGCATCATCGCCACGCAGTCGGCGCACAAGCAACTCGCGAGCTTCAGCCAGGCTTCGCAGATCCACGTCCGCGATCGCCACATCAAGGGCCAGCAGCGGCGCATCGAGCATCGCCGCTTCAACGAATTCTTCATGCTGCACGCCTCGACCTCGCCCTTCTATCCGATCTTCGCCTCGCTCGACGTCGGCGCGCAGATGATGAAGGGGCGTTCGGGCGAGGTGCTGTGGGACGATACGATCCGCCTCGGCATCGAGATCCGCAAGAAGATGCGCGCCATCCGCCGCGAGTTCGAGGACAAGGAGCGCGATATCGCGCGCCGCTGGTTCTTCGAGCCCTTCGTCCCCAACCGGGTGAACGTGGGCGGCCGCGACCAGGCGTGGGAAGAAGTGCCGACCGACGACCTCGCGGTCGACGCGCGCTACTGGGAGCTGGCGCCCGATGCGCGCTGGCACGGCTTCAAGCATGTGGCGCCGGGCTACGCGATCACCGACCCCAACAAGCTGATCGTGCTGACGCCCGGCTTCGATCGCGAGACGGGACGCTATGCCGGTCACGGCATCCCCGCTCCCGTCGTGGCGCAGTACCTGCGCGAGAACCAGGTCGTGCCGGAGAAGAACGACCTCAACTCGCTGCTGTTCCTGATGACGCCGGGCGTCGAGTCGAGCAAGGCCGGCACGCTGCTGAGCGCGCTCGTGATCTTCAAGCGGCTGCACGACGAGAATGCCCGCCTGGAAGATGTGATCAGCGAGTTCGTGCGACGCCGGCCCGGCCGCTACGCCGGCTTGCGCCTGCGCGATCTATGCGCGGAGATGCATGCCTTCTTCCGCGAAGCCAATGTGAGCTTCCTGCAGCGCGCGCAGTTCATGCCCGAGCACCTGCCCGAGTCGGCGATGCCACCGCACGAAGCCGTGCGCCAGCTCGTGCGCAACAATGTCGACTATGTGCCGATCGACCAGGCGTTCGGCCGAATCGCCACGACCATGTTCGTCGTCTACCCGCCCGGCATCGCCAGCATCGTGCCGGGCGAGCGGCTCGGCGAACGCGCCAGGCCGATGCTGGACTACCTGCTGATGTTCGAGAAGAGCGCCAACCTGTTCCCCGGCTTCGACGTCGAGATCCAGGGCATCTATCGCGAGATCAGCAAGGACGGCGTCGTGCGCTTCTACACCTACGTGGTGCGCGAGTAGGCGAGTTCGACCGGCGGCGTACTGGTGCCTGCGCCGATGGGACGCTGCATCAGCACGCTGTCGGCCCACTTGCCGTACTTGAAGCCGACGCCCTGCAGCAGACCGGCCCGGCGGAAACCGTGCGTTTCGTGCAGGCTGAGCGACGCGACATTGTCGGCGTCGATATACGCAAACATCTGGCGGTAGCCCGCGCTCGCGCAGGCCTCGATCAGCGCCGGCAGGAGCAGGCGGCCGACCCCGGTGGAAACGTGATCTGGATGAACGTAGATCGAGTGCTTGACCGCGTAGCGGTAGGCCGGGCGCTTGCGGAACGGGACCGCATAGGCGTAGCCCACGATCACGCCGTCCCGCTCCGCCGCGAGATGGGGCAGCTTCCGCCGTAGCATGTTCTTGCGCCGGCGCTTGATGTCGTCGGCCTGGGTCGGCTCGATGTCGACGGCGCCCAGGCCGCGCGTGATGTGGTGCGTGTAGATCGCGATCATCGGCGCCACGTCGTTCTCGGTCGACGGCCGCACCACGATCGCACCGCGTGGCTTGTCGAGCACGGACTCGCTCGTCGCTGGGTTCACCCGATCCTCCTCCAAGACGCCCGGATCAAACACGCTTCCATGACCGTTTCATGTCGGCAAAAAAAGAGGGCCCGGAGAGTTTGCACTCTCCAGGCCCCAGACGCCCCCTCTAAACTCGCTGGCGCCGCGGCGATCCCTCGAACCGCGTCGCTCCATGCCCGCGAAGATACGGGCGGGCGCGGTCCCCGCACAGAGGGCGCTTGGTATCAATTGTTGTGGTTTCGTGAACGGCTGGAGAAGCTCGTCCGCACATGATCGGCCAGGTCGCGGGCGGCCGGCCCCAGGCCCGGCGGCGCGTAGAGATTGATCCGGAATTCCGGGAGTGTGGGGAGTTTCGCCTCCCGACCCAGGATGACGAAGCGCTCGGGCACCGAGGAGCGCAGCAACGGGGCCACGGCAAGGCCCGCTTCCAGCACGGCATAGACCGGCTCCAGCCGGCTCACCTCGCAGACCGCCCGCCAGTCGCGCCGCGCCCTGCCCAGCGCTTCGACTGCGACGGGGCGGAACACGCAGGTCGGCGCCCCGAGCGAGACGGGCAGCGGATCCTTGAGATGGGCATCGCCATCGGCCGCGCCGACCCAGACCAGCCGGTCGGTGCGCAGCGTCTCGCCGTGGCGGCCGCAGTCGGTCTCGGTGGTCATCGCGAGATCGACGCCGCCCGACTTCAGCTCCTCGCGGATCACGCGCGAATCCTCGCAGACGAGGCTCACGCGCACCCTCGGCTGCGCCTTGGCGAAGCGCCGCAGGATCGCCGGCACGAAGCTGCCGATGATGTCGTAGGGCACGCCGAAGCGCACCTCGCCCTCGAACTGCGGCGCACGCATCGAGGACCAGACCTCGTCGTTCATCGCCACCAGCCGTCGCGCCTGTTCGAGCAGCCGCTCGCCGGCCGGCGCCAGGGCGAGACCGCGGCCCTGGCGCGTGAACAGCCGGCAGTCGAGCGCTTGCTCCAGCCGCTTGATCTGCTGGCTGGCGGCGGCCTGGCTCATGCCCAGCGCCGCCGCGGCACGCGTGACACCACCGGCTTCAACGACGGTGAGGAAGGCGCGGACCAGCGCCATGTCGAGATCCCTGCGCATGACGCATATATAATCATTCCCGAACGATCCCATCAAAAACATTCGTTTTTGTTATTCATTTGACCGCTCTAGCCTGGCGCCATGACCACGAAGATCTCGGGCCTCTGGCTCCCTCTCATCACGCCGTTCAAGGATGGCGCCATCGACTTCGCGAGCTACGACCGGTTGGTGAACCACTACATCGCCAAAGGCGTCGATGGCTTGCTTCCGCTCGGCACGACGGGCGAATCGCCGGCGCTCGACGAGGACGAGATTGCGGCCGTGATCGAACGTACGCTGAGCGTCGCCAACGGGCGCGTGCCGGTGTTCGCGGGCGTGGGCGGCAACGCCACCGCCAAGGTCGAGAAGGAACTGAAGCGGCTGCGGCATCTGCCGATCGCCGGCATCCTGTCAGTCTGCCCCTACTACAACCGGCCGAGCCAGGATGGGCTGATCGCGCACTTCCGGCGCATCGCCGAAGCGACCGACCGCAACGTCGTGATCTACAACATCCCCTACCGGACCGCGGTGAACCTCTCCAACGATTCGCTGCTCGAGCTGGCCGAGGTGCCGAACATCGTCGGCGTGAAGGACAGTTCCGGCAGCGTCGAGCAGTCGCTCGAGCTGCTGCGCCGCAAGCCGTCGGATTTCGCCGTGCTGACCGGCGAGGACGCGCTGTTCTTCACCATGCGCGCCAACGGCGCCGAGGGCGGCATCCTGGCCGCGAGCCATCTCGTGACGGAGGGCTTCGTCGAGGTCGAGCGCTGCTTCCGCGCCAACGATCTTTTGGGCGCACGCAAGGCCTGGGCGCCGCTCGCCAGCTTCGTGCCGATGCTGTTCGCCGAGGCCAACCCGATGCCGATCAAGCATCTCCTGTGGCGCCAGGGCCTCATCGCCTCGCCCGAATGCCGCCTGCCGCTGACGAAGATCTCCGACGGGCTCGCCCGCCGGCTGGACACGGTCTTCACGAAGAAGAAGGCGGCGGCCTAGAGCGTTTCATGGCTTGAGTGAATCGAAGGGGATTCCCGAGCGGTCGAGA
>CAMFGZ010000021.1 GCA_945952105.1 uncultured Rhodospirillaceae bacterium | reverse complement strand
CAACTACATCCAAAACGCCGGATATGCTCACGTCAAAACGTGAAACGCTCTAGCCAGCTACTCGTGGAGAGAGGGTCTCTCCACTACGCGCCTTCGGCGCTTCGGTCGAGACGACGGCTTTTATTTGAGCGCGTTTCGTTAAGTATTTTCCCCGTGGATCGCCTCGATCACGGCCTTCGTGACATCGGCCGTCTTCGCGGACCCGCCGAGATCCGGCGTGTGGAAGCGCTTGTCGGCGGTGACGCGTTCGATCGCTTTCATCAAGCGGCCGGCGGCGGCGGGTTCGCCGAGGTGCTCCAGCATCATCACGGCGGACCAGAAGGTGCCGACCGGATTGGCCACGCCCTTGCCCATGATGTCGAAAGCCGAGCCATGGATCGGCTCGAACATCGAGGGGAAGGTACGCTCGGGATTGAGGTTCGCCGTCGGCGCGATGCCGAGCGAGCCCGCCAGCGCGGCGGCGAGATCCGAAAGGATGTCGGCGTGCAGGTTTGTCGCCACCACCGTGTCGATGCTGCCCGGCTTCATCACCATGCGCATTGTCATGGCGTCGACCAGCATCTTGTCCCAGGTGACGTCCTTGAAGTCGGCGGCGACTTCGTTGGCGATCTCGTCCCACATCACCATCGCATGACGCTGGGCGTTCGACTTTGTGACGACGGTGAGGAGCTTGCGCGGCCGCGACTGTGCCAGCTTGAAGGCGAAACGCAGGATGCGTTCGACGCCGGCGCGCGTGAACATTGCCACGTCGGTCGCCGCCTCGATCGGCGAGCCCTGATGGACGCGTCCGCCGACACCGGAATACTCCCCTTCGGAATTCTCGCGGACGATCACCCAGTCGAGTTCTCCGCCGTTTACGTGGCGCAGCGGCGAAGTGATTCCCGGCAGCACACGCGTCGGCCGGACATTGGCGTACTGGTCGAAGGGCTGGCAGATCGCCAGGCGCAGGCCCCACAGGGTGACGTGATCGGGAATGTCGGGATGCCCGGCCGATCCGAACAGGATCGCGTCGTGCTTCGCGATCTGCTCTCGCCCATCCGTCGCCATCATCCGGCCGTGCTTCTTGTAGTAGTCGCCGCCCCAGTCGAAATGATCGATCTTGAAGGCGAAGCTGCCCTCGCGCTTTGCAATGGCCTCCAGCACCTCGACGCCCGCCGATACGACTTCGGTGCCGATGCCGTCGCCGGGAATGGCGGCGATCCTGTATGTCTTCATCATGGTCTCCTGATCAGTTGCTGCCCTTGACGCCGGCCGCCTTGATCACGGCGTCCCAGCGCTTCACTTCCGCTTCGAGATACGTCTTGAGCGCCTGGGGGCTCACCTGCGCCTCGGCGACGGGCTCGGTGCCGAGGCCCGCAAAGCGTTCGACCACCTTGGGATCCTTCAGCGCCACCTTGAGCGCCGCCACCAGCTTGTCGGTGACGTCCTTCGGCAATCCCTTGGGCGCCCACAGCGCATGCCAGGCCGAAACCTCGAAGCCAGGAAGGGGGCCGCCGTCCAGGGTCGGAAGGTCGGGCACAGACGAGACTTTGGTCTTGGTGGTGACGGCATAACCCTTGATGCGGCCCTCCTTGATGTGGCCGGTCGTGTTGGTCGTCTGGTCGCACATCACGTCGAACTGGCCGCTGATCAGGTCGTTCATGGCCGGGCCCGTGCCGCGATAGCCGACACCTTCCATCTTGATGCCGAGTTCCTTCATCAGGATGAGCATGCAGAGATGCGAGGCCGAGCCGATCCCCGCGTGGCCGTAGGTGGCCTTGCCCTGGTTCGCTTTCATCCAGGCGACGATCTCGGCGATGTCCTTCGGCGGCAGCCCTGCCTTGGAGACCAGCGTCATCGGCACGTCGGTGATGCGGCCGAGATGATCGAAGTCGCTCACGACGTCGTACTTGAGTCCGTCATAGAGCGCGGGAGCCGTGGCCTGCGCGATGTGCCAGACGGCGATCGTATAGCCGTCGGGCGCCGCGCGGGCCACTTTCGCCATGCCGATCGTTCCGCCTGCGCCCCCGACATTCTCGACCACGACGGTCTGCCCCAGGGTCTTGCCCATCGATTCGGCGATCAGGCGCCCCACCGTGTCGGTCGGGCCGCCGGCCGCGGCCGGCACGACGAGCGTGATCGGCTTGTTCGGATAGGCGCCTTGCGCTGCCGCGAGCCCGGCAATCGAGACTGAAGCCAGGCACACCGAGGCGGCAACGGCGCTCGCCAGCAGGGCACGACGAAGAAGTCTCATGATTCACTCCCTTTGATTTCTGATTTGCTCCTTCCTTACGGCGGTTGGAAGAAGGCCGCAAATGGGGGGACTGCTGCACGCAGGTCGAGGACAATGATCATCGGACCCCGTCACTCCAGTGGCGCGCTCGACTGCTTCGTCCTGTCCTAGCTTGCTGGCATTGTCTGACCGGCGACCCACAACCACCGGCCGCCCGTCTCGGCGAACACGCAGAGCGAGCGGTAGGTCGCCCGAACTTCACGGCCACCCGCGCTGAAGCGGTCGCGGAAAAGCAGGGTCGCAACGGCGAAGCCTGGAAAAGTCCTGACGGAAAGATCGTCGATCTTCTGTTCGAGGAACACGACTTTGCCGGACGTGCAGTAGGTCTCGATGTAGCCGGCCTTGTCGAAGCGAACGCCGCCGGCATTCACGTAGACGAAGTCGTCATGCAGCAGCGCGGACAGCGGATCAGCCGACCGACGCACCATTGCATCTGCCTTTGCATCGAGGACCTGCCGGATCGGGTCGGCAGGCATTGCGCTACTTTGCGCGCTCCAGATAGCTCTCGAAGACGCCGACATGGACGAACGCCTGGTCGGCCGTGTCCGACCACAGGTCGCGCGAATCGAAGCGGACGTCGTAGGTCGGTTCGTCCTCGGCCTCGATGCCGTGGCCATGGGCGTCGGGGAACGGGTAGGCGGGCGAGACACCGACGACGACGCCGCTCTTGCCGCGGATATAACCCGGCATGCGGACATGGCCCGGCACGTAGTCCGTTTTCACCGTGACTTTGTCGCCGACCTTCAGAGCCTGGCGGGTGGCTACGTTGCCGCGGCCGGGGGCGCTGGGCGAGGAGAGGGGGAAGGCACCCTGGGCGCGACGCTCGAGCTCCTCCTGCGTGAGGATGCCCTTCTCGACGCAGAGCGTCGCCAGGCTGGTCAGCGAGCGCTCGTAGTAGCTGGCCGACAGGTAGTGTCGCGGCTCCATGCGCTCGATGGCATGGCGGTATTCGTCCATGTTGAAGATGCCGAGCTTCACCGCCAGCGAATAGAGCGCGTTGACGCGCTTCTCCCACGGCTCATGAAAGGTCTCCGCGCGGAGCGAATAGCGGACCCGGCCGAAGCCCTGCTTGCCGCCGAGATCGTGCATGCCGTCCATGGTCGCCCCCGTTCCTAGAGACGCGAGACGCCGATCATGGCGTCCTTGGTGACGAGGCCCGCGAGCTTCTCCTCCGACCAGCCGTCGGTGCCGGCGGGGCGAACGGGTAGCACCATGTAGCGGGTGTCGGCCGTCGTATCCCACACACGGATCTCCATGTCCGCCGGCAGGTCGAGACCCATCTCCTTCAGCACGGTGCGCGACTGGCGCACGACCCGGGCGCGGTATTCCAGATCCTTGTACCAGTCCGGCGGCAGGCCGATGATCGAGAAGGCCGTGCACGAGCAGAGCGTGCAGCAGATCACGTTGTGGACATTCGGCGTGTTCTCCAGCACGACCAGGTGCCGGTGATGCGGCGGCATCGACAGGCCGAGTTCGGCCACGGCGTCGCGGCCGTTGGCGAAAAGGCGCTCGCGGAACGCCGGGTCCGTCCAGGCCTTGGCGACGACGCGCGCTCCGTTCTCCGGGACCCATTCCTCCTCGGCGAGGTGTTTGAACTCGCGGATGAAGTTGGCCGGCTCCATGCCGCGCTCCTGGAACGCGGCCTCTATGGCGTCGGTCCGCGCTTCCACGGAAGCGGTGGCTTGGTGGTGATGGGTCTGGTCGGGCATCTCGTTTTCTCCCAGGCGGCGGCGTTTCCGGCCCGGAAGTATAGGAAATGCGCGCCATCGCGTCACTTGCTCCCCGCCGTCCGCGCGGGCTAGAGAGGCCCGCCCAACAGGAGTTTTTCTCATGAGCGCCATAGCCGAAGTCCGCGGCCGCGAAATCCTCGATAGCCGTGGCAATCCCACCGTCGAGGTCGAAGTCGAACTCGACAGCGGCGCCATCGGCCGCGCGGCCGTCCCGTCCGGCGCATCGACCGGCGCCCACGAGGCCGTCGAGCTGCGCGACGGCGACAAGAAGCGCTACGGCGGCAAAGGCGTTCTCAAGGCCGTCGCCGCGGTGAACGGCGAGATCATGGACCTGCTGTCCGGCCTCGACGCGCTGGAGCAGATCAAGATCGACCGCGCGCTGATCGAGCTCGACGGCACCCCGAACAAGGGCCGGCTCGGTGCCAACGCGATTCTCGGCGTCTCTCTTGCCGTCGCCAAGGCCGCTGCCATGGAAAGCGGCCTGCCGCTCTACCGCTATGTCGGTGGCAGCCAGGCTTCGGTGCTGCCGGTGCCGCTGATGAACATCATCAACGGCGGCGCGCACGCCGACAATCCGATCGATATCCAGGAATTCATGATCATGCCGGTGAAGGCGGATCGGTTCGCCGACGCGCTGCGCATGGGCGCGGAGGTTTTCCACGCGCTGCGCGGCCAGCTTCACGATGCCGGTCACAACACCAACGTGGGCGACGAGGGCGGATTCGCACCGAACCTCGCGACGGCCGACGAGGCGCTGTCCTTCGTCATGAAGGCGATCGAGAAGGCCGGATACAAGCCTGGCGAGGACGTCATGCTGGCGCTCGACCCGGCCTCGACGGAGTTCTTCAAGAAGGGCAAGTACGAGATGGAAGGCGAGGGCAAGTCGTTCGATGCCGCCGGCATGGTCGACTACTACGCCGATCTCGTGAAGCGCTACCCGATCGTGTCGATCGAGGACGGCATGGCCGAGGACGACATGAAGGGCTGGAAGGCCATCACCGACAAGCTCGGCAAGAAGATCCAGCTGGTCGGCGACGACCTGTTCGTCACCAACCCGAAGCGGCTGGAGCAGGGCATCAAGGACGGGCTCGCGAACGCGATCCTGGTCAAGGTGAACCAGATCGGCACGCTGACCGAGACGATGGAAGCCGTCTCGATGGCGCGCAACGCCAGCTACGGCGCCGTGATGTCCCACCGCTCGGGCGAGACCGAGGACGCCACCATCGCCGATCTCGCCGTCGCCACCAACTGCGGCCAGATCAAGACCGGCTCGCTGTCGCGCTCGGACCGCCTCGCCAAATACAATCAGCTGCTGCGCATCGAGGAGCAGCTCGGCACCCAGGCGCGCTATGCCGGCACGTCGATCCTGCGTGGCTGAACGCCGACGGAGACGAAATGACGAAGGGTCGCTGCGGCGGCCCTTTTTCAGTTTGGATTTCATTTCTCCCGCCGTCTGGACCGAAGCTTCGCGCAGCAAGACGTGACGGTCGAGACGACGGCCATATAGTTGACGATAGCAACTAATTGATTGACCATGGCAACCTTCTCGGGAGGTTGCCATGGTCGCGTCGTCGCTCGCGTCCCGCATCGAGGCGGTGCGTCGTTTCTCACGCTTCTACACCCGCCGCATCGGCGTGCTGGAGGAGACTCTCCTGCACAGCCCCTTCACCCTGCCGGAAGGGCGGCTGGTCTACGAGATCGCCAACCGCGACCGGCCGACGGCGCAGGAACTGTGCCGCGATCTCGGCCTCGACCCGGGCTATGTCAGCCGCCTGCTGCAGGGGCTGGAGAAGAGGGGATGCATCGCGCGCAAGCGCTCGCAGGCGGACAAGCGCCAGACCGAGCTGACGCTGACGCAGAAAGGCCAGAAGCTCTGGGGCGCCATGAACGAGCAGTCGCGACAGGACATCGCGAGGCTGCTCGCCGAACTGCCGGTGGAACGCCAGGACAGGCTCGTGAAGGCGCTGGAGACGGTCGAGAAGCTGCTCGACGAGCCACCGGAAAAGCGCGTGCCCTTCACCCTGCGGCCGCACCGGCCCGGCGACATGGGCTGGATCATCAGACGGCAGACGCAGCTCTATGCCAACGAGTTCGGCTGGGATGGCACCTTCGAGGCGATGCTCGCGGAGATCTCGGCGAAGTTCATCAAGAAGTTCGACCCGAAATCCGACAATTGCTGGATCGCCGAGCGCAACGGCGAAATCGTGGGTTCCGTGTTCCTCGTGCGCGCGGGCAAGACGACCGGGCAGTTGCGCATGCTCTACGTCGAGTCGACGGCGCGCGGCCTCGGTATCGGCCAGAGCCTCGTCGCGGCCTGCATCGAGGACGCCCGCGCCAAGGGCTACAAAAAGCTGATGCTCTGGACCAACGATATTCTCGTATCGGCTCGCAAGATCTACATCGCCGCCGGGTTCCGGCTCGTCAAGGAAGAGAAGCACGACAGTTTCGGCAAGAAGCTGGTTGGGCAATTCTGGAGCCTGGATCTGTGAGACGCCCCGGCCCGCTCTGGGCCGCGGCCGGGACCGGCATCCAGGTCGGCGCCGCGATGGTGGCGACACGCTACGTCGTCGACGCCGCCGGACCGGGCTCGCTCGGCTTCCTGCGCTATCTCATCGGGCTGGTCTGCCTCGTGCCGGCGCTGTGGCTCAGGCCGTGGCGCCGCATTGTCGCGCGCGATCTCCTGCCGATCGGACTTCTTGGGATCGGCCAGTTCGCGGCGCTGATGGTGTTGTTGAACTACTCGCTGCAGCACATACCGGCGGCACGCGCCTCGCTGCTGTTTTCGACCTTCCCGCTGATGACCATGATCCTCTCGGCGCTGCTCGGCCGCGAGCGCTTCACGCCGGCCAAAGTCGGAGGTTCGTTGCTGACCTTCGCCGGCGTATCGATTGCGCTGGGAGGGGCGGCGATGACGGCACAGCCACAGCATGGATCGGTATGGCTGGGCACCTTGGCGGCGCTCGGCTCGGCCTTCTGCGGTGCCGCCTGTTCGACTTTCTATGCACCGTATGTCGCCCGCTACTCTGCGCTGCATGTGACCGCCTTCGCCATGTTCGTGGCGGTCCTTGCACTGGCGGGCATAGCCGCTTCAGAAGGCTTCTTCCTCGCCTGGCCTCGCTTCACCGCAGGTGAGGTGGCGGCCATCTTCTTCATCGGCATATCAAGCGGCGTCGGCTTCTTCCTCTGGGTCTATGCGCTGGGCAGTGCGCCGCCGACGCTGGTGACGATGTTCCTCGGGTTGGGTCCCGTGACGGCAGCGTTGGGCGGAACGATGCTGCTCGGCGAACCACTGCCCATTGCCGCCCTGCTGGGACTCGCCTGCGTCCTTGCGGGGCTGTGGTGGGCCCTGAAGCCGGCAAATGCCGATTAGGAGTCGGCCGTGCCGCGCGTCTCGTCGGCCGCCGCAAAATGCGCCATCTGGTCGGCGCGTGCTTTCTGGAAGGCGGGGCGGTCGGTGACGCGGGTGACATAGGCTTCGGTCGCGGGACGATCGCCGAAGGCGCGGACCTTCCCGACGCGCAGGACATCCGTCATCAGCAGATCAGCGGCGGTGAAGCGATCGGCCGCCAGCCATTCGCGCTCGCCCAACACCTTTTCGAGCTGGTCGAGGCGGTTGCTCATCCAGCCGGTCAGCGCATTGTCCTTGGCGCCGGTGATTTCGAGGAACCACCAAGGCACGCTCACCATCTCGATGGAGTTGAGGGCGGCGAACATCCATTGCAGCGTTGCGGCTTCTCCTTCGGCGTCGCGCGGCAGCAGCTTCTCGCTCCTGCGGGCGAGATGCATCAGTCCCGCGCCGCTCTCGAAAATCTGCAAGCCGCCGTCGCTGAGAAAGGGCACCTGGCCAAACGGCTGCTGCTCCAGGTGATTGGTCTCGCGGCCGTCGAAGGCGACCGTGCGAACCGAGTAGGGGAAGCCGGCTTCCTCGCAGGCCCAGCGGAGCCTGAGATCGCGCACGAAGCCGCGCGGCCCCTTGGGCACCCAGTCGTAAGTCCAGATGATCACGTCACGCATGCCTCTGACCCTTTCGAGCGGCTAAATCCCTCCAATTAAACGAAAAATCTTGACGGACTGCCACAATATGTTGCCATATGCCTGCAGGAACGCAGCATATGTTGTTGAGACCCCGTCAGATTTTGGCTCCCGTCATCTTCGCCACGGTATTCGGATATTTCGGATACCACTTGGTGAATGGTGATCGCGGCCTGTTGGCGATGGCCCATCTCCAGCGCGAAGTCCTGATCGCCGAACAGAATCTCGCGGAAGCCGAGGCCACCCGCAAGATATGGGAACGCCGGGTCGCGGCGTTGCGCAACCAGAGTCTCGAACCCGACATGCTGGACGAGCGCGCGCGCGTGCTGCTGAACTTCGCGCGCAAGGACGACATCATCGTCTTCATGCCGACCCGGTGACGACCGGTCGTTCGATGACGCCGTGATCAAGGTTCGCCTCGCGGTCATCTGAAAGAAACTGTCCGGTGCGATCCATCGTTTGCAAACAATCGCTCAATTGCTGCGGCGCACGCGCGGCGAGAGTGTTTTTTCCAGCTAGATCAAACACATCGCCCTCTGCGATGCTATAAGCCGAAGCGAGTTCATGAGGGGACTGCCATGGCGAAGCCGGCCACCAAGCCGAAAGTCGATACTTCTCCCGCCAAGGTGAAGTCGCCTTCCCAATCTTCAGGACCCAAGTCCAAGTCATCGGGGCCGGGTGACAACAGCGTCACCCCTGACGAACTCAAGACCTACTACCGCGACATGCTGCTGATCCGCCGCTTCGAGGAGCGGGCGGGGCAGCTCTACGGCATGGGCCTGATCGGCGGCTTCTGCCATCTCTACATCGGCCAGGAAGCGGTCGTCGTCGGCATGCAGGCCAGCGTCCGCGACAAGGACGCCGTGATCACGTCCTACCGTGATCACGGCCATATGCTGGCCTGCGGCATGGACCCAAAGGGAGTCATGGCCGAACTGACGGGCCGAAGCGGCGGCTATTCCAAGGGCAAGGGCGGCTCGATGCACATGTTCAGCCGCGAGAAGAGCTTTTATGGCGGCCACGGCATCGTCGGCGCCCAGGTGCCGATCGGCACCGGGCTCGCCTTCGCGCACAAGTACAACGGCGACAAGAACGTCTCGCTGACCTACTTCGGCGACGGCAGCGCCAACCAGGGCCAGGTCTACGAGGCCATGAACATGGCCGCGCTCTGGAAGCTCCCGGTGGTCTATATCATCGAGAACAACCGCTATGGCATGGGTACCTCGGTCGAGCGCGCTTCGGCCACCACCGAGCTCTATCGCCACGGCGAAGCGTTCGGCATCCCGGGCGAGCGGGTCGACGGCATGGACGTGCTGGCGGTGCGGGCGGCGGGCGAAAAGGCCATCGAGCACGCCCGTAGCGGGCAGGGGCCGTACATCCTCGAGATGCAGACCTATCGCTATCGCGGCCATTCGATGAGCGATCCGGCCAAGTACCGGACCAAGGAAGAGGTCGACAAGTTCCGCAACGAGCGCGATCCGATCGAACAGGTCCGCAAGCGCCTGATCGACGGCAAGATCGTCGACGAGGCCGGCCTGAAAGCAGTCGACGCGGAGATCCGCAAGATCGTGAACGACGCCGCCGAGTTCTCGCAACATAGTCCCGAGCCCGATCCGTCGGAGCTGTGGACCGACATTCTGGTTGAGGCCTGATCCCATGAGCATTCAGGTTCTTATGCCTGCCCTGTCGCCCACCATGACCGAGGGCAAGCTTGCCAAGTGGCACGTCAAGGTCGGCGACGCCGTGAAGTCGGGCCAGGTGATCTGCGAGATCGAGACCGACAAGGCGACCATGGAAGTCGAGGCGGTCGACGAAGGCACCGTCGCCAAGATCCTCGTCGAGGAGGGCGCCGAAGGCGTCGCGGTGAACACCCCGATCTGCGTGCTGGCCGGCGAGGGCGAGAGCGCTGCAGATGTCGAGACGCCGGCACCCGGTCCCAAGGCCGAGGCTCCGAAGGAAGAGGCGCCCAAGGCCGAGGCCAAGTCAGAGGAGAAGCCGAAGGCTGATGCCGCACCGGCCGCTCCCGCGGTTGCCGCTCCGGCGCCGGAACCCGAGTGGAAGGGCGGCACCCAGCACATCACCGTGCGCGAGGCGTTGCGCGACGCAATGGCGGCAGAGATGCGCGCCGACAAGTCGGTGTTCCTGATGGGCGAGGAAGTCGCCCAATACCAGGGCGCCTACAAGATCAGCCAGGGCCTGCTGGAGGAGTTCGGCGACAAGCGCGTCATCGACACGCCGATCACCGAGCACGGTTTCGCGGGCCTCGGCGTCGGCGCCGCGTTCGGCGGCCTGAAGCCGATCGTCGAGTTCATGACCTTCAACTTCGCGATGCAGGCGATCGACCAGATCATCAACTCGGCGGCGAAGACGCACTACATGTCCGGCGGCCAGATGACCTGCCCGATCGTATTCCGCGGCCCCAACGGCGCCGCCTCGCGCGTCGCCGCCCAGCATTCGCAGTGCTACGCGAGCTGGTACGCCCATGTGCCGGGCCTGCGGGTGCTGGCGCCGTGGAGCGCGGCCGACGCCAAGGGCCTGCTGCGGGCCGCGATCCGCGATCCCAACCCGGTGATCTTCCTTGAGAACGAGATCCTCTACGGCCAGTCGTTCGACGTGCCGGAGGATCCCGACTTCGTGCTGCCGATCGGCAAGGCCAAGATCGAGCGCACCGGCAAGGACGTCACGATCGTCGCCTTCTCGATCATGGTCGGCAAGGCGCTGCAGGCGGCCGAGGAGCTGGCCAAGCAGGGCATCGATGCCGAGGTCATCAATCTGCGCTCGCTGCGCCCGTTCGACACCGAGACCATCGTCGAATCGGTGAAGAAGACCAACCGCCTCGTCTCGTGCGAGGAGGGCTGGCCCTTCGCCGGCATCGGTTCCGAACTCTCGGCGCTGATGATGGAGCATGCCTTCGACTATCTCGACGCGCCGGTGAAGCGCGTCGCGGGTCTCGACGTGCCGCTGCCCTACGCGGCGAACCTGGAGAAGATGGCGCTGCCGCAGTCGACCCACATCGTCGAGGCCGCTCGCGCGGTCTGCAATCGCTGAGGCGGGAGAGCCGGCATGTCGATCAACATCCTGATGCCCGCGCTGTCGCCCACCATGACGGAGGGCAAGCTCGCCAAGTGGCACGTCAAGGTCGGTGACGCGGTGAAGTCCGGCCAGGTGATCTGCGAGATCGAGACCGACAAGGCCACGATGGAAGTCGAGGCCGTGGACGAGGGCAAGATCGGTCAGATCCTGGTCGAGGAAGGCGCCGAGGGCGTGAAGGTGAACGCCGTCATCGCCGTCCTGCTGGAAGAGGGCGAGAAGGACGTCGCCAAGCCGGCGACGCCTGCCGCCGCGCCGGCGCCCAAGGCTGAGGAGAAGCCTGCGGCGCCGGCTCCTGCCGTTGCTCCGGCACCGGCGGCCAAGCCTGCAGCTCAGCCCGCCGCCCAGCCCTCCACATCATCGGGCGGCGCCCGCATCTTCGCATCGCCGCTCGCCAAGCGCATCGCTGCGGAGAAGGGCGTCGACCTCGCCGGCATCAAGGGCTCCGGCCCGAACGGCCGCATCGTCAAGGCCGACGTCGAGAACGCCAAGCCGGGCGCTGCTCCGGCTGCAGCGGCGGCGCCCAAGGCCGCGCCGAAGGCGGGAGTTCCCGCGCCGGCCGCCGGCGGCCAGCCGGTGTTCGTGGCGCCGGGCGACAGCCGTGTGCCCCATACGAGCATCCGCAAGGTCATCGCGCGGCGCATGCTCGAGTCCAAGCAGACGGTCCCGCACTTCTACCTGACGGTGGATTTCGAGATCGATGCGCTGCTGACCGCACGCACGGCGATCAACGCCGTCGTCGAGAAGAAGGGAGCCAAGGTCTCGGTCAACGACATGGTGATCAAGGCCTGCGCCAAGGCGCTGCGCGACCATCCGGAGTGCAACGCCTCCTGGACCGAGGACGAGATGATCCAGTACGGCGCGGTCGACATTTCCGTCGCCGTGGCCACGGATCGCGGCCTCATCACGCCGATCGTGCGCAATGCCGACATGAAGGGCCTGGCGCAGATTTCGACCGAGATGAAGGACCTCGCCAGCCGAGCCAAGAGCGGCAAGCTGAAGCTGGAAGAATTCCAGGGCGGCGGCTTCACCATCTCGAACCTCGGCATGTTCGGCATCCGCGATTTCGGCGCCATCATCAACACGCCGCAAGCGATGATCCTGGCGGTCGGTGCGGGTGAGGAGCGGGTCGTCGTCCGCAAGGGCGAGATGGTCGTCCGCAACATCATGAGCTGCACCTTGGCCGTCGATCACCGCGTGGTGGACGGCGCCATGGGCGCGCAGTTCCTGCAGACGCTCAAGGCGTATGTCGAACAACCCGCCGCGATGCTGGCCTAGGAGAGAGACATGGCCGAGACCAGTTTCGACCTGATCGTCGTCGGTGGCGGACCGGGCGGCTACGTCGCCGCGATCCGCGCCGCGCAGCTTGGGCTCAAGACCGCCGTGGTCGAGCGCGAGCACATGGGCGGCATCTGCCTCAACTGGGGCTGTATCCCGACCAAGGCGCTGCTGCGCACCTCGGAGGTCTACGGCCTCATCAAGCATGCGGACGCCTATGGCCTGTCGGTGAAGGACGTCACGTTCGATCCCAAGAAGATCGTCGAGCGGTCGCGCAAGGTCGCGAGCCAGCTCAGCAACGGCGTCTCGATGCTGATGAAGAAGAACAAGGTCACGGTGTTCGACGGTGCGGCCAAACTGGCCGGCACCGACGGCGCGAAGCGCAAGATCGCCGTCGCCCTGAAGGACAAGAGCAACGTCACCCTGACAGCCAAGGACGTGATCCTGGCCACCGGCGCCCGCGCGCGCCAGCTTCCCGGCCTGGAGGCCGACGGCAAGCTGGTGTGGAGCTACAAGGAAGCGATGGTACCGCCGGAATTCCCGAAGTCGCTGCTGGTCATCGGTTCCGGCGCGATCGGCATCGAGTTCGCGAGCTTCTACCGGACCATGGGCGCCGAGGTGACGGTGGCCGAGGTCATGGACCGCGTGCTGCCGGTCGAGGATGCGGAGGTCTCCGCCTTCGCCAAGAGGGCGTTCGAGAAGCAGGGCATGAAGATCCTGACCGGCGCCACCGTGTCGAACCTGAAGAAGGGCGCGAACAACGTCGCGGCGACCATCACGGTCGGCGGCAAGGCTCAAGAGATCACGGTCGACCGGGTCATTAGCGCCGTCGGCATCGTGGGCAATGTCGAGAACCTGGGCCTCGAAGGCACCAAGGTGAAGGTCGAGAAGACACATATCGTGATCGACCAGTGGGGCTTCACCGGCGAGCCGAATGTCTATGCGATCGGCGACGTAGCCGGCCCGCCGTGGCTTGCCCACAAGGCGATGCACGAGGGCGTGCTGGTGGTCGAGAAGATTGCCGGTGTGAAGGGCGTTCACCCGATGAAAACCGAGAACATCCCGGGCTGTACCTACTGCCAGCCGCAGGTCGCGAGCATCGGCCTCACCGAGGCGGCAGCCAAGGCCAAGGGACTGGAGCTCAAGGTCGGCAAGTTCCCGTTCATCGGCAACGGCAAGGCGATTGCCCTTGGCGAGCCCGAGGGCTTCATCAAGACGATCTTCGATGCCAAGACCGGCGAGCTTCTGGGTGCCCACATGATCGGCGCCGAGGTGACGGAGTTGATCCAGGGCTACAGCATCGCAAAGACCCTGGAGACAACCGAAGCCGAACTGCTGGCCACCGTGTTCCCGCATCCCACCCTTTCCGAGATGATGCACGAGTCGGTACTGGCGGCGTACGGCCGGACGCTCCATATCTAGCAACCATGGACGGAACCCTCGACAAGCTCTCCCTGACCCGGACCGAGCGACATCCCGAGAAGGCGCATCGACCGGACAATCCGATCCAGCGGAAGCCGGATTGGATCAGGGTGCGTGCGCCCAATTCTCCGGAGTATGCGGAAACGAAGCGGCTGATGCGTGAGCTCAAGCTCACGACGGTTTGCGAGGAAGCGGCCTGTCCGAACATCGGCGAGTGCTGGAAGCAGAAGCACGCGACCTTCATGATCATGGGCGAGACCTGCACCCGGGCCTGCGCCTTCTGCAATGTGGCAACCGGCAAGCCGGGTGCGCTGAACCCGCATGAACCGTCCAACATCGCCGAAGCCGTCGGCAAGCTGGGCCTCGGCCATGTCGTGGTGACATCGGTCGACCGTGACGACCTGGACGATGGCGGGGCGGGGCACTTCGCCGAGGTGATCACGGCGCTGCACAAGTCGGCGCCTGCGACCACGGTCGAGATCCTGACGCCCGACTTCATGCGGAAGCCCGGCGCCATCGAGACGGTGGTCGCGTCGAGACCGGACGTATTCAACCACAATCTCGAGACCGTGCCGCGGCTCTATCCGACCATCCGGCCGGGCGCGCGCTACTTCACCTCGCTGCGGCTACTGTCGCGCGTGAAGGAAATCGATCCTGCGATGTTCACAAAGTCCGGCCTGATGGTCGGGCTGGGCGAGACGCGCGAGGAGATCCTGCAGGTGATGGACGACCTGCGCGCCGCCGACGTCGATTTCCTCACGATCGGCCAGTACCTGCAGCCGACTCCCAAGCACGCCGCGCTTGATCGTTTCTGGACGCCGGCCGAGTTCTCGGAGCTGGCCCAGATGGCTCGCGCCAAGGGCTTCCTGATGGTCTCGTCCTCGCCGCTGACGCGGTCGAGCTATCACGCGGGCGACGACTTCGCGCGCCTGAAGGCCGCGCGCCTGGCGCAGCTCGACCAGCGCAAGGGCTGATCGCTTCTTGCCGACCCGTCACCAGGAAACCCGCATCGTCCCGTACCAGCCAGCCCAGCTCTTCGAGCTGGTGGCCGACGTGGCGCGTTATCCGGAGTTCCTGCCCTGGTGCTTCGCCGGCCGCATCCGCCGCCGCGAGAGCCCGACGGTCGAGATCGCCGAGCTGGCGATCGGCTTCGGCCCGTTCCACGAGAAGTTCGTCTCGCGCGTCGTGCGTGCGCCTGACGATCCGGAAGGCCCACGCATCGACACGACCGGCATAGAGGGCCCGTTCCGGCTGTTGAAGAGCCGCTGGATCTTCCGTCCCCATCCCGAGGGCACGCAGATCGACTTCGAACTGGAGTTCGATTTCCGCTCGCTGCTGCTGCAGAAGACGGTCCAGCTCCTGTTCGCCGAAGCCGTCCGCCGAATGGTTTCCGCCTTCGAGGCGCGGGCGGCGCAACTCTACGGCAAGCCCGCAGCAGGCAAGCAAATCACGGCCTAAGCCGTATGAGGACTATCGTTCCGCCAGATTGGCCAGCATCGTGAGGGCGGTGATGACCGTGAGGCGGCGGATGGCGTCGCGGTCGCCGGGGAAGATGTGGTGTTCGGCAATCGTCTCGAAGCCGGTACGCGCGGCGCCGAAATGGACGAGGCCAACGGGTTTTTCCGCCGACCCGCCGCCAGGTCCGGCGACGCCGGTCACCGAAACCGAGAGCTGGGCGCCGGAGCGGGCGAGGGCGCCCGTCGCCATGGCCCGCGCCACCGGTTCGCTCACGGCACCGTGGCCCACGATCGCATCCCACGGCACGCCGATCATCTCGCGCTTGGCCTCGTTGGAGTAGGTGACGAAACCGCGGTCGACGACGTCGGAGGAGCCCGCGATGGCGGTCAGGGTCGCGGCGATCAAGCCGCCGGTGCAGGACTCGGCCGTGACGACCTTGAAGCCGTGCTTGCGGCAGGTGAACAGGACGCGTTCCGCGGCATCCCGCATCTCGTGGTCGAACATCGGCGGTCAGCTCCTCGGTAGTTCCACGGTGGCCATGGCCTGCGCCGCAACACCTTCGCGGCGGCCGGTGAAGCCCAGCCCCTCGGTAGTAGTGGCCTTCACGCTGACGCGATCGGGCGCAATGCCGACGATCCGCGCGATGCTCTGCACGATGGCGTCCCGGTGCGGTCCGACCTTGGGAGCCTCGCAGACGATCGTGACGTCAAGGTGAACGATGCGCCCGCCGCGCGCCGTCACGAGATCGACGGCATGGCGCAGGAAGCGGTCGGACGACGCGCCGCGCCATTGCTGATCGGAGGGCGGGAAATGCTTACCGATGTCGCCGGCGCCGATCGTGCCCAGCACCGCATCGGTCAGAGCGTGCAGTGCCACGTCCGCATCGGAGTGGCCGGCCAAAGCCTGGCCGTGCGGCACGGCGATGCCTCCCAGCATGACGGCATTGCCTGGACCGAAGCCGTGCACGTCGAAGCCGAGGGCGGTGCGGGTTTCCATGCGGGTCAGGAGGAGATCTTCGGCGGTGGTGATCTTGCGGTTATCCTCGCTGCCCGCGACCATGACAACCTTGAGCCCGGCGCGCTCGGCCACGGCCGCATCATCGGTCAGCGCGGACGCCTCGGCGGCGCCAAGTGGCGCGGCGGCGCGGTGCGCGGCCAGGAGCGGCGCAAAGCGGAAGACCTGCGGCGTCTGCGCCCGCCAAAGATCATGGCGCGGCACGGTCTCCGTGACCGTGTTGCCGTCGCCAACGCGCTTCACCGTGTCGGCGAGCCGGATGCCGAGCACTGCGCCGTCGATCCCGGCGACCGAAGCGGCGGCAAGGCACGCCTGGATCTCGGCGGATCGCACGAAAGGACGGGCGGCGTCGTGGATCGCGACGAGGTCGGGTGGATCGCCAGCCAGCATCTCAAGTCCGTTGAGGACCGATTGCTGGCGGCTGGCGCCTCCCGCGACGGGTGGGGGCAGCTCGAGCCCTTCGGTCGCGGCGGCATAGTGAGCGTCATCTCCTGGACCGATCACGACCTGGACATGGTCGATACCGGCCGCATGAAAGGCGCCGATGGTCCGGCGCAGGACCGGGTGGCCGGCCAAAAGCGCATATTGCTTGGGCAGTGGGCCGCCGAAACGGCTGCCGCGGCCGGCCGCGACGATCAGGGCGGTGACTCTACGCATAATGCGTAATCTAGCAGGCTTTGACGGGGGCGCACTTCGAGCCCTTGCGCCGGTCGACGGGACCCGCTATTGCTCGCTCAATTATTGTGCACTGCACAAGATGCCTAATAACTGAACAAAGAATGCAAAACGCACACCGCCTCAAACCTGTCGATATCGGGCCCGTCCGCATCGAGGACCCCGTCATTCTGGCGCCTCTGTCGGGCGTCAGCGATTTGCCCTTCCGCCAGATGGTGAAGCGGCGTGGGGCTGGGCTCGTCGTATCGGAGATGATCGCCTCGGTCGCAATGGTTCGTGAGAACCGCAAGACGCTGCTGATGGCCAAGACCACGCCGGAGGAGTTCCCCATGTCGGTGCAACTCGCCGGCTGCGAGCCCGAGGTGATGGCCGAGGCGGCGAAGCTCAACGAGGATCGCGGCGCCGCGATCATCGACATCAATTTCGGCTGCCCGGTGAAAAAGGTCGTGAACGGGCATGCCGGCTCCTCGCTGATGCGCGACGAGGTACACGCCGCGAAGATCCTCGAGGCGACGGTGAAGGCCGTGAAGCTGCCGGTGACGCTGAAGATGCGCACCGGCTGGGACTCGACCAACCGCAACGCGCCGAACCTTGCGCGTATCGCCGAGGCCTGCGGCATCAAGATGCTGACGGTGCACGGCCGCACCCGCTGCGACTTCTACGACGGTCATGCCGACTGGGCCTTCGTCCGCAACGTCAAGGAAGCCACCAAGCTTCCGGTCATCGTCAACGGTGACATCACCACGCTGGACGATGTCGACCAGGCGCTCGAGCAGTCGGGCGCGGACGGCATCATGATCGGGCGCGGCGCCTATGGCCGCCCGTGGTTTCCCAATCAGGCGATCCAGTACCTGCGCACCGGCGAGCGACTGCCCGATCCGTCGATGGCCGAGCAGTATGCGGCGGTGCGCACGCACTTCGAGGCAATGCTCGAACATTACGGCCTGGAAACCGGCGTGCGCATGGCCCGCAAGCATCTCGGCTGGTACTCCAAGGGCCTGACCGCTTCCGCCGACTTCCGCGCCGCCGTGAATCGCGAGACCGAAGCCGGGAAGGTGCGCAGCATGCTCGCCGACTTCTTCCTGCCGGCACTCGAGCGGCAGGCCGCCTGATGTCCGTGCGTCCCCTCAAGCGAAATGGCATGAGCGACCAGTTCCCGACGGCTCTCCTCGACTCGCTTTCCGAGGCGATCATCGTCGTCGAGGCGAGCGGCCTCATTCACTATGCCAACCTCTCGGCCGAGCAGTTCTTCGGCGTCGGTCGGGCACGCCTGGTCGGCCATCCGCTCAGCGAGTTCATTCCCGACGACACGCCGCTCTTCTCGTTGCTGGAGCAGGTGCTGACGACCGGTGGCGCGGTCGCGGAGAACGGCGTCACCCTGTCCTCGCCGCGCATCGGCACGCGGTTCTGCGCACTGCGCCTCTCGCCGATCGTGGACAGCGAGGGGCTGGTCGCCGTGTCGCTGGTGGAGCAGACCATCGCCCGCAACATCGACCGACAGATGTCCCATCGCAGCGCCGCCCGCTCAGTGAGCGCGCTGGCCGCCATGCTGGCGCACGAGGTCAAGAACCCGCTGTCGGGAATTCGTGGTGCCGCGCAGCTCCTTGAACAGTCGGTGCCGGACTCCGAGCGCGAGCTCACCGAGCTGATCTGCGAGGAGACCGACCGCATCGTTGCGCTGGTCGACCGCATGGAGGCATTCGCCGACGGCCGGCCGATCGACCGTGGCCCGATCAACATCCACCAGGTCCTCAATCACGTCCGTCGCCTGTCGCAGAACGGCTTCGGCAAGGGCGTGCGGTTCGTCGAGACCTACGATCCGTCTCTGCCCGACGTGCACGGCGACCGCGACCAGCTTATCCAGGTGTTCCTCAACCTCGTGAAGAATGCCTGCGAGGCGCCGGGCGACGCCGAGCGCGAGATCGAGCTTTCGACGGCCTACAAGCACGGCCTGCGCCTGGCGGTGCCCGGCCAGCAGACCCGCGTGAACCTGCCGCTGGTGGTTTCCGTGCGCGACAATGGCCGGGGGGTCTCCGACGAGATCCGCGGCCACCTCTTCGACGCCTTCGTCACCAACAAGCCGACCGGAACTGGCCTGGGTCTTGCTTTGGTCGCGAAGATCATCAACGACCACGGCGGCGCCATCGAGTTCGATAGCGAGCCCGGCCGCACATCATTCAGGGTCATGTTGCCGCTTCAGTTTCCGCAGGCCACGCCATGAGCGAAGGCACCACCATCCTCGTCGCCGACGACGACCGCGCCATCCGCACAGTCCTGCACCAGGCGCTGGGTCGCCAGGGCCACACGGTCCGCAGCACGGGCACCGCCTCGACACTCTGGCAATGGGTCCAGGAAGGCGAGGGGCAACTCGTCATCACCGATGTGGTGATGCCTGATGAGAACGGCCTCGACCTGGTGCCGCGCATCCGCAAGCTGCGCCCCGATCTGCGCATCATCGTCATGAGCGCGCAGTCGACGCTACTCACGGCCGTGCGGGCGACAGAGCGTGGTGCATTCGAGTACCTGCCCAAGCCGTTCGACCTGAACGAGCTGATCTCGGTGGTGAACCGCGCGCTGTCGGCGCCGGCCGCCTCCGTTGCGCGCTCGCCGTCGCTGCCGGAGGAGGGCGAGCGCCTGCCGCTGATCGGCCGCTCGCCCGCGATGCAGGAGATCTACCGCACGCTCGCGCGTCTCATGTCGACCGACCTCACGGTCATGGTCACGGGCGAATCGGGTGCCGGCAAGGAGCTGGTGGCGCGTGCCCTGCACGACTACGGCAAGCGCCGGAAGGGACCGTTCATCGCGCTCAACATGGCGGCGATCCCGCGAGAGCTTATCGAGAGCGAGCTGTTCGGCCACGAGCGCGGCGCCTTCACCGGTGCGGTGCAGCGGTCGGCCGGCAAATTCGAGCAGGCGTCCGGCGGCACGCTGTTCCTCGACGAGATCGGCGACATGCCGCCCGAGGCCCAGACCCGCCTGTTGCGCGTTCTGCAGGAAGGCGAGTACATGACGGTCGGCGGTCGCACGCCGATCAAGGCCAATGTCCGCATCGTCGCGGCGACCCATCGCGACCTGCGCCGGTTGATCCAGCAGGGCCTGTTCCGCGAGGATCTCTATTACCGCCTGAACGTCGTGCCGATCCGCCTGCCGCCGCTGCGTGAGCGTCTGGACGACATTCCGGAACTTGCCAACCATTACCTGCAGGCCGCGACCACGGACGGGTTGCCGACCAAGGTCCTGTCGCCCGAGGCGATGGCACGCCTCAAGCAGCATCGCTGGCCGGGCAACGTGCGCGAGCTCGTAAATCTGGTCCGCCGGCTCTCCGCCCTTTATTCCGAGGAGATCATCGGCGTCGAGACGATCGAAGCCGAGCTGGCCGACGCAATGTCGGCCATCGAGCCTTCGTCCGCGCCGTCGGAAATGGCGGACGACGTGTCCCTGGCCGATGCCGTCGACCGTCACCTCCAGTCGATGTTCGCCGCCCACGGCGACCGACTGCCGCCCGATGGCATGTACGATCGTGTCATTTCCGAGGTCGAGCGTCCGCTGCTGGCCCTCGCACTGGGGGCGACCCGCGGGAATCAGTTGCGCGCGGCCCGCCTCCTGGGGCTCAATCGCAATACGTTGCGCAAGAAGATTAAGGACCTCGACGTCCCCGTGGTTCGCACGCCGCAGGTTCGCCGAGGCGGGTGACTTTGTGATAGCTGCGCTGGGCGTTACACGCTTGGGCGACAGGATGAGCAAGCTGCTGCGCAGCCTGTCGGGCCGCGTCGCCGCCGTCTCCCTGGCCATTCTCGCCATCGCCGCCGGCACCGCGACCTATGCCTGGCTGGCTGGCTTCGTGCCGGAATCCTTCAGCACGCGCGGCTGGATGACGGGCCTGCTGGTCGCCGATCTGGTGATCGCCATTGCGCTCGCCTCCGTCGTGGCCGTCCGTCTCACCCAGCTCTGGCTCGACCGGCGGCGCGGCGCGGCCGGTTCGCGCCTGCACATGCGGCTGGTGCTGGTATGCAGCGTGTTCACGATCACGCCCACGGTGATCGTCACCATCATCCTGTCGATGCTGGTGATCAGCCTCACCGATTTCGTCGTTAAGCCGTCGCAGGCCTCCTATGAAGCGGCGCGCGCCATCGGCGAGCCGGTGCGGCGTGCCCGCGAGCAGGAGATCCTGAACGATATCGAGGCGATCTCGAGCCCGCTGCAGGGCGAGGGCGTCGATGCGGTGCGCGATCCGGCCGCGACCAAGGCGATGCTGGAACGCCTGATCGAGGGCCGGCCGATCATCGAGGCGACGGTGCTCGACGCCGACAAGGGCGTGATCGCCCAGGCCAAGGCGCCCGATGCCGGCGGCATGGCCAATCCGGTTCCGCCCGCACAGTTCCTGTGGCAGGCCGTCAACCAGGCGCGGCCCGTCCAGTTCGAATCGCCCACTGGAGCCTACTTCGTGATGCAGCTCTTCGTTGGCGAGCCGCTGTTCCTGGCGACCGGGCACGCCGTCGACCTGCGCGTCGTCGACTATATCAAGAGCATCGAGTTCGCGGGCTCGTTCTACTCGCAAATCGAGTCGGCGTTACGGCGCAGCCAACTCATTCTCTTCGTGGTCTGCGGCGCCATTGCCTTCCTGATGCTGCTGGCGGCGGTGTGGCTCGCCATCCTCTTCGCTTCGCGCCTCACCGAGCCGATCGGCGGGCTGATGCAGGCGGCCGAGAAAGTGCGTGGCGGCGACCTCAGCGCCCGCGTGGAGGAGGGGCCGCCCAACGACGAGCTTGGCCAGCTCGCACGCTCCTTCAATAGAATGGCCAGCCAGATCGAGCAGCAACGCGGCGAGCTGGTCCATGCCAACACCGAGCTCGACACGCGCCGGCGCCTCACCGACGCGGTGTTGGCCGGCGTCTCGGCCGGCGTTCTGAGCGTCGACGGGGAGGGCATCGTGATGCGCTCCAACCGCTCCGCGCTCGACCTGCTGGCACTGCCCGAGGATGGCGTGCTGGGACGGCCGCTGACCTCTGTAATGCCGGAACTGGGCCCGCTGGTCGCACAGGCGGCCGAGCGACCCGACCGCATGACGCAGGGCCAGGTCGAGATACTGCAGCGCGGCTCACGGCAGATCCTGCTGGTGCGCATCAGCGCCGCCTCGGGCGCGGGCTACGTCGTCACCTTCGACGACGTGACCGACCTCATGTCGGCGCAGCGCATGGCCGCCTGGGGCGACGTCGCCCGCCGCATTGCCCACGAGATCAAGAACCCGCTGACGCCGATCCAGCTCTCGGCCGAGCGGCTGAAGCGCCGTTACCTGAAGCAGATCAAGGAGGACCCCGAGACCTTCACGATGTGCACCGAGACCATCATCCGGCAGGTCGGCGACATCGGCCGCATGGTCGACGAGTTCTCGTCCTTCGCCCGCATGCCGCGACCGACGGTGAAGGAGGAGGATGCGAAGGAGATGTGCCAGCAGGCGCTGTTCCTGCAACGGAACGGCAACCCGGAGCTGCGCTACGTCGCGAACCTGCCGGCCCATCCGGTGCCTCTGAACTGCGACCGCCGCCAGGTCTCGCAGGTGCTGACCAACATCCTGAAGAACTCCGCCGAGGCGATCGAGGGCCGCGACGAGACGCCGGACACGCCTTTGCCACAGGGCGAGATCGCGCTCTCGCTGCAGGACGATGCCGCCGGCGTCCGCATCGTCGTCGAGGACAATGGGCGCGGACTGCCCAAGGAAGGCCGCGAGCGGCTGACCGAACCGTACATGACGACGCGCGCCAAGGGCACCGGCCTCGGTCTCGCCATCGTGAAGAAGATCATGGAGGACCATGGCGGGTTCCTGTCGCTGGAGGATCGCGAGGGTGGCGGGGCCCGCATCAGTCTGGTATTCCGGCGAGACGCGAAGGAAATCGCGTCGGCTCGACCGCAGGCGACAGCCGCACAATGACCCGCCGTTCCATGCGGGCTGCTTGAAGTGACATGGCCCACGATATTCTGATCGTCGACGACGAACGCGATATCTGCACGCTGATCGCCGGCATCCTCGAGGACGAGGGTCACACCGCGCGTCGTGCCCACAACAGCACCGAAGCGATCGAGGCCGTGCGGCAGCGCCGGCCGGCACTCGTCATCCTCGACGTCTGGCTGCAGGGCAGCGAGCTCGACGGCTTGCAGATCCTGGAGGTCATCCGCCGCGAGGATCCGCCGATTCCCGTCGTCATGATCAGCGGCCACGGCACGATCGACACCGCGGTCTCCGCGATCAAGACCGGCGCCTACGATTTCGTCGAGAAGCCCTTCAAGGCCGACCGCCTGCTGCTGGTCGTCGATCGCGCCATCGAGGCCGACAAGCTCAAGCGCGAGAACGTCGCCCTGCGCCGCCGCGCCGGCGGCGAGGTCACCTTCGTCGGCTCGTCGAGCGACGCCGGCAACGTGCGGGCGCAGATCGAGCGCGTGGCGCCGACCGGCAGCCGTGTCCTCATCACCGGCGCCTCCGGCTCGGGCAAGGAAACGGTGGCGCGCCTCATCCACCAGGGTTCCAAACGTGCCGACGGTCCCTTCGTCGTGGTCAACTGCTCGACCCTTCCGGCCGAGCGGCTGGAGATCGAACTGTTCGGCACCGACGGCGACACCGCCGCCGACACGCTGCGCGTCTCCGGCGCCTTCGAGATGGCACACGGCGGCACGCTGGTCCTGAAGGAAGTGGCCGACCTGCCGCTGCCGCTGCAGAGCCGGCTGGCCCGTGTGCTGCAGGAACAGTCCTATGCGCGCGACGGCGGCAAGACCAAGGTCGAGATCGATGTGCGCGTGCTCGCAACGACCGCGCGCGACCTGCAGGCAGAGATCGCGGGCGGCAGTTTCCGAGAGGAACTCTACCACCGCCTGAACGTGGTCGGCCTGCGCGTACCGCCTCTCAGCGAACGCCGCGAGGACATTCCCGAACTCGCGCTCGATCTCTTGAAGCGGGTCGCCGACGCGACCGGGCTGCCCTCGCGCTCGATCGGCGAGGACACGCAAGCCGCGCTGCAGGGGCACGACTGGCCAGGCAACGTGCGCCAGTTGCGCAACGTCATCGAGCGGCTGCTTATCCTGGCGCCACCGGGGGGCGCGCCGATCCGCGCCGATGTGCTGCCGAGCGACGTGAGCGAGGATGCGCCATCGGTGCTTCGCTGGGAGAAGGGTGGCGAGATCATGCAGCTGCCCCTGCGCGAGGCGCGCGAGGTCTTCGAGCGCGAGTATCTGCTGGCGCAGGTGACGCGCTTCGGCGGCAACATTTCACGGACGGCGACCTTCGTCGGCATGGAGCGCTCGGCCTTGCACCGCAAGCTGAAGTCGCTCGGCCTGCACGGCGGCGCGCCCGAGGGCGGCGTCGAGCCGCCGGTCTGAACAGAAGAGAGGGCGTCATGGCGCGTTATGCCTATGTCAACGGTCGCTACGTCGATCATCGTGAAGCAAGCGTCCATATCGAGGATCGCGGCTACCAGCTCGCCGACGGCGTCTACGAGGTCGTTGGTGTGCGCGACGGCAAGCTGATCGACGAGAAGCCACACATCGACCGGCTCGACCGCTCACTGAAGGAACTGCGCATCGACTGGCCGGTGTCGCGCAACACCCTGGGCTTCATCCTGCGCGAGCTGATGCGCAAGAACCGGCTGCGCGATGGCCTCGTCTACATGCAAGTGACGCGCGGCGTCTCGCGCCGCGACCATGGCTTCCCGACCACGCCGGTGAAGCCCGCCCTCGTGCTCACAACCAAGGCGACCAAGCACATCGTGGCCGCCCCCGGTGCCGGCGTCGCCGTGAAGAGCATGCCCGACATCCGCTGGGAGCGTTGCGACATCAAGACGGTGGCGCTGCTGCCCAACGTGCTGGCCAAGCAGGCGGCACGCGAGGCCGGAGCCTACGAGGCCTGGCTGCTCGATGAGAAGGGCTGCGTCACCGAGGGGGCCTCGACCAATGCCTGGATCGTGACCCACGACGGCGAGCTGGTGACTCGCCAGACCGACAACGGAATCCTCGCCGGCATCACGCGACATTCGCTGAAGGCAATCTGCAACTCGCTGCAGCTGAAGCTGGTCGAGCGGCCGTTCAGCCTCGATGAGGCGAAGAGGGCCAAGGAAGCCTTCATCACCAGCGCGACCTCCTTCGTGACGCCGGTCGTGAAGATCGATGGCGAGAAGGTCGGCGACGGCAAGGTCGGCGCCACGGCGCGCCGGCTGCGCGAGGAGTATGTGCGCTTCTCCGAAGCGGGAGAGGCCGTGACGTGAGCCGGCCGGATGGCCTCAAGCCACCGCGCGCGGTCCTGTTCGATTGGGACAACACGCTGGTCAATACCTGGCCGACGATCGTGGAGTGCTACCGCGACACGTTCACTGCACTCGGCCTGACGCCCTGGACCTCGGCCGAAGTACAGGATCGCGCCCACGGCTCGTTGCGCGAACTCTTCCCGAGCCTGTTCGGTCCCCGCGCGGCCGAGGCCGAGAAGGTGTTCTACGAAACGTTCCTGCGCATCCACCTGGAGCGACTGGAACCGCTGGACGGCGCCGCCGATCTGCTGGCGCACTGCCAGGCCAAGGGCTGCTACGTCGCCATCGTCAGCAACAAGGTGGGCGACAATTTGCGGGCCGAGGTGGCGCATCTCGGGTGGGGCCGGTGGATCGCGAAAGCCGTGGGCGCACGTGACGCGGCCCGCGACAAACCAGCGCCGGACCCCATCTATTTGGCACTCGACGGCACGGGAATTGCCCCTGACGAAAGCGTGTGGATGGTGGGAGACACCCAGGCCGACCTCAAGAGTGCGCATGCGGCTGGTTGTCTTCCGGTCCTGGTGGGAGGTGCAGAGCAACTGACTGCGGCCCTTCTGGAACATCCACCGAGACTGCGCGCGCGTAATTGTCATGAGTTGGTGGCATTGCTTTGAGACCAACCTCCCCTATATTTGAGGCAACTCGGTAGCGGGGAGGGACCCCGTACCTTCTGACCGGCGACCCCTCGGAAGCCGGCTGCCCAGCAAGAGGCCAAAAAATATGAGCGAAAAGGCACAGAACGTTCAGGACGTCTTCCTGAACCACCTTCGGAAGAACAAGACTCCGGTCACGATCTTCCTCGTGAACGGCGTGAAGCTGCAAGGCATCGTCACGTGGTTCGACAACTTCTCCGTGCTGCTGCGCCGCGACGGCCATTCGCAGCTTGTCTACAAGCATGCGATCTCGACCATCATGCCGGTCACCCCGGTGCAGCTGTTCGACGGGGACAAGGCCGACGCGGGCTGATTTGATCGACGAATTCGACGCAGACGACCGGGAAAAGCGCACTCGCAAGCCCCTGGAGACCGCGCGGCCGGCGACGGTGGCCGCGGTGGTGTGTCCGTACATGGCGGGCCCGCGCGGTCGCGGCAGCGATCGTGACAGCCAGGCCAAGCTCGAGGAGGCCGTGGGCCTGGCCCGCGCCATCGAGCTCGACGTGCGGCTGGCGCAGGTCGCGCCGCTGCGCCAGGTCACGCCTGCGACACTGATCGGCAAGGGCGTCGTCGCCCGTATCGCGCAGGCCGTCGAGGAGCTTGGCATTGGCCTCGTCGTTGTCGACGACAAACTGACGCCGGTTCAGCAGCGCAACCTCGAGAAGGCCTGGCAGACCAAGGTCATCGATCGTACCGGCCTGATCCTGGAGATCTTCGGCGCGCGCGCCCGTACGCACGAAGGCCGCCTGCAGGTCGAACTGGCCGCGCTAGACTACCAGCGCGGCCGCCTGGTGCGGTCGTGGACCCATCTCGAACGCCAGCGCGGCGGATTCGGCTTCCTGGGCGGCCCCGGCGAATCTCAGATCGAGATCGACCGCCGGCTGATCGGCGAGCGCATCGTGCGCATCAAGCGAGACCTCGAAGCCGTGCGGAAGACGCGTGAGATAAACCGTGCCGGCCGCAAGAAGGCCCGGCTGCCGACGGTGGCGCTGGTCGGCTACACCAACGCCGGCAAGTCGACGCTGTTCAACCGGCTGTCCGGCGCCGACGTCATGGCCAAGGACCTGCTGTTCGCCACGCTCGATCCGACCATGCGGTCGATCAAGCTGCCCAATGGCAAGGGCTGCGTGATCTCGGACACGGTGGGCTTCGTGTCCGATCTGCCGACGCATCTCGTGGCCGCCTTTCGCGCCACCCTCGAAGAGGTGATCGAGGCCGACCTGATCGTGCATGTGCGAGACATCTCCCATCCCGACAGCGAGCAGCAGCGCCTCGACGTCGAGGACGTGCTGCGCGAACTCGGCGCGCTCGAGGAGGGGGCCGGCCGGCCGTTCATCGAGGCCCTGAACAAGGTCGATGCGCTGCCCGAGGACATGCGTCAGGTGCTGGAGACGCGCACCGCCACCGGGGCCGAGCGTGCCCGGCGGTATCCGGTCTCGGCGCTGACCGGCGAGGGCGTCGACCGGCTGATGGATGCCATCGCCGACCTGCTGGGTGCGGCCGGCGAGGCACGGGAAGTCGCCGTCCCGCTTTCGGATGGCGCGACCATCGCTTGGCTCTACCGCCACGGCGAGGTCCGCAGCCGCCGTGACGATGGCGAAACCGCCTGGCTGACCGTCGCGCTGGACGAGGCCGCGGCTGCCCAGTTCGTACGCCGCCAGCAGGCGCGTTGACACCCTGCGGGCGCACTTCCTATAAGCGGCGAAACCTCGAAACACCAACCTCAGGACGAAGGAAACACCATGGGTTTCAAGCCCTTGCACGATCGCATTCTGCTGAAGCCGCTGGCCGCGGAGACGCGCACCAAGGGCGGCCTGATCATCCCCGACACGGCGCAGGAAAAGCCGATGCAGGGCAAGGTCGTCGCGGTCGGCAAGGGCCGCCGCCTCGAGGACGGCCGCCTGCAGGAGCTGGGCGTCAAGGCCGGCGACACTGTCCTGTACGGCAAGTGGTCGGGCACCGAGGTCAAGCTCGGCGGCGAGGACCACGTGATCCTGAAGGAAGAGGACCTGTTCGGCGTCGTCGGCTGAGGCCGATGATCGACACCGGCGCCTCCAGACGGGTCGCCGAACTCATGCGCGAGACGGCGGCAGCCGAGTTGCTGCCGCGCTTCCGCAATCTTTCCAAGGAAGACGTCCGGCAGAAGCGGCCGGGTGACATCGTCACCGTCGCCGACGAGGCGGCCGAGCAGCGCCTCGCCTCCGGGCTGGCGAAGATCCTGCCCGGAGTACCGGTTGTTGGCGAGGAGGCCGTGGAGAAGGATCCGGGGCTGCTCGGCCTGATCGCCCGGCCGGGCGAGGCCTGCTGGATCGTCGATCCGCTCGACGGTACCTCGAATTTCGCCGCGGGCAGGGACCGCTTCGCCATCATCGTCTGCCTTGTGCAGGACCGCGTCGCGACCGCCGGCTGGATCCTCGACGTTCCCCGCGACCGGCTGGCCGTGGCCCATCGCGGCGGGGGTGTCACCTTCGATGGTGCTGCCGTCCGTGGCGAGCCCACGACCGAGCCGCTGGACGGCTTCGTCGGCTACAAGATCGCCAAGGCCTTCGACGAGCAGTTGAGTCCTGAGTATCGTGCCCGGCTCGGGCGGATCACGACCCTGCGCTGTGCCGGCGCTGAATATCTTGAGATCCTCGCGGGCCGTGCGAATTTCAGCCTCTACCGCGTGACGAAGCCGTGGGACCACGCGGCCGGAACACTGATGATGCGCGAGGCGGGCGGCGGCGCCGTGCAGTTCGGCAACGCGCCCTACATGCCGGCCCAGCCGCTCAACGCCGGCCTGATCGCGGCTTCCACCGGAGAGGCGCTGACCGAGGCGAAAGCACTTCTCGAAGCGTCAAAGATGCCGCTGCTGGCACCGCGGGCGTAGCGCTCCAGCGGCTTCAGGCCTTCGTCTTGGCTTCCTGCCAGAGGGCTTCCATTTCCTCGAGGCTGGCCTCGGCGGGCTTGCGGCCATCTTCGGCCAGACGCCGCTCGATGTGGCGGAAACGCTTCTCGAACTTGTCGTTGGTGGCTCTCAGCGCGACCTCCGGATCGACCTTGCAGTGCCGGGCGAGATTCGCGACCGCGAACAGGACGTCGCCAAGTTCGTCGGCGACCCTGGCCCGCTCGACTTCTCCGGCCTCCAGCTCGCTACGCAGTTCGCGCAGTTCTTCCTCGATCTTGTCGATGACCGGACCAATTGTCGTCCAATCGAAACCGACCCGCGCGGCGCGCTTCTGGATCTTCTCGGCGCGCATCAGGGCGGGAAGGGCGCGTGCCACCCCGTCCAGGGCACCGGCAGGCGTCTGTGCCCTGGCGGCCCGCTCGGCGGCCTTGCGGGCTTCCCAGGAGACGGTCTGGGCGTCGGCGGTCTTGATATCGAGGTCGCCGAAGACGTGAGGATGGCGGTCGACCATCTTGTCGGCGATGGCGGCGGCCACGTCGTCGAAGGCGAAGGCCCGGGCCTCGCTGGCGATCTGGCTGTGATAGACGACCTGCAGCAGCAGGTCGCCGAGTTCCTCCTTGAGCGCCGGCATGTCGTCGCGCTCGATCGCGTCGGCGACCTCGTAGGCTTCCTCGATCGTGTACGGCGCGATGGTCCGGAAGGTCTGGTCGATGTCCCAGGGGCAGCCATGCTGGCGGTCGCGCAGCCAGGCCATCACGGCGAGCAGCCGCGGCAGCGGTTCCTTGGGCAGGGAGTCCGGGGTGGGCCGTCCTGAAGTCATGGGGTCAACTCACTCCCGATTATCGTATAATATATATTATGGAAAATAATGACTATCTTTTATATTCAGATAATTACCAGTCGATCCGCATGTTCTGAGTAATCAATGCCAGAAGTTGCAGGCCGCGCCCGGCCTCGCTGGCCGGCATGCCCAACGTGACCAGGATGCCGACCTTGGGGTTCCTCGGATTGGGAACCAGCAGATCGAACACGCTGCGTGGGCCGCTGTCGGTCGCTCCCTTCGGCACGTTCTCGTAGACGATCACGAAGCTCCCGTCGGACAGCTTGCGGGCCTGTGCCTGGACACCGGGACGCCGGGCCTTGATGGAGCCGGCCTTGGTGGCGGCATAGTGCTCGGCATCCTTGACGCCCTCATAGGCGAAATCGACCCGCCAGACGATCAACCGGATGCGCTTGTCCAGCGTATAGGCGACACCCCGCTCCCCATCCTCGCTGGCCTGCCAGCCCATGGGCAGCAGCAGTTCGACCTTCACCGAATCGAAGCGCAGCCGGACGGCCTGCTGGGCCTGATCAATGCCCAGGACCCTGGTGAAGCTCTGGCTGGTACCGCCGCCGATGCTCTGCTCGCCACGTGTGTAACTTGAGCCGTTGTCCGGCGTGCCGAAGTCCCGGAACGTAAGACCGCCGGGGTCCAGTTTGTCGGCTGCCCGGACCGGGAGCGGCATCGCTGCGGGCGCCAGGCCGAGCGCCAAGGCGGTCGCAAGGAACATCCGGCGTCCGGACTCCTTTCGTTTGTGCTCGTGCGCTAGATGAGAATTGTCCGATATCCATCTGGAATAAAACAATTATTCACCCTAGAGATCGATCTGGAGACCATCGTGGCAAGGCGTTACGTGGGCCGGCGTCGTCCGGTCGACTTCCGCATAGTCCATATCGACATGCATGTTGGTCAAGAACGCACGGCGCGGTTTCAGCCGCTCGATCCATTCCAGTGCCCGGTCGAGATGGGCATGCGTGGGGTGCGGCCGGTAGCGCATGGCATCGACGATCAGCACTTCGACACCTTCCAGCGCGACCAGCGAGTCCTCGGGCAGCGCCACCACGTCGTTGGCATAGCCTACGCCGCCGAACCGGAAGCCAAGCGACGGGATGGTGCCGTGGTCCTGGAGGAAAGGCACGACCGGGAGACCGGCGGCCGTGAAGGGGCCCTCGATCACCGTGTGCCGGTAGATCGGATTGTAGAAGCCCGAGCCTTCAGCCTGGAAGCAGTAGCCGAAGCGCCGGGTCAGCACGGCGTGGGTGCGCGCGTCCGACCAGGATTCGATCTGGCCCTGGCGCAGCGCGTACGGCCGCAGGTCGTCGATCCCGTGGACCTGGTCGGCATGGTCGTGCGTCCAGATCACCGCGTCGACCCGCTCGACCTCCGCATCGAGGAGCTGGCTGCGGACGTCGGGTGATGTATCGACCAGCACGGTCTTGCCCTGGTCCTGAACCAGGATCGAGCAGCGGCGTCGGCGGTTGCGGGGATCGCGGGGGTTGGCAGCGCCCCACTCGCCCTTCCCGTCCTTGCCGCCCGGCCGGGGAACGCCCGCGGAGGTGCCGCACCCCAGGATGGTCACGCGCACCGGGAACGCTCCGCCTTGGTGAACAGTCGGAAGAAATTGTCGGTCGTCGCGGCTTCCAGCTCCGCCAGGCTGACGCCCTTCAGCTCCGCGACCTTGGCGGCCGTGTGGGCCACGAAGGCCGGCTCGTTGGTCTTGCCGCGCTTGGGGATCGGCGCCAGGTAAGGCGCGTCGGTCTCGACCAGCAACCGGTCGAGCGGCAGGTCGCGCACGATGGCGCGCAGCTCCTCGGCCGCCTTGAAGGTCACGATGCCCGAGATCGAGACGTAGAGGCCCAGCGCCAGCGCGCGCTCCGCGACGGCACGGCCCGAGCTGAAACAGTGGATCAGGCCGGGGAAGGCGCCCTTCCGGTACTCGTCCTCCAGGATGTCGCCGGTCTCGGCGTCGGCATCGCGGGTATGGACGATCAGCGGCAGGCCGGTCTGGCGGGACGCCGCGATATGGGCGCGGAAGCTCTCGGCCTGCTCCTCTCGCGGGCTGTGCTCGTAATAGAAATCGAGGCCAGTCTCGCCGATTCCGACGACCTTTGGGTGGCTCGTCGCCTCGATCAGCCGGTCGGGAGTGCGCTGGCCCTCCTCCTTCGCCTCGTGCGGATGGACGCCGACCGAGCACCAAACATTGTCGTGACGCTCGGCGATCGCCCTCACCCGCTCGAATTGGTCGAGCCGGGTGCCGATCGTCAGCATGCCGCCGACGCCGGCCGTGCGCGCACGTGCCAGCACGCCGCTCTCGTCCGTCGTCAGTTCCGGAAAGTCGAGATGGCAGTGGCTGTCGATCAGCATTCTCAGCTCGCCGCTTTAGGCTGCTTCGGAGCCTTGGGCTGCTTCGGCGGCTTGGGCGCCTTGGCCGTAGGCTCGGGCGCCGGCTCGATGAAGCGCGGGAAGACGCCCTGCGGCACCGGCAGCGCCGTACCGGACACCAGCTCCTCGTCGAAGGCGGCAAGCAACCGCTTCTCCGGCGTCACCGCGAGCTGGTCGAGGATCCTGGCCGTCGAGCCGGGCATGAAGGGCTGCACCAGCATCGTCACGCGCCGGATGGTCTCGGCAAGTACCCAGAGGACCGTGTCGCGCCGCACCGTGTCGGTCTTGGCCAGCGCCCACGGCGCCTGAGCGTCGACATAGCGGTTGGCGTCGGCGATCACTTCCCAGATGGCGGTCAGCGCCTTGTGGAAGGCCTGCTCATCGAGCTCGGCGCGCACGACGGCCAGCAGGCCTTTCGCTCGGTCGAGCAACGCCGTGTCGGCTTCGACCAGCGCGCCCTTGGGCGGAACCTTCTCGCCGCAATTCTTCGCGACGATCGACAAAACACGTTGGCAGAGATTGCCGTAGGCGTTGGCGAGGTCGGCGTTCATGCGGCCGATCAGGGCGCGGCGCTGGAAGTCGCCGTCGTTGCCGAACGGTACTTCGCGCAGCAGGAAGTAGCGCACCTGGTCGAGCCCGAAAGTCTTCACCAGTTCGACCGGGTCGATCACGTTTCCCAGTGACTTCGAGATCTTATGGCCCTCGTTGGTCCACCAGCCATGGGCGAACACGCGCTGCGGCGGCGGCAGGTCCGCGGCCATAAGGAAGGCCGGCCAGAACACGCAATGGAAGCGGATGATGTCCTTGCCGACCATGTGGAGGTTGGCCGGCCAGTACTTCCAGAGAGGATTGTTCTGGTCGGGGTAGCCGCACTCGGTGATGTAGTTGGTAAGCGCGTCCAGCCACACGTACATGATGTGCTTCTCGTCGCCAGGCACCGGAATGCCCCAGGAGAAGCTGGTGCGCGACACCGAGAGGTCCTGCAGGCCGCCCTTCACGAAGCTCAGAACTTCGTTGCGCCGGCTGTCGGGCCCGATGAACGAAGGGCTCTTCTCGTAGAATTCGATCAGCCGGTCGGCCCAGGCCGAGAGCCTGAAGAAGTACGACGGCTCCTCGACCCACTGCACTTCGGCGCCGGTCGAAGTGGCACGGCGCTTGTTGTCCGGGCCGACCTCGGTCTCGCCCTCGACGAAATAGGTTTCGTCGCGCACCGAGTACCAGCCGGCATACTTGCCTTCGTAGATATCACCGGCCTCGACCAGCTTCTTCCAGAGCGCCTGGCAGGCCGCGTAATGGCGCGGCTCGGTCGTGCGGATGAAGTTATCGGGGCTGTAGTTCATCACGCCGATCAGGTCGCGGAACGACTGGCTCACCTTGTCGGTGAAGGCCTGCGGCGGCAGGCCGGCGGCGGCAGCCGCGGTCTCGATCTTCTGGCCGTGCTCGTCGGTGCCGGTCAGGAAATGGACGTCATAGCCGTCGAGGCGCTTGAAGCGTGCCAGCACATCACAGGCGAGCGTGGTGTAGGCATGCCCGATATGGGGCACGTCGTTGACGTAGTAGATCGGCGTGGTGACGTAATAGGTGCTGCGGCCAGACATGGCGACTGAACTCCGGACTGACATGACGCCCCTACCGGGGCACGAGACTCAAGCGCGATCAGCCCCGCATTCGTTCGCAGGGCAGCGAGTCTCTGATGTCGGACCGGGGCAACATGGCCGGTCTTTTCTCATGCCTACCCCCGCCGATCAAGGTCAGCGCGTCGCTGCCTGCAGCTTCAGGAAGCTCCCCATGACGGTCTGCTTGCGGTCGAGATTGACGGCGTCCGCCCGCGAGAAGAGCCACGCCACCTCCTCCGATGCGGCCATCCAGCGGTCGACGCTTGCGGCCCCCAGGAGCCTCGCCTGCAATCCCTTCTCCACCGGCACGACGGGTGCATCTTCCGTGGAGAGGGCACCCTGCCGCATCAGCCCCTTCAGCCAGCCGTCGAACAGGTAGTTCAGCGAACGCCAGTCGGCGTTTGCCTCCTCGCCGCGCCTGGCGAAGCGCTCGGCGAACGTGTGGAGGCGCGGCATGTCGAGATCCGGCAGGGTCGCCAGCACTTCGACCATCTCGCGATAGAGATCGAGGCTGCCCGCGCCCGCCAACTCCAGCGCACGGCCGATGCTGCCCTCCGCGAGGCGGGCGAGCGCCCGTCTCTCCTCCGGATTGGTCTCGGGCGCGTAATCGCCCAGCAGCTTCATCACGGTGTCATCGGCCAAGGGCTGCAGCGCGAGGCGCCGGCAGCGCGAGCGGATGGTCGGCAGCAGCCGGCCCGGCGCGTGTGAGACGATCAGCAGCACCGCATTGGGCGGCGGCTCCTCGAGGATCTTCAGCACCGCGTTGGCGCTGTTGCGGTTCATCTCGTCGGCCGAGTCGACGATGGCGACGCGCCACTTCCCCATCGCCGGCGTCATGTGCATGAACTCACCCAGCCCGCGCACGTCGTCGACGGCGATCTCGGCGCGGATGCGGCCGGTGTCGTGGTTGAGCGAGCGCCGCAGGTGGAACAGGTCGGGATGCGAGCGCGCGTCGATCAGGTGCCGGCCCGGCGCGTCCATCGGCACGTCGAGGTTCTCCGGCCCGCCCCCAAACAGGCCGCCCTGGTCCTGGCCCGCCAGCAGGAAGCGGGCGAAGCGCCATGCCAGCGTCGCCTTGCCGATGCCGCGCGGCCCCGTCAGCAGCCACGCGTGATGCAGGCGCCCGCTCTGCTGCGCCGCCAACATCGTCTTCTCGGCCTGGTCATGGCCGACGAGGCGGTCGTTGCGCCACGGCGGCGGCCAGCCATAGGGCCATTCGAGCTTCTCCAGCTCGGCCGGATCCGACGGCGTCTTGCCGCGCGCCACCGGTCAGGCCTCGAGATGGCTGTCGAGCGCCGCCTCGATCGCGCGTGCGATCTCGTCGATGCCGGCCGACGCGTCGATGACGGCGCAGCGCGCGGGATCTGCTTCGGCGATGTCGAGGAAGCCCTTGCGCACGCGCTCGTGGAACTCCCGCGGCAGGGATTCGTAGCGTGTCTCGTGACCGCGGCGCTCTGCGGCGCGTTTTAGTCCGGCCTCCACCGGGAGGTCGAGGATCAGCGTGAGGTCCGGCCGGAAGTCGCCGACGGCAATATCGTAGAGCGTGCCCAGCATGGCCCGGTCGATGCCGTGGCCGTATCCCTGGTAGGCCATCGTCGAATCGGCGAAGCGGTCCGAGACGACCCAAATGCCCTGCTTGATGGCGGGCAGCACCGTCGTGCGCAGATGCTCGCGGCGGGCCGCGAAATGAAGCAGCGCTTCGGTCACGCCATCCCAGCGCTCGGCCGGTCCCTCGACCAGCAGCTTGCGGATCATCTCCGCGCCCGGCGCACCGCCCGGCTCGCGCGTGACAATGCACTTGTGACCGCGCTTCTCGATCAGCGCCTTGAGGCGGGAAACCTGCGTCGACTTGCCAGCCCCTTCCCCGCCTTCCAGCGTGATGAAGAGGCCTCCGGCTCCATCGGTCACGACAGCCAGCCGAACATGTAGTGCTGGATCATCGTGGCGACACGGCTCAAGACGCCCATGCGCGGCACGTCGGCGCCGGCCTCGAGCGGATACTCCATCGTGCGGTTGTCCGGGAGGGTGACGACTGCGGTGCCGAGCTTTGTACCCTTGGCGATCGGTGCCGCGATCGGGCCGTCGAAGCGCGCGACCACGCGCGGCGGTGCCGAGGCCTGCCCCGTCGGCATCGTGATCTGCACGGTTTTTGGAATGACCAGCGGCACCTTGTCCTGCGCGCCCAGCCAGACGGGCGCCTCGACCACCATGTCGCCAGCGCGGAACACCGTCGTATTGGTCGATTCGCGGAAGCCCCACTCCATCAGGCGCGCGGTCTCCTGCGCGCGTTCGGCCATCGAGGTGAGGCCGTTGACGACCAGGATCAGGCGGCGCCCGTCGCGGACCGCCGAGGTGGTCTGGCCGTACCCCCCCTCCTCGGTGTGACCGGTCTTGAGACCGTCGGTGCCCGGGGTGATCTTGAGCAGCCGGTTGCGGTTCTCCTGGCGGATGTTGTTGTAGGTCCAGTTCGTCTCCGAATAGTACTTGTAGTACTGCGGGTAGTCGTCGATCGTCCGCCATCCCAGTACCGCGAGATCGCGCGCGGTCGTGTACTGGCCCTCGGCCGGCCAGCCCGATGCATTCCTGAAATTGGTCCGAGTCATGCCGATCTCTCGCGCACGCTTGTTCATGCGCTCGGCGAACGCCTCCTCCGAACCCGCCAGTCCTTCGGCGATCGTCACGCAGGCATCGTTGCCCGAGAGGATGATGATGCCCTTGATCAGGTCCTCGACCGTGGCCTCGCTGCCCAGCTCGAGGAACATGCGCGAGCCGCCCATGTTGCGCGCCTTCTCGCTGACGCGGAAGCGCGTGTCGAGCTTGAGGCGGCCGGCGGCCAGTTCGTCGAAGATGATGAAGATGGTCATCATCTTCGACATCGACGAGGGCGGCATCGGCGTTTCGGCGTCCTTGAACAGGAGCACCGTCGAGGTCTGCGGATCGACCATGAAGGCGTGGCGCGCCAGCGTGCCGATGCCGACCTGGGACGGCGGCAGCTGCTCGACCTTGGGCGCTGCCGGCGCCGCGGCGGCAGCTGCCGGTGCGGCCGCCTTCGGTGCCGCCGCGGACGGCTTGGGCTTGGCCGGCAGCTTCTGCTGGGTCTGCCGCTTGGGCGGATCCTGCTGGGCATCGGCCGTCAGAGGAAGAGCGACGAAGCCGGCGACGGCCAGCATCACGACGAGGGCGCGCAGATCAGTCAGAAACGACACGGGCATCCCCATAGCCTGAACGCTTGAGCCGGTCGGCGACAATGCCGGCGGCATCGGAAGTGGTATAGGGCCCCAGCCGCACGCGATAAACATCCCGTCCGTTGGCCGAAGCCTGGGAAACTTCCGGATTGCCATAGCTGCGGATGGCGCCACGCTGGCGCTCGGCATTCTCATGGGTCGAGAAGGCACCGACCTGCACGAAGAAGCCGCTGGCCGCAGCCGGCGTTGCCGAAAGCGAGGCGATGGTTGGCGGGACCGCCCCGGATGCCGATTGAGGAGCCGGAAACGGCGTGCCGTTGCCGCGGGGTGGGCTCGCATACACGGTCTGTGCGGGAGCCGGCGGCGGCGGTGGTTCATAGACCGCCGGTTGGGCGACCATGACCGGCGGAGGCGCGGCAGGCGGCGGCGTGGGAACTGGTGAGGCCGCAGGTGCCGTGCGCGTGCCGCTTGAGAGTTGGGCCAAGGCCTGCTGCTGTTCGGCCGGGCCGCCTCCGCTCAAGGCCACGTCCTTCACCGTCATGCTCTCCGTGGAAAGCTGGTCGATGCGCACCCGCGCCGTGCCCTTGCCGATCATGTCGATTTCCTGCGCAGCCGTGCGCGACAGGTCGATCACGCGGCTGCGGGCGAAGGGGCCGCGGTCGTTGACGCGCACCACCGTGCTGAGCCCGTTGTCCAGGTTGGTTACGCGCACCACCGCCGGCATCTGCAGGGTGCGGTGGGCCGCCGTGCGGTCGGCCTGGTCGTAGCGCTCGCCGTTGGCGGTCGACTTGCCGTGGAAGCCCGGACCGTACCACGAAGCCACCCCGGTCTCGGTGAGGGTGAACGTTTCCTTCGGCGTGTAGGTGACGCCGTCGATCTTGTAGGGCTGGCCGATCTTGTAAGTGCCGCGCTGAGCCACGCTGCTCGCCCCGCTCCCGCCGCCCTTGTTCGACGATCCGCAGGCCGCGAGGCTCGCCATCACGGCGACCGCGCCGCACAGGCGGAGAGTTCGGGAGGCAGGAAATCGCTGTATTACCAACACTAGCGGCATGATGCTCACATCATACATCATCTTGGCCCGCCAGAGGAGCGGCGTCATTCGGAACGGCTTCAGGCCGCGATCTTGTCCGACAGCAGTCCGACCGCCAGGGCAAAGAAGTCCGACTGGTTCCAGCGCAGGATCACCTTGAAGTTCTCGGTCGTGCGGTAGGCCGGGCCACCCGCTCCCGACGGCCGCACGATGCGGGTGCCCGCTGCCGCCGGGGCGCCGGCGGAAACCTCATCGCCCCAGCGCATTCCCGGCCGCCACCCCACCTTCCGGAGGTAGTTCACGATCGAGGCGAAGACGTCGAGCTTGTTGGTCCAGATATCCTTGCGCCCGTCGCCGTCGCCATCGGCGGCGTAGGCGATGAAGCTGGTAGGGATGAACTGGCACTGGCCCATCGCGCCAGCCCAGGAGCTCTTCATCGCATGCAGGCCGATATGGCCCTGCGACACGATCTTGAGGGCGGCGATGAGCTGCTCGCGGAAAAACTTGGCGCGGAAGTTGTTGTGCACCAGCGTGGCCAGCGCCTCGACGACCTCGAAGTCGCCCAGCCGCGTGCCGTAGTTGCTCTCGATGCCCCACAGCGCGACGGCGACCGATGGCGGCAACCCGGCCGGACCCGCGAAGCCTTCGATCGCCGCACGGTTCTCGGCGAGCAGCGCCCGGCCTCGCGCCACGCGCTCGCTGGAGACGACGCGCTCCTGGTAGGTCTCCCAGCTCATCTTGAATTCGGGCTGGTTGCGTGCCAGCTCCATGACGCGCGGCACCTCGCGGATGTCGGCCAGCGCTGCGTCGATCGTGCCCCGGTCGACGCCTGCCCGCGCCGCTTCCTGCCGGATCCCTTCGAGGAATGCCGCTGGAAACCGTGTCCCGGACGTCTGCGCTCCGGCGGAAGTGGCAAAAGGCAACGGCGCGAGCGCCGCGCCGGCGCACAGGAGTCTGCGTGTGATCATTCGGCCTCTTTGCCGTTCAATCGTGCAGACTCTATGGCATCCTCGTCAGACGATGGGAAAGTCGTTGTGTACGCGTGCGAGCCCCATCGACAGCACCGCAAAAGCCTCGCCCGCCTATTCCCTCGTCGCAGGTCGTCATGACCAGGTCAGTGTCGCGGTCGAGCACATTGAATGCAGATGTGACCACGATGGCAGAGGCAGAAGCGCGGAGCGATGCTATAAGCTGACCATCAGAACCGCGGCCACATAATCATGTCACTCAAACAAGCCTTCCGGCCGACCGCCATGCTCGCCGCCCTCCTCGTCGGTATGGCCATCGCGACCGGGGCCATCGCCCAGTCCGCGGACGACGATACCGTAATTCCGCCGGTCCCGAAGCCGCGCTTCACCGTGGTCGATGGCGACACGGTGAAGTTCGGCCCGCAGACCGTGCGCCTGTTCGGCATCGACGCGCCGGAACGCAGCCAGACGTGCGACGATGGACAGTGGCGCGCCGGGGTGCTGGCGCGAAAGGCGCTCGAGGAATTCATTTCGGGCCGCCCCGTCAACTGCAAGCTGGTCGACACCGAGCGCAGGAGCAATCCGCCGGTCGCGCAGTGCTTCGCGGGCGAGGACGACCTGCAGGAGAAGATGGTTTCGGCCGGCTGGGCCTGGGCACTCCCCAGCAGCAAGGACCGCTACGCGGCGGAGGAGCGCGAGGCCGCGCAGCGCAAGCTGGGCGTCCACGCCCACAAGTGCGTCTCCCCCGCCGAATGGCGCGCCATGCTCCGCCGCGAGGCGATCAGGCGGGAACAGGGCGGCTGACCCGCGTCGTCGCGTCGTGACGGAATGTCAGGCGGCGCGATATGGCGGAGGGGGTGGGATTCGAACCCACGGTGGGCGTGAACCCACGCCGGTTTTCAAGACCGGTGCCTTAAACCGCTCGGCCACCCATCCACCAGACCGTCGAAAATGGCCTGTAATTCCGGGCGTTCTACCGGAGGCCGCGGCAGAACGAAAGCTGAATTGGTGGAGCTTCCACGAGTGCCGGCACCGGCCTTCCCGTCCTTTGGGCAGCCTGCTACGCGATTTCTACCGTAAGGTTCTCTTCGCCCCCGTCAGAAGCCAATGGAGTTCGATGGCGGCGCGCTCGAGCTTGAAGGACGGATGCGCCCGGCATGTGGCCATCAACTTCGCCAGAAGCTCCTCGGACGTTCGATTCTTGAGAACGTAGCCGGCCTCGCCGGCGGGACTCCCCTCGAGGTCCCGGGCAAAGAGGTAGCCGATGAGCCAATTCATTGCATCGCGATGGGTGTTCTCGTCCGAGATGATCTGCGAGCATTCAAGGCCACCGGCGCCAACCAGGACACCCTGGGAATTCCCGGCATGAGGCGAAAGGCCCAGTGCCAGGAACAGGATCGAAGCCAGGGCGTGCGACGTTTTCATCGGAGAGAGGGCGCCTCTGCGGTTCCAGCTTTCATCTTCGGTCAACGTTCCTCGGATGCGCAAGGGCACGGCAGGTGTGGTCAGGCCACAGCGGCTTGCCTCGCACGCCGCACCTCGACCGTGAGATGAGTTATCTCGTGGACCGGCGCGAGGCGGCGTCGGATCGTCTCGGCGTCGATGGCGGGCGCGGCGACGCTCACGATGCAGGCGTGGGCTTCGGGGCCAATGCGCCAGACGTGGAGATCGACGATCCGGGCGTCTCCCGCGCCCTCGACGGCCTCGCGCACTTCCGCGGCCACGCCCGTGTCGGTCGAGTCCAGCAGCACCGCCGCGGTGTCGCGCATCAGCGCCCAGGACCAGCGGCCGATCACGAGACCGCCCACGATGCCCATCACCGGGTCGAGCCACACCCAGCCGAGATAGCGACCCGCCAGCAACGCCACGATGGCCAGCACCGACGTGAGCGCATCCGCCAGTACATGGGCATGAGCCGCCCGCAGATTGTTGTCGTGACTCTCATGGCCACGATGAGGGTGGTCGTGATCATGCCCGTGGCCACGACCATGGTGGTGATGGCCACCGAGCAAAAGGGCGCTGGCGACATTGACTGCGAGGCCCAACGCCGCGATCCAGGTCGCTTCCGCGAAGGCGACGTCCACGGGCTCGAACAGGCGCGCGACGGATTCGCCCGCGATGCCCAGTGCCATGATCCCGAGCACCAGCGCCGAACCGAAGCCGGCGAGATCGCCGACCTTGCCGGTGCCGAAACTGAAGCGTGCGCTGGAAGCATGACGCCGGGCATAGCGATAGGCAAGCGCGGCCGCCATCAGCGCGCCGGCGTGCGTCGCCATGTGGAAGCCGTCGGCCAGCAGCGCCATCGAGCCGGTGAGCCAGCCGGCGACGATCTCGCACACCATCATGGCGGCGGTCAGCGCCACCACCCAGAGGGTACGGCGCGTGTTCTCGTCGTGGGCCGATCCCAGGAAAACGTGGTCGTGCGTCAGCGGATCGGCATCGGGCAAGGTCACGGCCGGGCCTTACTTGCTGTAGCGTCGCATGGCGTCGACCAGGGCCTTGGCCCCTTCGGCACGTTCGGCATCCGTAAGATCCGGATGGGCGACGTGGGCCCGCAGATGTTCCTGCAGGATCTCGTCCATCAGGCCGCTCACCGCGCCGCGCACGCCTGCCACCAGGTGGAGGGTCGTACTGCACTCCTCCCCGGCAGTCAGCGCGCGCTCGATCGCCTTGAGCTGTCCCTGAAGCCGCCGGACGCGGGCCAACAGGGCTGTGTTGTCGGTCGAAAGATGAGACATAGGGTAGCCCCCTACCCTATGTGTGCCCGTGAGTCGACTCCGGCACCGTGATAGCCTCCCGGCAAAAGCAGAACGAACGGGAGGAAACAGAGATGAGCAGGACGACTCGCCGCCAGACGTTGGGACTTATCGGTGCGTCGGCCGCCGCGAGCGCGTGGCCGGCCTTGGCGCAAGGAACTCCCTTTCCCTCCCGGACCATCCGGCTGGTCGCGCCGCACGCGCCCGGCGGCAACTCCGATACATTTGCGCGCATCCTGGCGCAGAAACTCGGCGAGCGGACCGGCCAACAGGTCGTGGTCGAGAACCGCACCGGTGCCGGCGGCACCGTCGGCAGCGCGCTGGTCTCCAAGGGCGCCCCCGACGGCTACACGCTGGTGGTCGCCGATAACGGTACGCACGCCATTGCGCCGACGCTCTACGGCGGCAAGCTCGCCTACGACGTCTTCAGGGATTTTACCCCGGTCATGCTGGCCGCGACCTTCCCCACGGTGATCATGATCCACCCTTCGGTGGCAGCGCAGACGCCGAGGGAGTTCGTGGCATTGGTGAAGAGCCAGCCCGGCAAGCTCACCTATTCATCGGCTGGCACCGGCAACGGCTCGCACCTCACGATCGAACTCTTCCGGACCGCGGCGGGCGGGCTCGACATGGTGCACGTGCCCTACAAGGGGGGCGCGCCGGCGGTGCAGGCGCTGCTGTCCGGCGAGGTGCAGATGACCGCGGTGAGCGTCAACACGGCCCTGCCGCACATCCAGTCGGGCAATGTGCGCGCGCTGGGTGTCGCCTCCTCAAGGCGGTCGCCCGCCCTTCCCGACGTGCCAACCTTCGCCGAAGGCGGCATCGCGTTCGAAGGCGACAGCTGGCTGGCGCTCATGGGGCCTCCCGGCATCCCCGCCGACATCGTGGCCAGACTGAACCAGGAGATCGCGGCGACCTTGCGCGAGCCCGAGACGCGCGAGCGCCTGGTGAGGATCGGCCTCGAAGTGGTGGCTTCCTCGCCCGAGGGCCTGACCGAGGTGCTGCAGCGCGACGTGCCGAAATGGGGCAAGGCAGTGAAGGCCTCCGGTGCCGTCGCCGAATAATCTTGCAGGCAAGATCAACCCGCCGGGAAAGTCCCGCCTGGAAACGACAACGAGCGCAACAATCCGCCGTCTCGCAGCGGCGGGCCGGCCTGTCGCGCCGCTGATCGCCCCGTCCAGACTGATGATGGACGGGGCCCCCTCGGTGCTCGGGCCGATCCGCGTCGAGCGCATCAGGGCTTCGCAATGAGGACGCTGCGTCGTGCGCCCTCGACGCCTGCGATCAGAACGGGCGGATGAAGCGGATCACCGCCCAGATCACCACGACGATCGTGGCCGCAACCAGCCACACGCGCTGGCGGCGCACGAGGGCCAGCAGGCCGAAGATCACCACGAGAGCGATGGCGATGAGGTCGGTGGAGGCGATGTAGCCGTTGAAGAACATGTCGATTCCCCCGTCTGGGTTGGGAGGGCGCGAGGGGCCGCGCCGCTCCGGCCCCCTTCATAGGCGCTAAGCCGGAGTGCGCACAACGTGCAGCTTCAGTTCACGCCGTAGCGCTTGAACTCCTCGGCGATGTTCGGCTGGATACCAGATGCGGTAGACATGTCGGAGATGCCGGCCGGCCCCTGACCGTTGCGCGTGCGGGCGAGGCCGCGGCCATAGAGGGCGCGGGCACGGTCGGGATCGACCTTGAGCGACGAGTTGTATTGCGCGATCGCCTTGTCGAACTGCTTCTGCTTCAGATAGATCAGCCCGATATTGTCGAACGCATAGGGATCGTTCGGCACCAGCTTCAACACTTCGTTGCAATCGGCCAGCGCCGCTTCGAGACTGGCGCCCATCACCGCACGCGTCAGGCAGCGGTTGTTCAAGGCGGGGGCCATCTTCGAGTCGAGTTTCAGGGCCTCATCGTAGTCCGCGATCGCCTTGCCATACTCGCTCCTGTTGAAGTAGGCGATGCCGCGGTTGAGGAACAGGTTGGCGTCGCGCGGCCGCAGCCGGATCGCCTGATTCAGGTCCTCAATCGCGTTCTCGTATTCACCGAGGTTGCTGTAGAGATTGGCGCGGCTGGCGTAGATGCGCGGGTTCTTCTGGTCGGTCTTCACCGCCTGCGAGTAATCCTCGATCGCGCGGCCTGCATCGCCACGGAACGACATGACCTGGGCGCGGTAGTACAGAGCCGTTGGATTGCCCGGCGACAGGCGAAGCGCATCGTCGATGTCGGCGATCGCCCGGGGGTAATCCTTCTTCAGGCCGTAGGCGAACCCGCGCTGGATCAGCGCGTTGATGTCGTCGGGGCTGATCCTGAGGGCAGCGTCGAAGTCGGTGATCGCCTCGTCGACCTTGTCCTTGAAGATCTTCGCCATGCCGCGATTGATGTAGGCCAGTGGCTCCTTGGGGTCGATCTCGATCGACGCGGTGTAGTCGGCGATGGCGTGGTCGTAGTCGTCGATGCGGTGATAGGCGGCACCGCGCTCGAAGTAGGCGAAGGCCATGCCCGGCGCGAGTTCGATGGCGCGATCCAGGTCTGCCACCGCTTCCTTGCTCTTGTCCATCTTGAGGAAGGCCGCGCCGCGGCCGAGATAGGCACGCGGCTCCTTATCGTTGATCTCGAGCGCGGCCTCGAAGTCCTTCACGGCCGCCTCGTATTCCTGCTTGTCGACCATCGCCATGCCGCGCTGGTAATAGGCATTGGCGACCTGGTCGGCGGTCTGCGCCGCCGCCGGGTCCTTCTTGCCGTCCTTGTCCTTCTGCGTGAGCTTCAGGATGTCGGACGTCTGCAGGCCGAGCCGGACCGCCTCGGTGAAGTCGGTGATGGCGCGATCGGGGTCATTGCGCTGCCGCCAGGTGACGCCCCGGTTGATCAGGGCGTTCACTTCCTTCGGATTGAGCTTCAGCGCCAGATCGAAGTCGGCCACCGCTTCCTCGAACTTGCCCTTCTTCGTGTAGTAGACGATGCCGCGATTGACGAGCGGGCCAGGATCCTTGGGAGTCAGCTCATGGGCGGTCGTGTAGTCGGCGAGCGCGTTTTCCGAATCGCCGATACGATGGTAGGCGATGCCGCGCTGCATGTGCGCGAATGCCTGGCCGGGCGCGAGCTTGATGCTCTCGGTGAAGTCGGCAATCGCCTGCTTCAGGTCGTTCTTGTACATGTACGACGCGCCGCGGCCGACCCAGGGTGAGCCGTCACGGGGATTGAGGCGGATCGACTCGGAGAAGTCGGCGATGGCCTTGTCGTAATCGTTCTTGTCGTACCAGGCCAGGCCGCGCTGGAAATGGACGAAGGCGGCCTGCAACGCGATGCGGTTGGCCTCCTGCTGTGGCGACTTCGCGAGCTGGCTGGTGATCGAGTCCGGCACGTTCGTGAGCGATACCGGCTCGATCTTCTCCGGCAGGATCCTGATCGCCGTGGTGAAATCGGCGATCGCCTGGTTAACGTCGCCCTTCTTGCGATAGACGATGCCACGGTTGGTCCAGGCGCTGATCTCCTTGCTGTTGATCTTGAGCGCCGCGTTGAAGTCGGCGATCGCGCCCTCGTTGTTGTCCTTCCGGGTGTAGAGGACGACGCCGCGGTTGATCAGCGGCAGCGTATCACGCGGCGCCAGGCGGATCGCGTCGCTGTAGTCGATGATCGCACGGTCGGCCTCGCCGATCGTCTGATGCACGACGCCACGCTGGATGTAGAGATGGGGATTGAGCGGCTGCGCCAGGATGGCGTCGTTGTACATGCGCACGGCCGTGCGGAAGTCCGACTTGGAGCGCTTGTCGCTGTCGGGACCCTTCCAGGACATGCCGCGATGAAGAAAGGCGAGTGCGAGCGCGCCACCCGAAGCCAGACCGTTGTCGATCACTTCGGTGCACGCCTCGATCTTGCCCTCCGCACTGGCGCCGGTAATGCCATAACAGATGTCGAGTTCGGAGGGCTCGCCGGGCTTTTTGGCCTTCTTCGCCGCGGTCTGTTGTGCGGGCTGCGCTGCCTGTCCCTGCGGCATGGCAGGCGCGGCTTGTCCAGGCACGGGCTGGGCCTGCCCCGCCGCGGCAGGCTGGCTCGCCGGCCGCTGCTGCGCCCAAAGCGGCATCGCAATCACGGAACAAAGTGCCCCCAGGGCAGTACCACGGGCGACCCAGCGCACCGCGGCCGAACGCTCCAAACCCCACATGACCATTCCTCTTGCCAGTGCACGACGGCCCCCAAAGCCATTTTGCACCTGATCGGCGAAAGTACCCAATGCCGTGACTTTTCAGATATTTGGAAGGCAGTGGCAAGGCCGGCTCTGCCCAAAACTGGACACAATCCCGGGACTTCGTCGACGTCCTCGCGGCAGCCCCCATCGACGTCACGTCCAGTTTTTGGCACGCTCTCTGCGCTGTTTTAGGGAGGAACAAAGAGTGACGAAAGACACGCGTCCGATCGGGCGCCGTACGGTCGTGAGCGGAATTGCCACGGCAATCCTGGCCGCTCCTGCCATCGTGAGGGCCCAGGGGACCTATCCCAACAAGCCAATCCGCTACATCAACCCGTTCCCCGCCGGCGGCGGAACCGACACGCTGTCCCGCATCTTTTGCGCCAAGATGTCGGAGATCACCGGGCAGCAGTGGATCGTCGAGAACAAGGGCGGTTCGGGCGGCAATGTCGGCATGGACTCGCTCGCCCAGTCGCCGCCCGACGGCTACACGCTGGGTCTTGGCGGGATTTCCAGCCACGCCATCTCGCCGACGCTCTATGCCAAGCTTCCTTTCAACGCGAGGACCGATTTCACCTTCGTTTCAACGATCTGGGAGCTTCCCAACCTGCTGGTGGTCAACCTGGAGCTGCCGGCAAAGTCGGTTCCCGAATTGATCGAACTGCTGCGAAAGAACCCCGGCAAATACTCCTATGGATCGGCCGGTTCGGGTACGACGCTCCACCTGTCGGGCGAGCTGTTCAAGATCATGGCCAAGGTGGACATGGTACATGTCCCCTATCGCGGCGGTGCGCCGGCGATGCAGGACCTGCTGGCCGGGCAGATCAACATGATGTTCGACAACATCCCCAGTGCACTCGGCCAGGCGCGTGCCGGCAAAGTGCGCGCTCTCGCGGTGACGTCGGCGAAGCGCTCCCCGGTCCTGCCGGACGTGCCGACGATCGCGGAGACCCTGCCTGGTTTCGACATCACGTCCTGGACGACCCTTACCGGGCCGGCGAAGCTGCCGCCCGAGATCATCGCCAGGCTGTCGGAACTGTCGAAGAAGGCGCTGGAGAGCGACGATCTCAAGGCGAAGTTCCTCGAACATGCCTCGGTCGCGATCTGGCGCACGCCCGCCGACACCCTCGCCTTCCGAGATGCCGAGGAAGCCCGGCTGGCGCCGATCATCAAGGCCTCGGGCGCGCGCGTGGACTAGCGCGCATCGGCCGATGCGCGTGTAGACTGGGGCGCATGCAGACCCTCAACACCGCCCAGACCGTCGTGTCGATGCTGGAAGTGAACGGCATCGACACCCTCTTCTGCCTTCCGGGCGTCCAGAACGATCCGTTCTTCGACGCGCTCTACGACCGCACCAACGCCATCCGGCCGATCCATGCGCGCCATGAGCAGGCCTGCGCCTATATGGCGCTGGGTTACGCGATGGCGGCCGGCAAGCCCTCCGCCTATGTGGTCGTGCCGGGTCCGGGTTTCCTCAACACCACGGCAGCGCTGTCGACCGCCTATGCCGTCAACGCGCCGGTGCTGGCGCTGACCGGCCAGATCCAGCAGTCGATGATCGGCCGCAATGTCGGGCTGCTGCACGAACTGCCCGACCAGCTCGCGATCATGCGCGGCCTCACCAAGTGGGCCGACCGCATCCCCGCGCCCAACGCCGCGCCGGGCCTCGTGAATGAAGCCTTCCGCCGCCTGCTTTCGGGCCGCCAGCGTCCTGTCGCCCTGGAATGCGCCATGGACACCTGGGCGCGCCGCGCGCCGGTCGAGCTGATCGGCACGCCTGCAGTCGCCGACTCCTGCCCGGTTGACGAGGAGTCGGTCGAACGTGCCGCCAAGCTTCTGGGTAGCGCCGAGCGGCCGATGATCGTGGTCGGCGGCGGGGCCCAGGGCGCGGGCGAATATGTCCAGCGCATCGCGGAGATGCTCGAGGCACCGGTCATGACCGGCCGGATGGGCCAGGGTGTCATCGACGGCCGCCATCGCCTCTCGATCACCTCGCCGGCCGGCTACCAGTTCTGGGGCGAAGCCGACGTCGTGCTGGCGGTCGGCACGCGCCTGCAGCCGCAGCAGCAGAACTGGGGCATGGACGATACGCTGAAGATCGTCCGCATCGATGCCGACAGCGAGGAACTCGATCGCCACCGCAAGCCGGAGATCGGCATCGTGGGAGATGCGACGGCGACGCTGAAGGTGCTGGCGGATCGTCTCGCCGGGCACAACATGAAACGAAACGGCCGCGCCGAGCACGTGGCCGGGATCAAGGCGGCGGCCACGAAGAAGATCCGCGAACTGCTGGCGCCGCAGATTGCTTACCTCGACGCTATGCGCAAGGCGCTGCCCGAGGACGGCATCCTGGTCGATGAGCTGACCCAGATGGGCTACGCCGCCCGCTTCGCCTGGCCGACCTACAGGCCCCGCACCTTCCTGTCGCCCGGCTACCAGGGCACGCTGGGCTGGGGCTATGCGACCTCGCTCGGCGCCAAGATCGCCAGGCCGGACACGGCGGTGCTGTCGATCAGCGGGGACGGCGGCTTCATGTTCACCGCCATGGAAATGGCGACAGCTGCGCAGCACGGGATCGGGGTCGTGGCCGTCGTGTTCAGCGATGGCGCCTTCGGCAACGTGAAGCGCATCCAGCAGCAGTCGTTCAACAACCGCACCATCGCCACGGACCTGCGCAATCCGGATTTCGTGAAGATGGCCGACAGTTTCGGCATCGACGCCGTGCGCGTCGGCTCGCCCGAGGAGCTGGGCGCGGCGATCTCCCGTGGCATCGCCAAGGGCGCGCCTCTCCTGATCGACTGCCCGGTCAGCCAGTTCCCCGATCCATGGTCGCTGGTGACGCTGCCGAGAAACCGGCCGCGGAAGACCTGAGCCGGACTGCGGGCCTAGATTGCGTTCGCCCGGATGTCGGCCAGCAGTTTCGTGGCGTGCGCCTGATCGGCGATGCGTTTCGAAGTGAAGCGCGGATCGAGCGCCGGCGCGACCATCAGCAGATGTCCCGCCAGAAACTCCGGCAGCGGCGGCGGATCCGTTTCCTCCTCCGGCATCTCGACCTCCGCCATCGCGAAATAGGTTGAGTCGTCATCGCGCTTGAAGAAGTCGACGTCCCAGTGATAGCGACCTTTGGTCCAGGAATAGCGGACCTTCACCAGCGTCTCCTTGCGCTGGGTCCACAGCCGCGCGAAGTCGACGGCGCTGAGGCCTGTTTCGATTTCGACCACTTGCCCCTCGATGGTGCGCTTGTAGGTGAAGACGTGCTGGGTCTCGCCGCCACCCTCGAGCGATCGGATGCGCAGGCCCGGCGCGTCGAGATAGGCCTGCCGCAGCAGGTGCCGCGCCACGCCGGGCATTCGGCCAAGTTCCGCCTCCAGACCGCCGGCCTGCTCGTCCAGGACAAATTTGCGTTCGTTTTCGATGGGCATGCTAAAATCGTCGCCATGGCTACACAGACAATCGACGACCTGCCGACGCCCGCGCTCATTCTCGACCGGGCAATCCTGCGCCGCAACCTCAAGCGCATGAGCGAACGCCTTCGTAACGCAGGTGTCACGCTTCGACCGCATCTCAAGACCGCGAAGTCGGTCGAGATCGGTCGCATGGCTGTCGAGGGGCATGACGGGCGCATTACGGTCTCGACCCTCGCCGAGGCACGCTACTTCGCCGACGGTGGCTTCAAGGACATCCTGTACGGTGTCGGCATCATCCCGTCGAAGCTGGCGGCCGTGACCGAGCTACGCCGACGCGGCGTCAACCTGCGGGTCGTCACAGACAATCTTGCCGTGGCAAAGGCCGTCGCAGCGACCGCCAAGGACGGCGACACCTTCTCCGTGTTCATCGAGATCGACAGCGGCGGCGGCCGTGCGGGCCTGCCCTATCCGGCGCTGCCCGGCCTTCTGGACATCGCGCGCGTGCTGCACGAAGCGCCGGGCGTCGAACTTGCCGGCGTGATGACCCATGCCGGCCACTCCTATCACCAGAGCACGCCCGACGGGATTGCGGGGGTCGCCGAGCAGGAGCGCCTCGCCATCGTGACCGCGGCCGAGAAGCTGCGCGAAGCCGGCATTCCCTGTCCCATCGTGTCCGGCGGCTCGACGCCGACGGCGATGCATTCGCGCGATTTCACCGGCATCACCGAGATGCGACCGGGCGTTTACGTCTTCAACGATCTCGACCAGGAATATATCGGTTCATGCGGCGCGGGAGACATCGCGCTCTCGGTTCTGGCCTCGGTGATCGGCCACTATCCGCATCGTAACCAGATGCTGGTCGACGCGGGCGCGCTTGCGCTCTCCAAGGACATCAGCGCGCAGGAGTTCCAGCCCAAGGTCGGCTACGGCACGATCGCCAACCCGCCGGCCGCCGGCATGGCGGTGATCGAATGCTCGCAGGAGCATGGCTTCGTGGCCGCCGACGATCCACTCCCCTACGGCAACCTCCCGGTCGGCACGCGCGTCCGTATCCTGCCGAATCACGCCTGCATCACGGCCGCAGCCTACGACCGCTACTACGTCGTCGACAGCGATCTCGACGGGGGCAAGTCGGTGGTCGACGTCTACGACCGCATCAACGGGTGGTGAGTTAGAGCGAACTCACCGTGTGGCCGCCGTCGACGGTGATCACGCTGCCGGTCATGAAGGCGCCCGCCTCGGACGCGAGCAGCAGCAGCGCACCATCGAGATACTCCGGCTGGCCGATGCGGCGCTGCGGGATACGGTCGATCAGGCGTTGGCCGCCCGGTGTCTTCCAGAAGTCGCTGTTCATTTCGGTCTCGATGTAGCCCGGGCAGATCGCGTTGACGCGGATCTGGTAGCGCGCCCATTCCATGGCGAGCGCGCGTGTGAGATGGATCAGGCCGGCCTTGGAGGCATTGTACGGTGCCACCTGGCCGATCGTGCGCAGGCCCAGGATCGAGGCGATGTTGACGATCGAACCCGGCCGCTTCGACGCGACCCAGCGCTTGCCCGCGGTCTGCGTCATCAGCCAGGCGCCGCGCAGGTTGGTATCGACCACAGAGTCCCAGTCGGCTTCCGGCATCTCGAGCGCCGGCTTCACGATCGAGATGCCGGCATTGTTCACGAGGACGTCGAGCGGACCCAGCGCCGCCTCGACCTTGTCGAAGGCCGCCGTGATCGACTCCGCCGACTGCACGTCGAGATCCACCGCCACCGCCTTGGCTCCGCCCTTCTCCAGTTCCGCCTGAAGAGAGGCGAGACGGCCCGCGCGCCGGGCCGCAATGGCCACCGAGGCCCCAGCTTCGGCCAGTGTGCGCGCGAAGTGCACGCCGAGGCCCGACGAGGCACCGGTGACGAGAGCCACCTTGCCGCTAAGGTCGAATCGCTTGGACATGCCGGACGCTCCACTGTTTCATGCCGGCCTTATAGGCGGGCAACCCGTTCGGAGGAAACAGTATGGACCTCGGTCTCAAGGGCAAGCGTGTGATGGTGACCGGCGGCACCAAGAGCATAGGCCGCGCCATCGTCGACACTTTCCTGGCCGAAGGGGCGGCCGTCGGCTTTTGCGCCCGCGATGCGGCTCTCGTGACGGAGCGCGAGGCGGACTGGCGCGCGCACCAGGGCCGCGTGAGCGGCACCGCCCTGGACGTCACCGACGATGCCGCGCTCAAGGCCTGGATCGACGGGTTCGCGGCCGATGGCGGCATCGACCATTTCGTCGCCAATGTCAGCGCGCTCGGCACCGACAACACGCAGGAAGGCTGGCGCAAGGCCATCGAGATCGACCTCGTCGCCACCGTGAACGCAGTGCTGGCCGTGCGGCCGCATCTCGAAGCGCGCGGCAAGGGCGCGACGCTCACCATCATCGGTACGACCTCGCTGGTCGAGGTCGCCGGGCCGACGCAGCCCTATCGTTCGGTGAAGGCGGCGCTGGTCCCGATGATCAAGTCGATGGCGATCGAACTCGCGCCCAAGGGCGTGCGCGCCAACATGGTCTCGCCGGGTACCATCCTGGAGGACGGCAACACCTGGGGCCGCCAGCGCGATGCCGATACCGAGCGCTACAAGCGCTCCCTGGCGCGCAACCCGATGGGCCGGATGGGCACGCCGCAGGAAGTGGCCAGCGCCGTCGTTTTCCTCGCAGGCACACCCGCCTCGTTCATCACAGGCATCAACATGGTGGTCGACGGCGCCATCACCTCGCGGGTGCAGTACTGACCCCAGCCCGCACGCCATGGCCGCTCGCCGGCCTGCTGGTGGCGGCCGGCATGGTCGCCGCGTTCCAGGTCGGCAAGGCGCCACCTGCCCTGCCATCGGTCCGCGAGAGCCTCGGCGCGACACTGGAACAGGCGGGCTGGCTGCTGTCGGTCATCAACCTGATGACAGCGCTGGGTGGCATGGCGATCGCGCTGACGGCGGATCGCGTCGGCCACCGGCGGCTGGCGATCTTCGGGACGCTGCTGGCAGGTGCGGCAAGCCTCGGCGGCGCCTTCGCGCCCAGCGTCGACGCACTGCTGGTTGGCCGCGTCCTGGAGGGGCTGGGTTTCATCACCGTCGTGGTCGCCGTGCCGAGCCTGCTGCTGCGTCTCACGCGGCCTGCCGACCAGCGCCTGGCCATGGCGATCTGGAGCACCTACATGCCGGCCGGCTCCGGGGCGATGATGGTGATCGCGGCGATCGTGCTGCCCGGGACATCGTGGCGCATCGTCTGGCTGGTCGCGGCCGCCGCCGCCGGGTTGATGGCCGGGGCGCTGCTTCTGCTCGCCGTGCCGAGGCGCGAGCTCGACCCGGTGCCGGTCGCGCGCCGTCCGGTCCTGTCCGAGATGAGGGAAGTTGCCACCAGTGGCGGCCCCCTCGCCATCGCACTTTGCTTCGGCGCCTATGCCTGCTGCTGGTTCGCGATCATCGGCTTCCTGCCGACCTTGCTCACGGAGCGACTGGGGTATTCGACCTCGACGGCAGCCATCGTCACCGCTGCGGTCGCCATCCTGAACGTAACCGGAAATCTCGGTGCCGGCTGGCTGCTGCATCGTGGTGCCCCCAGAGTGGCCGTGATCGCGGGAGCCTGTCTCTCCATGAGCCTGTGCACCGCCGGCATCTTCGTGAGCGGCGTGCCCGACCTCCTGCGGCTCGTCCTGGCCGGCGTCTATTCATCGGTGATCGGGGTCGTTCCTGGCGCGCTGTTCACGGCCATTCCGATCCACGCCCCGCGGCGCGAACTGGCGGGCGCCTCCACGGGGCTGCTCATGCAGGGGTCCAACATCGGTGGGCTGCTGGGACCGCCGATCACCGGCGCGTTGGTCGCGGCGGGCGGGTGGCCGAGTGCGGCCTGGCTCACCGCGACGGCGCTGGCCGTGGCGGCCGGCGCGGGCCTCTTCCTGCACTGGCGGGAAAGGCCTAAGCTCGGGCCATGATCTACGTCGACATCGTCTCCGATACGATCTGCCCCTGGTGCTACATCGGCAAGCGCCGCTTCGAGCGCGCGCTGGAGCAGAGCGGTCGCACCGACGTCGCGGTCGCCTGGCGCCCCTTCCAGCTCAACCCCGACATGCCGGTCGAAGGCATGACCCGCGACGACTATGTCCGGGCCAAGTTCGGCGGCGGCGACCGGCCGCGCCAGATCTACCAGGCGATCGCCGAGAGCGGCCGTGAGGCCGGTATCGAGTTCCAGTTTTCGCGCATCAAGCGCACGCCCAACACGGTGCTCTCGCACCGCCTGGTCCACTGGAGCGCCCGCAGCGAACGTCAGGACGAAGTTGTGGGCGAGCTGTTCAAGGCCTATTTCGAGGAGGGCCTCGACATCGGCGATCGCGATACACTGATCGAGATCGCCGTCCGTGCCGGCATCGAGGAGGATCTGGCCCGCCATTACCTCGCCAGCGACGAGGGGCGCCAGGAGGTCGTGGCCTCCGACGTCTATGCGCGCCGCCTCGGCATCAACGGCGTGCCGTGCTTCATCGTGAACCGCAAATACGCCGTCTCCGGCGCCCAGCCGCCGCCCGCCTTCATCGAGGTCTTCAACCTCGCTGAACGCGACGCCGCGACGAGCGCGGCTCAGTCCACCGCCTGACGCCGGGGGCGCGCCACTCCAGTGGCGCGTCTTTCTTGTCTTCAAGCGCGAGAAGATCGCGCCACTGGAATGGCGCGCCCCAGCTATGAGCAGTTCATATGTCGACCAACCTATGATATGATGATTGACATACAATGCCCATCAGCGCCACCCGCAAGGCCGCCATAAGGGCGGAGATCGCCGAGCATGCCGCCCGCCTCTTCCGGCTGCGCGGACATGCGGGAACCAACATCGACGACATCATGCTGGCCGCCGGCCTGACGCGCGGCGCCTTCTACGCGCATTTCACCTCTAAGGACGACCTGTTCGCCGAGATCGTGCGAATGGGGCACGGGCTGCTGCCGAAGCTGCGAGCGGCCGAAAAAGTCGGGGCGGTGCTGGATGGCTATCTCGACCGAGAAGGACTGACCGCCACGGCCCAGGGTTGTGCCCTTGCCTCCCTCTCCGGCGATGTTGCGCGGTCGCCGCTGGCGGCGCGGCTGGCCTATGCCAACGTACTACACGGCGTGATTGCTGAACTGGCTCGGGGGAAGAAACGCGGCCTGGATGCCGATGCCACGGCGGCCGCGATCCTCGCGGTCGGTGCGGTCACGCTGGCGCGCGCGTCCGGCGATACGCGGCTCAGCGACTGGTTGCTGCGCTGCTCCCGGCGCGTCGTGCGGACGCTGATGAAGCCCAAAACCAAGCCGAAGAAGAAAGCTCCTAAGCGGCGAGCTTCGCCAAGGAAGAAACGATTGACGTCACGCCGGAAAGCCGCTGGCGCTCGTCCTTCCAGACACGCTGCACGATCACGCGCTGGTCGGGTCTGACTTTCACCAGCGGCGCGTTCTTCTGGATCCAGCCGATCAGCCGGTCTGGCCGTGCAAACTTGTTGTCGTGGAAAGTGAAGACCACGGCCTTCTCCCCGGCATCGATCTTCTCGACCTGGGCGGCGCGGCACAGCAGTTTCAGCGCCACCGTGTTCAGCAGGAACTCGGCCTCGACCGGCATGCGGCCGAAGCGGTCGACCAGCTCGGCGGCGAAGGAATCGATCTCGCTCTGGTTGGTGAGGCCACCGAGGCGGCGGTAGAGGCCCATCCGCACCGCGAGATCCGGCACGTATTCTTCGGGGATCAGCACCGGGATGCCGAGATTGATCTGCGGCGACCATTCCGACTTGGCGGCCTCCTGCGAGCGCCCGCGCGCCGCCGCGACCGCTTCTTCCAGAAGCTGCTGGTAAAGCTCGATGCCGACCTCGCGGATATGGCCCGACTGCTCGTCACCCAGCAGATTGCCGGCACCGCGGATGTCGAGATCGTGGCTGGCGAGCTGGAAGCCCGCCCCCAGCGTGTCGAGCGTCTGCATGACTTCCAGCCGCTTAGCCGCCGCCTCGTTCAAGGCCCGTCCCGGCGGCACGGTCAGATAGGCATAGGCGCGCGTCTTGCCGCGGCCGACCCGGCCGCGAAGCTGGTAGAGCTGGGCGAGGCCGAACATGTCGGCGCGATGGATGATCATCGTGTTGGCGTTGCGGATGTCGAGGCCGCTTTCAACGATGTTGGTCGAGAGCAGCACGTCGAACTTGCCCTCGACGAAATCCTGCATCGTGTTCTCGATGGTCGTCGGCGGCATCTTGCCGTGAGCCATGCCGAGCCGGATCTCCGGCACAAGTTCGCGGATCTCGGCGGCGACGGACGCGAGATCCTCGACCCGCGGACAGACATAGAAGGTCTGCCCGCCGCGGAACTGCTCGCGCAGCAGCGCCTCGCGGATGGTCACGCCGTCGAACGGCGTGATGAAGGTGCGCACGGCCAGCCGGTCGACCGGCGGCGTGGCGATGAGGCTCATGTCGCGCACGCCGGTCAACGCGAGTTGCAGCGTGCGCGGGATCGGCGTCGCGGTCAGCGTCAGCACATGGACGTCGGCACGCAGCTCCTTCAGCCGCTCCTTGTGGTTGACGCCGAAATGCTGCTCCTCATCGACGATCAGCAGGCCGAGGTCCTTGAACTCGATGCTCTTGGCCAGCAGCGCGTGGGTGCCGCACACGATGTTGATCGTGCCGTCCTTCAGCCCTTCCTTGGTGGCCTTCGCCTCCTTGGCCGGCACCAGGCGCGACAGCCGCCCGATGTTCACCGGCATGCCCTGGAAACGCTCGACGAAGGTGCGGTGATGCTGGCGCGCCAGCAGCGTCGTCGGACCGATCACGGCCACCTGCTTGCCCGACAGAGCGGCGACAAAAGCCGCGCGCAAGGCGACCTCGGTCTTGCCGAAGCCGACGTCGCCGCAGACCAGCCGGTCCATCGGCTTGCCGGACGACAGGTCGTCGATCACGTCGGAGATGGCTTGGAGCTGGTCGTCAGTCTCGGCATAGGGGAAGCGCGCACAGAATTCCTCGTAGAGGCCCTCGGGCGGGTTCAGCGTCTCGCCGCGCCGGATCGCGCGCTCGGCGGCGATCTGGATCAGGCGGTCGGCCATGTCGGCGATGCGCTGCTTCAGGCGGGCCTTGCGCGACTGCCAGGCGACTCCGCCCAGCCGGTCGAGGACAGCCCCCTCCTCCCCCGCGCCGTAGCGACTCAGAACGTCGATGTTCTCGACCGGCACGAAGAGCTTGTCGCCGCCTTCATAGGTGAGACGCAGGCAGTCGTGGCGCGCGTTCTGGATCTCGAGCGTCACCAGCCCCTCGTAGCGCCCGACGCCATGCTCGCGATGCACCACCAGGTCGCCGTCGCTGAGCGCCGAGGCTTCGGCGATGAACCGCTCCGAAGGGCGGCGCTTCTTCGCCGGCCGCGACAGGCGGTCGCCTAAAATATCCTCCTCGCCGATCACCTCCAGCCCGTCGAGCACGAACCCGTGCTCCAGCGGCCAGATCACGATGGCGACGACACCGGCTGGCAATGCCTGCACCATGGCGAAGTCGGCGGCCAGCACCGGCGTGGTCGCGCCGTGCTCCTGCAGGAGATGCTGCAGGCGCGTGGTCGAGCCGTCGGTGTACCCCGCGACGACGACGCGGCGGCCCGCGGCGTTGGTCGCCTTCACATGCTCGGCGACCTTGTCGAACAGGTTCACGCCCTGGGCCGTGCGGGCCTGCGCAAAACCTTCATGACGTCGACCGCCGAGGTCGATCGTGTTCACCGCACCGGGGGCCGAATCGAAGGTCGAGAACTGGACGGCGGTGCGGCCGTCCAGCAGACGCTCCCATTCCGAAGGCTTCAGGTAGAGCCGCTCCGGCGGAACCGGCTTGTAGTCCGCGCCGCCGGTCATCCCGCCCTTTGCGCCGGTCTTTTGGCGCGCGTCGTAATAGTCGGCGATCAACTCGTAGCGCGCGTCGAAGGCTTCCTTGGCCTCATGGTCGGCCGTGACGATCGCCCCTGGGCAATAGTCGAGCAGCGTTTCCATGTGATCGTGGAACAGCGGCAGCCAATGCTCCACGCCGACATGGCGTTGGCCGGCCGAGACCGCCTCGTAGAGCAGGTCCTCACCGGAGACATTGCCGAACAGTTCGCGATAGCCACTGCGAAAGCGCTCGATGCTGTCGGGCGTCAGCAGGACTTCGCTGACCGGCAGCAGCACGACCTCGTCGCGCGTTCCAGTCGAAAGCTGGCTCATCGGATCGAAGGAACGGATTGCTTCCAGCGTGTCGCCGAACAGGTCGAGACGCAGCGGCTCCTTGGTGCCCGGCGGGAAGAGATCGAACAGGCCGCCGCGCACGGCAAACTCGCCCGGCTCCATGACCGTCTCGGCGCGGCCATAGCCATTCTCGCCCAGGAATCGGGTGAGCCAGTCGACGTCGACCGTTTGGCCCTTGCGCAAGATCGTCGCCGCCTCGGTGTAGAGGCTTTTGGGCGGCACCCGCTGCAGCGCGGCGCCTACCGAAGCGAGGATGATCCGCGCCGGCGCGCCGGGCGGCTTGGGCGCGGCCAGCCGGCTTAGCGTCTCCAGCCGCTCGGCCACGATGTCGGGATGCGGCGACATGCGGTCGTAGGGCAGGCAGTCCCAGGCCGGGAAGACCAGCACCTCGCGCTCAGGGCTGAAGAAGCGCAGCCCGTCCTGCAGCCGTTCCAGACGCTGCCCGTCGCGAGCCACATGCAGAATGTCGGTGCCGCCGGTCGCGCGCGCGAGTTCCGCCAAGACCAACGCGTCGGCGCCCTCGGGCAGGCCGGCCACGGTCCATTTGACGGCCTTGCGGGGAATCGCGGCCAGGGAACTGACGAACGGCAGGGCCACTAGAACCTCACGCGAAACGCCAGCAGCTTGCGGACCACGGCGCAATCCTGGTCGGCCGGGACTTCGACCTTGCCGGAGACCCAGTCGTAGATGTCGTTGTCGCCGACCGAGAGCAGCCGCTCATACTGGTCGAGTTCCTCGGCGCCGAACTCCCCGAGATGCGCGCGCGCGAACTGGCCAAGGAGGATGTCGTTCTCCTTGTTGCCGCGATAAGTGCTGCGGTACAGCAAACGCTTCCGGCGCGTTTCCAGATCCGTGTCGGTACTCATGTTTTCCCCAGGCCCGGAACAAAAAGGGGCGTAGCATATAGGCGGCGGCGATGGCGAAGTCACGCAGCCCCTGATCAAGCCAACCATGCGCCCGCAAGCCCTCACCCCCCTCTTCGCCCAGGTCACGTCGCTGCCCGGAATCGGTCCGCGGCTGGGGACACTCGTGGAGAAACTTGCAGGCCCGCTGGTCGTCGACCTGCTATGGCACCTGCCCGCGGGCGTGATCGACCGGCGAAACGCACCCGACGTGGCCCAGGCGCGCGGTGGCGAGGTGGCGACGCTCACCGTCGTCGTCGACGAACACATCGTCCCGCACAGCCCGCGTCAGCCCTACAAGGTCTGGTGCAGCGACGAGACCGGCCGGCTCTGTCTCACCTATTTCAACGGCCGCGAGGACTATCTCAAGAAACTGCTGCCGCCGGGCGAGACCCGCGTGATCAGCGGCAAGGTCGAGATCTACCAGGGCGAGGTGCAGATGACGCACCCCGACCATGTCGTGCCGCTCGAGCAGCGCGAGTCGATCCTGCGGGTCGAGCCGGTCTACGGGCTGACGGCGGGTCTCACCCAGAAGCCGGTACAGAAGGCCATCACCGCCGCCGTAGAGCGCGCACCCGCCCTCAACGAATGGCAGGATGCGGCCTTCCACAGGAAGCGGGGTTGGAGCGACTGGAAAACGGCGATCGCCCGCGCGCACGCACCTGAGGAACCGGGCGACCTCTCGCCAGCCCATCCGGCCCGCGCCCGCCTCGCCTTCGACGAGTTGCTGGCCAGCCAGCTCGCCATCGCCCTGGTGCGCCACCATAACCGCTCGTTGGCAGGCCATGCGACCAAGGGCGACGGGCGGCTGCGCAAGGCGGCCCTTGCCTCGCTGGGCTTCGAACTGACCGCCAGTCAAACCCAGGCCATCGCCGAGATCGCCGACGATCTGGCCAAGGAAGAGCGCATGGTGCGCCTGCTGCAGGGCGATGTCGGCAGCGGCAAGACCCTGGTCGCGCTGCTCGCCATGCTGATCTGCGTCGAGGCCGGCGCGCAGGCCGCGATGATGGCGCCGACCGAACTTCTGGCACGCCAACACTTTGCGACCATCGCGCCGCTTGCGGCAGCCGCCGGTGTGAAGGTTGCTCTCCTGACCGGACGAGACGGCCAGCGCCAGAAGAAGCAGACCTTGCAGGGCCTGGCCGACAGCACGATCCAGCTCGTGGTCGGCACACATGCGCTGGTGCAGGAGGATGTCGAATTCGCCGATCTCGCCATGGCCGTGGTCGACGAGCAGCACCGGTTCGGCGTGCATCAACGCATGGCGCTGTCGTCGAAGGGCCACGCGGTCGACCTGCTGGTCATGACGGCGACGCCGATTCCGCGCACCTTGATGCTGGCGGCCTATGGCGATCTCGATGTCTCCAAACTGACCGAGAAGCCACGGGGACGGCAGCCGATCGACACGCGCACCATGCCACTCGAACGTATTGGCGAGGTTGCCCAAGGGATCGGCCGCCAGATCGCGACCGGCGCACGCGTTTACTGGGTGTGTCCGCTGATCGAAGAGTCGGAGGAGATCGACCTCGCCAACGTGACCGAGCGCTTCCGGATTCTGAGCGACCGTTTCCCCGGCAAGGTCGGGCTGTTGCATGGACGGCTGAAGAGCGTGGAACGGGAAGCCACGATGGCGGCCTTTGCCGATGGACGCCTGTCGATCCTCGTGGCCACGACCGTCATCGAGGTCGGCGTCGACGTTCCAGCGGCGACCGTGATGGTCATCGAGCATGCCGAACGCTTCGGCCTGGCGCAGCTCCACCAGTTGCGCGGTCGCGTGGGTCGCGGCAGCGCCAAGTCGACCTGCCTCCTGCTCTACGCGATGCCACTCGGCGAGACGGCGAAGTCGCGGCTTGCGATCATGCGCGAGACGGAGGACGGATTCCGTATCGCCGAAGAGGACCTGAAGCTGCGCGGCGCCGGCGAGCTCCTGGGCACGCGCCAGAGCGGCCTGCCCGACATGCGGCTGGCCGACCTAGCGGTCCACAACGAATTGCTTGAAGCGGCACGCGACGATGCAAGGCTGGTGATCGCCCGCGATCCCGACCTGCAGACGGAGCGCGGCAAGGCCCTGCGCGCGCTCCTCTACCTGTTCCGTCGCGACGACGCCGTGCGGACGTTGCGCGCCGGCTGATCAGCCAAGCTGACTGACGTAGTTGCGCAACGCATCGCGTGCCGCTTCGACGGCCTTGTCGGCCTCGGCGCGCCGCTTGGCCAACGCTTCGAGCTCGGTTTCCTGCTTGTCGAGGGTCGCGAGGTAGCGGCGCTGCAGGTCGCTGTTGGCCGGCACCCTCGCCAGGTTCTCACGCAACCGGGCCTGCTCTTGCACGATCGCTTGCCGCTCGGCATCGACCTGCTGGACCTTGCGCTGGGCCTCCGCCGTCGCCTGCTGAAGCTGCAGCACGCGGGTCAGTGCCTCACGCGTCTTGGCATCGAATTCTCGAGCCTGGGCATAGACGCGGATTTGCTCGGCGGCACTTTCGACCAGCCGGATCTCCTGCTGCTGCGTCTGCTCCTGCACGACCTCAAAGGCCTGCGTCTGGTCGCCGCCGGGGAGCTGGAACGGGATGCGATAGTTGCCCTCGCTCAGTTCGACGCCCTTCTCTTCCGGCTTGGTGAGCGTCCAGCCCGGCAGGCGGCGTTGCACGACGATGAGTTGCCGCGGTTCCTTGGCCGGGCCGCGCACGCGATAGGTCGTGGTCTGGCGGATGATCCGCGACAGGCGCAGCGCGCCGTTGGCGATCGTCCCCGTCGCCACCCGGTCGGTCTGCGTCACGTCACGCTCGATGACGATCTTCTCGTCGAGCGCATAGGCGAGGATACGCGTCTCGCCGGCCGGGAACGCAGAAAGTCGCGCGTCGCCGACATAGGAGACATAAGCAGCCTTGTCGCGCTCATAGAGCGTGATGATGCCCGGCGGCAGGCCCGACTCGCCGTCATTTGTCAGGCGGATCGCGGCCAGTGGATTGCGCGCGGCGGTATCGGCCTGATAGAGCGCGAGCCGCTGCGCCGGCACCTGGCGATCGACGATGGGAATGGACAGTGTCCGGCCGTTGTCCACGCTCACGGCGCGCGGGAACTTGAAGATCACCTGCGTGGCAGCGTCGCTTGCCTCGATCTGTTCGGCGGCGGCAGCCATGCCGGGAGGCGGCGGCGGAGGCGCCATCGCGGTCGATGCGACGGACCTCTCCTGCTGCGCGCGGTAGGGCGCCGGGGCCGGCATCGGGGGCGCCTTCGGACGCTGCTGGTCGACCGTCACGCCGCCGCGATCGACGCCGGGCATCAGGCGTCCCGCGATCTCCACCGGCACTTCCGGGCGCGTCACGTAGTAGGCGTTGTAGAGTGCCTGATGGAACGCGACCGGGCGGCCTGAGACGAGCGTCAGCTCTACGTCCTTCCAGTCCTGGCCACTCATGTTTTCCACGATGGCCCAACCCTGGAGTCCCGAGCGCGCGGCCGCGGGATCAGCGCCGAGCGTCAGCCGGTAGGACGCCTTCCACACCGGCGCCTCGACGATGTAGGCGACGCGCACCGTGCGCTTGCCCTGCCCGCGCATCGTGAGGTCGATCGTGCGCGCATCCTTGGCGCGGTTGCCCTGGATGGCGACCAGCGCCTGACCGACCTTCTCGCGCAACGCCGGATCGGCGAACTGCAGATTCTCGGCTTCCTCGAGGATGAACTGCTGCAGGCCGCGGTCGGTGTAGAGCGTGACGCGCGTGCGCTTCATCGCACCTTTGTTGTCGGGCAGGACCAGCGGATCCTCCTCGACCGACACGACGCGGCCGGAGAGCGAGCGGCTGCCGCCCACGGTGATCTGCGCGCCCTTGAGCGTCGAGAGCAGCTCGGCCGGCGATCCCAGCGAACTCTGGTCGAACGGCAGGTCCTTGAACGCCTGTGCCAGCGGCTCCCGCCCTGGAAGGCTGAGCCCGCCTACTCCGCCCTTGTCGTCATAGACGACGAGGCTCTTCAGCACGTCGTCGACCTGTCCGAGCGACACGGTGAGCTTGAGCGTGGCATCGCCGTCGATGCTCGCCTCATATTCGAAATAGCCGAGCCCACCCGACGACAGCATCACCCGCTTCAGCGTGAGGTCCTGGGCGAAGGCGAAGGTCGGGAACGCGATCAGGCCCAGCAGGGCCACGACGTTCATGAAAAGGCGCATGGTCTCTCCCGGGCGATGCTCGCGCACCGTGCCCATCGACTGTGACACAAGCACGGCGGCGGCGCGACGAAAGTACGGGCCACAGGCCTCTGCTAAGCCAGCGCGTCCTTCAAGGCTTCGAGCGGCAGCAGCACGCACTCCTGCCGCGACTTGTGCGCGGCCACCGGCGCGAAGGCATCGAAGGGCTCATGCGCTTCGCCCGGCTCGCGACCCAGGGCGCGTTCGGCGTCGTGGCGCAACTCGGAGATACCCGCCGCATCGCGACCGACGGCGACCGCCGAAAGCGCGGACGCCGAAGCCTGGCACAGGAGACAGCCGCGCACTTGATGGCCGATCTCGGCGATGCGGCCCTCTCCGTCCAGCCGCACATCCAGGATCACACGATCGCCGCACAGCGGATTGTCGCGACGGGCGGTCTTCGTCGGGTTCTCAAGCTTTCCGGAGCCGGTCTTCGCCTTGGCGAGCGCGACGATGCGCTCCTGATAGAGCTGGTCGCTCATCGCAGGGTCCTTGCCGCGTGGGCGACGCCGGCCAGCAAGGCGTCGATGTCGCTGTTGTCGTTGTACGGCGCCATCGAGACGCGCGTCGTGCCGTCGAGATCGAAGCGTTCCATCAGCGGCTGCGCGCAATGATGGCCGGCGCGTACCGCGACACCGAACGAATCGAGCGTCTGCGCCACGTCATGCGGATGGACACCGTCCAGCATGAACGACACAACCGGGTAGCGGTTCTGCAGGCTCGCCGGACCGAAGAGCTGCGCGCCCTCGATCTTCTGCAAGCCATCCATCAGGCGTTGCACCAAACCCATCTCATGCTCGTGCGCGGCCGTCCAGTCGAGCGCCTTCATCCAGGCGCAGGCGGCGCCCAGGCCGATTGCCGGACCGATCGCCGGGGTGCCCGCCTCGAAGCGGCGCGGCGACGGCGCCCACGTCGTCTCCGAGAGCGTCACGCGGCCGATCATCGAGCCGCCGCCCATGAACGGCGGCATCGCGTCCATCAGCTCCGGCCGGCCCCACAGCGCGCCGATGCCGTTGGGTCCGTAAGCCTTGTGGCCGGCGAAGGCGTAGAAATCGATGCCGAGCGACGGCAGGTCGAGCGGCCCATGCGGCGCACGCTGGGCACCGTCTAGTATCACCCTCGACCCCACCGACTTCGCCGCCTCGACGACGGTGCGCACGTCGAGCAGCGCGCCTGTAACGTTCGAGACATGCGCCAGCGACACCAGCTTCGTCTTCGGCGTCAGCAAGCGTGGCAAAGCGGAGAGATCTATACGACCGTCGGTCGTGACGGGCAGCATGTCGAGCTCGATGCCCGAGCGGGTGCGCAGCAACTGCCATGGCACGATGTTCGAGTGATGCTCGATTTCGGAGATCAGGATGCGGTCGCCGGGCTTCAGCAGCGAACCGTAGGAAAAGGCCACGAGATTGATCGCCGCCGTGCAGCCGCCGGTGAAGACGACTTCCATCGTCCGCACGCCGAGGAAGGAAGCGACCTGCGCGCGCGCGTTCTCGTAGGCCTCGGTCGCACGCTCGGCCAGGCGATGGACGCCGCGCAGTACGTTGGCGCGGCTGGTCGTCTCGTAGTGACGCACCGCCTCGATTACCGCGAGCGGCGTCTGCGCCGAAGCGCCGTTGTCGAGATAGTGGACCGGCAATCCGTCGATGATCTCGGAGAGAATCGGGAACTGGCCGCGAACGGCGGCGACGTCGAAGCTCATGCCACAACACTCATGCCGGTACCCTCGCCCGCCACGCCGCCAGCGCCTCGGGCGTGTCGATGTCGGTGATCGCCGCCTCGCCCGTCATCTCGACCTCGCAGACGAGATCGGCATGCTCGCCGATCAGGTGCTTGGCGCCGCTGTCGCCGGACAGTTTTGCCATCTCGGGGAAGAAGCGCCGTGCCCACAGGACGGGATTGCCGCGCTTGCCGCCCACCGTCGGCACGCAGATCGAGCGGCCCTCGACGGGGCTGAATGCGGCCATCAGGCGATTGAGCAGCGCCCTGCTGACGCCCGGCATGTCGCCAAGCTGGACAACGGCGGCATCGACGTTGGGGCCGAGCGCGGCCATGCCGGTGCGCACGGAGGTGCTGAGACCATCGGCGAAATCCGGATTGGTGACGAAGCGTAGGCGCGACTTCGGCGGCACTGCCTTCTCGATCGTGGGACGGATTTCATCCGCCATGTGGCCGACAACCACGACCACCTCGACCGCTTGCGAGGCGAGCGCGGCGTTGACCGCATGCACAACCAGCGGCGCACCATCGGCTTCGGCCAAAAGTTTGTTCGGGCCACCCATGCGCGTCGAGCGGCCGGCGGCCAGCACCAGCACCGCGACCCTCGGGGCCTGCTGCGGGCTGGCCTCGTCGGCTTCGGTATCGTCGCGCGGTTGGGGGCGCGTCGGGATTTCCGCCAGCAATCCGCCCGTCCCCATGCGCACGATCTCGGCGCGGCCGACCGGCAGGCGTGCCGCCAGGCGCTCGAGGACCATGTCGAAACCGTTGTACTTTGGCGATTTTGCGCAGCCCGGCAGGCCCAGCACCGGCATGCCGTCCAGTTCGCCGGTCAGCAGCAGGTTGCCGGGATCCACCGGCATGCCGAAATGGATCACCTTGCCGCCCGCCGCCTCGATGCCTGCCGGGACGACATCGTGCCGATCGACGATCGCCGAGGCGCCGGCGATCAGGAAGAGATCGCAGCCTTCTGCCTTCAGTTCTGCCAGCGCAGCGGCAATCGCCTTGGCGTCATGCGCGACCCGGCGCTCGCCGTTCAAAGTGCTGCCGAGCGAGGTTAGCCGCTTGGTCGTCGTGCCGACCGCCTTGTCCAGGACCTTGTCGCGCGTGCCGGGGAGCCTGGTCTGTACCAGGCCCGCGCGCATCGCGTGGAAGGGCGCGACCGAGATCATCGGCCTGTTCGCTTCCTTGGCGACGCCGACCGCGCGCGCGACGGCGGTACGCGGCGCGCCATAGGGAATGATCTTGACTGTCGCCACCATCTGGCGCGGCTCGACTCGCGCGAACGGCGGCAGAGTCGCGACCGTCACCGATTCGTCGAGTTCGTTCAGCGCATCGATGCGACCCTGATCGAGTACGGCGAGCCCGGCCTTGCGGGCGAAATGGTTGCAGCGGCCGGTGAAGGCCGCGGTGACGTCGATCCCCTCGCCGGCCAGTGCCTTCGCCACCGTCGCGGCGGCCTCGTCCTCGTGCATGTCCTCGGGATCGAGGCGCGCGGCCACCACCGTCGAGACACCTGCTTCCTTCAGGCGCGCGACGTCGTCAGCCGACAGGATGCGGCCCTTGGAGAAATTGATGCCGTCGGCGCGCCGGCTGTGCGCCAGAATGGCGCCGCTGGCCTCGTCGATCGGGGTCTCGCCAAATCTCACGCTGCGGCAACCTTCGGGGCAGACAGCGCTTCGAGCCGGCGTGCCCGCACCTCGATGATCTGGCCCAGGATCGACACGGCGATCTCGGCCGGTGACTTCGCGCCGATGTTGAGCCCGACCGGGCCGTGGACGCGGGCGAACATCTCCTCGGTGATGCCGACCTCGGCCAACCGCTCCTTGCGCTTCGCGTGGGTCTTCCGGCTGCCCAGAGCCCCGATGTAGAAGACGTCGGATTTGAGCGCCGATTCGAGTGCCGGATCGTCCAGCTTGGGATCGTGCGTCAGCGTCACGACGGCGGTCGAGACGTCGAGGCCCATCGCCTGGAAGGCCTCGTCGGCCCAGTCCTTGATCACCTTCACGCCGGGAAAGCGCATGGTCGTGGCCCAGGCGCCGCGCGGATCGACGACCGTGACGTCGAACTCCAGCATGGCGGCCATCGGCGCCAGCGACTGAGCGATGTGCACCGCCCCGACGATGATCAGCCGTGGCGGCGGCACGTAGACGTTCAGGAAGATCCTGGCGCCGTCGACGTCGATGGTCTCGCTCTTGCCGATATCCATGGCACGCTGCGCAGCCGTGACGATCGCGGCGTCCGCCGCGAGATCGCCCTTGGCGCCGTCGCGATAGACGAGCGCTTCCGCGGCGTCGCTGAGCCGGGTGGCGAGCGTCACCGCCCGTCTTTTGGCACGCGCTTCCTGCAGCGCGGCGAGGGTCTCGGCCTTCATCAGTTCACCTTCTCGACGAAGACCTGGACTTTGCCACCGCAGGCGAGGCCGACATCCCAGGCCTGTTCGTCGGTGACGCCGAAATCGAGCAGTCGCGGCTTGCCGTCCTTGATCGCGTCCAGTGCCTCGCGGACCACCGCACCCTCGATGCAGCCGCCGGACACCGAGCCCACCATGTTGCCGGCATCGTCGACGCCGAGCTGGCTGCCGACGGGACGCGGCGAGGATCCCCAGGTGACGATCACCGTGGCGACGGCGACGCCCTTGCCGTCGGCCTTCCACTTGCCGACCTGATCGAGAACTTCCAGCGCGTCGCTCATGGTCTACTCCCTGCGGAATTCACCGCGAAGTTCGGTCTGCCATCCCGCCAGGCGCCTGTCCGCGCCGACCGTGCGGGAGCCCAGGGCTTCGATAAGGCCCGACAGGCTCTCCAGGTTGTGGACCGGCCGGAACTCGTCGACATGCGGCAGCATGGCCTTGTTGCCCTGAGATTTGGGCTCGTAGCCGCCATACCGCAAGAGCGGGTTGAGCCAGATCATGCGTGAGCAGGACTTATGCAAGCGTTCCATTTCCTCATCCAAGCCGCTCGCGCCTTCACGGTCGAGCCCATCGGTGATGAGGAGGACGACCGCACCCTGCCCCAGCACGCGGCGCGACCACTTGTTGTTGAATTCGTGCAACGCCTGGCCGATGCGGGTGCCGCCCGACCAGTCCTCGACCTGCGACGAGGCTTTCTGCAGCGCGACGTCGACGTCACGGTTGCGCAAGGCTCGCGTAACGTTCGACAGGCGCGTACCGAAGGTGAAGCAGTAGACGCGGTCGCGGTCGTTGGTGATGGCGTGCATGAAATGCAGAAACATGCGCGTGTAGCGAGCCATCGATCCGGAGATGTCGCACAGAATGACGAGCGGCGGCGGCCGGCGGCGCGGCTCGCGCTTGCGCAGTTCGGTAAGGCCCTCCGGCCGAAGAGCGCGACGCAGCGAGGCACGGAAATCGACCCTCGGACCTCGCCGGGCCGGCTGATAGCGCCGCGTCTTGCGCTCGGGCACCGGCAGCCGCAGGCGCGCGATGGCGCGTAGCGCGGCGTCGATCTCGGCCTGCGACATCTGCTCGAAGTCGCGCGTCTGCAGCACTTCGCGGTCCGACACCGTGAAGGTCGCCTCGACCTCGACTTCCGGCGGCTCGTCGGACTGTTCCGGCGCCTCGCCCTGGCCGGGCTGCTGCAGCGCTTCCTGCAGACGTCGGCTGAGCTGCTTGCCCTTGTCCCGCTCCGCCGGCACGTCGATCTGCGGCAGCAGCATGTCCATCATCTTCTCGAGCAGGCGCGGATTGCGCCAGTAGACGTGGAAGGCCTGGTCGAAGATCTCGCGCTGGTCGCGGCGGTTCACGAACACCGAATGGAGCGTCCAGTAGAAGTCGTCGCGATTGCGCAGGCCGGCGGCCTCCACTGCCTCGATGGCGCGCAGGATCTGCCCCGGACCGATGCGCAGCCCCGCCGTACGCAAGGTCCGCGCGAAATGTACGATGTTGTTCGCGAGCTTGCCGTCCCGCGGCTCAGGCCTCGCCGATGTGTCGGGCAGCGCGTCCATCCTGCCGCTCAGCCGAGCGGCTGGGCGGCGATGTCGGACTTCACCTTGCGCAGGATTTCGGCCGCTTCCGAGCCCTGCAGGCGTTGGATGTCGTCCTGGTACTTGAGCAGCACGCCCAGCGTGTCGTTGATCGTCCGCGGATCAAGATCGAGCACGTCGAGTTCGGACAGAGCCGTCGACCAGTCGATCGTTTCCGCAACGCCCGGCGCCTTGAACAGGTCGAGCTTGCGCAGCTCCTGCACGAAGCCCACGACCTGGCGGGACAGGCGCTCGCTGGCGCCCGGCGCCTTGACCTTCAGGATCTCCAGCTCGCGCTTGAGGTCGGGATAGTCGACCCAGTGATAGAAGCAGCGCCGCTTCAGCGCGTCGTGGATCTCGCGCGTGCGGTTCGACGTGATGATCACGATGGGCCGCTCCGCCGCCTTGACGGTGCCGAGTTCCGGAATCGTCACCTGGAAGTCAGAGAGGACTTCGAGCAGGTACGCCTCGAACGGCTCGTCGGTGCGGTCCAGCTCGTCGATCAGCAGGATCGGGGCGCCGCCGACATGCGGCTGCAGCGCCTCGAGCAGCGGACGGCGGATCAGGAACTTCTCGTCGAAGATGTCGGCCGAGAGTTCGCTGCGGTCCTGTACGCCCTGCGCCTCGGCCAGCCGAATCTCGATCATCTGGCGGGCATAGTTCCACTCGTAGACCGCGGAGGCGACGTCGAGGCCCTCGTAGCATTGCAGGCGGATCAACGGTCGCTTCAGTGTCTCCGCCAGTACCTTGGCAATCTCGGTCTTGCCGACACCCGCCTCGCCTTCGCAGAACAGGGGCCGCCCGAGCTTGAGCGCGAGGTAGAGGACGGTGGCGAGGCTGCGGTCGGCGATATAGTCGCCGCCTTTCAGCAACTCGACGGTGGCGTCGATGGACGCCGGCATGGGCGAAGACATGAAACTCCCGCAAAACTCGGAACGCCGAAGCCGTCAGTGTAGCGGATGCTCCGGCGCGCCGATATGGTAGGAATTACGAGATAATTCAAGCATTTGGGAGGAAGGCATGGAGGCCGAACTGTTCAGGGGACGCACCGCGATCGTGACGGGCGGTGCGCGCGGAATCGGCCTTGCGTGCGCCGCTAAAATCACCGCAGGCGGCGGCCGCGTGGCGCTCTGGGACCGCGACCCGGAGCGCACCAAGCAGTCCGCAGCCGCACTGAAGGGCGCCGTCGCCATTGCCGTCGACGTGACCAGCGAGGCCGACGTGGCCAAGGCTCTGGCCGAGACCGAGAAGCTGCTGGCGCCACCGGACATCCTGGTCGCCAGCGCCGGCATCACCGGCCCAAATATGACCGTTGCCAAGTACCCGGTCGATGCCTGGCGGCAGGTGATCGACATCAACCTCACCGGCGTCTTCCTGACCAACCGCGTCGTGGTCGACGGCATGGTGCAGCGAGGCTGGGGCCGCATCGTCAACATCGCCTCGGTGGCAGGCAAGGAGGGCAATCCGAACGCCTCCGCCTATTCCGCTTCGAAGGCCGGCGTCATCGGCTTCACCAAGTCGCTCGGCAAGGAACTTGCTACGAGCGGCGTGCTGGTGAACTGCGTCGCGCCGGCCGTGGTGAAGACGGAGTTGTTCAGCCAGATGACCGAGCAGCATATCAACTACATGCTGTCCAAGATTCCGATGAACCGCTTCGGCGAGGTCGAGGAAGTGGCCGAAATGGTCGCGTGGCTCGCCTCCTCCCACTGCACTTTCGCGACCGGTGCCGCTTTCGACCTCTCTGGTGGACGGGCTACTTACTGATGTCTCTGCACGAACTCACACTGACGGAACTCTCGGCCGGTCTCGCCAAGAAGCGCTTCTCCTCACGCGAGGTGGTCGACGCCCTGCTCGCGCGCATCGAGAAAGCGGATGGCAAGCTACATGCCTTCACCGAAGTCTACGCAAAGGAAGCGCGCGCGATCGCCGATGGCGCCGACGTCGCCCGCGCCTCGGGCTTCCCCCTGCCGGCGCTGCACGGCCTGCCGGTCGCCTACAAGGACCTCTGCGACATCGCCGGGCGCATCGGCACCGGCGGTTCCAAGATGTGGGAGAAGCGCGTCGCCACGGAGACGTCGAACACCGTGGAGCGCCTGACCGCGGCCGGCATGATACCGCTCGGCAAGCTACACATGGTCGAGTTCGCCTTCGGCGGCTGGGGCACCAACCCGCTGATGGGAACGCCCTGGAATCCTTGGGACCTCGCGACCCATCGCACGCCCGGCGGATCATCCAGCGGCACCGGCGTCGCCGTGGCCGCACGCCTGACACCGGCCGGCATCGGCAGCGACACCGGCGGCTCGGTTCGTATTCCCTGCGCCTTCAATGGGCTGGTGGGCCTCAAGGTCACGTTCGGCCGCATCAGCCTGCACGGCACGATGCTGCTGTCGTGGACGCTGGACTCGATCGGCCCGATGACACGGTCGGTCGAGGATTGCGCCCTGATGCTCAATGCGCTCGCCGGCCCCGATCCGCGCGATCCGACGACGCTGCACCAGCCGCTGGAGGATTTCACGGCCTCGACGACGGGTGGCTCGATCGAGGGCATGCGCATCGCCCTGCCCGACGCCTCCGCGTTGCCAGTCTGCGATACTGACGTGATCGCGGCCTGGCAGGCCTCGGCCAGGAAGCTGGAAGAACTCGGCGCCATCGTCGAGCCGGTGAAGATTCCCGAGTGGTATTTCAATCTCGGCGTCGGCGCCGGCTCGATCTCGGCCTCCGAACTCTGGTCGCTGCATCGCGGCTGGATCGAGGACATGGACCAGCCGATCGGCGCCGGCGTGCGCGGCCGCGCGATGGCCGCCAAGACCTTCGCCCCGGCTCTCTACGCCGAGGAACTGCGCCGCATGGCCGGACGCCGCGCGGCGTTCAACGCCTGGATGGCACCCTACGACGCGCTGCTGACGCCCACGCTCGCCTCGGGCGCGATCCCGGTCGCCGAGGTCGACGAGACCTCGCCCGCCATCTCGCTGATGACGCGCCCCGGCAATTATCTCGGCCTCTGCGGCCTCTCGCTGCCGAACGGCTTCTCGAACGGCCTGCCGATCGGCATCCAGCTTCTCGGCAAGCCCTACGCCGAGGGCACCGTGCTCAAGATCGGCAAGGCGCTGCAGGACGCCACCGACTTCCACAAGCGCACGCCGGACCTGTCGGCGCTGGGGCTTTAGGGCCAGCCTCACAATGCGCGTCATCGTGAACGCGCTGCTGCTGCAAGGAGGCAATGTCCTCCTTGCCCGGCGCAGTGCGATGCGGAAGGCCTATCCAGACTTATGGAGTTTCCCGGGCGGCCATGTCGAGGCAGGGGAAACGCTAGAAGACGCTCTGATCCGCGAGACAGGCGAAGAGATCGGCATCGTGCCGCTCACCTACTCCACCCTCGGCACGATCCCGGATCCGAACGCACCTGCCACCTATCATATGTTTGCCGTTACCTCGTGGAAAGGCGAACCGGCGATCCTCGACGACGAGCATACGGATTTAGCCTGGTTCCCAATCAGGGACGCCGCGAACCTCCCGGACCTTGCACTGCAAGCCTATCGACCACTGCTGAGAGCCTTGATCGCGGCTGAGTGAATCAGCCCAACAAGTAAGCCCGTCATCTCGACAGGAGCGCGAAGCGCGGAGTGGAGAGATCTTCTCTCCACTAAAAGCCGGCTAATCGTCGAGAGAAGGTCTCTCCACTACGCCTCGCTGCGCGAGGCATCGGTCGAGACGACGGAGTTTCTTTAAAGCTCAATCCCGTTGCGGCATGCCCTGCGGCACGACGGTCTTCACCAGCGACGCGTCGAGCGCCTCGTAGTCGTGATAGCGGATCGTGTCGTAGAGCTCCTGCCGGGTCTGCATGCGGTCGATCACGTTCTGGGTGCCGCCATCCCGCTGGAGAGCGGCGTACACGCCTTCCTGCGCCTTGTTGGCGGCCCGCAGCGCCGACACCGGCCAGATCACCATACGGTAGCCCATCGCCTCGAACTCGGACGCCGTGAAGAACGGCGTGCGGCCGAACTCGGTCATGTTGGCCAAAAGCTTCACGCCGGGCATCGCCTTGGCGAAGGCGCGGAACATGTCGGCGTTGTGCAGGGCCTCGGGGAAGATCGCGTCGGCGCCGGCCTCCATATAGAGCTTCGCGCGCGCCACGGCGCCGTCGATCCCCTCGCTGGCCGCCGCGTCGGTGCGCGCGATGACGTAGAGATTCCGGCGGGCCTTCGCCGCGGCCGCGACCTTGGCCGCCATGTCGTGCGGTTCGGCGAGCTTCTTGTTGTTCAGGTGGCCGCACTTCTTCGGCAGGAGCTGGTCCTCGAGATGGACCGCCGCCGCGCCTGCCTCCTCGAAGGCCCGCACCATGTGCATCACGTTCAGCGCCTCGCCATAGCCGGTGTCGCCGTCGACCAGCACCGGCAGGCCCGAGGCGCGCACCACCTGGCGGATGAAGAAGCAGACTTCGTCGACCGTGATGACGCCGAGATCGGGCAGGCCCATCGAGGACGACATGGCCGCGCCCGAGAGATAGAGCGCCTCGAACCCCGCCTTCGCCGCCTGCAGGGCTGCGATGCCGTTGTGCGTGCCAGGCATGCGCAGGATCCGAGGCCGGTCGAGCAGAGTACGGAAACGGATGCCGGCCGGCTCCGTCGGAAGATCGGCTGCAACGAGATACGGCATGGCTTCCCCTTCAGTTCTTTTGCGGCTTGCGTCCCTGCCAGCCGACCATGAGGCCCGCGCCGACGACCACGGCCGTCCCGAGCCAGGTATAGAAATCCGGCACCTCGGCGAACATGAGGTAGCCCACGATGACCGAGCCGATCATCTGCGTATAGTTGAACGGCGCCACGAAATTCGCCGAGGCATAGGTCATGGCCTTGGCGACGCAGTAGTGGCCCAGCGCGCCCAACGCTCCCAATGAACAAAGCAGCGCCCAGTCGATCCAGCCCGTCGGCATCTTCCAGTGGAAAGGCAACCAGGCCGACATGATGATCGCGCCCAGCAGCACGCTGTAGAAGATCGACGTGGCCGGCGCGTCGATGCCGGCGAGCCGCCGGATCAGGATCTGGTACATCGCGTAGCAGACGGCGCTGCACAGCAGCAGCAGCGACTGCCACTGGAACACCGCGCTGCCCGGCCGGATCACTATCAGCACGCCGATGAAGCCGACGACCACGGCGGCCATGCGAAAGAAGGTGATGCGCTCACCCAGCAACGGCCAGGCCAGCAGCACGACGGCGAGCGGCGCCACGAAGGTGACGGCGATCGCTTCGGCGACCGGTATGGATTTAACCGCCGAGAAGAAGAACAGCGTCGACAGCATCATCATCACCGAGCTGACGAACTGCGTGCCGATGCGACGCGTCCGCAGCAGACCCAGACCCATGCGCGGCATGAACACCGCTGCCACCAGGACGAGGTGGAGGATGATCCGGAACCAGACGATCTCCTGCGGGTCGTAGGTCGCAGCCAGCAGCTTCACCAGCCCGTTCATGACCGGGAACAACGCGCAGGCCGTGCACATGAAGAGCACGCCCAGCAGAGGTCTCGAAGTCCGGCTGGGCGCCTTTAGCTCGGCCACTCTCGATCTCAGCGCAAGAAGCGTTCGAGCGAACCGAGCAGCAGCGTGCCGGCCGTCGCGATCACGATCAGCGAGGCCGCAATGGCCGTGAAGCGCCCGATCTCCTGCGAGCGTCCCTCGGCGATGATCAGCCGGTGCGCCACCATCGACGCCATGCCGATGGCGCCAAGCGTAATCGCCATGCCGAGCGCGATGGCGATGACGCCGACGACTCCCGCCCAAAGCACGTCGAGTGCAATCGACAGAAGGATGATGATCAGCGCGCCCGCGCAGGGCGCGATGCCCGCCGCGGTCAGTAGCAGCCAGCCGGCGATCGTGCGCTGGGGCGACTCGCGGCCATGGTCGTGGTGATGATGATGGCCGTGGTCGTGGTGATCGTGACCATGTGCGTGCGCATGGTCGTGGTCGTGGCTTTGATGATGATCATGGTCGCCATGTGGATGCTCGTGCAGTCGGCCGGTGATGCCGGCCCACAAGCGCCAGAAGCCGACCAGCAGGATCAGCGCGTAGGAGACGATCTCGACGTTGCGCACCTCGCGCATCGCGCCGAACAGGCCGACGGTCGAGGAAAGCTTCAGCACGGCCGCCAGCAGCAGCGCCGCCAGCGTGTGGGTGAAGGCGATCCAGCCGCCGGCGAACAGGCCCTCGATCCAGGCGCGCGGCTTGGTGCTGTCGAGGAAGTACGCGACCACCACCGCCTTGCCGTGGCCCGGCCCCAGCGTGTGCACGACCCCGTAGCCGAAACAGACGGTAACCAGGGTCCAGAGCGCCAGAGACCCCGTACCCGACTGCACGTCGCGCAACGAGGTCGACAGGACGTGGTTGATGCGGCGCTGGTAGTCGGCGGAATAGCGTGCCAGTTCGGCAACGCTGTCGCTGAACATCAGCGCGCCGCCCAGTGCCACGAGCAGGAGAACGCCCACCCACAGAAAGGGCGAGCGAAATGCGGAAGTCTTCAGGGAAGCTGGCATGTCACCACGTCGGCAAAGATGGGATAGCCGCGGACGAACTCGGCCTTGTGGGTCGGGTGCTTGCCGAGCGTGCAGCCGGACGGAACCGAGGCCTTGTCGACCTCGATGCGGATGAAGTCCTCGGGATCGAAGGTCGCGATCGAGACGAGTTTCGACGGTTCGGGCAGCGCAAAGCGCATGACGTAGACCAGATTGCGCGGCCCTTGCTTGCGCGGCCCCTGCGCCCCGTCGGCGCGCTTGTTCTGTGGCATCGGCATGCCGGCAGTGTCGCCAGCGTTGCGGTCCCATTCAGGTGGAATGAACGTCGCAGGGTCGTCGATGCGGGCGGAGAATTGCGGGCGCTTGGGCGGCCGGAAATCCTTGGCGCCGGTGTTGATCCAGCTCAGGTATCCGTACTTGCCCAGTTCCGGCATCATTTCGTCGGACAGAAGCTTGGTCTCGCGGGCCGAGACCTTGCCGTTCTTGTCCTCGTCGATCAGCGGAATCTCGACCTCGCTGGAATACGGATCGAAGCGCCACTCGATCTCGACATGGGTGTATTTACCGTCCTTGGCAATCATCCGAACGACCTGCTGCACGATGATGTGCGGATGAGCGAAGGCCGCCGCCGGCGCCAGCAGGCCCAGCCCGGCCAGGACGGAGGCGAGCAGCCGCCTCATGCCGTCGCGACCTGCGGTGAGTCCCGGGGAACGGTTCGCGGCTTGCCGTCGTCGTCGATGGCCACGAACACGAAGGTCCCATGGGTCACCCGGATGTCGGTTTCCTCGTGGCGGCGCTGCACCACGGTTTCGAGACCGATGGTGATCGACGTGCGGCCGACCTTCACGACTTCTCCATAGATCGACACCATGTCTCCCACCTTGATCGGCTGGACGAAGGTCATGGCCGTGATGGCGACCGTCGCCACCCGCCCCTTCGCCACCCGGGCCGCGAGCGCTCCGCCCGCGATATCCATCTGGCTCAGCACCCAGCCGCCGAAAATGTCACCATTCCCGTTCATGTCGGCGGGCTGCGGAACGGTCCTTACGATCGGATCGCGGCGACTTTCGGACATCGATTCCTCACCGGATGTGGTTGATTTCGCGCGGTTTTGCTACCATACCCATGCCCTACCGGCCACCAAGCGATCCCCTCGCGCGGCCGTGGAAAGACAAGAAGCAGGCATGGCACGAAACGGCGATCTGTTCGATCGGTCTGGCGGCGGCAAGCGTGCCGCCGGTCCGAAGGAAAATTCCTACACGGCTCAGGACATCGAGGTGCTGGAGGGGCTGGAGCCCGTCCGCAAGCGCCCGGGCATGTACATCGGCGGCACCGATGAACGTGCCATGCACCATCTCGTGGCCGAGATCCTGGACAACTCCATGGACGAGGCCGTCGCTGGCCATGCCGACACGATCTGGCTGGAAATGCTGCCCGGCAACTACGTCCTGATCCGGGACAATGGCCGCGGCATGCCGGTCGATCCGCATCCGAAATTCAAGAACAAGTCGGCGCTCGAGGTCATCCTCACGACCCTGCACGCAGGCGGCAAGTTCAACAGCAAGGTCTACGCCACCTCGGGCGGCCTGCACGGCGTCGGCGCCTCCGTCGTGAACGCTCTTTCGGACGATCTCGTCGTGGAGGTCGCGCGCGACCGCCAGGCCTGGACCCAGAGCTTTTCGCGTGGCTTGCCCGTCAACAAGCTCAAGTCGGCGGGTCCCGCCCCCAACCGGCGCGGCACGACCGTCACCTTCCATCCCGATCCCGAGATCTTCGGCAAGCAGCAGTTCGTCCCGGAGCGCCTCTACCGCATGGTGCGCTCCAAGGCCTACCTGTTCCGCGGTGTCGAGATCCGCTGGAAGTGCGACAAGTCCCTGCTGCCCAAGAGCGGCGAGATCCCCGAGGAAGAGACTTTTCATTTCCCCGGCGGTCTCAAGGACTACGTCACCTCCGAGATCGGCCAGCGCGGTACCGTCGTGCCGCAGCCCTTCGCCGGCGAGGCCAAGGGCGACGGCAGCGGCAAGGTCGAATGGGCCGTATGGTGGCCGAGCGACGAGGAAGGCTTCGTCCGTTCCTACTGCAACACCGTGCCGACCTCCGAGGGCGGCACGCACGAATCGGGTTTCCGCAGCGCGCTGGTGCGCGGGCTGAAGCGCTATGCCGAGTTGACCGGCAACCGCAAGGGCTCGGTCATCACCGCCGACGACGTGATCGAGGGCTCCCTCGCCCTCGTATCGGTCTTCATCGAGCAGCCGCAATTCCAGGGCCAGACCAAGGAAAAGCTGGTCAGCGTCGAGGCGACCAAGATCGTCGAGACGATCGTCGGCGACAATTTCGAGCACTGGCTGATCGGCGACAAGGAAGCCGGCAACGTGCTTCTCGAGCATGTGATCTCCAAGGCCGAGGAGCGCCTGCGGCGGCGCCAGGACCGCGAGCAACAGCGCAAGACCGCGACGCGCAAGCTGCGCCTGCCGGGCAAGCTCGCCGACTGCTCGAGTTCCGCGTCGATCGGCACCGAGATATTCCTGGTCGAGGGCGATTCGGCCGGTGGCTCCGCCAAGGCCGCGCGCAATCGCGAGACCCAGGCGATCCTGCCGTTGCGCGGCAAGATCCTGAATGTGGCCAGTGCCAGCTCCGACAAGATGCGCGACAACCAGGAGATCCAGGACCTGATCCAGGCGCTGGGCTGCGGTGCGGGCGCCAACTACAACGACGACCGCCTGCGCTACGAGCGGGTCATCATCATGACCGACGCCGACGTGGACGGCGCGCACATCGCCTCGCTTCTGATGACGTTCTTCTATCGCGAGATGCCGAAGCTGATCGAGAACGGCCACCTGTTCCTCGCCCAGCCGCCGCTGTTCCGCTTGAGCAAGGGCGGCCGCACGGAATATGCGCAGGACGATGCGCAGAAGGACGAGCTGGTGCGCACGGTATTCAACGGCAAGGCCGACATCACCCGCTTCAAGGGCCTGGGCGAGATGCAGTCGGTGCATCTGCGCGAAACCACGATGGATCCCAGCAAGCGAGTCCTGCTCAAGGTCGACGTGCCGACGGCCGCCGGCAGCGGCCCGGACGACCGGCGCGAGGAGATGCGGACCCGCACACTCGTCGAGGACCTCATGGGCCGCAAGCCGGAGAAGCGCTACGCCTTCATCCAGGAGAACGCCCGGCTTGCGCGCGATCTCGACGTCTAGCCACCTTACGGCAACCTGACCGTCCACGCGCAATAATGTGACATCCCGTATCGGTGTTCCGGGCCTATGATCGGCCTATACTTCCGGGAGGAGGCTACCTTCATGCGTTTCAAGACCAAGATTGCCGCCGCGCTGCTCGCAATCGCTGCCATTCCTGCCGCCGCCTACGCCGCCACCATCGGCGGCACCTATTACGCGGTTCAGTATGACTACCGCGAGTTCTTTGCGGCCACCGACGGCAAGAATTTCCAGGTCGTGCTCGCGGGCAATCCCTTCCCTGGAACCGATCCAGCGATCGTGGCCCGCGACCTGCTGCCGATGATGCAGGCCGCCAAGCCGATGCCCCGGCTGACATTCACCTACGAAACCCCGGCCGAAAAGCCGCGTCCCGACTACCGGCTCATGCTGGTCTTCGATCCCGCGAACGATCTCAACAGCGATTCGGTCTGCAAGGGCACGACGCGGTTCAAGCCGAGCCAGCCCGGCGTCTTCAACGTCTATGCCATCTATTGCCGTAACGACATGACCATGTCGGAGACCACGGCGTGGACCCCGGCCTCCGGCCCCAACGATCCGCGGATCGCCCAGCTCTTCCGTGAGCTGTTCATGGTGATCTTCTCCGACTCGCCTTCCCTGAGGCCCAACCAGGGCGGTGGCATGGGTCGCTTCTAGCGGCCCGCTCTCCCAAGCGCTCCACAGGGAACCTCTGCTAACCAGACGGAAATGGCCGTCTGGTATTCTCTCCTCGATCTCGCTCTCTCCCGTCTCGACGCCGAGACCGCGCATGGCCTTGCCATTCGCGCGCTGAAAACCGGGTTGTTGCCGGGCGACCGGCGGGCCGATGCGACATCTCTGGGGACCAAGATCTGGGGCCGCTCGTTGCCCAATCCGATCGGCCTCGCCGCCGGCTTCGACAAGAACGCCGAGGTGGCCGACGCCATGCTGGCCCAGGGTTTCGGATTCGTGGAGATCGGAAGCGTCACGCCGCGGCCGCAGGAAGGTAATCCGCGCCCCCGCCTCTTCCGGCTGTCCGAGGATCGCGGCGTCATCAACCGCATGGGCTTTCCCGGCCATGGGCTCGACGCGGCCAGAGCCCGCCTTGCCGCCCGTCCCCGGCGCGGCTTCGTCGGCGTCAACATCGGCGCCAACAAGGACAGTACCGATCGTGCCGCCGACTATGTAACTGGCTGCGTCGCGCTGGCGCCCTACGCCGACTATCTCGTCTGCAACGTCTCCTCGCCCAACACGCCGGGCTTGCGCAGCCTGCAGGGGCGCACCGAGCTCGCCGGGCTGCTGAAGCGAACACAGGATGCGATCGCGGCCAAGCCGGTGCCGCTGGTGGTCAAGATCGCGCCCGACGCGACCGACGACGATCTCGACGACATCGTGTTCGTCTGCCGCGACCTCAAACTGGATGGCATCATCATCGGCAACACGACGCTGTCGCGTCCGGCGTCGCTGCGCTCGGAGCGGCGCGGCGAGACCGGCGGCCTGTCCGGTGCTCCCCTCACGGCCTTGTCGACCGAGGTCCTGCGCAAGACGGCTCAGCGGGTCGAACGCCAGTTCCCTCTCGTCGGCTGCGGTGGCGTCGGCTCGGGCGCCGACGCCTATGCCAAGATCCGCGCCGGCGCGACCCTGGTGCAGCTCTATTCGGCCATGGTCTACGAAGGCCCGCCGCTCGTCCGCCGCATCAAGGACGAACTGGCGGTCCTGCTGGCCCGCGACGGGTTTGCGTCGGTTTCAGATGCCGTCGGCGCTGATCTGACTGCCTGACCAAGGGTCCCTAGCTTAAGCTCGGGATGACATCGATTTCGAAACTGGCGCAGTGCGCCCCCCACCACCGGTGTCATCCCGAGCGCAGGCGAGGGACCTTTGCCTTCCCTCCTCGCAGTTGCATCGCGAAAATCTAAACCGCAGACGCGGGGCTGGTGAGGCCATACACTCCCCACCCGGGAGAAGAAAACTGTGCCGCTCTGGATACCGATCACCGTTGCTGCCGCTCTGTGCCAGAACATTCGTACGACGATGCAGCAGAAGATTCGCGGCATTCTGAGTGTCGATGGCGCCAACTTCGTTCGCTACCTCTACGGCGCCCCGCTGGCGCTCGGCATGCTGGCCTTCCTGGTGTTCGTGACCGGCCGGCACGTGCCGTCGATCTCGCTGTATTTCCTGACGCTGGTGACCATCGCCGGCGTGGCCCAGATCATCGCCACCTCGCTGATGATCCACGCCTTCTCCCTGCGCAACTTCGCCGTCGGCACCGTTTATTCCAAGACCGAGACGGTGTTCGTTGCGCTGTTCGCGACCTTCATCGCCGGCGAGCCGCTGAAGCTCGGCGCATGGGCCGGTATCCTGGTTTGCCTGGGGGGCGTCGCCATCCTGAGCGTGCGCGGGAAGTTCTCCGACGTGCGCGGCGTGCTGGCCGATCTCACTCACAAGGGTGCGCTGTACGGCATCCTGTCCGGTGCGATCTTCGCCATCGCCGCCGGCACGATCCGCGAGGCCTCGAAGCTGCTGCCCGAGGGCGACTTCATGGTGCGCGGCATCACCGTGCTCGCCTGCATGAACACCATCCAGGTCATCCTGATGGCGCTCTACCTGTCGCGGCGCGATCGGCCGCAGCTCTCGAAGGTCTGGTTCAACTGGCGATCCTCGATCTGGGTCGGCATCTTCAGCGTGCTGGGCTCGGCCGGCTGGGCACTGGCGATGACTCTGGAGAACGCGGCGCTGGTGCGTGCGGTCGGCCAGATCGAGCTGGTCTTCACCTTCATCTCTTCCCGCCTCATCCTCAAGGAGCGGCCGTCCCTCGGCGAGTGGATCGGCAGCATCCTGGTGGTCGGCGGCGTCATCCTCATCCTCGCAACCCGGTGAAAACATGACCGCAACGTCCCGGCCGCTCGACGGCCTGCGCATCCTCGATTTCTCGACCACCATCGCCGGCCCGCATTGCAGCCGCCTGCTTGCCGACATGGGCGCCGATGTCGTGAAGGTGGAGTCGCCCGAAGGCGACCTGATGCGTTCGCGTCCGGTGCAGCGCGATGGATTCAGCACGATGTTCGGCCAGCTCAATGCCGGCAAGAAATCGATCGTACTCGACCTCAAGAAGCCCGAGTCCGTGGCCGCCATCAAGAAGCTGATCGCGACGGTCGACATCCTGGTCGAGAACTACCGGCCCGGCGTCATGAAGCGCCTGGGCCTCGACTATGCCGAGCTGGCGAAGGTCAACCCGCGCCTCATCTACTGCGCCATCTCGGGCTACGGCCAGACCGGCCCCGGCGCCGGCCGTCCCGCTTATGCGCCGGTCATCCATGCCTCGACCGGCTACGACATGGCGCATCTCTTCTACCAGCAGGGCCGCCAGCGCCCCGACAATTGCGGGATCTTCGTCGCCGACTATGCCAGTGGCGCCTATGCGATGGGCGCGATCCTCGCCGCCGTCCACCAGCGCCATGCGACCGGCAAGGGCCAGATGGTCGACGTGTCGATGTTCGAGACCCTGGTCGGCATGCTGCTGGGCGAGGTCAATCGCGCCCAGTTCGACTTCGAGATGCCGTCACGTCCCATGTACGGCCCGATCGAGGCCAGCGACGGCTATGTGATGCTGGCGACAGCCAGCGAGAAGACCTTCCAGGACATGGCGACTGCCGCCGGCCGGCGCGACTGGCTGACCGATCCGCGCTTCGAGAAGTACCACGACCGCCGGATGAACTGGGGCCAGCTCGTCGACGAACTCGAAGAATGGTCGAAGAAGATGAGTGTGAAGGACGTCGTCGCGGCACTGGAGAAGCAGGGCGTGCCCTGCTCGCCCTATGTCACGGTCACCGAGGCTTTGAAGGATCCGCAGGTCGAGCATCGCGGCTCGCTTTGCACCATCGAGGACGGCGGTGGCACCTACCAGTCGCCCGCGCCGCCCTTCCGCTTCTCCGGCTCCCCGCTGCAGAGCGGCCCCAAGGTCGCTGCGCTGGGCGAAGACACCAAGACCGTGCTGGCGCAGGCCGGCCTCACGCCCTCCGAAATCGAGGCCCTCGTCAAATGATCGATCCGCGTACCCCCATCCTGGTCGGCGCCGGCCAGATTACCGACACGGTCGGCAAGCCGTCGAGCGAACGCTCGCGCGTGGCCTTCTGCGCCGAAGCCGCCAACCTCGCGCTCGAAGACACCAAGGCAGCCATCGGCGGACACGCGCTCGGCCACATGGTCGACGCCATCGCCGTGATGGAATTCTTCAGCGACATCAGCCCGCGCTTCGCCTCGCCCTACGGCCGCTCGACCAATCCGCCGCAGAGCGTGGCCAACCGGCTGCATGCCGACCCTAAGCAACTGTTCTACACGCACTCGGGCGGCAACATGCCCCAGTACCTGGTGAACAAGTTCGCCGAGCAGATCGCCCGGGGCGAGACCGAGCTGGCACTGATCTGCGGCTCCGAGTTGCTGCGCAGCACGCAGAACGCGCGCCGGGCCGACATGAAGATCGACTGGAACGAGGATCCGGGCGGCGGCGAGCCGACGCGCATCGGTGATCCTCGCTTCGGCTTCAGCGAGGAAGAAGCGCGTCACGACCTGCGTGCCGCGATTCACTTCTATCCGCTGCTCGAGAACGTGATCCGCGGCGGCCTGAAGCGCGACGTCGACAGCCACATGAAGGCAATGGGCCGCCTGTTCGAGCGGCTCGCCGCCGTCGCGAAGGACAATCCGCTCGCCACGCGCCGCGAGGGCTACAGCGCCGAGGCGCTGTCGACGATCTCGCCGGACAATCGCTGGATCTGCTTCCCCTATCCGCGCCTGATGAACGCCAACGCGATCATCGACCAGGCGGCGGCCGTGCTCGTCACTTCGGTCGAGAAGGCCCGCGAATGGGGTATCCCGCAAGACCGTTGGGTCTTCCTGCACGGTTGCGCCGACGGCACCGACACCTGGGTCGTCTCCGAGCGCGACAAGCTCGACTCCTCGCCCGCGATTCGCGGCTGCGCCCGCATCGCCCTCGACATGGCGGGCAAGAAGGTCTCCGACATCGACGCCTTCGACCTCTACAGCTGCTTCCCCTCCGCGGTCGAAGTCGCGATGAAGGAGATCGGCCTCGCCGAGGACGACCCGCGGCCGATCAGCGTGACCGGCGGGCTCCCCTTCTTCGGAGGCCCTGGCAACAACTACGTCACCCACTCGATCGCCGAGATGATGAACGTGGTGCGCGCCAAACCCGGCTCCTTCGGCATGGTGACGGCCAACGGCAACTACCTCACCAAGCATTCGGCCGGCCTCTACTCGACCGAGCCCACCAAGGGCGCCTGGAAGCGCGAGGACCCCAAGAAGTTCCAGGCCGAACTGGACGCGCTTCCCCGGCGCAAGGTCGAAACGAAGCCGGCCGGCACCGGCACGATCGAGACCTATTGCGTCACCTACGGAAAGGATGCACCCGAGCGCGGTTACATCCTGGGCCGCCTCGACGGCACAGGCGACCGTTTCGTTGCCATGACGCCCGACGATCCCGCCCTGGTCGCCGACATGCTGACGCGCGAACAGCTCGGGCGTAAGGTCTCGGTCTCCGAAACGGGCGGTCGCAACGTCTTCCGCCCCGTGTAAGGCGAGGAAACCATGCCGAACGTGCTGAGCGCGGCGCAGGCCGCCGAATTCAACGAGAAGGGTTTCACCTATGCGCGCGGCCTGTTCGCGTCTGACGAGGTGAAGCTGCTGACCCGCGCGATGGAGGAAGATCCCGCCGTACGCGACAGCATCCTCGACCGCCGCGACGGCGAGGGTCGCTCGACGCGCATCGCGCTCTGGAACCGCGCCGGCGACAGCGTCTATGGCCTTGCCGCCCGTGTGCGCCGCATGGTGGACACCTCGGCGGCGCTGCTGGGCGGTCCCGTCTATCACTACCAGTCGAAGCTGACGGCCAAGGAGCCTGAGGTCGGCGGCGCCTGGGAATGGCACCAGGATTACGGCTACTGGTACTACAATGGCTGCCTGCGCCCCGACATGCTCTCGATCATGATCGGCCTGGACCGCACCAATCGCGAGAACGGGTGCCTGCAGATCGCCACCGGTTCGCACAGGCTCGGCCGCATCGATCACACGCCGCTGTCGCCGACCCAGAACGAGGTCGATCCGAAGCGCATGCCGCACATCCTGGAGAAGTGCCCGATCGAGTATTGCGAACTGGAGGCCGGCGACGCCCTGATCTTCCATTGCAACGCGATCCACCGGTCCGATGCCAACCGCTCGCCGAACCGGCGCTGGACGCTGCTGATCTGCTACAACCGCATCGACAACGACACCTTCACAAAGGTCGACGACCGCTATTACGTGCCGCTCGATCCGGTCGACGACGAGGCGATCCGCCGCGCCGGTCTCCGGTTCGCGCGCGGCGACGGGCAGGAACACTTCGCCAGCAAGCCCTACGTGCCGGACCTGCGGAAGGCCTCGTAACGACCATGGACAGCGCCGCGCTGAACCAGATCCTGCGCAAGCAACGCGATGCGCAGCTGCGGGACGGCGAGCCGTCCGCTGAGATCCGCATCGATCGCCTCGACCGCTGCATCGGCCTTCTGGTCGACCGCCGGCGTGACATCGAAACGGCACTGACGGCCGACTTCGGAGCCCGTTCGCCGACCGTGACCGCCTTTGCCGACGTCGCCAGTTCGATCGGCCCGCTGAAGCATGCGCGCGACAACGTGCGAAGCTGGATGAAGACCGAACGGCGGCGCACGACGCCCCGCATCCTTGGCTTCCTCGGCGCCAAGGCGGAGATCCGCCAGCAGCCCAAGGGCGTGGTCGGCGTGATCAGCCCCTGGAACTTCCCGGTCAACCTCACCTTCGCGCCGCTGGCGGGAGTCCTCGCCGCCGGCAATCGCGCGATGATCAAGCCCTCCGAGACGACACCGGCGACGTCGGAACTGCTGAAGCAGATGTTCGCCAGCGCCTTCGACGAGAGCGAAATCGCCGTCGTGACCGGCGGCCCCGACATCGGGCAGGCCTTTTCAGGCCTCGCCTTCGATCACCTGGTCTTCACCGGCGCGACTTCGATCGGCCGGCACGTGATGCGCGCGGCCGCCGAAAACCTGGTACCGGTGACGCTCGAACTGGGCGGCAAGAGCCCCGTCGTGATCGGCCGCTCCGCCGACATGGCCGTGGCGGCGGCGCGGATCATGAACGGCAAGACGTTGAACGCCGGTCAGATCTGCCTGGCACCGGACTATGTGTTGGCGCCCGCCGACCGCGTCGGCGACTTCGTCGCGCAGGCCAAAGTGTCCGTCGGGCGGATGTTCCCCAGCATTCGCGAGAGTCCCGACTACACCGCGGTCGTCTCCGACCGCCACTATGCCCGCCTCATGTCCTATCTCGACGATGCGCGCGCCAAGGGCGCCGAGATCGTCGAGATCAATCCGGCCGCCGAGGATCTGCGCCAGCAGCCGCACCGCCGCATCGCGCCGACCCTGATCCTGAATCCGACCGACGACATGAAGGTCATGCAGGAAGAGATATTCGGCCCGCTCCTGCCGGTGAAGGGCTATCGCGACCTGCAGGAGGCCACGGACTACATCAACGCCCACGACCGCCCGCTCGGCCTATACTATTTCGGCGGCGACGACGCGGAACGCGACCGTGTGCTGAACGGCACGACCTCCGGTGGCGTCACCGTCAACGACGTCGTCATGCATGTCGCGCAGGAGGATCTGCCGTTCGGCGGCATCGGCCCGGCCGGCATGGGTGCCTATCATGGGCATGACGGCTTCCGCGAGTTCAGCCATCGCAAGTCGGTCTACCACCAGATCAAGTGGGACCTGGCGCCGCTGCGCATGCTGCGCCCGCCCTATGGCGCGGGGCTGGCCAAGTACCTTGCGATGCAGATCAAGCGCTGATGGAGAAGGCCCCTCGATCGCGAGGGGCCTTCATCGTCATCAGGCGGCCTTGATGTTCGAACGCTTGATGTTGTCGAGATTGGCACCCTCGATTCGCACGAGTCGGGTAAAGCCGTCCCGCTTCGGCGAGTGGACGACGCCCACATCATAGAAGTGGCTGTCGCCGGGCTTCAGCACATAGGTGTTGGCCGGCTCGACCAGGGTCGGTTGATCGCCCTCACCCTTCTTGACGATCCGCCAGTCCGTCATCTCCGTGTCGCCGGTCGCCAGGCCATAGATCGCCCAGCTGGAGCCGTGATCGTGGGGACCACCGTGCGCGGCCGTCTCGTAGACATGCCCGCAGATGCAGAAGCCCAGCTCCGGATCTTCGTACAGCACCTTGCGAGGACGGCACTGATCGGCGGTCAGGTGCTTGGCGACGAATTCGTCGTCCCGGAGCACCTTCGACACCAGCTTGCAGACCTCCTGCTTACCCGCGATGCCGGGATCGGCCTTGAGTGCCTGGCGAATGTCAGCGCTCAGCTGCTCGAGCGAATAGGTCATTCCTTGCCTCCATCAGAATATCCATAGTGCCACAGTGGATACTGAAGATCACTCCCTCGCCACTGTTTCCATTCGCTCTGCGGGCGGAGGCACGGCATCGAGCTAGACGCCCAGCCTCTCCAATGCCGCACTGAGCCGGGCGCCAGTCTGCTCGGCTTGCGCCCGGCGCTCGCGCTGCTCCTCGACCACCTCTTCCGGCGCCCGGGCGACGAAGGCGGCGTTGGCGAGCTTGGCGTCGATCTTGCCGACCTCGTCGGCCAGCTTCTTGATTTCCTTCTGAAGCCGCGCGCCCTCGGCCTTGAGGTCGATCACGTCGCCGACCGGCATCGCATAAGTCGCTTCGCCGATCACGATCTGCAGCGACGACTTGGGTGCCGACGCAGCGGCCTCGACACCCTCGATGCGGGCCAGTCGCTCGATTGCCGGCCGATGGGTCTCGAGGCGCCTCGCGGTCGTGTCGTTGCCGCCGATCACCAGCAGCTTCAGCTTGGCACCGGCCGGCACGTTCAGTTCGGCGCGGGCGGAGCGGATATCGGAAATCAGCTTCACCAGCCAGCCCATCTCGGCATCGGCCGCCGCATCGACAGCCGTCGGTGCTGGCCAGGGCTGGCCGATCAACGGGCCGTGCTCGGCGCGGTGTCCGAGCTTGTCCCACAGTTCCTCAGTGATGAACGGCATCACCGGGTGCATCAGCTTCACCGTCTCGCGCAACACGAAGGCCGTGACGGCACGTGTCTCGTCCTTCTCGGGCCCATCCACGCCCTGCACGATCGGCTTGGTCAGCTCGACATACCAGTCGCAGACCACACCCCAGACGAACTCGTAGAGCGTCGTCGCGGCCTCGTTGAGGCGGAAGTCGGTCAGCGCCTTGTCGATCGCCTGGTTGGCACGGGCCAATTCGCCCAGCATCCACTTGTTGACCGTGAGCTTGGTCGTCGACGGGGCGAAACCTGGAGGCAGCGCCGCTCCGTTCATCTCGGCGAAGCGCGTGGCGTTCCACAGCTTGGTCGCGAAGTTGCGCGCGCCCTCGACCCGCGCCGGCGACAGACGCAGGCGCCCGGCCTGGGAGGCCGCCAGAGACGTCATGGTGAACCGCAGTGCGTCGGCGCCGTACTTGTCGATCAGCTCCAGGGGATCGATCACGTTCCCCTTGGACTTCGACATCTTCTGACCCTTCTCGTCGGTGACGAGGCCGTGCAGATAGACCGTACGGAACGGCACTTCCTTCATGAAGTGCATGCCCATCATCATCATGCGGGCGACCCAGAAGAACAGGATGTCCCATCCGGTGACCAGGGTGCTGGTCGGATAGTACTTGGCCAGTTCGGCCGTCTGGTCGGGCCAGCCCAGGGTCGAGAACGGCCACAGGGCCGAGCTGAACCAGGTGTCCAGCACGTCGGGATCGCGCTCCAGTACGACGTCGTTGCCGTAATGCGTCCGCGCCTCGGCTTTCGCTTCCTCCTCGGAAAGCGCCACGAAGACTTTCTTGTCCGGCCCGTACCAGGCCGGGATCTGATGGCCCCACCAGAGCTGGCGCGACACGCACCAGGGCTCGATGTTCTCCATCCAGCGGAAGAAATCCTCGCGACCGCGTTCGGGGACGAACTTCACCCGGCCGTCGCGCGCCGCCGCCAGCGGCGCCTCGGCGAGCTTCTTCGCATCGGCGTACCACTGCTCGGTGAGATAGGGCTCGACCGGCACGCCGCCGCGATCGCCGTATGGCACCGCGTGCGTGTGCGGCTCGATCTTCTCGACGAGTCCGAGCTCTTCCATCTCGGCCACGATCTTCTTGCGCGCCTCGAACCGATCGAGGCCGCGATACTTCTCCGGCGCCTTGTCGTTCACCCGCGCGAACTTGTCGAAGATGTTGATGGCTTCGAGACTGTGCCGGCGGCCGACCTCGAAATCGTTGAAGTCGTGTGCCGGTGTGATCTTGACGGCACCTGAACCCTTCTCCGGATCGGAATACTCGTCGCCCACGATCGCGATCCTGCGGCCGACCAGCGGCAACACGGCATGCTTGCCGATCAGGTGCTTCCACTTGGGATCGTCCGGATGCACCGCGATGCCGGTGTCGCCCAGCATCGTCTCGGGCCGGGTCGTGGCGACCACGATGAACTCGTCCGGGCTGCCATCGATCGGATACTTGAAGTACCAGAGATTGCCCTTCACCTCCCGCGACTCGACCTCGAGGTCGGAGATCGCGGTCAGCATCTTGGGGTCCCAGTTGACCAGCCGCAGGTCCTTGTAGATCAGGCCCTGCTTGTAGAGTTCGACGAACACCTTGAGCACGGCTTTCGAAAGGCCCTCGTCCATGGTGAAGCGCTCGCGGCTCCAGTCGCAGGAGGCACCGAGGCGGCGGAGCTGGCCGGTGATCGTGCCGCCGGAATACGCCTTCCACTCCCAGACCTTCGCGAGGAACTCCTCGCGATTCAGCAGCTTCTTGTTGGCGTCGGTCTTCGCCGCGCCCTCGACCGCAAGGCCGATGCCTTCCTGCTCCAGGTTGCGAACCACCACCATCTGCGTGGCGATGCCGGCATGGTCGGTACCGGGCTGCCACAACACGTCGTCGCCCTTCATGCGGCGCCAGCGGATCAGCACGTCCTGCAGCGTGTTGTCGAGCGCGTGGCCCATATGGAGGCTGCCCGTGACGTTGGGTGGCGGGATGACGATGCAGTAAGGCTGCTTCGGCGACTCCGGATGGGCGCGGAAGGCACCCGCGCTCTCCCACTCGGGATAGCGCCGGGCCTCGATTTCCTTGGGATCGTAGGTCTTGTCGAGCATCTCTTGGCCTTAAACGAAAAACGCCACGGTTGCGACACCGTGGCGATGATGGGGGTGGTGCCTGGGGTCAGCGGCGGGTCAGCCGGGAAATCTCGCGTTCGACATAGCGCTCGACCATCGGCGGCAGATTGGTGTCCAGCCAGTCCTTCAGCATCGGACGCAGCATCTCCTTGACCAGATCCTCGATGGTCTGGCCACCGACCGACGGGCCGGGATTGGTTGCGGCTGGAGCGGGCACGCTGTCCTGAACGGCCTGGTTCAGGCGCGCGAAGGCGGAGCTCGCGACGCCCGCCACACCGGCACCGACAAGGGTATCGACCTTCGGCGGGACCACCGGTTCGGTCGAGGGTTGCGGCATCTCCGCCGGATTCGCGGGCTCGACGTTCGACATGGATTTAGGCTCTTCGACGATATCGGTGAGAAGGAGAACGTCCTCGTTCGAGGCGGTACGGGAGGGTGATGTCATGGTGGGCGGGACGATCACGGGCGGCACCACGGCCGGACGCGGCCCGGCGCCCTGCGCGCGGGCCTCGTCATCGGAAATGATCTTGCGAATGGACGCCAGGATGTCGTCCATCGAGGGCTCGCTGTTCGGGCCGCCCTTGCCGTCGCTCATTTACCGCTGCTCCCGACAGGAGCGCTCCCAGCGACGCCTGCGGGAGACGTGGACGGTGGGATGATGCCCGTACCGGATTCGCCGCTGCTGCCCCAGCCGATCCAGCGGGAGCCTACGTCCTTGTAGTAGCGCTCCTCGTCGTAATACTCGACGGGCAGCGCCAGCGTGCGCGCCGTCAGACGGCCGATTCCGGACAGCACGCCATAGTACGAGACCTGCACATCGTGGCGGGCCTGGATCAGGTTGACCTGCGAATTCAGCAGTTCCTGTTCCGCGTTCAACACGTCGAGGGTGGTGCGCGATCCGACCAGCGCTTCCTGCCGCACGCCGTTCAGCGCGACTTCGTTGGCGCGGACCTGCGATTCGAACGAGGTCACGCGGGAGCGCGACGAGTCGAGCTGGCGCCAGGCCCGGATGACGTTCTCCGCCACCGCGCGGCGCGCGCTGTCGAGTTCGTTGCGCCGCTGGCCGACCAGTTCGCGCGCCGAACGGATGCGCGACCATTCACTGCCGTTCTGGAAGATCGGGATCGTCGCCTGAACGCGGACGGCGTAGTTGTAATATTTGTCGTTGGGAACCTGCAGGTCGAACTGTTGCTGCAGCGCGCCCACCAGATTGACCTGCGGCAGCAGATCGCCGATCGCCGAATTCACACCGTAGTTGGCCGCCGTGATGCGGTGCGCGGCGGTGACGGCGCGGGGACCGGCGTCCATCGCGAGGCCGATCGCCTCCTCTTCAGACGACGGCAGGCCGCCGATCAGCGGGATTTCTCCCAGTCGTCCCGGCTTCTTGCCGATGGTCCGCTGGAAGGCGGCTTCGGCGATGCGGACGTTGGTTTCCGCCTGGACGAGGTCGGCCTTGGCCAGTTCGAGGCGCGCCTCGGACTGCGACACGTCGGTGATCGTCAGCTCGCCGACCCGGAAGCGCTCGCGGGTGGCGTCGAGCTGCTGCACCAGCACGCGCACGTTGTTGCGGCGGGCATCGGCGATGCCGATGTTCTGGACGAGGTCGGCATAGGACGTGACCGCCGACAGCAGGACGGTCTGCTCGGTTTCGGCGAGCTGGGCGCGCTGTGCCTGGATGTTGGATTGCGCCTGCTTCGTCTCGGCGATCGTCTTGCCGCCACGGAACAGCGGCTGGACCATCTGCAGCGTCGTGAACTTGCCGTTCAGGGCATAGAAGGTCGGCGTCGTGCGCTGCGAGTAAGAATCCTGCTCGACCTTGTTGTACTCGACGTTCAGCGTGATGCGCGGGCGCCAGTTGGCAACCGCCTGCGAGAGCGTTTCGTCGGTCTGGCGCAGGATGGCCCGGCTCGCCAGCAAGTCGGGGTTGCTGTTGTAGGTGGTCGAGAGCGCCTCGATCAGGCTCTGTGACCACGCACTCGACGCCCCACCGAGCCCGACCGCTAGGATGCACGCTGCCGCGGTGCGGGCGCGCTTCAACCTGGGCCGGATACGCATCGTTCTACCCTCATCTGTAGGCGGCACCCTAGCATCAGGCGGAACACCATTGGTAGCCCTGACCGTGGCAAATGCCCGATATGGGCTCAGAAGGTGAAACGGGCGGGAGGCGCAAAGCCCGGCAGCGCCGGTGAACCCGCGTCGAAGAGCGGACGCCCCGAGACGACCCCACCCTGCTTAACGAACAGATGGGCGACGCCCAAGGCACCGCTCGGGTCGGCGATCACCGTCGCCAGCCGTCCGCCCTCGGCAAGCTGGTCGGCAATGGCCTTGGGAACTTCAGGGATCGCCCCCTCGATCAGGATGACGTCGTAGGGTGCGCCGGCGGGTGCGCCCTGCTCCGCCTGGCCAGCCACATGCTCGATACCTGAAAGCCCGAGGTCGCGCAGGGTCTTCTGGGCAGCGGCGGCCATCGCGGCGTCGGTCTCGACAGCGGCGACCGATTTGGTCAGCCGCGCCAGGATTGCCGCGCCGTAGCCCAGGCCGGCCGCGACCACCATCGCCTTGTCCTCGGCCTGCGGCTGCAGGATCTGGATCAGGCGGGCCAGGACCATCGGCTCCATCATGTAGCGTCCGTTGCCCAGCGGCACGTCGTCGTCCGCATAGGCGACCGAGCGCAGCGCCTCCGGCAGGAAGCGTTCCCGAGGAAGGTCGGCCAGGATTGCGAGCAATCCGGCGTTGTTGACCCGGTTGGGCCGGAGCTGGCCTTCCACCATGTTGCGGCGCGCGAGCGCGAAATCCGTCATAGGCTGCCCCCTAGATGTAGCGGGTCGCTATATAGGCGTCCGCGGACGACAGCGTCAAAGGCCGCTGCGTCGCGCCCGGCTTGACCGGCTTGTCGTGCGACGCGTATAGCACCGCGCGCATGTTGTGCGGCCCGGTAGCAAAGCGGCTATGCAGAGGACTGCAAATCCTTCCAGGCCGGTTCGACTCCGGCCCGGGCCTCCACAATTTGCACAAACGACAGGCCTTGCGTCTCAGGACCGGCTCTGTCAAAAGACCGCGCCTTCGCGGCCGACGTTACCGCCGTCGCAACCGAGTTTATTCCGGAGTAGCTCAGCGGTAGAGCAGGCGACTGTTAATCGCCTGGCCGTAGGTTCGATTCCTACCTCCGGAGCCAATTGGGGCCGTTCCTGAAAAGGGACGGCCCTTTTTGCTTGTGGAGTGCGAATCATGCCATCCATCCCGCTACCCGGCGAAAAGGCCGAACTGATCGACCGGACCGTGGCCTTCCAGGGCTATTTTCGTATCGCCCGCTACCTGTTCCGCCACAGCCTGTACCAGGGCGGCCAGAGCGGTGAGGTGAAGCGCGAGGTCTTCGAGCGCGGCCAGGCCGCCGCCGTGCTGCCCTACGATCCTGTCCGCGACGAGGTCGTGCTGATCCGCCAGTTCCGTGCCGGCTCCTATGCGGCCGGGCGCCATCCCTGGGACTGGGAAATCGTCGCCGGTGTCATCGAGGAGGGCGAAACGCCCGCGGACGTTGCCCGACGCGAGGCCACCGAGGAAGCCGGGGTAACGATTCTCGACCTCGTTCCCATGAACAGCGTCGTCCTCAGTCCGGGTGCCTGTTCGGAGACTTGCAGCAGTTTCCTCGGTCGCATCGATGCGACCGGCGTCGGCGGCATCCACGGCCTCGAGGCGGAGAACGAGAATATCCTCGTGAAGGCCATGCCGTTCGCGGAGGCGCGTGCGCTGCTCGACCGCGACGAGGTCGACAATGCCGTCGGCGTGATGGCGTTGCAGTGGCTCGCCCTGCATCGCGACGAGGTGCGAAACCGCTGGCGATAGAACTCGCCGCGCGGGTTGCATGCCGCCCTCCTCCCTGTCTACCGTCCCGCCCGGGAGCGAGCGCAGGGTGAAGAGAGCGAGCAGGTCATGAACGTCCGGTCGGGTTTCATCGATAGCATCGGCAACACGCCGCTGATCAAGCTGCGCGCCGCGTCGGAGGCGACGGGTTGCGACATCTACGGCAAGGCGGAATTCCTGAATCCCGGCGGTTCGGTGAAGGATCGTGCCGCGCTGGCCATCATCGAAGACGCAGAGAAGAGAGGGAAGCTCAAGCCCGGTGGCGTCATCGTCGAGGGCACGGCCGGCAATACCGGCATCGGCATTGCGCTGGTCGCCAACGCACGCGGCTACCGCTCGGTCATCGTGATGCCCGAGACGCAGAGCCAGGAAAAGAAGGACATGCTGCGCCTGTGCGGCGCCGACCTGCGCCTCGTCCCCGCCGCGCCCTACTCGAACCCGAACAACTATGTCCGCTTTTCCGGCGCGCTCGCGGAGGAGTTGGCGGCCAAGGAGCCGGCCGGCGCGATCTGGGCCAACCAGTTCGACAATACCGCCAACCGTGATGGCCACTACCGCACCACCGGACCGGAAATCTGGGATCAGACCGAGGGCAAGGTCGATGGCTTCACCTGCTCCGTCGGCAGCGGCGGCACGCTGGCCGGCATCTCGCGCGCCCTGAAGGAACGCAATCCCAACGTCAAGATCGCATTGAGCGATCCGATGGGTTCGGCGCTCTTCAACTGGCACACCAGGGGAGAATTGAAGGCCGAGGGCAATTCGGTCACGGAAGGCATTGGTCAGGGCCGCGTCACGGCCAACCTCGAAGGCACGCCGATCGACATGGCCTACCAGATCACGGACGAGGAGGCCCTGCCCGTCCTGTTCGACCTGATCGAGCATGAGGGGCTGGTGCTGGGCGGCTCGACCGCCATCAATATCGTCGGCGCCATGCGGCTCGCCCGGGAACTGGGGCCGGGCAAGACCATCGTCACCATCCTGTGCGACGGCGGCAGCCGCTATCAGTCGAAGCTCTTCAATCCGGCCTTCCTGCGCGAGAAAAATCTGCCGCTGCCGCGCTGGATGAAGTGAGGCTTCATCGATGAGCCGGGTCGTGGTCTGCGGTAGCCTCAACATGGATGTCGTCGTGCAGAGCGCGCGGCTGCCGGAGCGCGGCGAGACGATCCTGGGCGCGGAAGTCTCCTTCCTGCCCGGCGGAAAGGGACTCAACCAGGCCATCGCCTCGGCCCGTCTCGGCGTCCCCACAGCGATGGTCGGCGCCGTCGGCAACGACTCCTTCGCCAATGGCCTGCGCGGGTTCCTGGCCGACAATGACGTCGACAGCACCAGCGTGACCGAGGTCGAAGGTCCGGCGACCGGTGTCGCGTTGATCCAGGTTGCCGACGGCGACAATTCCATCACCGTCGCGTCGGGCGCCAACATGCACTTCGAGGCGTCCATGCTGCACCACGAACCGCAGCGCGATGAAGTATGGGTGGCGCAATTCGAGACTCCACTGGCGGCCACGCAGGAAATCCTCGCGCGTGCCCGCGAGGCCGGCGCGCGAACCGTCCTCAATCTCGCGCCTTTCGCCGAGCATCCGGCGGAACTGATGAAATCCGTCGATGTCGCCGTGCTGAACGAGATCGAGCTTTCGCAGGCAACAGGTGCCCGCCTCGATGCGTCGAGTTCCCAGGAGAGAGTCGTCGCCGCCTGCAACATCCTGCGCGACCGCGGCGCGCGCGCGGTCATTGCAACGCTGGGCGCACGCGGCGCCATCGTCGTGACCGCGACGGGCGTCGATGCCATTCCGGCCTTTCCGAGCAAGGTCGCCGACACGACCGGTGCCGGCGATTGCTTCGTGGGCGCCCTCGCCTCACAACTGGCGGCGGGCCGCACGCCCGCGGAAGCCGCGCGTTTCGCGAGTGCCGCCGCCTCCTGCTCGGTCGAGAAACTTGGCGCTGCGCCGGCGATGCCGACCGGCCCGGAAGTTGCGGCGCGGCTGGCGAAAGCCTAAATCCCCGTCATGGTCGAAGAACTCTTCAGGCAGGACGCCTACATCAAGGAAGCCGACGCCACCGTGACCGCCGTCGAGGAGCGCGGCGTGCGGCTCGACCGCTCGATCTTCTACCCAACGGGCGGCGGGCAACCCGGCGATACCGGAGTGATGCGCTGGGACGGCGGCGAGGCGCGGATCGTCGACACGGTGAAGGCCGATGGCGGCGACGTGCTGCACGTACTGGCGCCCGACGCGCCCCGCCCCGCAGCCGGAGCGAAGGTCCACACCGCGCTCGACTGGGAGCGCCGGCATCTCCACATGCGCATGCATACCGCGATGCATGTGATGTCCTCCGTCATCAAAGGCAGCGTCACGGGCGGCCAGGTCGGCGCCGACAAGAGCCGTCTCGACTTCAACCTCGATGGCGAGGTGCCGACGAAGGAATGGGTCACCGAGGAGGTCAACAAACTGATCGCGCTCGACCGGCCGGTGACGCCGCAATGGATCACCGACGAGGAGCTGACGGCGCGGCCCGAACTGGTGAAGACGATGAGCGTACGGCCGCCGATGGGCGCGGGCCGCGTCCGTCTCCTGTCGATCGACGGCGTCGACCTGCAGGCTTGCGGCGGCACCCATGTCGCGCGAACCGGCGAAATCGGCCGCATCGAGTGCACCAAGATCGAGAACAAGGGAAAGATGAACCGGCGCTTCATCATCGCGCTGGCCTAGTCATCAAACTCCTCTCCCCTGCTGATAGGGGGAGAGGTTGGGTGAGGGGGTTGCGCAGCAACGCTTCGACCAGCCCCCTCACCTAGCCTTTCCCCTAGCTGGGGAGAGGAACACCAAAGCGAAGAGGAAGATCCCAATGGAATACGCAAGGCCCGACGCCCTCGTGAGCACCGAATGGCTCGCCGCGCGGCTCGATGCGCCGGACGTGCGCGTCGTCGACGGCTCCTTCTACCTGCCGGCGCAGAAGCGCGAGCCCAAGGCCGAGTTCGTGCAGCAGCACATTCCCGGCGCCGTGTTCTTCGACATCGACGAGATTGCCGATACGACGAGTCCGCTGCCGCACATGCTGCCGCCGCCGGACAAGTTCTCCTCCCGCGTCCGCAGGCTGGGCCTGGGCGATGGCAACAAGATCGTGATCTACGACACCACGCCGATGACAGGCGCCTGCCGCGTCTGGTGGATGTTCCGTGCCATGGGCTACAAGGACGTCGCGATCCTGAACGGCGGCCTGCCGAAGTGGATGAGCGAGGGGCGGCCCGTCACCGACGACCCGACGCCGCCGCGCGAGCGCCACTTCACGGCGCGACTCAACAACTCCCTGGTCCGGTCTGTCGACGATGTGTTCGGCCTGATCGACAGCAAGCGCGAGCAGATCGTGGATGCCCGCGCCGCCAACCGCTTCCGTGGCGAGGTTCCCGAGCCGCGGGCCGGCCTGCGTGGGGGTCACATGCCGGGCGCCTTCAACCTTCCGTACAACGAACTGCTCGATCCGGCGACCGGCACGATGCTACCGGCCGACAAGCTGGCGGCCCGCATCGCCGCTTCCGGTATCGATCCGACGAAGAAGGTCACGGCGAGCTGCGGCTCCGGCGTAACCGCCTGCGTCGTGGCGCTCGGCCTCTACCTGACGGGCGCGCCGGAAGCAGCGGTCTACGACGGTTCCTGGACCGAATGGGGTGGACGCGCCGATACGCCGATCGTCACCGGTCCCTGATCTCTTCGATCTGGGGATATCGGTTGTGTGTCCTGCACGGAGGTCTATCGCTGGCCGCCGGCGCGAAGCCTGTGCCATAGTTGATTCATGACCTCGAAGAAAACTTATACCCGACCCGACACCGTTTTGGCCGTCTCCGGCCGCGATCCCGACAGCAATTTCGGCATCGTCAATCCGCCGGTCTATCACGCGTCGACGATCCTCTCGCCGACGATGGACAAGTTCGAGAACCGTATCCCGTTCGAGGGCTTCGGCTACGGCCGCAACGGCACGCCGACCCAGAAGGCCCTTGAAGACGCCGTCGCCGCCATTGAGGGCGCGCACCGCTCGATCGCGGTCCAGTCGGGACTGGCCGCCGTCACCGGCGCCATCGTGGGCTTCCTTAAGACCGGCGATCATATGCTGGTGACCGACAATGCCTACGGGCCGGCCCGCCGCTTCGCCAACACGACTCTGAAGGGCTTCGGCGTCGAGACCACCTACTTCGACCCGATGATCGGCGCCGAGGGCATCGCCAAGCTGATGCGGCCGAACACCAAGGTGCTCTACCTCGAGGCGCCGGGCTCGCAGACCTTCGAGGTCCAGGACGTCGACGGCATGGCCGCCGTCGCCAAGAAGGCCGGCGCGGCCGTGATGATCGACAATACCTGGGCGACGCCGCTCTACTTCAAGCCGTTCGACCATGGCTGCGACATCTCCATCCACGCCGGCACCAAGTACATCGTCGGCCATTCGGACGCGATGATGGGCATCATCTCCTGCGCCACGCGCGAGATGTTCGAGATCGCGAAGACCGCCTGCCAGTCGTTCGGCTTCCACGCCGCGCCCGACGATTGCTACCTGGCGCTTCGCGGCCTGCGCACCATGGGCGTTCGGCTGCGCCATCACGAGAAGAGCGGCCTCGAAATCGCCAACTGGCTGAAGACGCGGCCCGAGGTCGACAAGGTGCTGCATCCCGCCCTGCCCGACTGTCCCGGCCACGAGAACTGGAAGAAGCAGTTCCAGGGTTCGTCGGGCCTGTTCTCCTTCACCCTGCGCGACGGCATCAAGCGTCCGGCGGTGGCGGCCATGCTCGACGGCATGGACATCTTCGGCATGGGCGCGAGCTGGGGTGGCTACGAGAGCCTGATGATCCCCGCGCATCCCGACCAGTACCGCACGGCGGTGCCGTGGCCCGAGGGCAAGCAACTCCTGCGCGTCCATATCGGCCTCGAAGACGTCGAGGACCTGAAGACCGACCTCGCAGAAGGCTTCGAGCGCCTCAATCGCGCGCACAACGCCTGATCCAGGCCCATCGGCTAACTCAGGCGTAACGATACCAAGCCTCACGCTGGGAAGGCTGCCCCTCGGAATACCTCGGGGCAGCCGTCTCGAAGCATGGGTACGCGCACCACGCCCGTTGCCCATCCTTCGAGACGACGCGCTGCGCGCGTCTCCCCAGGATGAGGTGATGCGGCTATTTTGGAACTGAAAAGCTGCTAAGCGGACCGCTGGCACTCACCGCAGACGCCGGTCACCTCAAGCGTCATTTCGCGCGCGGTGAAGCCGCGGCTCGAAGCGCTGGCGGCGATCGCGTCGGAGACGCTTTCTCCCTCGATCTCCTCGGCGTTGCCGCACTCGGCGCAGATCAGGAAGAAGCCGCGATGGGCCTCCCCCGGATGACTGCAGCCGACGAAGGCATTCATGCGCTCGATACGGTGGATCAGGCCGTTTTCGATGAGGAAATCGAGCGCGCGATAGACGGTCGGCGGCGCCGAGCCCAGATCCTCGTTGCGCAGGCTGTCGAGCAGCGCGTAGGCGCCCACCGGTTTGTGGCTCGACCAGACGAGTTCCAATACGCGGCGGCGGAGCGGCGTAAAGCGCAGGTTCCTGGTTACGCACAGCTTCTCGGCCGCGGCGACCGCGTCTTCGACACAGTGATTGTGGTCGTGGGCATGCCCGACGGGCGCCGCTTTGGTCGGTTTCTTCACGAGGCTCCGATTTGCCAATCGAGGACCCGGCGATTATACGCGCCGTTCCTTCCGGAGGCCAAGGCTCGCCCCTGTGCCCAAT
>CAMFGZ010000020.1 GCA_945952105.1 uncultured Rhodospirillaceae bacterium | reverse complement strand
TCTCGACCGCTCGGGAATCCCCTTCGATTCACTCAAGCCATGAAACGCTCTAGGCGTTCCTACGCTGTCCAGTTAGGTTCGCGCTGGCGTTCGTTTTCCTACTTGTGGTGACGAAGTCCGACCACTGTGAGGCCTACGCGTCCGCCCCCTCCAGGACGCGGACCGTGAAGCCCTCGGCCTGCAGCGTCGCGACCAGTTCGCGGGCGTGGTCGCGGTCGCGGCTTTCGACGGTGACGTCGAGTTCGGTCGATTTCGCGACGACGCTGCCGAAAAGTCGCTGGTGCTGGACTTCTACGATGTTACCGCCAGCACCGCCGATCAGGCGGGCCACCCGGGCGAGCTGGCCGGGCAGGTCGGGGATCATCAGGCGCAGCCGCACGATGCGGCCGTCGCGGACCAGCCCGCGCAGCAGGACCGACGCCAGCAGGCGGGTGTCGATGTTGCCCCCACACAGGACCAGCCCGACCTTGCGGCCCTTGAAGACCTCCGGATGGGCGAGCAGTGCGGCGAGGCCGGCGGCGCCCGCGCCCTCGGCCACGGTCTTCTCGACCTCCAGGAAGAGCGCGATGGCGCGCTCGATCGCCACCTCGTCGACCGCCAGCACCCGGTCGACCAACGCGCGGGCGATGGCGAGCGGCGTCTGGCCGATGTCGCGCACGGCGATGCCCTCGGCGATCGTGTCGCCGCCCACCGTCACCGTCTCGCCGGCCAGGAGCTGGCGCATCGCCGAGTAGCCGGCCGATTCGACGCCGATCATCTTCACGTCGGGCTTGAGGCCGCGCGCGGCGACGGCGCAGCCGGCAAGCATGCCGCCGCCGCCGACCGGCACGACCAGCGTGTCGATCTCCGGTGCGTCCTCGATCATCTCCAGCGCGATCGTGCCCTGGCCCGCGATGATGCGCGGATCGTCGTAGGGATGGACGAAGACCAGCTTCTCCGCGTCGGCCAGACGATGGGCCTCGGCCGCCGCTTCGGCCAGCGTGTCGCCGATCAGCACGACCCGCGCGCCGTGGTCGCGCGTGTGCTTCACCTTGGTGTTGGGTGTGAAGGACGGCATCACGATGGTCGCGGGAATGCCGAGCCGGCCCGCGTGATAGGCGACGCCCTGCGCGTGGTTGCCTGCCGACATGGCGATCACGCCGCGGCGGCGCTCCTCGTCGGTGAGCTGCAGCAGCGTGTTCAGCGCGCCGCGCTCCTTGAAGGAGGCGGTAAACTGCAGGTTCTCGAACTTCACCCAGACATCTGCCTTGGCGATGCGCGACAGCGTCTCGCTGCGCAGGCAGGGCGTATGCACGACCGCGCCCTTGATGCGCGCGGCGGCGTCGCGCACGTCGGCGAGGGAGACGGGAAGGGCAGTTGTTTCGAGGCTGGTCATGTCGAGATCACTATCATCGGAGCGCGCAACTCCAGTTGCGCTCGTATTCTTCTCATCGACAGCGCATGAGCGCCACTGGAGTGGCGCGCTCCTTTGAGACGTTAGTGCGCGTACCCATCACGGCACAGCGCCTGGAGCTGGCCGAGCGACAGCGAGCCGATATCGAGGTTGGCCAAAAGGTCGTTCTCGGCGGTGAAGTCTCGGCCGTACATCGCCGAGAAGAGGCTGACGCCGGCTTCGTGCAACGGCGCGGGATGGCCGGCGAGGCGGCCGAGCTTGGCGGTGGGCACGAGGCCGAAGGGCACGTCCTCGGTGACGTAGCGGCTGTCGGCCGTCGTCGGCCCGGCGCCGCCCTTGCCGATACCGTGCATGGCCTGATGCATCTCCGAGGCCGATCCCATGGGAATGCCGAAGGAGAGATGCAGGTGCTGGAAGATCGTGCGCACGTCCAGTCCCAGCGACGCGGCGATGGCGAGGCGCTCGCGGTCGAGTTCCTCGAGCAGGCGGCCGACCTTCGGCGTCACGTTCTCGGCCTGGCCCCAGGCCTCGGCCTTCTCCATGCGCGTCATGTTGCCGAGCGCGATGCCCATGTGGATCGTCGGATTGAGATTGCTGAGCGCGATGGCGAGCAGGCTCTTCCGGTCGACGAAGCGGTCGCCGAACAGCGACTGGCAGAGGGCGAGACCCTCGGCGCTGCGTGAGGCGGGGAGCGTGGCGAGATCGACCGTCTTGCGCACCGTGTTCACCTGCACCTTGGCGGGCCCGGTCTGGCGGCCGCTCAGCAAGGTCGTGCCCCAGGCGATGATCGGCACCGCGACGCCGCGCGCGGCGAGCAGGCGCGACAGGTACAGCGCGCCGAACGAGGCGTGCGAACTCACGATCACGGTCTGCGTTGCCGTGATGTGCGGTGCGACCGCGTCGAAGACGTGGCTGTGGCCGTAGGCCGGCAGGGCGATCAGGATCACGTCCGCGCCGGCGACGACGTCGGCCGCGCTCGTCGCGATGCGCGGCTTGAACGTGCCTTCGATGGCGCCGGCCGCGACGAGCGGCTCGCCTGCGGCCAAAGCCTTGGTGCGTTCGCCCGACGGCGACCACAGGGTTGCGGCGTGTCCCGCCTGTTCCAGAAACGCCGCCATTCCAAACGCGATCGCGCCCGCGCCGACGATACCAACCTTCATTGCTTAAATTCCTGTTTTCAGCCGGCCATCTTGCGGTCGAGCCAGTCGCGCGTGCGATAGAGCGCGCCGATCAGCGGCAGGTAGAGCGAGGGATCGCCGTTGTAGAGCGGGTGCTCGGGGAATTCGCGGCCGTCGAAGGCGTTGACCGGCGCGTTGGAGCCGCCCGCGATCTTCTTCGCCGTCTGGGTGCCGAGATAGGTCATCATCGCGACGCCGCTGCCGTTGCAGGCCAGCAGGTAATGCATGCCGTCGTCCTGGCCCATGTGCGACATCGAATCGAGCGCGAAGGCGACGTTGCCCGTCCAGACGTGGGTGATCCGGATGCCCTTGAGCTGCGGGAAGCGGTCGATCATGTACTGGTACAGGATCGGTGCGCTTACTTCCGGCGGTGCCGCGGTGAAGCGGGCGCGCCCGCCGAAGATCATGTGCCTGGCGTCGGGCGAGGGCCGGTAATAGGTGAGGACTCTCTTGGTATCGCCGATCGAACGCTGCATCGGAATGAGATCCGTCGCCGGCATCGGCAGCTCTTCGGTGGCGATGATGTGGCTGGCCACCGGCACGACGCGCATCTTGAGCTTCGGGGTCAGGTCTCCGGTATAGCCGTTGGTGGCGATCACCACTTCCTTGCAGGCGATCGGTCCCTTGGCGGTCAGCACGCGCCAGCCGGTGCCGCTCTTCACGTCCTTCGTCTTCTCGATGCGCTCGGCCTCGACCTCGCCGCACAGCACGGCGCCCTGCGCGTGGGCGGCTTCGAGCAGGCCCTTGTAGTAGCGCGCGGGATGGAGGTTGCCGCCGCTGCGGACATACATGCCGCCATAGTAATAGTCCGACGCCATCATCTCGCGCACGCGCTCGCGCGGGATCATCTCGGCGCCGACATTGGCGTACTTGTTGAACATCTCGACCTTGCGCGCCTGGTCGTCATAGTGCTTGGGCGTCCAGGCGCCGGTGAAGCGGCCGTTGGTGATCAGGCCGCAATCGATCTTCTCGCGATGGATGATGTCGATCAGCGTCTGCAGCGAATCCGCGCCGCTCCCCAGGAAGGCCGCCTTGTTCGCCTCGAACTCGGCCTCGACCTTGGGGTTCTTGCCGCCGAGTCCCTTGGCGATGTTGGTGCCGCCCGAGAGCATGCCGCCGTTGCGCGTCGAGGCGCCGATGCCGAACACGCCGCGCTCCAGAACCACGCAGTCGATGCCGTTGCGCCGCAGTTCGAGCGCCGTCGACAGGCCGCCATAACCCGCGCCCACGATCACCACGTCGGTCCGGGCCGGCGGGTCCACGCTCAACGCATTGTTGGGCGTCCACGCCTCCCACCACCAGGGCTGTGCCTTGAAGCTGGGGTGGAAGATGTCGGCTTTGTTCATGGGCTTTACTCGAGGTTTGTCGTGTCGAGCACCGCGAGGCAGTCTTCGTGCCACCGCCTTGCGTCTAGAAGTCCGTTACTTTCCCGTTGAATTGCCAGTCGCCGTAGCGCGTGGGCTCGGGGCCGGGCGGGCCACCGATCTCCTCGACCTTCTTGGGCTTTTCCGGCGGGACGGGGGTGGCCGTGTCCGCCTTGGGCGGTTCCGGCGGGGTGGGCTTGGTGGGTTCGGTCATGGCGCCATGATGCCCGTCCGCACCTTGATTCGCCACTTTTGCAGTCCAACTTAACCGGCATGAATTACTTCAAGACCGCGCTCCTGCTCGCCGCGCTGACGGGCTTCTTCCTCGTGGCCGGGTATCTCATGGGAGGCCAGACCGGCCTCGTCATCGCCTTCGTCATGGCGCTGGGCATGAACGTCTTCGCTTACTGGAACAGCGACCAGATGGTCCTGCGCATGGCCAACGCGCAGGAGGTCGGGCCGGAGAACGCGCCCGAGCTGTTCAATATCGTCCACGAGCTGACGCAGCGCGCCGGCTTGCCGATGCCGCGCGTCTACCTGATCGCGGAGGATCAGCCGAACGCCTTCGCGACCGGCCGCGACCCCGAACATGCCGCCGTGGCGGCCACCACGGGCCTGTTGCGCAACCTCAGCCGCGAGGAGGTCGCGGGCGTGATGGCGCACGAGCTGGCCCATGTCCGCCACCGCGACACGCTGATCATGACCGTGGCGGCGACCCTGTCGGGCGCCATCGGCATGCTGGCGAGCTTCGGCGGCCTGATGGGCGGCGGCCGCGATTCCGAGGGCCGGCCGCTGGTCAACCCGATCGTCGCCATCGCCGCGATGATCCTGGCGCCGATGGCCGCCATGCTGGTGCAGATGGCGATCAGCCGTGGCCGCGAGTACGAGGCCGACCGGATGGGCGCGGAGATCTGCGGCCAGCCGCAGTGGCTCGCCTCGGCGCTGGCCAAGCTCCATGCCGGCACCCAGCAGCTGCACAACGAGGCGGCCGAGCGCAATCCGGCGACGGCGCACATGTACATCGCCAATCCCCTGGCGGCGGCCGGCGGCATGTCGAGCCTGTTCTCGACCCATCCGCCGATGGAGGAGCGCATTGCGCGCCTGCAGGCGATGGGCGGTCAGGGCTACCAGAGCTATGCGCCGTCGCGCCCGCAGCCTGCCTCGGCGCCCGGCGGTGGCCCGTGGGGTGACTCTGCGCCCCCGCGCGGTCCGTGGACCAATCCGGCGCCGCAGACCCCGCGTCGCGGCCCCTGGGGTTGACCTAAACCTTCGGCGGCAGCGCCGTCGGCTCGTCGCCGAGGTCGACGGCGACGATGCGTTCGCCGCGGCGGGTGATCGCCGTCGTCGAGGTGTCGATCTCGCGCAGGTCCTTCTCGGTCTGGGCGAAGTGCTTCTTGAGATTGTCGACCCGGTCGTCGAGCCGCTTCACGTCGCCCAATAGCAGGCCCACCACCTTCTGGATCTCGCCGGCCTGTTCGCGCATGCGCACGTCCTTCAGCACGGCGCGCACTGTGTTCAGCGTCGCCATCATGGTCGTGGGCGATACGATCCAGACGCGCGCCTTGTAGGATTCCTCGACCAGCCCCGTGAAATTGGCGTGCAGCTCGGCATAGACGGCTTCCGAGGGCAGGAACATCAGCGCCGATTCGGCGGTCTCGCCGGGCACGATGTATTTTGCCCGGATGTCGGCAATGTGCTTGCGGATCGCCTGCTGGAAGCCACGCTGGGCGGCCAGGAGTGCCGCCGCGTCGCCCGCCTGCACGGCACGCAGCAGGCTGTAACTTTCCAGCGGGAACTTGGCGTCGATGGCGATCGGGCCCGGCGGGTTGGGCAGCTTCAGCAGGCAGTCGGCGCGCACGCCGGTCGAGAGCGTCGCCTGGAAGGAATAGGCCGAGGGCGGCAGGGCGGACTGAACGAGGTCGTTGAGCTGGACCTCGCCGAAGGCGCCGCGCGCCTGCTTGTTGGACAGGACTTCCTGCAGGCTCACGACCTGGGTCGAGAGCTCGCCGATCTTCTTCTGTGCCTCGTCGATGCGGGCCAGCCGCTCGCGCAGGTCGGTGACGATCTGGCCGGTGGCCTTCTCGGTGCGGTCGAGCCGCTCGGCCACGACCTTGGCGAGCGCCTGCTCCTGCTCGCGCAGCGACTTCTCGACCCGCTGCACGGTTTCGGCCTGCTGGCTCAGCGCCAGTGCAAGCTGCTGCTGCATCCGCTGCTCGGCTTCGCGGTTTCCGCCGCCCTGGCGCATCAGCACCACGACCAGGACGACGACCAGCAGGACAACGATGGCGAGGAGGGCAATCGGCAGGATATCCATTGTTCCCCTTATAGTCCTCCGGCTCGACAAGCGCACGGCTGGCCGCTAATCCAAGCGTCCAATGGCTCGCAAATACGATCCCCCGGCGCACGATCCGGACGTGTGGCTGTTCGACCTAGACAACACGCTCTACCCGTCGCGCTGCAACCTGTTCGCGCAGATCGACGTGCGCATCGGGCGCTACATCGCCGACTGGCTTAAAGTGACGCCGGAAGAGGCGCGGGTCGTGCAGAAGCAGTACTGGCGCGACCACGGCACCTCGATGCGCGGCATGATGAGCCTGCACGGCGTCGATCCCACGCACTATCTCGATTACGTCCACGACATCGACTATTCGCCGGTCGAGGCCAATCCTGCGCTCGAAGCCTCGCTGCGCGCGCTGCCGGGCCGCAAGATCATCTTCACCGCCGGCGACGTGCCGCACGCCGAGCGCGTGATGGAGCGGCTGGGCGTGTCGCATCATTTCGAGGCGATCTTCGACATCGCCGCGGGCGAATACTGGCCCAAGCCCCATCCGCAGATCTACGATTCGCTGGTGAAGAAGCACGGCGTCGATCCGACCCGCGCCGCCTTCGCCGACGACATCTCCGTCAACCTGAAGCCCGCCGCCGATCTCGGCATGCGCACGGTGTGGATCCGCACCGACGAAAGCGTGAAGCGCGCGGCCGATACCGATCTCAGCCACATCCATCACCAGACGGACGACCTCGCCACGTGGCTCGACGACTGGCTGACCGAAAGGAACATCAAGAAGTGAAGATCCTGATCCTCGGCGCCGGCGCGGTCGGCGGCTATTGGGGCGCGCGTCTCACGCAGGCCGGCATCGACACGACCTTCCTGCTGCGCGAGAAGCGCGCCGAGAAGGTGCGCAAGGAAGGCCTCGTGGTGAAGAGCCCGAAGGGCGACGCCGTCGTGCCGGTCAAGGTCGTGACCAAGGGCAGCGAAGGCGGTCCGTATGACGTCGTCGTGCTGGCCTGCAAGGCCTACGATCTCGACTCGGCGATGGAGTCGATCGCACCGGCGGTCGGACCGGACACGGTGATCGTGCCGATGCTGAACGGCCATGCCCACTTCGCGACGCTCGACGGCAAGTTCGGTGCGGCACGCGTGGCCGGCGGCCTCGCCCGCATCTCCGGCATGCTGGGTCCCAACGGCGAGATCCTGCACAGCGGCGCCTCGGGCGTGTCGTTCGGCGAGCGCGACGGTAAGCCCGGACGGCCCTCGCTGGTCGAACTCGACGCGGCCTGCAAGAAGGCCGGCATCGACGGCGGCCTGAACGACAACATCAACCAGGATCTCTGGGACAAGTGGATCATGCTGTCGACGATCGCCGGCATGTGCGCCTCGATGCGCGGCACGATCGGCGACATCATGGAGAGCGAGGACGGCGCGGCCATCGTGGCCGAGACGCTGGAAGAGAGCCGCAAGGTCGCGGTGGCCGAGGGCCAGCCGCCCAGCGACAAGGTCGTTGCCAACCTGAAGGGCATGCTGACGGCCAAGGGCTCGAAGGCCGTGGCCTCGATCCTGGGCGACATGGAGAAGCACGGCGCGGCTGAGGGCAAGCAGATCGTCGGCGACATGCTTGCCCGTGCTCGCAAGCACGGTATCGCCGCACCCAACCTGCGCTATGCCTATGCCCACCTGCAGACATATGAAGCGCGGCGGGCGCGCGGCGGGCTGACGTAGAGGTTGCCATGAAGATCCTGATCCTCGGCGCCGGCGCGATCGGCGGCTATGTCGGTGGACGCCTGCACCAGAGCGGCGCCGACGTGACTTTCCTCGTGCGCGACAAGCGCAACGAGGCGCTGCAGCGCGACGGGCTGGTGATCAAGAGCACCAAGGGCGACATCACGCAGAAGGTGAAGACGGTCACCAAGGGCAGTGAAAGCGGCCCGTACGATGTCGTGCTGCTGACGTGCAAGGCCTACGACCTCGACTCGGCAATGGATGCCATTGCCCCGGCGGTCGGCGCCAACACCACGGTCGTGCCGCTGCTGAACGGCATGCGCCATCTCGAGGCGCTCGACGCCCGCTTCGGCGCGGAAAAGGTCGTGGGTGGACTGGCGCGCGTCGGCGTCGCCATGGATGGCCAGGGCCACATCCTGCACACAAGCCCCTTTGCCGTGATCTCGTTTGGCGAGCGTGGGGCCGCGCCCGCGCGCGCCGCGCTGACGGAACTCGATGCCGCGATCAAGAAGTCGGGCATCGATGGCGGGCTGAATGCCAACATCGTCCAGGACCTCTGGGACAAGTGGATCATGCTCTGCACGCTGGCAGCGACCTGCTGCCTGATGCGCGGTTCGTCCGGCGACGTCCTCGAAGCCGACGAGGGCATGGCGATCGTGCTGGAGACGGTCGAGGAAGGCCGCAAGGTCGGCGCCGCTGCCGGTCACGATCCCGGCGAGAAGGGCCTCAAGACCATCCGCTCGTTCCTGACGGTGAAGGGCTCGAAGTTCACTGCCTCGATGTTGCATGATCTCGAGAAGGGTAACATGGTCGAGGCCGATCACATCGTCGGTGACATGATCGCCCGTGCGAAGGCGGCCGGCATCGCGACGCCGAACCTGCGCCTGGCCTATGCCCACCTGCAGGTCTATCTCGCCCAGCGCGCGCGGAAACTGGCGAAATAAACTCGCGAAACCGGGCCTCCGGACAAGCCTTGAAAGGCCGGGCGGAGAGGCCTACCTCTTCGCCATGAACTTCTCGGCTCCCCTTTCACTCGTACCGCGACGGAACCATCCGATCGCGGAAGCGTAGTCCCCGAGCCGGCCCCTGTGTCCCGGCATCGGGGCACTTCGATCGCCGTTGTTTGCGATCACCGATTAAATCCAATTTGTCTTTTCCAATGCAGGAGCATCCGCGATGCCCGCCGTTGCACGTAATCGTTCCGTCCCCAACATCGTTGTCAGCGAGGCCGACTGCGACCGCCTGACCGACCTTGCCACCGCGTCGCTGGAGCGGCTGCCGGAAGTGGCCGAGGAGCTGCTGTCCGAGATGGAACGCGCCAAGATCGTGAGCGAAGACAGCGTGCCGGCGGATGTCGTGCGCATGGGCTCGACCGTGACCTTCCGCTCCGACGCCGGCACCGATGGCGAGCAACACGAGCTCACCGAGACGCTGGTCTATCCCGTCGACGAGGACAGTGACGCCCACAAGCTCTCGGTGATGACCCCGGTCGGCGCGGCGCTGATCGGCCTGGCCGTGGGGCAGTCGATCTCCTGGACGGCGCGCGACGGCCGCCAGCATCGGCTCACGGTGAAGAAGGTCGCCTGAGCCTCAGGGCTTGAAGCGCAGCAGCGGCGTTTAGGCGATCAGCGCCACCGCGCCGAGATAGAGCCACCAAGTTTCGAGAGTCACTCCGCGCTGCCATGAGGTCAAACATCCGTCGTCTCGACCGGAGCGCCGCAGGCGCGTAGCGGAGAGACCTTCTTTCAACGAATAGCCAGCTAATCGTCGAGGGAAGGTCTCTCCGCTACGCCTCGCTGCGCGAGGCTCCGGTCGAGATGACGGAATCTTATGAAACCGTTCCTACCTCCGGGCGGACAGCGCGCCGTAGGCGGCCAGGGCCGCGTGGTTCACCAGGTCGCTCACCGTCGCGCCCATTTGCACAATCTGCACGGGCTTGGAGAGACCGTCGATCACCGGGCCGATCACCGTCACGCCGCCCAGCGACTGCATCAGGCGCGAGGAGATGTGGGCGGAGTGAAGCCCCGGCATGATCAGGATGTTGGCCGGGCCAGTGAGGCGCGTGAACGGATAGGTCGACTTCAGCAGCTCGAAGTCGAGCGCCATGTCGGCTTGCATCTCGCCGTCATACTCGAAGTCGACCTCCTCGGCGTCGAGCAGGCGGATCGCCTTGCGGATGCGGTCGATGCGCTCGATCTCGCGGCTGCCGAAGTTCGAGAAGCTGAGGAACGCGACCCTCGGCTCGTGGCCCATCATCCGGGCGTTCTTCACCATCTGCTTGGCGATGGTGGCGAGCTGCTCGGGGCTTGGCGTCTCGTTGATCGAGGTGTCGGCGAGGAACACCGTGCCCTGGCGCGACACGACAATGGAATAGCCCATCGGCACCTTGTTGATGTCGATGTTGATCACGCGCTTCACGTCGGCATAGCACTCGGGGAAGCGCCGCGTGATGCCCGTCACCATGCCGTCGGCATCGCCCGCGGCGACCATGCAGGCGCCGAACACGTTGCGGCCCTGGTTGACCATGCGCTGCACGTCGCGATGCAGGAAGCCGTCGCGCTGAAGGCGCTTGTAGACCAGCTCGGTGTACGGCGCGTTCTTGGTGGAGAGGCGCGCGTTGTGGATCTCCAGGCCCGAGGAGTCGTTGATGCCGAGCGACTTCATGGTCTCGCGCACCTGCTCCTCGCGGCCGATCAGGATCGGCGTGCCGTAGCCGTTGTCGCGGAACATCACGGCGGCGCGGATCGTGCGCTCCTCCTCGCCCTCGGCGAAGACGATGCGCTGCGGATTGGCCTTCACCTGCTCGAACAGGCTCTGCAGGAAGTGGCTGGTCGGATCGAGGCGGCCCGACAGGCTGCGCTTGTATTCCGCCATGTCGGTGATCTGCTTCTTGGCGACTCCGGAATCCATCGCGGCCTTCGCAACCGCCGCCGAGACCTCGACGATCAGGCGCGGATCGAACGGCACCGGCACGATGTACTCCGGCCCGTAGCGCAGGCGGCGGCCGGAATAGGCGCGGTCGACCTCGTCGGGCACGTCCTCGCGGGCGAGCTTGGCCAGCGCCTCGGCGGCGGCGACCTTCATCTCCTCGTTGATGGTCGTGGCGCGCACGTCGAGCGCGCCGCGGAAGATGTAGGGGAAGCCCAGCACGTTGTTGATCTGGTTGGCATAGTCCGAGCGGCCGGTGGCGACGATGGCATCGCCGCGCGCGGCGCGCACGTCTTCCGGCGTGATCTCCGGATCGGGATTGGCCATGGCGAAGATGATCGGCTTGGCCGCCATCGACTTCACCATGTCCTGGGTTACGGCGCCCTTGACCGACAGGCCGAAGAACACGTCGGCGCCCTTCATGGCCTCTTCCAGCGTGCGCGCCTTGGTGCGGACCGCGTGCGCGCTCTTCCACTGGTTCATGCCCTCGGTGCGGCCTTGGTAGATCACGCCCTTGGTGTCGCAGAGGATGGCGTTCTCGTGCGGCATGCCCATCGCCTTCACGAGCTCGATGCAGGCGATCGACGCGGCGCCCGCGCCGTTCACCACCATCTTGATGTCCTTGATGTTGCGGCCGGTGAGGTGCAGCGCGTTGATCAGGCCGGCAGCGGAGACGATCGCGGTCCCATGCTGGTCGTCATGGAAGATCGGGATGTCCATCAGCTCGCGCAGGCGCTGCTCGATGATGAAGCATTCCGGCGCCTTGATGTCCTCGAGGTTGATGCCGCCGAAGGTGGGCCCGAGGTAGCGCACGCAGTTCACGAACTGGTCGACGTCCTTGGTGTCGACCTCAAGGTCGATGCAGTCGACGTCGGCGAAGCGCTTGAACAGGACGGCCTTGCCCTCCATCACCGGCTTGCCGGCCAGCGCACCGATGTCGCCGAGGCCCAGCACGGCGGTGCCGTTGGAGATCACGGCCACCAGGTTGCCCTTGACCGTGTAGTCGTAGGCGGTCGACGGATCCTTCTCGATCGCGAGGCAGGGGGCGGCGACGCCCGGCGAATAGGCCAGCGCCAGGTCGCGCTGCGTGACCAGCGGCTTACTGGCGATGATCTCGATTTTTCCGGGCCGCCCCGTCCGGTGCATGATCAGCGAATCGCCGTCGAGATCGCCCATCTGGTTGCTGACCATTTCTTCCGAGCTCTTGCCCGCCATCTGAATTTCTCTCCCGGTTGAGCACGCATATTGGCGATAATCGGCGGCGCGTACCAGCCAGCCATCCCGCGCTGCAGCGCAACTTCCATGCCCAAATATCGTCCACCTGTCGTCCACATGGATCGCTGTGCGGCGTGTGCTAGACCGAACCTCTCCCGAGGAGCTTCAGTGCCGGACAGTTCCGCCATTCCCGCCGACGCCACGCCGATGATGCGCCAGTACCTGGCGATCAAGGCCGCGCATCCGGACCATCTGGTGTTCTACCGGATGGGCGATTTCTACGAGCTGTTCTTCGACGACGCGGTGAAGGCCTCGGCGGCGCTCGACATCGCGCTGACCAAGCGCGGCCAGCATCTCGGCGAAGACATCAAGATGTGCGGCGTGCCGGTGCACAGCCACGAGGCCTACCTGTCCCGGCTGATCCGGCAGAGCTTCAAGGTCGCGGTCTGCGAGCAGGTCGAGGACCCGGCCGAGGCCAAGAAGCGCGGGCCTAAGTCCGTGGTCGAGCGCGCCGTGGTGCGCGTCATCACGCCGGGCACCCTGACCGAAGACTCCCTTCTCGATGCGCGCAGCCATAATTACCTCGCCGCGCTGTCCGAGGCGCAGGGCGATCTGGCGCTGGCCTGGCTCGACCTCTCGACGGCCGATTTCGCCACCCAGCCGCTGCTGCCCGGCCAGGTCGCCGCCGCGCTGGCCCGGCTGGCGCCCGGCGAGCTGCTGGTGCCGGACCGGCTGCTGGCACGCGAGCCGCTGAAGGCCGCGCTCGAAGAGTGGAACGCCGTTCTCACGCCGCTGCCCTCGGCGCGGTTCGACAGCGACAATGCCCGCAAGCGCCTGCAGGCGGCCTTCAACGTCGCCGCGCTCGACAGTTTCGGCGCCTTCTCCCGGGCCGAGGTCGCCGCCTGCGGCGCACTGCTCGACTATGTCGAGCTGACCCAGGCCGGCAAGCGCCCGGCCCTCGTGCCGCCGCGGCGCGAGCGCGCCGACGGCACGATGGAGATCGACCCGGCGACCCGGCGCAATCTCGAACTGGTGAAGAGCCTCGACGGGCGGCGCGACGGCAGCCTGCTGGCCACCATCGACCGTACCCTGACCGGCCCCGGCGCCCGCCTGCTGGCCGAGCGGATCGCCGCCCCCCTGACCGACCGTGCCGAGATCGAGCGCCGGCTCGACCTGGTGCAGCTCTTCGTCGAGCGTCCGGCCGTGCGCGAGAGGGTGCGCGAGGCGCTGCGGCGCACGCCCGATATCGAACGCGCCCTGCAGCGGCTTTCGGTCGGCCGCGGCGGCCCGCGCGATCTCGCTGCCCTGCGCGACGGGCTGGAGTCGGGCGAGACGCTGGCGGATTCGTTGCGCGCCGAGCCGGAAGCCTTGTTGCCCCCACCGGCGCCGCTCGCCGAGATCGTCCTGTGCTGCACCGGCCATCGCGATACCGTGGCGGCGCTGGCCGAGGCGCTGGCCGACGAGCCGCCGCTTCTGGTGCGCGACGGCGGCTTCGTGCGCCAGGGCTACCGGCCTGAGCTCGACGAGCAGCGCACGCTGCGCGACGACAGCCGCAAGACGGTGGCGGGCCTCGAAGCCAAGTACCGGACCGCGACCGGCGTTCCGTCGCTCAAGATCCGGCACAACAACATGATCGGCTACCATATCGAGGTGACGGCGGTGCACGCCGACAAGCTCGACCTGGCGGCGCTGGGCTTCACGCGGCGGCAGTCGATGTCGAACGCCACGCGTTTCAGCACCGCGGAGCTGGCCGATCTCGAAACCCGCATCGGCCGCGCCGCCGACCAGGCGCTGGCGCTCGAACTCGCCGTGTTCGAGGAGCTGGTCGCGAAGGTGATGACGGTGTCACCGGCGATCGCCGCCGCCGCCCGGTCACTGGCCTGGCTCGACGTTGCCGCGGCGCTGGCCGAGCTGGCGGCCAGCAGCAATTACGTGCGGCCGCAGCTCACCGACGAACCGGCCTTCTCGATCGAGGGCGGCCGACATCCCGTCGTAGAGGCGGCCCTGGCGCGCCAGAGCGGGGCCGGCTTCGTGCCCAACGATTGCGAACTGGGAACGGACCGCCGCCTGTGGCTGCTGACCGGCCCCAACATGGCGGGTAAATCCACCTTCCTGCGCCAGAACGCGCTGATCGCGGTGATGGCCCAGGCCGGCGCCTTCGTGCCGGCGCACGCGGCCACGATTGGCATCGTCGACCGCCTGTTCAGCCGCGTCGGCGCCGCCGACGACCTGGCGCGCGGCCGCTCGACCTTCATGGTCGAGATGGTCGAGACTGCCGCGATTCTCAATCAGGCGACGGCCCGAAGCCTCGTCATCCTCGACGAGATCGGCCGCGGCACCGCGACCTTCGACGGCCTGTCGATCGCCTGGGCGACCCTGGAGCATCTGCACGACGTCAACAGATGCCGCGCGCTGTTCGCCACGCACTATCACGAGCTGGGCGCGCTGAAGGAACGGCTCGACGCACTCGCGCCCTACACGATGCGAGTCAAGGAATGGCAGAACGAGGTCGTGTTCCTGCACGAGGTCGCGCCCGGAGCCGCCGACCGCTCCTACGGCATCCACGTGGCTCAACTCGCGGGCCTTCCGGCCGCCGTCGTCGCGCGCGCAGAGGAAGTGCTGGCGGTGCTGGAGAAGGGCGAACAGTCCGGCGCCGTGACACGCCTCGCCGAAGACCTCCCCCTCTTCGCCGCCGCGCCCGCGCGTCCCGCGAGCGGCACGGCGAAGTCCAAGGAGTCGGAAGTCGAGAAGGCGCTGGCCGAGATCAATCCCGACGAACTCTCGCCGCGCGAAGCGCTCGAGGTGCTTTACGCTTTGCGCCAGCGCCTATCGGAATCGTAATCGCAGCAACACTTCGTTGTCATCCCGAGCGTAGCGAGGGACCTTTACTCGACGAACGATTCGATGACTGTATTTCCGGCTCCCGTGTCCAGCCTGTCTTCACGAGGAACAGCCGGCTGACGGTGTGGGCCAGTATGTAAAGTGTCAGGAGCTCGATGAGGCGAAGCAGCAGAGTGGAGACGAAGGGGATGATCGGACCCGCCAACCTCGCTGTGTGAGGTGGCAGGACGAACGTCTCGAACGTATTCAAGGCCCGCTCGCTCACGAACGACAGGAACGTCAGGAACACGGCAATCGCAATCAGCTGGCGTCGGATGCCGGCAGCTTCGCGAAATGCGCGCCGGGGGTTCCATCGAAGGCCCACGGCGCTCGCTGGCAGGAACAGCAGAAAGCCGCCGAAGAGCACCGCAAGCGCGATTTCCTTAATCCACCCAATGGGGACGTGAACCAGCCAGGTGACGGGCACGCCTCGTCTGAAGTCCTCCTGTGACGGCATCTGGCTTTGGACGAGTTCACCCCAGAGCGTGAACGTGATGTTGGAGAGAAGCCACTGCAGCATCCAGAAAGCGATGAATCCGCTGCTGACGAAAGCGCGCCACGGAAATCGATCCTCTCCCAGGAGCGTGCGAAGGCGCTGACTCCAATCGCCGTATAGCGCGTACTTGAACCACTGGTAGAGAACCAGTGCGGTCAGAAGAACGTGAATGCCTCCCTCAACCAGCCGAAAGTTGAGGTCCAGTCCAAACCTGAAGAGTAATAGATTTGAGGCATAAGGCTCCGCAAAGGGTAGCGCTGCAAGAACAAGACCGGCAGGTCCGGCGATCATCCAGAACAGTCCTTGATGGGTGGCCCAGTGATCGAACGCTTCGCCGATCAGCCTGCCCGTCGATGGGATTGCGCCACGCTCATTCATGCCATGAGTGTAAAGGCTCTCTCGCGGGTTGCATATTTCGTGGTGATGGACCGCCAAAGGTCCCTCGCTGCGCTCGGGATGACAACGGTGTGTGGTCGAAGAGACGCTTAAGCGAATGCCTTCCGCGCCAGCGCCGCGCCTTCGCTCAGGGCGCGCAGCTTGCCGTAGGCGACGCCGAGGGTCATCGGGGCCATGCCGCAGTTGGTGCAGGCCTGGATGCGCTCGGGATCGACGAATTTCGTGGCGAGCTTCAGGGTCGCGGCGACTTCCTCCGGCGTCTCGACCTTGTCGGAGGCGACGTTGATGGCGCCGACCAACACTGTCTTGGTCTTGAGCAGCTTCATCAGCTCGGGCGGCACATGGCTGTCGCGGCATTCCAGCGAGACCTGCTGGATACTGCTGCGGTCGAGCGCCGGGAAGGTCTGCTCGTACTGACGCCAGCTCTCGCCCAGCGTCTCCTTCCACTTGTTGTTGGCCTCGATGCCGTAGCCGTAGCAGATGTGGACGGCGGTCGTGCACTTCAGGCCTTCGGCCGCCTTCTCCAGCGCCGGCACGCCCCAGTCGACCGTCTCCTTGAGGTAGACGTTGAAGGCGGGCTCGTCGAACTGCACGACGTCGACGCCGAGCGCTTCGAGATCCTTGGCTTCCTGGTTCAGGAGTTCGGCGAAGGCGAAGGCCATCTTCACGCGATCGCCGTAGTAGCCGTCGGCCAGCGTGTCGATCAGCGTCATCGGACCGGGCAGGGTGAACTTGAGCTTGCGCGAGGTTGCGGCGCGGGCGATGCGGGCCTCGCGCTCATGCACGAACTTGCGGCGCTTCAGGGCCGAGGTCACGGTCGGGCAGTCGGCATCGTAGCGGTTGTTGCGGATGCCCATGCGGACCTTCTTGTCGAAGTCGACGCCGTCGACCTCGGCCAGGAAGCCGTGCACGAAATGCTGCCGCGCCTGCTCGCCGTCGCTCACGATGTCGAGGCCGGCCTCCTCCTGGCGGCGGATGGCAATGAAGGTCGCGTCGTCCTTGGCCTCGAACAGCGGCTCGCCGGACAGCGTCCACGGCGCCCACAGAACGTTGGGCGTCGCAAGCCAGGCCGGCTTGGGCAGGCTGCCCGCGAGTGTCGTCTCGAACATGGCGTTTCCCTTGTCTTGAGCTTGTTTCTTCAGCTTGTGGTGTTGTTCGTGGCCGGGGCCGGCAGGTTCGTTCCCGGCGTCGCGATCGGCGATGTCGGCAGCACCATTCCCGGCGTCGCGTCGGGTGGCAGGATCTGGCCGTAGGTGCCGGGCGCACGCCATTGCAGCGTGCCGAAGGCACCGCAGCTCTCGCAGACCGGCCGCCAGGCTTCGTGATGGGCGCCGCACGAGGTGCAACGCCAGGCGCGGTCGGCCGGCGCGTCGGCGGCGCGGCCGAGCCACTCGCGCACTTTCTCCTGCCCGGTCTGCGCGCGGTCCTCGACCTCGGCCATCAGGCGGCAGACGCGCGTCGGCGGATTGGTGCCGGCGGCGGTTTCGAGATGACGGCGCGCCTCGCCCCACAGGCCGGCATCGAGCGAGGCCTGCGCAAGCGCCAGATGGCTCTCGATGTCGCCGGGGTTCTGCTGCGCCAGCCGGCGCACCACGCCGACCCGCTTCAGCGCCTCGGTTTCGCCCGACGCTTCGAGGTAGAGGCCGACCAGATCGGGGTGCGGCGCGACCGACCAGCCGCGCTCGATCGTCTTCATCGCCTTCTTCGCCTCGCCCGCCTTGAGCTGCAGTTCGGCCAGGCGTTGCGTGACGGCAATACGCTCCGGGGCGAGGCCGAAGGCTTCGCGGGCCAGCGCCAGTGCGTCGCTCGCACGGCCCTCGCGTTCGGCCTCGCGGCTGCGCTCGACTTCCAGCAGGGCCTTCAGCGTGCGGCCCTTGTCGTTCGTGACGACCTTGCGGCGGATGCCCGCTTCCAGCGTCTCCTGCGCGGCCTTCCACTGGCCGACCTGAGCCTGCATGTCGAACAGCGAATGCACGACCCACGGCGTCTGCGGCCTCAGTCTGAAGGCGCGTTCGGCGTAGGCGAGCGCCTGGGCCTGGTCGCCGTCGCGCAGCGACTGTCCGATCAGGCCGCGCAGGCCGAGGAACGCCATCTGCTCGTCGTCGAGCATGGCGTTGAAGGCGCGGTTTGCGCCGTGGCGGTCGCCGTTGAGCTGGGCGGCCTGCGCCGAGAGAAGCAGCGTGAGTGCCGGTTCCGACAGGAGCTGCTCGGCCTTGCGCGCATGCTTCTGCGCCTCCACGCCATCGCCGGCGGCAACGGCGGCGAGCCCCTGCGTCAGCTCACGATAGCCGCGACGGCGGCGGCTCTCGCCCCAGCCATCGAGCAGCGCGCCCGGCGCACCGACGATCCAGCGATAGAGCAGCCAGCCGGCGATCCCGACGAGGATCAGCACGACGATGGCGATCAGCAGCACGCCGAAGCTGGTGTCGAGGCGCCAGCCCCGGAATTCGGCGGTGACGATGCCCGGCCGCTCGGCCAGCCACACCGCGCCCAGCATCGCGGCGATGGCGACGACGAACCAGATGATCGTGCGCAGCATGGTCATGGGAAGGACCTACTTCGCCGAGCCGAGCAGGGTGACGGCCTGGGCGGAGATCTGGTCGGCCGCCTGCTTGGCCGCGAGATGCGCCTCGGCGCGCGACAGCCAGCCGGCCGTGGCCTTCGACGTCTGCGGCGGCAGCGACTTCACCAGGGCGACCGCCTTGGCGAGATCGCCAGCGTCGAGCGCGGCCTCGGCGCGGGCGAGCTTTGCCTCGGTTCCGTCGCCTTCGACATCGTCGCCGACACGGCGCAGCGAGATCAGGCCGCGCACCTTGCCCAGCAGCCGCTCGCCGAAGGAATCGTCGGCGAGATCGTCGGCCAGTGCGGCCTTGGCGACGGCGGGGAATTCAGCCACCAGCGCCGGCCGCGAGGCGACGCCGGTCTGCGCGTAGGCCTGCAGCGCGGCGGTGCTCTCGCCGAGCTTCGCGTCGCCCTGCGCGAGCGGCGTCAGCAGGGCGAGATCGGTGGCGAAGGGGACGCCGGAGCCGACGGCGGCGCTCAGCCGTGCGGCGATGCCGATGATCGCCGACGCGCGCGCGGTGCTCATCGCCTTCTGCTCGCCGGCGCTGCGCGCGGTCGCTTCGCCGCGCGCCTTGTCGACGGCCTCGGCCAGCAGCCTGGTCTGGTCGCGCTGCACGGTCACGGACTGGTCGATCGTCTGCAGCGTGTTGCGCAGGGTGGCCATTTCCAGCCGCAAAGTCGCGAGTTCCTTTTCCTGATCCGCGATCGCCGCCGGCGGCTGCGTCGGGGCGGGTGCAGGGGCCGGCGTCGAGGCGCCGGCCACACGGCCTTCCAGGGCCTCCACCTTGCCGCGCAGGTCGGCGATCGCCGGATCGGGGCCGGCACTGCCGCTGCCGCCCGAACGTTCCGCAATGGCGGCCGAGGTGGCGCGCAGGCGCTTTTCGAGATCGTCGAGGCGGGCGCCGAGGTCCCGGCGGACGGCGTCGATCGAGGCATTGGCGACTGCGGCGGCATCCTGGCGGAGCTGTTGCAGGTCGATTGCCGGGGTCGGCGGGGCCACCGCCGCGCCCTGTCCTTGCCAAAGGGCCCGGATGTCGGCGGGCCAGTAGGGCAGGGTGACAAGGGCGCCCGCCAGCACCAGGCAGGAAGCGACCACGCCGGTGACGAAGGCACCCGCCAGGCCAAGACCGCGGCGCACTTGCAACGGCGGCGGTGTCACGGACGGCTCCGCGGGGGGAGCGATTGTCCCGGAGGAAGAAGGTGTGTCGCTCATGATGCTCGGTCCTTCCACGCCGGCTGTAGGGCCAGCCACTGGGGCAGCTACGGGCAGCCGGTCGAATTCGTCCAGCACGGACTGACGAGTCGGGCGCAACGCCGCCACCGTCGCCTTGAATGGCAGCGCGCTCAAGGGTTCGAGCGCCGCAGGGCTGATCGCCAGCGCGGTGACGTTCGACAGGGAACCGGCAAGCCCCGCTTCCTGGACCAGCCGGGCGAACAGGGCGGAGGCGCGAGGCGAAAAGAACATCGCGGCATCGAGCGCTCGCGCCTGAAGCGCGGCCCGTGCCGAATCCGGCAGTTCGGCCGCCTCGCGCGCCTCGTAGAGAGGGACACGCCGCACTTCGAACCCGTCCGGCGCGAGGCTCTCGGCAAAATCCTGCGCGATGTCGACGCCGGACACGTGGAGGAGCGGGCCGGCCTTGGGATCGAGGCGGCGGCGGACGAGGTCCGCGAGGGCGTTGCCGTCGCCGGCGGCCGAGGTCACGGAAGCGAAGCCCAGCCCCTCGGCCGTCGAGGCCGTGGTGTCGCCGACGGCGAGGACCGGCTTGCCGCGCTGCTCGGTCGCTTCGGCGAACGCCCGCGCGCCATTGGCGCTGCTCAGCAGGACGGCCTGGCATTCGAACATGTCCGTCGCGAAGTCGGCGGGCGGACGCAGGATCTCGAGATGGAACAGCGGCGCGATGACGGGGACATGGCCACGCTCGGCGAGAGCCGTGGCCAGCGTCGTCGCCTCGCGTTCCGGCCGGGTGATCAGTACGCGCATCACGCCTCCGTAGCCGGGGCGTCCCGCGGACGCAACGACAGAGAAATTAAAGAAGCACGACGCCCTCGATCGCCAGCAACTGGCGCTTGGTGGGCAGGCCCTTGCCGCCGGAGAAGCCGCCTTCCTTGCCACCGCTGCCCAGGACACGATGACAGGGCACGATGATCGGGATGGGATTGCGTCCGCAGGCCATGCCGACGGCGCGCGGCCCGGAGCCCAGCGCGATCGCCATGCCGCCATAGGTCGCGGTACCGCCAAAGGGAATTTCGCACATCATCTTCCAGACGCTCTTCTGGAAGTCGGTGCCGCGCGCGGCGAGCGGCAGGTCGAAGCGCTTGAGCCTGCCCGCGAAATACCGCTCGAGCTGGTGTATCGCCTCCCTGAGCACCGGCGTCGACGAAGTGTCGCGTGCGCTTTCGCCGTCGCCGGCCCATCGCACCGAGGTCACGGCGTCGTGATCCGCTTCGAGAGCCAACCGGCCGACGGGACTGTCGACGTAACAAATGGACATATGGCAAGCGTAGCGTCCGCGTCCGGCTTTTGCCAACATGGGGAAGAATGTCTGGGGGAGTGATGAGCAGGGGCCACAGGTCCTCGAGGAACGGCCCGACCCGCCGCGCGCTGCTCGGCGGGGCCGCCGTGCTGTGGCCGACGCTCGTCCTGGCCCAGCCGGTTCCGCGACGGCCGCAGCCCGCGGCCGAGGCCAGCCCGCCGCCGGTCGTGTTCGTGCACGGTAACGGCGATTCCAGCGCGCTCTGGATCAACAACCTGTGGCGCTTCGAGGCCAACGGCTACAAGCGCAACCAGCTGTTCGCGATCGACTTCGTCTATCCGAACGCGCGCAGCGACGATTCCAAACCGCAGCCCTACCGCTCCTCCGCCGAGGACCAGATGAAGGAGCTGACCTCCTTCGTCATCCAGGTGCTGAAGGCAACGCGCCGGCGCAAGGTCGCGCTGGTCGGCTCGTCGCGCGGCGGCAATGCCATCCGCTCGATGCTGAAGAACGGCGGTGCCGATCTGGTGAGTCACGCGGTCCTGTGCGGCACGCCCAACAAGGGCATCGTGATCTCCGAGTCCCTGCTGCCCGGCAGCGAGTTCAACGGCGCCTTCCCGTTCCTGAAGGGCCTCAATGCCGGCGCCGACGATCTGGTTCCCGGCGTCGAGCTGATGGCGATCCGGTCCGACAGGAACGACAAATACTCGCAGCCCGACGGCCGCTTCATCGGCGCGCCCGGCAAGCCGACCGGCGTGAGCTACGATGCGTCCGAGCTGCGCGGTGCGCGCAACGTCGTCCTCGACGGGCTCGACCATCGCGAGGTGGCGTTCAACAAGCTGGCCTTCGCCGCCATGTTCGAGCACATCACCGGCAAGCCGCCGGCCAGCATGTTCATCGCCCAGGAGCCGCTGCCGATCCTGAACGGCCGGGTCACCGGCATGGCCGAGGGCGGCTACACCAACATCGCGGCCGCCGGCGCCGAGGTCGAGATCTTCGAGGTCGACCCGAAGACCGGCGAGCGCAAGAGCGCGGTGGCGCTGCACCGCAAGACCACCGGCGAGGACGGCGTCTGGGGCCCGTTCGTCGGTCGCGCCGACGCCCACTACGAATTCGTGCTGCACATGCAGGGGATGCCGACGACGCACACCTATCGCTCGCCGTTCCTGCGCTCGAGCGACGTGGTGCATCTCAGGCCGCAGCCCTTCGCCAAGGCCGACGAGGGCGCCGGCGCGGTCACGATCATGAGCCGACCACGCGGCTATTTCGGCGTCGGTCGCGACAAGTTCACGCTCGACGGCAAGGTGCCGCCCGGCATCAACGACGGCGTCCCCGGCGCCTCGACGGGCCGCCTCACCTTCGACGCCGCCCCGACGCGCACCGTGATGGCGGTGTTCAACAACGAAACCATCCCGACCCGGACCTGGCCCGCCAGGGACGGCCATATCGTGGTGGCGGAGTTCTTGAACTGAGCAGGTCGAAAGGTCGCGTCACTGTCGTCCTGACCGCAGCGAAGGACCTAGCGGAACGACCGAAGTACTGCGTAGCTGGCGTGAGATCCTTCGCTTCGCTCAGGATGACAAATACTAACCCTCGTACGTGTATTTGAAATTGCAGTGGCTGGCGCCCTGCATGATCGTCTGCGTGCGCTCGAGCTTGAGCTTCGGGTCGTAGCCCTCGCAGAAGGCGCCGTCGCGGTTGCAGGAGAGCAGGGCGCCGATCTCGCCCAGGCCCATCGCCTTGTAGGTCTCGGCATACCGGCAGCGCACGACGTTGAAGGTGAAGGTGTCGGCGGTCTGTTCCTTGACGTCGATCTCCAGCGACCCGCCCGCGGTCCAGAGATGCTGGATGTCCTGGAACGATTTGAGCGACGTGCCGCCGGGCACCGACGCGGCGAACTGGCGGGCCTGCTCGATGGCGGACCGGCGCACCGACTCCTCGATGGTCTTCTTCGCGACCTCGGTGCCGTGGCTGGCTTTCAGGGTCTCGTAGACCTCCTTCAGGATCTCGGCCTCGATCCGGCGCTTCTCCAGCATGGAGAGGCCTTGGGGATGGGCGGACTGGCTCATGGGCTGGCTCCCGGATGTCTGCACGAATATCTAGCCTGTCCCGGCAAGCGTAGTCAGGTTGAATTTCAACAATGCTCTTGGTCGATGGGTCGCGAAGCAGGCCATAGTGCCGCGTCTTTTCTCAGAATCAGCGCCCCTGCTCACCTTTTCTTGTGACGTAACCGGCCCTTCATCTGCAGGCCGTCGCGCATGTTAAGCCCGAGCAGCATCATGTTCGCCGCGCCCGCTACAAGCTCCAGTATCTGGACCGCATAAAACGCACTGTCGAAGGAGGCTGCGTTAGCCTTGAACGAGAGATAGAGTGCCGATGGAATAAGAATGAGCACGCCGTTCACGGCCACCAGCGGCATGCGTCTGATTTTGCTGTCGATGACGCTGCCGCGACGTCCCTTGGCTAGAGTCAGGCCTGACCCGCCCGCCAGGGCGATCGCCGGAACCAGCAGCAGGAAACCCCACGGGATGGCCGTCTTCACGACGATGATTGTCGTCTGAGAGCAGAACAGTTCGCTGAGTGCCGTTGAGAACCAGAAGGTGGCGATCGTGAGAATGGCCACAGCACCGGCAAACGGATGAATGATCCCGATCATGAACGCTTCCGCGTCACTTGCGCCTCACGCGACGCAAATACCCGGCACCGCGATCTTCTGGAACAGATGCGGCATGGCGACCGCCGACGACGGATAAGCCGAAAGGCGTGATTGGAATTCCGGGTGGCTGAAGGCAGCGCGGAATGCAGCCGTTGTTTCCCAGATGGCATAGTTCAGATAGGCGCAGCTGCCGCCGATCGCCCGGTGAAGCTGAGTCGAGATGAAGCCGGGCTGCAGCTTCATGAACTCGGCATCGTGTGCCCACGCAGTGACGAGCGCAGGCTCGTCGATCTTGTCGACGGTGAACAGGTTGATGAGCACGATCGGACTAGCCTCCGTACTGAGCTGCTGCTCGATCGGGAAAGCGGGATCCAGGGGGCGAAGCATAGGCATGACAGACTATTCCTTATTGGGTGCTATGATGACAATCAGGTTATCATAATAGACATCATAGTGTCAACATCAATCCATGGAACCAATGTAAGATGAAGCGGACTCCCTCCGGTGAAGCCTTGACGAAGCTGATGCTCGACTTGTTTAGGATCAACAGCCTTGCGCTGACCGCTGGCGATCGGCTCGTCGCTCGGCTCGGGTTGACGAGTGCGCGTTGGCAAGTGCTCGGTGCAATCATCGCGGCCGAGCGCTCCCAGCCTGTGGCGTGGCTCGCCCGCGATCTGGGTGCAAATCGCCAGAACGTGCAGCGCATCATCAATGATCTGGAACGCGATGGGCTCGTGACCTTCGCCGCAAACCCTCATCACAAGCGCGCTCAGCTGGTTGTGCTAACCGACAAGGGCAAACGTGCTTTCACGTCGGCAATGGACCTTCAAGCGCCATGGGTGAGCGAACTGGCGGACGGAATTGCGGCCAGAGATCTGGACGTCGTTCACCGGGTATTCGTGGCATTGCGAAAGAAGCTCGAGAGAAAGACAGATGCTGACGCGTAAGTGGGCTGCGCTACCAGATGCATTGCCTGCCTGGGTAAGGCCGATTCAAGGCCTCGCTGGCCCGGCTTGGCGCCGATCTTCCGAGGGTCCGTTCAGCGAACACGACCGTCACGTCCTGGATCTGGACAGGCAGGATTTGGGCGGCCGCCACGCCTCCTGCGAAATCGACTTCTGACGCTTTACGGCATCTTGACATGGGGGCGCGCCGATGAAATATCCGCCGCACCATGATTTCGCTCGCCCTCCTTCGGTCGCGACGTCGCCGCTCGCAAAAGCGGTAAGAGAACGCGCGCGTAACAAACGCGTCGTATCGTGAAGCCGCTGGAGAGACGAAGCGGCTTCCATCCTTCCTTCTCCAGTCGGCCATCCCAGCAAGGCCCAGCATTGAGAGAGAAGAACATGACCAGCAACAAGACCAAGATCTTCATCGACGGCCAGCACGGCACCACCGGGCTGCAGATCCTCGACCGGCTCAAGGACCGGGCGGACATCGAGCTGCTCGAACTGCCGATGGCCGACCGCAAGGACCTGGGCAAGCGCGCCGAGATCGCCCGGGCATCCGACATCACAGTGCTCTGCCTGCCCGACGCGGCGGCCAAGGAGCTGGTCGCGGCGATAGGTGACGGCGACACGGTCGTGATCGACGCCTCGACGGCGCATCGCGTGGCCGACGGCTGGACCTACGGCTTCCCTGAGTTGGCCAAGGACCAGCGCAAGAAGCTGCTCGCCTCCAACCGGATCAGCAATCCCGGCTGCTACCCGACCGGCGCCATCGCGCTGCTGCGGCCGCTGATCGATGCCGGCCTCGTGCGCGCCGATTCGACGCCCGCCGTGTTCGGCGTGTCGGGCTACACCGGCGGCGGCAAGGAGCTGATCGCGGTCCATGAGCAGCCCGGCGTCGAGCCGTTCGGCCTCTACGGGCTCGAACTGACGCACAAGCACGTGCCGGAAATGAAGAAGTATTCCGGCCTCACGCATGCGCCGCTCTTCGTCCCGTCGGTCGGCCACTATGCCCAGGGCATGCTGATCACCGTGCCGATCACGCGCGACATCACGACCAAGCAGGTGACGGGCAGGGACGTGCACCAGGTGCTGAGCGACTACTATGCCGGCGAGACCTTCGTGCCCGTGCGGCCGCTCGCCGACCGCGCGTGGCTGGAGCGCGACCGGTTCCTGCGGGCCGACCGTCTGATCGACACCAACACGATGGAGCTCGCGGTCTACGGCAACGATGCCGACGGCAACGTGCTCGCCGTGGCCTCGCTCGACAATCTCGGCAAGGGCGCGTCGGGCGCGGCGGTGCAGTGCATCAACCTCAAGACCGGCGTCGACGAGACGACGGGCCTCGCGGTCGGCTGAAGTCCCTTCCCATGGACGAGACACCGGCGCTGCGGCGCGCGGTGGCGGACGATGCCGCCGCCGTTCGCACGCTCACGCGCGAAGCCTATTCCAAGTGGGTGCCCGTGATCGGCCGCGAACCGTTGCCGATGCGGGCCGACTACGACGAGGCGGTGCGCCAGCACCGCATCGATCTCGCCTTTCTCGACGGCGGCCTCGCGGCCCTCATCGAAACGATCGACAAGGGCGATCATCTGGTGATCGAGAACGTGGCGGTGGCGCCCGCCTTCCAGGGGCGCGGCCTCGGTCGCCATCTGCTGAGGCACGCCGAGCAACTGGCGCGCGAACTCGGCTATGCCGAGGTACGGCTCTATACGAACAAGATGTTCGAGGCGAACGTGCGGCTCTATCTCGCCTTCGGTTACCGCATCGACCGCGAGGAGGCCTCTTCGCTCGGCGTCACGGTCTATATGAGCAAGCCGATCCAGCCGTGCGCGGCTTGACCGTGATGGCGTGAATGTGGTCGCGTCCGGCGCGGAGGAACAAGCCATGCCGGACAGCAAGCCAAGGAACAAGACTCCCGAACAGCTGCGCAGCGCGCGCTGGTTCGCCCCCGACGATCTGCGCGCCTTCGGCCATCGCTCGCGCGCGATGCAGATGGGCTACGCGCCCGAGGAATGGGCCGGCAAGCCGGTGATCGCCATCCTCAACACCTGGTCCGATGCGCAGCCCTGCCACATGCACTTCAAGACGCGCGTCGACGACGTGAAGCGCGGCGTGCTGCAGGCCGGCGGCTTCCCGATCGAGCTGCCGGCGCTGTCGCTGTCGGAGAGCCTGCTGAAGCCGACGACCATGCTCTACCGCAACCTGCTGGCGATGGACGCCGAGGAGCTTCTGCGCGGGCATCCCGTGGATGGCGTGGTGCTGATGGGCGGTTGCGACAAGACCACGCCGGCGCTGCTGCTGGGCGCGATCAGCATGGGCCTGCCGACGATCTATCTTCCCGCCGGGCCGATGCTGCGCGGCAACTGGAAGGGCAAGACCCTGGGCTCGGGCTCCGATGCCTGGAAATACTGGGACGAGCGCCGCGCCGGCGAAATTTCGGACAAAGACTGGGTCGATGTCGAAGCCGGCATAGCGCGTAGCTATGGCACCTGCATGACCATGGGCACGGCCGCCACGATGATGGCGATGGCCGAGACGCTCGGCATGTCGCTGCCCGGCGCTTCGTCGATTCCCGCCGCCGATGCCAACCATATCCGCATGGCCTCCGAATGCGGCCGGCGCATCGTCGACATGGTCTGGGAAGACCTGACGCCGAAGAAGATCCTGACGCACGAGGCGTTTCTCAACGCCATCACCGTGGCGATGGCGGTCGGCTGCTCGACCAACGCCATCATCCACCTGATCGCGCTGGCGCGCCGCGCCGGCCAGAAGATCGGCCTCGACGATTTCGAGCGCGCCAGCCGCAAGGTGCCGGTGATCGCCAACATCCGCCCGAGCGGCGACAAGTATCTGATGGAGGATTTCTTCTATGCCGGCGGGCTGCCGGGCCTGATCGAGCAGATCCGCGATCACCTGCATCTCGACACGCTCACCGTCACCGGCAAGACCCTGGGCGAGAACGTGAAGGGCGCGGAAATCTACAATGACGACGTGATCCGTACCGTTGCCAATCCGATCTACAAGGAGGGCGCGCTCGCGGTGCTCAAGGGCAACCTCGCGCCCGACGGCTGCGTCATCAAGCCCAGCGCCTGTGCGCCGAAGTTCCTGAAGCACACCGGTCCGGCATTGGTGTTCGACGACTATCCGTCGATGAAGGCCGCGATCGACCGTGAGGATCTCGACGTCACCGAGGACACGGTGCTGATCCTGCGCAATGCCGGGCCGCAGGGTGGGCCGGGCATGCCGGAATGGGGCATGCTGCCGATCCCGACCAAGCTGGTGAAACAGGGCGTGCGCGACATGGTGCGCCTCTCCGACAGCCGCATGAGCGGCACCAGCTACGGCGCCTGCATCCTGCACGTCTCGCCGGAGTCCTATATCGGCGGACCGCTCGCGCTGGTGAAGACCGGCGACATGATCTCGCTCGACGTCGACAAGCGCACGATCGACATGAACGTCTCCGACGAGGAGCTGGCGAAGCGGAAGGCGGCCTGGAAGAAGCCCGAACCGCGTTACGAGCGCGGCTATGGCTGGATGTTCACCAAGCACATCAAGCAGGCCAACGAAGGCTGCGACTTCGACTTCCTGGAGACGGAGTTCGGCAAGCCGGTCGCGGAGCCGTCGATTTACTAGTCATCGAACGGACCGCGGGCCTCCGGCCCGCCTCATGATCATCAGCGGTCTCGCGCGGGGTAACCCCCGCGCTCAGGAGACCCGCGGTCCGGCTTGAGCTTGAATTGCACCTTGTAGAGAAAATCCTTCCAAGGCCGCGATTGGCCGTGACCACTTCTCATCCATTTTCGCCGGATGGATTGTTCTCAACGACTGAATTTTCTATCTCAGGCGCCGTTTGCGCTTCCGCGCATCTCGCCTTCGTAGAGAGTTCCATGACCTTGCCCTCCCTCCCGCGTCGCGCCTTGCTGGCCGCCGGTGCCTCGTTGCTGGCCACGCCGGCCCTGTTGTCGGGCCGCGTCCAGGCGCAGGGCACGCGCGTGCCGATCCGCATCGGCAACATCCCGGTGATCGGCGCCGCGCCGATCTTCGTCGTCGACAAGGAAGGCTGGGCCAAGGAAGCCGGTCTCGACCTCACCCTGACGACCTTCCAGTCGGGCCCGCACGCCATCCAGGCGCTGGCCTCGGGCACGCTCGACGCCTATGTCGCGGGCATCGCGCCGCTGGGCGTCGCGCGCTCGCGCGGCGTCGACGTGAAGGTGGTGGCGGCGACGGCGAGCGGCGAGAACGTCTTCGTCGGCGTGCCGCGCCTTGCCACGCATTTCGCGCCGGGCGTTGCGCCCGCCGAGGCCTTCAAACGCTACAGGGCGGCGACCGGCAAGGCCGCGCGCCTCGCCACGCAGCCGGCCGGCTCGGTCCCCAACACGACGCTGCAATACTGGCTGTGGGAGGTCATCAAGGCCAACCGCGAGGATGTCGAGATCGTGGCCATGGGCATCGACGCCACTCAGCAGGCCGTACTGGCCGACGCCGTCGAGGGCGCGACCGTGCGCGAGCCGGCGCTCTCGATCATCCTGAAGAGCAATCCTGCCATCAAGCTGATCGAAGTCGGCGACAGGCTGTTCCCCGGCCAGCCCGGGACCGTCGTTGCCGTCACCGGCGCGCTGATCGCCAAGCAGCCGGCGGCGGTGCAGTCGCTGGTCGATGCGCTGGTGCGCGCCGGCGACCTGCTGACGAAGGACCCGGACAAGGCCGCGCCTGCTGTTGCCGCCAATCTCGCCAAGGGCATCGTCGATCTCGAGATCATCAAGGCGGCGCTGAAGTCGCCGGCCACCAGGTTCGTCATCGATCCGCGCGAGGTCATAGCGCCGTCGAAGGCGATGGAGGCCTACCAGGTGAAGCTCGGCTCGCTCAAGGAAGCCGCCCCGCTCGACGCCCTGTTCGACGTGCGCTTCTACGAGAAGGCGCGGCGGCCGGGCTGATGGCCGACTAGGATCTCCCGATGGCCATCACCCAGACCGGCGAGCTTGCCGCCTCGCCCGCCCCGACGCGTGCCCGCCTGGGTGCCCTCGGCTCGATCGGGCTCGGCGCCGCGGGGCTGCTCGCCTTCCTGCTGATCTGGCAGGCGGTGCCGTCGCTCGGCCTCGTCAATCCGATGATGTTGCCGGGGCCGCTGGCGATTCCCACGGCCTTCCGCAGCGAAATCGACTCCGGCATGTGGCTGAGGGCGGTCACGGGCAGCCTCAGCCACTATGGAATCGGCCTGGTGATCGGTGCGGCGCTGGGTGTCGCGGTCGGTGTGCTCACCGGCATGTCGCGTGTCGCCGAGGATCTGACCTCGTGGGTCGTGCGCCTGCTGCGCCCCATCCCCGGCCTCGCCTGGGCGCCCTTTGCCATCATCTGGTTCGGCGTCACGCCCAAGGCCGCCGTCTTCATCATCGCCATCTCGGTCTTCTGGATCGTGTTCTTCGCCGCGCACGGCGCGGTGCGCGCGGTCGATCGCGACCTGCTGGAAGTCGCCGAGGCCTTCGGCTTCCGCAGCCCGCTGGAGAAGCTGTTCAAAATCTACCTGCCGGCCGCGATGCCCGGCATCCTCGTCGGCCTGCGCACGGCGCTCGGCCAGGCCTGGATGGCGGTGGTCGCCGCCGAGATCTTCGGCGTGCCGGGCCTCGGCAACCGCATGATCGAGGCCTCGTCGCTGCTCGCGACCGATATCGTGGTCGTCTACATGCTCACCATGGCCGCGCTCTACGGCATCCTCGATTCGCTGTTCCTCGTCACCCAGAACTGGCTGCTGCGATGGAAGGCGTGATGGACAGCGTGATCGACATTAGGGGCCTCGGCCTCACCTTCGAGCGCGATGGCCGCCGCACCGAGGTGCTGCGCGGTCTCGACCTCGCGATCCCGCGCGGCGCGTTCGTGGCCATCGTCGGCGCCTCCGGCGTCGGCAAGTCGACCCTGCTGCGGGTGCTGATCGGCCTTGCCAAGGCCAGCGCCGGCCAGGTGTCGCTGGCGACAAGATCGGCGGCCCGCCAGCCGGTGGCGCTGGTGTTCCAGGATTCGCGCCTGCTGCCGTGGCGCCGGGTCGTCGACACTGTCGCCTTCGGCCTCGAAGGCTCGGGCTTGCCGAAAGCCGAGCGCCGCGCCAGGGCGGTCGAGGCATTGCGTATCGTCGGCCTCGCCGAGCTTGCCAGTCGCTGGCCCTACCAGCTCTCGGGCGGCCAGCGTCAGCGTGTGTCGCTGGCCCGCGCGCTCGCGGTCGAGCCCGAGGTGCTGCTGATGGACGAGCCCTTCTCCGCCCTAGATGCGATCTCGCGCGAAGGGCTGCAGGACGAGCTGACGCGCATCTGGCAGCAGACCGGCAAGACCATCCTGTTCGTCACCCACGACATCGAGGAGGCGACCTATCTCGCCGACCGGGTCGTGGTACTGGCGGGTTCGCCGGGCCGCGCGGTGATCGACCGCACGATCGACACGCCGCGTCCGCGCCGCCGGGACGATGCCGCCGATGCGGGCCTGATCGCTGACATCCGCAGGCATCTCGGCAAGGTCGGGTAAGGCGCCCATCCGGCCGTGGGCGCGCTCTTTCGCCGTCGCCTCCTTCACGAAACCGCAACACCTCCCGCACTAGAGGGAGGCGATGGGCAGCGTAGAGCAGGGGCCGGATCGCATCCCGGCGGCGTCCGGTGCGAGTCCGATTGACGAGGCTCGCGGGCAGGCGTATGGCGCCTCGCGACTGAACGGAACAGGAGCCGATGACCCCTCGACCATGCCTCGCGCCGACCGCGTGCCACGATCGTCTTGCGACCGTGGTCGTGTCCGGCGCCATGCCCCCGGGACTCATCGGCCGCTAGCCCGTCGCTTCGAGGCGGCGGTGGCCGCGCTTCCCGGTCGGGTGCCGCTCGACGGACCACCAGGAAGCCAACATGCGTACATCCCGTAACCACGCGGCCCGTCCGGCCGCACCGCCGCTCGGCCTGGGCGGCGGGCGCTTCGCACCCAACCTGTTCGACGCGGCGATCTTCCTGCTGATCGTCGGCGTCTTCGTGCTTCTCGCCCACGGTGTGCGCGAGATGACCGCGCCCGTCGCGCAACTCGGCACGCCGATCACGCTCGATCCGGCCAACCTGCCGGAATATGCGCTGCGCACCACCCTGCGCATGTTCGCCGCGATCGTCGCCTCGCTGCTCTTCACCTTCGTGTTCGCGACGCTTGCCGCCCGCAGCCGCAAGGCCGAACTCGTCATCGTGCCGGCGCTCGACATCCTGCAGTCGGTGCCGGTGCTGGGTTTCCTCACCTTCACCGTCGCGTTCTTCCTGCAGCTCTTCCCCGGCAGCGTACTGGGCGCGGAGTGCGCGGCGATCTTCGCCATCTTCACCAGCCAGGCCTGGAACATGGCGTTCAGCTTCTACCAGTCGCTGCGCACCGTGCCGCGCGATCTCGACGAGGTCGCGCGCCACTACCGCTTCTCGCCGTGGCTGCGCTTCTGGCGGCTCGACGTGCCGTTCGCGGCGCCAGGCCTCATCTGGAACACGATGATGTCGATGTCAGGCGGCTGGTTCTTCGTCGTCGCATCCGAGGCCATTACGGTCGGCAACACCACGGTGATGCTGCCGGGCATCGGTTCGTGGCTGGCGCTCGCGATCCAGGAGCGCGACATCCACGCGGTGCTGCTGGCGGTGGCGACCATGGCGGCGGTGATCCTGGCCTACGACCAGCTCATCTTCCGGCCGGTCGTCGCCTGGGCGGACAAGTTCCGTTTCGAGCAGACCGCCGCCGATTCTCGGCCGCACTCCTGGGTCTACGATTTCTGGCGTCGTGCGCGGATGCTGCCGCGCATCACCCGCGGCGTGGGATGGCTCGTCGACCGGATCGCGCTGCTGCCGACGCCCCTCACGCGTCCGCCTGGCCCGCCGCGCGCCGGCGCCGCCTCGCGCACGGGCGAGACCGCCTGGATGGTGATCCTCGCCGCCCTGGTCGGCTATGCACTGTGGCATATCGTGGTGTTCACGCGTGCCACGCTCGGGTTCGAAGATCTTCGCATGGCCTTGACCGACGGGCTGCTGACCCTGCTGCGCGTGCTGGTGCTGATCGCACTGGCCAGCCTGGTCTGGGTGCCGGTTGGTGTATGGATCGGCCTCAGGCCGCGCCTTGCCACCGCCCTGCAGCCAGTCGCGCAATTCCTCGCGGCCTTCCCGGCGAACGTCGTGTTCCCCGTCGCGGTCGTTGCAATCGTGAGCTTCAGGCTCGATCCCGACATCTGGCTGAGCCCGCTCATGATCCTGGGCACGCAGTGGTACATCCTGTTCAACGTCATCGCCGGGGCGAGCGCGGTGCAGACCGACCTGCGCGACGTGGCGGCGCTCTACCGCCTGGGACCGTGGCAGCGCTGGCGGCAGGTCATCGTGCCGGCGATCCTGCCCTATTACGTCACCGGCGCGCTGACGGCGGCGGGTGGTTCATGGAACGCCAGCATCGTGGCCGAGGTGGCGAGCTGGGGCGACACGCACCTGCGCGCCGAAGGGCTCGGCGCCTACATTGCGGACGCGACGACCGCCGGCGACTTCCCGCGCGTCGTGCTCGGCATCGTGGTCATGTCGGCGATGGTGATCGCCTGTAACCGGCTGCTGTGGCGGCCGCTCTATCGCCTCGCCGAGAACCGCTTCAGGCTCGAGTAGGAGAAGCCTCATGGATTCAATCGTGAACCCCGTGCAGGACCGGACGCTGGTCCATGTCGACCATATCCGCAAGGTCTACCCGAAGGGCAGCGGCGAGGACGTTCTGGTGCTGGGCGACGTCACCTTCACGCTCGGCCGCAACGAGATCGTGTCCTTCCTCGGCCGTTCCGGTTGCGGAAAGACGACGCTGCTTCGCATCCTCGCCGGCCTGATGCCGGCGAGCGGCGGCGAGGTGCGGATCGACGGGCGGCGTGTCGCCGGGCCGTCGCCCGACGTGGCGATGGTGTTCCAGTCCTTCGCGCTCTTTCCCTGGCTGACCGTGCTGCAAAACGTCGAGATCGGCCTGGAGGCGCAGGGCATCGCGCCGGCCGAACGCAACCGCCGCGCGCTGGCCGCCATCGACCTGATCGGTCTCGACGGGTACGAGAGCGCCTATCCGAAGGAACTGTCGGGCGGCATGCGCCAGCGGGTCGGCATCGCGCGCGCGCTCGTGGTGCAGCCGACCGTGCTGCTGATGGACGAAGCCTTCTCCGCCCTCGATGTGCTGACGGCGGAGACGCTGCGCACCGACCTGCTGGAGCTCTGGATGGAGGGCCGCCTGCCGATCTCCGCAATCGCCGTCGTCACGCACAATATCGAGGAGGCGGTGCTGTTGTCTGACCGCGTGCTGGTCTTCGCCTCCAATCCCGGCCGTGTTGCGGCCGAGATCAGGATCGACCTGCCGCATCCGCGCAACCGTCTCGACCCGGCGTTCCGGCAGATCGTCGAGGATCTCTATGCGAGCATGACCGCGCGCCCCGACGGCAAGGCAGGACAGGGCCATTTCTTCGGCACCGGCATCGCCATGCTGCTGCCGAGGGTATCGCCCAACATGATCGCGGGCCTGCTGGAGGCCGTCGCCGCGGAGCCGCATCTCGGCCATGCCGGCCTGCCGGAACTGGCGGCCGATCTGCACATGGAGGTCGACGACCTCTTCCCGGTCGCCGAGGTGTTGCAGCTGCTGCGCTTCGCCGAGCTGGCGGAGGGCGACATCAAGCTCACGGAGCCCGGCCGGCGCTTCGTCGGTCTCGAACCCGACGGCCGAAAGAAACTGTTCGCCCAGCATGTGCTGAACTACGTGCCGCTCGCTGCGCATATCCGCCGCATCCTCGACGAGCGCGGAACGCACCGCGCGCCGGGCAGCCGCTTTCGCAGCGAGCTGGAGGACCACATGTCGGAATCCTTCGCAGAGCAGACGCTGCGGACGGCCACCTCATGGGGGCGGTTCGGTGAGATCTTCGCATACGACGAGGTCAGCGACGTGTTCAATCTCGACAATCCGGGTTGAGGAAGAACGATGCACTTCGACCTGATCGAACTCGCCGAGACCGGGCTGCGGCTCGGGATCGCCCTGCTGCTGGGGGCCGCCATCGGCATCGAGCGCCAGTGGAACCAGAAGATGGCGGGCCTGCGCACCAATGCGCTGGTGGCCCTCGGCGCCTCCGGGTTCGTGGCCTTCTCCGGCTTCGTCGGCGCCGGCGATCCCACGCGCGTCGCTGCGCAGGTCGTGACCGGCATCGGCTTCCTTGGCGCGGGCGTGATCCTGCGCGAGGGAGTCAACGTGCATGGGCTCAATACGGCGGCGACGCTCTGGTGCTCGGCCATGGTCGGCACGATGTCGGGCGCCGGGTATGCCGGTCCGGCCTTGTTGGCCGCCGCGATGGTGGTGGCGACCAACCTGCTGCTGCGGCCTTTGGTGCGGCGCATGAACACGCGGCTGCTGACCTCGACGGACGTCGAGAGCCACTACACGGTCGAGGTCGTCTGCAAGGGCGCGGAGGAAGCACACATGCGCTCGCTCCTGCTGCATGCGCTCTCTCATGCCGGGCTCGGCCTTCGTCGCCTCGACAGCGAGGACATCCCCGACACGTCGAAGGTGACGGTCACGGCCCAGGCGGTCGCGGCGCGGCGCAACGATGCGGCGCTGGAGCAGGTCGTGGGCCGCCTCAGCCTCGAGCCCAACGTCTCCGCCGCCACCTGGCAGATCGACCGCGCCATTCCCGAATCCTGACGCTCGATGGTGCCGCGCTTGCCGCCCGGAAGCACCGGCGGCGGCCGTCGGCCTTGGACCTTTTGTCCAATTCAGCCGGCCTGAGCTCCCGACGAAAGTGCGCGCGCTTTCGTCGGAGGGATCGTGAATATCATTTCACACTGGCTCGGCGCCGCGTCCTATCGCGTGGTCGTCCTCAACATCGTGATGCTGGTCCTGCTGCTGGCGCTGGTCGGTAGCGCCGCGCTGTTCGCCGTGGTCGGAGGGCTCTGCCTGCTGGTCGCCGGCGTTGCCGGATTGCGCCGCGCGATCGGGGCCAGCGTCCGTCGCGGCGATGGCAGACGGGCCGCCTTCGACCGCGTGCTGGTCTGGCTGCCAGGTGCGGCGGCTCTGGCCCTCGGAGCGTTGGGCCTTCATCTCGCCGTGAATGCCCCCGCTGGGTCGGCCCTCCAGCTGGCGGGCATGCTGCTGTTCGGCTTCGAGCTGGTGATGCTCGTCCTGCCTACCTACGAGAAGCCAGTCCCGGTGAGGGCCGCGTGAGATGGACTTTCCGGTCTTTCATCTCGACGTTTTCGGCAATCGCGGCCTGATCGCCGTCATCGCCGTCCTTCATGTGCTGATCAATCACGGGCTGGCGGTCGGCATGATGCCCCTGGTTGCCTGCATGGAATGGTATGCGCACCGCAAGCAGGACCCGCGCTGGGACCGGCTTGCCTACCGCATCCTGTTCGTGAGCTTCCTGATCACCACGACAGTGGGGGCGCTGACGGGAGTCGGCATCTGGCTATCGGTCTCCCTGGTCAATCCCTATTCGATCGGCAGCCTGATCCGCGTCTTCTTCTGGGCGTGGTTCGTCGAATGGCTGGTCTTCATCACCGAGGTCTGCCTGATCCTCGCCTACACACTGACCTGGAAGTCGTGGCGCGAGGGTTCGGCCAAGCGCCGTCACATCCAGCTCGGTTTCGCACTGGCCCTGTTCTCGTGGATTACGATGGCGATCATCGTGTCGATCCTCGGCTTCATGATGGATCCGGGCAACTGGTTGTCCGACAACACGCTGTTCGCGGGCTTTTCCAACCCGGTCTACCTGCCGCAGCTCGCCTTCCGCACGCCGCTGGCGGCGGCCATGGCCGGGATCATCGCGCTCTTCCTCATCCCGTTCTTCGTCAAGCGCGACGATCCTTTCCGCAACGAGGCGACGCGCGCGGTCGGCATCTGGACTCTGCTCTTCGCGCCCTTCGTCGTCGCAGGCGGCTACTGGTACTACAGCGTGGTGCCGGCGGCGATGAAGGACAACCTCGCCGTCTCGACGCTGACGCTTCAGTTCAGCGGCTGGCTCGACGACTTCCTGTGGCTCGCAGCCGCCACAGTCATTGCGATCCTCATCATCGTACAGGTCGCCATATCGCGGCCGGGCCTGCTGCCGCGCGTGGCGACGGTGGTGCCGTTCGTCGCCATCCTGTGGCTCACCGGACACTTCGAGCGCGTTCGAGAGTTCATCCGCAAGCCCTACATCATCGGCCAGTACATGTACGCCAACGGATTGCGGGTGGAGGATTATGCCCTGCTGCAGCGCGACGGCGTCCTGGCCTACGCGACCTACTCCAATCCGCTGACCGAGGCCGAGAAGGCGTTCGTCCGGCCCAACCTGCCCGAGCCCGAACGCGTGGCGGCGCTGGCGCGACTGCAGAAGGGGAAGGATGTTTTCATGGACACCTGCTCGCGCTGCCACACCACGCACGGCGTCAATGGTGTGGCCGGCCATCTGCAGCGCATGTTCGGCGATGCCCGCTGGACGCCCGATCTGACCGCCGACTACGTCGCCAACATGCACAATGCCCAGCCTTACATGCCGCCGTTCCCCGGCAACAAGGACGAGTTGGGCTTCCTTGCCGCCTATCTCGAGCAGCTGCAGGGCAACAGGACCGCGGTACTGGGCGCACAGCAGGCGGGGATCGCCATCCGTGCCGCGGGCGAGGCCAAACTCGCCGATGGAGCGACGACACCGGCGAAGGGAGTACGCCCGTGAACCAGGTCCCCATACCGCGCGACATCCCGCTGCCCATGCCGGCGCCCGAGCCCCTGCTGGTCTTGGCGCTGGTGTTCTTCTTCCTCCTGCACATCGCCTTCGTGAACTTCATGGTGGGCGGTGCGCTGATCTCGGTCTGGTACGAGATCAAGGGCCTGAAGGAGCGCCGCTACGACCGCCTGGCCTACGAAGTCGCCTCCACGATCACCGCGAACAAGAGCATCGCGGTCGTGCTGGGCGTCGGGCCGCTGCTCGCCATCAACACGCTGTACACGGTCTACTTCTACACGGCGAATGCCCTCACCGGCACGTTCTGGATCTCGATCATTCCACTGGTGATCGTGGCCTTCCTGCTGACCTACGCGCACAAGTACCTGTGGCACGCGATGGAGAAGCGCAAGTGGCTCCACATCGGTTTGGGAGCAGCGTCCTGCCTGATCTTCCTGTTCATCCCGCTGATCTTCCTCACCAACGTGAACCTGATGCTGTTTCCGGAGAAGTGGGGGGCGGTGCAGGGCTTCTTTTCGGCGCTGCTGCTGCCCAACGTGCTGCCGCGCTACGCCCACTTCCTCTTGGCCTGTCCGGCGATGACGGGATTGCTGATGGTCTGGCTGTTCCGCCGTCGCAGCGAGGCTTCGCTGGCGGAGACAGGCTGGCGGCGCGACGAGCTGGTGCGCACGGGTTACCGCTGGGCGCTGTGGCCCACCGTCGGACAATTCCTCGTCGGACCGATCGCGCTGCTGACCCTGCCGGCGACCCAGGGCACGCCCGCAACGATGATGGCGATCTTCGGCGTGGCCATCCTCGTTTCGATCTGGATGACCCTGCTGATGTTCGTCGAGACGCGCCGCCCGGCCGCGCGGATCGGCGGAAGCTTCGTGTCCATCTGTGGTCTCATGGTCGTGGTGCTGGGTCTGATGGGCGCAGGTCGCCACGTCTACCGCGAAACCGCCGTGGCGCCCCATCGCGAGCTGGTGCGGGCCAAGACCGAGGACTACATGCGCCGCGTCGACGAAGCCAACCGTGCCGCGGGCACGTCGCGTCCGGCGCGGCCATGAACCTTGCCTCGGCTTCGGGTGCCGAATCCGCACCGGCGACCACGCGTCGCAGCCGGTTCGCGACGTGGATTCGTCGCTACTTCTGGCTCTGGATCGCCTACCAGACGGTGAAGGGTCTCGCGACGACCACTTTCGTTTGGCTGCCGCTGCTGTACGTGTTCCTGTCGAAGTGACGGGACCCCGGAAGGAGCGCGAAGATTTCCGCGCAGGACACGGCAAATCGAAAGAACCTGCTGCTGCTGATCCAGCTTCGCTGGATTGCGGTGCTGGGGCAGGTCGGGACCATCGCCTTCGTGCAGTTCGTGTTGCATGTGGCCCTGCCGCTCTCGTCGATGCTGGCAGTCGTGCTGTTCCTCGTCGTGCTGAACGGCATCAGCCTGCTGCGTCATCGCACCGGCGCGGCGACCACGGGCGGCGCGCTGCTGCTCGAATTGTCGCTCGACGTCGCGGCGCTCACCACGCAGCTCTACCTGAGCGGCGGCGCATCCAATCCCTTCGTGTCGCTTTACCTGCTCCAGGTCATCTTGGCCGCGGTGCTGCTGGAGGCAAGGGCGGCATGGATCCTGGTCGGTGTGACGACCGCCTGCTTCGTCGGGCTCGCCCTGTTCAGCCGTCCACTCGACCTGCCGCATCGTCATGACGGCGATCTCTTCAATCTCCATCTGCAAGGCATGTTCATCGCCTACGTTCTGGCGGCGGGGCTGATCGTGTTCTTCGTCACCCGCATCAGCCGGAACCTGCGGGAACGCGACGCGCATCTTGCCGCGTTGCGCCAGCGCTCGGTGGAGGAGGAGCTCGTCGTGCGCATGGGGCTGCTCGCCTCGGGCGCCGCCCATGAGCTGGGCACACCGCTCGGCACCCTCTCGGTGATCCTGAACGACTGGCAGAAGATGCCCGCACTGCGCACCGATTCCGATCTCGCCGAAGACCTCGACGCGATGGAGGACCAGCTCCTTCGCTGCAAGGAGATCGTTTCCAAGATTCTCACCTCGTCGGGCGAGATGCGTGGCGAGGGCGCCGGTCCCACGACCGTCGTCCGCTTCTTCGACGGGCTCGTCGAGGACTGGCGGACCAGTCGCTGGCCGCCCTCGCTGCACTACGAGAACCGCTTCTCGCCCGACCGTGCGATCGCAACCGACGTGGTGCTGGGACAGGGCATCGCCAACGTGTTCGACAATGCACTCGAGGCATCGCCGGACTGGATGTCCATCGCCCTCGACCGGCAGGGCGACGAGGCGGTGCTGACGGTCGAGGATCGCGGCCCGGGCTTTGCCGCGCGGATCCTCGCGCAGTTCGGCAAGCCCTACCAGACGACGAAAGCCCGGCCGGGCTCGGGGCTCGGCCTGTTCCTGCTGGTCAACGTGGTGCGCAAACTGGGCGGCGAGGTCGCGCTGGAGAACCGCGCGGGGGGGCGGCGCGCGCGTCGTCGTGCGCCTGCCCCTCGCCCGCCTCGCGCTGGAGGCTCCGCATGTCGGATAGGCCGCGCCTGTTGATCGTCGACGACGATCCGGCCTTCGCGCGTGCGATCCGCCGCTCTTTCGAGCGGCGTGATTACGACGTGCGCGCCTGCGCGACGTCGGAGGCGCTGGAGAAGGCTTTGGCGGACTTCATGCCGGGCTTCGCGATCGTCGACCTCAAGCTCGGCGGCGATTCCGGCCTGCATTGCGTGCGCCGCCTCGCCGCGCTCGATCCGGCCATGCGCATCGTGGTGCTGACAGGGTTTGCGAGCATCTCGACCGCCGTCGAGGCGATCAAGCTCGGCGCCTGCCACTACCTCGCCAAGCCCTCCAATGCCGATGATATCGAGGCGGCGTTCGGGCGCGTCGGCGGCGATGCCGCGGTGCCGCTGGGCACCCGGCCGACGTCTCTGAAGACGCTCGAATGGGAGCGCATCCACGAGGTGCTGGTAGAGACGGAATTCAACGTGTCGGAAACCGCGCGCCGCCTCGGGCTGCATCGCCGCACGCTTGCCCGCAAGCTCGCCAAGCGCCCCGTCACTTGAGCCTTCGCGATCCGGTCAGCCGATCGCTCCCGCCTCCCGCAGTTTGCCGATCTCGGCGGTACTGTAGCCCAGCTCGCCCAGGATCTCGTTCGTATGCTCGCCGAAACCGGGTCCCGGTCCTGCGGTCACGGGTCGTGATGCGAAGGACATGCGGATCGGCGCGGAGATGGTGCGCGGCATGTCCTCCTGGCTCGTGCCCACGACCGCGCCGTTGGCGACGGCCTGCTCGTCGTCGGGAACGTCGCGAAGGATGCCCAGAAGCCCGAAGGTGATCTCGTGGCGGCGCAGGCGTTCCTTCCATTCGGGCCACGGCCGCCCGGCAAACACCGGATCGAGGATCGCGGCGAGCTCGGTGGCGTGCGCGCGCCGTTTCTCGGTCGTCTCGAAGCGCGGATCGTCCATCAGGTCGGTGCGCTCGATCGCCTGGCAGAGTTCGGGCCAGAGCTTGTCCTCGCGCACGATGGTGAGCTGGATCCAGCGCCCGTCGGAGGTGCGGTACTGATTGGCGAGCGCGCTGCGCGGCTTGGTGCGCGGCGGTCGCGGCGCCACGAAGGAGCCAAGCAGGGCCCCCTGCGCGAGGATCGCGTTGGACCACAGGCCGCTGGCATGCAGCGACGTGCCGACCTCGCTGCCCTCGCCGGTGCGCTCGCGATGGAGAAGCGCCATCGAGATGGCGGCGAACAGGTTCATGCCGGCCATCTGGTCGCCCTGCGCCGGCAGCGAGAAGGCCGGCGGCCCGCCTTCGTAGGTGAGGCCGTCGAGCAGGCCGGAACGCGCGAAGAAGGCGGTCGAATCGAAGCCCGGCTGCTCGGCGTCGGGCCCGGCCTCGCCGTAGCCGGTCATCGAGGCGTAGATCAGCCGCGGGTTGAGCGGCGCCACGTCCGAGTAGCGCATTCTGAGCCGAGCGCGGACCTTCAGCGGGAAGTTCACCACCATCACGTCGGCGGTCTTCACCAGCCGGTCGAACGCAGCGCGTCCCTCGTCGTTCTTGAGGTCCAGCACCACCGAGCGCTTGTTGCGGTTGGTCATGTGCCAGCAGAAGTTGACCGGGTGCTGCGGGATCGAATGGGCCTGTCCCAGCTTGCGCTGCGGGTCGCCTTCGCCCGGCGGCTCGATCTTGATGACCTCCGCGCCATAGTCGCCCATCACCGTCGTGGCCACCGGTCCGGCGATGAAGCTCGCGAGGTCGAGGACCCGGAGGCCCTGCAGCGGCAACTGTCCGCTCATTGAGTTTTCCCTTTCGAACGCCTACACCCCAGCCTATCCGAATAGAACCGCATCAGGTCAATGGCCGGCAGGTTTCGCAATTTCTGGCTTCTAGGCGCCTTCCTGCTCGTCGTCCTCGCGACCGGGCTCGCCCTGCGATCCGCGCTGTGGGCCTGTGTGGCCGCAGCCGTGCTGGGCATCGCGGGTGTCGTGGCGTTCCGGGGCAATCGCTGGCGCAGCGGTGCGCTGCTGGCGACGGCATTGGCACTCAGCCTCGTGGGGCTCGACCTCTTCGCCGGCTTCCTGTCGCCCAAGGCGGTGAACATGGGGGTCGTGACCCGCACGATCCCGCAATGGTGGCCGCCGCCCGATCCGATCCTGGGTTTCCGGCCCAAGCCTGACAGCGAGGTCATCGCCACCGCGACCTGGGGCGACGAACTCGTCTATCGCCAGACCTATCATTTCAATGACGCAGCCGCGCGCGTGACGCCGGCGGCGCCGCCTGCATCCGACACCTATCTCTTCATCGGCGATTCCTTCGTCTTCGGGCAGGGCCTGGCCGACGACGAGACGGTGGCCTCCCAGTTCACCAGGCTGAACGCGCCTCCCGCGCGCACCGTCAATCTCGGCGTGCCCGGCTACGGGCCGAACCATCTCGTCCGCGCCTTCGAGGCGGGGCTCTACGACCGCTACAAGGACCGGAAGGTGAAGGCGGTGGTGACCTGGATCATCCCGGCCCATCTGCAGCGCGTCACGGGCGACGGGTCCTGGTTGGGCTCCTCGCCGCGCTACGTCCTCGACGACGGCAAGCTGCGCTTCACCGGCACGTTCAACGAGCATCGCTGGCGCGATCCGCTGGCCGGCCTGCACTATCTGCTGGGCGAGCACTTCGCCTTCATCGAGGCGATCGGCCAGAAGCAGCGCCAGGAGCAGCAGATCGAACTGTTCCTGGCGATGATGGCGAAGCTGCAGGCCGAGGCCCGGGCGAAGTTCGATGCGCCGCTCGTCATCATCTATTCCTGGCCCGACGAAAGCACGCAGAACCGCTACGGCGATTCCAAGGTCGAGCAGCCACTGCTGGTCGCGACGCTCGTGAAGCTGCGCCAGCTCGGCGCGCCGATGCTGAGCGTCGCCGACGCGACCCAGGGCGAGACGGCCGCGCGGCTGATGATCCCTCATGACGGGCACCCTTCGGCCTACAGCACGGAGCGGATTGCGACGGCATTGAAGAAGCTGCTGGGCATTCCCTGAGGCGGCACATCGATCGCCGATCGGCGGCGATCATCTTCATGTTCTTCGTTTCATTTGACAGTGCGCCTGCAATCCCGGCAGCTTGTCGCCAACAGGATCGTCCGCTCGAACGGATGACCGAGGAAGCGTCTTTGCGGGAGGATGGACAGGGTGAGCCATGTGGCACCCATGCGCGCGCTCAACCGGCCGAAGCCGACGGTCTCTGTCGAACGGCGCGCTGACGGCACATTGATCCTTTCCTCCGGGCGTTCGCTGCCGGCCGACCTGCCGCTTACGATCGACTGGCTCGAACGGGCCGCCATGCGACGGCCGGATGTCACGTTTCTGGCGGAGCGCCGCGGGCCGGACCGCGCGTGGCAACGCCTCACCTATGCCGAATCCTGGACGAAGACCGGCGCCGTTGCCTCGTGGCTGATCGCACAGGGGTTCGGGCCCGGCGGCAAGCCGGTCGCGATCCTGTCGGACAACAGCCTGGAAAACGCGCTCTTCCTGTTCGGCGCCCTGCGCGCGGGCGTACTGGTGGCGCCGATCTCGCCGAATTATTCGCTGGCCGGCGATTTCGCCCGCTTCGACCATGCAATGGGCCTCGTCGAGCCGGCCCTGGTTTTCGCCCAGGACTCGAAGCTCTACGCCGCCGCGCTGGACCGCGCCGGGAAGGCCGGCGCCCGTATCGTAACGGTGGATGGCGGCCGCGGCCTCGCGTTCGGCGCACTCGCCGCCTGCTCGGTCGATGCCGCCGTCGTCGAGCGGCGCCAGCACATCACCACCGACACGCCGGCCAAGATCCTGTTCACCTCCGGCTCCACGGGCATGGCCAAGGGCGTGCTCAACACCCACGGCAATCTCGCTGCCGGCTCGGAAATGATCCGCGCCGTCGGCGAGCCGCTCGACGATAGCCGCATTGCCGTCTCGCTCGACTGGCTGCCCTGGCATCACACCTGGGGCGGCAACGCCAACCTGAACAGCATCATCCGCGTCGCGGGCTCTCTCCATATCGACGGCGGCCGGCCGATTCCGGGCCGTTTCCAGGAGACGCTGGACAATCTGCGCGAGCTGTCGCCCTCGGGCTTCGGCACCGTGCCGGCCGCCTATCCGATGCTGCTCGAAGCGCTGGAGCGCGATGCCGACCTGCGCGCCAAATTCTTCAAGAACATGCGCGGCCTCGGCTATGGCGGCGCGCTGCTGCCGCAGGAGAGCTTCGACCGGCTGCAAGGCGCGGCGACCGAACAGCTGGGCGAGCGCCTGCCATTCGGCTGCGGCTGGGGCATGACCGAGACCACAAGCACCGGGCTCATGGTCTACTGGAACGTCGACCGGGCCGGGCTTCTCGGCCTGCCGCAGCCCGGCATGCTGGCCAAGCTGGTCCCCGCGGGCGACCGCTACGAGCTGCGCGTGAAGGGCCCGAACGTCATGCCGGGCTACCATCGCAACGACGCGGCGAACCGGGAGGCCTTCGACGAGGAAGGCTATTTCCGGACCGGCGACGCCGCGCGCTGGGTCGACGAAAGCCGGCCCGAAGCCGGCATCCAGTTCGCCGGCCGTCTTTCGGAGGAATTCAAGCTGGCGTCGGGCACCTGGGTGCGCGCCACCACCCTGCGCACGCAGCTCATCGACGCGCTGCAGCCCTATGTGCGCGACCTCGTGATCGCGGCCCCCGATCGGCCCTGGCTCGGTGCGTTGGTCTGGCTCGACGAGACGGCCTGCCGCGAGGCCGGTGGCATCGAGGCATGGCGTCCGTCGCTGGCGCGCCTGCTGGCCGCCTTCAACGCGCGCCCGGGCGGATCGAGTACGCGCGTGGCGCGCTTGCTGCCGCTCGACGCCCCGCCTTCGCCCGAAGCCGGCGAGGTGACGGACAAGCGCTCGATCAACGCGCGCCGCGTCCTCGAATGTCGCGCGGCGGACGTGGCCCGCCTCTATGCCGAACCGGTCGATCCGGCGGTGATCGCCGCCGAAGGGAAGGGTTGATGCAGGCCTATATCGTGCGCCGCGTCCTGGCGCTCATTCCGACGCTCTTCTTCGCCAGTCTCATCGTGTTCGTGACGGTGCGCATGATCCCCGGCGACGTCATCGACCTGATGCTGAGCCAGAACGACATCGGCGCCTCGAAGATGGGGCGCGAGCAGCTCGAGAAGGCGTTGGGCCTGGATCAGCCGATGTGGGTCCAGTACGGCCGCTGGATGGGCGCCATCCTGTTCCATGGCGATTTCGGCCGCTCGCTCTGGCAGAGCACGCCGGTCAGCGAACAGCTCCTGCAGCGCCTGCCCGTCACCTTCGAGCTCGGTCTGATGGCGCTGATCGTCGGCCTCTCGGTGGCCATTCCCATCGGCGTCTATTCGGCGATCCGCCAGGACACGCCGGGCGACTATGTGGCGCGCTCCTTCTCGATCCTGATGCTCGCGGTGCCGAGCTTCTGGCTGGGCACGATGGTGATGGTCTTCCCGTCGATCTGGTGGGGCTGGTCGCCGCCCATCCAGTTCGTGCCCTTCTCGAAGGACCCCTGGGGCAATCTCAGCCAGATGATCATCCCGTCGATCATCCTGGGCTGCGCGCTCTCGGCCATCACCATGCGCCTGACGCGCACCATGATGCTCGAGGTGCTGCGCCAGGACTTCATCCGCACCGCCTGGGCCAAGGGACTGGGCGAGAAGCTCGTCGTGGCGCGGCATGCGCTGCGTAATGCGCTGATCCCCGTGGTGACGCTGATCGGGCTGCAGGCGCCGCTGCTGATCGGCGGTGCGGTGATCATGGAGCAGATCTTCGTCATCCCCGGCATGGGCCTGCTGCTGCTCGATGCGGTCAGCCAGCGCGACTATCCCGTCATCACCGGCGTGTTCCTGATCGTGGGCGTCGCGGTGATGTGCATCAACCTGCTGGTCGATCTGAGCTACGGCCTGCTCGATCCCAAGGTGAGGTACCGCTGATGGCCACCGTGGCGGAAACCGGCGTCGCCGCCGCACCGCGCCGCAAGCGCGGTCCGGTGCTGCACTTCATCGGCCGTCTCTTTCGCGAGAAGCCGCTGGGCGCGGCGGGCGCCGTCGTGTTCATCCTGTTCCTGTTCTGCGGGATCTTCGCCGACGTGCTGGCGCCCTACGGCATGAACCAGATCTCGCCGCTCAACCGGCTGAAGCCGCCCTCCTGGGCCTTCCCGTTCGGCACCGACAATCTCGGACGCGACATGCTCTCGCGCTGCCTCTACGGCGCCCAGCTCTCGGTCATCATCGGCTTCTGCGCCGCCGGCATCGCCACAGCCATTTCGGTCTTCCTCGGCATCGTCTCTGGCTATCTCGGCGGCAAGTTCGACCTCGTGCTGCAGCGCTTCGTCGATGCCTGGATGAGCTTCCCGGATCTGATCATCCTGATCGTCGTCGTGTCGGTGGTCGGGCCGGGCATGCCGCAGATCATCGTGACGCTCGGCCTGCTACTCGGCATCGCAGGTTCGCGCATCATCCGCGGCGCGGTCGTATCGGTGCGCGAGAACATGTACGTCCACGCCGCGCAATCGACCGGTGCCTCGACCTTCCGCATCCTGTGGCGGCACATCCTGCCCAACGTCATGGCGCCCGTGATCGTGCTGTTCACGACACGCGTCGGCACCGTGATCCTGGCCGAATCGGGCCTGTCCTTCCTCGGCCTCGGCGTGCCGCCGCCGGCGCCGACCTGGGGTGGTCTGCTCTCCGGCAGCGGCCGGACCTTCATGCTGCAGGGGCCGTGGCTCGCGCTCGCGCCCGGCCTCTGCCTTACGGTCGTGGTCTACGCCACCAACATGTTCGGCGACGCCCTGCGCGATCTTCTCGATCCGCGCATGCGGGGCTCACGCTGACGGATAAGAAGACGGAAAGAAACACGAGGAGGAAACGACGATGAAGATGAAGAAGTGGGCCGCGGAGCTCCTCTCCGGTGCGCTGGGCCTCGCGCTCGCCACCGGCGGTGCGCAGGCTCAGGCCGAGAAGCCGCAGTATGGCGGCACGCTCGAAGTCGGCACCGTCTATGTGACGCTGTCGGCACTGTCCTTCGATCCGGCCGATTGGAACTGGAAGCTGAACCACGATACCGGCCAGTTCTACGAACAGCTCTTCGCCGCCGACCTGTCCCAGAGCAAGCGCAACGGCGGCAAGTATCCGTTCTATGCCGATGCCTGGCTGCCCTCGGACGCGATCCGCGGCGAACTCGCGGAGAAGTGGGTGTGGAGCGAGAACCCTCTCAAGCTCACGATCGACCTGCGCAAGGGCGTGATGTTCCCGGAGAAGCCGGGCGTCATGAAGGAGCGTGAGCTGACCGCGGAGGATGTCGTCTTCGCCTTCAACCGCCTCGCCAACAGCCCCAAGAAGATCGCGGGCTACTTCGATCACGTCGAGAAAGTCGAGGCGACCGGCAAGTACACCGTCGTCTTCACCTTCAAGTACTTCAACGCCGAGTGGGACTACCGCTTCGGCTGGGGTTACTACTCGACCATAACCCCGAAGGAGGTCGCCGATGCCGGCGCCACCAACTGGAAGAACGTGAACGGCACCGGCCCGTTCATGCTGAGCGACTTCGTCCAGGGCAGCTCCAACACCTATTCCAAGAACCCGATCTACTGGGACAAGGAAAAGATCGACGGCGTCGAGTACAAGCTGCCGTTCCTCGACAAGGTCGTGTATCGCACGATCAAGGACGAGGCGACCTACCTGACGGCGCTGCGCACCGCCAAGCTCGACCTGCTGGAGAACATCCGCTGGAGCGCCGCCGACGACCTCAAGAAGTCGACCCCGCAGCTCAAATGGTCGCGCTGGCTCGGCATGAGCGGCCAGTTCCTGGCCATGCGCGTCGACACCAAGCCGTTCGACGACATCCGCGTCCGCCGGGCGCTGAACATGGCGGTGAACAAGCAGGAGATCGTGAAGGCCTATTACGGCGGCAACGCCGAGCTGTTCGCCTATCCGCAGCATCCCGACTATCTCGGCTACTATGAGCCGCTGGAAGCCATGCCGGAATCGGTGCGGGAGCTCTACACCTTCAACCCCGACAAGGCGAAGAAGCTGCTGGCCGAAGCGGGCTATCCCAAGGGCTTCAGCTTCAAGGTCCAGGTCTGTTCCTGCAATCCCGACCACATGGACCTGTTGCCGCTGGTCTCCGCCTATCTCGAGGCGGTGGGCGTCAAGCTCGAGATCCAGCCGATGGAATACGCGGCTTTTCTGTCGGCGATGACGACCAAGACCAACGCGCCCGGCTACTTCATGAACAACGGCCACACCAACCCGACGACGACGATCCGCAAGAGCTTCGTCACCAAGGAAGTGTGGAACCCGTCGCAGTATTCGGACCCCGCCTTCGACAAGAAGGTGGCCGACATGTACCTCGAACGCGACGAGGCCAAGCGCCAGGTCATGATCAAGGAGCTCACCAAGGAGATCCTCGAGAAGACGCCGTACATCTGGCTGCCGACTCCCTACATCTATACGGCGTGGTGGCCGTGGGTGAAGGGCTACAACGGCGAGCTGCGCGCCGGCGCGGTGCGTCCCGGCCCGATCTATGCCCGCATGTGGGTCGACCAGGAACTCAAGAAGAAGATGGGCAAGTGATGTCGTTGCCGGGGGCGCGCCACTCCAGTGGCGCGGTCTTCTTCTCTCCAACGCATGACGCGCCACTGGAGTGGCGCGCCCCCAGCCCATGACCGCTCCGCTTCTCAGCGTCCGTAACCTGTCGACGCGCTTCCGCACCGAGCGCGGCACGGTGCGGGCGGTCGACGGCGTGTCGTTCGATGTCGCTGCCGGCGAGACGCTGGCGATCGTGGGCGAATCGGGCTCGGGCAAGAGCGTGACCGCGCTCTCGATCCTGCGCCTGATCCCCGATCCGCCGGGCCGCATCGAGGAGGGCGAGATCCTCTTCGAGGGCCGCGACCTGCTGAAGCTCGACGATGCCGGCATCCGCGCCATTCGCGGCGACCGCATCGCCATGATCTTCCAGGAGCCGATGAGCTCGCTCAATCCCGCGCTCACCGTCGGCATGCAGGTCGGCGAGCCGATCAACCTGCATCGGAAGACGGTGTGGGCGAAGGCGCTCGACAAGGCCGCCGAGCTTCTGGGCAAGGTGCGCATCCCCGACGGGCGCAGTCGCCTGTCGTCCTATCCGCACCAGTATTCCGGCGGCATGCGCCAGCGCGTGATGATCGCCATGGCGCTGGCCTGTCAGCCGCAGCTCATCATCGCCGACGAGCCGACGACGGCGCTCGACGTCACGGTGCAGGCGCAGATCCTGGCGCTGCTCAAGGAACTGACGCGCGAGGCCAACTCCGCGATGATCCTGATCACGCACGATCTGGGCGTCGTGGCGCGCTACGCCGACCGGGTGGTGGTGATGTATGGCGGCCGCATCGTCGAGACCGCGCCGGCGCGCCAGCTCTACAAGACGCCGCGCCATCCCTATACGCGGGGGCTCATGGCCTCTGTGCCGCGCCTCGACGGCGACACCGACCGGCCGCTGGTGCCAATCGAGGGCCAGCCGCCCGATCTCGCGACCTTGCCGCCGGGCTGCGCCTTCGCCCCGCGCTGCAAGCAGGCGACAGACCGTTGCCGCGTCGAGCGGCCGCCGTTGGTCGAGAGCGCCCCCAACCATTTCTCAGCGTGTTTCTTCCATGACCGCCTCGCCGCCTGATCCCGTCCTCAAGGTAGAGGGCCTGAAAATCCATTTCCCGATCACGGCGGGCGCGATCCTGCGCAAGCAGGTCGGCACGGTGAAGGCGGTCGATGGCGTGAGCTTCAGCGTGGCGCGCGGCGAGACGCTGGGGCTGGTCGGCGAATCGGGCTGCGGCAAGTCGACGACCGGCCTTGCCATCCTGCGCATGCTCGACATCACCGAAGGCAAGATCGAGTTCGAGGGCGAAGACATCACGCGCCACGACCGCAAGCGCATGCGGCCGATCCGGCGGCGCATGCAGATGGTCTATCAGGACCCCTACGGCTCGCTGAACCCGCGCATGAAGGTGGCCGACATCGTGGGCGAGCCGCTGGTCGTCCATGGTCTGGCATCCGATCAGGACAAGTACCGCACCCGCGTCGCCGATCTCCTGCGGATGGTCGGCCTCCTGCCCGACATGGCCGAGCGCTATCCGCACGAATTCTCCGGCGGCCAGCGCCAGCGCATCGGCATCGCCCGCGCGCTCGCGCTGGAACCCACGCTGCTGATCTGCGACGAGCCGGTGTCGGCGCTCGACGTGTCGATCCAGGCGCAGGTGGTGAACCTGTTCATGGAGCTGCAGGAGCGACTCGGCCTCACCTACATCTTCATCGCTCACGATCTCAGCGTCGTGCGCCACATCAGCGACCGCATCGCCGTCATGTATCTCGGTCGCATCGCCGAGATCGCCACGCGCGAGCAGCTCTACAAGGACCCGCTGCATCCCTATACGCAGGCGCTGCTGGCCGCCGTGCCGATCGCCGATCCCGAGCTGGAGGCCGCGCGTGGCGCCGACATCATCGCGGGCGAAATCCCCAGCGCCATGCGCCCACCGTCCGGCTGCCGCTTCCACACGCGCTGTCCCCGGGCGATGGACGTCTGCAAGGCCGTCGATCCACCGCTGAAGCAGATGGACGATGGAAGAGCCGTCGCGTGTCATCTGCAGAGCTAGACGGCAGAAAAATCGGGCGCGGCCTCGTATTGCGGCCTCTCGACCATAAATGTATAAACGTGGATACATTTGGTTCGTGGAGGCTTGCATGACCGTCACGACTCTCACCAGCAGGGAATTCAATCAGGACACAAGCCGGGCCAAGAAGGCTGCCGATACGGGTCCTGTTTTCATCACCGATCGGGGGCGTCCCGCCCACGTGTTGCTGTCGATCGAGGAATATCGCCGGCTGGCCGGCAACGGCCGCAGCATCGTCGATGCTCTGGCGATGGACGAGGACGTGGAGTTCGAACCGCCCCGCAGCAACATCGTGTTCACGCCACCTGATCTCGGCTGATGTTCCTGCTCGACACCAACGTCGTCTCGGAGCTTCGCAAGGTTCGATCGGGCAAAGCGGACGCCAACGTCGCGCGCTGGGCCGCTTCGGTTGGATCTTCAACGGTCTACATCTCGGTTATCACCGCGATGGAGCTCGAACTTGGTGTGCTCTTGGCTGAACGCCGCGACCCGTCACAAGGTGCAATCCTGCGCCGCTGGCTGCAGGGGCAGGTCCTGAGAGAGTTCGAAGGTCGAGTCCTGCCGATTGATCTTCCCGTCGCTCAACAATGTGCTCGCCTGCACATGCCGGATCCGAGGAGCGAGCGGGATGCGCTGATCGCTGCGACCGGCTTGATCCATGGCCTTACGGTGGTTTCGCGGAATGTCCGTGACTTTGCCGCAACGGGTGTCGGCCTGATCGATCCTTGGGAAGATCCCAACGACTGTCAGCATCCGTAAGACCTCACCGTAAGCGCTGTAGCGCCCTGCACTGTTCGAGGACCCAGACCTTGCGCTCCTCGAACACCGAGGACGGGCGGTTGAGCTCGGGGCGTTGGTGGAACCAGCCGATGGTCGCCATCCAGCGGATCAGTCGGAACTGCGGGATCAGGCTCAAAGCTTCGTCGGAGACGGGGCGGTTGGCGCGATAGCCGGCGAGGAAGGCGCGCTCGATCTCGGCCGCATTGGGCTTGGTCTGCCAGTGCGTGAGGGCCGTGGCGATATCGTATTGATGCCAGCCGTAGCCCGCGTCGTCGAAGTCGATGACGGTGAGCCGGTCGCCGTCGACCACGATGTTGCCGGGATGCATGTCGGCATGGATCACGCTGTAGGCGTCCGGCTCGCGGCTGAGGCGGCTCAGCAGGTCGTGCATGCGCTGCCGGACATCGAGCAGGAGGCTGCGCTCGCCCGCCGTCAGCGAGCGATGCTCCCAGAACTCGCCCCAGTGCGGCGCCGTTCCCATCAGACCGTCACTGTCGAGCGCGTGCCGGCTGAAGCCCGGCGGCGGTTGCCAGGCGCTGGCCTGGTTGTGCATGGCCGCGGTGATGGCACCGAGCTGGGTGAACGACGCTTCGACGCGCGTCTGGTCGGCGGTCTCGGCCAGCACATCGGAGAGAAGGCGGCCCTCGGTCCAGCTCGCCATGCCGGCGAAGCGCTGTTCGCCGGTGGCCGGGATCGTCACGGGGACATAGTCCTGCCCGTCGCGCGTCAGCACCGCTTGGGGGACGTCGATGCCGGCCTCGGCCAGCGCGCGGATCCAGGCGCGCTCGGAGACCAGCTCGTGCAGGGAGTGATAGCCCGGCCGGTGCAGGCGGAAGACATAGTTCCTTCCGTCGCGAGCGTCGGTCACCCTGAACGTCACGTTCTCGGAGAGCGACACCAGCTTGAGATCTCGAGCCTCGATCGGAAAGGCGGCCAGCGCCGTGCGCGCGGCCGGCGCGAAAGTGCGATCGACGGTCTCGTTGTCCATCGAGCCGGTCAATGCGAACTCACCCGTCCACTTCCGCCATCGTCGCGTCGAAGGCGGTCAGAAATTCCTCGGCATGGCTCTTCTGGAAGACCAGCGGCGGCCGGATCTTCACGACGTTCTTGTAGGCGCCGGCATTGCTCGTGAGGAAGCCGCGGTCCTTGAGGCGGTTGATGACGTCGACCGCCTTGTCCATGTCGGGCTCGCGCGGGCCGTCGGTCTTCGCGATCTCGACGCCGATGAACAGCCCATGGCCGCGCACGTCGAGGATCGACGCGAAGCGGCCTTTGCGCTCGACCAGCGCCGACTTCAGGAACGCGCCCACGGTGGCGACGTTCTCGCGCAGATTCTCGCGCTCGATGACGTCGATCACCGCCATGCCGACCGCTGCCTGCAGGGGGCTCGACGCGAAGGTGTTGAAGTAGCGGGTCGCCATCCGGAAGGTCTCGACCAGCCTGCGGCTCGCGGCGGTGGCGGCCAGCGGCAGGCCGTTGCCCATCGGCTTGCCGGTGACGACGATGTCGGGCCTGAAGCCCAGCACGTCGTAGCCCCACCAGACGCCACTGCGGCAGTAGCCGGCCTGGACCTCGTCGGCGATCACCAGCCCGCCCGCTTCGCGCACGATCTCGGCGGCGCGTGCCATGAAGCCGCGCGGCACGTCGGGCAGGCCTTCGTTGGCGAAGATCGAGCAGACGATCAGGCCGGCGAAACCCGTGCCGTCCTCCTCGAAGCCGCGGATCGCCTCGCGCAGCCTGTCGAGATAGGCCTCGCGCAATTCGTCTTCGGTCGCCCCGGGCACCAGCGGGCGCAGCATCTCGGGGAAGGGGATGGCGCGCACGTCGCCGGCCGTGTTCTGGCCGTTGCCGATGCGGGTCATCTTGCCGACCGCCGCGCTGTTGCCGTGATAGGTCGCGTTGGTGCAGACGATGCCCGCCTTGCCGGTCGCCATCCGCGCCATGCGCAGCGCCACCTCGTTGGCCTCGGTGCCGGAGCAGGAGAAGATCACGCTCTCGATCTCGGGCCCGTGCAGCGCCGCGAGCCGCTCGGCGAACTCGACGATGCCCTCGTGCAGGTAGCGGCTGTGGACGTTCAGCGTCGACTGCTGGCGCGCCATCGCCTCGGCGACGTGGCCGTTGGCGTGACCGACGCAGGGCACGTTGTTGTACATGTCGACGTAGCGCCGCCCCTCGGGGTCGAACAGCTCGACGCCCTGGCCCCGCACGATGTGCAGGGGCGTGCTGTAGAAGAGGGGGGCGCCGGCGCCGAAGGCGCGGTCGCGACGGGCTGCGAGTGTTTCAGTCGTCGCGTTCATGGTCTCCGTCCTACATCTTTCCCGAAACGATTCGTGCGCCCAGCGCCCAGCGATGGACCTCGGACGGGCCATCGTAGATGCGGAAGGCGCGGGAGTCGCGGAAGAAGCGCTCGACCACCGTGTCGCGCGTGATGCCGAGGCCGCCCAGGATCTGCATGCAGCGGTCGGCCACGCGGAAATAGGCCTCCGAGCAGATGACCTTGGACATCGAGCTCTCGTTCGAGGCGCGCTCGCCCTGGTCGAGCAGCCAGGCGGTGTGCCAGATCGACAGCCGCGCCTGGTTCATGTCCATCAGATTGTCGGCCAGCATGAAGGACACGCCCTGGTGCTCGCCGAGCTTCTTGCCGAAGGCGACGCGGGTGCGGGCATATTCCGTGGCGATGTCCTGCGCGCGCATCGCCGCACCCAGCCAGCGCATGCAGTGGCTGAGACGCGCCGGGGCGAGGCGAACCTGGGCATAGCGGAAGCCCTTGCCGATTTCGCCCAGCACCGCGTCGGCCGGCAGGCGCAGGTTCTTGATCTCGATCACGCCGTGGCCGCCGGTGAAGCTCGAGTCCATCGTGTCGAGCGTGCGCTCGAGGCGGATGGCGGGATCGGGCAGGTCGGCCATGAACATGGTGGCGTGGCCGTCCATCGGGCCGCCCTCGTTCCGGGCCATGATGATGGCGCAGCGCGCGCCCTCGGCGCCGGTGATCAGCCACTTGCGGCCATTGATCACCCATTCGTTGCCTTCGAGACGCGCCGTCGTGGTCATCAGGCTGGGGTCGGAGCCGGCGCCGCCCGGTTCGGTCATGCAGAAGATCGAGCGGATCTGGCCCGTGGCCATGCGTTTCAGGAAATGCTCGCGCTGGTCGGGGCGCGCGACGACGTCGAGCAGGTGGATGTTGCCCTCGTCGGGCGAGGCGCAGTGGATCGCCGTCGGCCCCAGGATCGAATAGCCGGCCGCCTCGAAGACATGGGCGCGGCCGACCTGGCTCAGCGCCTGGCCGCCATATTCCTTCGGCACCTGCGGGGCGAACACGCCGGCCGCCTTGGCCAGCTCGTTCATCTCGATCCGCAGCTCGTCGGTCGGCCCGTGCGCCGTCCAGCGCGGGTCGGTCTCGTAAGGGACGATCTTCTCTTTGACGAAGTCCTTCACCTTGGCGGCTAGGTCGGTGATCGCCGCCGGCGGCGTGAAGTTGAGGTCGTCGATCTTCTGCCTGGTCGTCACGAAACTCTCCCGCGTTTGCGGCCGGAACCTAGCACGGGTCGAGGCAGGCCGGGGACCGGCCGGTCGCACAGCAATATGCAACTATAGCGTGCTTTACTTATAGTACATTCGTTCTTTAATTGTTCCCCGACGGATCGGGAGCAGGACATGCAGGCGAAGGTTCGGACGGTGGCGTTCCAGGGTATCGACGTGCTGCCCGTCGACGTGCAGGTGCTGGTGGCGCCGGGCACCATCGCCTTCACCGTGGTCGGGCTGCCCGACAAGGCGGTGGGCGAGAGCCGTGAGCGGGTGCGGGCCTGCTTCCGGGCGCTGGGGCTGGCGCTGCCGCCGCAACGCATCACCGTGAATCTCTCGCCGGCCGATCTCGCCAAGGAAGGCAGCCACTACGACCTGCCCATCGCGCTCGGTCTCCTGGCCGCGATGGGCGTGCTGCCGCGTGAGAGCGTCGAGGGTTTCGTCGCGCTGGGGGAGCTGGCGCTCGACGGCGCGCTCTGCCGCGTGCCGGGTGTCCTGCCGGCGGCGATCGCCGCCCAGGCGGCGGGGCGCGGCGTGATCTGCCCGGCGGTCTGTGGCGGCGAGGCCGCGTGGGGTGGCTTCGATCCCGCTCACGGCGCCGACCGGCCGCCGATCATCGCCGCGCCTTCGCTGCTGGCGCTGATCAACCATCTGCGCGGCCAGCAGACTTTGCCGGCGCCCGAGGCGCTGATGGCCGACGACCGCGCGCACTATCCCGACCTCGCCGAGATCAAGGGCCAGGAAAGCGCCAAGCGCGTGCTCGAGATCGCCGCGGCGGGCGGGCACAATCTGCTGATGATCGGGCCGCCGGGCTCGGGCAAGTCGATGCTGGCCGCGCGCCTCCCGGGTCTGCTGCCGCCGCTCGAACCGGAGGAGGCGCTGGAAGCCTCGATGGTGCGCTCGCTGGCGGGCGACCTGGGCGAGGGCCGCCTCAGCCGCCGCCGCGCTTTCCGCGATCCGCACCATTCGGCGACGCTTCAGGCGCTGATCGGCGGCGGCACGCGGGTCAAGCCCGGCGAGGTCTCGCTCGCCCATCATGGCGTACTGTTCCTCGACGAGCTGCCGGAGTTCAACCGCGCTACGCTCGAAGCGCTGCGCCAGCCGCTGGAGAGCGGCCGCGTGACCGTGGCGCGCGCCAACGCCCACGTCACCTATCCGGCGCGCTTCCAGCTCGTCGCCGCCATGAATCCCTGCCGCTGCGGCCATCTGATGGACCCGACCCGCTCCTGCGCCCGCGGCCCGCGCTGTGGCGCCGACTACCAGGCCAAGCTCTCGGGACCCTTGCTCGACCGTATCGACCTCACCATCGACGTGCCGGCCGTCGCCGCCGCCGATCTCGCTCTGCCGCCGCCGGCCGAAAGTTCGGCCGACGTCGCGGCCCGCGTCGCCGCCGCCCGCGCCGTGCAGCGCGAGCGGCTGGCCAAACTGGATGCCAAGGGCAAACTGGCCGCCGTCGAAGCCGATCCCGCCGCCGGACTTCTGGCGGATCGCGCCCGCAACTGGTCGAAGCCGCGCTGCAACGCCGACACAGACGGCGCGCTTCTGGCCGCGATCGCCGAACCCGATGCTGAGGGGAGGGCGCTGCTCGCTCGCGCCGCCGAGCGCCTCGGCCTCTCCGCCCGCGCCTGGCACCGCACGCTCCGCGTCGCGCGTACGCTCGCCGACCTCGACGGCTCCGACGCCGTGCGTCGTCTCCACATCGCCGAGGCCCTGAGCTATCGCCGCCCGCAGACACGGTCGATGCTGGCGGCGTGAGGCCCGGTCGACCCTCGCGGCCAACGCCGTCGTCACCGGTCGCGCTGGCGCTTTCTTGGGTACGACGCCGGCCAGGTGATATGAGGGTGGCGCGCCACCGACACGCGGCGCGGCCTGAGGGAGAGTTCCATGAAGTGGACAACTCATTGTGCGGCCGTTGCAACGGCGATGTTTGTCGTCACCTCGCTATGCTTGTCGCCCGCCGGGCGCGCGGACGATGCGGCCTCACCGGTCTTCGGCGTCAGGCTGCCCGAGGGATATCGCGACTGGCGGGTCATCAGCGTCGCCCACGAGGCCGGCAGCCTCAATGACATCCGCGCCATTCTCGGAAACGACATTGCGGTGAAAGCCTATCGAGAGGGGACGCGCCCGTTTCCCGACGGCACGATCATCGCGAGAGTGGCGTGGAAGTACGTGCCTTCCGATGAGAATAACGCGGCTTTCGGCCAAGCCCAGTCTTTCGTGCCCGGACCGGCCACGAACGTTCAGGTCAGCGTCAAGGATTCCAAAAGCTACGCGGATACCGGCGGCTGGGGATACGGTCAGTTCGAAGGCGGAAAGCCCAATCCCAGCGAGGCCTTGATGAAGACCTGCTTCGATTGTCACACGCGCGCCAACAAAGCGTACGATTTCGTGTTCACCCATTACGCCCCCTAGTGGGCGGCGCTACCGGTCACGATTCTCCATCAGGACGATCGCCTGCCGCAGCGGCTGGGCGTCCACCGCGGTCTGGCCCTTGAAGGGTTGGTCCATGATGAAGACGAAGCCGATGAAGGCGCCCATCACGGCCATCTGGGCGGAAAGCACATAGGCGCGGAAGGCGCTGCGCTGCATGGTGCTCGTGATGAACAGCAGCATCAGCACCGCGAACAGCACCACCTGCCAGTAGGGCGTGGGCAGCGAGAGCGAGACGGCGTTGAGGCGCGCGTCGCGGGACTCCGCGATCGAGTCGAAAGACCTCAGGATCTCGGCATAGATCGTGGTCTCGCGTCCGGGCTTGGGTTCGATCTCGAAAATGCCCCGCGACAGCGGCGCGAAGGCCAGCCGTACCTTGTCGCTGCGCCCGCCGCGCAGCATCGCGGGCCATTCGTCGTCGACGATCGCCTTGGCGTACTGCAGCAGGTTGAGCCTCAGCTCGCGCACCTCCTCGTCGCCGTAGCGGTTGAGCAGCCGGTCGAGCCGGTTGATCTGCGACGCCTCGTTCGAGACCAGCGCATCGGCCTTGCGGAAGTTGCCCTCCGCCTCGACCAGGGTGAAGGCCAGCACCAGGCTCGTCATGGTGAAGAGCGTGGCCTGCATGCGCAGCACGAAGTCGTTGTTCTCGTTGCTCGTCTGCAGCCAGGGCAGGCGATGCACCAGCGACGGCAAAGCGAGGATCGCCCCCGCCATGATGAGCGCACCGGCCACCAGGATGAGCGTCTCGGGAAGCGAATAGAGCCAGTCGATCATGATCCGGTGCCGTGGTTGACGGTGTCGACTTCAGTAGGCGCGCAATATGCGAGATTGCTCCCGATCGGGCCGCTCGACTAGGGTCGCGTCGTCGCGGCCGGCGGTTGGCCGCCGGCCCTGCCGAGAGAGTATCCCATGTTTCGTTCGCTCATGTTCGTTCTCACGTCGCGTTTCACGATCGGTCTCCTCTCCCTTCTGATCTGCGTTCCCATGACGATCAGCGTGCTCGAAGTCTCCCATGCGCTGTGGAGCAAGCCCGATCTCAAGGAAGAGATGGAGATCGTCACCGGCATCGGCATCATCATGATCGGCTGGGGCGTCCTTCTCGAGGAGCGCCGGACGCTGCGCGAGATTTTCGGCCTGCTGGGCGGCCGGGACGAGGACTGGCAGGCGGCGATCGACCATGCCTGTCACAATTACGGCGTCGGCCAGCTCTCGATCGGCCTGATGGCCGAGATCTGCATCGAGCTGATCAAGATCCCCAACACCATCATCTACACCGGCGAGGTCGACGACTACCTGATCGCCGCCGGTCTCTTCTTCGTGGGCCTCGGGGCGCTGTTGCTCGTGCGCCATGTCCTGGTCATGCTCTTCTTCCTGCCGCGGTCGGTCGCGGCGGCGCACTGACGCTCCCCGGTCAGGGGTCGATCAGCACGCCGGGGTTCATCATGCCCTTCGGGTCGAGCTCGCGCTTGGCGCCGCGCAGGGCGCGGGCGAACAGTTCGGGCCGCTGCCGGTCGTAGAACGGCCGGTGGAAACGGCCGACCGCGTGATGGTGCGTGGTCGTGCCGCCATGCTCCACCGTCGCGGCGGTGCAGGTCGACAGCACCTCCATGAACTGCTGGAGCGCGTCCTTCTTCGGATCGAGCAGCCCGCCGAAGGTGAAATAGAGGCACGGCCCGTCGGGATAGACGTGGGTGAAGCGGCAGGTGACCGTGCCCTCGCGGCCCGTGACGGCCTTTATGGTCTCCTTCGTCAGCTTCGTGATCTTCGCGTGGAAGTCGCGATAGCGCTCCCAGGTCATGGACGTCTCGAAGGTCGAGGAGAGGATGCCGCGCGCCACGGCATGCTCGCCATAATGCGGCGCGCGGATGAACTTGTTGCGCCAGGCGCCGGCCGCGCCGGACCGGTGGGCGTTCTCGTCGTCGTCGCTCCGGTCGGCCACGCCGCCATGCGCGGCGCAGATTTCGAGCGCGCGCTTCATCCAGGCGTCGAGCGGATGGTCGGGAGATTCGAAGGCCAGCACCAGCACGGCCTCCTCGTTGTTCCACGGGATGCCGGGCAGCGCCTCGCGCGCCTCGAGCAGGCGGCAGTTGGCGGGATAGAGGCCGGCCTGGGTGATGTCGCGCACCGCGTCGGCGCCGGCATGGAAGTCGCGGAAGCGGACGCTCGCGGAAGCCCGGAAGGTCGGCTTCCTGCGCAGGCGCACCCAGGCCTCGGTGATGATGCCCAGAATACCCTCGGATCCGATGAACATGCGGTCGGGGCTGGGGCCCGCGCCCGAGCCGGGCAGGCGGCGCGTCTCCAGCGTGCCTTCGGGCGTCACGACCCGCGTGCTTTCCACGAAATCGTCGATGTGGGTATAGAGCGTGGCGTAATGGCCGCCCGAGCGCGTGGCGATCCAGCCGCCCAGGGTCGAGCAGCGATAGGCCTGCATGTAGTGGCGCATCGTGAACGGCGTGTCGCGCAGCGCGTCCTCGATCGCGGGCCCGTAGATGCCGCCCTGTATCCGCGCGGCCTGGCTCACCGCATCGACCTCCAGCACCTTGTCCATGTGGCGCGTCGAGATCGTCACGACCTTGTCGAAGGCGGCCGAGGGCTCGATACCCTTCACCACCGACGAGCCGCCGCCGTAGGGAATCGCCTTGGCGCCGATGCGGCCGCACCAGTCGAGGATCTTCGCGATGTCTTCTTCCGTTTCCGGGAAAGCCACCGCGTCGGGTGGGTTGGGCACGGACCGCATGAACATGCGGATCGTGTCGAAGCCCGCCTTGCCGTAGCTGTGCTCGAGCCGGGTCAGATGGTCGGTGCGCACCATCGCCTGCAACGCCGAGGGCACGTCGACGCGGCTCTTGCGCAGTTCGATCTCCTCCGCCTTCGGCGGCGGTTTCACGTCGAACCCGGAGAGGCCGTAGCGCTGGGCGATCTCGGACTCCCACGGCCGGATCTCGTCCGGCGTCAGGTGCTCGTCGGCGTAACCCCAGGCATAGAACTTCTTCTGCCGCCGCATGTTTCCTCCGATGTCTTCTTCATTCTTCAGGCCGCGAAGGCGATCGGCTTCGTCGTTCCCTTGATCTGGGTCCGATGCATGACGCGCCGCGCCGTTTTGTCGAAGGGATCACGGCGATGCATGGTCGAGCGATTGTCCCACATCACGAGGTCGCCCAGCTTCCAGACGTGCTGGTAGATGAAGCGCGGCTGCGTGACATGCGCCCACAGCTCCTCCAGCACCGCGTCCGATTCGGCCTTCGAATAGCCCTCGACGTAGGAATTGCGGCGGCGGCCAAGATAGAGCGTGGCGCGGCCGTTGACCGGATGGCGCAGGATCGCGGGATGCCAGGCACCGGGCGCGACCATCGGATCGTCGGTCGGCGTAACTCCCTTTCGCAGGAAGCCGCCGGAATTGTAGGTGCCGTCGTGCTTGACCCGGCGCCCCTCGATCTTCGCCCGCAGGTTCGCGGGCAGGGCGTCGCAGGCCGCCTGCATGCTGGTGAACCAGGTGTTGCCGCCGGTCGGCGGGATTTCCAGCGAGTAGAGCATCGAGGCGTCGGGCGGTACGTCGAGATAGCTCATGTCGGTGTGCCAGACCGCCTCGCCGTCGCCCAGCGCGCCGATCGGGTCGCCTTTGGTGTCGAGCACGTTCGACACGACGTAGATGTCGGGATAGCCGGGCGGGCTGATGCGGCCGCGCTCCTGGTTGGGCGGCGGATCGAGTTCGCCGAAGCGGCGGCTGAAGGCCAGCAGGTGATCGTCGCTGAGCTGCTGTCCGCGCAGCAGGATCATCGAATGCGCGTACCAGGCGCGTTCGATGGCGGCGAACTCTTCGTCGTTGAAGTTGCGCAGATCGACGCCGGATATTTCTGCTCCGACAGCCTCGGTCACCGGGCGCACCGTCACGGTCATGTGTCTTCCTCCGTCCTCGCCGCGATGATCTGCCGGCCGTGCAGGTCGATCAAGCGCCGAGCGCCGGCACCAGCCACTTGAGCAGCGCCTCGGCGACCACGGGGGAGAGCGGACCGCCGAACCCCGGATCGGTCGGGCTGCTCACCGTCTTGAGATTGTGGCTGACCTGCGGGATCACCAGCGCTTCGCCCGACACGTTGCGGGTGCGCAGCGCGTCGATCAGCGGCTGCACGTCCTCCATCGGCACGACCTGGCGGTCGGCGCCGCCCTGAACGAGCAAGCAAGGCGTGCGGCTTCCGGCCAGGGCGGCAGCGGGATCGAACGACAGCAGGCTCTTCAGGAAAGGCCCGGCATAGAGCGGAAACAGGAGTTGCAGTTCGGGCGGCAGGTTGTTCGGCACGCGGCCGTTTTCGAGAATGGCGGCGATGGCGCGATCGGTGGGCGGGCGGAGGGACGGCGGCGCATCGCGTGCGATCTGCGCCCGCAATATGACCTCGAGCTTGCGGCCGGGTGTGGCGGCCAGCACAAGCGCGTGCAGCTTCTTCGCGGCAAGCGCCTGACTGGCGGCCAGCGCCAGAAGTCCGCCTTCGCTGTGGCCGAGCAATGCCGTCGCATAGGGCTTGATCTCGTCGTGGCGCAGCAGCTCGGCGTGAGCGGCCTCGACGTCGCCCACGAAATTGTCCCAGGCGAAGAACGCCTCCTGCTCTTCCAGCGAGCCGCGCGGCCGTTGCGTCGACTGGCCGATGCCGCGCTTGTCGTAGCGCAGCGAGGCGATGCCGTTGCGCGCCAGCAGCTCGGCGATGTCCTTCAGGAGGTCGACGCGGTCCGGCGCGAGCGGATTGTTGCCGTCGCGATCGGTCGGTCCGCTGCCGGCGACCAGCACGATTCCCGGCACGTACTGGATCTCGCTGAACAGCGGCATCAGCAGGGTGCCGGCCAGGGTGACGCCGCCGGTGCTGGCGAAGCGGACCTGTCTCGTCTTGGTCTTGCCCTTCGCGTACCAGCCGCCTTCGGTGAGCGACCGCGGCGCCGGTGCCGGCGCCCGTGTTTGTGCCCGTGTTTGCGCCCACACGGCGCCGGGTACGAGTGCGCCGGCGCCCAGCAGCGCGCGCCGTCCGATCAAGCCGGCTTGTCCGGCTTCGGCATGCCCGTCGAATGGCCCATGATTCCGCCGCCGAAAATATGAACGTGGAAATGAAACACGAGCTGCCCGCCGTTGGGTCCGTGGTTGGCCACGATGCGATAGCCCTCGGGATCGAGGCCGAGATCGCGCGCGACCTTCGACACCGCGCGCCAGAAGCCGACGATCATCTCCGGCGGCGCCTTGGCGCCGAAGTCGGCCTGGCTGACATACTCGCCCTTCGGAATCACGAGCACATGCACGGGCGCCAGCGGTGCGATGTCATGGAAGGCGAGGGTGAAATCGTCCTCGTGCACTTTCTTGCACGGAAGTTCGCCGCGCAGGATGCGCGCGAACACGTTGCTGCGGTCGTAGGCGACGGTCATCTGGTCGGACATGATGGAACTCCGGGTGCAGGGCGGCCTCGCCAGTATAGGTAAGGTTCGGTCCGCCTCCATCCGGGGAAAGGCGAACGAGCGGCGGACGGCTTACCGTTTCCGGCTGGCCTTCTCGGCGATGCCGGACAGGCCTTCACGACGGGCCAGCTCGTCCCATACCGCCTTCGGCTTTACGCCAACCGCCGCCCAAAGCGTGAGCAGGTGATAGAGCATGTCGGCGCTTTCGGCGATCAGCTTGGGCTTGTCGCCACGGATGCCCTCGATCAGCGCCTCGACGGCCTCCTCGCCCAGCTTCTTGGCGATCTGCTGGCGGCCGCGGCTGAACAGGCGGGCCGTATAGGAGGTCTCCGGATCGGCGCCCTTGCGGCTGTCGATCACGAGATAGAGACGATCGAGAACATGCTCGTCGACCGTCACGATGCTCGGTGCCTTCTTGGCTTTTTTCTTCTTCGCCATCCGCGGGAAACTCCGCCGCCCGGGGGGATGGGCGATCGCAAATCTGACTACGCCTCTTCGACGGGCGCCGCGGCGACTTTACGCCAAAATCATGCCACGCGCGAGATTTGTCGTACCGGCACGCCAGCGCGCGCGAGATGATCCTTCGCCTGTGCGATCGTGAATTCGCCGAAGTGAAAGATCGATGCAGCGAGCACGGCCGAAGCGCCGCCCTTCGTAACGCCATCGACCAGATGATCGAGCGTGCCGACACCGCCGGACGCAACGACCGGCACCGGGACCGCATCCGACACCGCGCGGGTCAGTTCGAGATCGAAACCCGACTTGGTACCGTCACGGTCCATCGAGGTGAGAAGGATCTCGCCCGCGCCCGACTCGGCCATGCGGCGTGCCCAGTCGATCGCGTCGAGGCCGGTGCCCTTGCGGCCGCCATGGGTGAAGACCTCCCACTTGCCCGGACCGGTGCTGCGCGCGTCGATCGCCACGACGATGCACTGGTCGCCGTATTTCTCTGCCGCTTCGCGCACGAAGTCCGGCCGCGCCACCGCGGCGGAGTTGATCGAGACCTTGTCGGCGCCGGCCAGCAGCAGGCGGCGGATGTCCTCGACCTGGCGCACGCCGCCGCCCACCGTCAGCGGCATGAAGCACTGCTCGGCGGTGCGGCCGACGACGTCGAGGATCGTATCGCGGTTCTCGTGGCTCGCCGTGATGTCGAGGAAGGTGAGTTCGTCGGCGCCGGCGGCGTCGTAGATGCGCGCCTGCTCGACCGGGTCGCCGGCATCGCGCAGGCCGACGAACTGCACCCCTTTCACGACGCGGCCGTCCTTGACGTCGAGGCAGGGGATGATGCGGACCTTGAGCATGGGCGCTACTCGCCCTTCAGAACGCGGATCGCGTCGGGCACCGTCACGCGACCGTCATAGAGCGCGCGGCCGACGATGGCGCCCACGATGCCGAATTCCTCGGTGGGCTTCAGCTCGCGCAGGTCGTCGAGCGAACTCACGCCGCCCGAGGCAATGACCGGCGTGGTGAGATGCTGGGCGAGCGTCACCGTCGCGTCGACGTTGACGCCGCCCATGGCGCCGTCGCGGTCGATGTCGGTGTAGATGATGGCCGAGACGCCGGCATCCTCGAAGCGCAGAGCGAGATCGAGCGCGCGCACCGTGCTCTGCTTGGTCCAGCCGTCGACCGCCACGATTCCCTCGCGGGCGTCGATGCCGACCGCGATCTGGCCCGGCCACTGCTTGCAGGCGGCCTTCACCAGGCCCGGCTCCTTGACGGCGATGGTGCCCAGGATCACCCGCTTCACGCCGGCCTCGAACCACTGAGCGATGCTCTCGATGGTGCGGATGCCGCCACCCAGCTGGGTGGGCACCTCGACGTCCTTCAGGATGCTCTCGACCGCTGCGCGGTTGACCGGATGGCCCTCGACCGCGCCATTCAGGTCGACCAGATGCAGCCACTCGCAGCCGGCATTGGCAAAGGCCTTGGCCTGGGCGGCCGGGCTGTCGTTGAACACGGTGGCACGCTGCATGTCGCCGCGGAGCAGGCGCACGCACTTGCCGTCCTTGAGGTCGATCGCGGGGAATAGGATCATGGCGGCCGGGGTTTAGCGCGGGGGGCCCCCGGACGCCACCCCGATCCGGCCTCCCCGGTCAGCGCCTGTCGATGCCCAGAATTCCGCCGATCAGCCGGCCGAGGTGGAACTTCGTCCATATGTCGGCAGCCTGGAAGCTGGGACGCGCCTGCATGGCGGTCCAGTAGCGTGCGAGCGCCGGCCGCTTCGGGATTTCCGCGCCGAGACCGGCGAATTCCATGCGGCCGAGGAACACGGTCCAGACGATGTCGGCGACCCCGTAGGCGGGCGGGACCAGGACCGCACGTCCGTCGCGCAGCGTCTGCTCGAGCCGGTCCATGAAGCCGATCGCCTCGGCGCGGCGGCGCTGCGAAAGCTTCACGACGGCGTCCGGTTCGAAGGTGGCGACGCGCCGGGCGAAGACCGCGGCGCGGGCTTGATAGAGAGAAGCGAGATCGGGCGTCGCGGCGGCATGCGCGAGGAGCTGGCGGCGGGCCGCTTCCAGCCGCTTCGGGATCATGATCCGCGCCAGCGGGTTGCGGGCCAGCAGCCCGCCGAAGGTCAGTTCCTCGATCGGATAGCCAAAGTGAAGATCGACCCAGGCTTTCGTCTCGGCATCGGGCGCCGGGCCCAGTGCATACTCGGCGATGTCGCGACTCTCGACCAGGATACGATCGGCCAGCACCAGCGTCGGCACGGTCATGCCCGGATTGAGCCGCACATAGTCCGGCTGCTGCTGGCTCAGGCGGAAATGGATGTCGACGAAGACACGCTCGTAGGCGATGCCGCCTTCGGCGAGCGCGAGGCGCGCGATCATCGAATAGTAGGATGACGGTGTTTGATAGAGCCGGGGTCTTGCTCCGGAGGGTGTGGCGGACTCTGTCATGACCATTCATCCGGGATGAAGGAGAGGCGGACTGTGCAGGATGCCGGCAACAGGCACAACGGTTGGGACGGCCCGACGTGCCGAGGGGCCGGCGCTAGGCCGTCCGGCCGCTGACGGCGCGTGCGACCCCGACGAAGTGCGCAATGGTCGCCGTCGTATCGCCGGTACGCCAGGTAATGCCGGTTTCCAGCACGGGTGCGCTGCCACCCAGCTCGACATAGGCCACGCCGTTGCGGGCCAGGTTGCGCAGCGAGGCGGGCACCAGCGCGATCCCCATGCCGGCGGACACCAGGCTGATGATCGTCTGCATCTGGATCGCCTCCTGCGCGATCCGCGCCTGCCCGCCATGGGCGGCGTAGTAGCCGGTCACGAGGTCATGGAAGGCGGGCGCACTCTGGCGCGGAAACAGGATCAGAGGTGCGCCCACGACGGCTTCCGGGGCGAGACGATCGCCGGAGAGCGTGAGCCTGCCGCCGGCGATCCAGCTTTCGGGCACGGCCGCGACCAGCGGCTCCGTCACCAGCGGCACATAGGAGAGGGGACGGGGCAACGCGGCGTTGGGCGGCGGGATCACCAGGCCGACATGGCCCTCGCCCGCGAGGAGCCGGGCGATCTGCACGTCGCTCGTGGCCTCGGTGAGAGAAATCTCGACGTCGGGGAAAAGCGAGGCGTAGCGCCGCACGAGATCGGGCAGGATGTTGTAGTCGGCGGTGCTCACGAAGGAGATCTCGATTCGGCCGCCGCTGCCATCGCGCAGTCGGCGGGCAATCCCCGGCAGGGCGTCCATCCGCTCGATCAGGCCGCGCACATGGACCAGCCATTCACGGCCGAACGGCGTCAGAGCCACGCTGCGGCGTGTCCGCACGAACAGCGGCGCGCCCAGTTCGCGCTCCAGTGTCATGATCGACTGGCTGAGCGGCGGTTGCGTCATTCCGAGCTGCTCGGCTGCGTGACCGAAATGCAGGGTCCGGGCGACCGTCGCGAAGTGTCGAAGCTGCCGCATGTCCATGGTGATACTCTACACGTCTCAATAGACATTCATTAATATATTTCACAGTCGATTGGTGGTCGCTTATCCGGGGGAAGAGGTTCAAGCCTGCCCGTCGGAGGAAAAGATGCCCGCCTATCGTTCCCGCACCACGACCCACGGCCGCAACATGGCCGGCGCCCGCGGCCTCTGGCGCGCGACGGGCATGAAGGACTCCGATTTCGGCAAGCCGATCATCGCCATCGCCAACTCCTTCACGCAGTTCGTGCCGGGCCATGTGCACCTCAAGGACCTGGGCCAGCTCGTTGCCGGAGAGATCGAGGCAGCGGGCGGTGTCGCCAGAGAGTTCAACACCATCGCCGTCGACGACGGCATCGCGATGGGTCACGACGGCATGCTCTATTCGCTGCCGAGTCGCGACCTGATCGCCGACAGTGTCGAGTACATGGTGAATGCGCACTGCGCCGACGCGCTGGTCTGCATCTCCAATTGCGACAAGATCACCCCCGGCATGCTGATGGCCACGATGCGCCTCAACATCCCGACCGTGTTCATCTCGGGCGGACCGATGGAGGCCGGCAAGGTCACGGTGAAGGGCCGCAAGCGCGCCGTCGACCTGATCGACGCGATGATCGTGGCCGCCGACGACAGCTACACCGACGAGGAAGTCGCCGCCGTCGAGGCGGCGGCGTGTCCGACCTGCGGCTCCTGTTCGGGCATGTTCACGGCCAACTCGATGAACTGCCTCACCGAGGCGCTGGGCCTCGCCTTGCCGGGCAACGGCTCGCTGGTTGCCACCCATGCCGATCGCGAGCTTCTCTTCCGAGAAGCCGGCCGCGTCGTCGTCGATCTCGCGCGTCGCTGGTACGAGCAGGACGACGCGACGGCTCTGCCCCGCACCATCGCCAACCGCCGCGCCTTCGAGAATGCGATGAGCCTCGACATCGCCATGGGCGGCTCGACCAATACCGTGCTGCATCTCCTGGCGGCGGCGCGCGAGGGCGAGGTCGACTTCACCATGGCCGACATCGATCGCCTGTCGCGGCACGTGCCCTGCCTCTGCAAGGTGGCTCCCACCGTCGCCGACGTGCACATGGAGGACGTCCATCGCGCCGGCGGCATCATGGCGATCCTGGGCGAGCTCGATCGCGGCGGATTAATCGACGGCAGCCTGCCGACCGTGCATGCGCCGACGATTTCCGAGGCGCTCGCCCGCTGGGACATCGCGCGCACCGACAGCGAGGCCGCGCACAAATTGTTTCGCGCGGCGCCGGGCGGCGTCCGCACGACGCAGGCTTTCAGTCAGTGCGCGCGCCGGGAAGATCTCGACACCGACCGTCGCGCCGGGGTGATCCGGTCGGTCGAGCATCCGTTCTCCCGGGAAGGCGGGCTCGCGGTGCTCTACGGCAACCTGGCGCCCGAGGGATGCATCGTGAAGACCGCCGGCGTCGACGGATCGATGCTCGCTTTTACCGGCACGGCGCGCGTCTTCGAGAGCCAGGATGCGGCGGTGAGCGGCATCCTGCTCAACGAAGTCCGGGCCGGCGATGTCGTGGTGGTGCGTTACGAGGGGCCGAAAGGCGGCCCCGGCATGCAGGAGATGCTCTATCCGACGAGCTACCTGAAATCGAAGGGCCTCGGGAAGGTCTGCGCGCTGGTGACGGACGGCCGTTTCTCCGGCGGCAGCTCGGGCCTTTCGATCGGGCACGTCTCTCCGGAAGCGGCCGAGGGCGGGCTGATCGGGCTGGTCGAGACGGGCGACCGCATCGTGATCGACATTCCCCGGCGCACCCTCCATCTCGACGTCGCGGAAGAGGTGCTGGCCGCGCGCCGCACGGCGATGACCGACCGCGGCGCGGCGGCGTGGAAGCCGGCCGGTCGCAAGCGCCGGGTCTCGCCCGCCCTGCGGGCCTATGCGGCGCTGACGACCAACGCCGCCCGCGGTGCCGTGCGCGACGTCTCGAAACTCGAGTAGTCGAGCGGGCGGAAGGGAAAGGGAGTAGTCTCCGCCGCCTAGGAGAAACCCATGACCCGATATACGCCCGACCTTCTCGCCGGCGACCTGGCCGATCTCACCGCCATCCGCCGCGACATCCATCGCCATCCCGAAACCGCCTTCGAGGAAGAGCGGACGGCCCAGATCGTGGCCGACAAGCTCACCGCCTGGGGCCTCAAGGTCCATCGCGGCCTCGCCACCACCGGCGTGGTCGGCACCCTGAAGGGCAATCGTCCGGGCCAGAAGACGATCGGTCTGCGTGCCGACATGGACGCGCTGCATCTGCAGGAGAAGAACGACTTCGATTACGCCTCGTCGATTCCCAACAAGATGCATGCCTGCGGTCATGACGGTCACACGACGATGCTGCTGGGCGCGGCCAAGCAGCTCGCGGCGGCGCCCGATTTCGCCGGCACCGTGCACTTCATCTTCCAGCCGGCCGAGGAAGGGCTGGGCGGCGCGCGTGTCATGATCGAGGAAGGTCTGTTCGAGAAGTTTCCCTGCGACGTGGTCTACGGCATGCACAACATGCCGGGCTTCCCGGTCGGCCATTTCGCCATCCGCACCGGCGCGATGCTGGCCTCGTCCGACAGCTGGGAAGTCGTGTTCAAGGGCACCGGCGGTCACGGCGCGATGCCCGATCGCGGCACCGATCCCACCTTCGTGGCGGCGCAGTTCATCGTCGCGGTGCAGGGCATCGTCGGTCGTAACGTGCCGCCGAGCCAGGCGGCCGTGCTCAGCGTCGGCCATATCGCCGCCGGCACGCCGGGCTCGCCCAACGTCATCCCGTCGGAAGTGCTGATCCGCGGCACCGCCCGCAGCTTCTCGGCCGACGTGCGCAATCTGCTGGAGAAGCGGTTGGCCGAAGTCGCGACGGGCATTGCCCAGGCCGGCGGCTGCGAGGCGATTGCCAAGTATCACCGCCGTTACCCGGCACTGGTCAACGCCCCCGACCAGACGTCGGTCGCGGTCGAGGCCGCGGCGATGACGGTCGGCCGCGAGCACGTCGAGGCGAACACAGCGCCGATTGCCGGCGCCGAGGATTTCGCCTTCATGCTGGAGAAGAAGCCCGGCGCCTACATCATGATCGGCAACGGTGGAACGGGCGAGGGCGGCTGCCAGAACGTGCATTCGCCGCTTTACGACTTCAACGACCAGATCCTGACGACCGGCGCGGCCTACTGGATGAACCTCGTCCAACTCGAGCTGGGCGACGCGGCGTAGGTCATGAGGGTTCGTTCTTCCTTCGACGCTCCCGGACATTGCTACGCAATGTCCTGACGCTCACTGGCCGAGCTTCGCTCGGCCTAGAGGTGGTCGAAAGACCATCCGGCATCGGTCTGGTCCCAATTCATGCCGTCCTGGACATGGACGACGGCGTGGGTGTCCGCTCCGAAATCATAGACGGCGGCGCTCTCGCTCATCGGCGCGGGCGCGTCGGCCATCGGCAGCATCAACCCCTCCGACAGGTCGCTGAGCGCGACCAGAGTATCCTCGCTTGCGGACGCCAGGAAATCTGCGACGGTCGAGCCGGGCGCGCCATCGACGAAGACCTGGCCAGGCTCACCGAACAGGCGGTCGAGCGGCGCGCCGTAGGAAACGGCGTCAGCGCCCGCTGCGTCCCAGCGCGAGGCAGGCGTCGCATAGATCGGCAGGTCGCGGCGATCGAATTCGACGAGGTCAGCGCCGATGACGAAAAGCGCGTCGGCCGAGCTGTCGGACGGCTCCGAATGGCTCATGGAAAGGACTTTCGTATCAAAGAATTCAAATAATGCTTCAAATATAGCGGACAAGACGTTGAGAATAAAGAGAGAACGTTCGACAAACGAAATTCTCCTGCAATCGCAATGTCTTGGGTTAACGGCGCGAGTGGCCTAGGGTGCCGCCGATTTGAATTTTCCGGTTTGGGGGGAGTCGATGAACGGAGCTGAAAGTCTGGTCCGCACCTTGGTGAAGGGCGGCGTGGAGGTCTGTTTCGCCAACCCTGGCACTTCGGAAATGCACTTCGTCGGCGCGCTCGACCGCGTGGAGGGCATGCGCTGCGTGCTCGGCCTGTTCGAAGGCGTCTGCAGCGGCGCCGCCGACGGCTATTACCGCATGACCGACAAGCCGGCCTCGACCCTGCTGCATCTCGGTCCCGGCCTCGCCAACGCGGCGGCCAACCTGCACAACGCCAAGAAGGCGGGCTCCGGTGTCGTCAACATCGTGGGCGAGCACGCACTCTATCACATCAAGTACGACACGCCGCTGACCGCCGACATCGAAGGCATCGCGCGGCCCTTCTCGCATTGGGTCAAGACCTCGCCGACTTCCAGGACGGTGGCGGGCGACGGTGCGCTCGCGATCCAGGCCGCCAACGTGGCGCCGGGCCAGATCGCGACCCTGATCCTGCCGGCCGACACCGCCTGGGGCGAAGCCGAGGGCGTGGCCGACACGCCGGCCGCGCCGGCGCCGGCCAAGCCCAGCAAGGAGGCGGTCGTTGCCGCCGCCAAGGCGCTGAAGAAGCCGAACGCGATGCTGTTCATCGGTGGCCGGGCGCTGCGCGCACGCGGCCTCGAACTCGCCGGCAAGATCGCCGCCAAGACCGGCTGCAAGGTGCAGGGTGCCGGCGGCACCGCGCGCATCGAGCGCGGCGCGGGCCGCATTCCCGTGCTGCGCCTGCACTTCGTGATCGAGCAGGCGCAGGCCCAGCTCAAGGGCACGCAGCAGATGGTGCTGTGCGGCGCCAAGGCGCCGTTCGCCTTCTTCGCCTATCCCGGCAAGCCGTCGGTGCTGACGCCGGACGGCTGCGAGACGACCGTCCTGTGCCCCGTCGAAGGCGATATCCTGGGCTCGCTGGAAGCGCTGGCGATGGAACTCGACGCGATGAACGAGAAGGCTGCGGGCGTTGCCCAGCCGAGCCGTCCGGAGCGTCCGACCGGCAAGTTCACGCTCGACGGCCTCGGCCAGGCGCTCGGCGCGACGATGCCGGAAGGCGCCATCGTGGTCGACGAATCGGTGACGACGGGCCGGGGCTTCTTCCCGTTCAGCGCCGGCGCGCCGCCGCACGACTGGCTGAACAACATGGGCGGCTCGATCGGCTTCGGCGCGCCCGTCGCGGTCGGCGCCGCCGTCGCCTGCCCGGATCGCAAGGTCATCTGCATGATCGGCGACGGCTCGTCGATGTACACGATCCAGTCGCTGTGGACGATGGCGCGCGAGAATCTCGACGTCTGCGTGATGATCTTCTCCAACCGCTCCTACAACATCCTCTACAGCCAGCTCGCCGATGTCGGCGCGGCCAATCCCGGCCCGCGCGCCATCGACATGCTGACTCTCGACCGGCCGACGCTGCAATTCACCGATCTGGCCAAGGGCATGGGCGTGGCGAGCGGCAAGGCGACCAATCTGGAGGAGCTCACAAAGCAGCTCACCTACGCCATGTCGCACAAGGGCCCGTACCTCATCGACGTGATCATGTAGGGCCGGCCAGGACTCGTAGGATCATGGAAGAAGCCCGCCGACGCACGCTGCATGGCCGTCGACGGGGCAAGAAACTGCGGGCCGGGCAGCAGTCGCTGCTCGACACGCTGCTGCCTCGCCTCGAAGTCGCCCTGCCGGCCGCGCCCATCGTCACGCCCGACAACGAGGTTGCCGAGAGCGCCGCGAAGATCGATCTCGCCCAGGCTTTCGGCGGTACCTTGCCGCCGGACGGCGTGTGGCTCGAAGTCGGCTTCGGCGCGGGCGAGCATCTCGTCTGGCAGGCCGAGCAGCATGCCGGTGTCGGGCTGATCGGCTGCGAGCCCTACATCAACGGGGTCGCCAAGTGCCTGGCCCACATCGAGCGGACGGGCGTGTCGAACGTGCGGCTGTTCACCGACGACGCGCGCTTCGTGATGCAGGCGCTGCCGCCGCAGTCGCTGTCGCGCGCCTTCGTGCTGTTCCCCGATCCGTGGCCCAAGACCCGCCATCACAAGCGCCGCTTCGTGCAGCGCTCGAACCTCGACATCCTCGCGCGCCTGATGAAACCGGGTGCCGAGTTGCGCGTGGCGACCGACGATCCGAGCTACCTTCCCTGGATGGTCGAGCATGCCTGCCGCCATCCCGACTTCGAATGGCTGGCCGAAACCCCCGCCGACTGGCGCAGCCGCCCCGAAGACTGGCCCGCCACCCGCTACGAAAAGAAGATGCTCGCCGGCCACAAGCCCGTCTTCCTGAGGTTGCGGCGTCGATGACAAAGTGACCCTCCTCCCATTCAAATGGGGAGGAGGATCTAGGGTTTGGCCACACAATATATAGAGGGTGAGTGAGGCCCTCCCATAGGGCGTGCCGGAAACCCTTGCCAGTCGGCAGGCGGAAGCCTATATGCGCGGCATCCTCATCGGGTTCACGGGATGAACCAAAGAAAAAGAGTGGGCCGAAAACCCGCTCTTTTCATTTGGCCTCACCCCCAGCCGCCCAAATCGTCGAGAAGCCCCGCCCGCGTGACCGATCTGCTGCGTCGAATCGAAGACATCATTGCCCCGACGATCGTCGGCATGGGCTTCGAGGTGGTTCGCGTCGCGATGAGCAAGGGCGGGACCCTGCAGATCATGATCGAGCCCGCCGACGGCCGGCCGCTCGACGTCGAGGATTGCGCGACCGTGTCGCGTGCGGTGTCGGCGGTACTGGACGTCGAGGACCCCATCGCCGAGGCCTACACGCTGGAGGTGAGTTCGCCCGGCATCGACCGGCCGCTCACCCGGCCCAAGGACTACGCCCGCTGGGCAGGACATCTAGCCCGCCTCGAGACCGCCCTGCCGGTCGAGGGACGGCGGCGCTTCAAGGGAACGCTGCTCGGGCTCGACGGCGACCTGGTGCGGCTGAGGCTCGACGACGGCAAGGAGGCCGCGGTGCCGCTCGCATCGGTGACGCGCGCCAAGCTCGAACTGACCGACCGCCTGATCGAAGAACACCGTCTGGCCGCCGAAGGCGCGGCCGGGCAGACCCACTGAACGGACTGGCTAGAGAAGAGGGAAGAAACATGGCGACGACAGCCGATATCCCGCGCCTTGAGATGCTTCAGGTGGCCGACATGGTCGCCCGCGAGAAGGGCATCGAACGCGAGGAAGTGCTCGAGGCGATGGAGCAGGCCATCCAGAAGTCCGGCCGCGCCAAGTACGGGCTGGAGCACGACATCCGCGCCGAGATCGACCGCAAGACCGGCGAGATCAAGCTGCTGCGCTACATGCAGGTGGCCGACCCGATCGAGAATGAGAACATCCAGGTCTCGGTCGTCGAGGCCCAGCGTCGCAATCCCGAGGCGCAGGTCGGCGACTTCCTGACCGACGAGCTGCCGCCGATCGACTTCGGCCGCGTCGCCGCCCAGACCGCCAAGCAGGTGATCACGCAACGCATGCGCGAGAGCGAGCGCAAGCGTCAGTACGAAGAGTTCAAGGACCGTATCGGCGAGATCGTGTCGGGCGTGGTCAAGCGCGTCGACTACGGCAACATCACCGTCGACCTGCAGCGCGCCGAGGGCGTGATTCGCCGCGACGAGACGATCCCGCGCGAATCCCTGCGCGTGAACGACCGCGTGCGCGCCTACATCTTCGACGTGCGCGAGGAGCCACGCGGCCCGCAGATCTTCCTGTCGCGCAGCCATCCGCAGTTCATGGCCAAGCTGTTCACGCAGGAAGTGCCGGAAATCTACGACAACATCATCGAGATCAAGGCCGTCGCCCGCGATCCCGGCAGCCGCGCCAAGATCGCGGTGCTCTCCCACGACAGCTCGATCGACCCGATCGGCGCCTGCGTCGGCATGCGCGGCAGCCGCGTCCAGGCCGTCGTGCAGGAGCTGCAGGGCGAGAAGGTCGACATCATCCCGTGGTCGAACGACACCGCGAACTTCATCGTCAACGCGCTGGCGCCGGCCGAAGTCAGCAAGGTGCTGATGGACGAGGAGAAGAACAAGACCGAGGTGGTCGTGCCCGACGACCAGCTCAGCCTCGCGATCGGCCGCCGCGGCCAGAACGTGAAGCTCGCGTCCCAGCTCACCGGCTGGGAAATCGACATCATGACCGAGACCGAGGAGAGCGAGCGCCGCCAGAAGGATACGCGCGAGCGCACCGAGCTCTTCAAGGCGACGCTCGACGTCGATGACGTGATCGCCCACCTGCTGGTCGCCGAGGGTTATGCCACGGTCGAGGACGTCTCGGAGGCCGCGGTCGAGGACCTGGCCGGCGTCGAGGGCTTCGACGAGGAGATCGCCACCGAGCTGCAGCGGCGCGGTCGCGAGTATCTCGAGAAGCGCGATGCTGAACTCGCGGAGCGCCTGGCGTCGCTGGGCGTCGCCGAGGACGTGGCCAATGCCGAGGGTCTGACCCTGGCGATGGTCGTGGCGCTGGGCGAGGCGGGCGTGAAGACGCTCGACGACCTCGCGGACCTCGCGTCCGACGAGCTGCGCGAGATCGTGGGCGAGAGCACCATGGATAACGACGCCGCCAACGCCATCATCATGAAGGCGCGCGAGCACTGGTTCGCCGACGAGGCCGCTCCGGCCGACGAAGCGAAGGCCTGAGCGGAGGAAGAGCGTCCTTGGCCCTTGCCCTTGCCATGACCGAACCCCATCTCACGGTGCCCCCCGCCGGTCCGATGCGCACCTGCATCGCGACCGGCGAGGAAGGCGCACCGGAGAAGATGATCCGGTTCGTCGTCGGTCCCGAAGGCGATGCCGTGCCCGATCTGGCGCGCCAGCTTCCGGGGCGTGGCATGTGGGTGCGGGCCGAACGCGCCGCGCTCGAACGGGCGATCGAGAAGAAGCTGTTTTCGAAAGCCGCGCGGGCGCCGGTCAAGGCGGCGGCGGATCTCGCCGACCGGGTGGAGCGGTTGCTGCTCGACCGGGTCCTGGCCGATCTCGGCCGGGCGCGCCGCGCAGGGCGTGCGGTTGCGGGCTTTGTGAAGGTCGAGCAGATGATCGGCCGCGGGCAGGCGGGACTTCTCGTCGTCGCCGGCGAGGCCGAGGGTGACGGATTGCAGAAGCTGCGGGCGACCGGCCTGCCGCTCGAGAAGCTGGGCGATGCGGCCGCGCTCGGTGGAATCTTCGGCCGCGAACAGGCGGTCTACGTGGCGATCGCCCGCGATGATGCGGGCGGCGCCTTCATTGAACGAATCTCTGCCGGAGCGTCGCGATGGCGCGGCTTCCGGCTGAACGGCGCCGGTTGACGGGCCGGGGCGGACCAAGGACAACAGCCGACATGACGGAACAGAACGAACAGAACAAGACGACCAAGCCGCTGACCCTCTCGACCACGCGCACGGGCGCGGCGGCGAAGGCAGACGCGACGCAGGTGCGCCAGAAATTCTCGCACGGGCGTACGCGCGCGGTGACGGTCGAGGTCAAGAAGCCGGTGAAGCGCGCCGGAACGGCGCCTGCGCCGACGGCGGCGCCCGCTCCCGTGGCGCCCGCGCCGGCTCCCGAGCCCCCCAAGCCCGCCGCTGCGGCGCCCGCCGGGCGGACCTTGAAGCTGGGCGGCGGCAGCGCCTCGGCTCCCGCCGGCAATCGGGGCACCGGCCCCGTCCGTCCCGCCGGATCGCAGGGCGGTCGCGGCATCGTGCTGCGCACCCTTACCGAGGAAGAAAAGGAAGCGCGCGCGCGCGCCTTGGTCGACGCCAACCGCGACGCCGAGATCGCGCGCAAGCGCGCGGCCGAGGAAGCCGCCCGTCGGGCCATCGAGGAAGAGGCGCGCCAGAAGGCCGAGGAGGAGCATCGCAAGCGGCTCGCCGAGGAAGAGGCGCGCAAGAAGGTCGAGGAAGAGGTCAAGCGGAAGGCCGATGCGCTCGTGCAGAAGCGTCTCGACCAGGCCTCCACGGCCGCACCGCAGACCACGATCGCGCGCCAGGCCCAGGGGATCGAGGCCCGTCCCGCGCCGGCGCCCGCCGCTCCGGCTCCCGCAGCAACGACTCCGGCTGCGCCGATCCGCCGTCCGGCCGCTCCGGCCGCGGCCGACGCGGCGCGTCGCCCGCTGCCGCCGATGCGGTCGACGATCGCCAAGCGGCTGCCGCAGCCCACGGGCGCGCGGCGCGAGGCACCCAAGCGCCGCAACGACAAGGTCGACGTTGGCCGCGCGGTGGAAGGTGAGAACGATTTCCGCAGCCGGTCGGTGGCGCAGCAGCGCCGCCGTCTGGAGCGCGAACGCCGCCAGCAGTTCGGCAGCGAGCCGCAGCAGAAGGTCTACCGCGAGGTCACGATTCCCGAGACGATCACCGTCCAGGATCTGGCTGCGCGCATGTCCGAGCGCGGCGCGGACGTCATCAAGACGCTGATGCGCATGGGCGTGATGGCCACCATCAACCAGGCGATCGACGCCGACACGGCAGAACTGGTCGTCACGGAGATGGGGCACCGCTCCAAGCGCGTGACCGAAGGCGACGTCGAGACGGGTCTGGCCGACGTGCCGGATTCGCCCGATTCGCTGCAGCCGCGTCCACCGGTCGTCACGATCATGGGTCACGTCGATCACGGCAAGACCTCGCTGCTCGACGCGCTGCGCGCGACCGACGTGGCGGCGCACGAAGCCGGCGGCATCACGCAGCATATCGGCGCCTATCAGGTGACCCTGCCCTCGCATGAGAAGATCACCTTCCTCGACACGCCGGGCCACGAGGCGTTCACCGCCATGCGCGCCCGCGGCGCCAAGGTGACGGACATCGTGGTGCTGGTCGTCGCCGGCGACGACGGCGTCATGCCGCAGACCAAGGAAGCGATCGCCCATGCCAAGGCGGCCGGCGTGCCACTGATCGTGGCGGTCAACAAGATGGACAAGCCGGGCGCGGATGCGAGCCGGGTCCATAACGAGCTCCTGCGCGAGGAGATCCAGGTCGAGGCACTGGGCGGCGACGTCCAGTCGATCGAGGTCTCGGCGACCAAGCGGATGAACCTCGACAAGCTCGAGGAAGCCATCCTGCTGCAGGCCGAAGTCCTCGAACTCACGGCCAATCCCGACCGCGACGCCGATGGCGTGGTGATCGAAGCCAAGCTCGATCCGGGCCGCGGCTCCGTCGCCACGGTGCTGGTCCAGCGCGGCACGCTGATGGTCGGCGACATCCTGGTGGCGGGCTCCGTCTGGGGTCGCGTGCGTCGCCTCGTCGACGATCGCGGTCAGGCCGTCGAGGATGCCGGTCCGGCCTTCCCGGTCGAGGTCCTGGGCCTCGCCGGCACGCCGCAGGCGGGCGACGAGTTCCACGTGGTCGAGAGCGAGGCGCGGGCGCGCGAGATCGCCGACTTCCGCGCGCGTCGCGATCGCCAGCTCGAACTGGCGCGCGCCGCGGGCGGCCGTGGCACGCTTGAGGAGATGATCAAGGGCATCCGCGAGGGCACCGCCAAGGAACTGCCGGTGCTCATCAAGGCGGACGTGCAGGGCTCGGCGGAAGCGCTGGCCGGCGCGCTGTCGAGGCTCGGCACCGAGAAGGTCGTCACCCGCGTCGTCTACAGCGGCGTCGGCGGCATCAGCGAGGCCGACATGACGCTCGCGAAGGCGTCGGGCGCGCTGATCATCGGCTTCAACGTGCGTGCGAACCCGCAGGCCCGCGAGATCGCCAAGCGCGACAAGGTCGACATCCGCTACTACAGCATCATCTACAAGGTCACCGAGGACATGCAGGCCCTGATGGTCGGCCTCCTCGACCCGACCTACAAGGAGACGCTGGTCGGCAACGCGCAGATCCGCGAGGTCTTCAAGGTCACCAAGGCCGGCAACGTCGCGGGCTGCATGGTCACCGACGGCAAGGTCACGCGCGGCAACAAGGTTCGCCTCTTGCGCGACAACGTGGTGATCCACGAGGGCACGCTGAAGACGCTCCGCCGCTTCAAGGACGAAGTGAAGGAAGTGCAGCACGGTTTCGAGTGCGGCATGGCGTTCGAGAACTACGACGACATCAAGGTCGGCGACATCATCGAGTGCTTCGACGTCGAACAGGTCCAGCCGACCCTGTAACGACTTTGCCTCTCCCACAGCGGGGGAGGTCAGACACCTCCTCCCCCAGCAAGGGGAGGAGAGAGACAAGAGGTAACGCCATGCCCCGGCGTCGCTCGTCCGACAAAGAACATCGCGCCCCCGGCCAGCGTCAGCTCCGGGTCGGCGAGGAAATCCGCCACCTGCTGGCCGACCTCCTCGAACGCGGCAACATGCGCGACCCCGAGCTGCGCGAGGCCTCGATCACCGTGACCTCGGTCGACGTCAGCCCCGACCTGCGCAACGCCACGGCCTTCGTCATGCCCCTGGGCGGCGGCGATCAGGATAGGCTGCTGGCCGCGCTGCGCCGCGCCGCGCCGTGGTTCCGCGGCCGCGTCAGCGAGAAGGCGGGCCTGCGCAGCGCGCCCGACATCCGCTTCGAGATCGACAAGACTTTCGACGAGGCCGACAAGATCGGTGCGCTCCTGCGCCGGCCGGACGTGGCCCGCGACATCAAGGACGACGATTGAGGCGGTATTCGTCGCGCGGAGAGACTCCGTGAGGGGCGAGGACGCCGGCACGGTCCTGCCGTCGTTCGGCACCTCGACCTTCTTGTCCTCCAACCGCTTCGCCCGCCCGGCGTCCTGACGGATCAAACCAGCGCCATGGAATGTGAGAGCGGCGAGCGCCGATGAGCCGAAGGAAAAAGGGCGAGAAGGTGGACGGCTGGGTCGTGCTCGACAAGCCGGTCGGCCTCGGCTCGACACCGGCGGTGAGCCGGGTGCGCCGGCTGTTCGGCGCCCAGAAAGCCGGGCATGGCGGCACGCTCGATCCTCTGGCCAGCGGCATCCTGCCGATCGCGCTGGGCGAGGCGACCAAGACGGTGCCGTTCATCATGGACGGAAGGAAGGAATACCGCTTCACCCTGCGGTTCGGCGAGGCCCGCTCGACGGAGGATGCCGAGGGCGAGGTGACGGCGACCAGCGACGTCCGCCCCGGCGACGCCACCCTCCTCGCGGCGCTGCCGGCCTTCGTGGGCGAGATCGAGCAGATGCCGCCGGCCTTCTCGGCGCTGAAAATCGACGGCAAGCGCGCCTATGACCTGGCGCGGGCCGGCGAGACAGTCGAACTGAAGCCACGCCGGGTGACGATCGAGCGGCTGGAGCTGGTCGGCCGGCCCGACAGGGACCACGCAGATTTTGTGGTCGTGTGCGGCAAGGGCACCTACATCCGGTCGCTCGGCCGCGATCTGGCGAAGGCGGTCGGCACTGTCGGACACCTGTCGGCACTGCGCCGAACGGTTGTGGGGCCCTTCCGCGAGGAGGGGGCCATTTCGCTTTCCAAACTGGAGGCCCTCGGGCATATTCCCGCGCTCTTCGGGGCCCTGGCTCCCGTCGCGACCGCGCTGGACGACATCCCGGCGCTGGCCATGACGGAAGCCCAAGCGGACCGGTTGCGCCAAGGCCAGCCGGTGCTCTTGACCCGGGACGCACCGCCGTCCGGCGCACTCGTTCGCGCCGAGGTCGGCAGCAGGCTCGTGGCTCTGGTCCGTTCGGACGGTGCCTCTCTCCAGCCGGTGCGCGTGTTCAACCTTTAGTTTCAGGAGATGACCGATGTCGATTACAGCCGACCGCAAGGCGGAGCTGATCAAGTCGTATGCGCAGGCCGAGGGCGACACCGGTTCGCCGGAAGTCCAGGTCGCTATTCTCAGCGAGCGCATTTCCAACCTCACCGAGCACTTCAAGGGCCACGCGAAGGATCACCATTCGCGTCGTGGTCTGCTGAAGCTCGTGGGCCAGCGCCGCCGCCTGCTCGATTACCTGAAGTCGCGTGACGACAAGCGTTACGCCACTTTGATCGAGCGTCTGGGTCTGCGTCGCTGATCCAACGGCCCCGTCCTCAGGACGGGGCCTTTTCGCGTCGCGTCGTCTGGTCCCCGTGATTTCGATCGGCTGACGCGACATCGCAGTAACCGGGAAGGCAGGGGCGAGAGCAAACGCCTGGCCCGGTCCTGTCGGCGCAAGGGCGCCGATGGGCGGTCGCCGCCAAACGGGGGCAGGCGACCGTGATGGAAAGGATGAATGAGAATGTTTGAAGTTTTTCGCAAGGAACTCGACTGGGCCGGGCGCAAGCTCGTGCTCGAGACTGGCAAGATCGCGCGCCAGGCCGACGGCGCCGTCATGGCGACCTACGGCGGCACCACGGTGCTGGCCGCCGTCGTGTTCGAGAAGAAGCCGAAGCCCGGCCTCGATTTCTTCCCGCTGACCGTGAACTACCAGGAGAAGGCTTTCGCCGCGGGCAAGATCCCCGGCGGCTTCTTCAAGCGTGAGGGCCGTCCCAGCGAGAAGGAAATCCTGACCTCGCGCCTGATCGATCGCCCGATTCGCCCGTTGTTCCACGAGAGCTACCGCAACGAGACGCTGGTCGTCGTCACGACGCTGGCCCACGACCTCGAGAACGATCCCGACATCCTGTCGATGGTCGCCACGTCGGCCGCGCTCACGATCTCGGGCGTGCCCTTCATGGGCCCGATCGGCGCGGCGCGCGTCGGCTACGCCGACGGCAAGTACATCGTGAACCCGACCAAGGCGCAGATGGAGACGAGCGTGCTCGATCTCGTCGTCGCCGGCACCAAGGAAGGCGTGCTGATGGTCGAGTCGGAAGCCAAGGAGCTTTCCGAGGAAGTCATGCTGGGCGCCGTCATGGAAGCCCATCGCTCGTTCCAGCCGGTGATCGACGCGATCATCCAGCTCGCCGAGCATTGCGCCAAGGAGCCGCTGCCGCTCACCGATCCGTCGGAAGCGTCGAAGACCGTGGCGGCGAAGCTCAAGTCGGACATGCACGGCAAGCTCGCCACGGCTTTCGCCGAGACGCAGAAGCAGGCTCGCCAGGCCAAGATCGGCGAAGTGAAGGCCGAGGCCAAGAAGCTGTTCGAAGGTGACGAGGCCGCCCTGGCCGCGTTCGGCGAGCAGTTCGGCAACCTCGAGGCCGACGTCGTCCGTAACGCCATCCTCGACACCGGCAAGCGCATTGACGGCCGCGACACCAAGACCGTCCGTCCGATCGTGGCCGAAGTCGGCATCCTGCCGCGCGCCCACGGCTCCTCGCTGTTCACCCGCGGCGAGACCCAGGCACTGGTCGTCACCACGCTGGGCACCGGCCAGGACGAGCAGATCATCGATGCGCTCGAGGGCGAGTACCGCGAGCACTTCATGCTGCACTACAACTTCCCTCCCTACTCGGTCGGTGAAGTCCGCCGCATGGGCTCGCCCGGTCGTCGCGAGATCGGCCACGGCAAGCTCGCCTGGCGTGCGATCCGCCCGATGCTGCCGTCGAAGGAGAAGTTCCCGTACACGATCCGCATCGTGTCGGAGATCACCGAGTCGAACGGCTCCTCGTCGATGGCCTCGGTCTGCGGCGGCTCGCTGGCACTGATGGATGCCGGTGTGCCGATGGAGCGGCCGGTAGCCGGCATCGCCATGGGCCTGATCAAGGAAGGCGACCGCTACGCCGTCCTCTCGGACATCCTGGGCGACGAGGATCACCTCGGCGACATGGACTTCAAGGTGGCCGGCACGGAGCGCGGCATCACCTCGCTGCAGATGGACATCAAGATCACCTCGATCACCGAGGAGATCATGAAGGTCGCGCTCGGCCAGGCGAAGGACGGCCGCATCCACATCCTCGGCGAAATGGCCAAGGGTCTGGGCGGTGCGCGTGAGGGCGTCGCGGCGACCGCGCCGCGCATCACGCAGTTCACGATCCCCAAGGACAAGATCCGCGAAGTGATCGGCACGGGCGGCAAGGTGATCCGCGAGATCACCGAGCAGACCGGCACCAAGATCGACATCGAGGACGACGGCACGATCAAGGTCGCGGCGGTGGACGCCAAGGCCGGCCAGCGCGCCATCGACTGGATCAAGGGCATCGTGGCCGAGCCGGAAGTCGGCGTGATCTACACCGGCAAGGTCGTGAAGACCGTCGAGTTCGGCGCCTTCGTGAACTTCCTCGGTGCGCGCGACGGCCTCGTGCACATCTCGGAGCTGGCGCCGCGCCGCGTCGCCAAGGTGAACGACGTCGTGAAGGAAGGCGACCAGGTGAAGGTCAAGGTCCTGGGCGTCGACGACCGCGGCAAGGTCCGCCTCTCGATGAAGGCGGTCGATCAGGAGACCGGCGAGGACATCTCGAACAAGCCGGTCGAAGCCGCTCCCGCCGGCGAGTAGCGCTTCTACCTATCGTAACGGAAACGGCGGCCCGCGGGCCGCCGTTTTTGTTTGTGGCCCTGTCAGGGTGATATATTGGATATCTGGTTATAACGCGTTATAATCGGGACATGAAAATCGAGATCCGGCCCGTTGGCAATTCGCTGGGGGTCATTCTTCCGAAGCCAATCCTCGAAGCCTGGGGTGTGGGAAAGGGTGATCGACTGGAAGCGACTGAGACCGGCTTGCGTCCTTCCAGAAAAGGCGGCTTGGCGCCAGCGGCGTTGGATGAGCTGAAGCGCTCGATCGCGCTCGCAGTCGTCAGGGATTTCAGCGCTGCGCAAATTCGCGCACAGATCCTGGCCAATCTGCATCGCTGGCGGAAACAGGGTGTCTGGGTTTCGGCCTATGACGAATGGTACGATATCGCCGCGAAGGCCGACGACGGCGAACTCTTCGCAGCGATGTTGGGGCGTGACGACAACGCGACGAGATTGCGGGAGTCCATGCCGTTCGTTGGTTTGTTGTCGCAATCGGAAGTTCGGCGTTTGCATGAAGAAGCAACAGCTTGATCATATCCTGCGAGCCGCCGGCGACATAACCGGCCAGAAGCAGTTCGTGATTGTCGGCAGCCAATCCCTGCACGGCAAGCATCCGGACATCGCCGACGACATCATGATGTCGGTGGAAGTCGATCTCTTTGCGTCGAAGAAGCCGGACGCCACCGAACTGCTGAACGAGATCGGCGTCGATTCACCTTTCCATATCACTCATGGCTTTTATGCCGATCCGATCGACGAAAGGACGGCGACGCTGCCCCGAGGCTGGAAGGGCCGGCTGGTGAACCTCCCCGCAGGCGATACGAACGGCGTCAAGGGGGCTGTGCCTGGAACCGCATGATCTGGCGATCGCCAAGTATGCGGCGCGTCGCGAGAAGGACAGGATCTTCACGGCTGAACTTGCACGGCGCGGACTCGTCGGTCGGGAGAAGTTGCTGGCTTTGCTGGACCAGACGCCGGTGACTCCGGAGGTAAGGGACCGTATCCGACAGGACATCGATCGCGACTTCACAATTTTCCGCCAGTCTCCGCAGAAACCATAGATTGCAGGCGACGGAGTCGACGGCGGCAGGGCGCGTCGACTAGCGTGCGGCCCGACTATTGTTTTGGGTGGGCCATGAAAATCACGCGACGTCTGCTGACGAACCTTTTGTGCGCGGCGCCTCTGTCAGCTGCGTTTCAAGCCCAGGCCCAGGCTCCGACCCAGTCCCCGAACGACTGGCCGTCGCGGCCGGTGCGGTTCCTCGTGCCATGGCCGGCGGGCGGACTGAACGACATCATCGCGCGCTCGTTCAACGACAAGGTCTCGGCGGCGCTGGGCAGGACGGTGATCACCGATTTCAAGGCGGGCGCTGCGGGGCGCATCGGCGTGACCGAGATCGCCAAGGCCAAGCCCGACGGCTACACGATCGGCATGGGCAATCTCGGGCCCCTCACGATCTTCCCGTCGCTCTACAAGCAGATGCCCTACAGCGTGAAGGACGACCTGATCCCGATCACCATGTTCGCGGCCTCGCCGCTGGTGCTGGTGGTCGGGGGAGACTCGCCCATCAGGACGGTGAAGGACCTGATCGACGCAGCCAAGGCCAGACCCGGCGTTCTCAACTACGCCTCGGTCGGGCCGGGCAGCCCCGCGCACCTTACCTTCGAGCTCCTGAAGAAGCGGACCGCCAGCGACCTCCTGCATGTTCCCTTCAAGGGCACCAACGAATCGTTGCCGGCGATGTTCGCGGGCGACATCCACGCGATGTTCGACACGCTGCCGCTCGCTCTGCCGCACATCCAGGCGGGCAAGCTGCGCGCGCTCGCGGTGACGACCCTGCAGCGCGTGCCGCAGCTCCCCGACGTGCCGACGCTGAAGGAGCTGGGGCTGGTCGAGGAAGAGGTGGTGACCTGGTACGCCGTGATCGCGCCTGCCGGCACGCCGCAGCCGATCGTCGACCGGCTCTACAAGGAATACACCGCCGCCGCCGGAACGCCCGAAGTGAAGAAGATGCTGACGGACAACGGCCTGATCTACCTGCCCAACACGATGGCGCAGTTCCAGGCGCGCATCGTCGAGGAAACTGCACGCTGGGCGCAGCTCATCAAGGAAAACAAGCTCCAGCTCGACCAATAGTCGAGGGATGATCGCGTTTTTGTTTGCGTAACTTCCGGCATGACAAAGCTGTCGAAGCTCTCCCGCCGCACCATCCTCGCCGGCGCCGGTGTCGCCCTGATGCCACTCGCCCCGGCACGCGCCGCCGGTCTCGTGGCGACGCCGGCACAGACCGAGGGGCCGTTCTATCCGACGGGCTTTCCCGCCGACATGGACAACGACCTCGTGCAGGTGCGCGGGCAGGCGGCGCTGGCAATGGGGCAGGTCCTCCATCTGCAGGGGCGCGTGATCGATCTCGGCGGCGCCGTGCGCAGCGGCGCGATGGTCGAGATCTGGCAGTGCGACGCGCAGGGTCTCTACGACCATCCGCGCCAGCCCGGTCGTGACCGGCGCGACGCGGCGTTCCAGGGCTATGGCCGCATGCTGGTCGATGCAGAAGGCCGCTACAGCTTCCGGACGCTGAAGCCGGTCGCCTATCCCGGCCGCACGCCGCACATCCATCTCAAGGTGGCGACCGCCGACGGGCGGATGCTGACCAGCCAGTTCTATGTCGCCGGCGACCCGCAGAACGAGCGCGACGGAATCTTCCGCAGCGCTGCCCGCGTTCCCGGGCAGCGCGAGCGGATCGAGATGAAGCTGGAACCGGCGTCGGGCCTGGAGCCCAACGCGCTGGCGACCACGATGGATATCGTGGTCGGCTGAAGCGGCGGCGGTCTACTGCTCGCCGGCGGCGGTCGGCACGGCGCTGCCGTCATGCGGCAGGCCGATCGCGTGATAGCCCGAATCGACGAAGTGCACCGTGCCGGTGACGCCGGCGCTCAGGTCCGACAGGTAGTAGAGCGCCGCGCCGCCGACATCCGACAGCTCGACGTTGCGCCGCAGCGGCGCCGCCTCGCGCGACACGCGGTAGACGTAGCGGGCGCCGCCGATCACCGCGCCGGCAAGGGTGCGCATCGGGCCGGGCGAGATCGCGTTGACGCGCACGCCCTGCGGGCCGAGATCGGCCGCGAGGTAACGCACGCTCGCCTCGAGCGCGGCCTTGGCCACGCCCATGACGTTGTAGGACGGCATCACGCGCGTCGAGCCTTCGTAGGTCAGCGTGATCAGGCTGCCGCCCTCGGTCATCAGCGGCAGCGCGCGGCGCGCGATCTCGGTGAAGGAGTAGCAGGAGATCGTCAGGCTGCGCTGGAAGTTGGCCTTGCTCGTATCGACGTAGCGGCCCTTCAGCTCCTCCTTGTCGGAGAAGGCGATGGCGTGGACCACGAAATCGAGACGGCCCCATTCCTTCTTCAGCGTCTCGAACAGCCGGTCGAGGCTCGCCTCGTCCTCGACATCGGCCTCGACGACCACGCTGGAGCCGAGCTTCTGCACCATCGGCAGCACGCGCTTGCCGAAGGCCGAGCCCTGGTAGGTGAAGGCCATTTCGGCGCCGGCGGCATGCAGCGCCTGCGTGATGCCCCAGGCGATCGAGCGGTCGTTGGCGACGCCCATGATCAAGCCGCGCTTGCCCGCCATCAGCCCGGAGACTTTTGGGAAGTCCGAGCCGTCGTTGCGATCGTCTGGCATCGATCCTCTCAGTGATCGTAGCGGGAGAAGAGCAGGCAGGCGTTGGTGCCGCCGAAGCCGAAGCTGTTCGACATCACGGTCTGCAGGCCGGCATTGTCGATCCGCTGGCGGGCGATGGGATAGCCCTCGGCGCCGGGATCGAGGTTCTCGATGTTGGCCGAGGCGGCGATGAAGTCGTCCTTCATCATCAGCAGCGAATAGATCGCCTCGTGCGCGCCGGTCGCGCCCTGGCTGTGACCGGTCAGCGACTTGGTCGAACTGACGGTCGGCAGCTTGTCGGGCTGCTTCTCGCCGAACACGGCGCGGATCGCGTCGAGCTCGGTGATGTCCCCGACCGGCGTCGCGGTGCCGTGCGTGTTGATGTAGTCGACCGGCGTGTTGCGCCGGGGTGCCCCCGGGAAGCCTTCGAGCGCGAGCTTCATGCAGCGCAGCGCGCCTTCGCCGGAGGGCGCGACCATGTCGGCACCGTCGGAGGTGGCGCCGTAGCCGATCACCTCGGCGTAGATCTTCGCGCCGCGGGCCAGGGCGGTCTCGAGTTCCTCGAGCACCACGATGCCGCCGCCGCCCGCGATCACGAAGCCGTCGCGGTCCTTGTCGTAGGCCCGGCTCGCGCGTTGCGGCGTGTCGTTGAACTTCGACGACATCGCGCCCATGGCGTCGAACAGGACAGACAGGGTCCAGTCGAGTTCCTCGCCGCCGCCCGCGAACATGCGGTCGGCCTTGCCGAGCTGGATGGTCTCGACGGCGTTGCCGATGCAATGGGCTGAGGTCGAGCAGGCCGAGCTGATCGAATAGCTCGGGCCCTTGATCTTGTAGGCGGTCGCGAGGTTGGCCGAGACGGTGCTCGACATGGCGCGCGGCACCTGGAACGGACCGACGCGCTTGGGTCCCTTTTCCTTGGTGGTGATCGCTGCCTGCACGATGGCGCCGGTCGTCGGTCCGCCCGAACCGGCCACCAGGCCGGTGCGCTCGTTGGAGATCTCGGCTTCGCCGAGGCCCGCGTCGGCAATCGCTTCCTTCATGGCAAGGTAGGCGTAGGCGCCGCCATTGCCCATGAAGCGCATGAGGCGGCGGTCGACCAGCTCCTCGACGTTGAGCTTGAGGGTGCCGGCGACCTGGCTGCGGAAGCCGAGTTCCCGGTACTGCGGCACGAACTCGATGCCGGACTTGCCTTCCTTCAGCGACTGCGTGACCTCGGCGGCGTTGTTGCCGATCGGGGAAACGATCCCAAGACCCGTGACGACGACGCGCTTCATCAGACCGCCGCCGCCGGCGTGGCGCCGTCCTTGATCAGGCCGACCTTCATGTCGATCGCCTCGTAAACCGGATTGCCGTCGGCCGTCACGAAACCGTCGCCGACGCCCATGACGAGGCGGCGCAGGATCACCCGCTTGGGATGCACGTGATAGGTCAGCTTCTTGATCGTCGGCACGATCATGCCGGTGAGCTTCACCTCGCCCACGCCGATGGCACGGCCACGACCCGGGGCCTTCATCCAGCCCAGGAAGAAGCCCAGCATCTGCCACAGCGCGTCGAGGCCGAGGCAGCCCGGCATCACCGGATCTCCCTTGAAGTGGCAGGCGAAGAACCAGAGGTCGGGCTTCACGTCCAGCTCGGCGATGATCTCGCCCTTGCCGTACTTGCCCCCTGTGGAGTCGATCTTGACGATACGGTCGAACATCAGCATGGGCGGCAGCGGCAGCTGGGCGTTCCCGGGACCAAACAGGTTCCCCTTGGCGCATTCGATCAGGTCTTCGTAGGTGTAACTATGCTTCTGCTCGCTCACATTCACCGTCCCGCAGGCCGCCCGGAAAGGGCTTCCGGGCCAGAATAAGGATGCCGGACGCCCGGCGCAAACCAGCCCGTCCCGCCGGACAGGCCCTTTTCTTGTCTTTTTCGTCTGCTTACATAAGACTGCAACCATGTCAGGCAATAGCCCCGATTTTACCGCCAGCCTCCGCGAGGCCGGCCTGCGCCCGACGCGGCAGCGGGTGGCGCTTGCGCGGGTGCTGTTCGAGGGCGGACATCGCCATGTCACGGCGGAAAGTCTGCATGCCGAGGTAAAGGCGTCCCGCATGCCGGTATCGCTTGCCACGGTCTACAACACGCTGAACCAGTTTCGTGACGCGGGCCTGTTGCGCGAGGTCGTCGTCGCGCCGGGGCGGTCCTATTTCGACACCAATACCGGTCATCACCATCATTTCTTCGTCGAGACCGACGGCGAATTGCACGATTTTCCCTCGGATACCGTCACCATTGCCGGTCTGCCGGAGCCGCCCCAGGGCACGAAGCTGTCCCGGGTCGACGTGATCGTCCGCGTCCGCCGCTGACGCTTCTGTTTGCGAATCGTTTGCAACTTTTAGAACGGTTCTAAGAATCTTGACGTCACCCTGCGAGGCCTCCTAAATCCCGAGGCGAGATTGGCGGATGGGCCGATCGTTAAGGGAGAAGGATCATGGCGAACCTCAAGGGCTCCAAGACCGAAGACAACCTCAAGGCGGCCTTCGCCGGCGAAAGCCAGGCCAACCGCCGCTACCTGTATTTCGCTCAGAAGGCCGACGTCGAAGGTCACAACGACGTCGCCGTCGTCTTCCGCTCGACCGCCGAGGGCGAGACCGGCCACGCGCACGGCCACCTCGAGTTCCTCGAAGTGAGCGGCGACCCGGCCACCGGCCTGCCGATCGGCCCGACCGACGCCAACCTCAAGGCCGCGATCGCCGGCGAGACGCACGAGTACACCGACATGTACCCGGGCATGGCGCGCACCGCGCGCGAGGAAGGCTTTGCCGAGATCGCCGACTGGTTCGAGACTCTGGCCAAGGCCGAGAAGAGCCATGCCGGCCGCTTCCAGAAGGCCCTCGACACGATGGGCTGAGCCCCTTGGGCTTCACGAAGGGGACCCCGCGCGGGTCCCCTTTTTCGTAACGACATCCTCCACTCTTTGGCAGCAGAGCAGACGCCATGCGCGAAGGCAGCCTCGAAGCACCGATCCGTCACGCCCTCGACTGGCAGAACCCCTGGTTCTGGGACGAGAAAGCGCTCGAAAAGGAAATGGAGCGCGTCTTCGACATCTGTCACGGCTGTCGCCGCTGCTTCAATCTCTGCGACTCGTTCCCCCGTCTGTTCGATCTGATCGATAACGGCCCGACCGGCGAACTCGACGGCGTGAAGAAGGAAGACTACGCCCAGGTCGAGGAAGCCTGCACGCTCTGCGACATGTGCTTCATGACCAAATGCCCCTACGTGCCGCCGCACGAATGGGCGCTGGACTTCCCGCACCTGATGCTGCGCCATCGCGCGGTGCAGGCGCGCAAGAAGGGCGTCGGCTTCATCGACAAGCAGCTCGCTGACACCGATCGCAGCGGCCGCCTGGGCAACTTCCTTTCCGCGGCCGTGAACTGGGCGACCGACGAAAAGAACACGACGACGCGCCACAGCATGGAGCGCATCGCCGGCATCCATCACGGCGCCCGCCTGCCGCGCTATGCCGCCGAGACCTTCGAAATCCGCGCGCGCCGCGAAGGCGCGGAGCTGAACGAGGCGGCACCGGCCTTCGGCAAGCGCAAGGCGGTGCTCTACGCGACCTGCTTCGTGAACTTCAACAATACCGACATCGGCGCGGCCGCGCGGGCGGTGCTGGCGAAGAACGGCGTCGAGACCGAGGTCGTGCATCCCGCCTGCTGCGGCATGCCGAAGCTCGAGCTGGGCGACATCGAGTCGGTGTCCAACGCGGCGAAGGAGGTTTCGGCCGCCCTGCTGCCATGGGTCGACAAGGGCTACGACATCATCGCGCTGACGCCGTCCTGCGCGCTGATGCTGAAGTTCGAATGGCCGCTGATCTGCCCGCAGGATCCCGCCATCGAGCGCCTGTCGAATGCCACCTTCGATCTCTCCGAATACGTCGTCGACATCGCCAAGAAGCACGGCCTCGCGCCGGGCCTGCAGCCGCTGGAAGGCGGAATCAGCGTCCACCTCGCCTGCCACGCGCGGGCGCAGAACATGGGCGCGAAGGCCGCGGAGATGCTGCGGCTCGTGCCGGAAACCAAGGTCGCGGTGATCGAGCGTTGCAGCGGCCATGGCGGCATCTGGGGCGCCCGCACCGAGAACTTCGAGACCGCGGTGAAGGTCGGCAAGCCGGCCGCGCAGGCGGCCCTCAAGAACGACACCAGCTTCGTCGCGTCCGAATGCCCGCTGGCGGCCGATCACCTGATGCAGGTAATGGAGATGACGGCGGGCGACACCGCGCCCAAGCCGTCGCGTGCCAGCCATCCCATCGAACTCTTCGCTCAGGCCTACGGGCTTGCCAGGACCGATCAATGACCACGCGCAGGATCGAGGCTTCCGACATCATCCCGCTCGCCGAATACGCGAAGCTGCGGGCCGAGCGGCGCCGGCTGATTTCCGAGGTGAAGAAGAACCGCCGGCTAGAGGTCGGGCCGTTCGCGACCTTCTATTTCGAGTCGTTCGACACGATGCTGCACCAGGTGCACGAGATGCTCTTCATCGAGAAGGGCGGCGCCGAGCAGCTCCCCGATGAACTCGCGGCGTACAATCCGCTGATCCCCACCGGCAGCGAACTGGTGGCGACCGTGATGTTCGAGATCGACGATCCGCTGCGGCGCGCGCGCGTGCTCGGCATGCTGGGCGGCGTCGAGCACAAGGCCTTCATCCGCGTGGGCGGCGAGACCGTCCGCGGCGTGCCGGAGGATGACCAGGAGCGCTCGCGCGAGGATGGCAAGGCCTCGTCGGTGCAGTTCATCCGCTTTCCCTTCACCGCCGCACAGGTCGCGGCGTTCAGGAGCGGCGCGGGCGACGTCGTCGTGGGCTTCGATCACGCCAATTACGGCCACATGGCCGTGATGTCGCCGGCCGTGCGCCAGGCCCTGTCGGGCGACTTCGCCTGATCCGCGACGCCGCTCAGTAGTTCATCGGCAGGACGAGCACGACCGGATCGCCGCGCATGCCGGCGGGGACCGGCGGCAGCGGCATGGCGCGCCGGATCGCCGCCATCTCGGCATCGTCGATGATCGGCCATCCGCTCGACCGGTCGAGCCGCAGATCGACCAGCCCGCCGTCGCGAGTGATGGTCACGCGTGTGACGACACGGCCATGCTGCCCGCCCGCGCGCGCGGCGGCGGGGTAGCTGCGATACGGCTCGATGTGGCGATAGACGCGCGACAGATAGTCGTTGCGCGCGCCGCCATCGGCCATCGCGGACTCCATCGAGCCGCTCGACGGCCCGCCCAGGCTGGACGTCTGTGGCGGGTAGTCCTCCAGCCGTTTGCCCGGTGTCTGGGCCACGCGCGGCGAGGTCGGCGGACGGGAGGCGGGGCGGAACTGCGTCCGTCGCGGCGGCACGTCCGCCGGGGGCTCCAGCGTCACCTGCGGTTTCCACGCCGAGGTGTCGGTCTGCCAGGTCGCTTCAGTTTCGGCCTCGCTGGGCCTCTCGGGCGCGGCGGTCGCGGTCTGCGTCTCGGCCGGTGCGACAAGCGGCGGCACGCTCTCGGTAGATGCAGGAGGGGGCGTCGGCACCGTCACGGGCTTCGGTAGCGGCGGGGCGGGGGGCGGGCTCGACACGACAGGCACGGGAGGTGCCGGCGCGGCGTCGGGCGCCGGGCCGGGTAACGGCGGGGGCGTTGGTTCGGCGGGCGCGAGGGCCTGCTGGCTGGTCGCGGATGGAGCGACGGGAGGCCTGGGTTCGGCGGGTTCGGCCGCGGCCGCCGGAGGAGCCACGGGCTGGGTGTCGGGTGACATGTTCGCGGGCGGTGGACTCGCCGGTGTCTCGGTACTCCCGATCGACAGCGGCGCCGGCTCCATCGAGACCATGATCGGCGTCTCGTAATGGTCCAGCCGGCGAAGGGGCGAGGCCCACCACAATCCCACGGCGACGAGCGCGTGCAGGCCGACCGCCAGGGCAAGGGCTGCCGGCGACATGCGCCCGGATTGCGACCGGATGAAACTGTCGTGGGTCACGGCGCCCAAGTTTTACGTCCCGGCGCCGGCTGCGGCCAGCCGCATCGCTGCAGGCCCGACGCCGCTAACGGTTCTGGTTGTAATTGAAATTGACGGGGAGCTGGAAGGTATAGCGGTCGCCGGGAATGTCGCTGGGCACCGGCGGATAGGGGCTGGCGCGCCGTAACGTCTCGATCACGCCGGCATCGAGGGAGGCGAGACCGCTCGACCTCTCCAGCACCACGTCGATCAACCGTCCTTCGCGTGAAACCGTCAGCCGCAGCAGAAGACTGCCAGCCTGGCGGATCGGCCCCGCTTCCTTCGGCACATACGGGAACTGCGCGAGGCGGCGCTCCACCTGCCAAGCATATTGTTCCTTCGCGCGCTTCTGTCCGTAATTGTCGGCCGGATTCTGGAACGTCGGCGAGGATTGCCGCGCGGCCGACTGCGACTCGGCCCCGCGTTGCGGCGGCGCGGCGAGCGGCGACGGCCGCGGCGGCTGTTGGGTCTGGGCAGGCGGCTGCGGCGCCGGGCGTGGGGCAGGCGGCGGTGGCGGAGGCGGCCGAACAGCTTGCTGGGGCGGCGGTGGCGCGGGACGCGGGACGGGCAAGGGCTTGGGCACGTCGCGCTCGGTCACGGGCGGCGGCGGGGCCTCGAGCGGCGGTAACGCCTGTTCCAGCGAAGGAGGTGGCGGCGGAGGAGGCGGTGGCGTGGGCTCGGGCCGGGCCATCGCCTGCTGTTGCGGCGGCTCAGGCTCGACGCGTCTGGGCTCAGGTTGAGGTTCCGGTTTCGGCTCGGGCTTGGGCTCCTGCAGAGCTTCCTGCGGTGGCTCCTTCTTCACCTCCTCTTTCTGACCGTCCTGCGGCGTCCTGTCGGGCGTCGGGATGTCGGTCGCCTGCTTCGCCGGTGTCTCGGCGCCGGCAACGTCGCGCGGATTGGTGCTGGGCTCGGCGGCGGGTGGCGGCAGGCCGAGGCGCATCGGTGGCGCCGCGGGAGTTGGCTGAGGGGTCGGGGTGGCCGCCTGAGGCCGTGGCGGCTGCGGCGGCGGTACGCTGGCGGCCGGCGGGGGCGCGGGCGGAGCGACGGGCGGTGCCTCGGGCTTGGCTTCCGGGATCGGCGGCTGCGGTGCCGGCGCCTCCATCGAGACCTCGATCGCGTCCTCGAACGGATCGACATGGCGCAGCGGCGAAATCCAGTACAGTGCCAGTCCCACCCCGACATGCAGCAACGCCGTCAACGCCAGGGCTGCCGGCGGCATGTGCTCGAAGCGCGAGTAGGTGAGGCTTACGTCGTGGGCCACGGTGACCCTGTTCTACGGGGCGACCTTGCCGGCCGCTAGTTGATCGGCTCGGACTTATAGACGCCCCACATGCCGCCGCGCTCGATCCAGCCGCTGACCCCGGCGACCTTCACGCGGCACCAGTCGCCGGCGCAGGAGCGGATCTCGCCCATGACCTCTGGTTCGAGCTTGGCGACGACCTCCGCCGAGGAGGCCGGCGTCTTGTAGAGGCTGGCGGTCTTCGAGGAGATGATGAACGAACGCTTGCCGCTCAGGAGGCTCTGATGCACCCAGCCGCTGGCGCCCTGCCAGTCGCGGATTTTGCGCCAGTTCTCGTACTCGGCAACGATCTCGACCGGCATGGCCTTGCGCTTGAACATCCAGTCGATGGGATAGCGCGAGCCCGGGCCGGTGCGGACGTTGACTTCGTCGGACCGGAGGGAGGCGAAACGAGGGATCGGCAGGCCCGAACCCTTGCGCTGGGCGTTGGTCGGTTTGTCGGCCGCGAGGGCTGCCGTGCCCCCCGCCTGGGGCAGGGAAAATGCCGCCAAAGCAACGCAGAAGCCGCAAAGCAGGACCGACGATCGAATTCCCATTGCCGCCTATATACCTGAAATCTTCATATTCGGCGACAAGTCTTTGAAATGGCGCGACTTTCCGGCACGCACTTCGATGGACCCGTTTGCTGGACAAAACGCGCGCGGACTTGGTAATCGGGCTGGGTCCCTGTTACGAGCCAGCGCCGGTCCCATTTTCACATGCCGTCCTCCCCCAAGAAAAAGCCGCTGGTGATCGTCACCCGAAAGCTTCCCGACGCGATCGAGACGCGTCTGATGGAGCTGTTCGACACGCGCCTCAACGCCGACGACAAGCCGATGACCGGCCCGCAACTCGTCGAAGCAGTGAAAGCCGCCGACGTGCTGGTGCCGACCGTCACCGACCGGATCGACAGCCGCGTCCTGTCGCAGGCCGGGCCGAAGCTGAAGCTGATCGCGTCGTTCGGCACCGGCGTCGATCACATCGACCTCGATACCGCCCGCCAGCGCGGCATCACCGTCACCAACACGCCGGGCGTGCTCACCGAGGACACCGCCGACATGTCGATGGCACTGGTGCTGGCCACGGCGCGGCGCATGGGCGAGGGCGAGCGGCTGGTGCGCAGCGGCAAGTGGTCCGGCTGGAGCCCGACGTCGATGCTCGGCGCGCGGCTGCAGGGCAAGCGCATGGGCATCGTCGGCATGGGCCGCATCGGTCAGGCGCTGGCGCATCGCGCGCGGGGCTTCGGCCTCGCCATCCACTATCACAATCGCAAGCGCGTCCACGGCGACATCGAGCGCGAGCTCGAGGCCACCTACTGGGAGAGCCTCGACCAGATGCTGGCGCGCATGGACATCGTGTCGGTCAATTGCCCGCATACGCCCGCGACCTTCCATCTCCTGTCGGCGCGCCGTCTCAAGCTGATGAAGCCGAGCGCGATCCTCGTGAACACCGCGCGCGGCGAGGTCATCGACGAGAACGCGATGGTGCGCATGCTGAAGGCGGGCGAGATGGCCGGCGCCGGCCTCGACGTCTACGAGAACGAGCCTCAGGTGAACCCCAAGCTGCTCGAACTCGACCGCGTCGTGCTGCTGCCGCACATGGGCTCGGCCACGCTCGAGGGCCGCATCGAGATGGGCGAGAAAGTCCTGATCAACATCAAGACCTTCGCCGACGGCCACAAGCCGCCGGACCGGGTGTTGGCTACGATGTTCTAGCGCTTCATGGCAATGCCGAAGGCGGCATTGCCATGAAGCGATGGCGGGCGGCAGGCGCTGCAGCGTATGCGCCTGTGAAGGCGCGGAAGCGAAGCGCCGAGAGCCCGCACGGTTCCGCTTGCGCACCATTGTCTTTTCTGCCCGTGCAGGCTCTCGCGCCTATGAAGGCGCTGCCGCCCGCCAGTGCTTTGTCGCAATGCCGTTGCGGCATTGCGACAAAGCACTAGAGATCCCCCTCCACCATCTCGCGCGCGCGATTGTTGATCAGCACGTCGCGTGTCGCACGTCCGACCTGGGCGCCGATCAGGATGGTGAGGGACGTCCAGTACATCCAGACCATGATGGCGGCGAAGCCCGCCGTGGCGCCGAAGGCAGAGGTGAGCTGCGTCACCTCGAAGTAGAAGACCAGCGCGCGGTTGCCGGCCGCGAACAGAAGTCCATTCACGAGTCCGCCGATCAGCGCGTAGCGCCACGGTACGCCGCCGGTCGGCAGCCACTTGTAGATCAGCGTGAAGAAGGTCGACAGCAGGCCGTAGTGCACCGAGGCGGAAATCGCCGGGCCGATCCAGACGCCGAGGACGGGAAACCTTTCGAGGGCGCCGGCGTAGGCCGAGATGAGCACACTGGCCAGGATCACGACGATCAGCAGGAGGCCCAGCACGATCATCAGCAGGATGGCGAGCAGGCGCGATTTCAGGCTGGCCAGGACGGGATGCACGGTCGGGCCGCGACTGTCGCGCCAGATCGCGTCGATGCCGTCGTCCAGTTCAACGAAAACGCGCGTGCCGGTGTAGAGCAGCACGGCCGCACCGGCGAGCGCGGCGATGCCGCCGCCGCGAAACAGATCCTCCGAGGCGAACCGCCGGATGGTGCGCAACTGGTCCTGCGCGACCACGGTGCCCAGCGCGTCGAAGATCGCCTCCTGCGCCATGAACCGGCCGACGAACGGCTCGGCGATGGCGATGGTGAAGATCATGATCGGGCCGAGCGCGAACATGGTGTAGAAGGCCATCGCCGCGGCCGAGGTGGAGAGCCGGTTCGCGAAGTAGCCGTAGCCGGCCTCGTAGGCGATACGCCAGAGCGTGGTGATCATGTTCAACGCAGGTGGGCAATGGCGTTGGCATAATACGCGAGAACGGGTCGCTCGGTTGCCACGGCGGAAAAAAGCCCCTCGTCACTTTCCTCGGCCAGATGGCGCAGCGACAGCATGCGCAGGCCGACATGGAAGGCATAATCGCGATCGCCGCGCGGCAGGTAAAGCTTGGCGCCGCGCTCCTCGAGATGAGCGACCAGCCGGGAAGCCCTGGCCTTCATCTCCAGCTCGTCCAGCGGCGCTTCGGCCTCGAGCAGGATCGTCGCCATCAGCGACACCGGCAGGACGGGGACCAGTCGGGCGATCTCGCCCATCACATCGTTCGCCAGCCGACCGATGACCTCGAAGCGCCGGTCCTTGTCGAGCGTGCGCAGGTCGCTGCCGCCCGGCCCGCCCTTTGCCGTCAGCCAGTCGCGCGCCGAGATCGGTGCGCCGAAATTTACGCAGGCATAGCCGAAGCGGAACCAGTGTCCGCGCAGCATCAGGCCGGCCTGGCTCGCCCAGAAGGAGAGCGCGGTGCGCGTGGCGAACCAGACGCCCCGCCGCGGCGCCTCGCGGTCGAGCGAGCGCAGCAGGGTGCGGTCCTCCAGCACGCGGTCGTAGTTCAGAGCCACCGGCACGAAGACGATGTCGTGCGTGCCGCTCGGGTCGAACGATTTCAGCATGTAGTCGAACAGACCGAGCTTGGGCTCGCGCAGGCGGCCGTCGCGCGACAGGCCGCCTTCGGGATACATCGCCTGCGCGACGCCAGCCTCGGTCGCCATGTGGACGTAGCGCTCGAGCACGCGGCGATAGATGGGACTGTCGGAGTTGCGCCGCACGAAGTAGGCGCCCATGGACCGGATGAGCTGCTGCAACGGCCAGATGCGTGCCCATTCGCCCACGGCGTAGGACAGCGCCGTGCGCTCGGCCGCCAGGAAGGCGACCAGCACGTAGTCCATGTTGCTGCGATGGTTCATCACGAACACCACGGTCGTGTCCGGTGACACGCCGGCCAGTGTGCGTTCGTCGGCATGGCCCAGCCGCACGCGATAGAGGAAGCGCGCGACGGCGCGGGCGATCGAATAGCCGACGCGGAAATAGATGTAGGCGTTGAAGGTCGGCACGATCTCGCGTGCGTAGCGATGGACTTCCGTCATCGCGACCTCGCGCGGCACGTTGTGGGTGCGCGCATGTTCGTTGGCGGCGGCGACGACCTGCGGGTCGTAGATCAGCCGGTCGATCAGCACCTGCCGTTTGGTGAGCTGGAACGGCTTGATCTCGACGGCGAGGCGGCGATTGACGCGCTCGATGAGCCGGTTGAGCCGACGGCGCAGGAACCAGCGTCCGCTGGGGATCAGCAGCCGGTCGAGCAGCGACCACAGCGCAAAGGCGAGGATCGCGATGAACAGCCAGAGCGGGACGGTGACGGGCTCACCCATGTCCGGCTTCGCGTCGCCTGCGTCAGTACTGTTTGAGACCGAGCCCGGCGATCGCGAGCAGGATCGAGGAGATTCCCAGGATCAATGTGGTCGTCACCGTTCCCAGCATGCGGCCCCTCGGGATGAAGCCCAGCATGCCGCCGGCATGCAGGATACGGGCGACCAGAAGGGCGACCGACAGTCCCGCCACCGTGCGGAAGCCGTAGAAGTCGCTCGCCATATAGATCATCAGCAGGCAAAGCGGCGCGAACTCCATCAGATTGCCATGCGCCCGCACCGCCGCCTGCATCTCGGCGTCGGCGCCGTCACCGAGGTTGATCCGCTTGCGCCCGCGCATCAGCCCCACCTTCACCGTGAGCACCGCGGCGAGCAGGCCGAGCAGGCCGGCACAGACGAAAAACACGGGCATTGGCGGCTCCCCCCGGATGGCCCCTCGATTTGGCGGCATTGTATGGCCATATTGGCCGGCGACCAGCACACGAAAGCATGAGGAGCCGCGCCATGTGGCGAATTCTGCGCAAGAAGACCGAGTTGCCGACCGCCGACCGCGCACTGCCGGGCCGCCCCGCGCCGGATTTCGAGATCCCCGTGATGCATTACGTCAACGGCAACCGCATCCAGCCGCCGTTTCCCGAAGGCCTCGAACAGGCGATGTTCGGCCTGGGCTGCTTCTGGGGCGCCGAGCGCGTGTTCTGGGAAGCGCCGGGTGTCTATGCAACGGCGGTCGGCTATGCCGCGGGCCTCACGCCCAACCCGACCTACGAGGAAGTCTGCTCGGGCTATACCGGCCACAACGAGGTGGTGAAGGTGTGGTTCGATCCGAAGCAGACCTCGTACGAGGCGCTGCTGCGCCTGTTCTGGGAGAGCCATGACCCGACCCAGGGCATGCGACAGGGCAACGATGTCGGCACCCAGTATCGCTCGGGCATCTACACCTTCTCGGAGACGCAGAAGGCGCAGGCCCAAGCCTCGCGCGCGGTGTTCCAGAAGGAATTGGCCAGAAAGGGCTATGGCACGATCACGACCGAGATCGTCGACGCGCCGGTCTTCTTCTACGCCGAGGACTATCACCAGCAATATCTCGCCAAGAACCCCGGCGGCTATTGCGGCCTCGGCGGCACCGGCGTGTCCTGCCCGATCGGGCTGGGTGTGGCGGCGGCGTAAAGTCGGACCGTTGCCTTTCCCCCATTCAAATGGGGAGGCGAGCTGAACTTCAGACCGCCATCGGCTCGTTGCCGTAGCCGAATTCCTCGTCCAGCGCGGCGATCTGGCGGCGGAAGTCGATTCTCAGTTTCGCCTTGTCGCTCTCGTCGAGCCATGAGCCCTCGACCGAGTTCAGGCTGAACATACGCGCCTTGTCGGGGCCCCAGCCGATCGTGTCGAACAGGGTCGTGAAGCCGTGGCCGAGATTGGTGCCGAACATCGCCGGATCGTCGGTGTTGATCGTGACGTTCAGGCCGGCCTCGACCATGCGGCGGATGCGCTGGGGCCGGTGCGGGCGGTTGTGCAGCAGGCTGGTCCAGGCGCAGGGCGTGAAATAGAGCCCGTCCTTGCGGGCCTCGGCCATCACATAGTCCGAGGCCAGCATGTTGTAGCCGTGGTCGATGCGGTCGCAGCGCAGCACGTCGCGGCAGATCAGGTAGTTGGTCGGCGGCGCTTCCAGCGGCGTGAGGTAATCCTCGCAGCAATGCGCCGTGCAGCGCAGCCCGCCCTTGCGGGCCAGCGCATAGGCCTCGGCGAAGATCGCCGGCGGGCCGACGCTCTCGTTGCCGTCGAGGCCGATGCCGATCACCAGCTCGTGGCGATGGGCGAGCGCGGTCTCGACGATCTCGACGGCCTTGGCGGGCGAATTGATCGAGCGGTCGATGCAGCAGATCAGCCGCGCGGAGATGCCGAAGTCGCGGCCCACGCGATCGATGCCGTCGGCCATGCCGGCGACCATCGACGGATAGTCGATGCCGTTGGGATAGAAATAGTCGGGATTGAAGAAGAACTCGACGTGCCGCAAGTTGCCGTCGCGGCTCGCATCCTCGCAATACTCGTAGACCGCGCGGCTGAAATCCTCGCGGGTGCGCAGGACCAGCGCCGAGAGGCGCAGGATCTCGAGGAAGCCGTCGAAGTTCGGCCACTGGTAGAGCTGCTCGGCCGGCCGCGGCAGCGGCAGGCCGTACTTCTTCGCGAGCTCGGCCACCGTGGTCGCGCGCAAAGTGCCGGCGATGTGGCAGTGCAGTTCGGCCTTGGGAATGCGCCGCAGGTAGTCGTCGGCAACCGCTTTCGCCATGGCGGCGATCCTCACTTCTTCTCGATGTTGTAGAGCAGCATCACCGGCGACTTCAGCACGCCTTCGAGATTGTTGCGCCAGGCCGAGGGCGTCGTGAACTGCGCCAGCGGCAGGTAGAGGACCTGCTCGTAGGCACGGGCCTGGATCTCGTTGGCGATCGTCTTGCGCGTGGCCTCGCCGGGCGCGGTGGCGAACTTCAGGCGAAGCTCGTCGGTCTTCTCGTCCTTCGGCCAGCCCCAGGCCGCGGCCGGCGGCCCCGACGCGACGAGGAACGGGTTGCTGAGCGGATTGCCCTGATCGGGTACGGAATTCGTGGTGTGGGCGAGGTTCCAGCCGCCCTTGTCGACCGGGCCGGTGTTGAGGCGGCGCGTCGCGAAGGTCTGGAAGTCCATCGACACCATGTCGACCTTGAAGCCGAGATCGACCAGCACCTGGCGCGTGACGTTGCCGAGAGCGGCGATGCCCGGCGCGTTGGCGACATGCAGCATCACCAGCGGCTTCGACATGTCGACATTGGCTTCCTTCAGCATCGCCTTGGCGGCGGCCATGTCGAAGGAGGGGATGCCGTCCCTGCTCTCGTAGGGCATGCCACAGCCGAAGATGGCGGCGCAGTCGGTCGCGAACTTCGGATCGCCTGCGACGACGGCGGCATACATCGAGCGGTCGACCGCGCGGGCGATCGCCTGCCGCACCTTGAGATTGTCGAACGGCGGCTGCAGGTGGTTCATGCGCATGATCGCCTGGAAGCCAAACTTGCTCACCACCTCGGCCTTGGCGCCGGACCTGGCGTCCAACAGCGGCAGCAGGTCGGCCGGCACGCGCTCGAGATAGTCGACCTCGCCGCGCGTCAGCGCGCTCACCTGGGTCTGGGCGTCGGGCATGCCCAGCATCTCGACCCTGTCCATCTTCGCGATCTTGGCGCCCGAGGCCCAGACGGGCGGCTCGCTGCGCGGCTTGTAGTCGGCGAACTTGTCGAGGACGATCTTCACGCCCGGCTCGTGCAGGTCGGCGCGGAACTTGTAGGGGCCGGAGCCGATGATCTCCTTCACCTGCTCGCTGCCCGGCGTCCTGGCGATCCGCTCCGGCATCATGAAGGGCACCGGGGCGCCGATCTTTGCGAGACTGTCGAGCACCAGCCCGTAGGGCTCCTTCAGCACCAGCTTGATCGTGCTGGCGTCGGCCGCCTCCAGGGACGCGGTGAACTTGGCCAGCGTCTGGCCCATGCTGTCGCGCGAGCCCCAGCGCTGGATCGAGGCGACGCAATCGGCCGCCGTGACCGGCTGGCCGTCGTGCCATTTGAGGCCCGGCCGCAGCACGAAGGTGTAGGTGAGCTTGTCGGGGCTGATCGTGAAGCTGTCGACCATCTGTGGCTTGGGCTCGAACTTGTCGTCGACCGCGAACAGCGTGTCGTAGATCAGGTAGCCGAGGTCGCGCGTCGTGAACGACGTCGTGAAGTGCGGGTCGAGCACGCGGCTCAGCGTCTCGGGCGCCACCTTGAGGGTCGATTGGGCCTGTACCGGCAGGGCGGCGAGAAAGACGGAGGCGGCCAGGGCCGCCAGCGACCGGGAGCGACGAAGGGTCATGATGAGGGTCCTCGATTCGGAAGCCGGCGGTGCATGCGTCATGCCACACACGCGGCTTCGTTCGGCCCGCAAGCATGGACGGGCAGGCCCGGGGCTGAAAAGCGCTAGATTCGGGACGGACCGTCCGGTTTTTTCGTACGGTCGGCCGTGGCCTGTTTCAGGTTCGACCGCGCCGCGTCCTTGTCTCGGCGCCTTCCCGCAAGGTGCCGGCCCAGGAGCGGCGTGCCGGCAGGCCCTGCAATTCCACCCGCAGGAATTCCGCAAGCATCGCGACGACCGGCGAGGGCCTGGCATGGCGCGGCGCGATCAGCGCCAGGCTGGAACCCCGCACGTGACGGTCTGCCAGCGGGATGTGGACGAGGTCACGGTCCGCGAAGTCGGCCCCGATGTCGGGCAGGCTGAGCAGCGCGATCTGCCGGTGCTCGCGTACCAGCATCTTCATCACCTCGACGGAATTCGTCGAGACGACACCGGCGAAATGAACCTTGGCGCGCTCCAGCGCGGTCTCGAGGATGCGTCGCGAGGTGAGGGAGGCGTCGGGGAAAACGAAGCTGTAGTTGGCGCATTCGGCCAGCCGGATTGACTTGCGGCCGGCCAGGGGATGGTCGCGCGCCACGACGATGCCAGAGCTGGGCTGGATGGTCGCCAGCACGCGGATCTCCGGCAGCTTCGGCACGGCATAGCAGATGGCGAGGTCGAGCTTGCCGGCCACCAGCCGGTCGACGATCTCCGCCGTGCCGCCCATCAGCACGTCGAGCGACACCAGCGACTGGCGCTCGCGCATGTGGCTCATCAGGCGCGAGACCACGGTGCGCGAGAAGCTTTCCATCAGGCCGAGCGAGGCGTGCCCGCGCACCATGCTGCGGAGCTGGCCGATATGCTGCACAAGCTTCGCATGGTCGTGCTGCCAGCGCTGGATTTCCGCCGCCACCATCTGGCCGGCGGGCGTGAGCCGCATGCCGCGCGGCAGGCGCTCGAACAGTGCCGCGCCGTACTCCGCCTCGAGGTTCAGGATCTGCCGGTTCACCGCCGACGGCGAGAGGTTGAGCCGCGTCGCCGCGCGCCGGATTGAGCCCGTCTCCGCGACGACGAGCAGCCACGATGCCGACGGCGCGATGATCGGCATGCGCCGCCTAGCCGGCCGCCAGCGGCCGCAGGGCGGCGACGAAGCGGTCGAGTTCCTCGTCCGTGTTGTAGACGTGCACCGAGGCACGCATCACGTCCTTCAGGCCGCGGCCCTTGAGGTCGAGGCGCGACGAGAACTGCGTCGAGACCGAGACGTTGATGCGCTGGTCGCGCAGGGCCTGCTTCAGCGCCGTGTGCTCCTTGCCGGCCACCGCGAAGGTGACGATGGCGCCCTTGGTGACGCCGAGATCGGTCAGGGTCACGCCCTTCACCGTCGCGAGGCGCGCGCGCAGGCCGTCGGCCAGTTCGCGCAGCCGCGCCCAGATCGCGTCCATGCCCAGCTCGTTGCACTGGTCAGCCGCGACCTTGAGGCCGATCACGCCGGCGAAATAGCGCTCCCAGTTCTCGAAGCGCCTGGCGTCGCCCATCACCGTATAGTCGTTGTCGCCGGTCCAGCGGGCGGCATGGTTGTCGAGGAAGATCGGCTCGATGTGCGAGGTGCTGCGCTGGCGGGCGTAGAGGAAGCCCGTGCCGCGGGGCCCGCGCATGTACTTACGGCCTGTGGCCGACAGGAAGTCGCAGCCGATCTTCTTCACGTCGACCGGCATCATGCCGACCGACTGGCAGGCATCGAGCAGGTAGAGGATGCCGGCATCGTTCACGATCTTTCCGACGGCCTCGGCCGGCTGCACCAGCCCGCCCTGCGTCGGAATGTGCGAGATCGAGACCAGCTTGGTGCGTTTGTCGATGGCGCGTTCGAGGGCCGCGAGGTCGATCTGGCCGTGCCGGTCGTCGGGGATCACCACGATCTCGGCGCCGGTCTTTCTCGCCACCTGCAGGTAGGAGATGTAGTTCGACGAATACTCGCTGACGCAGGTCAGGATGCGGTCGCCCGGCTTGAAGTCGAGCGAGTAGAAAGCGAGGTCCCAGGCGCGCGTGGCGTTCTCGACATAGGCGATCTCGCCCGGGTCGGCGCCGATCAGCGTGGCGATCGAGGGATACAGGCCGTCGAGCACCGGCCGCGCCCGGTCGGCCGCCTCGTAGCCGCCGATCTCGGCTTCGAGACGCAGATGGTCGAGCGTGGCATCGAGGGTACGGCGGCTGGGCAGCGAGGAGCCGGCGGCGTTGAGGTGGAGGACGTGGGCGCAGCCCGGCGTCTCGGCGCGGATGCGGTCTATGTCGAGTTTCTGGGGGTCGAGCGCCATGTCAGAACTTCCCCTGTTCCTTGAGGACTTCCTCGGCGACGCGCAGCGCGTCGATGGCGGCGGGGAAGCCGCAATAGGCGATGGCGTGGGTGAAGATCTCGCGCAGCTCGACCTTGGTGCAGCCGTTGTTCAGGGCGCCGACCAGGTGGATCTTGAGCTCGTGCGGGCGGTTCAGCGCGCAGAGCATGGCGATGGTGATCATGCTGCGCTGCTTGCGGTCGAGCCCGTCGCGCGTCCACAGCGAGGCGTAGGCGAACTCCTCGGAGAAGCCGCGCACGGGGCCCCAGAAATCGTTGTTGGTCGCGTCGCGCCTGGCGAGATAGGATTCGCCCAGAACCTCGGACAGGACCTTCCGTCCTGCATCGCTGAGCGTCTTGTGAGCCTGTTCTTCGGACATGTCGCCTTCCTCCTGGTTCAGCCGTTTCCTGCCTAAAGCGACGCCGGAGCCCGAGCAACTCACCATTGCTCATGCGGGCGATACGCTGTCCGTGACCTTCGTCCGCAACGCGCGCGCCCGGCGCGCGTCGCTGCGCGTCGACCCCGCCAACCGGCGAATCGTGCTGACCGCGCCGCTGCGCATGGCACGCGGCACGGCAGTGGGTTTCGCCGAGGCGCAGGCCGGCTGGATCGCCGCGCGGCTCGGCCGCCTGCCGGAGCGGCGGCCCTTCGTCGACGGCGCGGAGATCCCGCTGTTCGGGGTGCCGCACCGCGTGCGCCACCGGCCCGATGCGCGCGGTACGGTCTGGCGCGAGAACGGCGAGATCCATGTCGCGGGCCGCGCCGAGCATCTGCCGCGCCGGCTGAAGGACTGGCTGACGGCCGAGTTGCGCGAGCGGCTGGTGCCGCTGGTGCTCGCCAAGGCGGCGCGCACCGAGCGGTCGGTGAAGCGCATCACCGTGCGCGACACACGCTCGCGCTGGGGAAGCTGCGGCCCCGACGCCGCCATGTCGTTCTCCTGGCGGCTGGTCTTCGCCCCGCCCGAGGTGCTCGACTATCTGGCGGCGCACGAGGCCGCGCACTTGGTCCATCTCAATCACGGGCCGCGATTCTGGGCGCTGGCCCGCGCGCTCAGCGAGGGGCCGATCGAGGGACCGCAGGCCTGGCTCAAGAAGAACGGCGAGACGCTGCTGCAATACGGGTCCTGACCGGTGGCTCGTCCCGTCCCGGGGCGGTAGACTTCAGGGACAGGGCAGGGAAGGTCGGCGGTCCAAAGGTGTTGAGCTCTCTACTCGCGGTCGGCCGCACGTTCGCCGCCCATCCGATGACGCGCGACAACCAGCTCGGCGCCTGGAGCCGGTTCGCTTCCTGGCATCTCAGGAGCCGTCTCAGCCCCGAGGTGGTGGCGCCGTGGATCGGCGGCCAGCGGCTGGTCGTGCGTCGCGGCATGACCGGCGCGACCGGCAATCTCTACTTCGGCCTGCACGAGTTCATGAGCATGGGACTCGTCCTGCACTTCCTGCGCGAGGGCGACCTGTTCCTCGATGCCGGCGCCAATGTCGGTACCTACACGGTGCTGGCCTCCGGCGTCTGCCGCGCGAAGACGATCGCGATCGAGGCCGATCCCGGCACCGCCCGCGACCTCGCGCGCAACGTCGAGATCAACGGGCTGCAGTCGCTGGTGACGGTCCGCGAGCTGGCGCTCGGGCCCAGCGAGGGCAAGGTGATGTTCACCACCGGCCTCGGCGCCATGAACCAGGTCGTGTCGGAACATCGCGAGGGCATCCGCATCGTCCCGCAGAAGACGCTCGACCATGTGGTGGGCGACGCCGCGCCGGCGTTCCTGAAGCTCGACGTGGAGAAGTACGAGGACCAGGTGCTGCAGGGATCGATCGAGGTCCTGAAAAAGCCAAGCCTCAAGGTGGTGGCCCTCGAAGCCACCTCCGACTGGTCGACGGCCCTGTTCGCCGATCTCGGCTTCGTGCGCGCGTTCTACGATCCCTTCACGCGCATATTGCAGCACGAGCCCAACAAGCTCGCCTTCTCCGACGGCAAATGGACCCGCTCCAACGAGTTCTTCGTCCGTGACTGGCCCTTCGTCGAGGAGCGGCTAAAGACGGCGAAGCCGGTCACGGTCCTGGGAAAAACTCTCTGAGCCTTTCCTCGCCTGTCATGCGGGGGCGTGGCAATTGCAATAGCCCCGCCCGCGAGCGGAAGGCGCATGATCAGGACGTAACATGCCCTTCGTATTGCGGCAGCTTGTCGGTGATGGTGAACCATGCTGCTTTCGAGCCGACGAAGATGTGGGCGCTGGGACGGATCGAAGGTGAATCGATCAACGTGCCCAGCGTGACGTGCACCCAGGCAGCATCGCGCACCAGCGAATAGAGCATCGAGCCGCAGCGGGCGCAATGCGCGTCGTGATTTGTCTGCGAACCGTGAATCAGCAGGCGGTCGCCTCCCGCCGTCACCGTCAACTTCATGCGCTCGATGCCGGCGAACGGCTTGAACGCCGCGCCGGTCGCGCGGCGGCAGTTCGAGCAATGGCAGTTCAATGCATAGACGAAGTCATCCGCCACCTCGTACTGTACGGCGCCGCACAGGCATTTGCCGCGCAGCGCGCGCGGCGCGCTCATCCGAAGCGGCCGGGGGCGCAGGCCTGCAGTGAGCTCGGCAGGTCCTCGCCGTCCATCAGGCGGGCGATCAGGCGGCCGGTGACGGTGGCGAGCGTCAGGCCGAGATGCTGGTGGCCGTAGCCGCAATAGACGTTGGCGAGCCGCGGCGCGCGGCCGATGGCGGGACGGTAGTCGGGAAGCGTGGGACGCTCGCCGATCCAGCGGCTCGTCTCGGCGCCGCCGACACCGGGGAAGATGTCCTTGAGATGCTTCTTCAGCAGATCGGCGCGATGCCAGGACGGCGGCTGGTGCGGCGCGGCCAGCTCGACCGTGCCGGCAATGCGCAGGCCTTCGGCCATCGGCGTGAAGAACAGGCCGCGATCGGGTGGGCTCACCGGCAGGTCGAACTGCACGTTGTCCGGCGCCACCATCACGTGATAGCCGCGCTCGGCGACCAGCGGCGCATTGAAGCCGAGCAGGCGCGTCAGTTCGCCCGAGGCGCGGCCGGCCGAGATCATCACGGCGCCGGCGGGCAGTTCGGAGTCGGTGAGCTGCACCGCCGTCACGCGATTGCCGTCGCGCCGGAAGCCACGCACGCGGCCGCGCATCACCGTGCCACCTTCGGCCGTAAACCGCTCGACCAGCGTGGCCACGACCTTGTGCGGGTCGATCGTGTGCGTGCCGTTGGGATAGTGGATGCCGCGCACGATGGTGCGGCTGAGGCCGGGCGCCAGTTCGCGGGCGCGGTTGCCGTCGACGATCTCGAATTCGGTGCCCTTGCCCGACTGCAGGCCTCGCATCTCGTCGGTGCCCTGGAACGACGCCTCGCTCTCGTAGACGTAGAGCGCGCCGCGCGTGCGGAACAGCTCTCCGAGACCCGAGGCCTGGACCTCGGCCTTCCAGGCGACGTCGGCCTCGAGCATCAGGGACTTGAACATGTCCTTGCCCTTCTGGACCTCGACCGGGCTCATCGCCGCCAGCGCGAAGCGGGCCATCCAGGGCAATAGCCAGGGGAGGCTGGGTGGATGGACGGTGAGCGGGCCGTTCCTGTCCATCAGCATCGTCGGTACCTTCTTCAGCGTGGCCGGCCGGGCCAGCGGAATCAGGCTGTCGACCGACAGGAAGCCCGCATTGCCGAAGGACGTGGCGTTGCCGGGCTCGGCGCTGTCGAGAAGGGTGACCTTGTGGCCGGCGCGCTGCAGGGCGCTGGCGGTGGCGGTACCGACAATTCCGGCGCCGATGACGATGACGGGGTCGCGGGTGACTGATTCGCTCATGGACCGACGTTAGCACGCCGGCTGCGGGAGCCCGAGGCGGCGATTGATTTGTCGCTGTGAATCCCTATTTAGGGCGCATGTCTTCCGCACAATCAGACAGTTCCTCCGGTCCCGGCTGGCATGCCACGACCATCCTCTCGGTTCGCAAGGACGGCCAGGTCGTCATGGCCGGCGACGGCCAGGTGTCGATGGGCCAGACCATCGTCAAGGGCAACGCCAAGAAGGTCCGGCGCATCGGCAACGGCCAGATCATCGCGGGCTTCGCCGGCGCCACGGCCGACGCCTTCACGCTGTTCGAGCGGCTCGAGGCCAAGCTCGAGCGCCATCCCGGCCAGCTCCTGCGCGCCGCGATCGAACTCGCCAAGGACTGGCGCACCGACCGCTACCTGCGCAAGCTCGAGGCGCTGATGGCGGTGGCCGACAAGGACGTGTCGCTGCTCCTGTCGGGCACGGGCGACGTGCTGGAGCCCGAGGGCGGCATCATCGCCATCGGTTCGGGCGGCAACTACGCGCTCTCCGCCGCACGGGCGCTGGTCGACGTGGACGGACTCGATGCCGAGGCGATCGCGCGCAAGTCGATGAAGATCGCCGCCGACATCTGCGTCTACACCAATCACAACATCGTCCTCGAGAAGCTCTGATTTTCCATGAGTAATGATTTTTCCCCGCGCGAGATCGTCTCCGAGCTCGACAAGCACATCATCGGCCAGCAGGAGGCCAAGCGCGCCGTCGCCATCGCGCTGCGCAACCGCTGGCGCCGCCTGCAGCTCTCCGATTCGCTGCGCGACGAGGTGCTGCCCAAGAACATCCTGATGATCGGCCCGACCGGCGTCGGCAAGACCGAGATCGCGCGCCGTCTTGCCAAGCTGACCAACGCGCCGTTTCTCAAGGTCGAGGCGACCAAGTTCACCGAGGTCGGCTATGTCGGCCGCGACGTCGAGCAGATCGCGCGCGACCTGATGGAGGCCGCCATCGAGATGGCGCGCGAGAGCCTGCGCAAGGACGTGAAGGCCAAGGCCGAGCTCGCCGCCGAGGACCGCGTGATCGACGCGCTGTGCGGCGCCAATGCGAGCGAAGAGACCAAGCTGCGCTTCCGCCACAAGCTGCGCGCCGGCGAACTCGACGACCGCGAGATCGAGATCGAGGTCGCGGACTCGGGCGGGCCGATGCAGTTCGAGGTGCCGGGCCAGCCCGGCGCATCGGTCGGCATGATCAACATCGGCGACATGCTGGGCAAGGCGTTCGGCGGGCGCACCAAGAAGCGCAAGATGACCGTGGCCGACAGCCATCAGACGCTGATGCGCGAGGAGAGCGACAAGCTCCTCGACCAGGAGCGGGTGGTGCGCGAGGCGCGCGACATGGTCGAGCAGAACGGCATCGTCTTCATCGACGAGATCGACAAGATCACCGCCCGCAGCGAGTACCGCGGCGGCGGCGACGTGAGCCGCGAGGGCGTGCAGCGCGACCTGCTGCCGCTGATCGAGGGCACGACGGTGAACACCAAGCACGGGCCGGTGAAGACCGACCACGTGCTGTTCATCTGCTCCGGCGCGTTCCATCTCGCCAAGCCGTCGGACATGCTGCCGGAGCTGCAGGGCCGCCTGCCGATCCGCGTCAGCCTGGCCTCGCTCAGCCAGGAGGATTTCCGCCGCATCCTGACCGAGCCGGAAGCCAGCCTGGTGAAGCAGTACAAGGCGCTGATGGCGACCGAGAAGGTCGAGCTCGACTTCAAGCCCGACGCGATCGACGAGCTGGCGCGCCTGTCGGCCGACATCAACGAGACGGTCGAGAACATCGGCGCGCGCCGCCTTCACACGGTGATGGAGAAGCTGCTGGAAGAAATCAGCTTCACCGCCTCGGACAAGCCCAACACGAAGATGGAAATCGACGCGGCTTATGTCCGCTCGCACGTCAGCGAGCTGGCGAAGAACGCAGATCTCTCGAAGTTCGTTCTTTAGAACCTTCGGTTGCGGCTAGATCAAACGCCCACCTCATCCTGAGAGCTTGTGAACGTATTGAGCAAGCTCTCGGGGGTGGCTTCGC
>CAMFGZ010000019.1 GCA_945952105.1 uncultured Rhodospirillaceae bacterium | reverse complement strand
CGCTTCTTGCGAAGCCAGCAGAACTTAAACGATCCTCTTAAGACGAGGACGACAAAACTAGAGCTTGCGCAGCACTGTCTGCGAGCCGCCACCCCAGATCGGGAGATAAGCCATCTTGTAGCCGGCGCCGCCGGTCACGATCGGATGGATCGCGTCGGGGGACGAAGCGACGCCGCCGCCCTTGTCGAACATGTAGCTCTGGATGCGCTTCAGGTCCCACCCGTCGTGGCGGGCGATCTTCTCCGCGAGTTCGAGCGGCAGGAGGACGACCTGCTCGCCGCGGTCCTTCTTGCGGCTCTGGCCGGACATGACGATCTCCGCTCGCATGCCGGCGACGATCGGGTCGAGGATGGCTTCGGGCGTGGCACCTTCGCCGTCGCCGGGCAGCACCTCGGCGGTGCCGGAGATTCCCATCACGGTGATCGCGCTGACGTCCTTGCCGAGCCCATGCCGCTCGGTGAAGGAGGGGAAAGGCCCCTCGTTCCTTTCGGCAAAGCAGAGCGCGAACTTGGCCGGTTGGCCCATCGTCGCCATGTCACCCGTGTCGGAGCGGGCACCGCCGATGTTGCGCAGGCAGAGCTGCAGGGCGCGGCCAATGCAGGCATTGGCGCGCGTGCCAGGGCCGATCGCGTTGGTCAGGGCATTGACGCCGAGCTTGCGGGCGATCGGGCCATGGACGCAGAGCGCGACCGCCGCGCTGCCGGTAGTCGTCGCGATGCCCAGAAGATTGAAATCCGGTTCCAGAAGAGCCTGCGCGGCAGCCACCACGACCGGCAGTTCAGCCGGCACGCAGCCCGCGATCACGCACTGATAGGCGACCGCCTCCGGCGTGATGTCGCCGAACATCGGCGGCATCATGCCGAGCGATTCGGCCGGGTCGGCGACGCCGGCGATCATGGCCTCGAGCCGCTTCCGGGTAGGAGGAACGAGAGGGAGGCCGTCCGAGAGTTCGGCCTCCGTCAGGATCTGCTGTGCGCTCTCCCAGGCCGTCGACTCGTCGACGACCGGCCAGCCACACCATTCATTCATCGGGCGATGCGCGTGCAGGCGACCGTGGTGCCGCCGAACGACGGGATGAACGCCGAGTGCTTGCCCGGACCGCCCGCTACGGTGATGTGGATGTCGTTCGGATCGCGGCCGATCGTCAGCCAGTCGCCATCCGGCTTGTGGCCGGTGCTTTCGTAAGTCTCGAGGTTTTCCTTGGAGACGCGCGAGAGATGGACGCGCGAGCGCTTCCACAGCTCCTCGCGGATGCTGTCGATCGTGAAGCCGTCCCGCTTGAGCGTGGCGGCATGCTCCGGGCCGATGATGACGAACATCGGGCCCTTGCCGTAGATCGTATTGGCGCCTGGGTTGGACATGCCGCCGGCAAAGGTCGTCAGCAGGCCGTCGCCCGTGGTCGAGCCATGGTCGTTGAGGTTATGCGGGCCTTCGCCCGACATCACCGTCACCACCGAGTCCGTGGGCGCGAAGCCGCGCTGCACGTGGTAGGGCGTCCAGGGATTCTCTTCCTCGTTCTCGCCGAAGCAGAAGGTGAACTTGGCGGGATTTCCTTGGGTCGATCGGTCCATTTCGCCCGGCTTGGCGCCGGCGACGTTGAGCAGCATCAGGCCGAGCGCGCGGCCGATCGTGGCGTTGGCCTGGCGGCCCTGGCCGAAGCAGTTGGTGCCGCAGTTGATGTTGAGCTCGTGCCGGATCGGGCCGCTCACCATGACCATCGGCGCACAGGAATGCGTCGTGGCCAGCGTGCCGTGCAGATTGTAGTCCGGCTCCAGCACGCCGCGCAGGGCGGCGGTTACGACCGGGAAGTATTCCGGCTTGCAGCCTGCCATCACGGCGTTGGCGGCAAGCGCCTGAACCGTCGGGACGATCTGGCGCGGCGGCACCGGCGCGTAGGGCCGGTTGTCGCCGCGGACGGTCTCGACGAACTTCGCGACCTTCGCCTCGGTGGGGACGAAGAGCGGCATGCCGTCGCTCCAGCCCTGTTCCGTGGCGTACTCGTTGAAGGCCTCGACATCCATCTCGCCGATGTCGATCACTTCCTGTTCGGCGATGTCCTTCATTTGCCGGTCGCCTCGGTCAGTCCCTTGGTCGCTGCTTCGATGCGCTCCCGCAGTTCTTCGGCATTCAGGCCGCCGACGGGGTGCTTCACTACGATCAGACGCGGCTCGACCTTGCGGGCTTTCGCCTGGGCAAGGACCAGCGGCTTGAAAGTCTCAGTGGCGATCACGAAAGCGGTGACGCCGAGCTTCTCGAGTTCGAGGCTGTCGTGGAAACTCCACGATGAACAGCTTCCTCAATCTCCTAAGGCGAGCAGGGCGCCCTTGTAGTTCTTGGCGACCTTTTCGATCAGTTCCTTGGGCGCCGGCTGGCTGGCGCTGTTCTTGGCGTGAAAGTGGATGTTGTCCACCGGGCGGTGCGCGCCAAGCATCGCGCGGACACCTTCCAGCAACTCACGGGCGTTCGGCTTGGAGTTGGAGATCAGTGCGATGGCGTCGGTCGCCCAGTTGATGGGCTGCAACGTCACCTTGGCGGGCCCGGCGGCGGCCATGCCGAAGCTCGGATTGAAGATACGCATGTCTTTCCTCCACGCTACTTGTTCAACGCCGCGACCGCCGACCGGGCGACCCTTTGGCCGTCGGCGATGGCGTTGGCCAGATATTCCTTCGAGCCGGACCTGACGTCGCCGGCGGCAAACACCAGCGGCAGGCCAGTCCGGCCCTCTTCATCGACAACGATATGCCCGGTGGCGTCGCGCGCAAGCGAATCCGGCAGGAATTCCGCAGCGGGAGACCGGCCGACGTAAACAAACACGGCATTCGTCGAAATTCTGTTTCGCTGGCCGTCATTTTCGATGGTGACGGCTTCGAGTCCGTTACCGCCTTCGAGGCCCACGATCCGGCCCGGCTGGGAGACCACTCCTTCCGGAATATCGCTGTCGGGTGCGCCGAGCATCGTGACTTCGCCCGCAATGCCGACGAGCGCCTTCGCTTCATAGGGTGCCCAACCGGTGGCGCCCGCAATGATGACGGGCTGGCCTGCGTAAAGAGGCCCGTCGCAGTTCGCGCAATGGGAAAGGCCGCGGCCTTCGTATTCCTCCTCGTTGGGTAGTCCGAGCTTGCCCTTGTTCAGGCCCGTTGCAACGATCAGGGCGCGCGCGGTGTGGCGCTCGCCGTCCGCCGTCTCGATCTCGAAAGGCCCCTGGCCGGCGATCGCGGAAACCTCGCCGAAGCCGATCTCGACACCCGCGACGACCGCGTCGTCGGTCAGGCGCGAGGCCATCTGCGTGCCGTCGAAGATTTCGTCGAAATCCTGGAGTTCGCCGAGGTTCATGATTTCACCGCCGGGCGCGAGCTTGTCGAGGCAAAGCACCTTGAGGCCGGCGCGGGCGATGTCGGTGGCGGCGGTAAGTCCGGCCGGACCGGCGCCGATGACGATGACGTCGTAGGAGGGGGTGTCCATGTGGTCCTTAATCGGCACTTGGGCTGCCGAGTTCAAGTGGCATTTGGACCGTTCCGACGGAACCCCGCCGGGCCTGGCGCAAGCCCGTCTTGCCTCTGGTCCGCGATTTGCAGGCCTCCATCTTGAGCTTGCCAGTCGCCGAGAAAGCATCGTAGGTCGCAAGGGCAGGGAGACAGAAACAAGGCATGGCGTATTTCACGCAACAGCTGATCAACGCAATCACGCTGGGCGCCATCTACGGGCTCATCGCCATCGGCTACACGATGGTCTACGGCATCATCGGCATGATCAACTTCGCGCATGGCGAAGTCTTCATGATCGGCGCCTTCATCTCCCTGATCGGGTTCATCATCTGCGGCAGCCTGGGCATCAGCTCGGCGCCCATCGCCATCGTCCTCGTGCTGCTATTGGCCATGTCGTTCTCCGCCGTCTACGGCTGGGCGATAGAACGAACGGCCTATAGACCCTTGCGGGGCTCGTTCCGGCTGGCCCCGCTGATTTCCGCCATCGGCGTCTCGATCGCGCTCCAGAACTACGTCCAGCTCGCGCAGGGAGCGCGGCCCAAACCGGGAGGACAGATCGTCTCCGGCGGCTTCAACCTGTTCACCGCCGACGGCTTCGACGTGCGCGTGACGTGGCTGCAGATCATCATCGTGCTTGTGACGGTCGTGTTGATGGCCGGGTTCACCTGGTTGATCGCCCGGACCTCGCTGGGGCGCCAGCAGCGCGCCTGCGAGCAGGACATGAAGATGGCGGCGCTCCTGGGCGTGAACGTTGATCGCACGATCTCGCTCACCTTCGTGCTGGGCGCGGCGCTCGCTTCCGTCGCCGGAATGCTGTTTCTCATGTATTACGGCGTCATCGATTTCTTCATCGGCTTTCTCGCCGGCATCAAGGCCTTCACCGCGGCCGTGCTGGGCGGCATCGGTTCGCTGCCGGGCGCCATGCTGGGCGGGCTGCTGATCGGCCTGATCGAGGTCTTCTGGGCCGGCTACTTCTCCAGTGAGTACAAGGACGTCGCGGCTTTTGCGATCCTGGTGCTGGTGCTGATCTTCCGGCCGAGCGGCCTGCTGGGCAAACCGGAGATCGAGAAGGTCTGAGCATATGGGCCCGCGTCTCCCCCTCATGCTGAAGGATGCGGGCCTGACCGCCTTCGTCGCGGCCGCGCTCGGCATCTTCATCGTGGGTTTCCGTACCGTCGACATGGGCGGCGGCAAGGGGCTGGGCTTCGACTATCACCTCGTCGATCTCGCCGTGGCGGTCGTCACGATCTTCATCGGCCGGCTGGGCCTGTCGATGGCGGCAAACGGCCTGCGCTGGCCCGCCATCGTGCTGGGCGTGGTGATGATCGCGGCCGGCGCCTCGCCGATGAAGCTGCCCTCGGGCTTCCTGCACTGGTTCGTGGCGCTGGGCGGCGTGCTGCTGGTCATCCGCGCGATCTGGCCGTGGGCCAACGACGCGATGGGCGCGGCGGCAAAGACGCCGTCGGGCGTGGCACTGAGCAAGGCCGGCTCCAAGTGGTTCGGCTGGCTGCTGCTGGCCGGCGCGGTCCTGCTGCCGGCCATGCCGTTCGCCGACCAGAAGACGATGGACCTTGGCGTGCTGATCCTGACCTACGTGATGCTCGGTTGGGGCCTCAACATCGTGGTCGGCCTCGCCGGCTTGCTCGACCTGGGCTACGTCGCCTTCTATGCCGTCGGCGCCTACGCCTATGCGCTGCTCAGCACGCAGTACGGGCTGGGCTTCTGGACCGTCCTGCCGCTCGCAGGGATGATGGCGGCGCTGTTCGGCATCATGCTGGGCTTCCCGGTCCTGCGCCTGCGCGGCGACTATCTCGCCATCGTGACCCTGGGCTTCGGCGAGATCATCCGTCTGGTGCTGCTCAACTGGTTCGACCTGACCAATGGTCCAGCGGGCATCGGCTCGATCCCGGGGCCGACTCTGTTCGGCGCGGTGTTCGCCGAGACGCCGCCGCCGGGCAAGCAGACCGTCTCGGAGATGCTCGGTATCGCCTTCAATGGCAATCACCGTCTGATCTTCCTCTACTACATCATCCTCGGTCTGGCGCTGATCACCAACATCTTTACCCAGCGCATGCGTCGACTGCCGGTGGGACGGGCCTGGGAGGCGCTGCGCGAGGATGAGACCGCGTGCCAGGCGCTCGGCATCAACCCGACCAACACCAAGCTCACGGCCTTCGCGATCGGCGCCATGTTCGCCGGTTTCGCCGGCTCGTTCTTTGCCGCCAAGCAGCGCTTCATCAGCCCCGAGAGCTTCGTGTTCATCGAATCGGCGATCATCCTTGCCATCGTCGTGCTGGGCGGCATGGGCAGCCAGATCGGAGTCGTGCTGGCGGCGGTGCTGCTGATCGGCCTGCCCGAATGGTTCCGCGATCTCGGCAGCTACCGCATGCTGGCCTTCGGCTTGGCCATGGTCCTGATCATGGTGTTCAAGCCGCGCGGCCTCATTTCCCACCGAGAGCCGTCCATACGATTGCATCCAGGAGGCGGTGGATGAGTGCACCGCTGATAGAGGTCGAGCACCTCACCATGCGTTTCGGCGGCCTGATCGCGGTCGACGATGTTTCGTTCTCCGCCCGGCCAGGCGCCATCACGGCGGTCATCGGTCCCAATGGCGCGGGCAAGACCACGGTCTTCAACTGCATCACCGGCTTCTACAAGCCGACGGTCGGGCGGTTGACCTTGCGCAGTATGGGCGGCGAATTCCTGCTGGAGCGCATGCGCGGCCACGAGATCGGCCAGAAAGCCAGGGTGGCGCGTACCTTCCAGAACATCCGCCTGTTTCCCGGCATGACCGTGCTGGAGAACCTGATGGTGGCGCAGCACAACAAGCTGATGCGCGCCTCGGGCTGGAGCCTGCTGGGGCTGCTCGGTGCCACAGGTTTCCGGCGTGCCGAGGACGCCGCGATCGAACTGTCTCGCCTGTGGCTGGAGCGGATCGGCCTGGTGGCCGACGCCGACCGGCCGGCCGGCGAGCTGCCGTACGGCGCGCAGCGACGGCTCGAGATCGCCCGCGCCATGTGCACCGAGCCGGTGCTGCTCTGCCTCGACGAGCCGGCGGCCGGTCTCAATCCGCGCGAATCGGCGGAACTCAACCAGCTCCTGGTTTCGATCCGCGACCGAGACGGGATCGGCGTGCTTCTGATCGAGCACGACATGAGCGTCGTGATGCAGATCTCCGACCATATCGTCGTGCTCGACTATGGTCGCAAGATCGCCGAGGGCGATCCCGAGGCGGTGCGCAACGATCCGGCGGTGATCCGCGCCTATCTCGGCACCGACGAGGAGGCGCTCGATGGCTGAGCCCCCGATCCTCTCGGTGAAGGGCATCGAGACCTTCTACGGCGCCATCCAGGCATTGCACGGCGTCGACCTCGACGTGGCGCGCGGCGAGATCGTGACCCTGATCGGGGCCAACGGGGCGGGCAAGTCGACCCTGCTGATGACGATCTGCGGCAATCCCCGCGCGCGCAGCGGCAGGATCCTGCTCGATGGCGAGGACATCACGGCGCTGCCGACCTATCAGATCGTGCGGCGTGGCGTGGCGCAGGTGCCGGAAGGGCGGCGCATCTTTGCGCGCATGAGTGTCTACGAGAACCTGCAGATGGGCGCGATCCTCGCCGATCCGGCCAACTTCAGGAGCGACCTCGACCGCGTCTTCGCCATGTTCCCGCGGCTGGCCGAGCGGCGCGACCAGCGCGGCGGCACCCTGTCGGGCGGCGAGCAGCAGATGCTTGCGATCGGGCGCGCACTGATGAGCCGGCCGCGCATCCTCCTGCTCGACGAGCCGTCGCTGGGCCTCGCGCCGCTGATCGTGCGCCAGATCTTCGACTCGATCGGCCGCATCGCGCGGGAGGAGGGCGTCACCATCTTTCTGGTCGAGCAGAATGCCTTTCATGCGCTGCGTCTGGCCGATCGTGGCTACGTGCTGGCCAACGGCCGGGTGCGCCTCAGCGGCAGCGGCAAGGAGCTTCTGGCCAACCAGGAAGTCCGTGCGGCCTATCTCGAAGGCGGTCACGCATGAGCCCGCTCGACACCTTCATGTTCGACTGGTTCGGCGACACGCTGTTCAACGTGCTGCTGTTCAACCTCGTCGTGATCGGACCGGCCTCGTTTGCCGCGGGCCATGCGGTGGCGCTGACCTGGCGGCCGTGGCCGCAGATCGTGTTCTACACCGCGCTTCTGTCGGCGACGCTGCGTTTCCTCGACTATGCACTGGCCAACGGCGAGCTGTGGTCGCTGGCGGGATTTGTACTGGGCTGGACGGTACAACTGGCGATCGCAGCCTTTGCCTACAGGCTCACGCGGGCGCGCCAGATGGTGCGCCAGTATCCCTGGCTTTACCGGCGCAAAGGCTTGCTGGGCTGGGACGAGCGGCACTAATCTAACGCCATGCTCCGCACCAGCGGAGGCGCATCAACGAACAGGGAGTCTCCGGATGAAGAAGATGTACGGCACCTTGGCTGTCGCGGCCGTTGCCTTGATGGCGACGCCCGCGTTCGCCCAGATCAAGATCGGGTCGGCCGGCCCGATGACCGGTTCCAACGCCGCGTTCGGCGAGCAGCTTCGTCGCGGCGCGCAGATGGCGGTCGAGGACATCAACGCCGCCGGCGGCGTCAACGGCCAGAAGCTGGAACTGGTGATCGGCGACGACGCCTGCGACCCGAAGCAGGCGACCGCGGTTGCCAACAAGATGGTGTCGGACAAGGTCGTGTTCGTGGCCGGGCACTTCTGCTCGGGCTCGTCGATCCCGGCCTCGGACATCTACAAGGAAGGCAAGATCCTGCAGATCACGCCGGCCTCGACCAATCCGAAGCTGACGGACGATGCCGCCTCCAAGGGCAACACCACGGTGTTCCGCACCTGCGGCCGTGACGACGTGCAGGGCACGACGGTCGGCAACTACATCCTGAAGAACAACAAGACCGCCAAGGTCGCGATCCTCCACGACAAGTCGCCGTACGGCAAGGGCGTGGCCGACGAGACCAAGAAGGCCCTGAACAAGGGCGGCCTGCGCGAGGCCATGTACGAGGCCTACAACGACACCGACAAGGATTTCGCCGCGCTGATCAACAAGATGAAGCAGGCGAAGATCGATATCATCGTGCTGGGCGGCTACCACACCGCGGGCGCGCTGATCATCAAGCAGGCGCGTGAGCAGGGCCTCGCCGCCAACATGATGGGCTTCGACGCCCTCGAGACCGCCGAGTTCGCCCAGCTGGGCGGCGCGGCGACCAACGGCGTGATGATGTCGTTTCCGCCCAAGGCCGAGGACGACCCCAAGAATGCGGCCCTCGTGAAGAAGTTCCGCGACGCCAAGTACAATCCGGAAGGCTACACGCTGTTCAGCTACGCCGCCGTGAAGGCCTGGGCCGATGCCGCCAACAAGGCGAAGTCGGTCGATGCCGCGGCCGTCGCCAAGCAGCTTCGCACCGGCAAGTACGACTCCGCCGTCGGCGTGCTCGAGTTCGACGCCAAGGGCGACATCAAGGATGCGGTTTACGACATCTACGTCTGGAAGGACGGCAAGTCGGCCCCGATGAAGAAGTAGGGCAAATCAGCCTTGCGCGAGACAGGCCCGGCACTTGCCGGGCCTTTTTCGTTCCAAATCAATGTCTTGTGGGTCGCTTTCCACGATTTTGGGGGACCGTGACACCGCGGCCCCCGATATGGTATCGGGGGGCTCAATAGATAGAGGGGATCGATCGTCGATATGCCGGGGGGCGCCATCGCGGTCGCGTCGGATCATGCCGGCTTCGACCTAAAGGAAATCCTGAAGCGCGACCTGCAGGAAGCGGGTCACGAGGTGCTGGATCTCGGCACCCATTCGACCGCGTCCGTCGATTATCCGGACTTCGGCAAAGCCATGGGCGACGCCATCGCTTCGGGCAGGGTCGATCGCGGCGTGCTGGTCTGCGGCAGCGGCATCGGCATTTCCATCGCGGCCAATCGCAATCCCAAGGTTCGCGCGGTCCTCGCGCATGATGTGACCTCGGCGCGCCTGTCGCGCGAGCACAACGATGCCAATGTCATTGCCTTCGGCCAGCGCCTGATCGGTATCGAGGTCGCGCGCGAGGCATTGAAGGTCTTCCTCGCGACCAAGTTCGAAGGCGGGCGCCACGCCGGCCGAGTCGACAAGCTTTCAAAGGGTTGAGTGTCATGAGCCAAGCCGCTTCCAAGATGAGCGATTCGCCGTTGCCGATGTTCACCACCGGCGTCGCCGAAGCCGACCCGGCGATCGACGCCGTTCTCAAGGGCGAACTGCATCGCCAGCAGGAGCAGATTGAGTTGATCGCCTCGGAGAACATCGTCTCGCGCGCGGTGCTCGAAGCGGCGGGCTCGGTGCTTACCAACAAGTATGCCGAGGGCTATCCGCGTCGCCGCTACTACGGCGGTTGCGAGGAGGTCGACAAGGCCGAGGATCTGGCGATCGAGCGTGCGAAGAAGCTGTTCAACTGCTCCTTCGCCAACGTGCAGCCGCACTCCGGCGCGCAGGCCAACCAGGCCGTGTTCATGGCGCTGCTGCAGCCGGGCGACACGTTCCTCGGCATGTCGCTGTCCGAGGGTGGTCATCTCACGCATGGCTCGCCGGCCAACCAGTCGGGCAAGTGGTTCAAGGTCTTGTCCTACGGTGTGAAGCCCGACACGCACCAGATCGACTACGAGCAGATGGAGGAGATCGCGCGGCGAGAGAAGCCGAAGCTGATCATCGCCGGCGCCTCGGCCTATTCGCGCCACATCGACTGGGCGCGCTTCCGCAAGGTCGCCGACGAGATCGGCGCCTACTTCATGGTCGACATGGCGCACTATGCCGGCCTGGTCGCGGCCGGCGTCTATCCCAGCCCGCTGCCGCATGCCCATGTCGTGACCACGACGACGCACAAGACGCTGCGGGGCCCGCGCGGCGGCATGATCCTGTCGAACGACGCCGAACTCGGGAAGAAGATCAACTCGGCGGTGTTCCCCGGCCTGCAGGGCGGCCCGCTGATGCACATTATCGCCGCCAAGGCGGTGGCGTTCGGCGAGGCGCTGAAGCCCGACTTCAAGATTTATGCGCAGCAGGTGGTCGACAATGCCCGCGCGCTGGCTGCCACGCTGACCGAGCGCGGCCTGAAGATCGTCTCGGGCGGCACCGACAGCCACGTCATGCTGGTCGACCTGCGTCCGAAGAAGGCGACCGGCGTGTCGGCGGAGAAGGTGCTCGACCGCGCCGGCATCACGACCAACAAGAACAGCATCCCCGGCGATCCGGAGAAGTACACGATCACGTCGGGCGTGCGCCTCGGCTCCCCGGCGGGCACCTCGCGCGGTTTCGGCGTCGCGGAGTTCCAGCAGATCGGCCATCTGATAGCCGACGTGCTCGACGGCATCGCCAAAAATGGTCCGGACGGCGACGCCCAGGTCGAGGCCCAGGTCCGCGCCAAGGTGCACGCACTTTGCGCGCGCTTCCCGATCTACCGCGACTGACAAGGCGCAAAACCAGAAGAAAACAGGGGAACTAGATGCGCTGCCCATTCTGCGGTCACGAGGACACACAGGTTAAAGACTCGAGGCCGACCGACGACAACTCGGCGATCCGCCGGCGGCGCTATTGCCCGTCCTGCGGCTCGCGCTTCACGACCTTCGAGCGCGTGCAGCTGCGCGAGCTGACGGTGGTGAAGAAGAACGGACAGCGCGTGCAGTTCGATCGCGACAAGCTGGCGCGTTCCATACAGGTCGCCTGCCGCAAGCGGCCGGTCGATCCAGAGCGCACCGAGCGAGTGGTGAATGGCATCGTTCGCCGCCTCGAAAGCTCCGGCGAGAGCGAGATTCCCTCGACGCAGATCGGCGAACTCGTGATGGACGCGCTGCGCGCGCTCGATCCTGTGGCCTATGTGCGGTTCGCTTCGGTCTATCGCAACTTCCGCGAGGCCCGGGACTTCGAGGAGTTCATCTCCGACCTGGCCGATACCCACTTCAAGGACTGACGCCGATGATGCGCGCGGCGCTCGCGCTGGCGCGCCGTTCGCTCGGCCGCACCTGGCCCAATCCCGCCGTCGGTTGCGTCTTCGTGCGGGACGGACGGGTGATTGCGCGTGGCCGCACGCGGGACGGCGGCCGCCCGCATGCCGAGGCCGATGCGATTGCCGAAGCGACGAAGGCCGGCCAGTCGCTGAAGGGCGCGACTGCCTACGTCACGCTCGAGCCCTGCTCGCATCATGGCAGAACGCCGCCCTGTGCGGACGCGCTCGTATCCTCGGGTGTCGTGCGTGTCGTTTCCGCACTCGAGGATCCCGATCCACGCGTTAAAGGGCAAGGGCACGCCCGCCTGAAGGCGGCCGGTATTTCGGTCGAAGTGGGCGAGGGCGCCGCCGACGCGGCCGAGATCAATGCGGGCTTCCTGTTGCGCGTGCGCGAAGGACGGCCGCTCTTCCATCTCAAGATGGCGGGCTCGCTCGACGGGCGCATCGCGACCGCGGCCGGCGAGAGCAAGTGGATCACGGGCCCGGCGGCACGGCAGGACGGCCATCGCCTGCGCGCCATACATGACGCGATCCTGATCGGCGCCGCGACGGCCGCCGCGGACGATCCCGATCTGACCTGCCGGCTGCCGGGCCTCGCGGCGTATTCGCCGGTGCGCATCCTGCTCGATTCGCAGGCGCGTCTCTCTCCGGCGTCCCGGCTTGCGACCACGGCAAGGATGACGCCGGTCTGGCTGATCTGTACGAAGGCCGCGCCGGCCCAACGGCGGGACGCGCTCGCCGCCCTTGGCATGGACATCGTCGAGGTGGAGGGTGATCCGAACGGGCGCATCGACGTTGCGGCGGCCGCACAGGCGCTGGGCGCGCGCGGTCTGACCAGGATCCTCATCGAGGGGGGCGGGCAGGTAGCCGCTTCCTTCCTGAAGGCGGGTCTCGTCGATGGCATTTCGAGTTACCGGGCCGGTTTGATCCTCGGCGGAGACAGCCGCTCTGCGGTCGGCGGACTGGAATTTGCACGGCTCGGTTCCGCGCCCCGGTTCCGGTTGGTTTCGGCGCGGCAACTGCAGGGCGACACGCTGGAAACCTGGCGGCGGGAGGATTAAGTACCGGCCATGTTCACAGGCATCGTGACAGACATCGGGGAGATCGTCTCGGTCGACCCCGGCGGCAAGGCGGGAGACCGTCGTTTCGTCATCGTCACCCGGCACGACATGACGCCGATCGCCATCGGAGCCTCGATCGCCTGCTCGGGATGCTGCCTCACGGTCGTCGAGAAGAGCGCCGGGCGGTTCGCGGTCGAAGTTTCGGCGGAGAGCCTCGACAAGACGCATCTCGGCGACTGGACCATCGGCAGCCGGCTCAACCTCGAACTGTCGCTGAAGCTCGGCGACGAACTGGGCGGCCATCTCGTCTATGGGCATGTCGACGGGGTGGGGAAGATCGTCTCCATGACTCCCGAAGGCGGCAGCGTGCGCTTCGTGTTCGAGGCGCCGCCCGAACTGGCACGCTTCGTCGCGGCCAAGGGCTCGGTGGCGATCGACGGCATTTCGCTCACGGTCAATGAAGTGGAAGGCAATCGCTTTGGCGTGAATGTGATTTCACACACCCAGGCGGTTACCACTCTGGGTCAGGCCAGGGTCGGCCAAAGGGTCAACCTTGAGGTCGATATGCTCGCGCGTTACGTTGCGCGACTGTTGGAGCATCAGAAATCATGAGTGCGCTCGAAAAGGACGCTTGGCGGATCACCTTCAGCGAGGTGAAGGCCGCGGCCGAGGACATCATCGAGGAGGCCCGCAAGGGCCGGATGTTCATCCTCGTCGACGACGAGGACCGCGAGAACGAGGGCGACCTGGTGATCCCGGCACAGTGGGCGACGCCCGAGGCCATCAACTTCATGGCCAAGCATGCGCGCGGCCTGATCTGCCTCGCGCTGACGCGCGAGCGGGTCGAGCAGCTCGGCCTGCCGTTGATGTCGCAAAACAACCGCACACGTCACTCGACGGCGTTCACGGTCTCGATCGAGGCACGAGAGGGCGTGACGACCGGCATCTCCGCCGCCGATCGTGCGCGAACCGTCGCCGTGGCGATCGACCCCTCGTGCGGGCCGCACGACATCGTGACACCGGGACACGTCTTCCCGCTGGTCGCCCGCGACGGCGGCACGCTGGAGCGCACCGGCCACACCGAAGCCGCCGTCGATCTCGCGCGCCTGGCGGGGCTCACCCCGGCCGGCGTGATCTGCGAGATCATGAACGACGACGGCACGATGGCGCGCCGAAACGACCTCATCACCTTCGCGCAGCGCCATGCGCTCAAGATCGGCACCATCGCCGACCTGATCGCCTATCGCCGCCGCTACGACTCGATCGTGAAGCGCATCAGCGAGACCGCGCTCGACAGCACCTGGGGCGGCGACTTCCGCTGCGTCGTCTACGTGAACAAGGTGACGATGGCGCAGCATGTCGCTCTGGTGAAGGGTGACCCCGCGGCCGGCGGTCCGGTCATGGTGCGCATGCACGCCGTCAACCTCTTCACCGACACGCTCGGCCAGCGCAGCGGCGGTCGCGGCGGCGAGATCGAGGCGTCCATGCGCGAGATCGCCAAGGAAGGCCGCGGCGTGATCGTGCTGATCCGCGAGCCGCTCACTGTCGTGCTGGCCGAGCAGCGCCGTCGCGCGGGCGAACAGATTGAACCTGCCGGGCAGGAGCTGCGCGACTACGGCGTTGGTGCCCAGATCCTGATCGATCTCGGCGTGAAGGAAATGGTGCTGCTCAGCAACTCCCAGAAGAGCGTGGTCGGTCTCGAGGGCTTTGGCCTCAAGATCGTCGCCCAGAAGCCGGTTCCCGGCCGCGCGAAGGTTTAAGCATGTCGACACGGACGGAAAACCCGACGGCCCGGCCGGCGGTCGCCGGCGTCAAGGGCGCGCGCATCCTCATCGTCGAGTCGCGTTACTACGCCGATGTCGCCGAAGCGCTGATCAAGGGCGCCGAGCAGGAGATCGCGAAGAACGGCGCGAAGGCGGACCGCATCGTCGTTCCCGGCGCCTTCGAGATTCCCGGCGCGATCGCGATGGCGGCGGAGAAGAAGGGCAAGCGCTATGACGGCTACGTGGCGCTCGGCTGCGTCATCCGCGGCGAGACCACCCACTACGACTATGTCTGTGGCGAGAGCGCGCGCGGCCTGATGGACCTCGCGGTCCAGAAGAAGCTGGCCATCGGCTACGGAATCGTGACCGTCGAGAACATCGAGCAGGCGCGGGCGCGCGCCTTCACCGATCGCGGCGACAAGGGCGGCGACGCGGCCCATGCCTGCCTTGCCATGGTGGCTCTCCGCCGACGCTGGAAGAAATCGTGAGCGACGCCAAGCCGGCCGTGCCCAGCCGTCGCCAGGCCGCCCGGCTGGCGGCGGTGCAGGCGCTCTATCAATGGCAGGAGGGGCAGGACGCCCCGGCGGACATCATCGAGCAGTTCCTGAAGGTTCGCACCGGCGAGGCCGGTGAGGGCGGCATGCGCCGCGATGCCGACCGGCCGCTCTTCAAGGACGTTGTCGAGGGCACCACGACCAACAGGGATGCCCTGGAGGCGATCGTGACGGCGTCGCTGGCGAAGGACTGGACCTGGGCGCGCGTCGATCGCCTGGTCCGCGCCATCCTGCTCGCCGGCGCCTACGAGCTCGTCCATCGGGGCGATGTGCCGTTGCGCGTGGCCATCAACGAATATGTCGAGATCGCTCATGCCTTCTACGACAAGGGCGAACCGAGCTTCATCAACTCCGTTCTCGACCGCGTGGCGCGCCAGGCGCGGCCGGCCGACCAGAAGTAGGCCGCCATGGCGCGGCCGAAGCGGGTCGGCGAGTTCGAACTGATCGCTCGCTACTTCGCGCCGCTCGCCCGCGGCTTCAGGGGCGCGGACGGTCTTCGGAGCGACAATGCCTTCCTCGCCGCCGATGCGCGGCACGACCTCGTCGTGAAGACCGACACGATCGTCGCCGGCGTCCATTTCCTGGCCGACGACATGCCGCAGCGGGTGGCCAGCAAGGCATTGCGCGTGTGCCTGTCCGACCTTGCGGCCGGCGGTTCGACGCCCTTCGTCTATCAGCTCTCGCTCGCGCTTCCGTCGAACTGGAAGGAAACTTGGGTCTCGGGGTTCGCCAAGGGCCTTGCCGCCGACCAGCGACGCTATGGCATCGTGCTGTGCGGCGGCGATACGGTCGTGACGCCCGGGCCTCTCACCATAACGATAACCGCCTTCGGCCGCGTCGCGCGCGGCAAGGGGTTGAGCCGCGGCGGTGCGCGGGCAGGGGACGAGCTTTGGGTCAGCGGCACGATCGGCGATGGCGCACTCGGTCTGCTCGCGGCGAAGGGCGGATTGCGTGACCTCACGGCACGACAGCGCGCCTCTCTCGAGGATCGCTATCGTCTGCCGCGACCGCGTTCCACTCTCGGTCCGCGCCTGCTCGGCATCGCGACGGCGTCGGCCGATGTTTCGGACGGCTTGCTGGCCGATGCCGCGCACATCGGCCAGGCGTCCGGGCTGGCCGTGACCATCGAGAGGGACGACGTCCCTCTATCGGCTGCGGGACGCGAAGCGGTTGCAGCCAATCCCCGTCTTTGGGCCAATGTCCTGGGCGGAGGTGACGACTACGAACTCTTGATGGCAGTGCCGGCTCGCAAGACCACGGCTCTGGAGGTGGTGGCCCGTGCCGCTGGCGTGAAGGTCACGCGCATCGGACGCTTCGCCCGCGGGGACGATGTCAGGCTGACGGCGGGCGGTGCGTCCGTGGCGGCTCCGCGCAAGGGATACGTTCACTTCTAGTAAACTACACCTGCTCATAGCTGCACTGCGCCGCACGCCATAGCTCGGGCGGTGCGCGCGACTACAGTGCCGGCCCAATGGACGGATCGATCAAGGTGACGGAATCGCCCGCGGCTTCGAACGGCGGTATGCCGCGTCGGTCCATGCGCAACATCGCTCTGCTGGCGATCTGCCAGGCTCTCACGCAGAGCAGCAACACCTTGATGTTCGCCTCGTCGGCGCTGGCCGTACTGACCATCGTTTCTCCCGACATGCGTATGTGGGCCAATCTGCCGGTCACCATGCAGCATCTCGGAGTCATGCTGTCGGTGTTTCCGGCTTCGCTGCTGATGATGCGCCGTGGCCGGAAGTTCGGTTTCCGCAGCGGCTCGCTGATGGGCATGATCGGCTCTTCGCTGGCGGCGATCGGGCTCGGCCTCGGCAGCTTTCCGGTGATGTGCGTGGGAGGCCTGTTCCTGGGATACGGCATCGCCAACATGCAGCTCTACCGGTTTGCCGCGGTCGAGCTGGCCCCCGGTGCCTATCGCGCGCAGGCGATTTCCTACGTCACCGCGGGGGGCGTGCTGGCCGGCATCGTCGGGCCGACCCTGGCACGGTTCACCCCCGATCTCTGGCAACCACTCTTCCAGGCGAGCTTCGTCTCCGTCATCGTCATCCACGTCCTCGTCTTCATCGTGCTGGGCTTCATCGAATTCCCGCAGGTGAAGTCGGAGGAGGCGGCCGGCCCGCAGCGGACCCTGTTCGAGATCGTGACCCAGCCTGCCTACATGGTGGCCTGCGCCGGCGCGATGATCGCCTTCGGCGTCATGTCTTTCGTGATGGCGGCGTCGCCGCTGGCCATCGTGCAGTGCGGCCTCAAGGCGACAGAGGCCCCGGTGACGATCTTTGTGCACGTGATGGGCATGTTCATCCCGTCCTTCTTCACCGGCCATCTGATCTCGCGGTTCGGGATCTTCAACATCATGAGCGCCGGCATCGTGCTTCTGGTGGCCGGCGTGGTGGTCGCGCTCATGGGCGTCACCGAATGGCACTTCCGGGGGGCCCTCAGCCTGAACGGCGTGGGCTGGAACTTCCTGTTCGTCGGCGCCACCACGCTCCTCACCACCACCTACCGCTCGGCGGAGCGGGGCAAGGCGCAGGCCTTCAACGATTTCATGGTGTTTGGCGTCACCACCGTTTCCAGCCTGATGGCCAGCGTCGTGCTGGAGCTCAAGGGCTGGGCGGCGCTGAACTACGTGGCGCTGGCCATGGTGCTGGTCGCCCTGGTCGTCGTCACCGTCTTCCGCTTGCGGCATCCTTCACGCGCCTGACGCCAAGCCTTTGACGCGACGGGGCTTTTTCCACCTCCGAGTTGCGCCGGCCCGGCCGGCATGCCATTTTTCGCGCGCCTCGCGCCGGGGGGAGATCATGCTTCAGGCTGCGATGCGCTAGAAGCGCTGAAAAAACAATAGGTTAGGAAAAATGTCCACCGTTCTTTGGGGCGTCATCGGCTGCGGCTTGATTGCCGTGCTGTATGGCGTCGTTACCGCATCGCGGGTCATGGCGTCAGACGCCGGCACGCCGCGCATGCAAGAAATCGCGCAAGCCATCCAGGAAGGTGCGGCTGCCTACCTGCGCCGCCAGTACACGACCATCGGTATCGTGGGCGTCGTCGTCCTCGTTGTCCTGGCGATCCTGCTCGGGAAGTTCGCCGCCATCGGCTTCCTGATCGGCGCCATCCTGTCGGGCGTCACGGGCTTCATCGGCATGAACGTGTCGGTCCGCGCCAACGTGCGTACCGCGGTGGCCGCCCAGAAGAGCCTGGCCTCCGGTCTCGACCTCGCCTTCAAGGCAGGCGCTGTGACCGGCATGCTGGTGGCCGGCCTCGCCCTGATCGGCGTCGGCGGCTACTACGCGGTCCTGCTCAAGATGGGCGTCCCCGGCGGCAGCCGCGACATGGTGGATGCGCTGGTGGCCCTCGGCTTCGGCGCCTCGCTGATCTCGATCTTCGCCCGTCTCGGCGGCGGCATCTTCACCAAGGGTGCGGACGTCGGCGGCGACATGGTCGGCAAGGTCGAAGCGGGCATCCCGGAGGATGACCCCCGCAACCCGGCCACGATCGCCGACAATGTGGGCGACAATGTCGGCGACTGTGCCGGCATGGCCGCCGACCTGTTCGAGACCTATGCGGTGACGACCGTCGCCACGATGGTCCTGGCCTCGATCTTCTTCGCGGCCGATCCGGTCCTCGTGGCCAAGCTGATGGCTTTCCCGCTGGTCATCGGCGGCGCCTGCATCATCACCTCGATCATCGGCACCTACTTCGTCCGCCTCGGCTCGGACGGCAACATCATGTGGGCGATGTACAAGGGTGTGATCGCGGCGGCGGTGCTGTCGATCCCGGCCATCTACTTCGCCACCGATCGCCTGATCGGCATGGGCACGGTCATGACGGTGGGCGACCGCTCGTTCACCGGCATGTCGCTGTTCTGGTGCTCGCTGGTCGGCCTCGTCATCACGGGCGTGATCGTCTGGATCACCGAGTACTACACCGGCACCGACTATCGCCCGGTGAAGGCCGTGGCGCAGGCTTCGGTCACCGGTCACGGCACCAACGTCATCGCCGGTCTCGCGATGTCGATGGAAGCCACGGCGGGTCCGGCGCTGCTGATCTGCGGCGGCATCGTGATCTGCTACGTGCTCGCTGGCCTGTTCGGCATCGCCATCGCCACGACCGCCATGCTGGCGCTCGCGGGCATGGTGGTGGCGCTCGACGCCTACGGTCCGGTCACGGACAATGCCGGCGGCATTGCCGAAATGGCCGGCCTGCCGAAGGAAGTGCGCAAGAACACCGACGCGCTCGACGCGGTCGGCAACACCACCAAGGCCGTCACCAAGGGCTACGCCATCGCCTCGGCCGGCCTCGGTGCGCTGGTGCTCTTCGCGGCCTACACCTCGGACCTCGACTACTTCATCGCCCAGGGCAAGCTGGGCGTTAAGGCGGTCGATTTCTCGCTGAAGAACCCGTACGTCGTGGTCGGCCTTCTGGTCGGCGGCCTGCTGCCGTACCTGTTCGGAGGCATGTCGATGCTGGCCGTCGGTCGCGCCGCCCAGTCGGTGGTCGAGGAAGTCCGCCGTCAGTTCAAGGAGAAGCCCGGCATCATGCAGGGCACGGACAAGCCGGAGTACGGCCGCGCCGTCGACATGCTCACCAAGGCGGCGATCAAGGAGATGATGATCCCGTCGCTGCTGCCGGTGCTGTCACCGATCGTGCTGTTCTTCGTGATCGCGGCCATCGCCAACCGGTCGGATGCCTTCGCGGCGGTCGGCGCAATGCTGCTCGGCGTGATCGTCACCGGCATCTTCGTCGCCATCTCTATGACGGCGGGCGGCGGTGCCTGGGACAACGCCAAGAAGTACATCGAGGAAGGCCATTTCGGTGGCAAGGGATCGGATGCCCACAAGGCGGCCGTGACCGGTGACACGGTCGGCGACCCGTACAAGGACACGTCGGGCCCCGCGGTCAACCCGATGATCAAGATCGCCAACATCGTGGCGCTGCTGCTCCTCGCCGTCCTGGCGCACTGACCAGAGGCAGCGACCTCAAAAGGAAAGCCCCGGTCGAAGGACCGGGGCTTTTTCTTTGTGCCGGTCGCGTCCGGCAGGCTCGTCCCGGGAAGGTTCCCCGGCAGCCGTGAAGCGTCAGATGCCGCCGCTCGTCGGCGCGCCGGGCGCGGTTTCCTTCTTTGGTCCGCTGAAGCGGCCGACATTGCCCAGGATCTGCTCGAGGATCGTGAGCTCCTTGCCCGAGGTCGGCGTGACGCGCTGGACCATCTGAATGTCCTGTGCGTCCTTGAGGCCGTAGTTCTTGATGGCTTCGATGCGGCCCGAGTCGTTGAACGTGACCTGCATCACCTTCTGCTCGACGATCCTGGGCTTGGTGTAGGCCCAGTACACCTGGGTTTCACTGATGTAGTACCAGATGTTCGGATTGAAGGTGGCGACGGCCGAGGGCGATCCGATCAGGCGGACGACGTCCTCGCGGCTCTGCGCGCCGACTTCGAGCTTCTCCACCGAACCGGGAGTCGCGGCGAAGCCGCGCTGGTCTACGGTGTCCTCGCAGCCACCCACGGCAAGGGCGGCAGAGACGGCAAGGGCGCCAACGAGGGCGAGCGGGGCGGTGCGACGCATGGACTGCTTCTTGGCTTTGCGGGAAGAGGGACTGCAAGATGTCGTGACGAAGGCGCGGGGTCAACCTGTCGCTCTGTGACGAGTTGGGGAGGAGTAGCCCGTGTTCCGCCGCCGCAAGCCCGAGGATGATTTCGCCGCAGCCGTGTACAAGCGCGTGGGCGAGCAGGCGCGCGCGGCCGAGCTGTTCGAGGCATGCGGCATCCCGGACACGCTCGACGGCCGCTTCGATGCGCTGGCCCTGCACGCCGCCCTGATGATCGATCGCCTGCGCCGAGAGCCCGATGGCGAGGTCGTGGCCCAGGCCTTCTTCGACGCCATGTTCAAGCATCTGGATTTGACGCTGCGCGAGATCGGTATCCAGGACCTGGGTGTGGGGCGCCGCATCAAGGTCATGGCGGAAGGATTGCATGGCAGGGCGCTTGCCTATCGCGAAGCCTTGAACGACGGTCCTACGCCGCTTGCCGAGGCCTTGCGCCGCAATGCCTATGGCGGTAGGTCGCCAGAGGATCCGCAGCAACTCGCTCGCCTTGAGGAATATGTCCGCGAGTATGCCCGATCGCTTGCCGCCACGGCGCGAAACGACTTGATAAAGTGATTTAGAAAAATGTCGCAAGATACTGGAAAGATGATAAAATCTGAGATCGAGAGAGTCGTCGATCTGGACAAGCTGGGCCCCAATGGGGCGGCGCTCGAAATCACGACCAGCGAGAGCGAGCGGGCTGCGCTTGCCAAGCGGTTTGGCTTTCTCGGGCTGCCGGCCTTCTCCGCGCGGGTGACGGTGGACCGCAAGCCCGGCGGACAGGTGGTGGTCGAGGGGCGTCTCAAGGGCCGGATCGTTCAGGCCTGCATCCTCAGCCTCGATCCCGTGACCCAGGAACTCGACGACGCCTTCCGGCTGGTTTTCGCCGAGCACGTGACCGAGGACCTCGATCCCGAAAGCGGCGAGGCGCTGCTTAATGCCCAGGGGGATGCGCCCGAGCCTCTCACTGGAAATATGCTCGATGTCGGCGAAATAGCGGCGGAGCAACTGTCCCTGACCGCCGATCCGTACCCAAGGCGACCCGGTATCAAGCTGGAAGACGTGCTGCCCAAGGCCAAGGGCGGTGCCCGTCGGGCCACGCCCGAGCCGCGGCGGCATCCATTCGCCGGTCTGGCCGCCCTGAGGGACAAGCCCCGGCGTGACCGCTAAACTGTTGCGGTCGTGAAACGTTTTGGCTAGAGAATGCCGCCCGCCGCGCCTGTAGAGCGCGGCTGCAGCTTTTTTGGGGGCACGGCCTGCTTGCGAAAGCGGGTAGAGCCCTCGTCCTGGAGATCGTCATGGCAGTTCCCAAGAAAAAGGTATCTAAGTCCCGCCGCAACATGCGTCGCGCGCATCATGCGCTGCCGACGATGGCATACATGGAATGCAAGAACTGCGGCGAGCTGAAGCGGCCGCACATGGTCTGCTCGCATTGCGGCTACTATCGCGAGGACATGCCCGTCCTGGCCGACGCCGCGTCGGCCGAGAAGTAGTCCGAAGCCCGCTGCCGGCGATGGGCTGGCGCTCGACAGTCGGAGAAGGGCGGTGAGTACGGGCAAGATCGTACTCGCGCTCGATGGCATGGGCGGCGACCATGCTCCCGACGTCGTGGTGAACGGCGCCGACATCGCCCGCGAGCGTTATCCCGGCACCTCGTTCCTGCTGTTCGGCGACGAAGCCCGGCTGAAGGCGCTGGTCGACAAGCGCAAGGGTCTCTCGCAGGTGCTGGAGATCGTGCCTGCGGAGGACGCGGTGCTGGCCGAGGACAAGCCGTCCTTCGCGCTGCGCCGCCGGCGCAAGTCCAGCATGTGGATGGCCGTGGAAGCGGCAGCGCAGGGCCGCGCCGATACCGTCGTGTCGGCCGGCAACACCGGCGCCCTGCTGGCCATTTCGATGTTCGCGATGCGCATGCTCGACGGCGCTGATCGTCCGGCGCTCGCTTCGTTCATGCCGACCGCGCGCGGCGAGAGCGTCATGCTCGATCTCGGCGCCAACCTCGAATGCGATGCCGACAATCTCGCGCAGTTTGCCGTGATGGGAAGCGTCTTCGCGCAGATCCTGCTCGGGCTCGACAAGCCGAAGGTCGGGTTGCTGAACGTCGGCTCCGAGGAACTCAAGGGCCACGAGGAAGTGCGGCAGGCCGCAGCCTGGCTGCGCCGCGAAGACTCTCCCGTCTCGTTCCACGGCTTCGTCGAGGGCAACGATATCGGCGCCGGCGTGGCCGATGTCATCGTTACCGACGGCTTCACCGGCAACGTCGCCCTGAAGGCGATCGAGGGCACGGCGAAGCTGTACACCCAGTTCGTGCGCGACGCGTTCCGAACCTCGACCCTGGCCAAGCTGGGCTATCTGTTCGCTTCGGGGGCGTGGTCCAAGCTGCGCATGCGTGTCGACCCCCGTCGTTACAACGGCGGTGTCTTCCTCGGTCTCAACGGGGTCTGCGTGAAGAGCCACGGCGGCACGGACGCGCTGGGCTTTGCTTATGCGATCGGCGTCGCCGTCGATCTCGTCCGTTACGAATACAAGAGCAAGCTTGTCGAGGGCCTGGCCCGGCTGCGCGAGATCACCTCGGCACCCGAGGCTCCGGCTGCCTCGCTGCAGGCCACCGGAGGAACCGCGTGATTCGTTCAGTCGTCCAAGGCTGTGGTTCGTATTTGCCGGAGCGCGTGGTCACCAACGAAGAACTGTCCAAATCCGTCGAGACCACCGATGAGTGGATCCAGCAGCGCACCGGCATCCGCCAGCGTCACATCGCGGCCGATGGCGAGTTCACCTCGCATCTCGCGATCAAGGCGTCGCAGCGGGCACTCGACCATGCCGGCCTCAAGGCGTCCGATCTCGACCTGATCGTGCTCGCCACGGCGACGCCGGACGAGACGTTTCCCGCGACGGCGACCCGAGTGCAGGCCGAGCTCGGCATGACCGGCGGCGCGGCCTTCGACGTACAGGCCGTGTGTGCCGGCTTCGTCTATGCGGTTTCCGTCGCTGACAGCCTGATCAAGAACGGCGTCGCTTCGACCGCGCTGGTGATCGGCGCGGAAACCTTCTCGCGCATCCTCGACTGGGACGATCGCGGCACCTGCGTGCTGTTCGGCGATGGCGCGGGCGCGATCGTGCTGAAGGGCGAGCAGGGCACCGGCACGTCGGCCGATCGCGGCATCCTCGCCAACGCGCTGCATTCCGACGGTCGCCAGCATGACATCCTCTATGTCGACGGCGGACCCTCCTCGACACGGACGACCGGCTTCCTGCGGATGGAAGGCAAGGAGGTCTTCAAGCACGCCGTGGTGAACATGGCCGCCGTCGTGGGCGAAGTGCTGGAGAAGGCGGGCCTCGCGCCTACGGACATCGACTGGCTGGTGCCGCACCAGGCCAACAAGCGCATCATCGACGGAACGGGTCGCAAGCTCGGCCTGCCACCGGAGCGCGTCGTCGTCACTGTCGACCGGCACGCCAACACTTCCGCCGCGTCGATCCCGCTGGCGCTCGACGTCGCGGTGAAGGACGGCCGCATCAAGAAGGGCGACCTGCTGCTGATGGAGGGGATCGGCGGCGGCTTGGCTTGGGGAGCGAGCCTCGTTCGTTGGTAAAGCGCGATTCCGGCGTAACGGAACGTGAACAGACACTGATTCAAGTCCGTCCGCTATCCTACTGATATTGACCGCTTTCCCACCTTAGAGTAAGGATTAACTGGGAGAAGAAGGGGTACCGGAGTGGACGGCCGGACTATCACGCGTGCCGATCTGAGCGAGTCAGTGTTCCAGGAAGTGGGCCTGTCTCGTAACGAATCCAGCGATCTCGTGGAGACGATTCTCTCCGAGGTGGTGGAGGCATTGGCGCGCGGCGAATCGGTGAAGATCTCCTCGTTCGGGAGTTTCACCGTTCGCGACAAGGGGCAAAGGGTCGGCCGCAACCCGAAGACCGGGCAGGAAGTTCCCATCCTGCCGCGGCGAGTCCTCGTCTTTCGAGCGTCGAATGTCCTGAAGTCACTGATCAACGGGGCGCCCGGCGAGAACAAGGGCTGATGGGGACACGAGGGGTAATACATGGCCGTTTCGGTTCAGACCGTCGAAAGGCGGGTTGAGAAATCGGCGCAGGCTTTCCGGACGATCAGCGAGGTCGCCACCGAGCTCGACGTGCCGCAGCACGTTCTGCGTTTCTGGGAGAGCAAGTTCACCCAGGTCCGCCCGCTGAAGCGGGGCGGCGGCCGTCGCTATTACAGGCCGGAGGATATCGATCTCCTGCGCCGCATTCGCACGCTGCTCTATGAAGACGGCTACACCATCAAGGGCGTGCAGCGCCTTCTCAAGGAAGGCCGCGGCCGACTGCCGGCGCAGCGTCTCGACATCGCGGCCGAGAGCGCGCTGGAAAGCCTGCGCATCGTCTCGGCGCGCGCGGAGGCGATGGCGAGCGGAGCCGCCCGGCAGCCGCTGCCGCGCACCGGCCCCCAGCCCTCGACCACCACGCCGCGGGCGGCCGTGCTCGACCTCCACAAGCGTCGCGAGATCGAATCGGTCCTCGAGGATCTCGAACAGGCGCTGACGCAGTTGCGCAGCACGCTGAAGGCGCAGCACTAGCTTTCCCGGCCCCCTTGAGCCGCCGGGGGGCGGCTCAAGGGCTTGCAGTTGCCGCGCTCGAAGGCCACCAGATCGGGTGGGCCTTGTAAGAAAGTGTATCAAGCCTCTGATTTCATTTGGTTTCTGGCCGGGTGAGCGTATCGTGCCCGGTGAGGGGTCTTTTGCGGTATCGTCAAAGGGGGACGTAACCGTGCTGGTTAATCGCGATTTCGCGCGCCTGCGTGCGCGTTCATTTGATATATCTTCTGTTAATGACAATGGCTTAGATGATAAAGCTCCCACATTACATGAGATGCTTTATCTTCGGCGCGGACTGACACAGCCAGGCGGCAAGCTGCCCTTGTTCGATCTTGACGGGCAAGACGTTGATGTTGCCATTGTCAAGGCTTGCCTCAACAGAGGCTGGGCCAAGCCCTGGTTCAAAAATCCGCTGAAGCCGGACTGGATGGTTTGCAAGCTCACGGAGCTTGGACGGCGGGTCGCGTCCGAGACGTAGCGATCCACGCCACGGCGGCCGCGGCGAGCAGCAACAGGCCCGCAAGCAGGAAGGCTGCGCCCGGCAGCGTGTCGATGGTCCAGGCGAACAGCACGGCAAACAGGCCGGGCGAGACCAGCCCCGCGATGCTGCGCGAGGCCGAGCTGGCGCCCTGGAGTTGGCCTTGCTCGGAGCCACTGACCCTGCGGGTCATCATGTCCTGCACCGCCGGACCGGCGAGGCCCCAGAACGCCATCACCGGCACGCCGGCCCAGAACCACGGGCCGGTCTCGGCCAACCCGTAGATCGACATGCCGATCGCGCCGGCCAGCAGACCGGCGATGAGAGCCCGCCGCGAACCGATGCGGCCGACGATCGGCCCGAGCAGAAGTCCCTGCACAATGGCGGTGCAGATGCCGACGAAGGCCAAGGTGAGCCCTACGGTCATCTCGCCCCAGCCGTAGCGATGGCCGGCGTACAGCACGAAGACCGCCGGCAGGACCTGGTGGGCGAAGTTGCCCAGGAAGTCGACCGCGGCAAGGCCAAGCAACTGGCGGTGCGAGGCCAGCAGCCGGAGCGACCCCACAGGGTTGGCGCGCTTCCAGGCGAATGCCATGCGCTTGTCCGGCGGCAGCGATTCCGGCAGCACGAACCAGCCGAACGCCGCGTTGGCGAGACAGGCCGCCGCCGAGATCCAGAATGGCAGCCGCGGATCGACGCTGCCCAGCAGGCCGCCGATCGCCGGGCCGACCACGAAGCCCAGTCCGAAGGCCACGCCGACCAGGCCGAAGGCCTTGGCGCGCTCATCCGGTTTCGTCACGTCGGCGATGTAGGCGAAGGAGGTGCCGATCGTGGCCGAGGTGATGCCCGAGATCACGCGGCCGACCAGCAGAAGCGCAAGCGACGGCGCCAGCGCCATGAAGATGTAGTCGAGACCGAGCCCCAGGCAGGAGATCAAAATGACCGGCCGGCGGCCGTAACGGTCCGACAGTGCGCCGAGTAGCGGCGAGCAGAGGAACTGCATCAGGGCCCAGACGGTCGCGAAGATGCCGAACATTTCGGCCGCGCCGCCAGTATCGCCGCCCATGAAACCCAGCACGATCGTCGGAAGCACCGGGATCATCACACCGAGCGCCAGCACGTCGAGAGACACCGTGCAGAAGATGAAGGCGAGGGCCCGGCGTGTGTTCATGGCTTTCCAGTTCATCGGCTCGGGAGGCTTCAAGCGGGCACAATCTACAGGCCACGCCGGAGAAGGCTTGCATCTTCCATCTGTTATGCGCGCATGCACGCGAATAGGGTGTTAATTGCAGCCGTGAAGCAGCAAGTTTCATGTGATCTAGGGAGAGTGGCGTCATGTCGTTCAAGTCCATGGTGTCGATGGGATTGGTCAGTGCTCTGGCCCTGATGGCATCGATCCCGCTGGCCGATGCGCAAACCGCTGGCGCAAAGAAGCAGGTGAAGGTCGCGGCCGTCGACTTCGTTCCGGCCTGGGGCGACCTCGACGGCAACGTCTCCCGTCTTGCCAAGGCGGCGGAGGAAGTGGCCAAGCAGGGCGTCGAATACGCCGTCTTCCCCGAGACGGCGGTGAGCGGCTACCTGTTCAGCGATTCGCGACAGCTTGCCCCGTTCGTCGACACGATTCCCGGCAAGGCGACGGCGGCCATACTGCCGATCCTGCAACGCACCGGCATGCACATGAGCGTGGGTATCGCCGAACGCGATGCTGCGACCGGCCTCGTCTACAACACCGCCGTGCTGATGGGCCCCAACGGCATCATCGGGAAGTATCGCAAGAACGGCCTCAACCCGCAGGACCAGAAGGTTTTTGCGCCCGGCACCACGGGGGTCGAGGTCTTCGACACACCGCTCGGCCGCATCGCGCTGCTGATCTGCTACGACGACACGTACTGGCAATACGCGCGCCTCGCGGCCCTGCGCGGCGCCCAGATCATCGGCTGGCATTCGGTGTCGGACCGCGTGATGCCCGGTACGCCGGCGGCCGAAGCGACCGGCAACCATTCCACGGTCTCGAACGTGCAGTACATGAGTGCGCAGAATGGCGTCTGGGTCGTGGGCGCCACGCGCACCGGCGTGGAGACCAACCCGATCACCGGTGGCAAGCTCTACTACAATGGCGGCTCCAGTATCTGGTCGCCCAAGGGCGAGAAGCTGGTGCAGGCGCCGGTGGTGCCGCCGGAAAACCTGCCGCCGGGCCTTGCGGGTGTTTATGCGACGACGATCGCGCCCGCCGATGCGGATGCCGAACGCACGTCGGTTCTCGCGCGCCGTCGGCCCGAGCTCTATTCGCCGGTCCTCGCGTTGCATCGCAGCCCGACCGATGCCAACGCAACGGCAACTGCGCGGTCGGTCTCCTTGGCGGCGGCGCAGTGGCCGGAGGGACCCTCGCTGCTCGCCCAGGTCCGTCCGGGCGCCGGCGAACTCCTCGTCCTGCCGGAACTGTCGGGGCTTCCTTCGGGGATCGCAGCGGCGGAGATCAAGAACCGCGCCGAGGCGCGCGGCGGTGACTTCGAGAAGGCGCTCGGTGCGGCGGCAAAGGCAGGCGCCGGCTATGTCGTCGGAAGTTATCCGGAGCGGGACGGCGACAAGGTCTACCACACGGTGGCTCTGGCCGGTCCCGAGGGTACCGTGCTTGGCCGATATCGCGCGACGCATCTCGCCGCGTCGACCGCGGCCTGGGCGAGTGCCGGCGACGCGCCGGTCGTGATCGACACGCCGCTCGGCCGAGTGGGCCTCGCCCTGGCCGAGGAACTGCGCGTTCCCGAACTGGGCGGCCTCTACGGCGCCCTGCGAACCGACATCCTGGCCGCGCCGGCGGGTCTGCCGGACGCGCTCAAGGTGCAGGTCGATGCCAAGCTCTACGCCGTGAGCAACCCGCCGACCGGCCGCGCCGACTTCTTCCCCTACGCCTCGGCCAAGCAGAACCAGCTCTGGCTGGTGAGCGGCGGACGTCGTGCGGGGACGGCGACGGCTGCAGCGATCTACGGGCCGGAGCCGATCGTCGAAACTCCGACCCTGACCGCACAGGCGGGCGAGGACGCCGTCCGCTACCGCACGCGCGTGCCGGCGCCGGGCACCTGGATCAACCAGCAGCAGCTCATCACGGGGCAGGTCTCGCTCTATTTCATCCCGATCGTGATGAAGGACGACAGCGACTGTGTGAAGGAGTGGCGGACGAAGGGCACGGGCCCGCTCGCATGCAGGTAGGCATCGGCTTCGGGCTAAACTTCAATGTTTCACGGGATTTAAATGGTCGGAGCGATAGCTGGTCGGTCTCACGTCCCAGCGCCGGTTGCTGTCTAGCCGGAGTCTTGCCCGCCGGCCACGGGCCGTGAGGCTCACGTCGACGTGGTCGACCGTAGGCCTCTTGGTGTGCAGGTCACGCTAGCGGCACATCCGGACTAGGATGCTAACGAATTGATGAGCCGGATGGCGCCCCAAGCAAATGCAAACCAAGCGATGATACCAAACGTAATGCCGGCTAAACCCGTGCGAATCGTCACCGCAAATAGTGCCAAGCGCATGGCGATTCGAGGTTCGGGCTCGATCACGTTGGTCGTTTCGAAGTGCCGCTGCCGCAGCATCTCGATCTCGACACCCTGATCCGCCCCATAAATCGCTGCCGTTACTTGGAAATCCAGATAGGCGACCAAGCAACATATCGCTGCGGAAAAGAGGCCAGCTGTGAACCAGACAGCGGACCAAATAGCATCCCCAACTGGCAAAACCAGACGCGTCGTGTTGCTCAAAAGATACGGCAGCGCGGCTAACGCACCGCCATTCACGATCAAAGCGTACTGTATGGCCAGCCGTCCCCAATTGGCAGACTCCTTGATGATATCTATCCCGTCCTTTCGTAGCGGATTGACGAGCTGGTTGTATTCGGTCGCGTATCCAGAGTAGCGTTCGCGCCACCCCTTCCAGTGATCGGCAAGTTGCTTCTTCCGCTCTTCAGAAACCGGCTCAGCGCTGGCAATCTGGGGCCGCGAGGGCGGATGGCGTAGCGGCTTCGCAATGCGCCACGCTTTCACGATAGCTGCAATCACAAGCGCGAATGCTGTGACTGCGACTGCCACGATGAAGACGAAAAAGACCACCTCAGCACAGTGTCGCCACCCGACCATGTTTCCCCCTTCGACGCCACCGATAGCTTCCGGCTGCGGACGCGGTTCGTGACCCCGCAGAGGGAAAACCCGAGGGCACAAACACGGAAAACGCTGATTTAATTGGTCGGGGCGACAGGATTTGAACCTGCGACCCCCAGTCCCCCAGACTGATGCGCTACCAGGCTGCGCTACGCCCCGACCGGTGCCGCCGGCCGGTCCGGCCCGCGGCACGGGGGCTTTAGCGCGAATGGCAGCGTTGCCGCAAGCCGGCTTGCACGAGGTCCGGTGACAAACGATACAGGCGCCATGATCGATTCCGGCCAGCGCGTCCTGCTTTTTTCCTCGATCGGCCACGCGCTGATGCACATGATGACGGCGTTCTACGCCGTGATCGTGCTGACCCTCGCGATTTCCTGGAAGCTGCCGGCCGAGGACCTGCTGCGCCTCTACGCGCCGGCCACGATCCTGCTGGGCGTGGTGTCGCTGCCGGCCGGCTGGGCGTCGGACAAGTTCGGCGCGCCGGCCATGATGGTCGTGATGTTTTTCGGCCTCGGCCTGTCGTCGATCGCCTGCGGGCTGGTGCCGACCGGCGACACGCTCGCTCTGTCGCTCGCACTCTGCGGCATCGGCGCGTTCGGCGCCTTCTACCATTCGGTCGGCATCGGCTGGGTGATCCGGACGGCCAAGGAACAGGGCCATGCGATGGGGGTGAACGGGCTGTGGGGAAGCGCGGGCCTCGCGCTCTATGGCATCGTGCCCGGCGTGCTGATCACGCTCGCCTCGTGGCGGGCGGCGTTCATTGTTCCCGGCATCGTCTGCCTCGTCGTCGGCGCGGTCCTCTTGGTGCAGATCCGCCAGGGCAAGGTGGGCGACAGGGCGATGCCGCAGGCCAGGGGCACGCAGGTCGGCCGCCGCGACTTCTGGCGCGTCTTCTCGGTGCTGTCCGTCACCATGGCGCTGGAGGGCGTGATCTGGCAGGCGGTGATGTTCGGCGCCGCCATGGTATTCGAGGTCAAGCTCGCGCCGGAAATCTCGGCGCTGCGCGACGGGCTCGCCTCCTGGGGCGTCGCCACCCAGATCGTGCTGTGGGTCGGCCTGGCCACCTCGATGATCTACGTCGTCTCCGGTGTGGCGCAGTATGCGATGGGCCGGCGCATCATCGATCGCTATCCGCTGAAGGCCACGTATGTCGTCGCCTCGGCATTGCAGGTGGTGGCGATGCTGGCGCTGGCCATGGGCAATGGCTACGTCGCGCTGCTGGGCGCCATCGGCTCGGCGGTGCTGAGTTCGGCGGCGGGCCCGATCGAGAACATCCTGATCGCGCGCTACACGCCCAGCCGCTATCACGGGCTCGGTTTCGGCGCGAAGTTCGTCGTGGCCTTCGGAGCGGGGCCGCTGGCGATCCTGCTGATCGCCTGGGTGCGCGAGACGACGGGAAGCCTCGAACTGCTGTTCCTCGGCCTCGCCGCCATCTCGGTCGTGATCACGATCGTGGCGTTGCTGCTTCCCGGCAACGAGCGCGATGCTTCATTGCCGGTACCGCAGGCCGCGCCGGCGGAGTAGGCGCTACTTCGCGGTCTACTTGGCGCCGCGTGCCGCCTTGAAGGCCGGCCGCGACAGGCAGCGGTCGAGCCAGGCGTTCACGTTGGGGAAGGGCGCGAAGTCAAACTTGATCGGCTTGGCCCAGCTCAGGATCGAGGCGAGGTTGAGGTCGGCCACGGTGAAGGTCGAACCCAGCAGGTAGTCGCGGCCCTCGAGCGCGCCGTTCAGCACGGCCAGCGGCTTGGGCAGCATCTTCTGTGCCTCGGCGACGGCCTCCGGCTTGCGCTTGTCCGGCGCGGTCATGAACATGTCGATCAGGATCGTGAGCAGCGGCTTTTCGATCTCGGTCATGCCCCAGAAGCTCCACTGGTTGCACAGCGCCTGATCCTCCGCGCTCACCGGCATGAAGCCGTCCTTGCCGTGCTTGGCCGCGAGATAGAGGTTGATCGCCATCGACTCGAAGAGCTTGAAGTCGCCATCGACCAGCGCCGGCACCTTGCCGTTCGGGTTGACCTTGAGATAGTCGGGATTCTTCAGGTCCTTCATCTCGACCGCGATGTGCTCGTACGGAATGCCGAGCTCATGCACGATCCAGAGGGCACGCGCCGCGCGCGAAGCCGTCGGTCCGTAAATCTTGATGGTCATCTCGCAATCTCCCCAAAACCCGTGACGGTGCGGACGATAATGCAGCGTCCCGTGGCGGTCTAACCTTCTATTCCGGGAGCCCGTATTCGTACCCGACATAGCCGTTCTTGTGACCGAAGCGTTCGGTCATCACGGTCGTGAGGTCCTTTTCGGGACCGGCGATCCAGCCGCCGGCCCGGACCGCGTAGCGCGCCGAAGCGGCCGCCGCGCGCGGCGGTTCGCCCTGCTGCAGCGCGCGGGCGGCGGCGACCACCAGCTTGCGGAACTCGGCGATGCCGACATCGGTCGGGCCGAGATGCTCCCGGGTGCGGTCCTGGATCGGCCCCTGGCTGTCCTGGATCGCGGCGTCCTGATCCGACACGCCGCTGATGCCGGTGTAGCTCAGCGTCTTCTGCAGCTCGCGGTCGATCATGTAGTCGTTCCGCAGGTTGCGCTTCGGGACATAGTGCTCGTCGATCTCGGCATGGAGGCTGAGGCCCGATGCGTACTTGGCGCGCTCGGTGTTGGTCAGCGGCCGGTCGGGCACCCAGCTGTAGGTGTAGATCCAGCAGCTCGTGTCATCGACCGGCACCCAGGTCTGCCCGTGATAGACCTCGCCGGGGAAGGCAACCGGCACCAGCGCATGATTGGGAGCGAGATACTGCGCGATGCGCCAGTAGAGATCGGTCGTGTCGGTCTTGCGGCCGGCGGCGATGACCAACCCGGCCTCGTGGCTCCGGATCCTGAACTTCGGTCGCGGATCGTCGGTCACCCAGCGGCTGCGGTCGGCGAGGCCGCCTTCCTGACCGATCGCCGAGGTCTTGCGCAGGATGTCGAGCCGCGTCGCCTCGTCCTTGGTCGGAATGGCATGGAGGAAGGAGAAGTGCGCGGTGTCGATCGCTCCCTCTAGACTCTGCACCCAGTTGCAGTCCTGCCACTTCTTCGAGACGAAGCGATGCCCGGCGGGAACGAGCCCGAGTTCGAGCTGCGGCAACTCCGGCATGTGTTCGCGCGGTCCCATGTAGACCCAGACCATGTCGGCCCATTCGCGCGCCGGGTAGGACAGGAGCTTGATCGTGTCCTTGTAGGTGGACTCCGGCGGCGACGTCGGCAGGTCGACGCAGTTGCCGTCGATGTCGAACTTCCAGCCGTGAAAGGCGCAGCGCAGGCCGCAGTCTTCGTTGCGACCGAAATAGAGGTTGGCGCCACGATGCGGGCAGTGCGGCTCGACGATTCCGACCCGTCCGTCGGTCTGACGAAAGGCGAGGAGGTCCTCGCCGAGGATGCGGATCTTCTTCGGCGGCCCGTCGCGCTCGGGCAGCTCTTCCGAGAGAAGCGCGGGCATCCAGAAGCGACGCATCAGGTCGCCCATCGGCGTGCCGGGTCCACCCCTGGTCAGGAATTCGTTGTCGGCAGGCGAGAGCATCAATCACCCAATCCGTACTGGTTGCCGATGTAGCCGCGATCGTGGCCAAAACGCTCGGCCATTACCGTGGCGAGGTCCTTGTCCGGCGTCGCGATCCAGCCACCCGAGCGCACGGCGTAGCGGTTGGCCTTGTGGGCAGCGGCCGGTGGCTCGCCCGCAGAGAGGCGGCGCGCCGTGCCCATCACCAGCTTGCGGAACTCGACGATGCCGATGTCGGTCGGGCCGAGATGCTCCCTGGTGCGGTCCTGGATCGGCCCCTGGCTGTCCTGGATGGCGGCGTCCTGTTCGGAGACGCCTGTGATGCCGGTGAAGTTCTCGGTGAGCTGCACGCTGCGATCGCGCAGGTAGTCGTTGTCCTTGTTGCGCAACGGCCTGTAGTCCGCATCGACCTCGGAGTGGACGTTGAAGCCGCCTCGATACTTGGCGCGCTCGGAGTTGCTGAGCGGCCGGTCGGGTTGCCAGCAGTAGGTGTAGATCCAGCAGTTCACGTCATCCACCGGCACCCAGGTCTGCCCGTAATAGATTTCGCCGGGAAAGGCGGCGGGCGTGTAGGCGTGGCTGGGCATCAGGAACTGGGCGATGCGCCAGTAAAGCTCGGGCCCGTCGGTCTTGCGGCCGCCGCCGATCACGAGGCCGGTGTCGTGGCCCAGCACGCTGAAGCGCGGCCGCGGATCGTTCTGCACCCAGCGGACGCGGTCGTCCGGCTTGGCCTGGTCACTGAGCGCGGCCCGGCTCATCGCGCGGCGAGCAGCATCGTCATCGGTCGCCAGCACCTTGTGCAGGAAGGAGAAGTGAGACGTGTCGATCGCACCTTCGAGGCTCTGTACCCAGTTGCAGTCCTGCCACTTCTTGGTGACGAAACGCGAAGCGGCAGGGACGAGGCCCAGCTCGAGCTGCGGCAGTTCGGGCATCGTCTCGCGCGGACCCATGTAGACCCAGATCATGTCGGCCCATTCGCGTGTCGGGTAGGCGACGAGCTTGATCGTGTCCTTGTAGGCCGATTCCGGCGGCGAGGTCGGCAGGTCGACGCAGTTGCCGTCGACGTCGAACTTCCAGCCGTGGAAGGAGCAGCGCAGCCCGCAATTCTCGTTGCGGCCGTAATAGAGGTTGGCGCCGCGATGCGGGCAGTGAGGCTCGACGATGCCGACCCGTCCGTCGGTCTGGCGGAAGGCCAGAAGATCCTCGCCCATGATCCGGATCTTCTTCGGCGGCCCGTCGCGCTCGGGCAATTCCTCGGAAAGCAATGCCGGCATCCAGAAGCGCCGCAGCATCTCGCCCATCGGCGTGCCCTTGCCGGCACGGGTCAGGAACTCGTTGTCCGCCTTGCTGAGCATTTCCATCCTCTTCTTCTTTGCCGCCGCTCCGGGCACTGCCCGGGGCGATGGGTCATTGGCTTGTCGCCTTGGCCAGAGCCTGATCCAGATCGGCGATGATGTCTGCAACCGTTTCGATGCCGATCGACAGGCGCAGCACGTCCGGACCGGCGCCGGCGGCGACGCGCTGTTCCTCGGAGAGCTGACGGTGCGTGGTCGAGGCGGGGTGGATTATCAGGCTCTTGGCGTCGCCGATATTGGCGAGGTGCGAGAAGAGTTCGACACTGTCGACCACTTTCATGCCGACGTCGTAGCCGCCTTTCACGCCGAACGTGAAGATCGAGCCCGCCCCCTTGGGGAGGTACTTCTTCGCCAGCGCATTGTACTTGTTGGAGGGCAGGCCGGCATAGTTCACCCAGGCCACGGCCGGATGCTTCTCGAGATGCTGCGCGACGGCGAGCGCATTGGCGCAGTGCCGTTCCATGCGCAGGCCCAGCGTCTCCATGCCGAGCATGGTGAGCCAGGCGTTGAACGGCGCCTGGGTCGGGCCGAGGTCGCGCAGCCCGACCGCGTGGCTATGGAAGGTGTAGGCCATGTCGCCGAACGTCTCGTAAAAATTCAGACCGTGATAGGCGGGTTCCGGTCCGGCGAGGCTCGGGAATTTGCCGCCGCGCGACCAGTCGAACTTTCCCGAGTCGACGACCGCGCCGCCCATCGAGGTACCTGTGCCGCTCAGGAACTTGGTGGTGGAATGCACGACCAGGGTGGCGCCGTAATCGATCGGCTTGCACAGCCACGGCGTCGCCAGCGTGTTGTCCACCAGCAGGGGGACGCCTGCGTCCTCGGCGATGCGTGCGATGGCCTCGATGTCACTGATGACGCCGCCCGGATTGGCGAGGCTCTCGATGAAGAAGGCCTTGGTCCTGTCCGTGACGGCGCGCTTGAAGTTGTCCGGCGTGTCGGCGTCGACGATGTTCGCCGTCCAGCCGAACTTGGGATAGGTGTTCTTCATCTGCTGTAGCGAGCCGCCGTAGAGACGGGAGGCCGCGACGATCTCGGCTCCGGGGCCCATCAGCGGGAAGAGAGCGAGGACCTGTGCGGCGTGGCCAGAGGAGGCCACGGTGCAGCCGCGGCCGCCTTCAAGCGTGGCGAGCCTAGTCTCCAGCGCGGCATTCGTCGGGTTGGTGAGGCGTGAATAGATGAAGCCGACGGTCTGCAGATTGAACAGTGCCGCGGCGTGGTCGGCATCGTCGAAAACGTAGGCTGTGGTCTGATAGATCGGCAGGGCGCGCGCGCCAGTCGTCGGATCGGGTGCGGCGCCGGCATGCAGCGACAGTGTCTCGAAGCCGTAGGTCTTGTCGCTCACGTGTCTCTCCCTCTCAATTCCATGTCGAGGGAAGCTACGTCAAACCGGGGCCCGTGTGCCGTAGCAGCGGCTGCGCAGTTTCGTATGGCGCAAATGCCGAAGGCCGAATGGTGATCCAAAGGTGCAGGCGGGAAGGCCAAGCGCCGATGGCTGCGGCAATCTTGCACTGACTGTTTTTCGAGCAGACACATTCGAAGGACGCAGCGCCCAGGCCCGTTTCATTGGGAATTCCGCCAACAAAAGCCAGCAAAGCCGGTGCTATGGCCCGTCACCGGATTAAGGCGGAAGTGGACTTTGCAGCCACTGTGTTTCGTTCCGGCCAGCGGGGCTCGTCAGCCCCGTGTCAGCTTGGCGTAAGCATCGGGGGATACGGTCGCTCGACGTGATTCGCGACGGCTGCCGTCGCGGCACAGCGTAAATATTACAGGGAGCGAAACACCGTGGAACGGTTTCTGACCAAGGACTTCTTGTCCGGGTTGATGTTTGTCGCCTTTGGTCTGGGCGCTCTCTATGTCGGACAGCATCTTGCCGTGGGTACGCCGGTTCGCATGGGACCGGGCTACGTGCCGCGCATGCTGTCGTTGATCCTGCTCGCGCTCGGTGTCCTGATCTGCATCATCGCCGTGGTGAGCGGCAGCGAGCCGGTCGAGCGTCCGAAGTGGAAGCCGATCACGCTGGTCACCATCGGCATCGTATGTTTCGCGCTTCTGTTCGAGCGCGCCGGCCTCATTCCGGCGTTGATCGTGCTGATCCTGATCTCGTCGCTGGCCGGCGAGGAGTTCAAGATCACCGAAGTCATCGGCAACATCATCGTGCTTTCGATCCTGTGCACGATCGTTTTCAAAGTCGGACTGGGGATGAACATCTCCGTCGTGCAGGGGATTTGGTAAAATGGATCTCCTTGGAAATCTCGTCCTCGGTCTCACCGTCGCCTTCACCCTCCAGAACCTGACCTACGCCCTGCTGGGCTGTATGGTCGGCACGCTGATCGGCGTCCTTCCCGGCATCGGCCCCGTGGCGACCATCGCGATGCTGCTGCCGATCACGTTCCACCTGCCGCCCACGGCGTCGCTGATCATGCTCGCGGGCATCTACTACGGTGCGCAGTACGGCGGTTCGACGACTTCGATCCTGGTGAACCTGCCGGGTGAGGCGTCCTCGGTCGTCACCTGCCTCGACGGCTACCAGATGGCGAGGAGGGGCCGCGCGGGTGCCGCGCTTTCCATCTCGGCCGTCGGTTCGTTCTTCGCCGGCACCGTCGGCACCATCATTATCGTCATCTTCGCCGAACCGCTGACCCGCATGGCACAGAAGTTCGGCCCGGCCGACTATTGCTCCCTGATGGCCCTCGGCCTCGTTGCCGCGGTCGTCCTGGCCAGCGGCTCGATCACCAAGGCGATCGCAATGGTGTTCCTCGGCCTGTTGTTCGGCCTGGTTGGCACCGACGTGAACACCGGTGCCCAGCGCTTCACCTTCGATATTCCGGAACTGTCCGACGGCATCGACTTCGCGCCGATCGCCATGGGCCTGTTCGGCATCGCCGAGATCGTGGTCAACCTTGAGAAACATATGGAGAGATCCGGGGCCATCAAGGTGGGATCGCTATGGCCGACGCGCGAGGAAATCCGCCGCGCCACGCCCGCCATCCTGCGCGGCACCATCCTGGGTTCGTTGCTCGGCGTTCTGCCCGGTGGTGGTCCGACCCTCGGTGCCTTCTCGGCCTACACGCTCGAGAAGAAGCTTTCCAAGACTCCGGGCCAGTTCGGCAAGGGTGCGGTCGAGGGCGTCGCGGCACCGGAGGCGGCCAACAACGCCGCCGCGCAGACCTCGTTCATCCCGATGCTCACGCTCGGCATCCCGTCCAACGCCGTCATGGCGCTGATGGTCGGCGCCATGATCATCCAGGGCATCCAGCCGGGGCCCGAGGTCATGACCAAGAAGCCGGATCTCTTCTGGGGCATGATCGTCTCGATGTGGATCGGCAACGCCATGCTGGTGATCATCAACCTGCCGATGATCGGCATGTGGGTGAAGCTGCTGACCGTGCCGTACCGCTTCCTGGCGCCGGCCATCCTGCTCTTCTGCTGCATCGGTGCATACAGTCTGCAGAACAGCACGTTCCACGTCATGCAGGTCGCGATCTTCGGCGTGCTCGGCTACGTCTTCGTCCGCCTGGGTTGCGAGGGCGCGCCGTTCCTGCTGGGCCTCGTTCTCGGACCTCAGATGGAGGAATACTTCCGGCGCGCCATGCTGCTCTCGCGCGGCGATGCCATGGTGTTCATCGAACGTCCGATCAGCCTCGGCCTGCTGATCGCGACCGCCGTGCTGCTGGCCCTTATGGCCCTGCCGAGCATCAAGAAAGCCCGCGAGGAGGCCTTCCAGGAGGAAGGCTGACCCTCCTAGCGGGAGAACACGATACATGCCGGGCTGCCGACCTTGGTCCGCAGCCTGGTGAGGGCCAGTAGACCGTTGCGGCCGACCTTGTAGGCGATGATCGAATCGCCTCCCTGATTGGCGACATAGAGAAAGCGCTCCACCGGGTCCAAGGCGAAGAAGCGTGGCACGCTTCCCTTGGTCGGCACCCATTGCCGTGGCGTTAGGGTGCCTCTTGCCGGATCGATTCCGAACACGCCTATACTGTCGTGGCCGCGGTTCGAGACGTAAACGTTGCGTCCCGCTCCATCGACCCAGATCTCCGCGCCCGTGCTGTAGCCCGTGAAATCGGCCGGCGTGGACGGTAGGGTCTGAAGCGGCGTCAGTACGCCGCCGACCGGATGCTGGCGATAGGTCGTGATCGTCGAATCGAGTTCGTTGATGACATAGGCGAAGGGCTTCCGTGGATGGAAGTCGATGTGGCGCGGCCCGGCGCCGGGCCGGGTGGCGGCCCGGCTGGTTTCGACCAGCACGCCGCGCCTCGCATCGAGCCGATAGCCGATTACGCAATCGGAGCCCTTGCAGGGCAGGTAAAACGTCTTGCCCGTACGATCGAGCGGGTTGTGGTGCGGCCGCACATTCTTCTGCTCGATCCGATGCGGTCCGAGCGGCGCCGTAACCGCGGTAAGCGTGGAATAGGGCGACAGGCTGCCATCCTTTGCGATCGGGAGGGCAGCCAACGAATCGGAGCCATAGTTGCTCACCACGAGGAAGCGCTGCCTTGCATCGAACGCGAGATGGATCGGATTGTACCCGCCGGTCGGCTGGCGGTTCAGGACGGCGAGACGGCCGGTCTCACGGTCGACCGCGTAGGACGTGGCTTCACTGCGATCGCCATGTACCGAGTAAAGGCGGGTGCCCGCCTCGTTCAGTGCCAGGAAAGAGGGGTTCTCCAGCCCGCCGAGATGCTGGATGTGCCGGAGGGCACCGCTGCGGGGATCGACACTGTAGACGTTGATGCCATTGCCATGGCCGTTGCGCTGGGGCGACGTGTAGCTGCCGACATAGGCGAAGAGTTGAGCTGCTTTCATGATGCCATTGTCTGCGCCGGACTGCGGCGAGGTCAACGCGCCTTGGAAACGATGAGGACGACGCCCGCCATGACGAGGATGATCCCGGCCAATTCGCGTCGGTTCATCGATTCGCGGAAGACGCGGCGCGAGACGAAATAGCTGAACACGACCTCGATCAGGATCAGCGTGCGCACCTGCGAGGCCGGGGCGATCGCCAAGGCCGTCACATTGGCCAGCGAGGCGGCCGCGCCCGCGACGCCCGCGAAGATCGAGACGCGCCACTGGCGCAAGGCCGCCAGCACGATGGCAGGCTTGCGCGCGAGCAGCCAGGCGGTGAGCAGCACCGTTTGCAGGAGCTGGCTCCAGAACAGGGTCTCCGCAGCGGCCAGGAAAGGCGAGCCGGCGTGCAGCGCCAGGTTGGCGCCGCGATAGCCGACGACCGAGATGGCGAACGCCGAACCGGAGGCGAGGCCATAGAAGGCCGCGGGATCGGCCCAGCCCCGGTCGACGCCTGCGGTCGCCGGAGGTCGTGGCGTCAGAAGCACGACGCCCAGGGTCGCCACGACGATGGCGGCCACCGCCACCGCAGACAGGGTCTCGCCCAGGAAGAGCACCGAGAAGAGAGCGACCTGGATGACCTCGCTCTTGGAATAGACGAGGCCAATGGCGAAGCTCCGTTCTTCCATCGCGCGCAGCAGAAGCGCCGTGCCCGCCATCTGGCTGAGGCCAGCGACGACGACCCAGCCGCCGAACGCCCAGGTGAGGGTGGGCTGGGGAGAGCCGCCGAGCGCGAGTACTGCGCCAAGCCACAGGGCAAGAACGGGCATGCCGTAGAGGAAGCGCACGAGGGTCGCACCGAGCGTTCCCAGCTCCGTGACGAGATGGCGTTGCGCGGTGTTGCGTACCGTCTGTGCCCCGGCGGCGAAGACGGTGAGGGGGATCCAGAGCCAGGACGGAGGGATCATGTCCAAGACCCTGGAGCGGGTTGTCGTTTGACCATGTTGAACAATTGCACATAGGATCGCGCCAATCGGTCGTCGACCGCAAAAGAATTTCGGGAGTGAACACCATGACGTCCTTCGAATCGCGTCGCGTGAGCCGTCGTCAAATCCTCAAGGGCGCGGGAGCTGTGGCCGCGGCCGGTCTCGTCGGCGCACCGGCCATCAGCCGGGCGCAGACCGCCGCCATCAAGATCGGCGTGCCGACGATCCTGTCGGGCCGCGTCGCGATCCTCGGTCAGACCAGCGTCGGCGGTCTCAAGGTCGTGTTCGACAAGTTCAACGAGGCGGGCGGAATCAACGGCCGCAAGATCGAGATGGTGGTCCGCGATTCCAAGGGGGCGCCGCAGGAAGCCGCCAAGGTGACGCGCGATCTCATCAACAACGACAAGTGCGAGATCATCCTCGACGCCGAAGCGTCCAGCGGCGCCTTCGCCGTGCAGGAGGTCATCCGCGAGGTCGGCGTGCTCTGCATCCATTCGAATTCCGAGACCTCGTCGCTGACGGCAGATCCCAAGCTGCACGTCCCGACCGCGTTCCGGACGGCCCGCCAGGGCATTCACGATGCGATCGGCGGCGGCGACTACGCCGCGAAGATCGCCAAGGCCAAGGGGTTGAAGAAGTGGGCGACCTGCTCGCCGGACTATGCCTACGGCCGATCGAATACGGCCGAGTTCATGGAATACGCCAAGCATTTCGACGGCAACATCCAGGTCGTCGAGGAGTCCTGGCCCAAGCTGTTCCAGCCGGACTACACCGAGGTCGTGACCAAGCTCCTCAACGCCAAGGCCGATGCCATGTACTCCGCGCTGTGGGGCGGCGACCTCGTGGCCTTCATCGACCAGGCGAACCTCTACGGCCTGTTCGACAAGCAGGCCTCGTTCATGGTGAACCTCGGCGACTACGGCGTGGTCGACCAGGTGAAGCAGTTTCCGCAGGGCGTCTACTCGGGCGGTCGCTACAACCGCACGGTGCCGGCGACCAAGGAAAACGAGGAGTGGTACCAGAACTACGTCAAGACGCAGAAGCACAAGCCGACCAACTGGTCGTGGGAGAATGCCGTCGCCGCCGAGTTCATCGTCGAGGCGCTGAAGAAGACCAACGGCGACACCAACGGCAAGAAGATGGCGGAAGTCATCAAGGGCATGACGCTCAAGACCCAGTTCGGCACCAAGGGCTCGGTGACGATGCGCGCCGAGGACAATACCCTGGTCGACTACATCATCGGCTACGGCGTCTCGCTCTCCAAGGAGCCCTACGTGAGCGACTTCCAGGCCTCGGCCTGGGAGCCGATCTTCGAGCTCGAGAAGCAGTGGAAGAAGAAGCAAGGCTACATTTCCTGAGCGGCCCCGGCTTTCGAGTAGGATAGACAGGTGGATCTCGACGCGTTGCTACGCTGCGTCGGGACGACGTCATGCGTCGTCACGCAGCTCACCAGCGGCATGATCATAGGCATGCTGTTGTTCCTGATCGCGTCGGGCGTGACGCTGATCTTCGGCGTCCTGAACGTCATCAACTTCGCGCATGGCTCGCTCTACATGATCGGGGCATACTCGGCCTGGACCTTCTACCAGCTCACCGGCAGCTACTTCGTCTCCGCGTTGGGGGCGGCCGTGGCGGTCGGCATGCTGGGCGTGCTCTTCGAGCGCGTGCTCATGAGCAAGGTCTACGGTTCCAACGTGCTGATGCAGCTGCTGGTCTGCTACGCCGTGGTGCTGATTTCCGACGATCTCATCAAGATCATCTGGGGGCCGGTACCGCTGTCTATGGGCATGCCGCCGGAGTTCCGGCTGCCGCCGATCCGCTTCATGGGCGGCGTCATCCCGCCGTTCTATCTGTTCATGATCCTGGCGGCGATGGCGATCGGCCTGCTGCTGTGGCTGGTCATCGTCCGCACACGCTTCGGCAGCATAGTGCGGGCCGCGGCCATCAACGGTCCGATGGTCTCGGCGCTCGGCATCCGCGTGAACCTCTACTATGCCGCCGTGTTCGGCATCGGCAGCGCGCTCGCGGGCGCCGCGGGGGCGCTCGCGGCGCCCGTGCGCTCCCTGACGCCGGGCATGGGCTTCTCGATCCTGATCGAATCCTTCATCGTGACGGTGATCGGCGGCATGGGATCGATCGTCGGCGCCTTCGCGGCCTCGATCATCATCGGTCTGACGCGCTCCTTCGGCAGCATCGGCTTCCCGCTGTTCGTCGACGGGGTGATGTTCCTGATCATGGCGCTGGTCCTGATCTTCAAGCCCAGCGGCCTGTTTGGCCGCCCACACCGGTAGGCGGCGATGGCGGGACGTTGGCGTGATCTCGGCCTCGCGGTCCTCGGGCTGCTCCTGTTGCTGCTGGTGCCGATGTTCGGCGCACCGCCGGCAATCCGCGACTTCATCATGTTCGGCATGGCCTACGGCCTGCTGGCCATGTCTCTCAACCTGCTGATTGGCTATACCGGGCTAGTGTCGTTCGGGCACGCGATGTTCTTTGCCGCGGGTGCCTATGCGTTCGGCCTCGCCATGCAGTCCGGGAAGTTCTCGATCCCGGCGGCGTTCGTGCTGGCGATCGGCTTCACTGCGGTCATGGCGCTGATCGTCGGCGCCATCTGCGTGCGGCTGAACGAGATCTACTTCGCGTTCCTGACGCTCGCCTTCCAGATGCTGTTCTACAACATCATCCTCGGCTGGGTGTCTTTCACCGGCGGCGACCAGGGGCTGATGGGAGGCATTCCGCGGCCGAAATTCCTGGGCATCGATCTCGCCGACCGGACGCAGCTCTACATCTTCTGCTCCGTGGCGTTCATCGCCTGCATCGCCATCCTGCGCCAGATCGTGACGTCGCCGTTCGGCTATACGCTGCGCATGATCCGCGACAACCAGGAGCGGGCGGCCTTCCTCGGCATCAACGTGCCGTTGGTGAAGCTCGCCTGCTTCGTCGTCTCGGCCTGCATCGCCGGCGTGGGCGGCATCCTGCTCACCCTGTTCGTGTCGGGCGCCTATCCCAATTTCGGTTTCTGGACGACGTCGGGCGAGGCGATCTTCATGATCCTGCTGGGGGGCTCCAACGTCTTCCTCGGACCGCTTGCGGGCACGGTGATCCTGCGCCTTCTGAACGACATCACGGTCAGCTACACCAGTCACACGGAGCTGGTGCTGGGCATCGTGATCCTCGTTCTGGTACTCGGCTTGCGCAAAGGCCCGCTCGACCTGCTGGCCGAGCGCTGGGAGAACCGGCGTCAGGCCGCCGCGCAGGCGGTGCGCGATGCCGCCGACAAGGATGCGGGGAAGGGTGCCAGCGAGGGGAACCGCTGATGCTCAAGCTCGAGAACCTCAAGAAGTCCTTTGGCGGTGTGGCGGCGACGCGGGACGTGACGCTCGACTTCGCCGACGGGTCGCTCAGCGCCATCATCGGCCCGAACGGCGCGGGCAAGACGACGCTGTTCAACCTCATCACCGGCCGTTTCCCACCCGATACCGGCCGCATCCTGCTGGCGGGCGAGAACATCGCGGGCCTCTCGCAGCGCCGGATCGTGCGGTTGGGCATCGGCCGGGCCTTCCAGGTCGCCAGCCTGTTCCCGACCCTCACCGTCTCGGAGGCGCTGGCGGCCGCCGCACAGGCGCATCAGCACCGCGAAACGGTTCTGCGCTCGCCGTTCCCGCTCGCCACGACGACGAAGCAGGGCGACGAGATCATGGAGTTGCTGGGGCTCACGCGGGTTGCGGGCATCCTGAGCCACAACCTCAGCCACGGCGACCAGAAGCTGCTCGACATCGGCCTGGCGCTGGCGCTGGAGCCAAAGGTTCTGCTGCTCGACGAGCCGACCGCCGGCATGGGCCCGGAAGAGCGCTGGCGCATGATCGAAACGGTGCAGCGCCTGTGGCGCGCACGGGGTATGACGCTGATCTTCATCGAGCATGACATGGACATCGTCTTCAAGGTCGCCCAGACGGTGCGCGTCCTGTCGTACGGCGCGGTGCTGGCGGAAGGCACGCCCGACGAGGTCCGGACGAACCCTAAAGTGATCGAGGCTTATCTCGGCAAGTCGGCGCACGGAGCCGCCGGACAGGGAGCGGCGGCATGAGCGCCGCCGAGATCCTGCGCGTCGAGGGTATCGACGTCTTCTACGGCGCCAGCCAGATCCTGTTCGGCGTCTCGTTCGGGGTGGAGAAGGGGCAGTCACTTGCCCTGCTCGGCCGCAATGGCGCGGGCAAGAGCACGACGATGAAATCCATCATCGGCATCGCGCCGGCCAAGCGGGGCACCGTCTCGGTACGCGGCACGCCGGTGCAGAAGTACACGCCCGACCGCATCGCCCGCGAGGGCGTGGGGTTCGTCCCCGAGGACCGGCAGATTTTTCCCGAGCACTCGGTCGAGGACAATCTCAAGATCGCGATCAAGTCGGGCGTCGGCGGCCGCATCGACTGGACGCTGGAGAAGATCTACGACGTCTTCCCGATCCTGGCGTCGATGAAGGGCCGCATGGGCGGCCGCCTGTCCGGCGGCGAGCAGCAGATGCTCACCATCGCGCGCACGCTCATGGGCAATCCCGACGTGGTCCTGCTCGACGAGCCCAGCGAGGGACTGGCGCCCATCATCGTCGAAAAGATCGGCGAACTGATCCAGCGCCTGCGGGACATGGGCACGACCCTGATCGTGGCCGAGCAGAACATGCATTTCTGCCTCGATATCGCGAGCCACGTCGCGGTGATCGACAAGGGCCACATCGTCTATCGCGGCTCGATCGACGAGCTGCGCGCCAACGACGACGTGAAGAAGCGCTATCTGGCAGTCTGAAGCACGACCCGCAGGCCGGGCTTCGCGTCTTCGAGCCGGATCGTGAGCCCGTGCAGGCCCGCGATGGCCTTCACCATCGCGAGGCCGAGGCCGCTCCCCGACGTCGAGCGGCTGCGGTCGAGCCGGTAGAAGCGGTCGAACACCTTGTCGTGCTCGGACGCGGGAATGCCCGGCCCGTTGTCGGCCACTTCGATCTCGAAGCCGTCGCCCTGGCGTTGCAGGCCGAGCCGGACCTTCGTGCCCTCGGGCGTATGGCGCAGAGCGTTTTCCAGCAGGTTCGAGACGAGTTGGGCGATCAGCTGTCGATCGCCGGTCAAGGTCGCGCCCGGCTCGACCTGAACGTCCAGGGCGCGGTCCGAATCCTCCGCAACGGGCTCATAGGTCTCGCCCAGGTTCTTCAGCAGGGCGGAAATGTCGAACGGCGCGAAGGCGCTCTTCTGGGCGCCGGCCTCGACCTGGGCGATGCGCAGCAGGGCGGAGAAGGTTTCCAGCAGCGCGTCTGCCTCCTCGATCGCGGCGTCCGTGGCGGCGCTGTAATCCTCGACCGTGGTGGCGCGCTCGCGCGCGTCCTCGAGCTGCTGGCGCAGGCGGCCGAGCGGCGTGCGCAGGTCGTGGGCGATGTCGCTCGACACCTGGCGCAGCCCGTCCATCAGCTGCTGGATGCGCGCCAGCATGGCATTGAGACTGGCCACGAGCTGGTCGATCTCGTCGTGCGTGCCGCGTTCGGGAATGCGGGCGGAAAGATCGCCTTCCATGATGGCGCGGCTGGTGCGCGTGATCGTGTCGATGCGGCGCAGGAAGTTGGTGCCGAGCAGTGCACCACCCGCGATGGCGAGCAGCAGGGTGAGACCGCCGGACCAGGAGAAGGCGCGGATGATCGCGCGCTGCATGTCGACCAGGCGGTTGGCGTCCTGTGCCACCAGCAGGAACGAGCCGTCGGGCAAGGTGAGCCCGAAGCCGGTGAGCTTGGCGCGATCGCCGGTAGCGTCGACGGGTTCGGGCTGGTCACTCTGGGGTTCGAAATCGACGGCGCCGTTGACCGGCGGCATGCCGGGCAGGTTGCCGACCACGACGCGGCGGTTGGGCGCCTGCAGCAGGTAGAAGATCGGCCCCTTGGTGCGGAAGTTGATACGTCGCGTGATCTGTTCGGCGAGGCCGGCGAGGCCGGTACGCCGGTGCACCTCGGCGAGCTGATAGGCCTCTGACCGCAGCACGGCGGCCATGTCGTTCTGCATCGCCGCCGTCGCCGTCCAGTAGACCGTCACGAACAGCACGCAGGCGGACAGGATGAACAGCACCGCATAGAGCAGCGGCAGGCGGAAGCTCGCTGAGCGCAGGATCCTAGTCAGGCGCGCGGATGACATAACCTGCCCCCCTGATCGTATGCAGCAGAGGCTTGTCGAATCCCTTGTCGATCTTCGAGCGCAGGCGGCTGATATGCGTCTCTACGATGTTGGTCTTGGGGTCGAAATGGAAGTCCCAGACCTTCTCCAGCAGCATGGTCCGCGTCACCACCTCGCCGGCATGGCGCAGCAGGTATTCGAGGACCTTGAATTCCTGGGCGAGCAGTTCGATGCGCTTGCCGGCGCGCGTCACGGTGCGGGTCAGCAGGTCCATCTCGAGGTCGCCGGCGACGAGGGACGTCGCGGCCACGATCGGCGGACGGCGGGAGAGGGCGCCGATGCGGGCGCGCAGTTCGGCAAAGGCGAAAGGCTTGGTGAGGTAGTCGTCGCCGCCGGCTTCGAGGCCCGCGACGCGGTCGTCGACGCCACCCATTGTCGTCAGGAACAGCACCGGCGCCTTCATGCCGGTGGCGCGGGCGGCCTTCACCAGCGACAGCCCGTCCATCTGCGGCAGCATGCGGTCGACGATCAGCACGTCGTATTTCTCGCCGGTGGCGAGATACAGGCCGTCGCGCCCGTTGTCGGCATGGTCGACCACATGGCCGTGCTCGCGCAGGCCCTTGGTGATGTAGTCGGCGGTCTGTTTGTCGTCTTCAACGAGGAGGATTTTCACGGCGCCCGTCTATCCCGGCGCCGGCCCCCGGCGCAACGTTCCCCAACTATACAAACATTCAATGTTGCGGCCATCCGGGCGCTACAGGCCACCCCCCATATTCCGCTCACCCCCCAAGGAGGAGGCTGTAGACATCATGACCAAGACCAAGTCCCGTATCCTGACCGCCCTGGCGCTCACCACCGCCCTGACGGCGCCTGCGCTGATCGCCCCGATGTTCACCGCTCCCGCGGCCATCGCCGGCCAGACCATGCCCGTTCAGGACTTCTCGGACCTGGCCGCCAAGGTAACGCCCGCGGTCGTCAATGTCGCCGTGACCATGAAGGCCGGCGCGGACGACGGCGATGAGACCCGCATGTCGGACTCGCAGCAGAAGCAGATGGAAGAGTTCATGAAGCGCTTCTCGGAGCGTTTCGGCCAGCCGATGCAGCCGGGTCGTCCGGATGGCAAGCAGGCCCGTCCGCAGTCGAAGGAGAAGGCCCAGGCCGTCGGCACGGGCTTCATCGTCGATGCCAAGGGCGTGATCGTCACCAACTTCCACGTCGTCGGCAAGGCCGACTCGATCACGATCACCATGGCGGACGGCACCAAGCTGCCGGCCAAGATGCTGGGCGGCGACGAGAAGACCGACCTGGCCGTGCTGAAGGTCGAGAGCGACAAGCCGCTCCCGTTCGTCTCGTTCGGCGACGCCACCAAGGTGCGTGTCGGCCAGCCGGTGATGGCGGTGGGCAACCCGTTCGGCCTCGGTGGCACCGTGACCACGGGTATCGTGTCGGCGCGCGGCCGTGACATCCATTCCGGCCCGTTCGACGACTACATCCAGACCGACGCCGCCATCAACCGCGGCAACTCTGGCGGCCCGCTGTTCGACATGGACGGCAACGTGATCGGCATCAACACGGCCATCTACTCGCCGACCGGCGGCAGCATCGGCCTGGGCTTTGCCATCCCGTCCTCGCTGGCGCAGCCGGTGGTGGCCGAACTGAAGGACAGCGGCCGGGTCGAACGTGGCCTGCTCGGTGTCCAGATCCAGCCGGTCTCCAAGGAGATCGCCGAGAGCCTGTCGCTGAAGAGCGAGAAGGGCGCCCTGGTGGCGGTGGTCCAGCCGGACAGCGCTGCGCTTGCGGCGGGTGTCCAGTCGGGTGACGTGATCATGAGCGTCGACGGCAAGAAGGTCGACGGCATCAAGGAGCTGACCCGCACGATCTCCGCGGTCAAGCCGGGCACCTCGGTGAAGCTGGGTGTGTGGCGCGATGGCAAGGAGATGAGCCTGACCGCCAAGGTCGGCGGCCAGAAGGACGACGCTATCGTCAAGGCCAGCGCCGACGGCAAGGACGGAGCCGCCAAGCCGGCGCCGCTCTCCTACGGTGTCTCGCTCGCGCCGCTCTCTCCGGAGGCGCGCAAGGAGCTGGGCCTGGGCGGTGACGTGAAGGGTGTGGTCGTCGCCACGGTCGAGCCGGGCAGCCCGGCCGACGACCAGGGCCTGAAGGCGGGCGACGTCCTGCAGCAGGTCGGCAAGGACGCGGTCGACAGTCCCAAGATGGCTGCCGAGAAGCTCAAGGAAGCGAAGACCACCGGCAAGCCGGTGCTCATGAAAGTGTTTCGAGAGGGGATGACGCGCTTTGTCGCTATCTCTCCCCGGGCGGCCTAGCAAACCTCTCGATCGGTCGGAGCCTCAGGGCTCCGACCGAAGCCTTCTACTCAAGCGTAACGCTTGGTCTTCGAGGTTGAGGCGAAGCCGCTATCTCTCCCCGGGCGGTTAGCAGAACCTCAGTAAGAGGCCGGCGATGGCCCCACCATCGCCGGCTTTCTTGCACCGACGCCTTCTCTCAGGGGGGCCGCGCCATTCCAGGCGAAGACCGGGAAGGCGCGATCATGAGGGGGAGCGGGAGGTCCGCAGCCTGGTGTGGCGGTGCTGCGGATCTCCCCACCCTCATTCGGATGCCGGCCCACAGGCCGGCATTTTCGTTTGCTGGGGGCGCGCCACTCCAGTGGCGCGTCATGCGGTGGCCTGAGAAAGATCGCGCCACTGGAGTGGCGCGCCCCCAGCGAGGATCAGAGAGCCCGCTTTCTCGAGGAGATCACGCCGCTGGCGATGCCGTGCCATTCGATGGTGCCGGCGAGGCGGGAGTGCTCGATCTTGGGGCAGCGGTTCATCACCACCTTGAGCCCGGCCTTTTCGGCACGTTCGGCGGCGTCCATGTTCACGACGCCGAGCTGCATCCAGACGACCTTGGCGCCGTGCCTGATCGCCTCGTCGGTGATGGGGCCGGCGGCCTCGGAATTGCGGAAGATGTCGACCATGTCGGCCTTCACCGGCAGCTCGTCGAGCGAGCCGTAGACCTTCTGGCCCAGGATCTCCTGGCCCTTGGCGGCGGGATTGACGGGAATGACCTTGTATCCGCGATCCAGCAGATATTTCATGGCGAAATAGCTAGGACGATTCCAGTTGGCCGAGGCACCGACCATGGCGATGGTCCTGGTGTCGCGCAGGATCTTGCGCAGGTAGAGGTCGTCATAACGGTCGCTGAAGGCGGCTTTCATGGGGGGATTATACATGGCCGGTCCGATGCTGTTCGAGCCGATTTCGATCCGTGACGTCACCCTGAAGAACCGGGTGGTCGTGGCGCCGATGCACCAGTATGCGGCGGAGAAGGGCTTCGCGACCGACTGGCACCTGGTGAATGCTGGCCGTTATGCCGCCGGCGGCGCCGGTCTGGTCATCATGGAATCCACCAAGGTCGAGCGGCGTGGTTGTGGCACGGTGGGCGATCTCGGCCTGTGGGACGATGCCTTCATTCCCGGCCTGAAGCGCTGCGTCGACTTCATCCGTCTGCACAATTCGGTGCCGGGCATCCAGCTCGGCCATTCAGGCCGCAAGGCGCGGCGCTTCCGGCCGTGGGAAGGCGGCGCACCGCTGAAGCCGTCGCCAGAGATCGATGACTGGGACCAGTGGGAGCTCGTCTCGTCTAGCGGCATCAACTCGCCCGACACCGATCCCACGCCGCGGGCGCTGACGCTCGCGGAGATTCCGGAAGCGGTGGAGCGTTGGGGACAGGCGGCCCGGCGTGCGCATGAGGCCGGGTTCGACGTGCTCGACATCCATATGGCGCACGGATACCTGATCCATCAGTTCCTCTCGCCGTTTTCCAACGTGCGCAACGACCAGTATGGAGGCAGCGAACTGAACCGCATGCGCTTCGCCATCGAGGTGGTGGAGAGCGTGCGTGCGCACTGGCCGGCCTCGAAGCCGCTGTTCGTGCGGCTCTCTGTCGAGGATGATTCCGGCTGGGGGCCCGACCAGAGCGTCGCGCTGGCGAAGATCCTCAAGCTCAAGGGCGTGGACGTTATCGACTGCAGCTCGGGCGGCATGCGTGGTTCGCCGGTGGTGAGCGCGGGACCGGTGACCTACGGGTACCAGGTACCTTACGCAGACCGACTGAAGAACGATGCCGACATTCTCAGCATGGCGGTCGGCCTGATCGTCCATGCCGACCAGGCGGAGAAAATCCTGCAGGAAGGGCGCGCCGACCTAATCGCGCTCGCGCGGGAGCTTCTCTACAATCCGAATTGGCCAATGGATGCCGCTCAAAAGCTCGGCGTCGACCCGAAATTCGCCTCGGTGCCGCCGGCGCAAGCCTACTGGCTGGCCAAGCGCGCACAGTCCGTGAAGTCGGTTACGCCATCGACTTACATGAAGGCGTTGAACGTCGACTGAAAGGCAAACTCACTCTGACGTGACACCACCGCTCGCCTTCGTGCGTTAAGGTCTCCGCCACCTCGAAACGCGGCGGAGAAGATCATGAAGCGGATTGCGGCAACGGCCATCGCTCTCGCCTGTGCCCTGGCGACACCGGTCTGGGCGGCGTTGAAGCCCGGCGACACGGCGCCGGTGTTCACGGCGCAGGCAGCCCTCGACGGCAAGGACTATACCTTCTCGCTGACCGATGCGCTGAAGAAGGGACCGGTGGTGCTCTACTTCTTCCCGAAGGCCTTCACGACGGGCTGCACCGCCGAAGCGCACGAGTTCGCCGAGGCGGCTGAGCAGTTCAAGGCGATGGGAGCGACGCTGATCGGCATGTCGGCCGACGATATCGGCACTCTGCACAAGTTCTCGACGCAGGCCTGTGCCGGAAAGTTTCCGGTGGCCGCCGATCCCGACCTGAAGGTCATCAAGGCTTACGATTCAGCGCTGGTGAGGGTCGGCAGTGTCGGCATCGCCGACCGGATTTCGTATGTCATCTCACCGGACGGCAAGATCGTTTACGCCTTCTCCGATCGCAGCCCGGAGAAGCATGTCGAGAACACGATGGCAGCGGTCAGGCAGCTGCAGAAGAAGTAACCATCCGCGTCCGTTCGGCACGCTTGCGCAAGAGGTGGGCGGCGCCCATCAGCGCGGCCGTGAGGACGATCGTGAGGGTCGAGACGGCAGCGATGGTGGGATCGATGTGGAAGCGCAGGTCGTCCCACATTCGGCGCGGCAGTGTTACCGCTCCGGTACCCGAGATGAACAGTGCCACGATCAGCTCGTCGAATGAGGTGATGAAGGCGAACAGCGCCCCCACGAGCACGCCGGGCTGGATCAGCGGCAGGGTCACCTGAAAGAAGGTCGCGCCGGGCGTCGCGCCGAGGCTGAGGGCCGCCTGTTCCAGCCGCGGGTCGATGCCCGAGAGGCTCGCCGTCACGCTGGTGACGACGAAGGGCACGGCGAGGCAGGTGTGCGCCAGCACCATGGCGATCGGCGTGCCGACCAGACCGTAGCGTGAGTAGGCGTAGTAGATGCCGATCGCCACGACGATGCCGGGCACGATCAGCGGCGACAGGATCAGGCCCGCCGCGACGACGCGCAGCGCCTTTGGCAGGCGCGCGACTCCGAGTGCGGCGAGGGTGCCGAGGAAGGTCGCCAGCACGACCACGGCGCAGGCCACCCAGATGCTGACCCAGGTCGGTTTCAGCCAGTCGGGATTGCTGAAATAGGCCTCGTACCAGCGCAGGCCGAAAGCCGGCGGTGGAAACGTCAGATAGGTCGCCGAGGAGAAGGAGACGATCGCCACCACGACGATCGGGAAGGCAAGGAAGAACAGGATCAGCCCGACGACCGTGGCCGGGAGGAGGCTCGCGAGCCTCATCGCATGCTCGTTTTGAAGGCATTGCCGACGCCCGGCAGCTTGCGCGCCACCGCAAGGATGGCGAGCGCCGTCGCCAGCAAGACCGCCGAGAGCGTCGCGGCGTAGGCCCAGTTGAGCTGATCGACCTGCTGGGCGATCAGCATCGACAGCGTGATGTCGCGTGGACCGCCGACCATGGCCGGCGTGATGTAGAATCCGAGCGCCAGCACGAAGGTCAGGAGAGTGCCGGCCGCCACGCCCGACATCGAGAGCGGCAGGATCACTTGACGGAAGGTCATGATCGGCGTCGAGCCCAGGCCGGAGGCGGCGCGGATCAGCGAAGGATCGATCTGCCGCAGCGCATTGGCGATGGGCAGGATCATGTAGGGCAGGAGGATGTGGATCATCGCGATCTGGGTCGCCAGCGGCGTGTTCAGGATGCGGATCGGCCGGTCGATCATGCCCAGCGCCAACAGCGCCTCGTTGACCAGCCCATGGCGGCCGAGCAGCACCATCCAGGCGTAGCTGCGGACGAGGACGCTGGTCCAGAAGGGCAGCAGGATGATGACGAGAATGAAGGGCGCCATCGACCGGGCGCGCACCAGGCCCATTGCCACCGGATAGCCGAGGACCAGGCAACCCAGCGTCACCGTCACGGAAGTATTGATGGTGATCCAGAAGGTCTTCTGGAATACGACGTCCTCGAACAGGGTGGCGTAGTTGGCCAGCGTCCAGGCAGGGTCGTTCAGGCTGCGCAACAGCATTGCGACCACGGGCAATGCGTAGAAGACCAGCATGTAGAGCAGAAGCGGCGCCGCCAGCAGCAGTGGCACGGCGCGGCGCCAGTCGAACGGGGCCGCTCTCGGCCGCCTGACCGCCAGGGCGAGGGAAGCGGGCTGGGTGAGCTCAGACAAGAATCGTATCCGCGACCGACCAGGCGATTTCCGCCCGCTCGCCGACGGCGCGGCGGCGGATCGCGGCGCTCGACGGTTCCTTGAGCACGATCGAGGTGCCGTTCCCGGCCTGCAGCATGTAGCGGCAGCGCTCGCCCGCGAAGACCGCTTCGGTGACGGTCACCCTGAGGCGGTTGTGCTGGCCCTCGCTGCCGGTCCAGGTGCCGTCGGCGAAGCGCAGGCGCTCGGGCCGTGTGGTGAGCATCACCGTCTGGCCGCTGGCCGTCTTGCCGGGGCAGAGGGCGCGGATCAGCGTGCCTTCGTACTCGGCGACGACCATGTCGTTCTCCACGCCGCGCACGACCGCCGGCAGGAAGTTCGATTCGCCGATGAAGCCCGCCACGAAGCGATTGTCCGGCCGGTCGTACAGATCCTCGGGGCTTCCCACCTGCGCCACCTTGCCGTCGTTCATCACGGCGATGCGGTCGGACATGGTGAGCGCTTCTTCCTGGTCGTGCGTCACGTAGATGAAGGTGATGCCGAGATCGGCGTGCAGCCGGCGCATCTCGAGCTGCAGGTTCTCGCGAAGCTGCTTGTCGAGTGCGCCCAGCGGCTCGTCCATCAGCAGCAGGCGAGGCTTGAAGACGACGGCGCGCGCGACGGCGACCCTCTGCTGCTGACCGCCGGAGAGCTGGCGCGGATAGCGCGCGCCGTAGCCGGGCAGATGCACCAGTTCCAGCGCCTCGGCGACCAGTTTTGCGCGCTCGGCCTTCGGAACGCCGCGCTGCTTCAACGGGAAGCCGACATTTTCCTCGACGGTGAGGTGAGGGAACAGCGCGTAGTTCTGGAACACCATGCCGATGTTGCGCCGGTACGGCGGCATGGCGACAACCGACTTGCCGTCGATCGCGATGTCGCCGGCCGTCGGCGTCTCGAAGCCGGCGATCATCATGAGGGTCGTGGTCTTGCCGGAGCCGCTGGGCCCCAGCATCGTCAGGAACTCGCCCGAGCGTATGTCGAGCGACACGCCGTCCACGGCTTTGGCGGCGTTGGCCCGATCGTAGGTCTTCTCCAGGCTGGAGAGCGTCACCGACGCGCCCGTTCCTGAAACTCCGTTCGTGCCGATCCCTGTCATCGCGTCAGCTCAACAGCCATTTGTTGAACTTCGCGATGACCGTTTCGCGATTCTCGATCCACCAATCGTAGTTGTAGCTGACGAGCTGCTTGGCGATGTCCGGCGCACTCGGCAGGACCGCCAGCCGCTCGGTCGGAATGTACTCGTTCGACTTGGCGTTGACCGAGCCGTAGGGGATGCCGAGGCAGACGCGGGCCTGCGGGATGGCCATCGTCGAGTAGGCCACGAACTTCATGGCATTGGCCTTGTTCTTGGCGCCCTTCGGAATGCCCCAGGCATCACGCTTCGACAGGCCCTGGTTCCAGCTGATCGCCGCGGGGACGCCGGCCGCCTGCAATGCGGCCATGCGGCCGTTCCAGACCGACGTCATCGTGACCTCGCGGTCGGTGAGCAACTGGATCGGCACGGCGCCGGTGTCCCACCACTTGAAGACGTCCTTCTTGATCTTGCTGTAGCTCGCCAGTGCCTTGTCGACGTCGAGCGGATAGAGCTTGTCCGGCGGTACGCCGGCCGCCATCAGCGCAAACTCCATCTCGGGCCAGCCGCCGCTGCCGGTCCCGTAGAGAGCGCGGTCGCCGGGGAATTTCCTGGTGTCCCAGAAGTCCGCCCAGCCCGACGGCACGGCGCCCTTGAAGGCGTCCGTGCGATAGGCGAGGACCTGCGCCCAGACCAGCATCTCGAGGCCGTACTCGAAGCGGTACTGCTTTTCGACTCCGGGATCGACGATGTCGTAGTCGATCTTCTCGAAGTAATCGCCACGCTTCTGGAGGTTCATGATCGAGCCGCGGCTGAGCTGCGCCATGTCCCATTCGACGTTGCCGGTATCGACCATCGCCTTGATCTTGGTCGGATCGGAACCGGGGAAGGCGCGGACCTTGATGCCGGTGATCTTCTCGAAGGGCTCGAAATAGGCCTTCTGCTGCGTCTCCTGCATTGTGCCGCCGAATGTGGCGATGCGGACCTCGCCGCTGCCCTTCAGGATGTCCGGCACCGTCGTCTGCTCGGGCCAGGCGGCCTGGCCGAAGCTCGGCCGGATGAAGGGGGCTGCCACGAGGCCTGCGCCCACGAGACCAAGGGTGGCGCGCCGACCGATTGTCTTCTTGCTCATGGAGACCTTCCTTCCCGTTCGGCTGGATCAGTAAGCGAGGAGATTTTCCCTGAAATGCTTGTGCTCGTAGGCCTTGCGGACCAGGCCGCGATCCTGGAGGGCGGGGACCAGCCCATCCTCGATCTCGGCCAGCGTGCGGCGGTTGACGTTGGGCATGGAGAACAGGAACCCATCACCGCCCACTTCCTGCATGACCTCGCCCATGCGCGCGGCCACCGAATCGCAGGTGCCGCAGAGGTCGATCGACAGGTCGACGGCGTTGAACGATGCCATCGTCTGGCGGATCGAGCGGCCACCCGCCAGAGTCCTGAACTGCTCGAGGTTGAGCTGGTGGCCGTTGGTGGTGACGTCGTCGGGCAGGGGCTTGTCGAGGTCGAATTTGCCGAAGTCGATGTTCGTCACCTTACCGAAATGGGCGAGGCGCTCCTGGATGTTGGCCTGCGCCATGCACTCGCGCTTCTTCTTACGCTCCAGCGCCTCTTCCATGGTTTCGCCGAGGATCGGATTGATCAGGTAGAGGACCTTGCAGTCGCTCGGCTTGCGGCCCTGCGCGATCATGTGCTTGTGCACGTCGTCACGGTAGGCGCGCATCGCGTCGATGCCCTTGGCGTTGACGACGATCGTATCGGCATGGGCAGCGGCAAAGCGGCGGCCTCGCGGCGAGCCGCCGGCCTGGGCGATCACCGGCCGTCCCTGCGGGCTGGGACCGGAATTCAGCGGCCCGCGAGTCTTGAAGTACTTGCCGCTGTAATTGACCGCGTGGACCTTCGTGTGGTCGATCAGGTCGCCGCTCTTGCGGTCGGCGATCATCGCGCCGGGCTCCCACGATCCCCACAGGCCGCGCACCACCTCCATGTATTCGTCGGCCATGTCGTAGCGCAGGTCGTGCTCGGGCATGCCCGGCATGCCGAAGTTCATCGCCGCGAAGTCGGAGGAGCCGGTGACGGCGTTCCAGCCGGCGCGCCCGGCCGACACCTGGTCGAGCGTCGCCATGAGGCGGGCCAGCAGATAGGGGTGATAGGCGTAGGTGCCGAAGGTCGGCACGATGCCGATCCGCGAGGTCACCTGGGTCATCAGCGCGGCGACCACGGACGGGTCCTGGCGCGGCACGGCGATGGCCTTCTTCAGGTAGATCTCGGTCGAGCCGCCGAAGCTCTCTCCCACGTAGGAGGAGTCTTCGAGAAGGATATAGTCGAAGCAGGCGCGTTCCAGGCTGCGGGCCATGTCGAGGAACAGCGCTGGCTGCTCCCAGGTCGTCCCGATGTGCCCGGTCCAGGGCTCGCCCCAGGCCTGGACGCTGGAGCCCTGAAGGAACCACGCGAGATGAAACGGGTTGGTCGCCACGAACGCCCTCCGATACCGCTTAGCCGGCAAGGGAGACGCAAATACTATGCCGACAATTCGCAGGGCGGCTCTGCGTGCCGCGAGGGCAAGAGTGCGTCGCACCCTCCCGCAAGTTGCGTTACCATGTCGGCTACGGCATCGGCCGAAGCTAAAGCAGGAGTGCGAGATGGATACGGTGATGCAATCCGGCAAACAGGATATGACCGAGGCCGAGTGGCAAGCGCGGTGCGACCTCGCGGCCCTCTACAGGATCACCGACCATTTCGGCTGGACCGACACGATCGACACCCACATGACGGTGCGCATCCCCGGCGAGCCCAAGTGCTTCCTGATCAACAACTACGGCGACCTGTTCGACGAGATCACCGCCTCGAGCCTCGTGAAGATGGACATCGACGGCAACGTCTACGCCAAGGACGGCAAGTTCAACGCCGCGGGCTTCACCATCCATAGTGGTGTCTACAAGGCACGCCCGGATGCAAACTGCGTGATGCATACGCATACCCGCGCCGGCACTGGCGTCTCGGTCCTCAAGAAGGGCATTCGCCCGATCAGCCAGGATGCGCTCTCGGTCTACGACGACCTCGTCTATCACGAGTACGGCATGCCGACGTCACAGGAGGAATGCGATGCGCTGGGCGTCTCCTGCCAGGGCGGCAACTCGGTGGTGCTACGCAACCACGGCCTGCTGACCGTGGGTGGCACGATACAGGGTGCGCTGCGCCGCATGTACATGCTCGAACGCGCCTGCGAGGTCGAGGTCATCGCCCGCAGCCTCGACGAAGAACCCGCGCCGATCGAGGAGGACGTGATTCGCCAGTACGGCGAGCGCGCCAAGCAGCAGCGCGCCAACCCGGAATACGGCATGACCTACTGGAAGGCCGCGCTTCGCCAGATCGAGGGCAAGGGCACCGACTGGCGTCAGTAATCCAGCCGGGCTCTGGATCTTCACGTCCGCTCAAGATCGAAGGGCGCGCCGCGAGGCGCGCTCTTCTGATTCGGGGGGGCGTTACTTCGCGGGCGCCGACAGCTTCACGATCTCGGTCCAGCGCTTGAGTTCGTTGGCGATGTAGGCGCTCAGCTCGGCGGGACCGCCGCGGCGGTCCTCGATTCCCTGGGCCCTGAATGATTCCTTCGTCCGGGGATTGTCCATTGCCTTGTCGGCGGCGCGATAGAGCTTCTCGACGATCGGCTGAGGCGTTCCCTTCGGCGCCATCATGTAGAAGGACACGTCGGCCACGATGTCGGGATAGCCCAGCTCCTTGAAGGTGGGGATGTCGGGAAGCGCCTCCGCCCGCTTCTCGCCGCTGACGGCAAGTAGCCGGGCCTGTTTCGAATTATGGATGGGAACGCCGGATGCGACCGGTGTGAACCAGACCTGTATTCGGCTGGTGAGCAGGTCGTTCAGCGCATCGGTAGTGCTCTTGTAGGGCACCATTACCATGTCGATCTTCGCAGCGCGATTGAGCATCTCGCCCAGGAATTGAGGCACTCCGCCGGCAAAGCCCGAGAAGTTGATCTTGCCAGGCTGCTTGCGCGCGAGATCGACCAGTTCGGCGACACTCTTCGCCGGCAGCTCGTTGGGCACGAACATCGAATAGTAGACACCGCCCGTGAAGCTGACGGGCGTCAGGTCATTGACCAGATTGACCGTGTTGTTGCCCGTGGCCTGATTGATGATGTTGCTCAGGGAAGAGATCACCACCGTATGGCCATCGGGCCGTGCCTTGGCGGTGTAGTCGACGCCGATGTTACCGGTGGCACCGGGCCTGTTCTCGACGATGACACTCTGCCCCAGGGTGGCCGTCATGTCCTGGGCGAGCAGGCGCGCGATGATGTCGTTGGTCGTGCCGGGACCGAACGGCGCGACGATGACGATGGGCTTGCCCGGCTGGAAATCCTGGGCGCGTGCCGGGGCCGCCACACTCGCCATTGCCGAAGCGACGGCCGCGCGGCGAGTCAATTTCATGGCCCTCATGAGCTTTCCTCCAATGTTCTCTTGTTGTCCGCTGGAGTTAACGGTTTCGCCGGTCAGGGCGTCAACTCGCCGGATTCACCCGACGGGCATAACCTCAGAGGTAATTGCCGACGCTCCACCCGTTGAGGAGGATCGAGGCATGACATCCACGACAACTGAAGTCGCCCGCTGGTTCGACCTGTTCCGGGCCTTCGGTCAGGCGCCGAGCCCCGACAGCTACGCGGCGGTGTTCCATCCCGAAGGCGAGGTCGCGGACGCCGGCATGACGACGCCGACGCCCGCGTCGCAGGTGCGTGAGGCCATCGCTCATGTATTGCGGTTGATGCCCGACCTCGCTATCGACATGCGCCGCCATCGCAGCCGAGGTTCGACGGTGTTCGTCGAGGCCGACAATCGCGGCACGATCAACGGCACGCAAGTGGCCTGGGGTGCGACTTACCGAGTCCATCTGCGGGACGGCGGTGTCCATCGCGGACGCCGCTTCTACGACCAGGCGACGCTCTTCCGCGCCCTTCGTCCGGACATGGGCTGGCTGCCGCAATTTCCGGCGAACCAGAGCGGCGTCGCACCGGCCTATGCCGACCTCGTGTCAGGCGCGCCGGTCTCCGCGCCCTTCGCGGCCGATGCGACGATTGAGGCGCCCGACCAGCGCCGCCCGCTGGCGCCTGCCGACATCGTGGTCCATCTGGCGGGTTCGCCCTTTCAGATGATCGACTGGGCAGGCGACAACACGCTCATGTTCGTCGAATGGCGGTGTGGCGATCTTCTGGGCGTCGATCGTCTCGATCTATCGGATGACCGTATCGTCGCGATGCGCCGTTACTTCGACACGCTTGGCCTGCTGGCCGAGCACGATCCGTCGGTGACGGCGCTGCGGGCCGCGTTGCTGTCGAACGCCGGTCGCTAGGTCAGCGCCCTGTCCAGTCGGGCTTGGGCTTCTTGTTCACGAAGGCATCGATGCCGGCCTGTGCATCCTCGCGCTGGATCGCGCCGGCCATGAAGTCGGTCGCGTAGGCGTAGGCCTGCTCGACGGTCATCTCCATGTGCTTGCGGAACATCGCCTTGCCGGAGGCGATCTGCTGCGGCGGCTGGGCGGCGATTCGGTCGGCCAGCGCCTTGGTCTCGCGGTCGAGATCGGCGGCGGGGACGACACGGCTCACAAGCCCGTCGCGCAGCGCGGTCGCGGCATCGACGAACGCGCCGGTGAACAGCATGTCGAGCGCGCGCTTCGGACCGATGTTGCGGCCGACCGCCACCGAGGGGGTGCCGCAGAACAGGCCGTTGTTGATCCCTGACGTGGCGAAGGTGGCTTCAGTCGCGGCGACTGCAAGATCGCAGGCGGCCACGAGCTGACAGCCGGCAGCGGTCGCGACCGACTTCACCTTGGCGATGACCGGCTGGGGCAGGCGGCCGATCGACATCATCATCGCCGAGCAGCGAGTCATCAGGCTGTGATGGAACGCATAGTCGTGGGTCGAGGCGACCTCGCGCAGGTCGTGGCCGGTCGAAAAAGCGCGGTCGCCCTGTGCCTCGATCACGACGCAGCGGATGTCCGCGTCCCTGGCCAGCCTGTCGAATTCCGCCTGCAGCGCGTCTATAAGTTCGCCCGAGAGCGCGTTCATGGCGCGAGGCCGGTTGAGCGTGAGGAAGGCAACGCGACCCTCGTCGCGGCGCAGCAGCACGGGTTCGTTGGAGGCGGCGTTCATGGCGGCATTGTATTGGAAGCGGCGAGGGGCGTCATGCCGGTGATGTCGCCTGCGGAACTGCTGACGTTCCTCGACGAGCATTTCCCGCAGGCCGCCCATCTCGGCCTTGCCATCGAGCATCTCGACGACAGGACCATCAGGCTTCGCCTGCCGACGCACGAGCGGCACCTGAGGCCGGGCGGCACGATTTCGGGCCCCACGCTGATGTGGCTGGTCGACTGCGGCTTCTACCTGTTGATCCTGGGCCAGCTCGGGCCGGTGGCGCTGGCCGTCACGACCAATCTGAACATCAATTTCATGCGCAAGCCCGAGCCAAAGGACCTGATCGGGGAGGGACGGCTGCTGAAGCTCGGGAAGACGCTGGCGGTCGGTGATTTCACGATCTACAGCGATGGCAAGCCCGAGCCGGTGGCGCATGCGACCGTGACATATGCCATACCGCCCAAGGCTTAAATGAGAGGTATTATAATACCCCAATTTTAAGTCATTGATTTCACTATATAAATTTTGGCGATTTGACAAGACCGGGTTCTCTCCCCATAAGCGCGCGCTCATTGGAAGAAAGACTCATGCAAACCCTCACCAAGCAGACTCCCAGCATCAAGACTGCCGACGTGCAGAAGAAGTGGTTTCTGATCGACGCCGAAGGCCTTGTCCTCGGCCGGCTCGCCACGATCATCGCCATGCGCCTGCGCGGCAAGCACAAGACGACGTTCACCCCGCATATCGATTGCGGCGACAACATCGTCGTGATCAACGCCGAGAAGGTGCGCCTCACGGGCCGCAAGGCCGAGCGTGAGGTGTTCTATTGGCACACCGGCCATCCCGGCGGCATCAAGGGCGAGACCCTGGGCAAGCGCCTCGAGGGCCGCTTCCCGGAGCGCGTCCTGATCAAGGCCGTCGAGCGCATGATCACCCGCGGCCCGCTCGGCCGTGCGCAGATGAAGAACCTGCGCGTCTATGCCGGCCCGAACCACGAGCAGGAGGCCCAGCAGCCCGAGAAGCTCGACATCGCCGCAATGAACCGCAAGAACTCGAGGATCGGCTAACATGGCTACCGAACTTTCGTCGTTTGCCGAACTGAAGAAGGCCTCGACGGCCGCCCCGGCGCCCGGTGCTCCGCGCGAGAAGGAAATCGACGCGCAGGGTCGAGCCTACGCCACCGGCCGCCGCAAGAACGCCGTCGCCCGCGTCTGGGTGAAGCCCGGCACCGGCAAGATCATCGTCAACGGCCGCGACCAGACGATCTACTTCGCTCGTCCGACGCAGCGCATGATGATCCAGCAGCCGTTCGACGTGTCGCAGCGCAACGGCCAGTTCGACGTCATCGCCACCGTCTCCGGCGGCGGCCTGTCGGGCCAGGCGGGCGCGGTCCGTCACGGCATTGCCCAGGCTCTCTCGAAGTTCGAGCCCGGCCTGCGCGGCGCGATGAAGACCAACGGCTTCCTCACCCGCGACAGCCGCGTGGTCGAGCGCAAGAAGTACGGCCGCGCCGGTGCGCGTCGCCGCTTCCAGTTCTCGAAGCGCTAAACCCGCGTTTCGGCTATCTTCGAAGGGCGCCTCAGGGCGCCCTTCTTTTTTGCGCTCTTGGTATTGTGGAGTTGCGATCCGATGTCCGGACTCATCGTGCCCTTCAACGGCTTCGTGCCGCAGGTCCACAGCACGGCGTTCATCGCGCCCAACGCGACGCTGATCGGCGAGGTCGAGATCGCCGCCAACTGCAGCATCTGGTTCGGCGCCGTGCTGCGCGGCGACGGGCCCGGCATCAGGATTGGCGAGAACTCCAACATCCAGGACGGGACGGTGATCCACATCGCCGCCCGCGGCGTCAGCACGGTGGTGGGCCGCAACGTCACGGTGGGCCACCTCGCATTGCTGCACGCGTGCGAGGTCCAGGACGACGCCTTCATCGGCATGCATTCGACGGTACTGGACGAGGCGGTGGTCGAGACCGGCGCAATGGTGGCGGCCGGCGCGGTCGTCACGCCGCGCAAGATCGTGCGCAAGGGCGAACTGTGGGCCGGCAACCCGGCCGTGAAGATGCGCGACGTCACTGAGAAGGATCTCGAATCCTTCCGCCGCTCCGCCTCGGCCTATGTTCGCCTGGGGCAGGCCTATCGCGGCGAACGGCCGAAGGCCGCGGAGTGACTGCCGCTTAAGTGCACTCGCACTGGCAAAATCTATTTCGTCAGTTATGCTTCAAATAGTTTGATGAGTAGCTGAGGGTGCTCCATGCCGACGACGATTGCTCCGTCCATCGTGACGGATGTCGAGAAGGTTGAGTTCAAGACGACCGACCAGAGCATGTGGAGCACTGGACAGGCGTTCACGATCAACGAGAGTTGGACACTCTTCCAAGAGGGATTTTCAGACAGCTTCTCGGCTTTCGACGACGATCTTACGGTCTCGGCGAGCGCGAGCGTGTCACTGGTTTTCAGCGTCCAGGCGGACGCCGGAAGCATTTCGCTCAAGTACCCGGTGGACGTCAGTTTCCAGATGCCGAACGTCGTTGCCGCCGGACAGCAGTTCACGGTCCAGAGCATCAACAACGGTCTCGACGGCAGTGCGACCCATTTCGACGCCAAGTTTCCTGAATTCAAGGTCGACCTGAACGCGATCTTCACCGCCGACTTCTCCCTGAATTTCGACTCCGATTTGTTCGGCTCGGACTCGGTCGGCTACAACTACAACGACACGATCAAGCTCATCTCGCTCCACTCGGGCGACAGGAAGACCGTCGTCGACGGCTTCGACGTCTTCCTGCCGAAGGACTACGACCCTTCGCTCACGGCGGAGCAGTCGGGCAGCGGGCCGCTCGCAGACGTGACGCTGGATGTGACGACCCCCGATATTGCGACGGTGGACGTAGACGTCCTTGCGGTCATCGAGGACATCGTCGGTCCGGAGTTTCCATCGCTCTCGGGCAGTTTTCTCGACGGAGACATCACCTATAACCTGCTGACGGCCGACCTCGATGCTGGCCTTGCGATCACCCAGCAGTTCCAGTTCCTTCCGACCGAAATCGACGTGACGCTGACGGCACCTTGGGGCGAGAGCGTCACCATCCCGGTTGGACAGTCCGCGACCTTCAACGTGCCGTACTACTGGGACCGGGAGACGACGCTCTCCGCGAGCTACAGCCTGCAGGGAAATCTTGTCAACCAGACGGGGTTTATAGGTACCGCCACCCTGAACCTGACGGCGCTCAGCGGCAACGTCGATCTGCTGGATTATGGATCCTTCGGCCCGCTCTTCAGCGACGACATTCCCGTCTACAACTCCGGCGCCGTCTATATCTACAATCCGGGTGGGCCGGGCGGCTTTGCATTCGAGGGCTTCAATACGCCCACCCACGATCTGAGGATCGAACACGGAACCGGCACGCTCGTGGGACCCGGCGACTTCGATCTCGACGGCGCAGGCTTCACCGCCAACGACGCCGCGCTCATCCAGTCCACGCTGAATGCGATCGTTGCGGCTTCAGGCGATACCAGCACGAATGCCTACACCGTTGGAGGCAGCGGAAACCCGGACGCCGAAGCCGGGAAACTCAACGTCCAGATGATCGAAACGCCGGCGACGTCGGCTTTCATGGGAAGATGGTTTGATGCCGGATTCATCTGGGCGGAAGGCGAGGGTGGGGCACTCACGGGCAATTCCGAGACGCGCCTGCTGGCTGCGGCCCCGAAGCGGGGTGGGACGGCCACGCTGACCGCGGGCGGCAACGAACTCATGGTTGCGGGTCAGACGGGCCAGGTGATCTTCAACATCACCACCAACTTCAACGGCATGATCGCCGGACTGCAGGCCGGCGACGTCATCAATATAGGCGGAATCCAGACCACGGACGTGTACTTCAACGGTTCGAGCCTTGTCGTGACGGAGTCGCTGCTCGGCCGATATGAGGTTGCCGTTTCGGGCGAACTGACGGGTGTGTCCTTTCAGGTCGGCTATGACGGCTGGAACGGCATGTCTCTCACGCTGGTCGGGCCACCGCCGACACCCGGAACAGAGGGCGACGATACGATCAACGGTTCGTCCGGAAGCGAAACGCTGAATGGCGGAGCTGGCAACGACACGATTTTCGGCGGGGGCGGGAGCGACACGATCGATCTCGGCAGTGGAGCGGATACGCTGGGTGGATACTGGGGAGACATGAATGGAGACATCGTCTCGGGCTTCACCTCGGACGACAGGATCAACATTACCGGCTCACTGATCGGCAGGTCCAACTTCGATGTCGTGCTTGGAAGCGGGACGGCCACGCTGACAGCCGCGGGAACCGCGATCCAGCTGAACGGCGACTTCAGCGGCGGCGACTTCATGGTGATCACACGCGGAACGGGCGCGGACGCGCACACAACGGTGACGTTCGAGAACTACCTGCCATCACTGAGAGAAGGGGTGAGTGTCGACCCGGCCCAGATCAACGGTGTCACGAATGAGGCCTTCCTGACGGGTGACGGGGGCGTGCATTTCACCGTCGATTTCAAGTCGGCCGCGTCCGGCTATGCCAACACGCTCGGGACCTACCATGTGGCGGCCGACGGCAAGATCAGCGATGTGCAGATCCTGTTCGACAATACGCGCGATACGACGACGGGCTCTGTGGATCTTGGTGTGCCGGCGAACAATGTCCGCATCGGCTTCTTCCTTATTCAGGACGGCAACGGCCAGTATGGCATCCTGCCGGACGACCTGTCCTTCAGGGCGCCGGGCGGTGGCGGGGCGGCGGATCTCAACGCCGGATTGCCGCCGACGCTGACGAGTGCGTCGCTCGGTGACCTGACGACCGTGCCGATCTTCCACTCGTTCTCAACGTTGAACCCGGGCGACGCCACGCAGGTCCTGTCCGGCATCTCGCCAGGTGGTCAGCAGCTGCTGATCGGTTTCGAGGATCTGCTCTCCTCGATCGGCGACAATGATTTCCAGGATGTCGTGATCAGTGTCCGCGTGGACACCGACAACATGTTTCTCGTGGTCTGAGTCGGGGACTACTCGCCCGACCTCACCTTCACGTAGCTGCCCGGCGCGTCCTCGATCGCCGGCAGGCCGCCGGCGCCGGGAACCCGCGCCGGCACCTTCGGGCCCGAGAGGGCCGACAGCCACTTGTCCCAATCGTGCCACCACGAGCCGGGGAACTCCTTGGCGCCCGCTTGCCATTCGGCGAGGGTGGGCGGGTTCTGCGCCGTCTCGTTCAGCCAATGCTGGTACTTCTTGTTGCGCGGCGGATTGACGACGCCCGCAATATGACCGGAGCCCGCGAGCATGAATCGCACCGGGCCGCTGAAGATCTGCGTCGCCTTGTAGACCGAGCGTGCCGGCGCGATGTGGTCTTCCTTGCCGGCCTGGATGTAGACGGGGATCCGGATCTTGCGCAGGTCGATCGGCACGTTGTCGAGCACGATGCCGCCCGGCGTGCTGAGCAGGTTCTTCTGGTACATGTTGCGCAGGTAGAAGCTGTGCATCGCCGCCGGCATGCGGGTGGCGTCGGCGTTCCAGAACAGCAGGTCGAAGGGGAAGGGATCCTTGCCCATCAGGTAGTTGTTCACGACGAACGACCAGATGAGGTCGTTGGCGCGCAGCATGTTGAAGGTCGTCGCCATCTCGCTGCCTTCGAGATAACCCTTCTTGCTCATCATCTCCTCGACGCTGGCGAGCTGGTCCTCGTCGATGAAGACGCCGAGCTCACCCGGCTCGCTGAAGTCGACCTGCGCGGTGAAGAAAGTGCAGGCGGCAATACGGTCGTCGCCGCGCGCGGCCATGTAGGCCAGTGTCGCGGCCATCAGGGTCCCACCGATGCAGTAGCCGATGGCCGAGACCTTTCGGGCACCTGTCGCCTTCTCGATGGCATCGAGCGCCGCGAGCGGGCCCTGGTTCATGTAGTCCTCGAACACCATCTTCGCGAGGCGCTCGTCGGGATTGACCCAGGAGACCACGAACACAGTGTAACCCTGTTCGGTCGCCCACTTGATGAACGAGTTCTCGGGCTTGAGGTCGAGAATGTAGAACTTGTTGATCCACGGCGGCACGATCAGCAGCGGGACCTCGTAGACCTCCTCGGTCGCGGGCGCGTACTGGATCAGCTGGATGACGTCGTTCTGGTAGACGACCTTGCCGGGCGAGGTCGCGACGTTGGCGCCGACCTTGAAGGCGTCCATGTCGGTCTGGCGGATGGAGAGGTTGCCTTTTCCGCGCTCGAGATCGCCCAGCAGGTTCTTCAGACCCTTCAGCAGGTTCTCCCCCTTGGACTCGACGGTCGCCTTCACCACCTGCGGATTGGTCATCGCGAAGTTGGAGGGAGACACTGCATCGATGAACTGGCGGGTGTAGAAGTCGACCTTCTTCGCGGTCTTGTCGTCGACGCCCTCGACTTCCTTGATCGTGCCCTGCAACCAGCGCGCCGTGAGCAGATAGGATTGCTTCAGGTAGTCGAAGACCACCTCGTCCTTCCAGGCGGGATCGTTGAAGCGCTTGTCGCCGCGGGCGGGTTCGGCCACCGGCTCGACCGTCTGGCCCATCATGCGCTGGGCCGTGACCTGCCAAAGCTTCATGTATTGTTGCCACAGTTCCACCTGCGCCTGAACCAGCCGGTTGGGGTCGGCCAGCATCTTGGCCGTGAAGTCCATGAAGGTCTGGGTGAGGTGGAGCGGGTCGGCCGGCTGCGGCCCGTCGGATTGGTAGCGCTGGGAAAAATCCTGCAGCAGCTTCTGGCTGCGCGTCGCGATGTCCTTGAAGGCCTCCTGGAGCTTGGCGGACTCTTCCGGCGACAGGCCGCCGAGGGCCGTGGGGCTGGGCGTGTCGGACATGCGTTTCCCCTTCCGAATCATTGCCTTTGTAGCGTTTCTTGCGGTAAAATCACCACTTCGGTACCATACCTAGTGCCAAACCTACCGGAATCGCTGCTTGCTTCCCATAGGTAGGCTGCGACAACTGACGGGTCAAATTTCCTCTCGGTCTCCGCTAGACAGACGGAAGACGCCGGGTTTCAAGCGGACACAGCAGGTGATGAAGATGCAGCGACTCCAGGACACGATCGGCAGCGGCCGCTGGCTCGGCCTGCTCGGAGTGTCCATGCTTGCCATGCTGAGCGGCTGCGGCTGGTTCGAGGGATCGGCGCCGGTTGGCGCGCCGCCGCGCCCCGGCGTCGAGCGGGATGTCGCGCCCTCGAGCGCCCTGCCGCCGGCACCTGGTAACCGGCAGTACGACGCGGCGGTCACGGCGGGCGACGAGACGCGCAATACGACGGCGGCCATCGGCTCGGTGATATCGGCCAAGGGCGGCCAGAAGGCCCAGAAGGAAGCGATCGAGAAGGAGCAGGCCGATCGCGATCGCAAGGACCGCGAGGCCCGGCTCGAGCGCGAGGCGGCCGACAAGGACGCCAAGAACAAGGAGAAGGAGCAGGGCGCACCGGCCACCGCTCCGGTCGGCGCCCCGCCGGCTGGTGCCGGCACCATCACGTCCGATCCGGCGCCTGTCTCGGCACCCGTGCCCCCGCCGGCGCCCGTGACCACGGCACCGATGGCGCCGCCATCCGCCGCGCCCGATCCCGCAACGGCGCCACCGCCGGTCCCGGCGCAGGCGGCGCCCGTTCCGTCGGGAAATCCCAACAGGGCATTCAGCCCGCCGCCGGGATGGACTCCGCCTGGCGCGGAGCCGGGGTCCGTGACGACCGGCGCGCCGCCGGCTTCTTCCACGCCCCCTGCGACGGCTCCCGTACCCGTACCGGCGACCGCGCCGCCGGTCGACCCGAACAAGGCTTTCGCGCCGCAGCCGGGCTGGACGCCGCCGGGCGTCGACGTGGGATTGCTGATGCCGCTGGCGCCGCTACCGGTTGCCTTTGCCGCATCCGCCACCCTGGGCGATGCCTGCGGAGAGCCGTTGCCTGGCATGGCCAATATCGCCGCCGCCCAGTCGGGTGCGGTGCCGTTCAGCAGCCTCAAGTCGCCGCCGTTCGATGGGTCCCTGCGGGTTGCGGTGATCCAGTTCGGTCAGTCCTCGACAGGCCTCGACGAAACCGATCAGGCCGTGCTTGCCCGGGTGGCCGAAATCCAGCGCGAGAATGGCGGGACCATTCGCATCGTCTCCCACGCGGCCGGCGATGCGGCGCCGGCGGCGCGGCAGGATAATTTCGAAGTATCGCGGCGCCGCGCACTCGCGATCGCCCAGCAACTGCGCCGTCTCGGCGTGCCGGCTGACCGGATGGTCGCCGAAGCCGCTTCGGACGAAGAGCCGATCTATCAGACCAGTACTGCCCGCGGCCTGGCCGCAAACCGGCGCGCCGACGTCTTCATCGATTTCTAGGCGCCAAGGAAGAACGACATGGACGACTCGGAATTTCATCGGCTGAAGCGCCTGCCTCCCTATGTGTTCGCGGAAGTGAACGCCATGAAGGCCCGCGCCCGCGGCGCCGGCCAGGATGTCATCGACCTCGGCATGGGAAATCCGGACCTGCCGACCGCCCCGCATATCGTCGCCAAGCTCGCCGAGGCCGCCGCGAACCCGCGCGCCCATGGTTACTCCGCGTCGCGCGGCATTCCGGGCCTGCGCAAGGCCCAGGCGGCCTACTATGCCCGCCGCTTCGGCGTGGAACTGGATCCGGAATCCGAAGTCATCGTGACGCTCGGATCGAAGGAGGGGCTGGCCAACCTCGCCCAGGCGATCACCTCGCCGGGTGACACGGTGCTGGTGCCGAACCCCAGCTATCCGATCCATCCGTACGGCTTCATCATCGCCGGCGGTTCGGTGCGTCATATTCCGGTGCCGGGCTCGACCTCGATCGAGGAATTCCTGCCGGCACTCGAGCGTGCCGTGCGCCACGCCGTGCCGAAGCCTCTGGCGCTGGTGCTGAATTACCCGTCGAACCCGACGGCGCAGGTCGTCGACCTCGATTTCTATGGAGCCATCGTCGACTTCTGCAAGCGCGAGGGCATCTGGATCCTGTCCGATCTCGCCTATGCGGAGATCTACTTAGACGGCGTGCCGCCGCCGTCGGTGCTGCAGGTGCCGGGCGCCCGCGACATCGCCATCGAATTCACCTCGATGAGCAAGACCTACTCGATGGCCGGCTGGCGCATGGGCTTCGCGGCCGGCAACAAGACGCTCATCCAGGCGCTGACCCGCATCAAGTCGTACCTCGACTACGGCGCCTTCACGCCGATCCAGGTGGCGGCGACGGCGGCGCTCAACGGGCCGCAGGATTGCATCGCCGAGGCGCGCAACACCTACAAGGAACGCCGCGACGTCCTGATCGAGGGGCTGAAGGGCGCGGGCTGGGACCTGCCGGCGCCTTCGGCCAGCATGTTCGCCTGGGCGCCGCTGCCGAAGGAATTCGCCGAGCTAGGCTCGCTGGCCTTCTCCAAGCTGCTGCTGACCCAGGCCAATGTCGCGGTTTCGCCTGGCATTGGCTTCGGCGAGCATGGCGACGCCCATGTCCGCATCGCCCTGGTCGAGAACAAGCACCGCATTCGCCAGGCCGTAAGAAACATCCGCACGGTGATGGCCGACCCCGGCCGCGCCATCGACCTGTACCTGCGCGGTGTTGGGGACAACATCACGCCGATCAAGGCTCGCGCCTGACCCTATCCTGTCGTATCAGGCGCCCATGAATTCTCCTCTCAGGATCGGCATCGCCGGGCTCGGAACCGTGGGCGCCGGCGTCGTGAAGCTGCTGGCCGAACACGGCCGGCTCCTCTCCGTGCGCGGCGGACGGCCGCTCAAGATCGTGGCCGTCAGCGCGCGCAGCAAGAAGAAGCGCGACATCGACCTCACCGGCATGCGCTGGGAGAAGGACCCGATGGCGCTCGCGACCGCGCCGGACGTCGACGTCGTGGTCGAACTGATCGGCGGTTCGGGCGGCATTGCACGGCGGCTCGTGCAGAAGGCGCTGGCCTCGGGCAAGCACGTCGTCACCGCCAACAAGGCGCTGCTGGCGCTGCACGGCGCCGAACTGGCCGCCCTGGCCGAGAAGAAGCAGCGCAGCCTCGCCTTCGAGGCGGCGGTGGCTGGCGGCATTCCGATCATCAAGGCGCTGCGCGAGGGGCTGGCCGGCAACCGCGTGAAGCGGCTGTATGGAATCCTCAACGGCACCTGCAACTATATCCTTACGACCATGCGCGAGACCGGTCGCGACTTCGCTGTCGTGCTGGCCGAGGCACAAGCGGCGGGCTACGCGGAGGCCGATCCGACGTTCGACGTCGATGGCATCGATGCGGCGCACAAGCTCGCGGTGCTGACCGGCGCGGCCTTCGGCGCGAAGGTCGATTTCGCGGGTGTGCACGTCGAGGGAATCCGCCGCGTCACCTCGATGGATATCGAGTTCGCGCAGGAACTTGGCTATCGCATCAAGCTCCTGGGCCTGGCGCGCGAGACGCGTCATGGCATCGAACAGCGCGTGCATCCCTGCATGGTGCCGCTCGACACGCCGATCGCCCATATCGAGGGTGTTTTCAACGCCGTCGTCGTCGAGGGCGACTTCGTGGGCACCACGATGTTCCAGGGCCGCGGCGCCGGGCAGGGGCCGACGGCTTCGGCCGTCGTTGCCGATCTGGTCGATGTGGCCCGCGGACGGCACATGCCGGCTTTCGTCGTTCCTGCCGAAAAGCTCGCGACCAAGAAGGCCTCGCCGATGGATCGCCATGTCGGCGCCTACTACATGCGCCTGATGGTGCAGGACCGGCCGGGCGTGATCGCCGCCGTTTCGGGGGCACTCGCCAAGGAACGCATTTCTCTGGAATCGATGCTGCAGCGCGGCCGCTCCGAGTCGGGCGAGGTTCCCGTGGTGCTGACGACTCACGAGACCGAAGAGGCTTCGATGCGGCGCGCCCTGGCGCGCATCGCCAAGCTCGGCGCCGTTGCCGAGGAGCCGTGCGTGATCAGGATCGAGGCTTTCTAAGAGGGCGTGAGAAGACGCCGCGGAGGAGACAATGGCCGATACGAGAGATGAAACCGGCAGGATGGACCGCAACCTCGCGCTCGAGGCCGTGCGCGTGACCGAGGCCGCGGCGCTCGCGGCGTCCAAGCTGATGGGCCGTGGCGACGAGAAGATGGCCGACCAGGCCGCGGTCGACGCCATGCGCACGTCATTGAATTCGCTGGCCATCGAAGGCACCGTCGTGATCGGCGAAGGCGAGCGGGACGAGGCTCCGATGCTCTATATCGGCGAGAAGGTCGGTATGGGCGGTGGCCCGAAGATCGACATCGCGCTCGATCCGCTGGAAGGCACGACCATCACCGCCAAGGGCCTGCCCAACTCGCTCGCCGTCATGGCGATGGCCGAGCATGGCGGCTTCCTCAATGCACCCGACGTCTACATGGACAAGATCGCCGTCGGCGGCGGCCTGCCGGAGGGCATCGTCGACCTCGACAAGAGCGTGTCGGAGAACCTCAAGGACCTGGCCAAGGCCAAGCAGGTCGACGTCATCGACCTGGTGGTCTGCATCCTCGACCGGCCGCGCCATTCGGAATTGATCGCCAAGGTCCGTGAGGCCGGCGCTCGCATCATGCTGATCGGCGACGGCGATGTGTCCGGCGTGATCGCCACGTCGACCGGCGACTCCGGCATCGACATCTACATGGGCTCGGGCGGTGCGCCGGAAGGCGTGCTCGCTGCGGCGGCGCTGCGCGCCATCGGCGGCCAGATCCAGGGCCGGCTGCTGTTCCGCAACGACGACGAGAAGGCCCGCGCCAAGAAGTGGGGCATCACGGACCTGAACCGCAAGTACTCGATGACCGACATGGCCAAGGGCGACGTCATGTTCGCGGCCACCGGCGTGACCTCGGGCTCGATGCTGAAGGGCGTGCGCCGTTTCCACAACGGCGCGGAAACGCATTCGATCGTGATGCGCTCCAAGACCGGCACCGTGCGCTGGGTGTCGGCGCGTCACAATTTCTCGATCAAAACCGGCCTGCCGAGCTGGGCGTAAGCCTGGCTCCGTCGGCCGACTTCCCGGAGCGTGTCCACCGCGCTCTGGGCTAGGGTGGCCGCATGTCCGAAGCTTCAAGAACCGACCGCGCGGCCTTCCTCGGCGTAGAGCGCTCGCTGACGGGGCGGCGCTGGGCGACGCGCCTCGGTGACGAGCGGCTGGCATTGGCCATTGCCCAGCGCCATGGCCTGCCCGACGCGATCAGCCGACTGCTGGCAGCGCGAGACGTCGCCCTCGAGGAAGTCGGCGATTTTCTCGAGCCGACGCTGCGCAAGTTCCTGCCCGACCCTTCGCACCTCAAGGACATGGACGCTGCCGTGGCGCGGCTGGTCCGTGCCGTCCAGAGGGGCGAGCGCATCGTCGTGTTCGGCGATTACGACGTCGACGGCGCCACATCGTCGGCGCTGCTGCTGCGCTTCTTCCGTGCCGTCGGCGGCAATATCGGCGTCTACATTCCCGACCGCCGCAAGGAGGGTTACGGCCCCAATGCGCCGGCGCTGCTGAAGATCAGGGAAGAAGGCGCAGACGTCGTCGTCACGGTCGATTGCGGGATCACCGCCTTCGAGCCGCTCGCCGAAGCCAGGCGGGCCGGCCTCGACCTCATCGTCATCGACCATCACATGGCCGAGATCGCGCTGCCCGAGGCGGTGGCGGTGGTCGATCCCAACCGGATCGACGATGCCAGTCCACACAAGCATCTCGCGGCGGTCGGCGTCGCCTTCCTGCTCGCGGTCGGCGTCAACCGCGCGCTGCGCGAGGCCGGCTGGTACGGCACGTCGCGCGCCGAGCCGGACCTGCGCCAGTGGCTCGACCTCGTGGCGCTGGGCACGGTCTGCGACGTCGTCCCGCTGCTCGGCGTCAACCGCGCGCTGGTGCGGGCGGGACTGCAGGTGATGGCTCAGCGGCGCAATGTCGGTCTGACGGCGCTGGCCGACGTGGCACGGCTGAAGGAGACGCCGGAGGCCTACCATCTCGGCTTCCTGCTGGGACCGCGGGTCAACGCCGGCGGCAGGGTCGGCCAGGCCGATCTCGGTGCGCGGCTGCTGTCGAGCGACGACCCGCACGAGGTCGGCGCGCTGGCAGTCCGATTGGACGAGTTCAACGCCGAGCGGCGCGCCATCGAGCGCGAGGTGCTCGACCAGGCAATCACGCGCATCGAGGGCCTGTATGGCGCGGACCGCCAGAAGCTTCCGTCCGTGCTGCTGGTCGAGAGCGAAGGCTGGCATGTCGGCGTGATCGGCATCGTCGCGAGCCGCCTCGTCGAGCGCTACGGCCGGCCGGCCTTCGTGATCGGCATGGACGGCGCGCTGGGCAAGGGCTCGGGCCGCTCGGTGCGCGGCGTCGATCTTGGGGCCGCGGTCATCGCGGCACGGCAGGAAGGCCTGCTGGTCAACGGAGGCGGGCACGCGATGGCCGCGGGCCTCACCGTGTCACGCGATTCCCTGCCCGAATTGACGCGTTTCCTGGACGAGCGCATTGCGCCGCAGCTCGGCGCGGCGCCATCGGTTCGCGAGCTGGGCATCGATGCCGCGCTGGCGCCCGCGGCCGCCACCCAGGAACTCATTTCGATGATCGAGCGCGTGGGCCCGTTCGGCGCCGGCAACGCCCAGCCTCGATTTGCCCTTACCGGCGTGCGGGTCGGTTATGCCCAGCCCGTCGGGGAGGGGCATGTCCGCTGCACGCTGGTCGGTGCCGAGCGCGGTCGGGTCGACGCCATCGCCTTCCGGGCCAATCAGAGCGAGTTGGGGCCGGCACTTCTCGATTCCGCGCACCCCGTGCTGCATGTTGCCGGAGCGCTCAAAATCGACCGTTTTGGCGGCCGGGAGACGGTGCGCCTGCAGATCGACGACGCGGCGTCGGCGGCCGGCTCCGTGCTTGCTTGATTTTCGCTCCCCAAGCCGGTATCTCACCCGCGCGCTTGGAGGCTTCGTTCCCTTCGTCTAGAGGCCTAGGACACTGCCCTTTCACGGCGGCGACACGGGTTCGAATCCCGTAGGGAACGCCAAGCGGACACTTCCAGCATTCCATGTAAATTCTGGCTGCTTCGAGAGCCTTGGCCCCGCGGCGCGCCGCCAAACGAAGCGCTGATCGACCCTGCTTTGACTTTAGTCAAACCGGCGTGCGCCCGGACCGTTCACAATGGTGGACCTCAAGGGGAGATCTCGATGCGTACCATAGTTCTGTTGATTGCCTTGGCCGGCATGACCTGCGGCTGCGATCAGTTCGACAACATGTCTACCGGCCAGAAGGGCATGGTCACCGGCGCCGCGCTCGGCACCGGCATCGGCCTGGTCTCGGGCGGCAGCTTCGGGACGGTGGTTGGCGCGGGCCTGATTGGCGGCGCGGTCGGCTATGTCGGTGGCACGGCCATCGGCAACAAGAATTGAGCCGGAGGAACTTCGCATGACCATCAGGACGCTTGCCGTACTGACCACGCTTGCCGCGCTCGCCGCCGGCTCCTCGGCTGCGCTCGCCCAGACCGCGGGCCTCACCTTCGACAACGCCGCCTACGTCACCTGCCGTGAAGCCCACACCATGCCCCCGGACCAGCGCATCGCCCTGTCCGTCTTCCTGGCCAATCATGCCGCCCGGCATCGCGGTGTCACGATTTCGGATGGAGACCAGGGCGCCCAGCTGGCCGGCTTGGTCCGTGGCGGCTGCACGCTTTCGCCTGACGCCTATCTGTTCACGGTAATTGATCGGGCGATCGTCGCCGAATCGAGCAGATTGCCCAAGCGCTGACGGGCCGTCAGGGGCGAGCGCGATGAAGACGATCCGGAGCGTGTTGGCCGAGGCGCCGCTGGCCTGGCTTCTGCTGGCCGTGCCGGTCGCGGCCTGGACGCACCATGCCCGGCCGGAGGCGCCGCTCCTGGTCTTCGGTCTCACCTGCGTGGCCATCGTCCCACTGGCCGGCCTGCTGGGGGTGGCGACGGAGAAGTTGGCGGCGCGGCTGGGCGAGGGAATTGGCGGCTTCCTCAATGCGACGCTGGGCAACGCCGCCGAACTTATCATCGCCCTTGTGGCCTTGCGCGCCGGCATGCTCGACGTGGTCAAGGCATCGCTCACCGGGTCGATCATCGGCAACCTGCTACTGGTGCTGGGAGCGGCCTTCCTGGCGGGCGGCCTGCGCCACAAGATCCAGAGCTTCGCGACCATCGGCGTGCGCACCCAGATCGGCATGATGGGTCTGGCCGCCATCGCGATCCTGGTGCCGTCGGTCTTCGCCGCCACGGGCTCGGGTGAGATGGTCAGCCGTTCGATCACCTACAGCATCGTGGTCTCGGCGATCCTGCTGGCGGTCTATGTGCTCAGCCTCCTGTTCCTGCTGCGCACCCATGCCGACCTGTTCCGCGGCGAAGAGGCGGTGCCGGATGCAGGACATCACGCCACGCCATGGCCGGCTTCCATGACGGTCGGAGTCATGGCCGGTGTCACGCTACTGATCGTCTGGATGAGCGAGATCCTGGTGGGCACGGTCGAGCACGCTTCCGCCGCGCTCGGCCTTTCCAACCTCTTCGTGGGCGTCGTGGTCGTCGCTGTCGTCGGCAACGCGGCCGAACACAGCACCGCCGTACTGGTCGCGATGCGCAACCGCATGGAGATGGCGATCGGCATCGCCATCGGCAGCAGCACGCAGATCGCCCTTTTCGTGGCGCCACTCCTGGTGCTTCTCAGTCTGGTGGTGGCACCGGAGCCGCTCAGCCTGGCTTTCTCCGGCGTTGAGGTCTTCCTGGTCCTTGCCGCCACCTTCGTCGCCTCGATCCTGATCCTGGACGGCAAGTCGACCTGGTTCACCGGTGTGCAGCTCATCGCCGTCTATCTCGTCATGGCGATCACCGTGTTCGCGATTCCGGCCTAGGCGCGGGCGATGCTGCTGCAGTTCGCCGTGGGAGCGGTTGCCTGCATCTGCAACATCGTGATCCATGCCCTGGTCATGCTCGTCCTGGTGCGTGTCGCGCAGAGCGTTGCCGCGAGCTCGCGGCTGCCGCCGTCGCTGCTTCTGACCTCGATCATGGTGGCGACGGTCTCGGTCCTGATGATGGCGCACGGCCTGGAAGTCTTCGTCTGGGCATTGACCTACCAGATGGTGGGCGCCGTGCCTGCAGGCGCCGACGTTCTCTACTTCGCGTTCGTGAACTACACGACGCTCGGGTACGGCGACGTCATTCCCGTCGAGCGATGGCGCCTCATCGGGCCGACGACGGCGATGTGCGGCGTGCTGATGTTCGGCTGGTCGACGGCCGTGATCTTCGAGATCCTGCGCCGGGCGCTGTCGGTCGTCTCGACCATGCCACGGCCGGATAACCGGACCGGCGATTGAACACTTTAGCCCTGGTTAATCCGCCGTGCGCTGGATGGCGAAGTCACGGTTTCATGGTATCGTGCATAGTGCGCGAGGGTGCAATCTCCGGTCGATCGCTCGTCTTTGGGACATCTCAAAGGCTCAAGGCTCCAATGAGCCTGCCCTGCGATACGTGCATCGGCAGGACGCTGAACCTGTGCCGGCCGCTGGACGATGCCCGCCTGCAACAGATGCTCTCGCTGGGCGGCATCCGGAACTGGAAGAGGCATGAGACGCTCTTTCGCGCCGGCGATCCGATCGGCGCCTTCTTCAAGATCCGCAAGGGTATCGTCGCGGTTTCGCAGACGCTCGACGACGGCCGACGGCAGATCACGGCCCTGCGTGCCCCGGGAGATTGCGTTGGCTATCTCGATAAGAACGGCACCTATGCTTTCGAGGGTGAGGCGCTGACCGATGTCGAGGCGTGCGCCTTCGACAAACGCAAGTTCGAGGCCTTCGTCGCACAGCACCCCGATCTCGGGGCGGCCCTGGTCGAGACCCTGTCGAGCGCGCTGACGCAGGTCGGGATGCTGACGGTGGTGCTCGGACAGCTCCGGTCGACGGAGCGGGTGGCGCATTTCCTTGCAGAGATCAGCTCGCTCTATGCCGAGCGGCACGTGTCGCCGGTCCAACCTCTGACCCTGCACATGGGTCGGAACGAGATTGCGGACTATCTCGGCCTCACGATCGAAACCGTCAGCCGCTCGATTAGCAAGCTGAAGAGACGCAACATCATCGCGCTGGTCGAAAGCGGCGAGGTCGTGATCCTGGATTTCCAGCGGCTTCGCGATGCCGGCAAGATGGAGTCGTAGCGCCGAATACGAACGGGATCTAACCGTCTGGCTCGAAGCGAAGGCTTGATTTTGATCAAGGACAGCATTGCCTTCGTGGACGAAACTCGTGGTCCTAAACGAGGAGAGAGACAGATAATGACAGGCTCATCGCGTCGGAATGCCTTGAAGATGATGGTGGGCGGCACGCTTGCCGCGACCGGCATGGCTGCGTTGGCCACGACGGCCTCGGCGCAGGAGTTCGTGGTCACCAACAACTATCAGAACTTCAAGCGTGGCAAGATCGACGGGCTGCATCCCGACCGTCGCATTCTCAACATCACCTGGGAGGACATGGGGCGCATCAAGATGCGTGCCGCCGACCTGGTTGCCAACTACCCGTCGTTGCGGGAAGGCATGATCGTCGACTGCAACTACTTCGATTATATCGACGTGCTGATCGTCAGGAAGTCACCGCAGAGCGACGCCCAGGCCAAGGCGCTGATCGACAAGGGCGCGCAGCTGACCGGCATCCCGGGCGCGCGCGAGCCGATCCGCATGTGGAGCATGTCCGGCATGGTCACCCAAGTTTCGCCGGCCAGCGGCGGCCTGTCGATCATCAATGCCTCGAACGGACGGCCGGAAGAACCGTCGCCAAACAGCGGGGAGGTCATCACGCTTCCCCAGATTCAGACCGCCGCCGGCAAGCAGGCGCTGGGCACCCTCAAGCCCGGGGACATCGTCAATACGGTCTGGACGCACCAGACGGCGATTGCGGTGAAGATCGTCCGCTAGGGCACGTTTGGGGCAACCAATGGCGGAGAAGGCGGGCGCCACGGAGATGCGGCGCCCGATCTCTTGTCGGCCGGATTGACCAAAATCAATGGTTGCGCGGATGATGGGGAGTTAGCGTTGCTTCTTCACACCCATCGAGGTGCGTATGGCCAAAGGAAACGATAGCGGCGGCGGGCCGAACAAGCTGAAGCGCAAAGTGTACGAGAAGGAACTGCGTGAGCTGCAGGTCGAGCTCTGCCGCCTGCAGGAATGGATCAAGGTCTCCGGCGAGCGCGTGATCATTGTGCTGGAGGGACGCGACGCGGCGGGCAAGGGCGGGACCATCAAGGCCCTGACCGAGAGGGTAAGCCCGCGGGTGTTCCGCGTCGTCGCGCTGCCGGCGCCGTCCGACCGCGAGAAATCGCAGATGTACGCCCAACGCTACGCCGAGAGGTTCCCTGCCGGCGGCGAGATCGTGATCTTCGACCGGAGTTGGTACAACCGGGCCGGCGTCGAATACGTAATGGGCTTCTGCACGCCCGAACAGCACCAGCGCTTCCTGGAGATCTGCCCCGTCTTCGAGAAATTCATTGTCGACGGGGGCATGCGGCTGATCAAGATCTGGCTGGAGGTCGGGCAGGAGGAGCAGGACCGGCGCTTCCGGGCGCGGATCGAGGATCCCGTGCGCCAGTGGAAGCTCAGTCCGATGGACATCGAGTCCTACTCGCGTTGGTACGACTATTCGCGCGCGCGCGACCTGATGTTCCAATATACCGACTCCGAGCACGCGCCCTGGCATATCGTCCATTCCGACGACAAGAAGCGCGCGCGTCTGAACGTGATCGCGCATATCCTGTCGCAGATTCCCTACAAAAGGGTCGAAAGAGCGAAGGTCAAGCTGCCTTTGCGTTCCAGCAAGCGCGCTTACGACGACCAGGCCTCGATCGCCGATCGCCGCTTCATCGCTCGAAAATTCTAGGCGTAGTGACTTTGTTTCGTTCGAGGAGTCAGGGATGTCCAAGCTGCTGAGTGTTAAGGAACTGCACATGAAGCTCGCCGAAGCGGAGGCCGCCAAGGCGTCGGCCGCCCTGAAGGCCCAGGCCGCGGAAGAGGCCGAGAAGAAGGCTTTCATGGAGCATCTGCTCGCGCCATCGGGACTGACGGACGAGCAGGCGAGCGAAAAGGCCTCGCTCATCATCAGCCGCGCGATGGAAAACGGTCTGAGCGCCGTCCAGGTCCTGCGCTTCCCCAATCACATCTGCACCGACAACGGGCGGGCGATCAATCAGGTGGAAGAGGGCTGGGAGGAGACGCTCACGGGACTGCCGAAGGAAATCTACGAGTTCTGGAAGCGCAAGCTGCGTCCGCTCGGCTATCATATCCGCTATCACATCGTGGACTATCCGGGTGGCATGCCGGGCGATGTCGTCATCACGCTGAGCTGGGGCTGATCGTGAGCATCTCCCTCCACACGCGACGTCTGTTCCTGGGCGGGGGCCTCGCGTCGCTGAGCGCGGCCGGTTTCGCCCAATCGGCGGGAGGCTCCTTCGTCGGAACCTGGAAAGGCGACGTGCCCGGGATCGGTGAAGCCACCCTTATCGTCAGCGCGATCGGCGCCGGCGGCGCCGTGGAGGGCAGGATGGAGTTCGCCCTCCAGGGCTTCGTTTCGACCTTTGGGGAACGGGCCGATTCGATCAAGCGCGTCAATCAGGGCACCGTCGCCGACGGAACGCTCACGATCGAAGCGGCACTCGGCGGGCGATACGTGCTGCGCCGCAATGGCGATGCGTTGACCGGACGCTATGTGCGCGGCACGACCCTGGACGTGCCCGTGACGTTCCGAAAATCCTGACGGTCAGCCGCGCAAGGCCGCCCTCGTGTAACGCGCGATCATGCGTTGTTCGTCCGTCGGCACGACCCAAACGGAAAGAGCTGATCCGTCAGCGCTGATGCGACCGGCGCTCGCGGCGTTCAGTTCCGGGTCGAGGCGCGCGCCGAGCCAGCCACAACCCGCGACGACCTCGGCGCGGGTCGCGGCATCGTGCTCACCGATCCCGGCCGTGAAAACCAGTCCGTCGACACCACCGAGCGCTGCTGACAGCGATCCGATCTCCCGGACGATGCGATAGACGAAAAGTTCGATGGCTTCGCGCGCTTCCGGCGCCGGCGAGGCGCGCAGGGTGCGCATGTCCGACGAAATTCCGGAGACGCCCAGAAGCCCCGACTTGCGATAGAGGAGGTCCTCGATGGCCTTGGCGTCGAAGCCGCGTTCCTCCAGCAGGTAGAGCAGGACCCCCGGATCGAGGGATCCGGTGCGGGTTCCCATCATCAGCCCGTCGACTGCCGTGAAACCCATCGTGCTGGCGACGCTTTTTCCATCGTTGACCGCACACAGGCTGGCGCCGTTGCCCAGGTGGGCCACGATCAGCCGGGATTTCGCCAGTGCCGGCTGGGTCTCGCGCAGGTGGGCCACGACATAGTCGTACGACAAGCCGTGGAAGCCGTAGCGTCTCACGCCTTCCGCCGTCAGTTCGCGCGGCAGGGCGAACTCCTGGGCGAGCGCCGGCTGGGTGCGATGAAAGGCCGTGTCGAAGCAGGCAATCTGCGGCAGGTGCGGGGCCGCTTTCAGGATCGCCGCGATGGGCGCCAGGTTGTGCGGCTGGTGAAGGGGGGCGAGCGGAACGAGCTTCTCGAGTTCCGCGAGGGCGGCGGCGTCGATGCGCGTGGGCGCGGCGTAGGCGAGTCCACCATGCACGACGCGGTGGCCGAATGCCAGCACGTGCCTGCCAGCCAGCAGTTCACGCCCTGCGGACATGATCTCCCCAGTGGCGTCATGGTGATCGAGAGCGCCATTCCGCCAGTGCTTTTCGGCGAGGACCCTGCCGTCCGCGTTGAATGCCTGAAGGTGAGGGGTGGTCCCGATGCCCTCGACCTGGCCGTGGAAGAGCTCCGTGCCGTCGTCATGAGCGTCGTAGATCGCGAACTTGATGCTCGACGAGCCGGCGTTCAGGACGGCAATGCATCCGGTTTTGTCCATGTCCGTCCCTTCAGGCGACGATGTTCGCGCCGCCGTCGACATAGACCGTGCCCCCGGTCACGCGATGCGCGAAGGGCGTGGAGAGGTAGGCGCAGGTGTAGCCCACGTCCATGATGTCCACGAGCTCTCCCAGCGGAGCTTTTGCGGCCGCTTCGTTGAGCAGCAGCTCGAAATCCTTGAGGCCCGACGCGGCCCGCGTCTTGAGCGGGCCGGGCGAGATGGCGTGCACCCGGATGCGCTGCGGCCCCAGCTCGTAGGCGAGGTACCGGCATGAGGCCTCCAGGGCCGCCTTCACGGGCCCCATGACGTTGTAGTTAGGTACCACGCGGTTGGCGCCGTAGTAGCTCATGGCGAACATCGTGCCGCCGTCCTTCATCAGCGGGGCGGCGAGGCGTGCCATGCGGATGAAGGAATGGCAGGAAATGTCCATCGCCCTCGCGAATCCCTCAGCCGAGCAGTCGAGCAGGCCGCCCTGCAGGTCGTCCCCCGGCGCGAAGGCGATCGAGTGGAGCAGGATGTCGAGCCGACCCCATTTCTTTCCGATCTGCTCGAAAACCGCTTCGAGTTGGCCCGGCTCGGCGACGTTCAGCCCGGCAGTGATCGGCGCGGCCAGCTCGTGTGCCAGCGGCTCGACGTACTTGCGCGCCTTCTCGTTGAGCCATGTCACGGCGAGGTCGGCTCCGGCCTCGCGGAACGCCTTGGCGCAGCCGTAGGCGATGGACTGGTCGTTGGCGATGCCGACGACCAGCGCCTTCTTGCCGGTGAGCACGGGACGGATTTGTTCGCTCATGGTTCCTCAGGGGATTACGGAAGCCGCACTCGCACGACGCGCCGCCGCAACGAGGCACGCGACGGCGCAGGAGGCGAGGCGTGTCGTCACCGAGTCGGCCCGGCTCGTCAGGATGATCGGCACGCGGGCGCCCAGGACGATGCCCGCCGCATCCGCGCCCGCGAGGAAGGACAGACTCTTGGCCAGCATGTTGCCGGCTTCGAGGTCCGGCACGATCAGCACGTCGGCGCGCCCCGCAACAGGCGAGACGATGTTCTTGATGGCGGCCGCCTCGACGCTGATCGCATTGTCCAGCGCCAGCGGGCCGTCGAGGATTCCGCCCTTGATCTGGCCGCGATCGGACATCTTGCACAACGCTGCGGCGTCGATCGTGGAGGCGACCTTGGCGTTCACCGTTTCCATGGCGCTCAGGATCGCAACGCGGGGTTCGGCGGTACCGAGGGCGTGGGCGAGGTCGATGGCGTTCTGAACGATGTCGACTTTGTCCTCCAGCGTCGGCGCGATGTTCACGGCGGCGTCCGAGATGATGAGCGCCTGCTCGTGGCTGGGGACGTCCATGACGAAGCAATGGCTGATGCGGCGCGCGGTCCGGATACCATCCGTCCGGGACACCACCGCACCCATCAGTTCGTCGGTATGCAGGCTGCCTTTCATCAGGGCTTCGGCACGTCCGCAGCGGACCAACTCGACCGCCTTGGCAGCGGAATCGTGGCTGTGCACCGAGTCGACGATTTCGAAGGCTTCGATGTCGAGAGAGGCCTTTCGCGCGACGTCGCGCAGGCGTGCGGACGGCCCGACCAGAATGGGCTTGAGGAGACCGCTGCTTGCCGCCAGCACGGCGCTTTCCAGGGAAACAGCGTCGCACGGATGGGCGACGGCGGTGAGCATCGGCGGATGCTTCCGCGCCACGGCGATCAGCCGGTCGTACTTGTCATGCGGCCGTGCCGTCGCTGTTGTCACGTCGAATCCTCTCTGTAATCACCGGGAAGGGCGGGCCGCCACGAAGAGCTGCTGCAGGCGGGCGAGGCGTTCGCGGCCCTCCGCCGACAGATCGCCGGATGCACTTAGCACCTCGTCGACGACCTGCCATCCGCGCGCCCGCTGATCCGGATCGTCCGGAAGCAGCAGAGGGATGGCCCTTATCGCGCGCTCCTCGTCGAGGTGCAGCAGCAGATACTGCTCGCGGAACAGTGTCTTCAGTTCGTCGAACCCGAGGCGTCGGTTTGCGGGTTGCATGCGGCGCACGGCCTGCAGCACCGAGAAGCCGCGCTCGTCGACGGTCCGCTGCGGCAGTCGCACATGCATGATCGACCGGAGCACCGCTTCGACGAGACCGCCGACCTCGAACTTCTTCTCGAGATGGGCGCGCCAGTTCGCGGCGATGGCATCATGGGCCGGATCCATGAGGTGCTTCGCCGGCGCTCTCGTCTCCGCGGCCAGGCCGACCATGGCCTGAAGGGCGGGGGAGCCGTAGATGCCGAGGAACATGGCTTCGGTCATGGCGTCGCGGGTCAGCCGGTAGGTCTCCCAGCAGGTCGACATCCAGGTGGCCGCGACCTTTTCCATCGTGAGGAGGGGATTGTCCGGCGAGACGGTTTTGCGGTCGGCACGAACCGCCGCGGCGAGTGGCTTGACCGGCGCCATGAAGGGATTGCGATTGGAGAAGGCGGCGAACCGCATCCGGTGCGGATGGGTCTCGCGCAGTATCTCGGCCGATGTTTCACTGGCCATCGCACGAACGGCCGGCCGGGCGAACGTCCGGTAAAGGCCGGTATTGATCTCCGAAACACGCGCCGCGGTGGCAAAGCGCTGGTCGTCCTCCTGGCTGTTGGCGCCCAGCGCCCGAATGTCGTCCAACGTGCGGGCTTCCAGGCGGAACAGGTGCTTGCCATGGATGAGGCCGGGGTTGGCCGTCATCGCATCGATCTCCGTGATGACAGCCTCGTAGAGGCCTGGAGGCAACAGGTCGATCATCTCCATGCACGAGGCGAACTCGGCATGCTCCCGGGTCGCCACCTTGCTCGATACGAAAATGCCGAGATGGCCGATCGTCTGGTGGAGCGTGTAGACGATGGTCTGCCCGTTGGCCACGATCTGGTCTTCATGATCGTAGAGGTCGGTGACCCAGCCGAGCGCCTGCTGAGGCGGCGTGATGTTGTCGCCCCAGGAACAAAGAACGATGATCGGCGAGCGGATGTTGCGCAGGTCGACACGGGTGCCGTCGGGCGTGCTGATTTCGCCTCGTGTGAGCTTGTTGCCGACGAAGAGGTTGTCGGCGATCCATTGCATCTCGCCCGCGTTCAGCATCACCGGGCTGCCCCACCACGTCTCGAAATCGAGGAAGCGGGTCCCCTCGGTATCGGCCCTGGCGTAGAGATTGTAGGGCTTCTCCCAGAACGTGTTCGCCGGATTGAGGGATTCGAAGTTGGCGACGAGGTTGGCGCCGTCGAACGTGCCATGCCCGAGATCGCCGGTGAGCGCGGTCAGCCAGGTGCCGCCGAGCGTGCCGCCGAGATACCGCATCGGATTGCGGCCACGGACACCCGCCCAGTAGGAGAGGGGTGAGCCGGCGAGCAGGATGGGACCGAACAGGTCGGGCCGGATGGCGGCCGTCATCATCAACTGCCAGCCGGCCTGGCAGTTGCCGATCACCACGGGCTTGCTTTCGGCTTCGGGATGGCGCGCGGCGACGGCCTCGAGGAAGGCCGCTTCGGCGATGCAGACGTCGGCGATGGTCTGCTCCGGCATGGGCTTGGGCAGGAAGCCGACGAAATAGCAGGCATGCCCGGCAGACAGGGCAACGCCGATCTCGCTCTCCTGCTTCATGCCGCCGATACCCGGCCCATGGCCGGCGCGAGGATCGACGACCACGAAGGGCGGCTTGGCCGGGTCGATGATCGCGCCCTCGGGAGGCACGATGCTGACGAGGACGTAATTGACCGGCCGGGGGAGGCTGCGACCGTCCAGCACGACCTCGAAGGCGAAGCCCAGCACATGCGGCGCATTTTCGGTGGCACGTTCGACGAACGTGTTGCCGCGCTCGCGCAGTATATCGAGCGTGAGGATCGATCGTTGCCAGGCGTCGATCCAGTATTCCTGGAAGAAGTTGAGGCTGGCTCGATCGGCCATGACAGCGCTCCCCGGGTTCTGAAGCCGCCCTGTGATCGGCCTTATGCTGCGCTGCGTCATTGATTTTGATCAAGCGAAGGTTGGGTGACTTCCGCACTCCTTTGAGACCCAAGCCGATCGGATATGCCTCGGAGCGCCGTTGGGGGGGCAGTGCCCGAAGAGAGTGACGGGGCCCTCGCTTACTGTCGCCGGTAGGAATCGGACCCGACGCGGACCCTGGAGCCGCCATTCTCCTCGTAGCTCAGGACCCATTCGACGCCCAGGCGCCCGTCGTTGAAGTAACCTGTCCAGGACGTGATCGAGGCGCAGTCGGCAGACGCATTCTTCCAGCGCACGGTGTACGAAATGCGTGGGCCTTCCATCCAACCCACGAGTGGAAAGGCAATGCCGGCGCATTTATACCCGGGCGCGTTGTTCGAATAGGTACCGGTGAGGCTGCCGTCGGCACCGACCGCGCTGATGACCAAGGTCGATCCGTGATCGTTCGCCCACGATCCGACGACCGGTGGCGACTGCGCCTCGGCCCCCGACATTTGGACGGCCGTGGCCAACGTCAGCCCAATGCCGAGGATCGACGAAATACGACGAGTCATTTACGTTCCCGAAACTTCAACCGGGCGGTAGTTTAACACCGTGCCCTGCGGCAGGCGATCAGTCGGGAAGCATGACGGGTTTTCTTCACAATCGCTGGGCGCAGCTTCTCACCGGCATCGTCTGCATGGTGATGATCTCCAGCATGCAGCACGGCTGGACGTTGTTCGTTCATCCGATCAACGAGAAGCACGAATGGGGACGGGCGGCGATCCAGGTTGCCTTCACGGTCTTCATCCTGAGTGAAACCTGGCTGGTGCCGTTCGAGGGCTGGTTCGTCGACAAGTTCGGTCCGCGGCCGGTTGCGCTCGCAGGTGGCGCGCTGGTGGCACTCGCCTGGAGCCTGAATTCGGTCGCCGACTCGCTGCCGCTACTCTATCTCGGCGCCGCGCTGGGCGGCATCGGCGCGGGCTGCGTCTACGGAACCTGCCTCGGCAATGCGCTGAAGTGGTTTCCCGACCGGCGCGGCCTGGCCGCCGGCCTGACGGTCGCGGGCTATGGCATCGGCTCCGCGCTCACCATCATCCCGATGCACTACACGATCGAGCATTACGGCTACGAGGCGACGTTCCTTTGGTTCGGGCTGGGACAGGGCGCGATGATCTGCCTCGCCTCGCTGGCACTGCGCAAGCCGGAGGCGGAGGCGCTGGCGATTCCCGAGCGTTTGCCGCATGCCGTGCACGACCACACGCCGGGCGAAGTACTCCGGTCGCCGCTCTTCTGGATTCTGTTCACCATGTCGCTACTGGTGACCGCGGCGGGGCTGACCTTCACCGCGAATCTCGCCGGCATCGCACGCAATTTCCAGGTGGCCGATGTCCCCGTCAGCCTGATGGGCCTCACCTTGCCGGCGCTGACCTTCGCGCTGACTTTCGACCGCATCACCAACGGTATCGCGCGGCCTCTTTGCGGATGGCTCTCCGATTACATCGGCCGCGAGAACACGATGTTCTTCGCCTTCACCCTGGGGGCGCTCAGCATCCTGGCCTTTGCGCGGTGGGGCGACGAGCCGGTGATGTTCGTGCTTCTGGTCAGCCTGGTCTTCTTCGCCTGGGGCGAGGTCGCGAGTCTCTTTCCCGCGACCTGTACCGACTATTTCGGCTCCGGCTATGCCACGACCAATGCTGGCATGCTGCACACGGCGAAGGGCTTCGCCGCCATGCTGGTACCTCTCGCCGATCCGCTGGTGCGTGCGACCGGCGACTGGCAGACGGTCTTTGCGCTCGCTGTCGGCGCCAATGCCGTCGCCGCGTTTCTGGGCATTGCCGTGCTGCGACCGATGCGGGCGGCGTGGCTCAAGCGGGAGTAGGGACTACTCCACCTTCAGTAGGCCGCTTTTCTGCAGGTCGTCGATCAGCGCATCTTCCTGCTGCAGGAAACTGGAGAGCTGCTGTGGCGTGAGGGCTTCGGTCTCCGCGCCGAGATTGTTGAGCTTCTCCTTCACTGCCGGATCCGACAGGGCGTCGGCGACGGCATCGTTCAGTTTCTTCACGATGTCCGGCGGCGTGCCGGCGGGCGCCATGAGGACGATCGGCGTGGTGGCGGCGAAGTCCTTGACCCCCGTTTCCTGCAGAGTCGGAACGTCGGGAAGCTGGCCGGCGCGGCGTGCCGTCGTCACGACGATGGCGCGCAGGCGGCCGCCGCGGATATGGCCGATCGACGCCGGCACCTGGTCGATCACGGCGTCGATCTGCCCGGCCAGGAGATCGTTCAGCGCCAGCCCGTTGCTCTTGTAGGGAATGATGTTGAAGCGCACGTCGAGCGCCTTCTGCATCTGCAGCAGGGCCAGGTGATTGGTGCTGCCGTTGCCGGGGTGGCCGACGGTGAGTTTGCCTGGATTGGCGCGTAAGTAGGCGAGCATGCCGGGCCAATCCTTGATCGGATTGCCGGCGTTGATCACGAAGTCCATCGGCGAAGTGCTGAGCAGGGCCACCGGCGCGAAGCTCGCCAGGGTGTAAGGCGGCTTGCCACCGGTCATGCGCGGGCTGACGAGGAACGTGCCGGTCGAACCAAGGACCAGCGAGTAACCATCGGGGGCCGACTTGGCGACGGCCTCCGCGCCGATCGCTCCGCCGGCGCCGCCGCGATTCTCGACGATCACCTGCTGCCCAAGCCTCTTGCCCAGCGCCTCGGTGAAGAGCCGGCCGGTGAGATCGGCATTGCCGCCCGGCGCGAACGGCACGACGAGACGGACGGGCTTGTCGGGATATCCGGCTTGAGCGAAGCCACGGCCGGCCGGCAGGAAGGCGAACAGGCCTGCGATCGTCGTCCGCCGCTTCAACGACTTCATTTCCGGAACCCTCCCAGGTGCGTCTAGTATTGCCCGCATGATAACGAAAGGCCGGCTGGGCGCGCGCGCTTTCATTGTCGGAGCGGGCGTCGGGGGCCTGGCCGCGGCCGCTTCGCTCGCACCGTTCTTCGAAACGGTGGAAGTCCTCGACAAGGACGAGTTGCCGGACAGGGCACGTCCGCGCAAAGGTGTTTCGCAGGACCTGCAGGTCCACATCCTGCTGAAGGGTGGCGAACTTGCGCTCGAAAGGCTGCTTCCCGGCACGCGCGCGGCGCTGCTGGCGGCAGGTGCCACCGATGTCCGCCAGACCGGCGACGTTTCCCTCTGGGAACGCGACGCCTGGCATCCGGCGCGAGACCTCGGCCATAGCCAGCTCATGATGAGCCGGCCGGCTTTCGAGCGAGTGTTGCGCCGGCAGGTGTTGCAGCTCGGCAATGTGGTCATACGGGATCGCTCGCCGGTCGATGCGCTGCCGTCCGATGCCGACCTGACGGTGATCGCAACGGGACGAGGGGATCGGCTGCTGGTCGATGTCGAGGTACCCGCGACGATGCTCGGCATCGAGGTGAATTACAGTTCTGTGCGATTCGCCAAGCCAGAGCGGTTCCGTGGCGAGGGGCGGTTCATCGGCTGCATTCCGCAGCCGCCGGACGATCGCTATGGGCTGGTCTGTCCGGTCGAGAACGACGAATGGCTAATTACGCTCTGCAGCCGATTCGGCAACAGGGTACCGGGCGATATCGACGGGTTTCGCGCCTATGCGGCGGCACTGCCGGTTCCCGACATCGCGCAGCGCCTGTGCGAGGCCGTGCCGCTGACGCCGGTGCGTACCTATCGCGTCGCCGAGGCGCGCTGGCGCCACTTCGAGCGCGCTTCGGGCCTGCCATCATGCGTGTTGCCGATCGGCGACTGCATATCGAGCTTCAACCCGACCTTCGGGCAAGGAATGTCGGTAGCGGCCGGCCATGCCATCGCCCTGCGCGACGTGCTGACGGATTGGAGCGGACCGCTCGAGGGTGTCGCGTCGGCATATCTGCCACGCGCCGCTGAGATCAGCCGGCAGGCTTGGTCGCTCGCTGCCATGGTCGATCTGGAATATCCCCGCACCGAGGGTGAACGGCCGGCGAATTTCGACAAGTTCGTGCTGGGCAGCGAGGCGATGCGCCGGGCGGCGATGCTGTATCCCGAGGTCCAGCTCCTGCGCTTCGAGATCGGCAATCTCGTGAAGCCGGACTCCGCGGCCCGCAGCGGGCCCGCCGCGCGTCTTGTCGCGCGGGAAATGGCACGGGCCGGAGGGCGGTCGCGTGAGCGGTGAATCGCAACACGGTCTTGACGCGCTGCGTCGGGAGATGTGGCAGCGGCAGAAGCAGGCGAGAGCGGCAGTACGGATCTATAACCGCGGCTCGTGGATTCGATTTGCCCTGGTGTTCATCCCCGTACCGCTGGTCGTCGTGATCTTCCGGCTCTACCTCGAGGCCTGGCACTACTACATTCTTGGCGGCGCTTTCATCTTCTTCGCCGGCCTTCTCTACGTGCTCGACGACCATGCGGCCACGCGGCGCGAGACGGCACTCAAGGCGTCGAGGATGGCCCGGGCGGCCTATCAAGAAGCGCGGTCAGCGTCGCAGCGATAAAAAAGTCCGTCGTCTCGACCGGAGCGCCGAAGGCGCGTAGTGGAGCGTTTGCTAAAGACGATTGCGCGCCGTGCAGCGGCATTTGTCGACCTGGTGCAGTTCGACCATGTTGCCGCACGGATCGTTGAGGAAGAGCTGCAGCGAGTCGGGGCTGGTGAGCCCCTCGATCGCCCAGTACTTCACGCCCATTCGCTCCAATTCCTTGCGACTTTCGACGATGTCGGCGACGGCGAGGGCGATATGGGGCAGCGTCGGGTCCTGTCCCGGTCCCTTGGCGACGGGCGAGGGCTGGTTGCCTCCGAACAGATGGATCTGTCCGACCTCGCCGACGTTGATCCAGAGTCCCGGGATGCCCGGAATAGTGGGCCGTCCCTTGTCGCGGTGGAGGCCAAGCACATCGCTGTAGAAGCTCGCGGTGTCCTCCAGCTTTTCCGCGCCGGTATCGAGCCGGTAGCCGGTGTGATGTATCTCAAGGACCTTGATCGCCATCCTGGTTTCCTCCGTTATCTTCTGGCGCGCCGGCCGATCAGCAGGATCAGGGGAATCGCCATCGCCGAGCAGGCCGTATAGAGGCCGAAGGCATTGATATAGCCGATCATCGCGGCTTGCCGGCTGATTTCCTTGGACAGTTTCGCAAGCCCGGACACGGTCTCGTAGTCCCAGCCACCGGTCACCCAGGGCAGAGCCAGCGCCTTGTTGTACGGATTCACCAGTTCGACCATGCGGCTGTAGTTGGTGCTGGTCGCCTGCACGATTTCGGCGACGCAGATCGAGATGAAGAAGCTGGAACCGATGTTGCGCAGCAGGTGATAGACCGCCGTGCCTTCGGCCAGGTTGGCCGCACTCATGTTGGAGAAGGTGACGAGGGTGAGCGGCACCCAGATGACGCCGACGGCGACGCCCTGCAGCATGCTGTTCAGCATCAGCGTGTGCATGTCCACGTTGAGGTCGATGGCCATCAGCCAGACGCCGGACAGGGTCTGCAGCGCGAAGCCCGCGATCAGGCCGATGCGCGGGTCCATGCGGCCGACGAAAATGGCAAGGAAGAAGCCGATGGTGGCGCCGACGCCGCGGGCGGCGATGACCTCGCCGATCAGCGAGTCGGGAAAGCCCGCATGCTGCTGGAGGAGTGGCGGCAGCAGGACCATGGGTGTGAAGTTCAGCATGCCGTAGATCAGCACCAGGAGGAGGCCCAGCGCGTAGTTGCGGTCGAGCAGGAGCTTCAGGTTCAGGAACGGCCGCTCGGCGGTCAGACTATGGGCGAGAAAGACCCAGAAGGAGACGGAGGCAATGAACGCCTCGATCTGGATCTCGGGAGATTCGAACCAGTCGAGCCGCTGGCCGCGGGACAGGACGAGTTGCACGCAGGCGATGGCGACCGACAGCGACAGGAAGCCGGTCCAGTCGAGGCGGGTTCGGCCCGTCGGGCGGTCGTAAGGCAGGGTGAGGCGCAGTCCGGCGAAGGAGAGCAGGCCCACGGGCACGATCATGTAGAAGGCCCATCGCCAGCTGTAGAGTTCGGACAGCATGCTGCCGACGGTCGGGCCGATCACCGGGCCGATGACGACGGCCATGCCGAAGATCGAGGTGACGAGCCCCTGCTGCCGCTTGGGAAACGTGTCGAGCAGGATGGTCTGCGACAGCGGAATCACCGGGGCGCCGAGCGCGCCCTGCAGGACGCGCCACAGGATCAGTGTTTCCAGCGAATCGGACAGCCCGCACATCAGGGTCGTGAGAGTGAAGGCCAGCACCGACCAGATCATCGTCTCGCGTCGTCCGAAGCGCGCCGCCAGCCAACCGGTCATCGGCGTGGCCACGGCGGTAGCCAGGATGTTGAAGGTCATCGCCCAGGCGATCTCGTCCTGGGTGGCCGACATGGTGCCCTGCATCTGGGGCAGCAGGGTCGAGGCGATCAGCAGGGTGGTGGCGTAGAGGGTCGAGCCCAGGACCACCATGACGAGAATCAGAATGCGCTTGCCCAGAGAGGTCTCGGCCTCCTCGGGGGCGGGCGGGATGGCGTCGGCGGTGGTCGCGCTTGAACTCATGGCCTAGGCTAATGTAGCCTAGGCAACAATCTCTAGCGAGTATCCTTGGGTCCGGACGACGACGAATATATCGGCTACGTGCTATCGGACGTTGCGCGTCTGATTCGCACTGTGTTCGACCGGCGCGTGCGTGACATCGGCCTGACGCGCGCCCAGTGGCTGGTGCTCACCCGTCTCTATCGCCGGCCGGGTGCCAGCCAGACCGAACTCGCCGACATGCTGGAAATCGACCGCGCCAGCGCCGGCCGCATGATCGACCGGATGCAGAAGAACGGCTGGGTCGAGCGCCGCCCCGACGATGGCGACCGCCGCATCAACCGCCTCCATCTCACCCCCGACGCCCGCCGGGCCCACAAGGAAATGTGGGCGATCGCGGAAGCCACGGTCGACGATGCCCTGGCGCCGCTGACGGCCGCCGAACGGGATCAGTTCACGCGGCTGGCGGGGCGGGTGAAGGGGCAGCTCCAGTCCATGGTAGGAGCCCACGGATCATGAGCCGCCGTCCAGTCCCGGTGCTTCGACTGGCCCTGCTGTTCGCGGTGCCGTTGCTCGCGGTCGCGGGTGCAGGCTGGTGGTGGCTGTCGGGCGGGCGTTACGTCTCGACCGACAATGCCTACGTGAAGGCTCATATCGTTCAGATCTCTCCCGAAGTATCGGGGCAGGTCCGCCGTGTCCTGACCAGGGACCATGCGACCGTCCAGGCCGGGGAGCCTCTGCTCACCATCGAGTCCCGCCCGTTCCGGTTGGCGCTCGACAGCGCCGAGGCCGAACTCGACACGGCGCGCGCCCATGTCGAGAACCTGCGCGGCATCTGGCGTGAGGCCCTCGCCGAACTGGCCGACGCCGAGGCGCGGGCCGTCTACTTCCAGCGCCAGGCGCAGCGTCAAGAGGAACTCGCCACGAAAGGCGTGGCCTCGGCGAGCAAGCGCGACGAATCGCAGAACGATGCGCGGGCCGCCGCCGATCGTGTGGCGACCGCACACGAGAAGCTGCAACGCGTACTGACGGCACTGAACGGTGATCCGCAGATTCCGGTCGATTCGCATTCGGCCGTGCGCGAGAAGATCGCGGCGCGGGAAAGAGCGGCCCTCGATCTCGCCCGTACGACCGTCCGTGCGCCGGTCGACGGCGTGGTGGTGAATTTGCGCCTGCAGCAGGGCGAGCAGATCAAGGCGGCAACGCCTTTGTTTTCTCTGGTGGTGCTGAGCCGGCCCTGGGTCGAAGCCAACTACAAGGAGACCGAGCTGACCCATGTGAAGGTCGGCCAGAAGGCGACCGTGGTGCTCGACACCTATCCGGACGAAACCTGGGAAGCGGTGGTCGAGAGCGTGAGCCCGGCGACCGGCGCGGAATTCGCCATCCTGCCGCCGCAGAACGCCAGCGGTAACTGGGTGAAGGTCGTGCAGCGCCTGCCGGTGAAGCTGCGCCTGCTGCCCCATGTCGGCGAGTCGCCTCTACGCGCCGGCATGACCGCGACGGTGAAGATCGACACCGGCCGCCAGCGCGACCTGACGAGCCTGCTGGGAAGCACAAGGGAAACGCCGCCGGCGCCGATGGCTCCCCCGCACGACGTCACGGCGCAGACGAAGTAACTTCATTGGAGCGCGCCACTCCAGCGGCGCTCAAGCTTTGGTCAATCGGTATGACAAGAGCGCCACTGGAGTGGCGCGCTCCAATGACCGCTTCACCCACACGCCAGCGAATAGATGTGCTGGACCTCGCCGGGCAAGGGCAACGCCTGCCAGGTCTTGCCGGCGTCGCGCGTGCCGAAGACCTCGCCGTCGTAGCGGGCGCCGATGTAGACCTGACCGGCATCGGTCGGGTGGAGGCCGATCGACATGATGGTCCCGTGCACCTGGACCTTGTCGAAGCGCGTCCAGCTCTCCCCGCCGTCCTCGCTGCGGTAGAGGCCGCCGTCCTTGCTGGCGGCGGCGACCGAGAGGGCGGAGTAGAGGGTGTTGGGCTCGACCGGAGAGACGCGGATGTCGCGTCCGTAAGTGGTGGGGGAGAAGCGGCCGACCTTCATGTCCTTCCACGTGCGGCCCTGGTCGGCGCTGCGGAAGAGGCCCATGCGCACGGCGAGCCACAGCCCGTCGGGATCGGCAGGGTTGATGGTGACGGCATGCCCGTCGAGCATTCCCTCGGCCGTGGTATCGCTCACGATCTTGCTCTTGAGGTGCTCCTGCTCGGCGAGCTTCAGGAGGCCCGCGCTGCAGTCGGTCCAGGTCTGGCCGAGATCGATGCTGCGCATGACGCCGTTGATCTCGAGGGCCGCATAGATCTCGTCGTGGCGCCTGGGGTGCTGGACCAGCCGCATCACCCGCGAGGCGAAGGGGCCCTTGCAATGCGTGTCGATGGAGGGTGTCGGCAGGCGGCGCCACGAGGCGCCGCCATCGTCGCTGCGATAGACGTCGATCGGCGAGGCTCCCGCGAAGATGCGGTCGGGGTCGCGCGAATCGACCAGGAAGGACCAGACCTCCTTGCCTGAATCGGGGAAGGCCGTCCGGCGGAAGGTCGCGCCGCGATCGGTACTGCGCCATACGCCGTCATTGGTGCCGGCGAAGACGGTCTCCGGATTCTTCGGATGGACGAAGACGGTGAAGGCCTGAACGGTGCCCAGCACATGCTGCCAATCGCCGCCAGCGGTGCCGCGACGGAAGATCCCGACGCGGCCGGTGTGGTCGGGTTTCCCGAAATAGCCGGCGACGCCGACATAGATGTTCGACTGCTCGGCCATGACGGAGCTCCGGTTCAGTTCTTTTTGACGAGCGGGCACTCGCTGTCGGCCAGCGGGCGGAACGCCTCTTCTCCGGAGATCGTTGCCAGCAGTTTGTAGTAGTCCCACGGACCCTTCGACTCGGAGGGCTTCTTGACCTCGAAGAGATACATGTTGTGCATCTTGCGGCCGTCCTGACGGACATAGCTCGCACCGAACAGGGGATCGTCCCACTTGGCGGCCTTCATCGCGGCCATGACCTTGTCGGCGTCGTCCGTCCCGGTCGCCTTGACCGCGTTCAGGTAGGCGAGCGTCGCGGAGTAGAAGCCGGCCTGCGCGCTGGTCGGCATCTTGCCGTTGAAGCGGGCGGCGAAGCGCTTGGAGAAGGCGCGCGTCTTGTCGTTGAGATCCCAGTAGAAGGCCTCCGTCAGGTTCAGGCCCTGCGCCCGCTCGAGGCCCAGCGAATGGACGTCGGAAATGAAGACCAGCAGGCCGGCGAGCTTCTGGCCGCCCTTGACGATGCCGAACTCGGCGGCCTGCTTGATCGAGTTGATCGTGTCGCCGCCGGCATTGGCGAGGCCGATGATCTGCGCCTTCGAACCCTGCGCCTGAAGCAGGAAGGAGGAGAAGTCATTCGTGTTGATCGGGTGCTTGACGCCGCCAACCACGGTACCACCCGCCTTCTTGACCACGGCGGAGACATCGCGCTCCAGGGCGTAGCCGAAGGCATAGTCGGCAGTGAGGAAGAACCAGGTCTTGCCGCCGGCCTTCACGACCGCAGAGCCGGTGCCGTTGGCCAGGGCCGTGGTGTCGTAGACCCAGTGGATCATGTAGGGATTGCAGAGCTTGCCGGTGAGGTCCGACGAGGCGGGGTCCGGTGCGATGAAGATCTTCTTCTTGTCGCCAGCGACACGGCCGGCGGCGATCGACGAGGAGGAGGCGCCGGCGCCCATCACCATGTCGACCTTCTCGTTGTCGAACCAGCGGCCCACCGTGGTGGCCGCGACATCCGCCTTGTTCTGGATGTCGCCGGAAACGAACTCGATCTTCTGGCCGAGGACGGTGCCGCCGAAATCCTCGATCGCCATCTGGGTGGCGAGCACGGCGCCGGGACCGTTGATGTCGGCGTAGAGGCTCGACAGGTCGGTGGCGACGCCGATCTTGAGCGTGTTGTCGGACAGTTGCGCCGCGGCCGGCAGAGCCCATGCCGCAAGGCAAAATGCGGCCGCGCCAAGCAGGTTACGTCTCATCGTTCTCTCCCTAGGCTTTGTTGTTGGACCAAGCCTAGCAAGACACTGGCAGGCCGCAAAGCAGGAGGAGACATCCGATGATTGAGAAAATTCTGGACATCCCGACCAAGGATGGGCGGATGGAGACCTTCATCTGCCATCCGGAGCGGGGCGGACCCTATCCCCCCGTGCTCATGTTGATGGACGCTCCGGGCATCCGCGAGGAGCTGTACGACATGGTTCGCCGGCTTGCGACGGTGGGGTACTACGTGATGCTGCCCAATCTCTATTATCGCGCCGGCACCAACACGAAGTACGGGCCGGACGTGTTGAAGCATGGAAGCGACGAGCACAAGCGCATGCGCTCCGTCCGCACGAAGATGACGATCCCACCGGTGATGGACGACGTGGCGGCGATGATCGCTTTTGCCGATTCACAAAAGGAGTCGAGCAAGGGGCCGGTCGGAACGCACGGCTATTGCATGAGCGGTCCCTATTCGCTGGCGGCGGCGGCCCGCTACCCGGACCGGATCGCGGCAGCGGCCTCGTTCTACGGTACCTGGCTGGTGAGCGAAGCGGTCGAGAGTCCGCACCTGACCTTGGGCAAGGCCAGGGGTGAGCTCTACATCTCCTGCGCCGAGCACGACGAGCTGGCGCCGCCGGAAATGGTCAAGGAACTCAAGACCCTGTTCGACAAGTCTGGCGCGAGGGGCGAACTGGAGGTTCATCCGACCGTGCATCACGGTTTCGCATTCCCGCAGCGCTGGTGCTACGACAAGCCCGCGGCCGAACGGCACTGGGAGCGCCTGATCGCCCTCTACCGCCGCAATCTCGGCTGAGGACACGGCAAGGGGCTTCTCGATGGACGGACGGAACCTCACCCAGATGGAGATCGATCGGCGTGTCTTCGATCTCTACGATGAATACTGCCATGGCGGCATGGACCGCCGGACCTTCCTCGCGCGCGCCGCGGCTGTGACGGTGGGTGGGCTGGCCATGGCCCAGGCGCTGCTGCCGCGCTATGTGCAGGCGCAGACGATCTCGTTCACCGACGATCGTATCAAGGCCACATACGTGACATATCCGTCGCCGGGCGGGACGTCCGGCACGATGCGCAGCTATCTCGTCCAGCCAAAGGGCATCGGTCCGTTTCCCGTGGTGCTGGTCGTTCACGAGAATCGCGGCCTCAATCCCTACATCGAGGACGTGGCGCGCCGCGCCGCGACCGAGGGGTTCCTCGCCCTGGCTCCGGATGGGCTTTTCCCGGTCGGAGGCTATCCCGGAAACGACGACGACGGCCGCACGCTGCAGGCCAAGCTCGACCAGGCGAAGCAGCGGACGGACATGGTGAACAGCGCGCGCTTCCTGAAGGCCCATGCCCTGTCCACGGGCAAGCTCGGTGTGACGGGATTCTGCTGGGGTGGCGGCACGACCAACTTCCTGGCGGCGACCCTTGGTGCTGAAATGAACGCCGGGGTGCCCTTCTACGGCCCGGCGGCGGAGACGGCTTCCGTGCCTAACATTAAGGCGCCGCTCATGGTGCAGTACGCCGAGAACGACGAGCGCATCAATGCAATGTGGCCGGCCTACGAGGCGGCGCTGAAGACCAACGGCGTGCCCTACGAGATGTTCATCTATCCCGGCACGCAGCACGGCTTTCACAACAATTCGACGCCACGCTACAACGAGGCCCAGGCCAGGGTCGCTTGGGACCGCACCATCGCGTTCTTCAAGAAGAACCTGGCCTGACATCTCGTCGTCTCGGCGGAAGATTCCGCCATCCCGGTCATTCGTCTCCGGGCCTTGGCCTCAGGCCGCTCTTGTCGACCTGGGCTTGCTGGCCTGCCATTCGTCGAGCTTGCGGCGCGCGCCGTTGCTCGCCGGATCCATCGCCGATTCCTGCCCCGGGACCTTGGCCGCGAGTTCGATCACATAGCCGTTGGGATCGCGAAAATAAATCGAGCGAATGAAGTGATGGTCCGAGACGCCGCGGACCTCGCGCCCTTCCGCCTTGCCCCGCGCGAACATGCGCTCGAGGTGGTCGGGCTCGACCTCCAGTGCGATATGGAGGTCAAAATCGTGCTGGTTCTTGAACTCGAACGGCATGTCCGGCGCTTCAAAGAAGGCAAGGCAGGATCCGTCGTCGAGCTGGAAGAAAGTATGCAGGACGCCGCTCCCCGTCGTGCGGCCTGTCTTTGTCTCTTCGATCTTCAGTGTGTGCGCGAGAGGGAGTCCGAGGAAATCCTCATAGAATTTCCTCGTCTCCTCGGAGTCTCGGCAGCGATAGGCATTGTGGTGCAGACCCTTGATCATCGAAACCTCCGACCAGATCGACAGCACGAGCCTAGCGCGCTCCTAGCGGTCGAGCCAGACATCCTCGAAGCGCCAGTGGTTGTAGATGGTGTTGACCGCGAGGTTCACGGCCTTGACTTCGGGGCGCCAGCAGGTGCCGCCCCAGCCATGCTGAATGACGGGACGGGCGCCGTCTTCCTGAAGCTTCTTGTCGATTTCCCAGACGAGCTTACGGCGCGCTTCGAAATCGCGCATCGTCGACTGCTGGTCGAACAGCTTCTCGACATCGGGATTGCAGTAATTCGTGTAGTTGCGCTCCGAACCGCAGCGGAAAGTCTCGTAGAAGACGACGTCCGGGTCGTCGACGCCGACGCCCTGGATATTCATGCCGATGGAGAAGTCTCGCCGCAGCATCCGGTTGTACCAGACCGCGGTTTCGAGAGGCTCCAGTTCGGCCTGGATGTTCACCTGCTTCAGGTGATCGATGAGGATGACTGCCGGATCCCGGTAGCTCGGAATGTTGCGGGTCGAGACCTTGATCTTCAGTGGTTTCTCGGCCGTGTAGCCGAGCTCGGTCATGATCTTGCGGCCTTCCTCGCGCGACTTGGCCACGTCGGAGCCGTAGCCCGCCACCGTCGCCAGGAATTCAGTCGGCATGCCCCAAAGCCCTTCGGACGGCGGCAACATCGCCCCGCCGATGCGGTAGTTGCCCTGGCCCAGGATCTCGTTGAAGGCATTGCGGTCCAGCGACAGGGCCATGGCGCGGCGCACGCGGGCGTCGTCGAACGGCGGCTTCTCGCGGTTGACCAGCAGGTTGGCCTGCGTGTTGGTCGGCTGTGTCTCGCAGATCGCCGTCGGCGCCTGGACCTTGAGGTCGTTGACCATGGCCGGCGTGATGACCGACGTGAAGGTCATGTCGAGCTTGCCGGCAACGAAGGTGAGCAGTGATGTCGCGCGGTTGGGGATGATCGAGAACTCGATCGCATCGAGGTAAGGCCGGCCTTTCTTCCAGTAGTCCGGATTGCGCGCGAGCTTGATCGATTCGTTCTGCTTCATCTCGACGAACTTGAATGGGCCTGTGCCGATCGGCCTGGTGCGCATCTGCGCCGTGGGTACATGACAGGGATAAACCGGCGAGAAGGCGGCGGCGAGCATGGTGAGCAGCGACGGCTGCGGCCGTTCGAGATGGAAGGTCGCCTCGCGGTCGCCGTTCACCGTGACCGACTTCAGGTTGAAGTACCAGGTCTTGCGCGGATTCTTGCGCAGCTTGGACTCGTCGGCGATCAGCATGTCCCAGGTACACTTCACATCCGCGCTGGTGAAGGGTTTGCCGTCATGCCACTTCACGCCGTCGCGAAGCTTGAAGGTCAGGTCCTTGCCGTCGTCGCTCCATTTCCATTCGGTGGCGAGGTCGGGAATGATGTTCTCCGGCCTGTTCTGCTTGGTCTTGGGATCGAACATCACCAGATTGTTGTAGACCGACATGAACGGCATGACGGTCGAGATCGTGGCCTCCTCGTGGATCGACGCGCTCGGCGGGTTGTCCATGTGGGCGATCTTGAGCGTGCCGCCGGATTTCTGAGCCCAGGCGGCCGGGGCGGCCAAGAGGGCCAGGATTGCCGCGACGAGGGGCAGCGATGGCGTCTTCATCCCTTGGTGTCCTCCTGTTGTTTGTGATGACGCTACCACTTCGCTGGGCCTAGAGTCGGGCCATGAAACTCATCAGTTTGCTGGTCGGAATATTGCTCGCGGTGCCGGCTGCCGCTCAGGACTACCCGGCCAGGCCGATCAAGATCATCACGGCCTTCGGTCCGGGGACGGCAACCGACATCGCCGCGCGCGTCATCGGCCAGGACATCGCCGCACAGACCGGCCAGACCGTCGTCATCGACAACAAGCCCGGTGCCGAGGGACAGATCGCCGCCCAGTCGGCCGCGGCAGCGGCGCCCGATGGCTACACGCTGTTCTTCACCACGCAGACGACGCAGGCGATCAATCTGCACGTCTACAAGTCGCTGGCCTACGATCCGGTCAAGAGCTTCGCGCCGATTGCCGGCATCACGCTCGGCGCCCAGATCGTGATGGTGCGAAACGACCTGCCTGTGAAGACCATCCAGGAGTTCATCGCCCTCGCGAAGGCGCAACCCGGCAAGCTGAGCTTCGGCAGCGGCAATGGATCGAGCCGCGGCGGTGCCGAGCTTTTCCGCATCATGACGAAGACCGACCTGCTGGGCGTTCCCTACAAGACCCAGCCTCAGGCGATCACCGATTTGCTGGGTGGCCGCATCGACATCATCTTCTCCGACTTCACCGTCGGCCTGCCGCCCGTCCTCGATGGCCGCGCCCGAGGGCTCGCTGTGACGAGCAAGCAGCGCATCCCGGGTCTCGACCAGTTCCCGACGGTCGATGAGAGCGGCGTTCCGGGTTTCGAGATGTGGGCCTGGACGGCGATGTATGCGCCGGCCGGTACGCCGAAGCCGATCATAGACAGGCTGAATGCGCTGGTGCAGCACGCGGCCAAGTCGCCGGCCTATCTCAACCTGCTCAAGGCAAACTACGGGGTCTCGTTCGTGGGTTCGCCCGAGGAACTTGCGGCGTTCCAGGCCGCCGAGACGAAGAAGTGGGCCGAGATCGTGTCGATCGCCGGAATGAAGGAGCCCTGAGGAACCTTCAGGCTGACCGTGCCCGGCGCAGCCGGGCAGAGACCATGATCTGCCAGGCGGCAGCGAAGAGGACGCAGGCCGCGACGAGGAAGAAGGCGCTGCGATAGTCCGCGACGGCGGCGATCAGACCGAACAGCGGCGGGCCGATGACGGCGCCGGAAAAGGCGAGCGCGGTCTGGACTGCGGCGACGGCGGCGACCTGGCCAGGTGGCGCGAGCGCCGCGAACTCCGCGATCGACACGCCGTTCCAGCTTATGACCACAGTTCCATAGGCGAAGACGATCAGGCCGATCAGCCAGTAAGGCGTCCCGGCGGAGATCATGCCCGTGGCAACGGCGCCCAGCGCAATCCCGATACCGGTCCAGCCCAGCAGCATCATGCGGGGGAAGCGGTCGCCCAGCGCGCCCAGGATCAGGCGCTGCAGGGTGCCGCCGATCTGCGCCAGGAAGAGCAGGAAGCCCGCTTCGGCGATGCTGAGCCGGCAATGCTCGTAGAGGTACGTAACCAGGAAGAACGTGAAAGTGTGCTGCGCCACGACGTAGAGCAGGGCGGACCAGCCGAGCACGCGCATCTCCGGATGGCGCATCACGTAGACGACGGACGACCAGATTCCCTGTGATGGCGCAGAGGGGGCGACCGAGGCGTCGAGCCGCGCCCGCAGAAGTTCGAGAATGCCCGCGCCGATCAGCATCAGCGCGGCGGCGGCGAGGGAGGCGCCCTGCCAGCCCAGCGCCGGCAACAGCAGCGGCAGTAACACGCCGGCGGCGGCGAAACCCAGGGGCACGCCGGTCTGCTTCACCGAGAAGACGAGGCTGAACCAGGCGCGCGGAACCCGCTGGCTCAGGATGTGGGCCGAGGCTGGATTGATCGGGCCTTGCGCGAAGCCGATGAAGGCGACCGCGACGACGGTCGCCGCGACGAAGGCCGACGCATTCAGGGCGAGGCCGGCAGCGGCAGCCAGCATGGCGAACTGGCAGACGCGGACGGCGCCCAGTCGCGAGATCGGCGCCGCGCTCCAGAGCGCAACGGCCGAGGCGATGGCATAGGTCACGGCCGTGAAGGCGCCGACGAGCTTCGGCGCGATTCCGAGATCCCGCGCGACCGCGGGCATCAGCACGCTGAGCGAGAGCACCGCCAGGGAGATCAGTATCTGCGTGCCCAGCATCGCCCCGATCGGGACGAGGACTTGCCGCAGCCCCGGGCGCGGGCCTTCCAGGTTCGGTACCGCGCCCGGCGACATCCTAGAGCCCGTAGAGATCGGCCTTGTTCAGGATCGTGTTGCGCAGGATGCGGATCGAGGCGACGTCGACCATGATGCCATCGACGTTGATCGCGCCCAGTCCGGCGGCCTCGGCTTCGGCATATGCCTTCTCGAGCTTGCGGGCGCGCGCGATGTCCTCGGCCTTGGGCGAATAGACGTCGAGCGCGATGTCGATCTGCGAGGGGTGGATCGCCCACTTGCCGACGCAGCCCAGGATCATCGAGCGCTTGCACTCCTCTCGGTAGGCGTCCGGGTTCTTGAAGTCGGCGAACGGGCCGTCCACCGGATCGATGCCGGCGGCGCGGCAGGCCATGATCAGCCGGAAGCGGGCGTAGTGCCAGATGTCGCCCGGATAGCCGTCGGTTTCGCCGACATTCTTGTTGGTGACACCCATCGAGGCCGAGAAGTCGCCCATGCCGAACACCAGGCATTCGAGGCGTGGCGTGCAGGCCGCGATCGCGTCGACGTTCTGCATGCCCTCGACTTCCTCGATCAGAGCCTCGAGGCCGATCCTGCGCTTCATCTTGAGCTTCTTCTCGATCTGATGAAGCAGTTTGTCGGCAAACAGCACATCGGCAGCCGTCTGCACCTTGGTCATCATGATCGTGTCGAGATGATCGCCGGCGCCCTCGACGATCTCGATGATGTCCTCGTAGGCATACTCGGTCGTCAGGTCGTTGATGCGCACGCAGCGCGTCTTGCCCTTCCAATTGAGGGTCTTCAGACCCTCGATGATCTTCTTGCGGGCGTCCCGCTTCTGGCTGGGAGCCACGGCGTCTTCGAGGTCGAGGAAGACGTGGTCGGCCTTCGACTCCGACGCCTTCTGGATCATCTTTTCGCTCGAGCCGGGCGTCGAGAGCTGGACGCGGCGGGCGCGCTTGGGGCGGTCGGTCATGTCTGGTCTCCTCAAATCACTATCTTGTCGTCGCGCAGGCGGGCGATGTCCGCCGCACTGCAGCCGATACTCTGCAAATACTGGTCCGTATGCTCCCCGAGCAAGGGGGCGCGATGGCGCACGCTTCCCGGCGTCTCGGTCATCTTGACCGCGACGCCCGCGATCTGGACCTCGTGGTCGAGCCCGGGATGCGGTACCCAAGGCAGCATCTCGCGCGCCTTGAAGTGCGGGTCGGCCACGATGTCCCGCACGTTATAGACGGGCGAGAAGGGCACCTTGCCGCCGAAATGCTTCAGCAACTCCTGCTTGGTGCGCTGGCGCGTGAAGTCGGAAACGGTAGCGATGAGCACGTCCTGGTTGGCGCGGCGATCCTGCACGGTAATGAACCGCGGATCGGTCGCGAATTCCGGCCGGTCGATCAGCCGGCACAGGATCGGGAAGTGTGCGTCGGCGTGGGCGGCGATCGTCACGAAGCCGTCCTTTGCGGGGAACATGCCGAACGGGCAGAGAAGCGGGTGATGATTGCCCTCGGGATGCGGCAGCGCCTGCGCATAGGAATGCTGATGCATGATACGTTCGCAGACAGCCAGGATCGCGTCGACCATGCCGACGTCGACGAACTGCCCCTTGCCGGTCTTGTGGGCGCGGAGGATCGCCGAAACGACGCCGAAGGCGCAGGTGATGGCGGGCACGATGTCGCCGACGCCGGGGCCGACCTTCATCGGCGTGTCCTTGTCGGGCCCGGTGATGGCCATGATGCCGCCCATCGCCTGGCTGATCACGTCGTAGGCCGGGAAGTCCGCGTAGGGACTCCTTCCGGTGCGCACGTCGCCGAAGCCGCGGATGGTGGCATAGACCAGCTTCGGGTTGCGCGCGTGCAACGTCTCGTAGCTGAGGCCCAGCCGATCCATGACGCCGCCGCGGTAGTTCTCGACCACCGCATCGGCATTGTCGCAAAGCTTCAGGACGAGATCACGTCCCGCGGCGGTCTTAAGGTCGATGGCGATCGACTTCTTGTTGCGGTTCACCGACGCGAAGTAGCCGCCGAACGCCTTGAGCTTGTCGTCGACATGATAGGGGCCGATGATGCGCGTGTGATCGCCGTCGAGCGGCTCGACCTTGATGACTTCCGCGCCCTGGTCGGCCAGCAGCATCGTGCAGTAGGGGCCGGCCAGCATTTGCGTGAGGTCGACGATCCTCACGCCATCGAGTGCACCCAGAACGTCGGTGCCGCTCACTTGTCTCCCCAATGGCTGCGCCGCTTGATCAGCACGGTACGCTCGCCCTCGAAGATGTTCTTGTCGTCCTGGTTCACGCCGTAGTGCTTGAACCGGACGATGCCGGCATCCGCCTGCCTGGCGTCTTTCTTCTCCAGCACCTCGGTATAGCAATAGAGCGTGTCGCCGTGATGGAGCGGGCCCTTGAGCCGGATCTTGTCCATGCCGAGCTCCATCAGCGCATTCTCCGCCGTGTCCTCGGCGGCGAGGCCGATGCACATGGAGATGGTGACGCCGCCGAAGCCCAGGCGCCTGCCGTAGGGCATCGACTGGGTCAGATGCTCGTTGAAGTGAGCCTCGGCCGTGTTCATGGTCACGTTGGTGATCCAGACCTGCTCCATCGGCTCCACGGTCTTGCCGCGCGCGTGCTTCATCACGTCGCCGACCGTGAAGTCCTCGAAGTAGTTATGCTTGCCGGTGAGTGCGGAGACTTTCATCAGTTCCTCCCCCGGCCGAGCAGGCGGTCGGAGATGATGCGCTTCTGGATCTCCGAGGTGCCCTCGAAGATCTTGGTGAGGCGGGCATCGCGCCAGTGGCGCTCGACGGCGTGCAGGGTCGTATAGCCGGCGCCGCCGTGGATCTGGATGCCCTCGCTGGTGACGCGCTCGGCCATCTCGGAGGCGAAGAGCTTCACCATCGACGCTTCCTTGTCGCAGCGCTGGCCAGTGTCGATCTGCTCGCAGACGAAATACATGAGCTGGCGTGCCGCCTCGATCTGTGTGGCCATGTCGGCGATCTTGAAGCGGATGGCCTGGAAGTCCGAAATCGAGTGACCGAACTGCTTGCGGTCGTTGGCGTACTGGATCGAATCGTCGAGGGCGCCCTGGGCGAGGCCGATGGCGCGGGCGGCGGTGTGGGCGCGTGCCGTCTCGAGGCCCGAGGTGGCGTAATAGAAGGCATGGCCTTCCTTGCCGATCATGTCGGCTTCGTCGACGCGGAAATTGTCGAAGGCCAATTCCCAGGTCTTCCAGCCGAAGTAGCCGATCTTGGGGATCGGCGCGCCGCTGACGCCCTTGGGCAGCTCACCGCGCTTCTTCTCGACGAAGAACATCGACAGGCCGAGATGCCGCTTGCCCGGAGGCGCATCCGACGTGCGGGCGATGATGATCATGAAGTCGGCGCCGTCGGCGAAGGTGCACCAGTACTTGTTGCCACTGATCAGGTAGCCCGAACCGTCCCTCTTGGCGCGGCAGGAGATGTTGGAGATGTCCGAACCGGCATTGGGCTCGGACATCGAGAACGCGCCGAGGAACTCGCCTTTGGCCATGCGGGGCAGGTAGCGGCTGCGCTGCTCCTCGCTCATCTCGTGCGAGCCGATCAGCAGGTTGCCGCGCGCGATGATCGACGCAACGCTCATCCAGCCGCGTGATAGTTCCTCGGTGACGAGGCAGTACTCGGAGCAGCCGAGGCCGAGGCCGCCATACTGTTCGGGGATCAGGATGCCGAAGTAGCCGAGTTCGGCCATCTTCTCGCGCAGGTCCATCGGAATGTCGCCCTTCTCGGGGTCGAGCTTGTTGGCGACGGGCAACACTTCGTTCAACGTGAACTCGCGCGCCTGCTCCTGGATCATGCGGCGTTCTTCGGTAAGGAAAGGCATTACTGGGGATTCCTGAGACGGACGAGATTGGTGCGCTTGAAGTCGATCACGAGTTCTTCGCGCTGGTTGAAGCCCTTGCTGTGCCAGCTGACGATGCCGAAACCCTTGTGGGAGTCCGAGACACGCCGGTCGAGCACCACCGATTCCGCCCGCAGCGAATCGGTCGGATAGACGGGCTGGTGGTAGGTCAGTTCGTTGACGCCGAGGAACGGCCCGCCGCCTTCGCTCAGGTCCTCGACGGTCAGGCCGAACACCGTCGTGAAGACGAGGAGGGGATTGGCGACGATGCCAGGATGGCCGTGCGCCTGGGCATAGGCCGCGTTGTAGTAGTGCGGGTTGAAGTGCAAGGTCAGCGTCGAGAAGAGCGTGCTCTCCGACTCGGTGATCGTGCGGCCCCAATGGTGCCGGAACACGCGGCCGACCTCGAAATCCTCATAGCGGTTGCCCTTGGGCACCAGCCGGGCGCGGGCCCTGAAATCCTCTGTCATTCCTGCTCCTGGTTACGCCTCTCGCCCTGACGGGGAGAGCAATATGACTAATTCTTCGCCGATGCACGGACGAGTTCGCCCACATCGGCGAGGCTGTCGATGCGCTCGATTGCGTCGTGCAGACGGCGCGTGCCGGCGGGTCCCAGCAGCGGCGTGACCAGGCTGTCGAACTTGGTCTCGATCGCCTGGCGTTGCTTCTCCAGATCCGCCCAGGGAATACCGGAGTCGTGCCTGACCTCGATGGTCGTGCCGTCGTCGAGCTGGATAGCCATCTCGGCCAGCGAGTGCGCCCAGTGCGGCTGGAAGTCGATCGCCACCTTGTCTCGCAACGCCTTGATGACCGGCTCCTGCGTCACGGCCTCGGTGTAGGAGTCGAGGTTGGCGGTATCGACGCCGGTCAGGGCCATGGCCACGGTCTGGCGCAGGGAGAACTTGGCCTCCAGCCCGGTGGTCGGGTTGGGGATGTTGCAGACCTTGTCGGCGCCGGAGTCGATTCGCAGAAGGATCTTGCGCACCAGCTCTGGCGGGAAATTGCTCTTCAGGCGGATTTCCTTGGCGCACTCGATGGGTGCGTGCGTCAGGTAGCAGGCCGCATGGTACTTGAAGAGATTGTTGCGCAGGTGCCAGCCCGACGGCGGCTCGCCCAGCGCCGCCTCGGCGTTCAGATGATCGCTCTGCGACGAGGCGAAGCCCTGGTCGCATTCCAGCGAATCGCCGCGTGCCGTGAACCCCTTGGCGGCGAGTCGCGCCGCGCGCAGCCCATGCTCCGAGGCGGTACCGGCATGCAGCGGCTTGCACATGGTGCCGAAGTTGGACTTGAGACCGGCCGCTTGCGTGGCGGCGATGCCGAAGGCGACGGCGAGCTGCTGGTCGGTCAGCCCCAGCATGCGGCCTGCCGCGGCGGTGGCCGAGAAGGAGCCGACCGTGCCGGTGACGTGGAACCCCTTCTGGTAATGGCTGGGCGAGACGAGGCGTCCGACGCGGCCGGACGTCTCATAGCCGGCGACGAAGCTTTCGATGAACAGGCGGCCCGAGGCTTTCATCTGCTCGCCGAGGGCCAGGAGGGCGGGGACGACCGTGACCGTGGGATGGCCGCCCATCGAGAAATTCACATCGTCATAGTCGAGGGCGTGGCTGGCCGCGCCGTTGATGAGGGCCGCCGTCGAGGGCAGCACGGTCTCGGAGCGGCCGACAAGCGTTGCCGCTCCACGGGCGCCGTCTTCCAGTGCCTCCGCGATCAGGATGCTGGTGAGGTCCTCCTGCGCGCCGGCAACCGTGACCGCAAACCAGTCGAGCAGGCACTGCTTGGTGCGCTCGATCAGGTCCTCGGGAAGGTCCTGCCAGGCAAGAGCGGCGGCGCGCTTGGCGATTTCGGCCGTGACCGGAACGACGGCAGCCATGATTTCCTCCTGAATTCCAGGGCGCAAGTGTCGGTCAGCAGAAGCTGCCTTGTCCACCATTCGGGCTTTCGCTCAACGATATGGCCCAGACACAACAAAGCCGCCCGTAGGCGGCTTTGTGCCGACTATCGGTGATCCCGTTACGGGCAGCACCAAGCCATTGCAGGAACGATCCTGGTGGCGGCAACTGCTGAGATCGCCGGCGTCGTGATGGTGTAGTTCACAGGATCACCTCCTTTCGATGTTGATGGGATGTGGAGCCTCGCACAGCAGGAACGGCCTGCCTAGGGTTTCCTCGCGACGATGTGGAAGATGTGCCAGTGCTTGGCGTTGCCGCGGGGCGTCACGCCGTCGGCTTCCTCCTCGTCGAACATCTCGACGTCGAGACCTGCGAGAAGCGCCAGCGCCTCCTCGCGCGAAACGAACGTCATGCCGGGGCGACCGACCCAGCTGTCGCGCGGGCCGTACCACTGGCCGGCGAAGCGTCCGCCGGCCGGCAGCGCTTCGCGGATCCGTTCCCATGCCTGCCGGAACGCCGCAGGCTCGCAGAGAGGCATCGCGAAGCTGGAATTGACGAGATGGACGCCGAGCGGGATGGGCACCTCCTCGAGGCGCGAGAGGACCGGCGTGACATCGCTTCCATCGGGCAGGACGCGGACCTGCAGCTGTCGCAAGGCCTCGGGTTCCGCATCCACCGCGACGACGCGCCAGCCGCGGCGCAGCTCCTCGATCACGTCACGGCCGTCGCCGCATCCGAGATCGATGACGAGGGCGTCAGCGGGCGGCTCGCCGAACGCATCGAGCGCGGCCACCAACGTTTTGCGGGGAGGACGATCGCGAAGCTGCTGATAGTACGCTGCCCAACCTTTGGAATTGCTGCTTTCCGTCATGCGCGTCCTCTCGGCCCTCCGGCGCTTGTCGTGTGGCCCATCGTGTGATCGTATCGCACCTCACAAATAATGAACCATCGAAACGGGAGGATCATGATGAAGTTGGGAAGCTTGGCTTTGGCCCTTGCGCTCGCGTTTGCGCCGCTCGCGGCGCGCGCCGACCTCAACGCGTTGACCGAAGCCGCCAAGAAGGAAGGCGAACTCACCTGGTATGTCGCCCACTACACGTCGGAGGGCGCGGAAGATCTCGGTCGCGGCTTCACGGAGATGTATGGCGTCAAGGTCAACGTGGTGCGCACGACGGCGCAGGTCGCCTATCAGCGGCTCCTGCAGGACATCAAGAACAACCAGACGATCTGCGACGTCTTCTCGTCGACCGATCTCGGCCACTATGCCCGGCTGAAGGCGGAAGGCCGCTTCGACAAGTACGTCCCGGAGAACACGCCCAAGATTTCGGAGGCGTTCCGCAACTTCGATCCCGACGGCTACTTCCACACGACCGCTGCCGGTCTCGTCGTGCTCACCTACAACACCTCCAAGGTGAAGGCCGAGGACGCCCCGAAGAAATGGGAAGACCTGCTCGACATCAAGTGGAAGGGCAAGGTTTCGACCGGACATCCCGGTTTCTCGGGCTATGTCGGCACGTGGGTCCTGTCGATGAAGAAGCTCTACGGCTGGCAGTATTTCGACAAGCTCGAGAAGAACAAGCCGCAGATCGGCCGCTCGATCAACGACACGGTGACGGCGCTCAACGCCGGCGAGCGGCAGGTGGCGGCAGGCGCGGACGGCTCGACGCTGTTCAGCGCGTCGCGCGGCAATCCGCTGGCGATCTCCTACCCCAGCGATGGATCGGTGCTGATCATCTCGCCCTCGGCGATCATGAAGGGCACCAAGCATCCGAACGCCGCGAAGCTCTTCATGGAGTACCTCTATACAATCGAGGCCTCGAAGATCAACGCCAAGCATTTCGGTATTCCGCTGCGTCCCGAAGTTCCGTCGCCTCCGGGCGCCAAGCCGATCAGCGAGATCAAGGTCATCCGGCCGACCGTCGCGGAAGTCGACAAGGGCATCCCGGAAGTGATCGAGCAGTGGCGCGACACGTTCGGCAACTGATCGTCGGCTCAGGGGAATGTCGGTAACCTCTCCGGCGATCGATCCGGTCCCGGTGCGCCCCGTGCGCGCCAGCCGGTTCGATTCGTCCTGGCTCCTGTGGATCGCGATCATCGCGGTTCTGCTGTTCCTGGTGGTGAGCCCGTTCGTCTATCTGGTCATCACCAGCTTCCAGGCGGAGCGCACGGGCGACTTCACCCTGGGCAACTATGCGACGGCCTATGGCAGGGCGCGCTACGTCGATGCGCTCTTCAACTCCCTGAAGCTCGGCGCGGCCGCCGCCGTGCTCGCGGGCGTCTTCGCGGTGCCGCTCGCCTGGGCGGTCGCGCGCACCAACATGCCGGGCCGCGGTCTCACGCGCATGCTCGTGCTGGCGACATTCATAACGCCGCCCTACACCGGCGCGGTTGCCTGGATCCTGCTGGCCGGGCCCAATGCGGGATGGCTCAACCGCTTCTACATGATGGCGACCGGCGCGGAGGCGGGGCCTTTCAACATCTACAGCTTCACCGGCCTCGCGGTCGTGATCGCGCTCTATTCGTTTCCCTACATCTTCATCTTCACGACGGCGGCGCTCGAACTTGTCTCGTCGGAGATGGAGGATGCTGCCAACATCCTGGGCGCGGGTCCGTGGCGGACCATGCGCAAGGTGACCCTGCCGCTGGCGCTGCCGGCCATCCTGGGGGGCCTGATCATCTGCTTCCTGGAGGCGATCGCGCTGTTCGGGTCGCCTGCCATGATCGCGATTCCAGCACGCTTCAACGTCGTCACCACACAGCTCTTCCAGTTCTTCGGCAATCCCGTGCGCGTCGAGGTGGCGGCGGCCTATGCCATGCCGCTGCTGGGCGTCACCATCCTGCTGGTGCTGGTTCAGCGGCTGATCGTGCGCCGGAAAGGCTTCGTGGCCCTGACCGGCAAGGGTGGCGAGCGCCGGCCGATCCTGCTGGGTCGCTGGCGCTGGGTGATGTTCGGCTATTCGATGTTCGTGGCAGCACTTGCGGTGTTCCTGCCGTACGTCTTCCTGATCCAGTCCGCCTTCGCAAAGGCCTGGGGGCGTGGCTTTTCCCTCGACAACATAACGATCGCGAACTTTCGTTTCATCCTCTTCGAGCATGCGACGGCCGCGCAGTCGGTCATCAACAGCTTCGTCTATGCCGGTATCAGCGCCACGGTCGCGGTCTTCCTGACGCTGGGCGTGGCCTACATCGTGGCGCGGCGGCTCATTCCGTTCGGCGGCGTGCTGGGCTTCCTCTGCGTGGCGCCGTTCGTGATCCCCGGCGTCGTCCTGGCGATCGGCTTCTATGCCGCCTACGCACCGCCGCCGCTGGCGCTCTACGGCACGGCGTTGATCATGATCCTGGCCTTCACCACGCGCTTCCTGCCCGTGGGCTACGTCAACGCGAGTGCGGCGATCAACAGCCTCAATCCCGAGATGGAGGAGGCGGTCCGCGTGCTGGGCGGCAGCCGGATGACGGCGCTGCGCCGCGTCGTGGCGCCGCTGCTCAAGCGCAACCTGCTGGGCGCCTGGCTGCTGATCTTCATCCCCGCCACGCGCGAATTGTCGGCGGCGATCTTCCTGTACGGTCCCAACACCAAGGTGGCCTCCGTCATGATCTTCGACATGAGCGAGGAGGGCAATTTCGAGCGCTTGGCGGCACTGGCGCTGGTCTTGCAGGTACTGACCTTGCCGCTGCTGTATCTGGGGCAGCGGGCCCTGGGCCGCGACTTCATGCTGAGGCGTAACGCGACATGAGCAAGCTTGTTTTGAGAAACGTCGCCAAGCGCTACGGCGCGTTCGAGGCGGTCTCCAGCTTTTCGCTGGAACTGGCAAAGGGCGAGTTCGTGTCGCTGCTCGGCCCCTCGGGCTGCGGCAAGACCACGACCCTGCGCATGATCGCGGGCTTCATGCCGCCAACCGACGGCAGCATCGAGATGGACGGCAAGCAGATCTCGTCCGCCTCGGGCGTCGTACCGCCCGAGCATCGCCGCATGTCCATGATCTTCCAGAGCTACGCCATCTGGCCGAACATGACCGTGGGCGAGAATGTCGGCTTCGGCCTGCAGATCCGGAAGCTGTCGCGCGCCGAGATCGACCGCCGCGTCGACAAGATCCTGGACGTCGTGCAGATGCGCAACCTCAAGGGCCGCTATCCCGCCGAACTGTCGGGTGGTCAGCAACAGCGCGTGGCGCTTGCACGCGCCATCGTGGTCGAGCCGGAGGTGCTGCTGCTCGACGAGCCGCTGTCCAACCTCGATGCCAACCTGCGCGAGGAGATGCGCTTCGAGATCCGCCGTCTCCACGACGAGTTCAAGATCACGACGGTCTACGTGACCCACGACCAATCCGAGGCGATGGTGACCTCGGACCGAATCGTCGTCATGAACAAGGGCAGGATCGAGCAGATTGACGCGCCGCACGTCCTCTATGGCCGCCCGAAGAGCCGTTTCGTGGCAGGCTTCATCGGCCGCACCAACTTCGTCGAGGGAACGGGGCAGGGCGGCGACGTGCGCTTCGATGGTTTCACGGCGGCGGCATCGGCGCTGGAGGGTGCGGGCGGCGGCGGCAAGCTCCTCTATTCGCTGCGGCCGCAGGCGATCGGCCTGTCGACTCAGGCGAGCGGCGGCCCCAACCTGTCGGTCGAAGCCGAAATCGTCGACCGCTCCTATCTCGGCGAGTATTGGGACTATCAGGTCCGTCCGCTGGGCGGTTCGAAGCCGCTGCGCGTGTCGACCGCCCCGACCACCGTTTTCGAGGTCGGCAGCCGCGTCTGGCTGGAGATCGCGCCGTCCGCCATGGTACGGGTGGAGTAAGCTTCCCAACGTTAGAGTGAGAGCATGACCGCAGGACCGTTAGCCCGTTTCAAAGTCCTCGACCTGACGCGCGTGCGCGCCGGTCCGACTGCCGTGCGCTACCTCGCCGACTGGGGCGCCGACTGCATCAAGGTCGAGATGCCGCCGTCCGCCGGCGAGATGGACATGGGCGGTCCGCGCCATGGACCCGACTTCCAGAACCTGCATCGCAACAAGCGGTCGATCACGCTCAACCTCAAGGAGCCGGACGGCAAGGCCGTCTTCATGAAGCTGGTCGAGCAGGCCGATGTGGTGGTTGAGAACTATCGCGCCGACGTGAAGTTCCGCCTCGGCATCGACTATGAGAGCCTCAAGAAGGTGAACCCGCGGATCGTCCTTGGATCGATCTCGGGCTTCGGCCAGGACGGCCCCTACGCCGAGCGCGCCGGCTTCGACCAGATCGCCCAGGGCATGGGCGGCCTGATGATGGTGACCGGCAATCCCGGCGAGGGCCCGATGCGCGCCGGCATCGCCGTGGCCGACGTGGGCGCGGGCCTGCATTGCGCCATCGGCATCCTGATTGCGCTGCTCGAGCGCGAGACCTCGGGGCAGGGCCAGTGGGTGTCGAGCTCGCTGCTGCAGGCCATGATCTCGATGTGCGATTTCCAGGCCGCGCGCTGGACCATCGCCAAGGACGTTCCCGGCCAGGCCGGCAACAACCACCCGACCTCGATCCCGACCGGCGTCTTCAAGACCAAGGACGGCTACATCAACATCGCCGCGTCGGGAGGCCACATCTACAAGCGCTTCTGCGAGGCCGTCAGTTCGCCGGAACTCTATACCGACGAGCGGTTCAGCACGGACAAGGGCCGGGCCAAGAACCGCGACGCGCTGAACGACGAGATCAACAAGCGGGTTGCCCAGTACAGCAGCGCCGACCTCGTCGAGAAGTTGAACAAGGCGGGCGTGCCCGCGGGTCCGATCTACAAGATGGACGAGATGTTCGCTGATCCCCAGGTCAAGCACCTGAAGATGGCGCATCCCGTGCATTCGCCCAAGCTCGGGGACATCGAGGTGATCGGCCAGGCGATCAACATGAGCCGCACGCCGTTCGAGATGAAGACGGCGACGCCGGAGCAGGGCGAGCATACCGACGCCGTGCTGAAGGAAGCGGGCTTCGACGTCGCCGCCATCGCCGACTTCCGCAAGCGCGGCGTGATCTGATGTCGATCAGCCCCACCCCCAACATGATCGCGGAGAAGGTGGGGCCGGTCGGCCGGCTCGTCTTCAACAAGCCGCAGAAGCACAACGCCACCTCGACAGACATGTGGGAGGCGATCCCGGTCATTCTCGACGACTTCGAGAATGACCCCAACATCCGCGTCGTGGTCGTCACCGGCGCGGGCGACAAGGCCTTCGTCTCGGGCGCCGACATCTCTGAGTTCGAGAAGGCGCGCAACACGCCGGAGCAGGTCGCCTACTACGACAAGATCGGCGAGGAAGCGAACCGGCGTCTCAACAGGTGCTCCAAGCCGACGATTGCCCGCATCCGCGGCTACTGCATCGGTGGCGGGCTCGCGGTGTCGCTATTGTGCGACATTCGCATCGCCTCGGAGAACAGCAGATTCGGCGTCCCTGCGGCCCGGCTGGGGCTCGGCTATCGCGCCAGCGGCCTGAAGATCCTGACCGATCTCGTGGGCCCGTCCCACGCCAAGGAGATCTTCTTCACCGCCCGGTACTTCAACGCCCAGGAAGCTTTCGGCATGGGACTGGTCACGCGCGTCGTGCCCGACGCCGAGCTCGATGCCTATGTCGACAATTACTGCAGGATGATCGGTGAGAATGCGCCGCTCACCATGCACGCAGCCAAGCGTACCATCGAGGAGTTGACACGCCTCGACGGCGAACCCGACTTCGCCCGCCTCAACGGGCTGGTGAAGCAGTGCTTCGATTCGCAGGACTATATCGAGGGCCGCACGGCCTTCATGGAGAAGCGTAAACCGGTCTTCAAGGGACGCTAACGGGGAGACGGCGATGACGACGCTGACACAGGAGCAACGCGACGCGTTCTGGTGCGACGGGTATCTCATGGTCGAGGACGCCGTCACGCCGATCCAGCTCGCCGCCCTGAAAGCCGAGATCGCCGACTGGGTCGAGCAGAGCAGGGCGCACGCCGCGCCGTTCGGCCCCCCGACGATCGACGGCCGACCGCGCTTCGACATGGGCGCCGAGCACAGTGCGGAGAGGCCGGCGCTGCGGCGGATCAACAACCCGTCCGACATTTCCGACGCCTATCGCGAGGTCATGCTCGACGCGCGCATGGTCGACATGGTGGCCGACCTGATCGGGCCGGACGTGAAGTTCCATCACTGCAAGATCAACCTGAAGCTCTCGGGTGCGCGCACCGAGGTGAACTACCATCAGGATTTCGCCTACACGCCGCACACCAACGACGACATCGTGACGGCGCTGCTGTTTCTCGACGACATCGACGAGAGCAATGGCTGCCTCACGGTGGTGCCGGGCTCGCACAAGGGGCCGGTCCTGTCGCTGTTCGAGGGCGAGCGCTTCACCGGCGCCGTCGCCGCCGACGAGGAGAAGAAGGCGCTCGGCGAGTCCGTGCCTTGTCTCGGCAAGGCCGGCAGCGTCTGCCTGATGCATACGCGCCTGCTGCACGGCTCGGCTGCCAACGGTGCCGACAAATCGCGCGGTCTCTACATTTGTGTCTACACCGCCGCCGATGCGGTGCCGATCGCGCGCAACCCGATGCCAAGCCTGAACGAGGGCCGCATCGTGCGCGGGAAGGAGGCGCGGTTCGCGCGTCTCAAGGAAGGGTTGGTCGAACTGCCCAAACAGCCCAAGACGGCCTCGTTCTTCACCGTCATTGGGCAGGAATCGAAGCAGGCTGCCGAGTGAGTGATCCGCTGCCGGCGATCACGGAGGCCGCGGCCTCCGGCGAGATCGCCGATCTCTTTGCCGACATCCGGACCACCGTGGGCGTGCGCGTGGTCAACCTGGTCTGGCGCCATCTCGCGACCATGGACGGTGCGCTGCCCTGGGCCTGGGCAGCAGTGAAGCCGCTCTACCTCCACGGCCTTCCCGATGCCGCGATGGCGACCTTCCGCCAGGTCATGGACGTCCCAAGGCTGGCCTCGCTGGCCGGGCAGGAGCCCGCCAGCGTCGATGCCGTGCTGGCGAGCTACGACCATTCAAATACGATCAATCTGTTCGCTCTGGGCGCCCTGCGCGCTTGGCTGAACGGCGAGGTGGCAGGCGAGGGCGGGATCGCGCCGGGACCGCGCAAGCCCGCGCCCGACCTGCAATTGCCCAAGCTTGCCTCCGAAGAAGACGTGGCTCCCGCGACCTGGTCGATGGTTCTGCGGCTCAACAAATTCGGCGACGAGCCGCAGCCGTTGATCCTGGCGAGCATGTACCGCCATCTGGCTCATGCGCCTGCCTTCCTGCAGCGCGTGGAATCAGCACTTGCGCCGGTCGCCGCCGACGGCTCGCTGCGCCGCGCCATCCTCGACAACCGCGAGACCGCCGCCACCCTCGGCAGCACACTCGCGCGCTCGATTTCCACCCAACGGCCTATTCAGGCGAAAGAGATCGAGGCCGCCGTCGGCCTCTTTGTCGATCACGCCATCGGCAAGATGGTGACGATCTGCCGTGCCATCCGGGTGGCGCGCGGCGCGACGTTTTAAGTGTCGTCCTGAGTGCGACGAAGGACCTTGCCGAGCGGTCAACTGACTCCTTGGCTGGCGCGACATCCTTCGCTTCGCTCAGAGCTTGTGATTTTTTGCTGGCGTTGGGTGTCGTATTTGGATTCGGTTG
>CAMFGZ010000018.1 GCA_945952105.1 uncultured Rhodospirillaceae bacterium | reverse complement strand
CGTCATGGGCTTACAGCATACAAGCGCTTGTGGAGCGCAGCCATGGGGATATCGCCCCGCCGGAGACATTTCGGCGAGGGGAGGAAGCGGAATTCATCGGGAACCCTAGCGCGTGGGAGCGGTGGGCTGCGCCGGCGCGGCGGGCGCCGTCGGCGCCATGCCGCCCGGCGCGGCAGGTGTGCCCTGCCCGACCGGCGCGCGATCCATGATCGACCGTGTGGCACGCACCGGATCGGTCATGCTCCACGCCATGATCAGGCTCAGCACGAAGAAGATCGTCGCGAAGATCCCGGTCATTCGCGACAGGATGTTGGCCTGGCCGCGCACCGAGAAGAGCGCGTCCGATCGGCCGCCCATGCCCAGGCCGCCGCCTTCGCTGCGCTGCAGGAGGATCACGACGATCATCGCGGCCGTCACACCGACATGGATGACGAGCAGCACGAGGAGCCATTCGTGGAGGAAGTGTCTTACGGCGTCCATTTTCGTCCAGGCTTAAGAGGGCATCTGCGCCAAGCCGGCGCTTCTAGCCGCTTTAGGCGGCCTTGGCGATAGCCAAAAATTCCGCCGCGTTGAGGCTGGCGCCGCCGACGAGCGCGCCGTCGACATCGCCAGCGGCAAGAAGCTCGGCCGCGTTGCTGCCCTTCACCGAGCCGCCGTAGAGCAGGCGAACGCCCGCCGCCTCCCCGGTCAGCCCTCCCAGCACCTTGCGAATGTGCGCGTGGGCTGCGGCGACCTCCGCAACGGTCGGGGTCTTGCCCGTGCCGATCGCCCAGACCGGCTCGTAGGCGACGACGAGGTTGGCCGCCGTGGAACCCGCCGGCACGCTGCCCTTGAGCTGGGTTTCCAGCACCGTCAGAGTCTTGCCGGCCTCGCGTTCGGCCAGGGTTTCGCCGATGCAGACGATCGGCAGCAGGCCGGCTCGCCACGCCGCCTCGGCCTTGGCCTTCACGATCGCGTCCGTCTCGCCGCAATCGGCTCGGCGCTCGGAATGACCGACGATGACGTGGGTGGCGCCGGCATCCTTCAGCATTTCCGCAGAAACGTCGCCCGTATGCGCGCCGCTTGCCTTGGCATGGCAATTCTGGCCACCGACCAGCAGACCGCTGCCCTTCGTGGCCTCGGCCGCGGCGGCAACGAGCGTCGCCGGCGGGCAGACCAGCAGATCGCGGTCGCTCCAGCCAGCCGCCTTCACGCCGGCGGCAACATCCTTGGCGAGCACAAGAGCATCGGCCTTGAGGCCGTTCATCTTCCAGTTGCCCGCAATCAGCGGCCGCCTCGTACGCGCCATTTGAATTTCCCCGTCCTGTTCGGCTCAACCTGCTCGGGGCGTATCTAAAGGCGGTGGGGTTTGCGGTCAAAGGCCGCTTGGTTGCCTGTCCATGGGGCGGGTGGTAGGCATGGCGCCCCGTCAAGAACCCCCGTTCGGCCCGTGAATCAGTTCCGCAAGTACGCCCGTTACGTCATCCTGTTCATCCTCTTCGGCATGCTCATCGTCAGCTTCGGCCTGTGGGGCGTTGGCGACATGCTGAAGGCGGTCGGGCGCAGCTCCGAAGTGGCCCATGTCGGCGGCACCAAGATTCCCCTCTATGGCTGGGTCGGCGGCGCGCCGGTCTACGCGACCGAAGTCCGCGAGCAGTTCAACCGCCAGCTCGAGGCCATCCAGCGCCAGACCGGCCAGCGCCCCGAGAACGAGCAGGCGCTGCGCTACGGCCTCCACGTGCGCGCCCTGGAGGAGACGATCCAGCGCGCCGTCCTCGACTATGCCGTCCGCGAGTTCGGCCTGGTGGTGAGCGACGAGGAAGTGCGTGCGGCCATTGCCCGAAATCCGGCGTTCCTGGGAACCGGCGGCTCGTTCGATCCCCTGCTCTATCGTAACCGCCTGCAGCAGGCCCGCATCAGCGAGCAGCAGTTCGTCCTCGACATGCGCCGCGAGATCGCCGCCAGCCAGTTGTTCGGCGCGGTGCGCGCCGACGGGCTCGCGCCGAAGTCGCTGCGCGACCAGATCTTCAAGCTGGAGAGCGAGAAGCGCATCGCCGAGACCATCTACGTTCCCGACGCGATCGTGGTCGACGTGCCGAAGCCCACGCCAGAGCAGCTCAACACCTATTTCGAAGCCAACAAGGCCAAGTTCCAGATCCCCGAGTTCCGCGCCTTCTCCTATGTGATGATCACGGTGGACGACGTGCAGAACCAGGTGGCCGTCACCGCGGACGCCGTGCGCCAGGAATACGAGGCGCGCGCCGCCGAATTCGGCACGCCCGAGAAGCGCGACGTCGACCAGGCCATGACCGACACCGAAGACAAGGCCAAGGCGATCATTGCGGCCGCCAAGGGCGGCAAGTCGCTGGAGGATGCCGCCAAGGAAGTGACCGGCAATGCTGACGGCGTCATCAAGCTCGGTCTTGTGACAAAGAAGGACCTGCCGCCGGGCCCGCTGGCCGATGGCATCTTCGGCCTGCCCGACGGCATCGCCGCCGCGCCCATCCAGTCTCCGCTCGGCTGGCACATCGTGCGCATCAACAAGATCGAGGCTGGCAAGGCCGTGCCGTTCGACGAGGTCAAGGAGAAGCTCGAAAAGGACCTCAAGGCGCAGCAGGCGCCGGACCTCCTGATCAAGCTGGTCACCGACTTCGAGCGTACGCTGAGCAAGACCCAGTCGATGAAGGCCGCGGCCGAGGATCTCGGCCTCAAGGTCAGGACATACGAAAACGTCGATGCGCGCGGCCAGGACGCTTCCGGCAAGCAGGTCGTGATCGGTCCGGCCTCGGCCGAACTGGTGCAGGCGGCGTTTGCCACACGCGAGAGCGCGGAGAGCGAGCTGCTGGAGACGCCGCGCGGTGAATACTTCATCGTTCGCACCGACCGCATCACACCCGCCCGCGCGCCTACGCTGGCCGAGGTCGAGGACCGCGTGGTCGCGGCGTGGCAGAACGAGGAGCGCCGCAAGCTGGCCGACGCCAAGGTGAAGGACGCGCTGGAGAAGGCCAATGCCGGTACCGACTTCCCGGCGCTGGCGAAGGAGCTCGGGCTGGAGGCGCGGATCGCCAAGCCGGTCACGCGCTTCGAAGCCGATGCCGGCAACTACCTCAGCCAGCCGGTCGTGCAGGATCTGTTCAAGCTGGCGCCCGACAAGACGGCGTCGGTCCGGACCGCCGAAGGCAGCGTGCTGGTGCGCCTCAAGTCCGTCGAGGCTCCCGATCTCGCCACGGACAAGGAACAGCTCGATCGCTTCGGCAAGCAGCTCGATACGATGGTCGCCAACGACCTGATTCTCCAGCTCATCGCCGCGCTCCGCGCCAAGTACGGCGTGACCGTCGACGAGGCAGCCTTCCAGGCGACCTTCGCGCCCCAGCAGTAGAAGACCCTTCATGTCGATCTCGCCCGACTTCGACGCCTTCGCGGCGCGTTACGATTCCGGCACGCCGCAGGTCGTTTCGACCAAGCTCGTCGCCGACCTCGAGACCCCGGTCTCGGCCTATCTCAAGCTGGCCGACGGCCGCCCGAACTCGTTCCTGCTGGAATCGGTCGAGGGCGGCTCGGTGCGCGGCCGCTATTCGATCATTGGTTTCAAGCCCGACGTGGTGTGGCGCTGCCGAAAGGGCCAGGCCGAAATCAACCGGCGCGCCGACAAGGATTCGCAGGCCTTCGACAATCTCGAAGGCCGGCCGTTGGAGACGCTGCGCGCGCTCATCAAGGAATGCCAGATGGAGCTGCCGGCGGGCCTGCCGCCAATGGCATCGGGCCTGTTCGGCTTCCTGGGCTACGACATGGTCCGCGACATGGAGCGGCTGCCCGACACCAATCCCGATCCGATCGGGCTGCCCGACGCGATCATGGTAAGGCCGACCCTGATCTGCATCTTCGACCGTCTCGAAGACAACGTGACCCTGGTCACGCCAGCCTGGCCGCAGAAGGGCGTCAGCGCCCGCGCCGCCTACGAGGCCGCGCAGGAGCGGCTGGCCGACGCCGTCTCCGACTTCGAGCGCACCCTTCCCTTCCGCCGCGACAGCGCCGACGTGCTCGACACCCTGCCCAAGCCGCAGGCGAACATGTCGAAGGAAGACTTCAAGAAGATGGTCGAAACCTGCAAGGAATACATCCGCGCGGGTGATGCCTTTCAGATCGTGCCGTCGCAGCGCTTCTCGCTGCCTTTCAAGCTGCCGCCGCTGTCGCTCTACCGGGCACTGCGCCGCATCAACCCGTCGCCGTTCCTGATCTTCTTCGAATATGGCGACTTCCAGATCGTGGGCTCTTCGCCTGAGATCCTGGTCCGGCTGCGCGACAATACCGTCACCATCCGCCCGCTTGCCGGCACGATCCGCCGCGGCGCCACGCCGGAGGAGGACAAGCAACTTGCCGAGAAGCTGCTGGCCGACCCCAAGGAACATGCCGAGCACCTGATGCTGGTCGATCTGGCGCGCAACGATGTCGGCCGCGTCTCCAGGATAGGCTCGGTGCGCGTCGTCGAGCAGTTCACCATCGAGAAGTACAGCCGCCTCCAGCACATCAGCAGCCATGTCGAGGGCACGATCGAGGACGGGCTCGACGCGATCGACGTACTGAAAGCCGGTTTCCCGGCCGGTACGCTGTCGGGCGCCCCCAAGGTGCGCGCCATGCAGATCATCGACGAGGTCGAACCGGTCCGCCGCGGCATGTATGCCGGCTGCGCCGGCTATTTCGCGGCCAACGGCTCGATGGACACTTGCATCCTGTTGCGCACGGCGCTGGTGAAGGACGACATGATGTACGTCCAGGCCGGCGTCGGCGTCGTCGCCGACTCCGATCTCGAAGCGGAGTACCAGGAAAGCGTGCTCAAGGCGCGTGCCCTGGTCGACGCCGCCGAGGAAGCCGTCCGCTTCGCCAGCGCTGGCCAGTGGACCGCCGGCAACACACGGCGTTAACTCTCCGTCGTCCTTAGACAGCGCGCCTTCGGCGCTCCGCTTGGGACGACGGCCTGTTCTCCGCCGCTAAGGCAAAGCATCCGGCGAGAAGCCCGCGGGCGGCTTGAAGCGCGTCCTGAAGGTTCGCGACCAAGCCTCGTTGGCGATGCGCTGGGCGTCGCGCAGGATCTTCTCCTCGTCCATCGTCAGGACGGCGCCATCCTTCATCACCCACTTGCCGTCGACCATCACCGACTGCACGTCGCGGGCCTGACCGTTGTGCACGAAGTCCGAGACGACACGCAGCACGGGGATCAGATGGGCGCGCTGCAGGTCGATCACGACCAGATCCGCCTTGTTGCCCGGCGCCAGCCAGCCGCCGTCGGGCACGCCCAGTGCCCGGTAGCCATTGCGCGTCGCCCAGCGCAGCGCGTGCTCCGGCGTCGGCTCGCGGCCATCCTCGCGGCGCACCCGTTCCATGAACAGTCCGGTGCGCATCACCTCGACCATGTCCTCGGCCATGTTGTCCGAGCCCATGCCGACGTTGCAGCCGTACTTTTCGAGATCGGCGACGCGCGGGCTGAGGCCGCGCCGGGCGGCGATGGCGGAATTGAACGAGACGTTCACTTTGGCTTCGCCCAGCAGCTTCTCCTCCGACGGCTCCATGCAGCGGCAATGGGCGCAGATGATGCGGTCGTTGAGAAAGCCGAGATCGGCCAGGTATTCGGTCGGCAGGCGGTTGCGATGGGCACGCACCGCCGCCACCTCGCCCCAGATCTGGTTGAGATGGATGGTGATGCGCGTGTCGAGCTGCTTCTGCAGCGCGCTCAGGTCCTGCAGCAGCTCGGGCGAGCACATGTCGGGCGCCCAGGCCGAGATGGCGATGCGCATCCGCCCATCGGCCTTGCCGTTCCAGTCGCGATGGTTCCGCTCGATGTTCTTGATGTGATTCTGCCCCAGCGCGCGGTCGAGCTGGTACGGCGCCGGGTCGCCGATCGAGGTGCCGATGCGGTCGTAGGCCCTCTCTGCCAGCAGGAAGCGCAGGCCGGTATCGGCCAGTGCGCCGGCATAGTGATCGACGTCGTTGGAGTCCTCGAGGATATGCGTGGTGCCGCTGCGCAGCGCTTCCAGCGCGCCCAGCAGCGCGAAGGCGCGGCGTTCGTCGGGTGACATGTCGGGTAACAGGATCGGCGACAGGCCGCCGCTGAACGGCGGCTTGTGCGGCGGCGACAGGTCCTCGAACACGCCGCGCGCCAGGGTCATGGTGAAGTGCGTGTGGATGTTGGCGAAGCCCGGCATGACAAGCTTGCCGCTTCCGTCGATCCTCTCGGCATCGGGATAGCGCGCGAGCACTTCGGCACTGGGGCCGATGGCGGCGATCCGGTCGCCCTCGATGGCGATGGCGGAGTCGTAGTGGACGCTGTCGGCATCGTCGACGGTGACGATGGCGGCATCGTGTATGACGATGGTCAAGGTTCCCTCCTCCGGCGGCCTTTTGGAAGCCGCTATTGCTTCTTCTTCATGTTCCAGAACATCGGCACCGGGCCGGGCAGCTGATCCGTGATCGTGGTGCGCATGGCGACGGGCATGATGTACTGGCCGAGATTGGCATACATCGGATACTCCGAGGCGCGGACCTGGATGGCAATCGCCAGCTCCTTGCGCTGCGCCTCGTCGGTTGCGCGTGAAAAGGCATCGCGGAGCTTCTCGATCTGCGGGTCGCACGGCCAGCCCACGTTGGCCTTCTCACAGGTCGCGGCGAGGTAGGACATCATGATGGGGTCGAGCAAGTCGGCCGATACCCAGGTGGTGATGAAGGCATGCCAGCCACCCTTGTCCGGCGGCTCCTTGCGGGTGCGCCGAGACAACACGGTCTGCCAATCCATCGGCTGCATGTCGACCACGAACCCGCCGCGCTCCAGAAGCGACTTGACGATCGGCGTCAGGCGGCCGGTCTGCGTGTCGGTAGCGAACAGAAGCACCACGGGCGTGCCGTCATAGCCCTCCTGCTTCAGGATCTCCTTCGACTTCGCGAAGTCGGAATTCAGCTTGTCCTCGAAGCCCCTGTCGGTTGCGTAAGGCGTGCCGCAGATGAACAGCGCCTTGCACTCCTTGTAGTACTTCTCGTCGCCGAAGCCCGCGATCAGGAAGTCCTTCTGGTTCAGGGCGTAGAGCGCAGCCTGGCGGATCTTCGCATTGTCGAACGGCTTGTGGAGTGTGTTGAAGCGGAGGTTCATCTGGCCTCCGAGCTTGTTGTAGTTGCCGATGACGACGTTTTTGTCCTTCGCAAGAAGCGGCAACAGCTCGATCTCGGGCTGGTCGATATAGTCGATCTCGCCGTTCAGCAGCGCGTTCACCGAGGTCTGGGCATCGGTGATGTTGAGCCATTCGACACGGTCGACGTTTACCACCTTGCCGCCCGCGAGCCCGGAGGCCGGCTCGCCGCGCGGCTTGTAGTCCTTGAATTTGTCGTAAACCGTCTTCTCGCCCGGCCGCCACAGGTCCTTGCGGAAGACGAAAGGTCCCGATCCCGTGGGATCGCTGATCTGCACGTTGTTGGGCGTGTCCGCCACACGCTTGGGCATGATGAAAGGCACGGTCGAGCTGGGCTTGCCCAGCGATTCCAGCACCAGTCCGTACGGCTCAGTCAGGAGCATGACGAAGCTCTTGTCGTCGACCGGCTTCAGCTCCTTCACCAGAGAGAAGAGCTTTTGGCCCATCGCGTCCTTGGGTGCCCAGCGCTGCAGCGAGGCAATGCAGTCGGCCGAAGTGACCGGCGCGCCGTCGTGGAACTTCAGCCCGTCGCGAAGCGTGAAGGTGTAGGTGAGCTTGTCGTCGCTGACCTTCCAGCCTTCGAGCATCTGCGGCCGCACGACGAGGTTCTCGTCCATGGCCAGCAGCGTGTCGTAGACCATGTAGCCGTAGTTGCGGACGTTGTAGGCCGAGGTCCAGATCGGATCGATGATCTTGATATCGGCATGCATGACCGCGCGGATGGTCTGCGCCTGTCCATGTGCCGAAAATGAAAGCAATGCCGTGGCTGCGGCCCCGATCGCCCACCTCATCGCTCGCATGCCTGCCCCCTGTCCCGTGTTCGATCTGCAGACGAAACGCAATCGCCATGCCATTTCCTCGACTGGCTCTCCCGGTGCTAACCTTCCGCCAACGGAGGAAAGTCCATGTCCGACTGGCAAAATCGCTACCAGCGCCTGCTGTTCGACCGTCCGCATCCCAAGGTGCTCAGGGTCACGATGAACCGTCCCGACAAGTACAATGCGACCGACGCGATCATGCACCGCGAACTGGTCGACGTGTGGCGCGACGTCGACGGAGACGACACGGTGAACTGCGTGATCATCCAGGGCGCGGGCGGCAAGGTCTTCTCGGCCGGTGGCGACTTCGACATCATCGAGAACAACATCAAGGACCACAACGCGCTGCTCCGCACGTGGAAGGAAGCGCGCGACATCGTCTATAACGTGATCAACTGCTCCAAACCGATCGTCAGCACCATGCGTGGCCCGGCCGTCGGCGCGGGCCTCGTCGCCGGCATCCTGGCCGACGTCTCGATCGCCTCGAAGAAGGCCAAGATCATCGACGGCCATACCCGCCTCGGCGTGGCGGCCGGCGACCATGCCTGCATCGTCTGGCCGCTGCTCTGCGGCATGGCCAAGGCCAAGTACTATCTGCTGCTCTGCGAAGCCGTCGACGGCGAGGAAGCTGAACGCATCGGCCTGGTCTCTCTCTGTGTCGAGGACGACCAACTCGAAGCCAAGGGCCTGGAGGTCGCGACCAAGCTGGCAGAGGGCGCCCAGACCTCGATCCGCTTCACCAAGTACGCGCTCAACAACTGGCTGCGCATGATGGGCCCGACCTTCGACACCTCGCTCGGCCTCGAGATGCTGGGCTTCGTCGGTCCCGACGTGAAGGAAGGCCTCGCCTCGCACCTCGAGAAGCGCAAGCCGAAGTTCGATCCGTATTCGCCGATCTGACCCGGAGGCGACCATGCGCGGACTGAACGGGAAGAACGTCATCGTAACAGGTGGCGGCGGCGCCATCGGCAGCGCCATCTGCCGGCGCTTCACCGAGTACGGTGGCCGTGTCGGGGTGTTCGACAAGAACCTCGACGGCGCGAAGAGGGTCGCTGCCGAGATCGGTGGTTATGCCTCGGGCGTGGACATCGCGGACTACGAGGCCGTCGGTGCCGCGATTGTCGACTTCGAGGCGAAGGTCGGTCCGACCGACATCCTGGTGAACAACGCCGGCTGGGACCGTTTCGCCAACTTTGTCGACACCACGCCGGACCTCTGGGACCAGCTTATCGCGATCAACCTGCGCGGCCCACTCAACATGAGCCACTTCGTGCTGAAGGGCATGGTGGCGCGCGGCAGCGGTCGCATCGTCAACATCGCATCGGACGCGGGCCGTGTCGGCTCCTCACAGGAAGCCGTCTACTCGGCCTGCAAGGGTGGCATCATAGCTTTCACCAAAACCGTGGCCCGCGAGGTCGCCCGCAAGGGCATCACGCTGAACGCGGTCTGCCCCGGCCCGACCGACACGCCCCTTCTGGCCGCCGTCGCCGGTGACGACGAGCGCGGCCAGAAAGTGCGGGCCGCGCTGGTTGGCGCCATTCCGATGAAGCGGGTCGGCCAACCAGAGGACATCCCCGGCGCCGTCTGCTTCCTCGCCAGCGACGATGCGGGTTTCATCACCGGCCAGACGATCAGCGTCTCCGGCGGCCTCACGATGCACGGATAAGGGAGAAGTAGATGACCGACCTTTGGATCCAGCCGACCGGCGCCGCTCTGGCCGCCGACGTGCATGGTGTCGACCTCTCGAAGCCGGTCAGCGACGAGGTCTTCGGTCGCATCGCCCAGGCGTGGGGCGAGCATCTCGTATTGCGCTTCTCGGGCCAGAAGCTCGACGACCGCATGCTGATGAAGTTCAGCGCCCGCTTCGGCGAACTCGACCGCGTGCCGATCTCGGCGGCCAGCCTCGACCGCGCCGATTCCGACGTGATCGACGAGGCGCGCGAATGGGTGGCCGTCATCGCCAGCGTGAAGAAGGAAGGCAAGGCGGTCGGCAGTCTCGGCTCCTACGAGCTCGTCTGGCACACGGACATGTCCTACAACGAGCTGCCGCCGCGCGCCTCGTTGCTCTACGCGCTCGAAGTGCCGCCCGATGGCGGCAATACCGGCTTCCTGAACATGTACGCAGCTTACGAGACGCTCTCGCCCGAGCTGAAGCGCGCGATCGAAGGCAAGACCTGCATCCACGATTCCAGCCGCAATTCGGCCGGCGAGCTGCGCAAGGGCTTCCAGCGCACGCTCGACGTTCGTCATACGCCGGGCGCGGTCCATCCGCTCGTCCGCCTGCATCCCGTCACCGGGCGCAAGGCACTTTTCCTTGGCCGTCGCCCCGGCGCCTATATCCACGGCCTTCCGGTCGAGGAGAGCGAGGCGCTGCTCGATGCGATCTGGGCGCACGCCACGCAGGAGAAGTTTGCCTGGTACCAGAAGTGGCGCGCCGGCGACCTGGTGATGTGGGACAATCGCTGCGTCATGCATCGCCGCGATGCGTTCGACGAGAACCTGCGCCGCCTGATGCATCGCACGCAGATCGTGGGCGAACTCGTCCTCGCAGGTTGAACCATGCGCCTTCCCTTCGTTTCATTGCTTCTTGTTGCCCTTCCTGCGATCGCGTCGGCCGCTCCCGATCCCGCGCAGACTGCCGCGATGTGCGGCAAGCGAGCCGGTTGCAAGATCGCCAAGACCTTCGATGCCGGCAAATCCCCGAACGGCACGCCGCTCTCCATCGCAGAGATCCGGCTGGGCCTTGCCGACAAGCCGAAGGACCAGGAACAGGGCTGCATTGCCGGGGACATGCGAGACGGCGGTGTCGAATACTGGCTGCTGGACGGTACGGCACCCCCGAAGCAGATCCTGCAACTGTGCAACGACGGCTACGGCTCGGCCGGCGTTGGCGAGGACGAAGTGCAGGTCCGTCCCAACCGCTTCACCCACTGGCAGGCCGGCGGGTCCGCCTGGCGCTGGACCGCGACCGTGATCTCCTCGCTGGTTCCGCTGAGGGCGTTGGCTGAACTGTCATGCTCCTATCACGATGGGGCCGAGCAGACCGGCGTCAGGACCTACATCGACTTCAACACGCTCTTGGCCAGATCGGTCGCCAAGGACAGCCGCCTCAAGGATCTCGACGTGGGATGTCCCGAGTGGCCGAGCGGCCCCGGCAAGAGCTTCTCGGCGGAACCCGCCAAGGGAGTCTACGGCGCCTATACCCTGGTGAGCCCGACCCGCGGCGAAAAGCCGGACGTCCCGATGGGCGGCACGATCGGAGACTGCGTCCCGAGCATGACCACGGCCGGTGACGACGGATTCGTCGTGTTCGGCACCGCTGCGTCCCGCGCGCAGGCCGCGGAGATCAGGGTTCTGCCCTCGGGTCTGAACACGTTGCTGATCCAGGTCCACGATCCTCTCGCGGCCAACCAGCCGGCCCCGGCCGGCGGTTCCTGGGTGAATCTCCCCCATGTCGAGATCTGGGTCGGGCACAACGCCGAGCAATACACCTACACACAGCTGCCGCTCACCGAGCTGCTGCAGGTCGGCATCGATCTCGAAGGCAAGGTCTACCGCGGCGTCGGCCGGGCGGGCGTGCTTCCGAAGGTGCGGCGCTGGCAAGCCAAGGACGAAGCGGGCCGGCCCGTCACACTGCTGGAAGCGAAGTGGCCCGACGATTTCGCTCTTCTGGGCGGCGTCGCCGTCGTCTACTCCCAGGCCGAGGCCGGCCGCCAGGCCCGGATGGTCTCGACCACAGGCATCGTCAACAACCGGCCGCTCTACGTTCCGCAGATCCTGGATTTGCAGGATCGGCAGGATGTCGACAAGCAGGGCCGCTGCCGCCTCTCCTGCAACCGCATGGTGCGCGCCAACTAGGCCTTTGGCGAGCCGGGCATCTTGAGCGCACTAGCTCGGCGCAGCGGCATCGGATCCTCGAAGGCCCGTGGATACCGGTTGGGCTGTGCAGACACCGCATTCAACCGGGCAAGAGCGTCATCCGGCAGGCGCCAGCCGCCCGCCTTCAGCGTCTCACCGAGCTGCTCGGCATTACGGGCGCCAACGATGGCGCTGGTCATGAAGGGCTGGTCCATCACCCAGCGCAGCGCCACCTCGGCCGGCGGCTTGCCCAGCTCCTTCGCCGTGTCGAGTAGGGTCTGCAGGATCTCGCCGTGGTTGGGCGCAAAGAACCTGCTCTGGAATCCCCAGCCCTCGGCCGAGCGGCTCCCCTGGACCGTGAGATTGCCCGGCGTGTATTTGCCCGCAAGATAACCGCTGCCCAGCGGCGACCAGGCCACACAGCCCAGCCCCTTGAGCTGCAGCGCCGGCACGATCTCCTCGTCGATGTCGCGGACCACGAGACTGTATTGCGGCTGGTAAGCCGCGAAGCGCTCCCACCCCTTCGTGTCGCTGATCCACAGCGCCTCCATCAGGCGCCACGCCTCGAAGTTCGAGCAGGCGGTGTAGAGGATCTTGCCCTCACGCACGAGATCGTCGAGCGCGCGCAGCATCTCCTCGAGCGGTGTCTGATGGTCGACGTGATGGATGTAGTAGATGTCGATATAGTCGGTCTGCAACCGCTTCAGGGAACCCTCGATCTGCTGCTTGATGTGCAGCCGCGACATGCCCGAATCGTTGGGCCGACCGCCCATCGGATTGAAGAACTTGGAGGCGATGATGGCGTCCTCCCGCCGCCCCTTCAGCGCGATGCCGAGCATCGTCTCCGACGTGCCGCCGACATAGGAATTCGCGGTATCGAAAAACGTGACGCCCGCATCGAGTGCGGCGTTCACCATCCTCGTCGCACCCTCCTGGTCGGCGCCGTTGCCAAAGGTCATCGTGCCGAGACAGATCTCTGAGACTTTCAGGCCGGCCCGGCCGAGATTGCGGTAATCCATGGGGCGTGTCCTTCGCGTGGTTTCCTCGATTGTGCCCCAGATGACGGATGCTGTGGGCGGAAAAGCCTGTTGACCCGGCCCTTGGGACCACCTTCATAAGGCTACGATCGACAAGCGAGGCGGATCGTGAACTCTTTCGGCGCATTCCTGAACCCATCCGAGGCGGCACGTCGTCTCGGCGTCTCGAGCAAGGCATTGCGACTCTACGAGCAGCGTGGACTCATCGCGCCCGTTCGCTCCGAATCGGGTTGGCGCGCCTATGGACCGAAGGACATGGAGCGCGCCTCGGAGATAGTCACCCTGCGTACCCTGGGCTTCAGCCTTGCCCAAGTGGCGCGCGTGCTCACCGGCGATGCAAGCGGGCTGGAACCGGCACTTGCCGCGCACCAGTCCACGCTCGAAGCACGGCTGAACGAGGTGGTGGACGCTCTCGACCGTCTGCGTGGCTTGCGCAGCGACCTTGCGCGCGGGCAGACGCCAACGGTAGGCGAGCTGGCGCGTCTGCTCGCGCCTCCGACCGGCCTCAGCGTCTCGTTTGATCTTCCCTGGCCCTGGGGCGGCGAGCGCTTCGAACTGCGTGACATCCGGCCCCTCACCTACATCACCGGCCCGCTGGGCAGCGGCAAGACGCGGCTGGCGATGCGGCTGGCCGAGGAACTCGACGGCATTTTCCTCGGCCTCGACCGGACCGCCAATCCATCCTCGCAATCGAACATCGAGCCGACGATCGCCTTGCTCGTGCAGGATGGCGCGACCGACTCGCCGGCCCTTCGGGCGCTCTTCGCCGGTCTCGAAACCTCGAATCCCATCGTGGTCGACCTGGTGGAACAGGGTCTCGACAGGCCGACGCAGGAGGCGCTGATCGCCCATCTGCGCCGACGCGAACACGGCACGCCGCCGCTGTTCGTAATGACCCGGTCGAACTCGATCCTGGATCTCGACGCGGTCGGCGCCGGCGAGACAATCCTTTTTTGCCCCGCCAATCACAGCCCGCCGTTTCGCGTGGCACCTCATCCCGGGACGCCGGGCTACGAGGCGCTGGTCTCCTGCCTCGCGACGCCGGAGGTTCGGGCGCGCACCGAAGGCGTCATTGCCGTGCGGCCCCGGGCGGCGGGATGACAGGCTTCAGCCTGGAATACATCGCATAGTGCCAATAGGGTCCGCCGTGATCGTCGAGACCCATGATGTTGTCCTGCATGACGTAGCTGAAATCCTGCGGCGTCGCCGCGATCAGCTCGACGTTGGCTGGCAGGTCGCGAAGGACGGGATCGTTCTTCGGGCCGAACATGTGGAGAAGAACGATCTTCTCGCGCGTCTTCGAGGCGATCGCCCGCAGGAGTTCGCTCGATACCCTGTCGACATAGTCGGGGCTGGGTGCGGGGCCGTTGCAGTAGGCCGGATCAAACTTGCAGTGCATCGGGATCGTGTCGAGGATCAGGCGATTGCCGCCGTCCAGCCGCGCGCGGATCAGCCTGTCTTTCGGGTCGAGTTCGACGTCGGGAAAGGTAGAGGCCATCCAGTCGCGGATGCTGCGCAGCCGTGACGGCGCGGCGACATGGCGTTCCTTGTAGTAATAGGCATAGCCTAGGACGACGATGTCGCCGGGACGGATCCGGTCCTTGATCCGCTCCATCGTGACCAGCGCATTGGCCCAGGAGTAACCCGCCAGTGCATGAAGATGCACGCTGGCATCCGGAAAAGCCGTCTGCAGCAGGAAGCTGAAAGTCTGCTCGTCGTTGACGCCATCGCCGAACACGTAGGAATCGCCCAGGACGAAAATGCGCCTTGCGGCATCCGCCCGCGCGTTGCCAGTGGATCTCGTTCCGTCGGCGCTGACCGTCACGACGGCGTCGAGATGCTCTGACTTTCCCTGCTTAAGTCCGCTGTAGCGAAAGATGTAGCGGCCCGGATTGGCCCGATACCCCTGCTCCGGGTCCTCGGCGAAGAAACCTGCCGGCAAGCGCGTCATGCGCCGGTAGGTCGCCGGGTCGGGAAAGGTACCCGGGAACAGCAAGCTCAACCCCGTCCGGACAGCCAGGAAGGTTGCCGGCTCGGACGGCGCTCCGGGCAGGCTGGCGATACTGTCCTTGTTCACGACATAGAGGAACGCGGACGACGCGATCTCCAGCGCCGCCAGGACGATGGCCGCCAGGACCGCGTAGAAGACCGCCTTCTTCGCGCCGCTCACGCGATGCCCGCCTCAGAGGCCGAGCATCGCCTTCGCCAGCACGTTGCGCTGAACTTCCGAAGAGCCGCCATAGATCGTGGTCTTGCGCGTGTTGAAGTAGCGCGGCGAGACATCGTCGACATATTCGCCGCCAACCGGGACCACGTTGCTGTCGTAGTTGCGCAGCTCGGTGAAAGGCGTGCCGTACCAGCCGACCGCTTCGACCGCAAGTTCGGTCACCTTTTGGCCGACCTCGGTACCGCGCATCTTCACGACCGACCCCATGTTGCCAGGTGCGTCGCCGGTCTTGAGGCTCGAATAGAACATCAACTCGTTCATCTCGATGGCATCGATCTCCATTTCGACGGCCGCCATCTTCTCGCGCCATTGCGGGTCGCCCGAGAGCGACTGGCCCTCGTTCATCTGCGTCCTCGACAGGGTCTGCAGGTGGCGGAACGCCTTGCGCAGCCGCGGCCCGAAGGCCTGGCCGCCGCGCTCGAACTCGAGCAGGAACTTGGCGTAGGTCCAGCCCTTGTTCTCTTCGCCCACCAGGTTCTCGACCGGCACCTTCACGTCGGTGAAGAAGACCTGGTTGACCTCATGGCGCATCGGCGTTCGCGTGCCGTCGACCAGGTAGATGGGATCGAGCGTGATGCCCGGCGACTTCATGTCGATCAGCAGGAAGGAGATGCCCTCCTGGCGCTTGCCCTCATTCGAGGTGCGCACGAGGCAGAAGATCCAGTCGGCGAAATGCGCGTTGGTCGTCCAGATCTTCTGACCGTTGACGACGTAGTGGTCGCCCTGTCGCTCGGCCTTGGTACGCAAGGAAGCGAGGTCGGAACCCGAGCCCGGTTCGGAGTAGCCCTGGCACCATAGTTCCTCGGCGGCGGCGATCTTCGGCAGGAAGCGCTTCTTCTGCGCCTCGCTGCCGAACTTCATCAGGACCGGCGCCACCATCTTGATGCTGAACGACGAGAGATACGGCGAATCGGCGCGCGCCATCTCCATCTCGAAGATGAACTTCTGCGTCGAGGTCCAGCCCGGCCCGCCATATTCCTTCGGCCAGTTGGGGCAGAGCCAGCCCTTGCTCGCGAGCTTCTTCTGCCACTGGACCAGCCGCTCCTTGGAGACGTGGCTGCTGCGGCTGCGGCGGCTCTCCTCCGCCACTTCCGGCGGCATGTTGGCCGCAATCCACTCGCGCACTTCCTGCTGGAAGGCCAGTTCCTGATCGTTGAAGGCTAGACGCATTTCCTTGCCCTATCTTTTCATCCCGAGCGAAGCAGAGGATCCAGCGCTTCGACAGGGTACTGTGATCGTTACGTGAGGTCCTTCGCTTTGCTCAGGACGACAGATCTAAAGGCCCAGCATCACCTTCGACATGATCCCGCGCTGCACTTCCGACGAACCGCCGTAGATCGTCATCTTGCGGCCGTTGAAGTAGCGCGGCGCCAGCACGTCGGCGCCCTCGGGGCCGATCGGCTCGACGTTCGCATTCCAGGCACGCTGCTCGGGGAACGGCTGGGCATAATAGCCCGCCGCCTCGACGGCAAATTCCTGGACCTGCTGCATCACCTCGGTCCCGCGCAGCTTGATCATCGATGAAAGCGGGCCCGGGTTCTGGCCGGAGGCGAGCTTGGAATAGAACTCCTGCTCGAACATCTCGAGGCCGGAGATCTCGATGTCCATTCGCGCGAGCTTCTCGCGCCAGGCCGCGTCGGCCAGGATCGAATCCTCGCCTTCCGGCATCGCCTGCGCGAGCCGCTTCAGGCGCTCGAAGCCCGAACGCAGGCGCGGGCTGTAGGGATTGCCGCCGCGCTCGAACTCCAGCAGGTACTTGGCGTAGGTCCAGCCCTTGTTCTCCTCACCCACGCGGTTCTCGACCGGCACCTTCACGTCAGTGAAGAAGACCGAGTTCACTTCCTGCGTGCCGGCGCGGTTGCCGTCGGCGGTGATGATCGGCTCGACCGAAATGCCCGGAGTCTTCATGTCGATCAGCAGGAAGGAGATGCCCTCCTGCGGCTTGCCCTCGTTCGACGTGCGCACCAGGCAGAAGATCCAGTCGGCGGTCTGCGCCAGGGTCGTCCAGGTCTTCTGGCCGTTCACGATGTAGAAGTCGCCCTCACGCACCGCCTTGGTGCGGAGCGACGCCAGATCGGAGCCGGAGCCCGGCTCGGAATAGCCCTGGCACCAGATCAGGTCGGAATTCAGCATCGGTGGCAGGTGGCGCGCCTTCTGCTCGGCCGAGCCGTACTTCATGATCACCGGCGCGCACATCTTGGGACCGAAGGGCGAGGTGCCCGGCGCGCCGGCCTTCGCCATCTCCATCTCGAAGATGTACTTCTGCGTGGTGGTGAAGCCCGGGCCGCCGAATTCCTTGGGCCAGCCGGTGCAGAGCCAACCCTTCTTGGCCAGGCGCTTCTGCCAGTCGATCAGCCGTTCCTTCGGCATGTAGGCGTTACGGCCGACCTTGATCTCGCCAACGATCTCGGGCGTCAGATTCTCCTTCAGCCAATCGCGTACTTCACTCTGGAAGGCGAGTTCTTCCTTGCCGAACGTCAGGTCCATTGGGGGCTCCTTTTAGGGTCCGGAAGGTACCGCGCCGGGTTCCGGCGCGTAAAGCGTGCGCTACACTGTTCCGCCACGCGCTCAGCCCAGGAAGTTCGATGTCCCCACCCGTCCAGCCCGTCGTCGGCGACGAGAATCTCCCCACCTCGGCCGAAATCGTGGTGATCGGCGGCGGTATCGCCGGCAGCACCGCGGCCTGGTGGCTCTCCAAGAAGGGCCACAAGGTTGCGCTCCTCGAAAAAGGCGTGTTCGGCGGCGAGCAGACCAGCCGCAACTGGGGCTGGTGCCGCCAGCAGCATCGCGACCTGCGCGAACTGCCGCTGGCCATGAAGAGCCTGGAGATCTGGGGCGATCTCTCCCGCGAGCTTGGTGCCGAGACCGGTTTCCGCCGCACCGGCCTCCTCTATGTCACGACCCGGGCCGATGATTTCGCGCAGTGGGAGGCCTGGACGCTCAAGGCGCGCGACTATCAGATGCACAGCCGGGTATTGAGCGGCGCCGAGGCGAAGGAGCTGACGCGGGGCAGTACCGGCGCGTGGATCGGCGGCGTGCATTCGCCGACCGACGGGCGCGCCGAGCCTTCTCTGGCCGGGCCCGCCATCGCCGAGGGCGCGCGCAGGCTCGGCGCCACGCTGCACCAGAACTGTGCCGCACGCGGCCTCGACATCGCGGGCGGCAAGGTCGCGGGCGTCGTCACCGAACATGGGATCATCCGCACGCAAACCGTCCTGCTGGCCGGTGGCGCCTGGAGCTCCCTCTTCTGTCGCCGTCACGATCTTCGGCTCGCACAGGCCAGCGTGCGCTCGACCTCCTTCGCCACGACTGCGGCGCCGGAAGTGACGGATGGCGGCCTTTCCATGCCCGACGTCACGATCCGGCGCCGGCTCGACGGCGGCTACACGGTCGGTCTGGGCGGCCGCGGGCTCGTCGAACTCTCGCCGCAGGGCCTGCTCTATGCGCGACAATTCTGGCCGACCTTCAAGAAGCGTCGCGCCGGCCTCACCTTCGGCATCGGCCGCTCTTTCCTCGAAGGGCCTGAATCATTCGCCAACTGGTCGTTCGACCTCGAAACGCCCTTCGAGCGCCAGCGGACGCTCGATCCCGCGGCCGATCCGGTGCTGGTCGAGCGCGGCCTCACCCGGCTGGGCGATCACTATCCGGCGCTCAAGGGCCTGAAGGTGGCACATGCCTGGGGCGGCCTGATCGACTCGACGCCCGACGGCATCCCGGTGATCTCCGCCGTCGATCCCCTGCCCGGCCTCTTCCTCTCGACCGGCTACACGGGGCACGGCTTCGGAATCGGCCCTGGCGCCGGCCGGTTGGCCGCCGACCTCATTGCCGGTGACCCGCCGATCGTCGATCCCACGCCGTTCCGCTACAGCCGGATGATCGACGGCACGGATCTCGGCGAGCCCGGGATGATGTAGCCCGGGTTGCCGTCGTCCCTTAAGCGACCTTCTTGCCGAGGTGCGGGAACATCGCGAGCTTCGCCGCCTCGTCCATCTCGGCCTTGAAGGCGTGCTTGTCCTTGAGGGCGAGCGCGCGAACGGCCGCCGGGCGGGCGCTGACTTCGGCCAGGTGGCGCTGCAGGTTGGGGAACTGTTTCGGCGCTTCGGGCCCCAGCACGAAGGGGATCAGCCGCGACCAGCCCCAGAGCGCCATGTCGACGATGCTGTAACTGTCGCCGCACATGAACTGCTGCTTGCCCAGGCGCGCTTCGAGAATGCCCCAATGACGCTGCGCCTCGAACGTGTAGCGGTTGACGGCGTATTCCTTGGGCTCGGGCGCGAAGTTGCGGAAGTGAACGGCCTGACCGGAGTACGGGCCGATGCCCGAGGCCACGAACATGAGCCATGACAGCATTTCCCCGCGCTTCTTCGGCAGGAACTTTCCAGTCTTCTCGCCGAGGTACAGCAGGATCGCGTTGCTGTCGAAGATGGTCTCGCCGTCGTCGATGATGACCGGCACCTTTGCATTGGGGTTGATCGCCAGGAATTCCGGGGAATGCTGTTCGCCCTTCCGGGTGTCGACCGGAACGGGCTCGTAGGGCAGGCCCATTTCCTCTAGGCAGAGCGCCACCTTCATCGGGTTCGGCGCCATGTTGTAGTAGAACTTGATCATCGCTTTCTCCGTTACGCTAAACTACGCTTCCGACCCCGTCATTCCGGCTTGGCGCCGGACTGCTTGATGATGGGATCCCAGAAGGCCATCTGGTCATCGTAGAACTTCTTCGCCTGTTCCGGCGTGGAATCGACGAGTTCCAGGGCCAGTTCGTTGGCCTTCTTCACCATGTCGGGCTGCTTCAGCGCCTGGTTGAAGGCCGCGTTGAGCTTGTCGATGATCGGCCGCGGCGTCTTGGCCGGCGCGTAGACCGCGTACCAGGTGTTGATCGAGTAATCGAAGCCGGTCGACTCCCTGATCGTCGGCACGTCGGGGAGCTGCGGCAGGCGTTTGTCGGCCGCAACGCCCAGCACCCGCACCTTGCCGCCGTCGATGAAGCCCTTGCTGGACTGCAGAGTGTCGATCTGGAAGCCATGGCGGCCGGCGATCATGTCCACCATGCCGGGTGCCGAACCACGATAGGGCACGTGCAGCGCATCGCCGCCGGCGCGCGTTGCGAACAGGTAGCTCGCAAGATGGATCATCCCGCCATTGCCGGAGGAGGCGTAGGAATACTTGCCCGGATCCTTGCGCAGCATGCTCACCAGCTCGGGCGTGGTCTTCGCGCCCTCCACCGGCGCCAGCAGGATCAGCGGCGCGCTCGCGACATAGGCGACGGCCGCGAGCCCGTTGACGGGATCGTAGCCCAGCGCCTTGCCGTAGAGCGCCGGTGCCATCGCCATGGTCGAGGCGCTGAAGCAGATCGTGTAGCCGTCCGGCTTGGCGTCGGCGACCATCGCCGTGCCGATGTTGCCGGTCGCGCCCGGCTTGTTCTCGACCACGACCTGCTGGCCGAGGATTTCCGAGACGCGAGGCGCCAGCAGGCGGCCCACCACGTCGGTCGGCCCGCCCGCGGCGAAAGGGATGACCATGCGGATCGGCTTGTCGGGATAGGCTTGAGCCGCCGCCGGCAAGGCGCGCGTTCCAGCGGTAAGCGCTGCGAGTGAGGCGCCCAGAAAAGCGCCGCGCCGTGTGACGTTCATGTCGTTTCCCCCTATTCCACTTTGGCGCCCGAGGCCTTAACGATGGGAGCCCACAGCGCCATCTGGTCCTCGTAGAACTTCTTCGAGGAGGCCGGCGTCGATTCGACGAGATCGATGCCGAGCGCCTTGGCTCTCTCGGCCATATCGGGATTTTTGACCGCCTCGTTGATGGCGGCATTGAGCCTGTCGACGATCGGCCTCGGTGTTCCCGCCGGCGCGAAGATCAGGTTCCAGGTGATGATCTCAAGCGGGATGCCGGTCTTTTCCTGGACCGTCGGCACGTCGGGCATCGCGGCCGCGCGCTTGGTGTCGCAGACTGCCAGGATCTTCAGGCGCCCGGCGTCGACGAAGCTCTTGCTGCTGCCCAGCGTGTCGATCTGATAGGCGTGCCGCCCCGCCAGCGTGTCCTGCATGGCTGGCGCCGATCCCTTGTATGGTACGTGCAGCGCGTCGCCGCCGGCGCGCTGGGCCAGCAGCAGGCTTCCCATGTGGATCAGGCTGCCGTTGCCCGGCGACGGATAGGAGTACTTGCCAGGCTCCTTGCGCAGCGCCGCTACCAGTTCCTCGATCGAGCCGATGCCTCCCGTCGGCGCCACGACGATCATCGGCACGGTCGTGAAATGGGCGACCGCCTCCAGCCCCTTGAGTGGGTCGTAGGGCAGCTTTTCGTAGAGCGCAGGGACGATGCCCATGATCGATGTGCCGACGAGCAGCGTGTAACCGTCGGGCTTGGCGTCGGCGACGATCTGCGAGGCGATGTTGCCGGCGACGCCGGGCTTGTTGTCGACCACGACCTGCTGGCCGAGGATCTCCGTCAGCTTCTGCGCCAGCAGTCGGCCCGCGAGATCGGTCGGCCCGCCCGGCGCAAAGCCGAGAACCAGGCGGATCGCCTTGTCGGGGTACGCGCCTTGCGCCTGCGCGCGAGATGCGGCCGTCGCCGCCAATGCCATGCCGGCAGCAAGTACGCGCCGCCGCCCAGTGACCGCCATTGTTCGTTTCCTCTGCTTTCGTTTGTCATAGAGTTTAGGGCGGCGCAGGCCTCATGCAATGAAGATGCGGATGGCGCGTCGCGTGGCGAACCTCGCGATGATGCGAGACATTATTGACGGCAGCCGCCCGTAGTTCGTCAGAGAATTCTCTCGGTGTGCCGGACAACGCGCAGCATCTTCATCTTGCAAAGATGACTGCTCCGTACATCTTGGCAATGGAAACCACAGGTGATTGCCGTGACCAAACCGACCAAGGATAGCTCCACGCCGCCTGACGGCGGCCTCAAGCGCCGCGACCTGACCATGCTGCCGGTGGCCCTGGGCGCTGCAGGGGGGGCCGTGGGCGCGGGAGCAGTGTCAGCGCAGTCCGCGGCGGTCGAGGTGGAGAACACCCCGCTATCGGATCTGCAGGACGCGCTGGCGCAGGGGCGCGTCACCTCGAGCGATCTCACCCGGGCCTACATCGCGCGCATCGAGGCCTATGACCGCCAGGGGCCCGGCCTGAACTCCGTGCGGGTGACCAATCCCGACGCCGTGGCGATCGCCGCCAGCCTCGATACCGTGAAGCCCTCGGCCAGACGGCCGCTCGCCGGTTTGCCGATCCTGGTGAAGGACAACATCGCCACTGGCGACCGGCAGCCGACCACCGCGGGCTCCCTCGCCCTGGGAGGCGCCCACGCCAGGGACGATGCGCCCGTGATCAAGAGGTTGCGAGAGGCTGGTGCGGTGATCCTGGGCAAGGCGAACCTAACCGAGTTCGCCAACATCCTCGCGGTCGGCATGCCCTCAGGTTACAGCTCAATCGCCGGCCAGGTCCGGAACCCCTACGCCCCCAAGTTGATGGATGACCATGCGCCGGTGGTATTGCCCGGCGGCTCGAGCGCCGGATCCGCCGTCGCCGTCGCGGCCGGCCTCTGTGCCGCGGCCATAGGCACCGAGACCTCGGGCTCGCTGCTGAGCCCTGCCACCCAGAATGGCCTCGTCACGGTGAAGCCGACGGTCGGCCTGATCAGCCGCAGCGGCATCATTCCGATCTCGCACAGCCAGGACACGGCCGGCCCCCTGACGCGTACCGTGCGCGACTCGGCGATCCTGCTGAACGTTTTGGCGGCGCGCGATACGGACGATCCCGCGACGCATCTGCTGCAGCGGCCGGAGGACTACACCACCGATCTCCACAAGGATGGGCTGAAGGGCGCGCGCATCGGCGTGCCGAGCGACCCGAACGATCCGCTCAACGATCCCTTCTATGGGCCGCTGTCGCCGCGCGCGAAGGGCGTTATCGAGCAGGCGATCAGGGTACTGGAGGACCTCGGGGCCACGGTCGTACGGGCCGCCATTCCGGCGATCGGTTGGATCGGCGGCCCGGGCACGACGATGCCTGTGCTCAACCGCAATCCATTCAGCCCCGCCAAGGGCACAGCAGGACCCGCCTCCGTGGTCTTCCTCTACGAGCTGAAGCGCGATCTGAACCTGTACCTTCGCGACTGGGCCACGAAGACACAGATCAGGACGATGGCCGACATCATCGCCTTCAACACCGCAAATGCCGACAGGACATTGCGCTATGGTCAGGATCTGTTCCTCGCGGCCGAGCAGACCCGCGGCGACCTTTCAGAGCTGGAATACAAGTCGGCCCGTGCGATGGATCTGCTGGCTGCCAAGGAGCGCGGCATGGACGCCTATATGAGCCAGCACCGGCTCGACGCCGTTGTGTTCCCTGGCGCCAGTGGCTCCGGCATTGCCGCCAAGCCGGGCTATCCCAGCGTGCAGGTGCCGGCCGGCTTCATCTCCGGCGTCGGCAAGACCGACACGCCCGACTATCCACTCGGCCTCACCTTCGCTGGCCGTGCCTGGAGCGAGGCGGCGCTGCTCCGCTTCGCCTATGCCTACGAGCAGGCAACCCGTGCCCGCCGTCCGCCGCCGGATCTGCCTGCGCTGTAGAACTAGACCGCGATCACCACGCCATCGTGGCCGGGGTCGGCGCCGCCATCCAGCCCGTCTTCATGGATGCGGATGCCGTGCACCGCGGCAAAGCCGAAGCCGTAGGGGCTGCGGACGACCGGATAGCCCTGCCCCTGCAGCTCGCGCTCGACCCGGCCCTGGATGCGGTTGGAGATGTCGATCGTGTCGGAGGTCGCGGAAAAGCGCGGCGCACTCACCGCCTCGACCATCGTCATGTTGAAATCCAACGCGTTCAGGATGACATGCAGCACGCCCATGGCGATCTGCGTGGCGCCCGGCGCTCCGATGATGAGGTGCGGCTTGCCGTCCTTGAAGATGATCGAGGGTACGACCGAGCTGAACCGGGCCTTGCCTGGCGCGATTGAGCCGGCACGGCCCGGGCGCGGATCGAACACGCCCATGCAGCCGTTGTACATGAAGCCCAGCCCCGGTGTGATCACGCCGGAGGGCATGCCCAGCGAATGGGTCATGGTGAAACAGTTGCCGTCCTTGTCGAGGACGGAGATGTGCGTCGTGTCCTTCGAGACCGCGCCCGAGTTGAAGCGCGTCACGCTCGCCTTCTCACCCCGCGCGATCTCGCCCGCCATCGCCTTGGCATAGGCCTTCGAGGTCAGCTCCTCGACCGGCACGGTGACGAACTTCGGATCGCCGACCTTGGCGTCCTTGTCGATCGTCGCCCGCTTCATCGCCTCCGCCACGATGCGCAGATGCTCGGTCGAGCCGTGCTCCAATGCACCGATGTCGAAGTTCTCGAGGATGTTCAGCATCTCGATCAGCATCACGCCGCCGCCCGGCGGCTGGTTGGTCGAGACCCTGTAGCCACGATAGTCGCCCCACAGCGGCGCATTGCGCACGGTCTTCCAGGCCTTGAGATCCTCGATAGACAGCAGCGCGTCGTTCTTCTTCATGTCCTCGGCGATCGCCTGCGCAATCTCGCCGGAATAGAAGACGTCGGCGCCGCCCTTGGCGATGGCGCGCAGCGTCTGGCCGTAGTCGCGGTTGACGACCCTGTCGCCCACCCGCTTCGGCACGCCGTCGGGACGGCAGTAGAGCGCGCGGGCGGCCGGGGTGAAGCCGGTGCGCTCGAAGTTGGGCGCACGGCCGAAAGCGCCGTCGTCGGCCCACCAGAAATGGACGTGCGGCCGCACGGTCCAGCCGCTCTCGGCCCAGGCGATGGCCGGCTCGACGATGCGCGACCATGGCAGGCTGCCGTGCTCCTTGTGCGCGTCGTAGTACATCTTGAGATTGGCCGGCGCGCAGATCGACTTGTAGCCGATGTCGTTCACCCGACCCTTCAGGATGAAGCCGTAGCCGTCGCGCGCCTCGCTCTCGATCAAGTCGGCCCACATGTCGGGTCGTGCCGCAAGCGGCGCCGGCGCGTGGGCGTCGATATAGCCGTGGAAGTTCTTTCCCGGCATGTAGATGCCGCAAGAACCGAAGCCCGCGATGCCGCACATCTGCGGATCGACGACGCCCTGCACCAGAGCGCAGGCGATACCGGCATCGACCGCGTTGCCACCCTCGCGCAGCACGTCGGCCCCCGCCTCCGTCGGCTCGGGCTGCGGAGCCACGATCATCGCCTGCTTCCTGTACCGCACGTCGCCTCCTCCAGCTTTTATGGGAGGCGACTCAATCCCAACCGTTGCGCTTGCGCAATATCGCGGTCGATGGCGCCAGTGCGAGGCCCTTGCCCTGCACCGTCGACAGCCATTCGGCGAGCGCCTGGATGGTGGCGTCGTGCGGATGGCCAATGGCGACGACGAAGCCCTGGCGGCGCGCCAGTGCCTCCGTCTCGGCGAGCTTGCGCCTCACGGCGTCGATGCTTTCGTCGTCGTCGAGGAAGACGTGACGCACGATCGACGGTACGCCCATCTCCTGTGCCGTCTGGTCGCCGACAGACTGCGGGCTCGTGCGCGAATCCAGGAACATCAGGCCGCGCGGCTTGAGCTGGCGCATCACCAGCTCCATGTCGGGCTTCACGGCGGTGAAGCGGCTGCCCATGTGATTGTTGATGCCGACATAGCCGCTGAAGCTCTCCAGCGCGATCAGCAACCGCTGTCGCAGTTCGGCATCGGACATCGAGACCATCAGGGCGCCCGGGCCCGGATCGTTGCGGCCGTTGGGCTCCATCGGCATGTGCAGCATCAGCTCGTGCCCCCGCGCCCGCGCCGCGCGGCTCTGCTCGGGCAGGTCCTTGGCATATGGCAGGAACGACATCGTCATCGGCCCAGGCAACTCCCACACGCGCTTGGAGCGCGCGCGGTCGAGGCCGACATCGTCGATGACGATCGCGACCAGCGGCTTGCTGTTGAGATCGCGGAACGGCACGGCATTGCGACGCCAGGTCTGCTCGGCCGAGAAAGCCGCGGCGACCTGCCTTGCACGCGGCCTTTCTTCCAGAGTCGGGCTGGGCTTGGCTGGATCTGCCTCGGAGTATTTCGGAAAGCCCGGCACATCCTCGATGCGAGAGTATCTGGGCTCGGTGCCCGGCGGCTTGATGGAGGGCTGCTGTGAAGAGGCGGACTGAGACGACGAGGACTGCGATGCAGCCGTACGCTTCATGTCTTCCAGCGTCTCGCGCGCAACGCGATCGCTGCCGCGCAGGTCGAATCTCTCGGCGATCCAGTAGCCACCGAGGATGCTGGCGAAGAACAGCACGATCACGGCGATGACGATCGAGTGCCAGCGATGCCCGGCAATCCACGCCATGAGTTCGTCGTAACGGAACATCAGACGGTCGACGAAGCCGGGCCCCCGCTTCGGACTCCTTCTGTTCGTCTTCCTGCTTCTGTTCTTCCTCGACGCCATATGAGAGTTATGCCCTAACCTATTGGCTAAGGCCACTATTTTGCCTCAATTAATCGAGTGCCTCCGGGTCGTCGGCTACACGTTCGCCAGGGATTTGACGAGCCGGATGTCGGGTTCGCCCGAGCGGCCGCTTTCGCGACGGAAACCGAGATGCTTGGCAAGATCGAGCATCTTGCGGTTCTCGCGCAGAACATGGCCGACCACGCGCTTCATGCCGCGCGACTTGCCGTACTGCAGCACGTGACGCAGCAGCAGCTCGCCGTAGCCGCGCCCCTGCCGATCGGAGGCGACCGTCAAGGCGAATTCGGCCTGCTGGAAATCGGGATCGGCGACGAGCCGCCCGACGCCGACGAGTTCCTCGCCGCCTTCGAGCAGCAGGAACGCCATCTCGCGGTCGTAGTCGATCTGGGTGAGACGCGCCGCCAGCTCGTGGCTCATTTCGCGCAAGGGACCGAAGAAACGCATGCGCACGTCCTCCGGCGTCATGCGCCGCGTGAAAGCCTGCAGCATCGGCTCGTCGTCTGGACGGATGGGCCGCAGTTGGAGCCTCTCCCCGCGATGCTCGATCTCGGTCTCCAGCTCCACCGGATAGGGCCGGATGGCGAAGCGCGCCGCCCGCTCGGGTCCCTTCTGCGGACGGCGCACGACGATGCGCGCGTCGAGGGCGATCACGCCGTCGGCGTCGGCCAGAAGCGGATTGATGTCGAGTTCGGCGATTTCGCCGACATCGGCGATGAGCTGCGACAGGCGGATCATCACTTCGCCCACCGCGCCGCGATCTGCCGGGGCGCGGTCGCGATAGCCGCGCAGCAGCCGGTCGACGCGCGTTCGGCTCAGCGTATCCTCGGCCAGTACCGGATCGAGTGGCGGCAGCGCCAGGGCCTTGTCGTCGATCACCTCGGCCGCCACGCCGCCGTGTCCGACCAGGATGATCGGCCCGAACACCGCATCCTCGGCCGCACCCAGGATAAGCTCGACGGCATGTGGACGACGTATCGTGGGCTGGACCACGAAGCCGTCGATCCTGGCCTTGTTGGCCATGACCAGCATCTTGCCGGTCATCTCGCGCACGGCATCCAGCACGGCCTGCTCGGACATCAGGTCGAGCGCCACACCGCCGACGTCGCTCTTGTGCGCGATGTCCCGTGACAGGATCTTCACGGCCACGGGAAAGCCGATCCGGACAGCCGCGGCAGCCGCCTCGGCCGCGTCGCGCACAATCTCGGTCGGCACGACGGGAATGCCATAGGCCGCCAGCACGCGCTTGGCCTCCGGTTCGGTCAGCACCGCACGCTTCTCGGCGAGCGCGCCCTGCACGATCGAGCGGACCAGGCCGACATCGGAGCGGACCTCCGGCACCGAGGGCGGCGTGCGCTGCAGGGCGCGCTGGCCGCGGCGATACTCGACGAGGTGCATGAAGCCGCGTACGGCGCGCAGCGGCGTGTCGTAGGCCGGGATCCCGGCCTCGTGCAGCACATGACGGCCGGCCTGCGCCTCCGGACCGCCGATCCAGCAGCCGATCACCGGCACGACCTTTGCGCCCGCTGCGCCCACGATGGCACGGGCAGCCTCGACCGAAGAGGTGAGCGCCGTGGGCACGTTCATGGCCAGCACCGCGCCGACGCCGCGGTCGTCGGCCAGCCCGTTCAAGGCCGCGGCGTAGCGTGCGCCGTCGGCGTCGCCCACGATGTCCACGGGATTGGCGTGCGACCAGGCACGCGGCATCTGCTTGTCGAGGTTGCCGATCGTGCGCGGCAGCAATGTCGCCAGTTCGCCTCCCTCGTCCATCAGCAGGTCGGTGGCGATGATGCCCGCGCCGCCTCCGTTGGTGAGGATTGCCAGGCGTTCGTTGCGGGGCGCGATGCTGTGGCCCAGCGTCTCCGCGGCGTCGAACAACTCGCCGAGGCCGAGAACGCGCACCAGGCCCGCCCGAGCGAAGGCGGCGTCATAGACCGCGGCCGAGCCCGCCATCGAGCCGGTATGCGACGCCGTCGCCTGCGCCGCGGCGGCATGACGCCCTCCCTTCAGGACGATGACGGGCTTGACGCGGGCCACGCCGCGCGCCGCCGACATGAACTTGCGGGCATGGGTGATGCCCTCGACATACATCAGCACGGCGCGCGTCTCGTAATCCCGCGCCAGCATGTCGAGCACGTCGCCAAAATCGACGTCGGCCATGTCGCCCATGGAGATCAGGTGCGAGAAGCCGATGCCCTGCGCCACGCCCCAGTCGGCGAGCCCGGCCAGCACGGCGCCGGACTGGGCGACGGCGGCGATGCGTCCGCCCTTCAGGCGCGTGGGCCCGAAGCTCGCGTTGAGGCCGAGGCGCGGTGCGGCGTAGCCGATGCAGTTGGGCCCCACGACGCGCAGCAGGTAGGGCCTGGCGGCGTTCAGCAAGCGCTGGCGCCAGCGTGCATTGACCGCCCCCGCGTCGGGTCCGCTGCCCGGACCGGCGCTGATCACCACGGCGGCGCGAGTGCCCATTTCGCCCAAGGCAATGATCAGCGCAGGAATCGTTTCGGCAGGCGTCATGATGACGGCAAGGTCGGCCGGCCCGGGCAGGTCGGAGACGCGCTTGAAGACCGTGCGGCCGGCGATCGTGCCGCCTTTGCGGTTGACCATGTAGACGTCGCCCTGGAACCCGCCCGCCAGGAGGTTGTGAGTGACCGCCGCGCCGACCGAGCCGGGGCGTTCGCTGGCGCCGATGGCGACCACCGACCGGGGTGCCATCAGGGGATCGAGATTTCGGGTCGACATGGCGCTAGAAGAGCGCCGGACCGTTCATCAGCACAAGCCCTGAAACGATCACGAATGCCGCCGCCACGCGACGGCCCCCGAAAGGCTCCCCCAGGACGAGCGTGCCGATCAGGGCGCCGAACAGGACGGAAGTCTCCCGCAGCGCCGCGACATGGGCCATCGGTCCCAGTGCCAGCGCATAGATGGCGATGCCGTAGCCCGTATTGGCGATCAGGCCGCCGCCGACGCCGCGATACCAGGTCTTCTTCATGTGCGCCCAGACCGTCGCCGGCCGCTTCCAGAAGGCCAGCACCAGCAGCCACGGCCCTTCGAGCACGGCCAACCAGGCGATGTAGGAGATGCGGTGCTGCGTGGTCTCGCCGGCGGCGCGCACGCCCAGGCCGTCGGAAATGATGTAGCCCGCGATGGTGATTCCGGTGAGGACCGCGAACAGCGTCGCCAGCCCATGCCGGCTCCCCGGCCGCGGCACGACGTTCTTCAGCGGCAGGGCCAGCGCCACGAGACCGAAACTCAGCAGGAAGACGCCCACGATGTCCTGTGGGCGCAGGTGCTCGCCGATGAAACGGCCCGACACCAGCGCGACCAGCAGCGGGCCGAGGCCGCGTGCGATCGGATAGGTGTGGCTCAGGTCGCCATAGGAATAGGCCTTCAGCAGGAAAAAATAGTAGGCGACGTGGATGGCGACCGAGAGGATCAGGTACTTCCACGCCGCGCCCTCGATCATCGGCACGAAAGGTACGATGCAGAGGCCCATCACCGTGCCGGTCGTCATGATCAAGCCGAACGTCGCCAGACGGTCCGACTGATCCGACTTCAGGATGGCGTTCCAGGTGGCATGCATCAGCGCCGCGGCGAGCAGCAGCGCGATGATCAGGGGCTCGACGACCAAGGGGGCACTTTCTTCTTGTTGCCCTCACCCTACGCCCGTGTCCAAGATCGCAACAAGGGCGGAAACAAGATGCGAGGCATGCGATGACGGCCGGGGCTCATACGATCGGGGCGTACAAGGCGGCGCGGGAATTCCTGCTGGCCCAGCGCGGCGACTACCAGGCGGCCTATCGCGACTTCAGCTGGCCCGAGATGGAGCGCTTCAACTGGGCGCTCGACTGGTTCGATGCCGAGCTGGCGCGCGGGCCGCAGGCCGACCAGCCGGCGCTCACGATCGTCGGCGATGGCGCCGCGAGCCTCACCTTCGCCGAGCTGTCGGAACGCTCCAATCGCGTCGCCAACGGTTTGCGGGCGCTGGGCGTCAAGCGCGGTGACCGCATGTTGCTGATGCTGGGCAACGTCGCGCCGCTCTGGGAGGTGATGCTGGCCGCCATGAAGCTTGGCGCCGTCGTCATTCCGGCGACAACTCTGCTGACGCCGGTCGATCTCGCCGACCGCTTCGAGCGTGGCCGCGCGCGCCATGTCGTGGCAGCCGCCGGCGAGGCGGCCAAGTTCGAAGGGTTCGACAAGAGCCTGACGCGCATCGCGGTGGGCGACGCACCCGCCGGCTGGCATGCCTATGCGAAGCTGCTCGACCATCCGGCCGAGTTCACGCCCGACGGCCCGACTCAGGCCGACGATCCGATGCTGCTTTACTTCACGTCGGGCACGACGGCGAAGCCCAAGCTGGTGCTGCATTCCCATCGCAGCTATCCCGTCGGCCATCTCACGACGGTTTTCGTGCTCGGCCTGCGTCCGGGCGACGTGCATCTCAACATCTCCTCGCCGGGGTGGGCCAAGCATGCCTGGAGCTGCTTCTTCGCGCCGTGGATCGCGGGCGCCACGATCTTCATCGCCAACCAACCTCGCTTCAACGCGCGCTACCTGCTCGATGCCGTCATCGCCAACAAGGTGACGACGCTCTGCGCACCGCCGACCGTGTGGCGCATGCTGATCCAGGAGGATCTCAAAGCCTGCAAGACTTCGCTGCGCGAGGTGCTTGCGGCCGGCGAGCCGCTGAACCCGGAGGTGATCGAGCAGGTCGAGAAGGCCTGGGGCCTCACCATCCGCGACTTCTACGGCCAGACCGAGACCACCACGCAAGTCGGCAATCCGCCCGGCCAGCCGATCAAGCCCGGCTCGATGGGCCGTCCCCTGCCCGGCTACAAGATCCGCCTGCTCGACGCCGACGACAAGGACGCCGAGGAAGGCGAGATCTGCATCGATCTCGCGCACCGTCCCGCCGCCCTGATGCAGGGCTACCAGCAGGATGACGGCTCGATCGCACCGCTCACCGGCGCGGTCTATCGCACCGGCGACGTCGCCTCGCGCGATGCCGACGGCTACCTCACCTATGTCGGCCGCGCCGACGACGTGTTCAAGGCGTCGGACTACCGGATCAGTCCCTTTGAACTCGAAAGCGTGCTGATCGAGCATCCGGCCGTAGCGGAGGCCGCCGTCGTGCCCGCCCCCGACGCGATGCGGCTCGCGGTACCGAAGGCCTACGTAACCCTGACCGCCAGCGGCAAGGCCGACCGCGCCACCGCGCTCTCGATCTTCCAACACCTGCGCGGCCGGTTGGCGCCCTTCAAGCGCGTCCGCCGCCTGGAGTTCGCCGAACTGCCGAAAACCATCTCCGGCAAGATCCGCCGCGTCGAACTCCGCCGCGACGAGGAAAAACGCGCCGCCGAAAACCAGCGCGGCGCAGGCGAATTCCGGGAAGAGGATTTCCCGGAGCTGGCGAAGTAAGGCGAAAGCTCCCTCGCTGGCACTATCAGCGCGGCCCGCAGCCCGCTAATATCCGGCCATGCTTCTCCTGATCGATAACTACGACAGCTTCACCTACAACCTCGTCCATTTCCTGGGCGACCTCGGCGCGAGCTGTGTCGTGCATCGCAACGACCAGATCACGGTCGACGAGGCGCTGGCGCTGAAGCCGGCCGGCATCGTGCTCTCGCCCGGCCCCTGCACGCCCAACGAGGCCGGCATCTGCATGGACCTGATCCGTGCCGCCGCGAAGGAACAGGTGCCGCTGTTTGGCGTCTGCCTCGGCCACCAGGCGATCGGCCAGGTGTTCGGCGGCCATGTCGTGCGCGCACCGATGCCGATGCACGGCAAGCTCTCGGGCGTCTCCCACAGGAACCAGAGCGTGTTCGAGGACGTGCCCTCGCCCTTCCAGGCGACGCGCTACCATTCGCTGATCGTCGACCGGAAGGACTTCCCCAAGGACCTCGAGGTCACCGCCGAGACCGGCGACATCATCATGGGACTGCGCCACAAGTCGCTGCCGATCCACGGCGTGCAGTTCCATCCCGAGAGCATCGCCTCGGAGCACGGCCATAAGATCCTCGAGAACTTCCTGAAGATCGCCGGGGATCATCCCAGCCAGCAGAACAAGAAAAAGGCGGCCTGATCCGCCGGAAGGAAACGCCATGATCGATCGCCGCACGCTTGTCCTCTCGCTTGCGGCGACCGCCGCGTCTTCCCTCGCAACATCCCCGGCCTTCGCACAGGCGTGGCCGGCCAGACCGATCCGCATCATCGTGCCGTTTCCGGCCGGCCAGGCGACCGACATCCTGGCGCGCATGATGGCCGACCAGCTCACCAGGGCGCTGGGCCAGCAGGTCATCGCCGAGAACCGCCCCGGTGCGGGCGGACAGATCGGAGCCGACGTCGCGGCCAAGGCATCGCCCGACGGCTACACCCTGCTGATGGTGACGATCTCCACCCACGGGATCAGCCCGGCGCTCTATCCGAAGCTGCCCTACGATCCGCAGAAGGACTTCGCGCCGATCGCCAATATCGGACTGACACCACAGGTGCTGATGACCAGCCTGCAGAGCGGCATCAACTCGGTCTCCGATCTGGTCGCGAAGGCCAAGGCAGGCGCCGATCTCAACTACGGCTCCTCCGGCAACGGTTCGGCCAGCCATCTCGCGGTCGAGATGCTGAAGAGCGCGGCCGGCATCAAGCTCACGCACGTGCCTTTCAAGGGCAATGCCGAGGCGCAGCTCGCGCTGCAGAGCGGCGACATCCAGCTCCTGTCCGATGCCGTGCCCGGCGCGGTCGGCCCGGTGAGATCCGGCAAGGTGAAAGCGATCGGCATCGCCGACGAGCGACGCTCGCCCTTCCTGCCCGACCTGCCGACTGTCGCTGAACAGGGCATCCAGGGCGTCGTCGCGGTGGGTTGGATCGGCCTTTCCGCCCCCGCAAAGACGCCCGAGCCGATCCTCGACAAGATCAGCGCCGAGGTCATGCGCATCCTCAAGGATCCCGAGGTGCTGGAGAAGATGAAGGGCCTGTCCTTCGTGCCCGCCAGGGAATCGCGCCAGGAGTTCGAGGCCTATATCGCCATCGAGAACACGAAATGGCGCAAGATCATCCAGGATGCAGGTGTGAAAATCGAGTAGCGCTGGGGGCGCGCCACTCCAGTGGCGCGATCATCCTTTGAATAAGCAAAGACGCGCGACTGGAGTCGCGCGCGCCCGGCCCTACTCCAGTACGGCGTGGCCCGCGCTGCCCTGTCCCTTGGCCTTGCGCAGAAGCAGGATCAGCGGGAGCGCCAGCAGCGCCACCAGCATCATCAGCTTGAAATCGTTGGCGTACGCCACGACGGCAGCCTGTTTGGTCACTTCGGCGTTCAGCGCCGCCCGGCCGACCGTGGTCGCCATGTTCCAGAACTGCGCCGGGCCGCTCAGGGCGAGAGCGTCGTTGAACGGCGTCACATGTGCCGCCAGTTCGGCGTGGACGAGCTGGGTGTTGCGGGTCAGCAGGAAGACGACCATCGAGATGCCGATGCTCGAGCCGATATTGCGCATCAGGCTGTAAAGCGCCGTGCCCTGGGTGCGCAAATGGCCCGGAAGGGTCGCAAAGGTGATGGTCGAGAGCGGCACGAACATGAAGCCGAGCCCCATGCCCTGCAGCACGCCGGTGCGGATCAGCGTCCATTCCGAAACGTTGGGCGTGAAGCCGGTCATCTCCCACAGCACCGCCGCCGTGAGCAGAAGGCCGGCCGCCAGCAGGAGGCGAGGATCGACGCGATTGATGACACGGCCCACGATCATCATTGCCAGCATCGTGCCCATGCCGCGCGGCGCCAGGATCAGGCCCGCGCTGACGACGGGATAGCCCATCAGGTTCTGCAGATAGGGCGTGATCAGCGCCAGCGAGGCCAGCAGGATGATGCCGACCACGAAGATGAAGCACAGCCCGACCGAGAAGTTGCGGTCCTTGAAGATACTGGGATCGATGAAGGGCTTCTTCACCGTGAAGGTCTGGACGAGGAACAGGTAGAAGGCGAGCGCGGCCAGCACCGCCTCGATCACGATCTCCGTCGATGAGAACCAGTCGATCTGCTCGCCGCGGTCGAGCATCATCTGGAACGAGCCGATGGCGACGCTGAGCATCAGGAAGCCGAACCAGTCGAACGACTCGCGGCGCTTCTTCGTCTCCTCCAGGTACGCGGAGAGGCCGAGGAAGGTTATGAGACCGATCGGAACGTTGATGTAGAAGACCCAGCGCCAGTTGTAGGCTTCGGTCAGCCAGCCGCCGAGCGTCGGGCCGAGGATGGGGCCCACCATGACGCCCATGCCCCACAGCGCCATCGCGGAGCCGTGCTTCTCCTTCGGATAGGAATCGAGCAGCACCGCCTGCGACAGCGGCACCAACGAGGCACCGAACAGGCCCTGCAGCAAGCGGAACAAAACCATTTCCGGCAGCGACGTCGCGATGCCGCACAGCACCGAGGCGCCGGTGAATCCCGCAACGGCGATCTGGAACAGCCGCTTGCGGCCGAGGCGCGCCTCGAGGAAGCCCGTCACCGGCGTCGCGATGGCGGCCGCCACGATATACGAGGTCAGCACCCAGTTGATCTGGTCGGTCGTCGCCGAAAGCGATCCCTGCATGTAGGGCAGCGCCACGTTGGCTATGGTCGTGTCCAACGCCTGCATGATGGTCGCCAGCATGACGCAGAGCGTCAGCGGGACGATGGCTTTAGGGACGATGTTGGTTGCGGTGGTCATGTGCCGGGGCGCGCCACTCCAGTGGCGCATCATTCTCCTGGTTCAAGGCAAGATCGCGCCACTGGAGTGGCGCGCCCCCAGCGGCTCAGAGTCCGCTGAACAGGTCGGCGAGCTGGCGGTGATGGCCGGTGTCGATCTCGACGTAGGCGCTCATGCCGGTGCGCAGCGGCGGAGCTCCGTCGGGCATCTCGACGTTGAGTCGAATCGGCACGCGCTGCACGACCTTCACCCAGTTGCCGGTCGCATTCTGCGCCGGCAGTACGGAGAACTCCGCGCCCGTTGCCGGCGCCAGGCTGGTGACGGTCGCCTTCCATTCGCGGCCGGGATAGGCGTCGATCGACACCGTCGCCTTGTCGCCTGGCTTCAGGTTCGCGAGGTCGGATTCCTTGGGGTTGGCCTCGACCCAGACGTCCTGCGTCGAAACGAGGCTGAAAGCGGGCTGCGCCGCTGGCAGGTACTCACCCGGCAGCAGCGCGTCCACGTTGGTGACGATGCCGGGCATCGGCGCTACCACGACCGTGTGGTCGAGGTCGCGGCGTGCCTTGTCCACCTGGGCCTTGGCGGCCAGATAGTTGGGATTCTGCTCGACCGGCGAATCCGAACGTCCGCCAAGCTGCGCCAGCGCCGCGTCGGCGTCATTCTGCGCCACCAACAGCCGCTCACGCGCCGTGTCCAGGTCGCGCTTGGCCTGGTCGAAAGTCGCCTGGGCCGCAACGCCCCGCTTCAGCAGATCCTGCTGGCGCTGTGCATTGGTTTCGTAAAAGCCAATGTCGGTCTTGGCCTGCTCGATCTGCGCCAGTTTCTGGCGATACGTTGCCTGCTGTGTCGCGATCTGGTTCCGCACGGTGCCGAGATTGGCCTCGGCCCCGGCCAGAGCGATCCGGAAGGGTTCCTGGTCGAGCGTGAACAGGACCTGCCCCTTCTCGACTGACTGGCTCTCGTGCACGGACACGTTGGCGACAATCCCGGACACGTCGGTCGCCACGGTCAGCTTGCCGGCATGGACATAAGCATTGTCGGTCGAGACATAGCGGCCGCCTGCCATATAAGCGAACAGGCTGCCGGCCAGAACCACCGCCGGGCCTAGCAGCAGGAGGATGCGCCGCAGGTTGCGCGGTTTGCGCGCCTTTTTCTCTTCCGACGGCTTCACGGTCGCGTCGAACCGCTGCAGCAGCTTCTCGGCCGCCAGCTGGTCGGCATCGTTGGCCACCGGCGCGGGCGCGACGACCTCGTCGGCGAGATCGCTCCGCCGGAATGAACTTCTGTTAGCCAATTTCCTCACTCCTCTCGCCGGCCGGGGGCGAAGCCTTGGCCAGCAAATTCGACTTCATGCGACTGAGCAGGGCGAACAGCTCATCGCGGTCCGCTTCGGCCACGCCTGCCAACGCTTCGGCACGGGTCGTGGCTCCAATGGTGAATATGTCGGCCAGAAGCGGGTGGGCCTTCTCGGCCAGGAAGAGCTGTCGGATGCGCCTGTCGGTCGGATGGGCGCGCCGCTCGACGAAACCCGCCTCCTCCAGCCTGTCGAGCAGGCGGGTCAGCGTGATCGGCTCGATTTCGAGGATGTCGGCCAGGCCGCTCTGCTGGATGCCCTCATTGCGCGCCAGGTGAGCCAGGACCTGGCACTGCGAGCGGGTCAGGCCCAGGCCCCGCGCATTCTGCTCGAACCGCTTGCGCATCAGACGCGCCACGTCGTGCAGGAGAAAGCCGAGATTACGTTCGGGAAGTTCCATCGATGCCTCTTAAGTATCCTCAAGATAAGCATGCTTATGAATTTGACAAGGCGATGACGAGAAAGTTTTACGTCATAGAAAACCCTTCTAATTCAGCCTGTTAGGCGGCGACGCCGAAGCCCGCACGCTGAATGGCCTTGGTGATCGCCGGTACGTCCGCGCCTGCGGGAAGACGCATCTCCCCGCTCTTGAGGTCGACCGAGAGAGGCGCGGTCCCCGCGCCGGTGGCGGCACGCGTGACGGCCTTTACACAGCCGTCGCAATCCATGCCGGTGACCTTGAGGATGAGTTCTTGAGCCATGTGATATAGCTTCGCGCCCGCCGGCCGAACCGGCAAGAGGCAAAGTACGGGGTTTCGGGTGAGCGGCGATATCGACGATTTTCGTGGCCTTCTGGCCAAGGTGGGCAACGGCGAGACGCTGGGCATCGACGAGGCGGAACGCGCCTTCGACATCATGACCTCGGGTAACGCCACTCCAGCCCAGATGGGCGCCTTCCTGATGGGCCTCAAGGTTCGCGGCGAGACGGCCGAGGAACTTGCCGGCGGCTCGCGTGCGCTTAGGGCGAAGGTCCTGCGCGTAAAGGCACCCGAGGGCACCATCGACATCGTGGGCACCGGCGGCGACCACCATGGGACCTACAACGTCTCCTCCTGTTCGGCCTTCGTCGTGGCGGGCGCCGGCATCCCCGTGGCCAAGCACGGCAACCGGGCCTTCACTTCCAAGTCTGGCGCGGCCGACGTTCTGTCGGCGCTGGGCATCGGCCTCGAAGTGCCGATCGAGGCGCTGGAGAAGGCGCTGGCCGAGGCCAGGGTCTGCTTCCTGATGGCGCCGCGCCATCACAGCGCGATGCGCAACGTCGCCGGCCCCCGGGTCGAGCTGGCGCCGTCGCGTACCATCTTCAACCTGCTGGGCCCCATGTCGAACCCCGCTCTGGTGAAGCGTCAGCTCGTGGGCGTGTTCGACCGCCGCTGGCTGAAGCCGGTAGCACAGGCACTGGGCCAGCTCGGCCTCGAACGCGCTTTGGTCGTGAACGGCCAGGACGGCATGGACGAACTCACCACCACGACGGCGAGCTGGGCCGCCTCGCTCGAGAACGGCAAGGTGACCGAGATCGAGATCGCGCCCGAGGAGATCGGCGTGAAGCGCGCAACGCTCGACCAGCTCAAGGGCGGCGATGCGGCGCACAATGCCGAGGCGATTCACGCGCTGCTGGGCGGCGAGAAGAACGCCTTCCGCGATATCGTGCTGCTGAACAGCGCCGCCGCGATCATGGTCGCGGGCAAGGCGCGTGATCTGAAGGAAGGCGCCGCCATGGCCGCCCAGTCGATCGACAGCGGCAAGGCCCGCGAAGCGCTGGCGACTTTGAAGAGGATTTGCGCATGAGCGACACGCTCGACAGGATCGTCGCGGACAAGAAAGTCCACGTCGCCGCCTGCAAGGCCAGGCGCTCGCTGGCGGACGTCGAAGCCCTCGCCCGCGCCGCCGACAAGCCGCGCGGATTCGCCAAGGCGCTGAAGGCCACCATCGCCGACGGCCGATACGGGCTGATCGCCGAGATCAAGAAGGCCTCGCCCAGCAAGGGCCTGATCCGTCCCGACTTCAACCCGCCCTCCCTCGCCCGCGCCTATGAGCGCGGCGGCGCGACCTGTCTCTCGATCCTGACCGACGAGCCCTACTTCCAGGGCAAGGACGAGTTCCTGACTGAGGCACGTTCGGCCGTGAAGCTCCCGGCACTGCGCAAGGACTTCATGATCGATCCCTACCAGGTGCCGGAAGCACGCGCGCTGGGCGCCGACTGCATCCTGCTGATCATGGCCTGCCTCGACGATGCGCTGGCTTCGGAGCTGGCAAAACTGGCGCACGACTGGGGTATGGACGTGCTGGTCGAGGTGCACGATGCCGAGGAGCTGCAGCGCGCCCTGAAGATCGATGCCGACCTGTTCGGCGTGAACAACCGCAACCTCAAGACGCTGGCCGTCGATCTCGCCACGACCGAGAAGCTCGCACCCATGGTCCCGAGGGATCGCGTGCTGGTGGCCGAGAGCGGCCTCGGCTCCCCGGCCGATCTCGCGCGCATGGCCAGGGTCGGCGCCTCGGCGTTCCTGATCGGAGAGAGCTTCATGCGCAAGCCCGACGTCGAGGCGGCGGTGCGCGAGATCCTGGTGCGCGAGGCGGCATGAAGCGCAAGGCGACTGCGCTCACCCATTTCGACGAGGGCGGCAATGCCCGGATGGTCGATGTCGGCGACAAGGAGATCACCGAGCGCATCGCCGTCGCCTGTGCCAGCGTCACGATGCAGGCCGCGACGCTAAAACTGATCCGGGACAAGAAGGCCAAGAAAGGCGACGTGCTCGCCGTGGCGCAGCTTGCCGGCATCATGGCGGCGAAGAAGACGCCCGACCTGATCCCGCTCTGCCATCCGCTGTCGCTGTCGTCGGTCGACGTGAAGCTGTCGCTCGACCCGAAGCGCAAGGCGGTCGACATCGAGGCGACCTGCAAGCTGAAGGGCCGTACGGGCGTCGAGATGGAGGCGCTTACGGCGGCCTCCGTCGCCGCCCTCACCGTCTACGACATGTGCAAGGCGGTCGATCGCGGCATGGTGATCTCCGAGGTGAAGCTCCTCCACAAGTCCGGCGGCAAGTCGGGTACGTGGAGCGCATGACCGTCATTGGAGCGCGCAACTCCAGTTGCGCTCATCCCATTACCTCTCGACGATAGTTTCGAGCGCCACTGGAGTGGCGCGCTCCAATGAGGCGACAATGCTCTCCGTTCGTGACGCCCACGCCCGCGTGATCGCGGCCTTCGAAGCCCTTCCCTCCGAGATGGTGTCGGTCGCCGACGCGGCCGGCCGCGTGCTCGCCACGCCGCCGCGAGCACGCCTGACACAGCCACCGGCCGACCTCTCGGCAATGGACGGCTATGCCGTGCGCGCCACCGACGTGCCGGCCGTGCCGACGGTACTGACGCTCGTCGGGCAGGCCCCGGCCGGCGGATCCTACGACCAGGCGCTTCAGCCGGGCGAAGCCGTGCGCATCTTCACCGGCGGACCGCTGCCGATGGGTGCCGACTCGATCGTCATCCAGGAAGACACCCGGGCCGACGGGCCTAAGATCACCATCCTCGAAGCGCCGCGCATCGGCCGCCACATCCGCCGGGCCGGCCTCGACTTCAGCACCGGCGACACGCCGCTTGCCGCTGGTCGTACGCTCACCACGCGCGACGTGGCGCTGGCGGCGGCGATGAACCACCCCTGGCTCTCCGTCTATCGCAAGCCGCGAGTCGCGATCCTTTCGACCGGCGACGAACTCGTCATGCCGGGCGAACCGGTTGGCCGGAACCAGATCGTCTCCTCGTCGGGCATTTCCGTGGCGGCGCTGGTGCGCGGCTGGGGCGGCGAGCCCACTCTGTTCGACATCGCGCGCGACGATGCGAAGCTGATCGAAAGCTGTATCGAAGCCGGCGCGCAGCACGACCTGCTCATCACCCTGGGCGGCGCCTCGGTCGGCGACCACGATCTCGTGCAGGGCGCGCTGAAGGCTCGGGGCTTCGACATGGATTTCTGGAAGATTGCCATGCGCCCCGGCAAGCCACTGATGTTCGCCGCGCGCGACCGTGCGCGCGTGCTCGGCCTGCCGGGCAATCCCGTCTCGACCATGGTCTGCGCGCTGCTGTTCCTGAAACCCGCGCTCGAACGGATGCTGGGTCAGACCGGCGATCTGGTGCGCACCGTGCCCGCCCGCCTCGCCGTCGACGTGAAGCAGAACGACCAGCGCGAGGATTATGTCCGGTCCCGCCTCAGCCGGGCTGCCGACGGATCGCTCGGCGTCGAGCCGCATCCGGTGCAGGACAGTTCGATGCTGTCGGTGCTGGCGGCCTGCGACGGGCTGATGATCCGACCGCCCCACGATCCTGCGCGCACGGCGGGAGACATCGTGCAGGTCGTCGATCTGACAGGGCTTCCAGGCAACTACTGATCCCCGCCTTCTCCCCGTTCTCCTCGGGATAACTTGACCCGCGGGCAGAACCAAACTAGAACATGTGCCGGGTTTCAGGATTTGTTCCTAAATCCGGTAGGCGTTCTGGGGAGAAGACGGTGCTAACCCGCAAGCAAAACGAACTGCTCCTTTTCATCAACAAGCGTCTCAACGACGATGGCGTCTCGCCGTCCTTCGACGAGATGAAGGAAGCGCTGCGGCTGAAGTCGAAGTCCGGCATCCATCGCCTGATCACCGGTCTGGAGGAGCGGGGCTTCCTGCGCCGCCTGCCGCATCGTGCACGCGCGCTGCAGGTCGTGAAGCTGCCCGAGAGCGCGGCCCTGCCGGCGCCGAACGTCACTCCCCTGCTCGCCGAGGCGCGCCGCTCCGGCTTCGCGGAAGGCCGCGAAGGCTTCGTGCCCCAGATCGTGCGTGCCGATCGCGTGCCACTTTCGGGCGCCATCCAAGCGGCCAACGAGGCGCAGGCGCTCAGCCTGCCGCTGTATGGCCGGATCGCCGCCGGCACGCCGATCGAGGCGTTGCGCGACAACTCGACGACCGTCGACGTGCCCGTCTCGCTGCTGGGCTCCGGTGCGCACTACTGCCTGGAAGTCCAGGGTGACTCGATGATCGAGGCCGGCATCCAGAATGGCGACATCGCCATCATCAAGAGCTCCGACACCGCCGAGACCGGAGAGATCGTGGTGGCATTGATCGACGATACCGAGGCGACCTTGAAGCGGCTGCGCAAGAAAGGCGCGTCGATCGCTTTGGAGCCCGCCAATGCCGCTTACGAGACGCGCATCTTCGGACCTGACCGCGTCAAGATCCAGGGCCGTCTCGCCGGCCTGTATCGCCGCTACAACTGATCACCGGACGGCCCGGCGCCGTCACGGTTTCTTTGCTGCGAAGGCGCGCCGGTTGGCTTCATCCATCAGAGCCGCGATGGGCCGGGCGTTTACCGGATGCTCGCCATCCGACTTGTAGCCTCGCACGAGATAGACGAAGCCGGGATACTGCCCCTCGACGAAACTATACGTGCGGCTGGAACGCGTTATCGTGAGCGTGGACGATGCCGGGCCGGCAAAGGTCGCCAGGTCGTACCCCGCGTTCTGCGCGCTCTGCAGGCCATTGTAGAGCGTCCGCCACTTCACCTCGTCGGCACTGACTTTTGCTTCCTTGGGATCGTAGACACCCTGCGCCCGGAATCCCCCCGGTATCTTGTCTTCCCTGATCGTGTCGTAGCCCGTCCCCACGCCCTTCACTTGGTAGCTCATCCGCTCCGCCGGATTGCAGGCCGCCAGCAGCAGAACCAATACGATCCCGATCCACTTCATTCGTTGCCCCCCTCTTTGCCTGTACAACCAGCATGGGTGGAGATATTGCCAATACACGCAAGAAGCAACTAGGCGCCCGGCGCCTTGACGGCGCCCTGGCGCATCGAACTGTTGGGTACCCAGGGACGGTCGCCGCGACGGCCGTTGGCGGTTTCGCGCCTCACCGTGAGATCGTCCAGCCACAGCGCATGCGCTCCGTCTTTCCATGCATCGCGGCGGTCGATCACGAGGCGCGGGCCGCGGCAGCGGGCCTGCGCGTCGACGGTCGAAAGGACGATATCGGCCGAGGCGCAGGCTTCGGCGAGCCGCTTCTCGTCGCTCACCATGGCGATGCGCCACGGCCCCTTGCGCCAGCGGCAGAGGCCGGTGTTGCAGCCGAGCCCGGCCGCCTCCTGGTCGGCGCTCACCGTCCAGCGCCGGGCGCCTTCCTGCCCCTGTCGGCGGGCCCACGAATCGCTCACGAACCGGTCGGTGCGCGTCGAGGCGACGTGCACGACTCCTTTGTCGTCACGCAGGCCGAGCACGCGGCCATCCTCGCTCATCAGCAGATCGGGCGCGGGCGGTGGGCCGAGCATCAGGCCGATCGCCACCACCGGCAGCCCGGCATAGCGCCAGCGCCGGCGCCACAGGCAGAGCCAGAGGCCGCCGGCGGTGAGCAGCCACAGGCTGGCGCCGGGCAGCGACGGCACCAGCACCGCGGATTCAGGCCAGGCCGCGACATGGAAGGCGATGGCGTTCAGCCAATCGACGCCCCAGCCCATCGGGACGAGCGCGATGGCTTCGAGCCCGAACGGCATCAGCAGCATGGCCAGCAGGCCCCACGGCATGATCCAGAAGCCGGTGAGCGGCACGCCCAGCAGGTTGGCAACGACGCCGAGCAGCGACAGGCGGTTGAAGTGGTAGGCCGCGAAGGCGCCGGTGGCGACTGAAGCGATCAGGGTCGTGACCAGGCTGGCGGCGATCGCCGCACCGATGCGCCATGCCCAGCGGTGATGCGAGAGTTCGGCGCGCTCGTGCAGGCGGCGCCGCCAGTTGGCGGCCGCCTCCCACCCCGCGATCAGGGCGACGACGGCGGCGAAGGACATCTGGAAGGAGGCACCGGTCAGCGATTCGGGCGCGATGACGAGGACGATCACCGCCGACCAGGCAACCAGCCGCAGCGAAAGCGCGGTTCGGTCGAGCAGGATGGCGAGCAGTGCGAAGGCCGCCATCGCACAGGCACGCTGGGCCGGCACGGGTGCACCCGCGAGCGCCGTGTAGAACAGCGCCGCCATCAACGCGAGCACGGCCGCCACCTTCTTGGCATCGATACGCAGCGCGACTGGCGGCACGAGCGCGATGCCGTAGCGGACGAGGCCCATCACCAGGCCGACCACGAAGACGATGTGCAGGCCGGAGATCGACAGGATGTGCGCCAGACCCGAATCGCGCATCGCTTGCGCCACGTCCTTGTCGACCGCCGTCTGCTCGCCGACCAGCACCGAGGCAACGACGCCTCCCGCCGGCCCGGGCAGCACCTTCAGAATGCGAGCGGCCACGTCGGTACGCAGGGCGTCGAGCGTGCGCACGAAGCCCTCGGGCGTACCGCGCTCGATCACGGTCGCGGGCGCCAGCGCATAGCCGACGGCGCCGAGCTGCTGGTACCAGGCGACCCGCTGGAAATCGAAGGCGCCGGGGGATGCGGGCCCCGCCGGCGGCGACAGGTTGGCCAGCACCAGAAGGCGATCGCCGATCGTGAGCGGCGGCGCCCCCCGGTTCAGCGTGACCCGCACTTTCGCCGGCATCATCTCGGGCGGTGGCACGCCGTTCCCCCTGAGACGCACGGCTTCGAGCACGACGCGCATGCCGTCGGGCAGGCGCTGGATGTCGCTCACCCTGCCCTCCACGTTGAGGCTGAACAGCGGCCGGCTGAGCGTCGGCGCGGCCAGGCTGGCGGTGCGCCATGTGACGAGGCCGAATCCTACTGAGGCCGAGACGGCGCCGATCGCAAGCGCTCGCGCGAAGCTTCCCGAAGGCGACAGGACGGCAAGGCCGATCGATACGGCCGCGAGCGCCGGCCCGACCCAGACGGCCGGCTCGCTCGGCAGTTCGTAATAGACGGCGATGCCCAGCCCCAGCGCGACGGGCAGCCACAGCATCCACCGGCCGCGCTCGGCGTCCAGCTGCTCCAGGATCCAGACGCGCGGGTTTGACACGTTTGGGACGCTCGCCTACCTACGGCGCGCTTTTTAGCCCGAAATGCGGCAAAAGCGCATTCCCCGAGCACGAGCCCCAGGCCGATGACCGTCGTTACCCGCTTCGCCCCCTCGCCCACCGGCTACCTCCATATCGGCGGCGCCCGCACGGCCCTGTTCAACTGGCTGTTCGCCAGGCATCACGGCGGCAAGTACCTGCTGCGCATCGAGGATACCGACCGCGCCCGTTCGACCGAGCCGGCGATCGAGGCGATCCTCGACGGCCTGTCGTGGCTCGGTCTGCCGTGGGACGGCGAGGTCACCTACCAGTTCTCGCGGGCCAGGCGTCATGCCGAGGTTGCCCTCGAAATGCTGGCCAGTGGTCACGCCTATCATTGCTATGCCTCGCCGCAGGAACTCGACGAGATGCGCGCCGCGCAAAAGGCAGCCGGCAAGCCGATGCGCTACGACGGCCGCTGGCGCGACCGCGACCCGAAGGAGGCGCCCGCCGGCGTGAAGCCGGTCGTGCGCCTGAGGGCGCCGCAGACCGGCCAGACGGTCATCAAGGACGCGGTGCAGGGCGAAGTCACGGTCGAGAACGCCCAGCTCGACGACATGATCCTGCTGCGCGCGGACGGCACGCCGACCTACATGCTGGCCGTCGTCGTCGACGATCACGACATGGGCGTGACGCACGTGATCCGCGGCGACGACCACCTGAACAATGCCTTCCGCCAGCTCCAGATCATCCGTGCCATGGACTGGCCCGAGCCGGTCTATGCGCATATCCCGCTGATCCACGGACCCGACGGCGCCAAGCTCAGCAAGCGTCACGGCGCGCTCGGCGTCGATGCCTATCGCGACATGGGCTTCCTGCCGGTGGCGCTGCGCAACTACCTGCTGCGGCTGGGCTGGGGCCATGGCGACGACGAGATCATCTCGACCCGGCAGGCCATCGAATGGTTCGACCTCGACGGCGTCGGCCGTTCGGCCTCGCGCTTCGACATGGCCAAGCTCACCAACCTCAACGCGCACTATCTGCGCGAGATGCCGAATGACGAGCTGCTGCCGCTGGTGCTGCCGCGTATCGAGGAGAAGCTCGGGGACAAGGTCGACGACGCCGGCCGCGAGCGCATCGTGCGCGGGCTGACCGGCGTTAAGCCGCGCGCACGCACGCTGGTCGAACTCGCGGACAATCTTGTTTTCTACGCGCGCGCGGGCGCTCCGCCGATCTCCGACGACAAGGCGGTCGGCGTGCTGACGGCCGAGGCCCGTAGCGTCATGGCCAAGCTCGCGCCGGCGCTGGAGCCGCAGGCGGGCGACTGGAATGAAAAGGCGATCGAAGAAGCCGTTCGAGCATTCGCCGAGGCGAACGGGCTAAAGCTCGGCCAGGTCGCCCAGCCGCTCCGCGTCGCGCTGACCGGCTCGACCACTTCGCCCGGCATCTTCGAGGTGCTGGCCGCGCTCGGGCCCGCCGAGAGCAAGGTACGGTTGCTGGCGGCTGCTGGATAGGCCAGCCATGTTACGATTGGCTCGTTCGTGCACGCACCCGCGTGGAGGTTGACAGAGAAATGGATGACAAGAAGCCGATGCTTGAGGCCACTGGGAACGAAGAGACCCGGGATTTCATTCGCGACCTGGTTCAATCCGATCTCGCTAGCGGCAAAGTGCAGAGCATCGTCACGCGCTTTCCCCCGGAGCCGAACGGCTATCTGCATCTCGGCCACGCAAAGTCGATCTGCCTGAACTTCGGAATTGCGACCGAATATGGCGGCCGCTGCCACCTTCGCTTCGACGACACCAATCCGGTGAAGGAGGAGCAGGAATATATCGACGCCATCAAGCGGGACGTGCACTGGCTCGGCTTCGACTGGGGCGAGCATCTGCATCATGCGTCGGACTATTTCCAGACATTGTACGACTGGGCCGAGCATCTCATTCGCGCCGGCCTTGCCTATGTCGACGACACCCCGCCCGATGAGATGCGCGCAATGCGCGGCACGCTGACCGAGCCGGGACGCGCCTCGCCAGGTCGCGATCGCTCGGTGGAAACGAATCTCGGCCTGTTTCGCGACATGCGCGCCGGCAAGTTTCCCAACGGTGCCTGCGTGCTGCGAGCGAAGATCGACCTTGCTTCCGGCAACATGAACCTGCGCGACCCCGTTCTGTATCGCATCCTGCACGCGTCTCACCCGCGCACCGGCACCGAGTGGTGCATCTATCCGACGTATGATTTCGCACATGGCCAGTCCGACGCGCTGGAACATGTCACGCACTCGCTTTGCACCCTGGAGTTCGCGGACCATCGTCCCCTTTACGACTGGTTCCTCGACCACCTGCCGGTGCCGGCGCGGCCGCGCCAGACCGAATTCGCCCGCCTCAACATCGGCTACACGGTCCTGTCCAAGCGCCACCTGACCGATCTGGTGCGACGCGGCATCGTGAGTGGCTGGGACGATCCGCGCATGCCGACGCTGGCAGGCCTGCGCCGCCGCGGCGTGCCGCCGGAGGCGATCCGCGACTTCGTCCGGCGTATCGGCATGTCAAAAGCCAACAGCGTCGTCGATCTCGCCATGTTGGATCACTCGATCCGCGACCATCTCAATCGAGCAGCGCAGCGGCGCATGGCGGTCCTGCGGCCGCTCAAGCTCGTGATCGAGAACTTTCCCGAAGACCACGTCGAAGAGCTGGAGGCCGTCAATCACCCGGCAGATCCGGACGCCGGCTCGCGTACCCTTCGCTTCCACAGGGAGATTTTCGTCGAGCGCGACGACTTCATGGAGAATCCGTCGAACAAATTCTTCCGGCTGGCGGTCGGGCGGGAAGTCAGGCTGCGCTACGCTTATCTCGTCACCTGCCGCGAGGTGATCAAGGACGCTGATGGCAACGTCGTCGAACTGCGCTGCACCTACGATCCAGCGAGCCGTGGCGGCGACGCGCCGGACGGTCGAAAGGTAAAGGCCACTCTGCACTGGGTTTCCGCGCGGGATGCCCTTCCCGCCGAAGTCCGATTGTACAGCACGCTCTTCAACCGCCCCGATCCGGGCGTCGGTGGCGATCTCGACGCCGACCTGAACCCGAACTCGCTCGAGGTCCTGTCGGGCGCGCTGCTGGAGCCCTCATTGGCCGACGTATCTCAAGGGGAAGCCGTGCAGTTCGAGCGGCTTGGCTATTTCTGCCAGGACCTCGCGAGCCGCTCGAAGGCTCTGGTGTTCAACCGCACGATCGAGCTGCGGGACACCTGGGCCAAGGTGCAGGTCCAGGGTTAGGAGTAACACCTCCCCGAAGCGGGACGCGATTGCCGGCGGCCGCCGGATAGATCGGCCGCCATCGGACCGGCAGGCTGCCGTCATGAGCCTGCGGATATGGATCTGGTTGTTGTCACTGTCCGTCCTGTGGGGCGGCTCGTTCTTCTTCGCCAAGGTCGCACTGGCCGAACTGCCGCCGCTGCCGGCCAAGTCGCGGCGAGTGCCATGTTGATTCTGGCGATCATGCTGGTCGTAGACCGTCCCTGGCAACTGGCCGCGCCTCCTTCGCTCGTGACATGGGCGGCTCTCGCAGCCCTCGCGCTGCTGTCGACCGCGCTCGCATATGTCCTGTATTTCCGAATTCTTGCAGTGGCGGGGCCGACGAACCTGCTGCTGGTGACGTTCCTGATCCCTGTCACGGCCATCGGGCTTGGAGCCCTCGTCCTGGGCGAGCGGCTGGAACCGCAACAGTTCGCCGGCATGCTGCTGGTCGGGTCGGCACTCGCCCTTCTCGACGGTCGCCTGTCACGTTTTCTACGCCCCGCGAAATAGCGGCGCGGCTGCACAATTGCGCCTTCTTTGGGGGCTTGTTAGGGTGCCCGCGAACCGGCGAACGGCACCCTGCGGGGTCCACGCGCCTTGCCCGAATCGAGCCTGCGAAAGAGTTCATCCAATGGCCAAATCGACCGCGACGCTTACCGACAACGAAACCGGCAAGACCTACGAGATGCCGATCATCCACGGCACCCTCGGGCCGCGTCTGGTCGATGTCCGCAAGTTCTACGGCGAGTCCGGGATGTTCACATACGACCCGGGCTTCACTTCGACGGGCTCGTGCGGCTCGAAGATCACCTACATCGACGGTGACGAGGGCCTCCTCCTCCACCGCGGCTACAACATCTCGGAGCTGGCCGAGCAGAGCGACTTCATGGAAGTCGCCTACCTGCTGATGAAGGGCGACCTGCCGAACAAGGCGCAGAAGGACAAGTTCGTCAAGGACATCACGAACCACACGATGGTTCACGAGCAGCTCAGCCAGTTCTATCGCGGCTTCCGCCGCGATGCCCATCCGATGGCGATCTGCTGCGGCGTCGTCGGTGCCCTCTCGGCCTTCTATCACGACTCGCTCGACATCCACGACCCGCATCAGCGCATGGTCGCGTCGTACCGCCTGGTCGCGAAGATGCCGACCATCGCCGCGATGGCCTACAAGTACTCGGTCGGCCAGCCGTTCGTGTACCCGCGCAACGACCTCTCCTACGCCGCGAACTTCCTGCGCATGATGTTCTCGGTGCCGGCCGAGGAGTACGAGGTGAACCCGATCGTCGAGAAGGCGATGGACCGCATTCTCATGCTGCACGCCGATCATGAGCAGAACGCCTCGACCTCGACCGTCCGTCTCGCAGGCTCGTCCGGCGCCAACCCGTTCGCCTGCATCGCCGCCGGCATCGCCTCCCTGTGGGGCCCTAGCCATGGCGGCGCCAACGAGGCCGTCATCAACATGCTGCACGAGATCGGCGGCAAGCAGAACATCCCCGGCTTCCTGAGCCGCGTGAAGGACAAGGCCGACCATACCCGCCTGATGGGCTTCGGCCATCGCGTCTACAAGAACTACGATCCGCGTGCCAAGGTGATGCGCCAGACCTGTCACGAGGTGCTCACCTCGCTCGGCATCACCCACGACCCGCTGCTCGAGCTGGCCATGGAGATGGAGCAGATCGCGCTGAAGGACGAGTATTTCGTTTCGAAGAAGCTCTACCCAAACGTCGACTTCTACTCGGGCATCATTTTCCGCGCGATCGGCATCCCGACCTCGATGTTCACCGTTCTCTTCGCGGTGGCTCGCACGGTCGGCTGGATTTCCCAGTGGAACGAGATGATCGAGGATCCGGACCAGAAGATCGGCCGGCCGCGTCAGCTCTACAACGGTCAGACCGAGCGTCCCTACAAGCCCCTCCACATGCGGGGCTAGTTCGCTCTCCGGGAGGGAAGCGGCATGGTGAGATCATCTTTTGGGCCGCGTCAGGGGGAAACATCCTGGGCGGCCGTCCAGACACCCAGGACCAAGCAGCGCATCGTGCGGCTTGGTCAACCGGCCAACGACAATGTCCGCCCGCCCGGCGTGAGGACATGGATGTTCGTTGCCATCGCCGGAATCACCGGCGCGGTCCTGGCCCTGATCGTCTCGAATTGGCGGTTTTTCTAAACGCTGGGCGGCAAAAACGGATAAGGCCCGCAAGTGCGGGCCTTTTTTATGTGGTCGAAGCGGATTGGGCTTCCTGAAGGCTTTTTTCATCGACGCTCCCGGACATTGCCGATGGCAATGTCCCGCCGCTGCCAGGCTGAGCTTTGCTCAGCCCCCCTTCCTCTCGATCAATTCGATCTTGTAGCCGTCGGGGTCTTCCACGAAGGCGATCACGGTCGTGCCGAACTTGACGGGACCTGCCGGCCGCGTGACCTTGCCGCCGGCCTTCGCCACTTCTTCGCAGAGCTTGTAGGCATCGGGAACGCCGATCGCGAGATGGCCGAAGCCGGTACCCAGCTCGTAGGGCTTCTCCTGGTCCCAGTTGTAGGTGAGCTCCACGACGCAATGCTCGGGCTCGTCGCCGTAGCCCACGAAGGCCAGGCTGTACTTGCCATCCGGCACGTCACGCTTGCGCAACAGCTTCATGCCCATCGGGCCGGTGTAGAAGGCCAGCGACTTGTCGAGATCCCGAACGCGGATCATCGTGTGCAGCATGCGGTAATTGGCGGCCTGGGTATCGGGCATCATCCCCTCCCTACGGGTCTACTTGCTACCGGTCGCGGATCATCGCGGCGAAGGTCGCTTCGGCGGCTACCTTGCCCTCGACCATGGCCTTGCCGGAGAACTTCCAGACATTGGCGCGGCTCTGCATCTTCTGGACGTGCAATTCGAGCCTGTCGCCCGGCACGACCGGCCGGCGGAAACGCACGCCGTCGATCGACATGAAATAGACAAGCTTGCCCTCGGAGTCGGCGCCGAAGGTCGAGACCACGAGAACGCAGGCCGTCTGGGCCATCGCTTCGACGACCAGCACTCCCGGCATGACCGGCTCGGACGGGAAATGCCCTTGGAAGAATGGCTCGTTGATGCTGACGTTCTTGATGCCCACGGCGCTCTGGTCGAGCTGCATGTCGACGACGCGGTCGACCATCAGCATCGGATAGCGATGCGGGATCATTTGCAGGATCCGCTTTATGTCGACGGACGTCGCCGTGGCGGCACTGGCATTTTCGGTGTGGGCGTTCATGACCGTGGCCTCTTGCCGCCTAGAAGCGTGTACCGAAGCTGAAGCGGATCGCCTGCTGCTTGTCCCACGACTCGTACTTGAGCGGAACTGCATAGTCGATGCGGATCGGGCCGAAGGGTGAGACCCACTGGACGCCGACGCCCGTCGAGACGCGCATCAGCTGGGAGGTCAGCACCGACGTGGCGGCGTAGCTCTGCGCCTGCACGCCCCAGAGCGACCCCACGTCGACGAAGGCCTTGCCCAGAAGCCCGACCTCCTTGGGTACCAGGGGGAGCGGATACGACAGCTCGGTCGTGCCGGTGTAATAGAACTGGCCACCCAGAGAGTCGGTGGTATTGGCGTCGCGTGGGCCGATACCGCCGACCGAGAAGCCGCGCATCGTGTCGCCGCCGATGAAGAACAGGTTGTTCAGGCGGATGTAGGAGCCGTTATAGGGCGCCACGAGACCGGCCGAACCACCGATCGACCAGACGAAATCCTCGAACAGCGACTTGTAGTAGACGGCATCGGCCGTGGTCCGGAGATACTGCTCCGTGCCGATCGCGCCGGCGACCGCTATGGTGTTGCGCACCAGGAAGCCCTTGGTCGTGTTCAGGCGCACGTCGCGGGTATCCCAGAGGACCGTCTCGGAGAGTTCGGAAACGACCTGCGTTCCCGAGCTCTGCTGGATGAGCGGTGAAGCCCAGGGTTGGACGTTGTAGATGTCGGTCTGGCGCAGCGTGTAGCGCAGGATCTGGCGGATTTCCTCGGAGTAGGCCCAGCCAGCGCGCAGCGCGAAGCCAAGGCTCCGGTCGCTGTAGCTCGCGATCGACTGGCGATCGTTCGACGTCCTGAAGATGTCGAAGCCCGCCGAGATCTGCCGATCCATGAAGTACGGCTCGGTGAATCCGAGGTCGATCGAGGTGCTCAGCGTTCCGAGCGAGAGGCCTAGGCGCGCCTCCTGGCCCTTGCCCAGCAGATTGCGTTCCTTGATCGCGATATCGCCCACGATACCGGCAGTCGTCGAATAGCCGGCGCCGAACGAGATTTCGCCGGTGCTCTGCTCGACCACCTGGACCTCGAGGTTGGTCTTGTCCGGCGACGATCCGGGCGCGGCCGAGACGTCGACCTTCTCGAAGAAGCCGAGGTTCCGGAGACGCTGCTGGCTGCGGCGGACCTTGGCCGTGCTGAACGCATCGCCCTCGGCCAGGCGGAACTCGCGTCTAATGACCTTGTCGAGCGTTCGGGTGTTGCCCGAGATGTTGATGCGCTCGACATAGACGCGCGGGCCTTCCTGAACGTCGAAGGTCACGTCGACGGTATTGTTGTCCTTGTTGCGCCGGATGTTCGGTCGCACTTCGACGAAGGCGTAGCCCAGCGAGCCCACCGCCTCCTGGATATTCGAAACCGACTTCTCGACGGCGTCGGCGTCGTACCAGTCGCCCGGCGCGATGGTGAGGAACGTCTGCAGGACGTCCGTGTCGAGGCCCTGGAAGCGGCTGGTGACGTCGATCTTGCCGAACTTGTAGCGCTCGCCCTCACTGATCGTGAAGGTGATGAAGAACCCCTCGCGGTTGGGCGCCAGTTCCGCGACCGCAGAGACAACGCGGAAGTCGGCATAGCCCTCGGACAGATAGAATTTGCGCAGGAGCTCACGGTCGAGGTTCAGGCGGTCCGGATCGAACCGGTCGTCCGACGACAGGAAGCGCCACCAGGCACTCTCCGAGGTCCGGATTTTGCCGCGCAGCGTGCCGTCGCCGAAAGCCTCGTTACCGACGAAGCTGATGCGCTTCACGCCGGTGACGTCGCCTTCGTTGATCTCGAAAACCAGGTCGACGCGGCCCTGTTCCAGATTGATGATCTTGGGCTCGACGGAGGCGTTGTAACGGCCGCTGCGGCGGTAGATCGTCAGGATGCGATCGACATCGGCCTGCACGCGCGCGCGGGTGTAGACCTGGCGCGGCTTCGACTGCACTTCATCGCGCAGCTTGTCGTCCTCGATCTTCTTGTTCCCCTCGAAGACGACGCGATTGATGATCGGATTTTCCGTCACCTTCACGACGAGGGTCGAGCCCTGCATCTCGATCACGACGTCCGAGAACAACCCGGTCGCGAACAGCGCCTTCAGCGAGCGGTCGGCCGCGGCCGCGTCGAACGGTTCGCCGACCTTGAGCTGCAGATACGAGCGGATTGTTTCCGGTTCCGCGCGGACATTTCCCTGAATCTGGATGCCAGCAATCGTACCGCCGGCCGCAGCACCACGTTGGGCGTGTGCCGGCGCGCTCAAGGACAGGATTGCAACAATGGCCAGTAAGGCCCAACGAAAGATCAAACTCACCCCCGGCGCCAGTCAGACCTGCCGATGGTCAAAAACGTGAACGCAGCTTTCTAGACCGGCAAGGGGGAGTAAGCCACCCCTTTTGTCCCCCGCTCCGAAGCAGCGCCGACGCCTCAACTCAGCGCAGCAAAAGCCTGATGTCATTGAAAGTTGCGATCAGCGCCATGCCGATCACAAGCGCGAATCCCAGCTTCAGACCCACCTCCTGCGCCCGCAGGCTCAGCGGCTTTCCGCGTACCGCTTCATAGGCATACATTGCGAGATGGCCGCCATCGAGCATCGGCACCGGCAACAGGTTGAAGATGCCGAGTACCACCGAAAGAGCGATGACCAGATTGAGGATGCCGGCCCAGCCTGCATACGAGGCCTCACCCGCAGCCTTGGCGATGCGGATCGGTCCGCCCAGTTCATCCACAGGGCGCGTCGCCGTCAGGATCTGTCCCATCGACGTGTAGAACATCGAGGTCATCCCCCAGACGGCGCGCACGCCTGCCCCCATGGCGCCGATGACGCCGTGGTGTCGCAGCTCTGTCACCGCCGCGGGGCGCACGCGGAGCCGTCCGACAACCTGCTCCTTGCCGGCACAGTCGACCGTCTTGTCGAGAATGGGGGTGATGGTCGTCTCACCGTAATGCCCGTCGCGCTCGTACCGGACCTGGACCGGCTGGCCGCCCCGGGCGCCGATCAGTTCGGGGATACGCGAGAAGTAGTCGACCGGCTTGCCGTCGATCGCCACCAGAAGGTCACCGACCTTGAGGCCCGCGGCCTCGGCCGGGCTGTTCGCCGTGAAGCCGCCAACCACCGGTCGGATGAACTGATCGATGCCCAGGTCGCCGTAGCGCAGCGTGTTGTTGTGCCGGTCGGTGCGCTCGCAATACTGCGGCTGAATCTCGCCCCGTAACAACTGGCCGCCACGCCGGTATTCGACCTGCATCGGCTTGGCCCAGTAGAGAAATTGCGCTTCCTGGATATCTTCGTAGCGGTCGATGCGCTTGTCGGCGAGGCGGACGATCTCGTCGCCCGTCTGGAGGCCCGCCTTGGCCGCCGGCCCGTCGACCTGCACGGCGACGGTACTCGGCGTGTAGGGCTCGCCCGCGAAGAAGAAGACACCCGTCAAAAGCAGGAATGCAAAAAGCAGATTGGCCATCGGCCCGCCCAGCACGACCGCGGCACGTGCGTAGAGCGGCTGGCTGAAGAAGGCGCGCTTGCGCTCGCTGGGAGACAGGGGTTCGCCGCTCGGAGTGGCACTCGTGGCGTCGTTGTCGCCCAGGAACTTCACGTACCCGCCGAGCGGGATCATGGAGACCTTCCAGCGCGTGCCGTTACGGTCCGTCCAGCCGAAGATCTCGGGGCCGAATCCGATCGAGAAGACCTCGGCATGGATGCCGAAGCGGCGGCCGACCCAGTAGTGGCCATACTCGTGAACGAACACCAGGAGCGTCAGGACCAGAACGAAGTACGGCAGGTATGTCGTAAACAGGCTGACGATGCTTTGCATGCCCTACTCGACCATTAAACTCGTTTAACTTCAAATACTTAGAGATTTGGCCCGGCAGAAATCCTCAGCCAGCCTGCGCGCTTCCAGGTCCGCCGCCTGGACCTGCTGCAGAGCATCCACCCTGTCGGAAATCCCATTCCAGCCCGCCATCACATCCTCGACGATCCGGGCGATGTCGAGGAAGCGAATCCGGCGCGCCAGGAATGCCGCCACCGCCGCCTCGTTCGCCGCGTTCAACACGATGGGGGCATGGCCTCCCGTCACCAGAGCTTCACGGGCCAACCGTAGAGCCGGAAAGCGGCCGGAATCGGGCCGCTCGAAGGTGAGCGCCGGCGCGGCCATGAAATCGAGCTTGGCCGACGGTCCATCGATGCGCGCGGGCCAGCCCAGCGCATGGCTGATCGGGATGCGCATGTCGGCCGTCCCGAGCTGGGCGAGCACGGAGCCGTCGCGATAGGCCACCATCGAGTGGATGACCGACTGCGGATGGACGACGATCTCGACCTGCTCCTCGGGCAGGCCGAACAGGAGCTGCGCTTCGATCAACTCGAGCCCCTTGTTCATCATCGTTGCCGAATCGATCGAGATCTTGTCGCCCATGTCCCAGTTGGGATGGGCCAGGGCCTGTTCCGGAGTCGCCTCGGCCATGTCGGCCAGCGACCAGTTTCGGAACGGTCCGCCCGAGGCCGTCAGGATCAGCCGGTCGACCGCCTGCCGCTGGCCGGGATCGAAGACCTGGAAGATCGCGTTATGCTCGGAATCGACCGGCAGGAGGACGCCCCCCGACTGCTCGATCGCCTCCAGAAGCAGGCGCCCGGCGCAGACCAGAGCTTCCTTGTTGGCCAGCGCCACCATCGCGCCCCTCCGTGCCGCCACCAGGGTCGGCGCGAGGCCGGCGAAGCCGACCACGGCGGCCATCACCCATTCAGCCGGACGCGAGGCCGCCTCGACCACGGCCTCGGGACCAGCAGCGACTTCGACCGAAGTGCCCGCCAGCGCTTCCTTGAGCGCCCGGTAGCGCTCGGGGTCGGCCACGACCGCCAGCTTCGCGTGCAGCCGCCTCGCCTGGTCCGCCAGCGCCTCGACCGAGCGGTGCGCAACCAGCGCTTCCACCCGGTAGCTGGCAGGGTCGCGCTCAATGAGGTCGACCGTGCTTTGCCCGACCGAGCCGGTCGAGCCCAGGATGGTGATCCCCCGAGGGGTCTCAGGCGACGGCGCGATCCATTTCGTCATGCCCAGGGCCACGAATCGCCCGCGATGAGCCGGGCGATCGCCACGGCGACGAGCACGGCCATAAGGCCGTCGACCCGGTCGAGCAATCCACCATGCCCGGGAATGATACGGCCGCTGTCCTTCACGCCCGCGCGCCGCTTGGCCGCGGACTCGAGGAGATCCCCTGCCTGCCCCACCACGGCCACGGCAGCGCCTGCGATGGCCAGGTGCACGGTTTGGCCAAGGCCGAATGCATAGCCCACGACCGCACTCGCCACAGCGGCCCAGGCCATGCCGCCGATCAGGCCCGACCAGGTCTTGCCGGGACTGATGCGTGGCGCGAGCTTCGCGCCACCCGCGGTGCGACCCACGAAGTAGGCACCGATATCCGTCGCGAAGATGCACACGAGCACCCAGAGAAGGGTTTCGCGGCCGAATGCCGGCTGGTGCCGCAGCCACAGGAGCGCGACCAGGGCGGCCAGGCTGTAGGTCCATGCCAGAAGACGCAGTGCGGGCGCCCCCCGGGTCAGGCGCGTCCATTCGAAGATCATGACCGGCGCTGCCAGCGCCGCCACCAGATCGATCCACGGAAAGCCGTACCAGACGGCCGCAAGCAGCAGGGGCGCCAGCACGATGGCCGAAAGCGCCCGCACCAGAAGACCCGCGAAGCGCCCACCGCGGGGCGCGGGGACCTTAGCTTCCGACGCCGCCATAGCGCCGCTCACGCCGCCGGAACTCCACGATGGCCTGTTCCAGGTGTTCCTTGCCGAAGTCCGGCCACAGCGTGTCGACGAAAACCAGCTCCGAGTAGGCACACTGCCAGAGCAGGAAATTGCTGATCCTCTGCTCGCCGCTGGTCCGGATCAGGAGATCCGGATCGGGCACGCCGGCCGTCAGCAGCTCGCGCTCGAAGCTGCGCTGGTCGATGCCGTCGACCGTGATCTCGCCCTTTGCGACCTGCTGTGCAAGGTTGCGAGCGGCCCTCACGATCTCGTCTCGCGCGCCGTAGTTGATGCAGATGTTGACGTCGATCCGCGCATTGCTGGAGGTCACTTTCTCGGCGTCGACGATGTCGCGCACGATGTCGGCCGCCAGCCCGTCGCGGTTGCCGATGACCCTCAGCCGCGCGCCGTTCTTGCGCAACTCTTCGAGTTCGTTGCGCAGGTAATGGCGCAGCAACCCCATCAGGTCGGCGACCTCGTCGGCGGGTCGCGTCCAGTTCTCGGTCGAAAAGGCGAACAGCGTCAGGACCGGAATGCCCAACTCTCCGGCGCCGCGCACCACGCGCCGCACCGCATCGGCCCCGCGACGATGGCCCGCCACGCGCGGCAGGCCACGTGCTTTCGCCCACCGACCATTGCCATCCATGATGATGGCGACGTGCTGGGGTCCCGAACCCTGATCGGGATTGACGGGCAGCGGCGCGGTGGACATCAGACCGTCTTGATCTCTTTTTCCTTGTGCGCCAGCACCTCGTCGACCTGCTTGACGTAGCGGTCGGTGAGTTTCTGCACCTCGTCGGACTTCTGGCGATGCTCGTCTTCCGAGATCTTGCGGTCCTTCTCGGCCTTCTTGAGCGCTTCCATGCCGTCGCGACGGACGTTGCGGACAGCGACCTTGCCCTGCTCGGCGTACTTGTGCGCCAGCTTCGCCAGTTCGTTGCGGCGCTCGGTCGTCAGCTCCGGAATCGGAATGCGGATCATCTGGCCGTCCGGCGACGGGTTGAGGCCGAGGCCCGCCTCGCGGATCGCCTTGGCGGTCGGCGTCACGAGACCCTTGTCCCAGACGCTGACGGTGAGGAGGCGCGGCTCCGGCGCGCTCACCGTGCCGACCTGGTTCAGCGGCATGCGCTGGCCGTAGGCTTCGACCATGACCGGGTCGAGCAGGTTGACGGAGGCGCGGCCGGTCCGCAGGCCGGCGAATTCCTTCTTAAGGGCGTCCATCGCGCCATGCATGCGCTTCTCGAGCTCGTTGAGATCGGCAGACATGTTCAGGCCTCGTCCTTGATGATCGTGAAGGTGCCCTCGCCGCACATCGTCTGCGCGAAGGCGCCGGGCTTGTGGATGTCGAAGACAATGATGGGGATACGGTTCTCGCGCGCAAGCGAGATCGCCGAAGCATCCATCACCTGGAGATCGCGCGACAGCACTTCCATGTAGCCGAGCGTGTCATATCGCTGCGCGGTCTTGTCCTTGCGCGGATCCGCCGAGTAGACCCCGTCGACCTGGGTACCCTTCAGAAGCGCGTCGACGCCCATCTCCGCGGCGCGGAGCGCTGCTGCGGTATCGGTCGTGAAGAACGGATTTCCGGTGCCGGCCGCAAAGATCACGACCCTGCCCTTCTCCATATGGCGGGCGGCGCGGCGGCGGATATAGGGCTCGCACACCGTCGTCATCGGGATGGCCGACTGGACACGGGTCTGCAGGCCCTGGCGTTCGAGCGCGCTCTGCATCGCCAATGAATTGATGACGGTCGCCAGCATGCCCATGTAGTCGCCGCTGGAGCGGTCCATGCCCGACGCTGCGGCCGATACGCCACGGAAGATGTTGCCGCCGCCGATCACCAGGCAGACCTGCACGCCCATTCCGTGCACGGCCTTCACTTCCTGTGCGACCATGGTGACCATGTCGGGATCGAGACCGTACTCTCGATTCCCCATGAGCCCCTCGCCAGAGAGCTTGAGAAGGACGCGGCGATAGCGGGGACCCGACGGCATCAGATGCCTCTGATTACGTTTGTCGTGGGCGCGCGGACCACATGTCCGCGCGCCGGTAGGTTCTACTACTACTTCTTGAGCTGGGCAGCCACTTCGGCCGCGAAATCCTCAGATTTCTTCTCGATGCCCTCGCCCAGGGCGAAGCGCAGGAAGCCCGCGAGGCGGACCGGCGCGCCGGCCGTCTTTCCGGCGTCCTCGACGACCTTCGAGACCTTGGTCTTGCCGTCCATCACGAAGGCCTGCTCCAGCAGCACGACTTCCTGGTGGAACTTGCGCAGGCCGCCCTCGACCATCTTGGCCACGATCTCCGCGGTCTTGCCCTGCTGGCCGGCCTTTTCGGCCAGCACCGCGCGCTCGCGCTCGATGGCGGCCTGATCCAGCTCGGCGACCGTCAGCGACTGCGGGTTGGTCGCGGCGACGTGCATGGCGAGCTGCTTGGCCAAGCCGGCGAGCGCGGCCTTGTCGCCGGTCGACTCGAGCGCCACCAGCACGCCGATCTTGCCGAGATCCGGCGCGACCGCGTTGTGGGTGTAGGCCACGACCACGCCGTCGGACACCGACAGCGATGCGGCGCGGCGCAGGCTCATGTTCTCGCCGATCGTGGCGATCAGGTTCGTGAGCTCGCCCTGGACGTCACGTCCCGTGCCGGGGAACGGCGCGGCCGCGACCTTGGCGAGGTCGCCGCCATTGTCGAGCGCGAGCTTGGTCGCCGCGGCGACGAACTTCTGGAACTGGTCGTTGCGGCCGACGAAATCTGTTTCGGCATTGACCTCGATGACGGCACCCCGGGTACCGTCGGCGGCGACGCCCACGAGACCCTCGGCAGCGACGCGGCCGGCCTTCTTCGAGGCCGCCGACAGTCCCTTGGTGCGCAGCCAGTCGATCGCCTTCTCGATGTCGCCGGCGACTTCACCCAGCGCCTTCTTGCAATCCATCATGCCCGCGCCGGTCTTCTCGCGCAGTTCCTTGACGAGCGATGCAGTGATCTCAGCCATGTTTTGCTCCGTTTGGTACAACAAGGGCCGGTCTTCCGACCGGCCCCGTCTGTTCTCTTGAATGAGGGGCCGGACTACTCGGCCGGTGCCGCCTCGGCCTGGGCCTCGGCCGCGGGAACTTCCTCCGCGGGCTGTTCGCTCAGCTCGCCGATGTCACCGCCGGTGGCGGCGATCTCGGCGCGGATGCCATCGAGCACCGAACCCGCCAGCAGGTCGCAATAGAGCGACACGGCGCGGATCGCGTCGTCGTTGCCCGGGATCGGGAAATCGATGCCGTCCGGATCGGAGTTGCTGTCGACCACGGCGACGATCGGAATGCCGCGCTTGCGGGCTTCCAGGACGGCGATGGCCTCCTTGTTGGTGTCGATGATGAACAGCAGGTCGGGCGTGCCGCCCATTTCCTTGATGCCGCCCAGCGACCGCTCGAGCTTGTCGCGCTCGCGCGTCAGGTCGAGCTGTTCCTTCTTGGTGAGGCCGACGACGTCGCCCTTCAGGCGCTCGTCGAGCTCGCGCAGGCGCTTGATCGACGCCGAGATCGTGTTCCAGTTCGTGATCATGCCGCCCAGCCAGCGGTGATTCACGTAGTACTGGCCGCAGCGCTTGGCGGCGTCGGCCACGCGGTCGGCGGCCGCCGGCTTGGTGCCGACGAACAGGACGCGGCCGCCACTGGCGACGACGTCACGAACCTGGCGCAGCGCCTGCTCGAGCAGCGGCACGGTCTTGGTGAGATCGATGATATGGACCCCGTTGCGCACCCCGAACAGGTACGGCTTCATCTTGGGGTTCCAGCGGCGCGTGTGATGGCCGAAGTGGACGCCGGCTTCCAGCAGCTGGCGCATCGTGAATGTCGGCATGGTCATGCCGTTCTCCTTTTCCGGTTGAACCTCCGCGGGCGTCGTTCCCGGAATGGGAACACCGGAGCGAGCGCCGGGATGTCTCCCCGTCGACCGCAAACCCGCGTGCGAAGTGGCGCGTTTCTAGTGGTTCGAGCCCGGAATTGCAAGCGCCAACGATATCAACGCCTTAGCCGAGCAATTTGGCGATCTCCCGCGCCAGTTCGAGCAGCGAAAGCGGCGCACTTCCCTCCGCCTTGTTGTTCGCCGTTATCCAGACCTTCCGGCCGGCCTTGAAGGCCGTGGCAGCCATCCGGGCCAGGATCCGGCGGGTCTCTCCATCCTCGTCGACCAGCTTGTCGAACGGCTCGTAGCGCTGCTTGGCGGCCTGATAGAGAAAGCCCCGGTGCAGGTTCCAGCGGACCACCAGCGGACCTGGTTCGGCGCCGTCCAGCGCCTTCAGGGCGGCTTCCTGCCGCTCGACTTCGGGCATGCGGTCATGCAGCCCCACGCAATAGCGGACCCCGGCGCGGGACAGCATCCGCATCAGGCGCGGCGTCAGCAGCTCGGGATTGCGCAGTTCCAGCGCATAAATCGGCCTCTGGCCACCCAGCTCTTGCGGCAGGGTCGCGAAGAAGGCTTCCAGCCGCTCGATCAAGAGCGAGGAGTCCTCGACCAGGCTGCGAGGCAAGGGCGAGACCTGGAAGACCAGGGGGCCGGCCTTGGCCTTCAACCCCTCCAGGCAGGGCACGACGAATTCCCGGGTGGCCACGGCGGCATCGAGGAAGTGCGAATTGGGCACTTTCCCCCGCCCCTCCTCGTCGCGCATCACGGCATCGCAGACGATGGCTGGCGCCTTCACGACGAAGTTGAAATGCTCCGGCACCTGGCCGGCGTAACGCGCATAGTCGGCCGTCGAGATCGGCGCGTAGAATGTCCTGTCGAGGCTGACCGTGCGCAGCAACGGGATTTCGGCATAGGCCGCAAGCCCCTTGCGGCTCAGCGTCACCTGCGGGTGGACACCGTCGTAGACGAGACCGCGCCACCCTGGGAAGAACCACGACGACGTCCCGAGCCGGATATCGACCGGCAGCAGCGGCGCTTCGAGCAGGGGCGACTCCCGCGCCGGGCGGACCTCGCCGGCTCCAGCCGCCCGGCGCCTGGGCGGCGCTGCGGCTTCGGTTTCGAAGAGGCCGGGCTGCCGGCTCAAATCTCCTCCACCTGCGAGACACCCGGCAGGCTGCCGATCGTGTCGCGCAGGCCGCCGGCGATCGAATAGGTGCCCGGCAAAGTGACCTCCGCATCGGTCTCCTCGTTCATCGGCACGACGAGGGTGACCCGCCCGCGCCCGCGCTTGCCCTCGAGCGCCTTGCGCAGCGCCTCGAGCGCGACGGGATCGGTGATCACGATGCGCAGGCCGGCCGCGGAGTTAGCGACCGCATCCTCGAGCTTCTCGACCGACTGCGCCGTGAGCTTCACCTGCTCGCCATCGAGCCGGCCGTCGACCGAGATCAGGATGGCCTGCCCGGCCTCGAGGAGGTTCCGCTTGGAACTGAGAAGCTCGCTGAACATCACGCACTCGAATGCGCCGGACTGGTCGGAGCATTGCAGGAAGGCGAAGCGATTGCCCTTGGCGGACGTGCGCTCCATGCGGTCGATGACGGTGCCGGCGAGCTTGATGCGGCCGGGCGTGCCACGCGCCAGCAGCGCCGGGAGATCGGCCGCGCGGCAGACCCCGAGCCGCTGCAGGCTGCGCTCGTATGAAGCCAGCGGGTGCGACGAGAGATAGAAGCCGATGGCTGCGAACTCGTTCTGCAGCCGCTCCATCGGCGCCCAGTCCGGCACCTTGGGCAGTTGCGGACGGCGCTGGGCGGTGTCGTCGCCGAACAGGTTGTTCTGGTTGCTGCCGCGCGACTCATGCGTCGCCTGGGAATGACGCGTCAGCGCCTCGACGGCAGCAAAGGTCTGGGCGCGGTTCTTGTTCAGCGTGTCGAAGCCGCCCGCCTTCACCAGGCTTTCCAGAAGCCGCTTGTTGATCACGCGCTGGTCAAGCCGCTCAGCGAAGTCGAACAGGTCCTTGAACGGCCCCTTCTCCAGGCGCTCCTCGGTCAGGCGGACCATCGCGTCGCGGCCCACGCCCTTGATGGCCGCGAGCGCGTAGCGGATCGCCTTCTTGCCGTCTTCGGTCTTCTCGACGGTGAACTCCGCCGAGGACTTGTTGACGTCCGGCGGCAGCAGTTCGACCCCGAGCTTGTCTAGGTCGCGGCGGTAGCCGTTGAGCTTTTCCACGTTGCCCATGTCGAGGGTCATCGTGGCCGCGAAGAACTCGACCGGATGGTTCGCCTTGAGATAAGCGGTCTGGTAGCAGACCAGCGCATAGGCTGCGGCATGGGACTTGTTGAAGCCGTAGCCCGCGAACTTGTCGACCTGGTCGAAGATCGAGGAGGCCCTCTCCTTTTCGACTCCGTTCTTCTCGGCGCCTTCGACGAAGCTGGCCCGCTGGGCGTCCATCTCGGCCTTGATCTTCTTGCCCATGGCGCGGCGAAGCAGGTCGGCGCCGCCGAGCGTATAGCCGCTCAGCACCTGCGCGATCTGCATGACCTGCTCCTGATAGATCATGATGCCGTAGGTCTCCTTCAGGATCCCTTCCAGCAGCGGATGCAGGTAGTCCGGCTCCTCCTCGCCATGCTTGCGCTTGATGTAGCTCGGAATGTTTTCCATCGGGCCCGGCCGATAGAGCGCCACGACGGCGATGATGTCCTCGAAGCGGTCGGGCTTCATCCGGCGCAGCACGTCGCGCATGCCGTTGCCTTCCAGCTGGAACACGCCCGATCCGTCACCCCGGCAGAGCAACTCGAAGGTCTTGCGGTTGTCGAGCGGCAGCCGGGGAATGTCGATCTGATCGCGCCCGATCAGGTCCCAGGCCTTCTCGATCACGGTCAGCGTCTTGAGGCCGAGGAAGTCGAACTTCACCAGCCCCGCCGTCTCGACCCATTTCATGTTGAACTGGGTGGCCGGCAGGGAATCCTGGTTGTCGGTATCGCGGAACAGCGGCACGAGCTGGTCGAGCGGCCGGTCGCCGATCACGACGCCGGCGGCGTGCGTCGAGGCGTTGCGGAACAGACCCTCGAGCTGCAGCGCGAGGTCGATCAGGCGCTTGATCTCCTCGTCGGCGTTGTACTGCTCCTTGAGCAGTTCCTCCGTCTCCAGAGCCTTCGCAAGCGTCACCGGATTGGCCGGGTTGTTCGGCACCAGCTTGCAGATCCGGTCGACCTGGCCGTAGGGCATGCCCAGCACGCGCCCGACGTCGCGCAGCACAGCGCGGGCCTGCAGCTTGCCGAAGGTAATGATGGCGGCGACGCGATCGTGCCCGTATTCGTCGCGCACGTACCGGATCACGCGGTCGCGCTTGTCCTGGCAGAAGTCGATGTCGAAGTCGGGCATCGACACACGCTCGGGATTGAGGAAGCGCTCGAACAGCAGCCCCCAACGCAGCGGATCGAGGTCGGTGATCTTGAGCGACCAGGCGACCAGCGAACCCGCGCCAGAGCCGCGGCCCGGGCCGACCGGCACGTCGTTGTCCTTGGCCCACTGAATGAAGTCGGCCACGATCAGGAAGTAGCCGGCGAACCCCATCTTCTCGATCATGTCGAGTTCGTAGGTCAGCCGTTCGCCGTACTTCTCGAAGCTGATGTGCTCCGCCAACCGGCCGAGCGCCTTCAACTCGTCGAGACCGCTTCGCGCGAGATCGCGCAACGCCTCGCCCTCGGTCCGGCCTTCGAGCTTGGTGTAGCGCGGCAAGATCGGCTTGCGAGGCGCCGGCATGTAGGCGCAGCGCCGGGCAATCACCAGCGTGTTGTCGCAGGCTTCGGGAATGTCGGCGAACAGCGCCCGCATCTCCGCCGCCGACTTGAAATAGTGCTCCGACGTCAGGCGGCGGCGGTTGGGATCGTCGATATGCGCGCCCTGCTCGATGCAGAGCAGCACGTCGTGCGCCTCGTACATCGACTTCTTCGGGAAGTGGACGTCGTTGGTCGCGACCAGCGGCAGGTCGCGCTCGTAAGCGAGCTCGATGAGCGGCCCCTCAATGCGGCGCTCGGTATCCTCGCCATGGCGTTGCAGCTCGAGATAGAGCCGGCCGTCGAAGAGCTTCTGCAGCCGGTCGAGCATGTGCCCCGCGGCGGGCGTCTGCCCGGCCGCGAGCAGCCGGCCGACGGCGCTGCCTGCGCAGCCCGTCAGGGCAATCAACCCTTCGGTCGAGCCATCCAGTTCCGACATCGCCAGGGCCGCCACGGAGCCGACCTTGAATTCGAGATGGGCGCGGCTCACCAGCCGCATCAGGTTGCCGTAGCCCTCCTCGCTCTGGACCAGCAGGGTCAGCCAGTCGACCGTCGGCAGCTTGCTCGCCGTGGCGACGCCGCCCTCCTCCTCGCGCCGGATTCCGAGATCGACGCCGACGATCGGCTGGACGCCGGCCTTCGAGGCGTATTGCGAGAATTCCAGTGCGCCGAAGAGGTTGTTCCGGTCGGTCACGCCGACCGCCGGCATGCTCTCGTCCTTTGCGAGAGAGACGATCTTGTCGATCTTGTTCGCGCCTTCGGTGAGCGAATAGGCGGAACGAACCTTCAGATGGATGAAATCAGCGATGGCCACGGACCATCATCGCGCCTCGGCCTGTGGACTGTCAGGCATCGAGCACGCCGTCCCTGAGGTGCACGGTGCGATCCATACGGGCCGCCAGTTCCGGGTTGTGCGTAGCGACGAGGGCCGCCATGCCGGTCTCGCGGACCAGTGCCAGCAACTGCTGGAACACGGTCTCCGCAGTCGAGGAATCGAGGTTCCCGGTCGGCTCGTCGGCCAGCAGGACCCGGGGCGCGTTCGCTACCGCACGGGCGATTGCGACCCTCTGCTGCTCGCCACCCGACATGCGTCCCGGGCGGTGGTCGAGCCGGTCGCCCAGCCGCACCAGATCGAGAAGCTCGGCCGCCCGCTTTCGCGCCGTCGCACGCGCCACGCCGTTGAGCATCTGTGGCAGCATCACGTTCTCGACCGCCGAGAATTCCGGCAGCAGGTGGTGGTACTGATAGACGAAGCCCAGGAACTGCCGGCGCAAGCCGGTGCGCTCCTTGTCTGCCATCCGTCCCGTCGCCTTGCCGTCGACCACGACCTCGCCCTCGTCGGGCCGTTCGAGCAGACCCGCGATGTGCAGCAGGGTCGACTTGCCGCTGCCCGACTGGCCGACCATGGCCACGATCTCGCCGGGGTGCAGGTCGACCGAGACGCCGCGCAACACGTCGAGACGACGGCCGCCCTGGACGAAGGTGCGACGGATGCCCTGCAGCGAAAGCGGCTTGGCGGTGTCACTCATGTCGCAGTCCCTCGACCGGTTCGACCCGTGTGGCTCGCCACGCCGGATAGGCCGCGGCGACGAGCGAGAGCACGATCGCGACGGCGATGATGAAAGCCACCTCGGTCGGATCGACCCGCACGGGCATGGAGGTGATAAAGTCGACCTCGGCGCCGGCGGTGCCGGAACCGCCCGTGGCGTTCGCCAGGGCTCGTCCGATCGCCGGCATGTTGGCGCAGAGCAGAAGACCCAGCGCCGCCCCGATCGCCGTGCCGACGACGCCGACCGCGGCGGCGGCCATGAAGAAGGCGCGCACGATCGTGCCCGGCCCCGCGCCCATCGTCCGCAAGATGGCGATGCTGCCGCGCTTCACGCGCACCAGCATGGTGAAGCTCGCGACCACGTTCATGGCAGCGACCACGACGATCAGGGTCAGGATGATGAACATCATCACCCGCTCGACCTGCAAGGCGCCGACGAAACGGGCGTTGAGGCCGAGCCAGTGAGACACGCGGAGATCGTCGCGGCCGAGCGAATTGCGCAGCTCCTGCGCCACGCGCGGCGCGGCCTGTGGATCCTTCAGGAACAGGTCGATCGAACTCACCGTCTCCTTGCCGTATTCGAGATTCTCCTGCAGCACCTCCAGCGGAATGAACACGAGGGTGCTGTCGAACTCGTAGCGACGGGTCATGAAGCTCGCGAGGATCTCGTAGTCGGTGTAGCGCGGCGCGATCGTGCCGCTCTCGTTCATCTGGTGGGTCACCACTGTGAGCGGCTCGCCCACCCGCACCTGCATCTGCTGGCGCAGCCGCTCGCCGATCACCAGGCCGGGCTTGGGCCCGAACTCGGCGAGATCGCCAAAGATGATGTTTCGGGCGACGATCTCGCGACTGAGCAGATCCTCGCGCCGCACGCCGCGAAGCTGCGCGCCGCGCGTCTGGCCGTGCCCCGTGACGAGCGCCTGCCGCTCCAGGGTGAGCCGCACCGCTTCCACACCGGGAACCTCCTTCAAGCGGGCGAGCAGGTCCGGCGTAGCCTGCAGGAGGCCGCCCCGCGCGGCGACGATGACATGGCCGTTCATGCCGATGATCCGCCCCAGCAACTGCTCGCGGAAGCCGCCCATGACCGACAGAACCGCGATCAGCGTCCCGACGCCCAGCGCCACGCCGATCAGCGAGAACATGGCGATGAAGGATACGAAGCCCTCGCGCTGCCGCGTGGCGAGGTAGCGCCAGGCGAGCCACCGCTCGACGACGGGCGCGCGCTCACTCACGGCGCAGTCCTTCCACCGGATCGAGCCGCGCCGCGCGGGCCGCGGGATAGAGCGATGCCAGCAGCGCAAAGACCAGCGCCATGACCGCGATGCCAGCGACCTCGCTCCATTCGATCCGGGAGGGCAGTTCAGCCAGCAAATAGAGGGTCTGGTCGAACAGCACGATGTCGAACGTCCGCTGCAGCCATTGCCGGATCGCCTCGATATTGCGGGCGAAGGCCAGCCCCAGCACGACGCCCAGCACCGTGCCGGCTCCGCCGATCGCCAGTCCGTCGAGCAGGAAGATCCGCATGATGGCGGCCCGGCTGGCGCCCATGGTGCGCAGGATGGCGATGTCCGCCGTCTTGGTCCGCACCAGCATGACCAGGCTGGACACGATGTTGAAGGCCGCGACGATCACGATCATCGTCAGCACCAGGAAGATCATGTTGGTCTGGGCGACGACCGCCGAGAAGAATCCGGCATTGGCCTGGAACCAGTCGAACACCCAGCCCTCCGTGCCCACGGCCTGCATGAGCAGCCGGCGGGTCGCGTCCATCGAGGCCTTGTCCGACACGAACACCTCGATGCCCGTGACGTTGGGGCCAAGGTTCAGCATGTGCTGGGCGTCGACCAGCGGCGCGTAGATGAAGTTCGAATCGTAGTCGTACATGCCGGTGCAGAAGATCGCGGAGACCGTCACGGCGGCGGAGCGCGGCATCACGCCGAGCGGCGTCGCCACCGACACCGGCGACACGAGCTGCAGCCGGTCCCCGACCTTGAGGTTCATGAGATCGGCAAGGCGCCGGCCGATCACCACCGAGAAGTCGTCGCCGAAGCCCTTCAGGGTTCCCCAGTCGATCGGGCTGTCACCGTCGGCCTTGCACAGCGCGCGATAGCGCTCACGGTTTTCCGGTGTTCCCTCGATCGCCGACGCCAGAGGCGCGCGGTTGCGAAGATCGTCCGGCCGCATCCCGCGCAGCACGACCCCGCGCACGCGGTCGCCGGCGACGGCCATGAGATTGCCCTCGGCCGTCGGGGTTGCCGATTCGACGCCCGGCACGGCCGCCATGCGCTTCAACAGATCGGGGTTGGGTTCGAGGCCGCCGCGATTGGACTGGACCCCCAGCTGGCCGCTGATGCTCGACATCTGGGCCAGCATCTCGACGCGAAAGCCGTTCATCACGGACATCACGACGATCAGCGTGCCGACCCCCAGCGTGATGCCGATCAGCGAGAAGCCGGCGATCACCGAGATGAAGCCCTCGTCGCGGCGCGCCCGCAGGTAGCGGAAGGCGATCAGGCGCTCGACGGCGGAGCCCATGGGAGAGCCTGTCCCCTGTTCAGCCGAACCGCGCGAGAACCTGCTCCGGCGCCACTTCCTCGCGGACGCCGGTCTTCCGGTTCTTGACCTCGACCTTGCCCGACGCAAGTCCTTTGGGGCCGACGATGACCTGCCAGGGAATGCCGATCAGGTCCATGTCGGCGAACTTGCCGCCCGGCCGCATGTCGCGATCGTCGTGCAGAACGGAAACATCCTTGGCGCCGAGCCCATCGTAGAGCTTCTGGCAGGCGCCGCCGACGGCGCCGTCATCCGGCTTCAGGTTCACGATCGCGACCTTGAACGGCGCGACTTCTTCCGGCCAGACGATGCCGGCATCGTCATGGCTCGCCTCGATGATGCCGCCGACCAGGCGCGAGACGCCGATGCCGTAGGAGCCCATCTCGACCGTGACCTGCTCGCCGCCGGGGCCGGCGACGACCGCATTCATCGGCTTGGAATACTTGGTGCCGAAATAGAAGATATGGCCGACCTCGATGCCGCGGGCCGCCAGCCGCTCGCCCTCGGGCAGCGCGTCGAAGGCCTTTGCGTCGTGCATCTCGTCGGTCGCGGCGTAGAGCGACGTCCACTCGTTCACGATACCCTGCAGGTCCGACGAATAGTCGATCTTGCGGCTGAGGATGTCCTTGTCGACCAGGCCCTTGTGGCAGAACACCGCGCTCTCGCCGGTCTCTGCCAGGATGATGAATTCGTGGCTGAGATCGCCGCCGATCGGGCCGGTATCGGCACGCATCGGGATGGCCTTGAGGCCCATGCGCGCGAAGGTGCGCAGGTAGGCGACGAACATCCTGTTGTAGGAATGGATGGCGCCCGCCTTGTCGATGTCGAACGAGTAGTTGTCCTTCATCAGGAACTCGCGGCCGCGCATCACGCCGAAGCGCGGGCGGACCTCGTCCCGGAACTTCCACTGGATGTGATAGAGGTTCTTCGGCAGGTCGCGGTAGCTCTTCACGCCGTCGCGGAAGAGTACCGTGATCATCTCCTCGTTGGTCGGCCCGTAGAGCATCTCGCGGTCGTGACGATCCTTGATGCGCAGCATCTCCGGCCCGTAGGCGTCGTAGCGGCCGCTCTCGCGCCACAGGTCGGCCGACTGGATGGTCGGCATCAGCACTTCCTGGGCCCCCGCCGCATCCTGCTCCTCGCGCACGACGCGCTCGATGTTGCGCAGGACGCGAAGGCCGAGCGGCAGCCAGGCATAGATGCCGGCGCTGGTCTGGCGAACGAGGCCGGCGCGCAGCATCAGCCGGTGCGACACGATCTGCGCTTCCGACGGAGTCTCCTTCATCGTCGGCAGAAAGTACTGGCTCATGCGCATGCGAAATCGGTCCTCGGTCCGGGTATCGGGGTGGCGGCGGACTGTAGGGAACAGGTCGGACAAAGGCAAACCGGAGCGGGTTCGGCTGGCTATTCACAAGTCGATGCCCGCACACTTGCCCGCACGCCGGGCGCGACAACAGGGGGACACCGATGCTCGAACAACTCTTCAGGCTGAAGGCGAACGAAACCAACGTCCGGACCGAGCTGGTGGCCGGCCTCACGACCTTCCTGACGATGGCGTACATCATCTTCGTCAACCCCGCGATCCTGGCCGAGGCCAAGATGCCGTTCGGCGCGGTGTTCGCCGCGACCTGCGTGGCGGCGGCGGTCGGCTGTTTCCTCATGGCCTTCCTGGCGAACTACCCGATCGCGCTGGCCCCCGGCATGGGCCTCAACGCCTACTTCGCCTTCGGCGTGGTCGGCGGCATGGGGCATAGCTGGCAGGTCGCGCTGGGCTGCGTGTTCATCTCGGGCATCATCTTCCTGATCATCAGCGTCCTGCCGATCCGCGAATGGATCGTCAATGCGATCCCCAAGTCGCTGAAGATGGCGATCGCTGCCGGCATCGGCCTGTTCCTCGCGCTGATCGCCATGAAGAATGCCGGCATCGTGGTCGGAAATCCCGCCACGCTCGTCACCCACGGCAAGATGACGAGCTGGCCCGTGGTGATGGCCGTGCTGGGCTTCGCCATCATCGTGGCGCTCGAATATCGTCGCGTCATGGGCGGGGTGATCATCGGCATACTGATCGTCACCGTCGTTTCGATCCTGGCCGGACAGCAGAAATTCGCCGGGATCTTCGCCGCCCCGCCGTCGATCGCGCCGGTATTCCTGCAGATGGATATCGCGGGGGCGCTGCAGGTCGGCCTGGTGACCGTCGTCTTCGCCTTCCTGTTCGTCGACCTGTTCGACAATACCGGCACGCTGATCGCGCTCGCTCATCGCGGCGGCTTCATGCGCCCCGACGGCACGGTGCCCCGCCTGCGCGGCGCACTGATCTCCGATAGCGCCGCGGCCATGATCGGCGCCGCGGTCGGCACCTCGACGACGACGAGCTACATCGAGAGCGCGTCGGGCATCAACGCGGGCGGCCGCACGGGCCTCACGGCCCTTGCCGTGGGCGTATTGTTCCTCTGCGCGTTGTTCCTGTCGCCGCTTGCCGGATCCATTCCCGCCTACGCCACCGCGCCGGCCCTTCTCTACGTCGCCTGCCTGATGGCGCGCGGTCTGACCGAAGTCGAATGGAGCGACATCACCGAAGCGGCGCCGGCCGTGATCACCGCGATCACGATGCCCTTCACGTTTTCAATCGCCGACGGCATCGCTTTCGGTTTCATCTCGTACGCCGGAATCAAAGTTGCCGCAGGCCGGTATCGCGATGTACATCCTGCCGTAGCAATTCTCGCTGTCCTCTTCGTGATCAAATACATGGTCATCGGATGATCAGCGAAACAGTGCGGACATTTGTTTGTCCGGGATCGACCTTCCCCAAAAAGATTCTTCTGCCCGACCCGGACAGATCGAAAGAAAAGGTCTTGGCAATCGGCTGGCGGCACGCTACACAGCCTGAGCCTTGGGCACAGTCCGGGTTTAGGGAGGAGAGCGGCTAAAGCCGCCTACGACGAGTTTCGGGGGTTAAAAGACGGCGGATCGATGATCCGCCGTTTTCTTTTGCGTTCCGGCACCTGCTCTCAGGAGCCTTCGAGCCGCCTGAAACTGAAGACGTCGGCTTGGTAGAAGCCATAGAAGGCGAGCCAGAGCACACCCGCGACGATGCTCGTGATGATCGCCTTGCGAAACAGTTCGGGACGCTCGGGTGCTCCCCGCTCCTCGCCCTTTCCGGGATTGGCGGCCTTTTGCACGCCCAGCGGCAGGACGCAGAAGAGGATCGTCCACCAGATGACGAAGTAGACCATGATGCCGGTAGCCCAGCCCATGGTGGCGCTCCTCAGACCTGTTCGAGTTCGATCAGGGTGCCGGTGAAATCCTTGGGATGCAGGAACAGCACCGGCTTGTCGTGCGCACCGATCTTCGGCTCGCCGTCTCCCAAAACGCGCGCGCCCTGCGACTTCAGCTTGTCGCGCGCGGCGTAGATGTCCTCGACCTCGTAGCAGACGTGATGGATGCCGCCGTCGGCGTTGCGTGCGAGGAAATTGGCGATCGGCGACTTCTCTCCGAGCGGATGCAGCAACTCGATCTTGGTGTTCGGCAGCTCGACGAACACGACCGTAACCCCGTGCGCCGGCTGTTCCTTGGGCGCGCTCACCGTCGCGCCCATCACCGTGCGGTAGAGTTCCGAGGCCTTTGCAAGGTCCGGAACGGCAATCGCGATGTGGTTGAGGCGTCCGATCATCGTGTTCTCCAGCGGCTGCGCGTCTTTAGATGCGGACGATGTGCACGTCCGTCAACGGCTTCTTGCCGAGGTGCGCGCGCACGACGCGCCGCACGGCCTGGCGGGCCGCCTCCTCGATCCGCCGGTCGTCGGAGCGCTCGGACGAGTTTAGGTCGGCCAGCATCTCGGCAAGCGCGTCCATCACCGCCTCCTCCAGTTCTCCATCCTCGTCGTCGATGCCCCGCAGCGAGACCTTGGGCGGTGCCAGCGGCTTGCCCTTCCTGTCGATCACCAGGGTCGCCGCGGCGGCGCCGTTCCAGAGGAGCTTCCGCCGCTCCCGCATCGATGCACCGTCGAGCGGGATCAGCCCGTCGCCGTCGCGCGCCAGCCGGCCGGAAAAGACGTGGTCTATGATCCCGGCCGGGCCGGGCGCCAGTCGCACCAGCGTCCCGTTGGGCGCCACGATCGTCTCCGGCACCTGGCAGCGCCGGGCCAGTTCCGCGTGCTCGATCATGTGCCGGACCTCACCGTGGACCGGCAAAGCGATCTTCGGGCGGACCCACTGATAGACCCGCACCAGCTCGTCGCGGGCCGGATGGCCGGACACATGGATGTCCGCCTCACGATCGGTGATGACCTTCACCCCCCGCGAGATCAGTGCGTTCTGCAGGCGGCCGACCGAATGCTCGTTGCCGGGGATCACCCGCGACGAGAAGATCGCGGTGTCGCCCTCTTCCAGCACGAGGTCGCGATGCTCGCCACCCGCCAGCTTGGACATGGCCGCACGCGGTTCGCCCTGGCTGCCTGTGCAGATGAACAGGACTTTGTCGCGCGGAAGGTAGCCCGCCTGCTGTTCAGGGACACATTCGGGGAAGTCGAGCAGGTAGCCGCATTCCTGCGCCGATTCGAGCATCCGCTGCAGCGCCCTGCCCGACAGGACCGGGTGGCGGCCGGCCGCAACCGCCGCCAGCGCCACGCTCTCGACGCGCGCCAAATTGGAGGCGAAGCAGGTGACGGCCACCCTGCCCTTGTGTCCCCGGACCAGCTTCTCGAGGTTGGCCCTCACCTTCGATTCGGAGCCGGCCTCGCCCTCGACGAAGACGTTGGTGCTGTCGCAGACCATGGCGAGCGCGCCCTCGTCGCCGATGCGCTTCAGCATCGCCTCGTCGGTCAGGTCGCCCAGCAGCGGCTCGGGATCGATCTTCCAGTCGCCGGTGTGGAACACCGTGCCGAACTTCGTCCGAATCGCCAGCGCGTTCGGCTCCAGGATCGAATGCGTCATGGTGATCATCTCGAGCTCGAACGGCGCGAGATCGAACTTGCCGCCCAGCGGGATCTCTGTGACCGGCACCATGTCCCTGAGACCGGCATCGATCAGCTTGCGCTTCAGCACCGAGGCCGCGAACGGCGTCGCATAGACCGGCGCCTTGAGGCGCGGCCACAGGTCGGCGACGGCGCCGAGATGATCCTCGTGCGCATGGGTCAGCACGATGCCGACCAGGTCCTCGCGGCGCTCCACGATGAATTCCGGATCCGGCATCACGACCTCGACGCCGGTCATCGTGCTGTCGGCGAAACCGATGCCGAGATCGACCATCAGCCACTTGCCGGCGGTGCCGTAGAGGTTGAGGTTCATGCCGATCTCGCCGGCCCCGCCGAGGGCCAGGAACAGCAGCTCGTCGTTCGACGGAACCGTCATCCCCGGTTGCGCCGCCAGATCTCCAGCAAGCCGAGCGACATCAGGTCCGGCTCGATGAAGTCGAACAGGCCGATCTCGTCCTTGAACACGCTGGCCAGACCGCCGGTCGCGATCACCTTCATAGGCTCGCCGTACTCAGCACGGATGCGCTTGATCAGGCTCTCGATCAGGCCGACATAACCCCAGAAGATGCCCGACTGCATGTTGGCCACGGTGTTCTTGCCGATCACGTGGGCTGGCTTCTCGACCCGGATGCGCGGCAGGCGCGCCGTCATCAGGTAGAAGGCCTCGATGGTCAATTCGACGCCCGGCGCAAACACGCCGCCGATGAAGTTGCCGTCCTTGTCGGCGAGGTCGAAGGTCGTGGCGCTGCCGAAATCGATGGTGATGAGCGGGCCGCCATACTTGGTGTGGCCGGCGATCACGCCGACCAGGCGATCCGCGCCCGCCTCGGCCGGCCGATCGATCAGCACCTTGATGCCAAGCTCGCAGTCGGGCTCGCCGACGATCAGCAGCTTGTTGTGGAAGTAGTTCTCGCAAAGGCGGCGAAGATGGGGATTCACCGCCGGCACGACGCTGGCCAGGATCGCGCCCTTGATCGACTTCGGATCGAAGCCCTGCAGGTTCATGAGCTGCGTGACCCACGCCGCATACTCGTCAGCGGTGCGCTTGGCCTCGGTGCGCAGGCGCCACGCGGCGACGATCCGGTCCTTGTCGAAGACGACGAACTTCGAGTTGGTGTTGCCGACGTCAATGGCAAGCAGCATCCCGCTCTCTCCTCAGGCCGCCCGGCCCAGCAACTCACCCGACACGATCTTGCGCGGACCGGCTTCGGTCTCCAGCAGCAGAGCGCCTTCGTGGTCGAGGCCGGCAAACCTGCCGCGGATCAGTCCCTCGCCCAGACGCACATCGACTTCCGCGCCGAGAGGCCCCGCCTTCGCCAGCCACTCGGCGCGCACGGTTTCGAAACCGTCCCGACGCCACTGCGCCAGGCGCGCCGCCAACGAGCGCGCCAGCCCTTCCAGGGCCGCCTCGACCGTGCCACCCAGGGCGGCGCCGGGATAGCGCATCTCCGGAAGCTGAGGCGCGAAGCCGACGTTCACGCCAATTCCGGCCACGACGTGCTCGACCAGCCCGTCCTGGCCGATCGCGCTTTCGAGCAGGATGCCCGCGACCTTGCCGCCGTCGACCAGCACGTCGTTGGGCCATTTCAAACGCACGGCTCGGTCCGCCGGCACGAGGTCTCCGACGGCCAGGGCCGCGACGAAACCCAGCTCGGCGGCGCGCGTGGCAAGACAGGCCGGACGCAGGACGGTGGTGCTGTAGAGATTGCCGACCGGCGAGGCCCAGTTGCGGCCGCGGCGCCCGCGCCCACCCGACTGCTCACGCGCCCAGACGATGGTGCCCTCCGGAGCGCCGCCATCGGCGAGGCGGGTCGCCTCGTCGTTGGTGCTGCCGACGCTGTCGAGCGCAACCAGAGTCCACCCGTCCGGCAGGACGGGCATCGGGGTCACGGGAAAAGGCCCTTGGCCGCCGCCTCGGCGATCAGGCTGAGAGGCTGGGGAGCCAGCGAGAACACAGCGATCAGGAACGCGGCGACCAGCGCGACGGCGCGGTTGACGCCGAAGGCCGGGCGGTCGATCGCCTCGCCCGGCGGCTCGTCGAAGTACATCACCTTGACGATACGCAGGTAGTAGTATGACGCCACGACCGAGGCCAGCACGCCCAGCACCGCCGGCACAAACAGCTTAGCCTCGACGGCGGCCATGAAGATGTAGAGCTTACCCCAGAAGCCCGCGAGCGGCGGGATACCGGCCAGCGAGAACATGAAGATCAGCATGCCCAGCGCCATCATCGGCTGGCTGCGGGCCAGACCCGCCAGGTCGGAGACCTGCTCGACCATGATGTTGCGGCGCTTCATCATCAGGATGGTGGCGAACACGCCCAGCGTCATGACCATGTAGATGGCGAGATAGAACACCACCGCCTGGATGCCCTTCTCGCTGCCGCTGGCGACGCCCAGCAGCACGTAGCCGACATTACCGATCGAGGAATAGGCCATCAGTCGCTTGATGTTCTGCTGGCGGAGCGCCGCGAAGGCGCCGAGCGCCATCGAGAACACCGATGCGACGACGATGATTTGCTGCCACTGGGCGAACAGCGGCTTGAACGGACCCATCAGGACCGAGACCAGCAGCGACATGGCGGCGATCTTCGGGGCGACGGCGAACAGCGCCGTCACCGGGGTCGGCGCGCCCTCGTAGACGTCCGGTGTCCACATGTGGAACGGCACGGCCGAGACCTTGAAGGCAAGACCGGCGACGACGAACACCAAGCCGATGATCACGCCGATTTCCGTGGCGCGGCCGTCTGCCAGCGCCCCGGAAATCTGGACGAAGGCTGTGCCGCCGCAGAAGCCGTAGATCAGCGACGAGCCGAACAGCAGCATGCAGGACGCGACCGAGCCGAGGACGAAGTACTTGATGCCGGCTTCGGTCGAACGGACGCTGTCGCGCTGGAAAGCGGCGATGACGTAGAGCGCCAGCGACTGCAGTTCGAGACCCACATAGAGGGCCATCAGGTCGTTGGCCGAGATCATCAGCATCATGCCGAGGGTGGCCAGCGCCACGACCAGCGGATACTCGAACCGCCACGCCCTGGCCTGCTCGAAATAGGCGCGCGACATCAGGATCGCGAGCGCCGATCCGACCAGTACCAGCGCCTTCATGGTCGCGGTGAGGCGATCGACGATGAACAGCGAGGAGAAAGCCGTGCCTTCCCGGTACGGCAGGAACAGCAGCGCCGCCGTCACCAGCAGCGCCACCGAGGTCGCGGCCGAGACGAACGGCGTGGCGATCTCGCCGCGCACGACGCCATAGATCAGCAGCAGTGCGGTGGCCGCGGCGAGGAAGAGTTCCGGCCGGGCCAGGGTCCAGTTTTCGAGACCGACAATCATGTTCATCACTCCCGGCCGCTCACGGCGCCAGCGCCGCGGTGCGGGCGAGCTTCAAAGCCGCCTGATAGTCGCCGACCAGCTTGTCCACGGCCGGCGCCATCGGATCGAGGAAGGAATTGGGGTACACGCCCATCCAGATCGTGAGCAGGATCAGCGGCAGGAAGATCGCGATCTCACGCTTGTTCATGTCGAGGATGCCCTTCAGCGAGTCCTTCGAGAGCTCGCCGAAGATGATCTTGCGATAGAGCCAAAGCGCATAGGCCGCCCCCAGGATCAGGCTGGTTGCCGCCAGGAATGCCACCCAGGTATTGGCCTTGAAGGCGCCCAGCAGGACGAGGAATTCGCCGACGAATCCCGACAGGCCCGGCAGGCCGACGCTCGCCAGGGTGAAGAAGAGGAAGGTGAAGGCGTAGCGCGGCATGCGATGCACGAGGCCGCCATAGGCCGCGATCTCGCGTGTATGCATGCGGTCATAGACGACGCCGACGCAGAGGAAGAGCGCGGCCGATACGATGCCATGGCTCAGCATCTGGAAGATCGAGCCCTGCACGCCCTGCATGTTCATGACGAAGGCGCCGATCGTCACGAAGCCCATGTGGGCGACCGACGAATAGGCGATCAGCTTCTTCATGTCCTCCTGCACCAGCGCGACCAGCGAGGTGTAGATCACGGCCACCAGCGACAGGCCGAACACCAGCGGCGCGAAATATTGCGTCGCCTCGGGAAATAGCGGGATCGAGAAGCGCAGGAAGCCGTACCCGCCCATCTTCAGCAGCACGCCGGCCAGGATGACCGAGCCCGCCGTGGGCGCCTCGACGTGCGCGTCGGGCAGCCAGGTGTGGACTGGCCACATCGGCACCTTCACCGCGAACGAGGCGAAGAAGGCCAGCCACAGCCAGCACTGCCAGGTGAACGGCAGGTTGAGCTTCTCCATCGCCGTCGGCAGGTCGGTCGTGCCGACCTGCCAGTAGACGGCGATGATCGCCAGCAGCATCAGAACCGAGCCGAGCAGCGTGTAGAGAAAGAACTTGAACGCCGCGTAGACGCGCCGCTTGCCGCCCCACACGCCGATGATCAGGAACATCGGGATCAGGACGCCTTCGAAGAAGACGTAGAACAGCGCCAGGTCGAGCGCGCAGAACATGCCGACCATGAAGGTCTCGAGCACGAGGAACGCGATCATGTATTCCTTGACGCGGACCTTGATCGACTCCCAGCTCGCCAGGATGCAGATCGGCGTCAGCAACGTCGACAGCAGGACGAAGAACAACGAGATGCCGTCGATGCCGGCGTGGTAGCCGATATTGAGCGCCGGTACCCAGGCGATTTTCTCCTCGAACTGGAACCCGGCCTTTGTCGGGTCGAAGCGCACCCAGAGCAGCAGGGAGATCAGGAAGGTCACCGTCGTCGTGACGATCGCAACGCTGCGGCAGTTGCGATCCACGGCCTCCTTCGGGCCGTTGACGATCAGGCAGAACAGCGCGCCCACCAGAGGCAGGAACGTGATCAGGGAGAGGATGGGCCAGCTCGACATCGGGGCCTTACCTCGCCGACAGCATGAAGTAGGTGACGAGGCCGGCAACGCCAACCAGCATCACGAACGCGTAGTGATAGAGATAACCGCTCTGGAAGCGCATCAGCATGCCTGCCATGTCCTGCGCCCGCGCCGCGACATTGTCCGGTCCGAGCCTGTCGATCGTAGCGCCGTCGCCCTTCTTCCAGAGGAAGCGGCCGATGGCCAGGGACGGCTTCACGAAGATGGCGTCGTAGAGCTCGTCGAAGTACCACTTGTTGAACAGGAAGGCGTGCGCCCCTGGAAAAGCCTTCACCAGGCGGCCCGGCAACTCGGTTCGTACAATGTAGAAGTAGTAGGCGAGCGCAATGCCCACGAGCGCGAACGCCAGCGGCGCGAGCTTCACCCAAACTGGCACTTCGTGCGCGTGATGCAGCACTTCCTCGGTCGCCTTCAGCGCAATGGCCTGGCCCCAGAAGGACTGCCAGTCGTGGCCGACGAACCAAGCATAGCCGACGAGCCCCGAGAACGCAGCGCCGGTTCCCAGTACATACAGCGGGATCAGCATGACGATCGGCGATTCGTGGGCGTGATCCCAGGTGTGATGATCCCCCCGGTACTTGCCGTAGAAGGTCATGAACATCAGGCGGGTCGAATAGAAGGCAGTCATGAAGGCCGCGATCACACCCAGCCAGTAGGCGATGACACCGACGGTCGTGTGCACGCCGAAGGCCGACTCCAGCATGATGTCCTTGGAGTAGAAGCCCGCGAAACCCAGTCCAGTCCCGAAGATGAATGGAATGCCGATACCCGACAGCGCCAGGGTTCCGACCCACATCAGAAGGAAGGTCTGCGGCGCCTTCTCTTTCACGCCGCCCATCAGGCGCATGTCCTGCTCATGGTGGAGACAGTTGATCACCGAGCCCGAGCCCAGGAACAGCAGCGCCTTGAAGAAGGCATGCGTGGTGAGATGGAACATGGCGGCCGAGTAGCCACCGACACCACAGGCAAAGAACATGTAGCCGAGCTGGCTGCAGGTCGAATAGGCGACGACACGCTTGATGTCGAACTGGGTCATGCCGACCGTTGCGGCAAAGAAAGCGGTCGCGGCGCCGACGATCGTGATGATCATCGACACGACCGGAGCCAGTTCGAACAGCGGCGACAGTCGGCAGACCATGAACACGCCGGCCGTCACCATCGTCGCCGCATGGATCAGCGCCGACACAGGTGTCGGGCCCTCCATGGCGTCCGGCAACCAGGTATGCAGGCCAAGCTGCGCCGACTTGCCCATCGCGCCGATGAACAGCAGGAAGCAAGCGATCTCCAGTGCCGGAAGGTCCATGCCGAGGAACTGGAGACGCATCTGCGCCATCTGCGGCCCCTTGGCGAAGATGTCCTCGAAACCGACCGAACCGGACAGCACCCAGACGGCGGCAATCCCCAGCGCAAAGCCGAAGTCGCCAACGCGGTTCACGATGAAGGCCTTCATCGCCGCGTTGTTGGCGGAGGGTTTGTCGTACCAGAAGCCGATCAGCAAATACGAGGCGAGACCCACGCCCTCCCAGCCGAAGAAGAGCTGCACCAGGTTGTCAGACGTCACCAGCATCAGCATGAAGAAGGTGAACAGGCTGAGATACGCCATGAAGCGCGGAATGCTTGGATCTTCCGCCATGTAGCCAATGGAATAGATATGCACCATCGACGACACCACTGTAACCACGATCAGCATGATCGCAGTCAGGGTGTCGACCCGCAGCGTCCAGAAGATGTCGAGCGTTCCCGAATCGATCCAGGAGAACAGCTTCACGACGATCAGCTTTTCGGTGCCGAAGCCGATCTTCACGAAGACGAAGACCGACAGGGCGGCCGCGATCAGCAGCGCCGCGCAGGTCACGATCTGTGCCGGGCGGGCGCCGATCACGCGGCAGAAGAGGCCGGCAATCGCTGCCGCGACCAGCGGCAGGAAGACGATGAGCTTGATGGCGAGATCCATGATGAGTGCGCCCTAGCCCTTCATCGCATTGATGTCTTCGACCGCGATCGTGCCGCGGTTACGGAAGTAGACCACCAGGATCGCCAGTCCGATCGCCGCTTCGGCGGCGGCCACGGTCAGCACCAGCATGGCGAAGATCTGCCCGACGACGTTGCCCTGGAAGACAGAGAAGGCCACCAGGTTGATGTTCACCGCCAGCAGCATCAGCTCGACGCACATCAGGATGACGATGACGTTCTTGCGGTTCAGGAAGATGCCGAGGATGCCCATCGTGAAAAGCACGGCGGCAACGGCGAGGTAGTGGCCCAGCCCGATGGTCATCAGACGCCTCCCCCGGTCGGAACCTTGACCACCGTGATGGCCTGTTCCTTCGAACGGTAGATCTGCTCGCCCGCCTTCTGGCGGCGGACGCCCGGCCGGCTGCGCAGCGTGAGCACGATGGCGCCGATCATGGCGACCAGCAGCACAAGGCCGGCGACCTGGAAGAGGTAGAAATACTGGGTGTAGAGCACCCGGCCGATGGCCCGCGTATTGTCGATCGCCATCACCTGGGCGCCGTGGGCATTCAGCCCCGCCACCGTGGTCGAGCCGCTGCCAATGATGCCAACGCCCAGCAGAAGCTCGGCGAACAGCACCGCGCCGATGAGCGCGCCCACCGGGAAATATTCGAGGAAGCCCTCGCGCAGCTCCGTGAGGTTGATGTCGAGCATCATGACCACGAAGAGGAAGAGCACCGCCACCGCGCCGACATAGACGATGACCAGGATCATCGCGATGAACTCGGCGCCGATCAGCAGGAACAGGGCCGCCGCGTTGAAGAACGCGAGGATCAGGAACAGCACCGAATAGACGGGATTGCGCGACACCACGACCATGGCGGCGGAAGCCACCGTGATCGCGGCGAAAACGTAGAAGGCCAGGGCCTGGAGTATCATGATCTGTCTCCCCCGCCCCGGCTCAGCGATACGCCGCGTCGGAATGGAGGTTCGCCGCGATCAGGCTCTCCCAGCGGTCGCCGTTCGCGAGCAGCTTGTCCTTGTTGTACATGAGTTCCTCGCGCGTCTCGGTCGAGAACTCGAAGTTCGGCCCCTCCACGATCGCATCGACCGGGCAGGCTTCCTGGCAGAAGCCGCAGTAGATGCACTTGGTCATGTCGATGTCGTAGCGCGTGGTGCGGCGGCTGCCGTCGTCGCGCGGCTCGGCCTCGATGGTGATGGCCTGAGCCGGGCAGATCGCCTCGCACAGCTTGCACGCGATGCAGCGCTCCTCGCCGTTCGGATAGCGACGCAGCGCATGCTCGCCGCGGAAACGCGGGCTGAGCGGACCCTTTTCGTAGGGATAGTTCACCGTCACCTTGGGCTTGAACATGTACTTCAAGGTGAGGACGAAGCCCGCCACAAGCTCGGAGAGCAGGAAGGCGCGCGCGGTACGGTCGAGGGAAGCCATCTGGCGATTGCTCCTAAGGCTTCGGCAGCCAGCCGCCGAACGTCAGCACGGCGGCGGTGAGGACGACCCAGCCCAGCGACACGGGCAGGAACACCTTCCAGCCCAGGCGCATCAGCTGGTCGTAGCGGTAGCGAGGCAGCGTGCCCTTGGTCCAGCTGAAGACGAACAGCAGGAAGGCGATCTTGAGGGCGAACCAGATCACGCCGGGGATTAGCGTGAACGGCGCGTAGGGTATCGGTGAATGCCAGCCGCCCAGGAACAGGACCGCGCCCAGGGCCGAGAGCAGGATCATGTTGGCGTATTCGCCGAGGAAGAACAGGCCGAAGGTCATGGCCGAGTATTCGGTATGGAAGCCCGCCACCAGCTCGGCTTCCGACATCGGCAGGTCGAACGGCGTGCGGTTCGTCTCGGCCAGCGCCGAGATGAAGAAGATCACGAACATCGGCAGCAGCGGCAGCCAGAACCAGTTCCAGAACCAGCCCGACTGGGCCAGCACGACCTTGGAGAGGTTCAGCGAGCCGACACACAGCAGCACCGTGACCAACACGAAGCCGATCGAGACCTCGTAGGACACCATCTGCGCCGCCGAACGCAGCGCGCCGAGGAACGAATACTTCGAGTTCGAGGCCCAGCCGGCGATGATGATGCCGTAGACGCCGAGCGAAGAGATCGCGAACAGGTAGAGGATGCCGACGTTGATGTCGGCGATGACCCAGCCATTGTCGAACGGCACGACCGCCCAGGCGACCAGCGCCGTCATGAAGGCGATCATCGGTGCGATCACGAACAGGATGCCGTTGGCGCTCGACGGGATGATCGTCTCCTTGAGCACCAGCTTCAGGCCGTCGGCCATCGGCTGCAGCAGGCCGAACGGGCCCACGACGTTGGGGCCACGGCGAAGCTGGATCGACGCCCAGATCTTGCGATCGGCATAGGTCATGTAGGCCACGGCCAGCAGCAGCGGCACGGTGACGGCCAGGCACTGCAGCAGGATCAGGATCGCGATGCCGAGCCAGTTGGTCGTGAAGAAAGTGTGGATATCGGCGAACATCCCCTACTCCGCCGCCATGAGGTGCGACCGCGAGGCCATGCAATCGGCCATCGTCCGGGAGGCGCGACTGATCGGGCAGGTCATGTAGAAGTTCGGGACCGCGGACTTGAACGGTGCATCGCCGGTCGTACCGGCCGTGCCGAACGGCCCCCAGGCGGCGGGCGCCTGCTGGTCGATCGCCGCGAAGACCTTGTTCACGGCGATGAGCCGCGCGCGGACCTGGTGCAGCGTGTCGTACGGCAGCTTCTTGCCCAGTCGCTCCGACAGCGCGCGCAGGATCGCCCAGTCTTCGCGGGCATCGCCCGGCGGATAGCCGGCCCGACGGCCGACCTGCACACGGCCTTCGGTGTTCACGTAGATGCCTGGCTTCTCGGTGTAGGCCGCACCCGGCAGGATCACGTCGGCGCGATGGGCGCCGGCGTCACCATGATGGCCCTGATAGACCACGAAGGCCTTGCCGAGCTTCGACGTGTCGATCTCGTCGGCGGCCAGCAGGAAAACCGCCTCGATTTCCTTCTTCTGGCATCCTTCGAGGATGCCGGCGACGTCACGGCCACACTCGCCCGGCACCAAGCCTAGGTCGAGGCCACCGACGCGCGCCGCTGCGGTATGCAGCACGGCAAAGCCGTTCCAGTCCTCGCGCACCGCGTTCAGTTTCTCGGCGAGTTCGCGGGCCATCGCCAGGACCGCGGCGCCATCTTCGCGGGCGAGCGCGCCCATGCCGACGATGATCAGCGGATGTTTGGCGCCCTGCAGCTTCTGGGCGAAGTCGAGCTTGCCGTCGACCAGTTCACGCAAGGTGGCCGGACCGGCGCCGAGACGCACGACCGGGTAGGTCAGGTCCTCGGCCGGGCCGATGCTCGCGATGGCGACGTTGCCGTGGACGTAGCGCTTGCGAATGCGCGCGTTCAGGACCGGCGATTCGGTCCGCGGATTCGTGCCGATCAGCAGGATGGCGTCCGCCTGGTCGATGCCGCGCACGCCGGCATTGAAGATGTAGCTGCCGCGCGGACCATCGAGCCTGGCGCCGTCCTGGCGGCAGTCGACGTTCGGCGAGCCCAGCGCCACCATAAGATCCTTGAGCGCCACCATCGATTCGGCGTCGCACTGGTCGCCGGCGATGGCTGCGATCTTCGAGCCGTCCATGCCCTTCAGCTTCGCGGCGATGGCGCCGAAGGCTTCGTCCCACGTCGCCTCGACGAGCTTGTTGCCCTTGCGGACATAGGGACGGTCGAGACGCTGGTGACGCAGGCCGTCGAGCGCATGACGCGTCTTGTCGGAGATCCACTCCTCGTTCACGTCGTCGTTCAGGCGCGGCAAGATGCGCATAACCTGCGCGCCGCGCGTGTCGATGCGGATGTTGGACCCCAGCGCGTCCAGCACGTCCACCGACTCGGTCTTGGTCAGTTCCCACGACCGCGCCTCGAAGGCATAAGGCTTAGAGGTCAGCGCGCCTACGGGGCAGAGGTCGACCAGATTGCCGGACAGTTCCGTCGCCAGCGCCTGCTCGACATAGGTCGTGACTTCCATGCTCTCGCCGCGGCCCGTCGCGCCGAGCTGCTCGACACCCGCGACCTCCGTCGCGAAGCGGATGCAGCGCGTGCAATGGATGCAACGGTTCATCGAGGTCTTGACCAGCGGGCCCAGTTCCTTGTCGGGCACCGCACGCTTGTTCTCGTGATAGCGGCTGCGGTCGAAACCGTAGGCCATCGCCTGGTCCTGCAGGTCGCACTCGCCACCCTGGTCGCAGATCGGGCAGTCGAGCGGATGGTTGATCAGCAGGAACTCCATCACGCCCTTGCGCGCCTTCTGCACGGTCGGGGTCTGTGTGAAGATTTCCTGCTTGTCGGCAACGGGCAGCGCACAGCTCGCCTGCGGCTTGGGCGGGCCGGGCTTCACCTCGACCAGACACATGCGGCAGTTGCCGGCGATGGACAGGCGGTCGTGGTAGCAGAAGCGCGGAATCTCGAGGCCTGCGAGCTCGCAGGCCTGCAGCACGGTGATGCCGGCCGGCACCTCCAGTTCGACGCCGTCGATCTTGACCTTGGGCATTGACTGCTCCCCGCCCTACTCGGCCGCCAGTTTTTCGGTGCGCGCGCGGATGCGGCGCTCCATCTCGGGGCGGAAATGCCGGATCAGACCCTGGATCGGCCACGCCGCCGCGTCGCCCAGCGCGCAGATCGTATGACCCTCGACCTGCTTGGTGACGTCCTCGAGCGCGTCGATCTCCTCGATCCGCGCGTTGCCCGTCACCATCCGCTCCATCACGCGCCACATCCAGCCGGTGCCCTCGCGGCACGGCGTGCACTGACCGCAGCTCTCGTGCTTGTAGAAGTAGCTGAGCCGCGCGATCGCCTTCACGACGTCAGTCGACTTGTCCATGACGATGACCGCCGCAGTGCCGAGGCCCGACTTCTGGTCGCGCAGCGAGTCGAAATCCATCAACTGGTTGTCGCAGATCGACTTCGGCAGCAGTGGCACCGAGGCGCCGCCCGGGATCACGGCCAGCAGGTTGTCCCACCCGCCACGCACGCCGCCGCAATGGCGGTCGATCAGTTCACGGAGGGGAATGCCCATCTCCTCTTCCACGTTGCACGGCTTGTTCACGTGGCCGGAGATGCAGAAGAGCTTCGTGCCGGTGTTGTTCGGGCGGCCGATGCCCGCGAACCAGGCCGCGCCGCGGCGCAGGATGGTCGGCGCGACGGCGATCGACTCGACATTGTTCACCGTGGTCGGGCAGCCATAGAGGCCGGCGCCAGCCGGGAACGGCGGCTTCAGTCGCGGCATGCCCTTCTTGCCTTCGAGACTCTCGAGCAGCGCGGTCTCCTCGCCGCAGATGTAGGCGCCGGCGCCACGATGGACGTAGAGGTCGAAATCCCAGCCCGAGCCGCAGGCGTTCTTGCCCAGCAGGCCCGCGTCATAGGCCTCCTTGATCGCGGCGATCAGGTGCTGCGCCTCGTTGTAGAACTCGCCGCGCACGTAGATGTAGCCGGCATTGGCGCGCATCGCGAAGCCCGCGACGAGGCAGCCCTCGATCAGCAGGTGCGGATCGTGACGCATGATGTCGCGATCCTTGCAGGTACCGGGCTCCGACTCGTCGGCGTTGACCACGAGATAGTGCGGACGATCCTTCACTTCCTTGGGCATGAAGGACCACTTCATGCCGGTCGGGAAGCCGGCGCCGCCCCGGCCACGCAGGCCCGACTTCTTCATCTCGTCGATGATCCAGTCGACGCCCTTGTCGAGGATCGCCTTGGTGTTGTCCCAGGCGCCACGGGCGCGCGCACCGGCCAGACGCCAGTCGTGCACGCCATAGAGATTGGTGAAGATGCGGTCCTTGTCGCTCAGCATCGTCCTACTCGCCCTTCAACGTCGTCAGGCCACCCTCGGGCGCCGACGTCTGGCGGTCGACCTGAGGACCGGGCTTCGGCGTCTCGCCGCGCCGGAACGCATCGAGCACCTTGTTCATCGAGGCCTCGTCGAGATCCTCGTAGAAATCGTCGTTGATCTGCACGACCGGCGCGTTCACGCAGCCGCCGAGGCACTCGACTTCCTGCACGCTGAACATCTCGCCGTCGGCGGCATGCTGGCATGCCTTCATGACGGCCTCGGAGCCACGCAGCCAGCACGGCGTCGTGGTGCAGACCTGCAGCAGGTACTTACCCTTCGGCCGCAGCTGGAACATCGTATAGAAGGTCGCGACCTCGTAAACGCGGATCGGCGCCATATCGAGGATGCGCGCGACCTCGTTCATCGCCGCGCGCGGCAGCCAGCCATGCTGACGCTGTGCGAGGTCCAGCACCGCGATCACCGCACTGGCCTGGCGGCCCGGCGGATAGTGCGCGATCTGCTCCTCGACTTTCGCCATGTACTCGGGCGTGAAGGAAAAGTGCGCGACCTGCGGGACGTCCTTTGGGTCGGCGGTGATCATCGCCATCGCTTCGTCTCCTAGCGGTCGATCTCGCCGAACACGATGTCGAGCGAGCCGATGTTCGCCGACATGTCGGCGAGCTGGTGGCCCTTGGTCATCATGTCGAGCGCCTGCAGGTGCGGGAACCCGGGAGCGCGGATCTTGCAGCGGTAGGGTTTGTTGGTGCCGTCGGACACGAGATAGACGCCGAACTCGCCCTTCGGCGCCTCGACCGCCGTGTAGGTCTCGCCCGCCGGCACCTTGTAGCCTTCGGTGTAGAGCTTGAAGTGATGGATCAGCGCTTCCATCGACCCCTTCATCTCACCCCGGCGCGGCGGCGAGATCTTGCGGTCGTCGACGCGCACCGGGCCGCCCACCGTGCGCAGCGCCTTCACGCACTGCTCCATGATGCGGGCGCTCTGGTACATTTCCTCGATGCGCACGAGATAGCGCGCGAAGCAGTCGCCGGTCTTGCCGACCGGAATGTCGAAATCCATGCGGTCGTAGACGTCGTAGGGCTGCGACTTGCGCAGGTCCCAGGCGAGGCCCGAGGCGCGGATCAGCGGGCCCGAGAATCCCCAGTCGAGCGCCTGCTCGGCCGATACGACACCGATATCGACGGTGCGCTGGCGGAAGATGCGGTTCTCGTTCAGCAGGTACTCGATGTCCTTCATGAACGGATAGAACTGCTTCAGCCATCCATCCATCGAATCGAGCATGCCGTCCGGCAGATCCTGGTGGACGCCGCCTGGCCGGAAATAGGCCGCGTGCATGCGCGAGCCACTCACCTGCTCATAATATTCCATCAGCAGCTCGCGCTGCTCGAAGCCCCACAGCGGCGGCGTAAGCGCACCGACGTCCATCGCGAAGGTCGTGACGTTCAGCAGATGGTTCAGGATGCGCGTGATCTCGGAGAACAACACGCGGATGTACTGGCCGCGCTCCGGCGCCTCGATCCCCAGCAGTTTCTCGACGGCCAGCGCGTAGGCGTGCTCCTGGTTCATCGGCGAGACGTAGTCGAGCCGGTCGAAGTACGGCACCGCCTGCAGGTAGCTCTTGTACTCGATCAGCTTCTCGGTGCCGCGATGAAGCAGGCCGATATGCGGATCGCAGCGCTCGACGATCTCGCCATCCATCTCGACGACGAGACGCAGCACGCCGTGGGCCGCTGGATGCTGCGGCCCGAAGTTCATCGTCAGTGTCTTGATTTCGACGTCGGACATGTCAGTTCGCCTTCGCCGGTGCGGGGGCCGGCGCCGGTGGCGGCGCAGCGGCCTTGTCCCCGGCCTTCTCGTCGCCCGGCAGGATCTGCGGCGCGCCTTCCCACGGGCTGAGGAAGTCGAAGCGGCGGAATTCCTGGGTGAGTTTCACCGGCTCGTAGACGACGCGCTTCTGCACGTCGTCCCAGCGCAGTTCCACGAAGCCGGTCAGTGGGAAATCCTTGCGCAGCGGATGGCCCTCGAAGCCGTAATCGGTGAGGATGCGGCGCAGGTCGGGATGGTCCGAGAACCACACGCCGTAAAGATCGTAGGTCTCGCGCTCGAACCAGCCGGCGGAGCTGTAGACCGGCGCGGCAGACGGTACCGGCGTCGTCTCGTCGGTCGCGACCTTCACGCGGACGCGCTGATTGTTCTTGAGGCTGAGCAGGTTGTAGACGACGTCGAAGCGCTTCTCGCGCTCGGGCCAGTCCACGCCGCAGATGTCGATCAACTGCTTGAACAGGCACTTCGGATCGTCGCGCAGGAACGCGAGCAACGCGAGCACCTTGTCCGCCGACGTCTCGAGCATCAACTCGCCGAGGCGCACTTCCGTCTTAGACACCACGCCCGCTTGCGCCTGGGCGATATGGTCACCGAGTTCCTTGAGGGCCTCGCTCATCAGCGCACCAGAGTGCCCGTGCGACGGACCTTCTTCTGGAGCTGCAGCACGCCGTAGAGCAGCGCCTCGGCGGTCGGCGGGCAACCGGGGACGTAGACGTCGACCGGCACGATGCGGTCGCAGCCGCGCACGACGGAGTAGCTGTAGTGGTAGTAGCCGCCGCCGTTGGCGCACGAGCCCATCGAGATGACGTAGCGCGGCTCAGCCATCTGGTCGTAGACCTTGCGCAGGGCCGGCGCCATCTTGTTGGTCAGCGTGCCGGCGACGATCATCACGTCGGCGGCGCGCGGGCTCGGCATCGGCGCGAAGCCGAAACGGTCGAGATCGTAGCGGCTCATCCAGCAGTGGATCATTTCGACGCCGCAGCAGGCCAGACCGAAGGTCAGGCCCCACATCGAACCGGTACGCGCCCAGGTGACGAGCTTGTCGAGTTGGGCGACGACGAAGCCCTTGTCGGCCAGTTCGTCGTTGAGAGCCCGCGACAGCGCCGCCTCGGCGGCCGTGCCCGGCTTGGTCGGAGCAATCACTCCCATTCCAGGGCTCCCTTACGCCATTCGTAGATGAAGCCCACCGTCAGCACGCCGAGGAAGAGCATCATCGACCAGAAACCGAAGAGGCCGATGTCTCCCAGCGCCACGGCCCACGGAAACAGGAACGCGACTTCGAGATCGAAAATGATGAAGAGGATCGCGACGAGATAGAAGCGAACGTCGAACTGGCCGCGCGCATCGTCGAATGGCGCGAAGCCGCACTCGAACGGCGAGAGCTTTTCGGAATTCGGATTCTGGCGGGCGATCAGGTACGACCCGCCGAGCATGGCGCAGACCAGCCCGAAGGCTAGTCCGAGGAAGATCAGGATTGGCAGGTATTCCCGCAGAAGAGCTTCCATCGCCACCCCTTGCGCCCTGTTTTTATGGGCTGCCAGTGTTTGGGCTGGCGCGAGCGACGGGACTCGAACCCGCGACCTCCGGCGTGACAGGCCGGCATTCTAACCAACTGAACTACGCCCGCTTCTCAGCCCCAAACGGCGCGCGGAGAGATATAGGACGGCCTTTGGGGTGTCAAGCATGTTGCACCCGCGAAAAGGTGCACAAATGTCCGATATTTCAATGTGTTCCGTCGAGGACGTGATGACCAGCGAAACTAAGGCTGGTGGGCGATGACGGGATCGAACCGCCGACCGCTCCCGTGTAAAGGGAATGCTCTACCGCTGAGCTAATCGCCCGGCGCGCGTGGTAGCACGTCCACCCGCTGTCGGGCGAGGCAAAAGCCTAGTTGATCGCGTCCTTCAATGCCTTGCTGGCCTTGAAGCGCGGCACGATCGCCGCCGGAATCTTGATTTTCTCGCCGGTCTGGGGATTGCGCCCCTCGCCCGCCTTGCGCTTGGTCACCTGGAACGTGCCGAAGCCGACCAGAAGGACTTTTTCCTTCTTCTTGAGCGACTTCGTGATCACCGTGAGAATCGAATCGACGGCATTCGCTGCATCCACCTTGGAGAGGTTCGTCGAAGCGGCGACGGCGGCGATCAAATCGTGCTTGTTCACGGGCGAGCCTCTGGGTGGTCCGGCGAGCCTCAAGTGTAAGGGCGGCCCGAAAACGGCGTCAACGGCGAATACCATATTTTGTAGGCCTGAAGGCAATTGACCCGCATAGATTGCGGTAAAAACGACGAAGCCCCGGATCGCTCCGGGGCTTCGCTCGTATCGTCCAGCCGAAGGCCGATCAGTGCGCCCTCGCTGCCTCCGCGCCTTCCGCCGGCTTCGCCGTCACGGCGTCGAGGTCGTTCACCCACTCGATGGCCACCAGCGGCTTCACCAGCGCCCGGGCCAGGACCTCGTCCACGGTCGAAACCGGCACGATCTCCAGGCCCTTCTTCACGTTGTCGGGAATCTCCGGCAGATCGCGCTCGTTCTCCTTGGGGATGAGCACGGTCTTGAGACCGCCGCGCAGCGCCGCGAGCAGCTTCTCCTTGAGGCCGCCGATCGGCATGACCCGCCCACGCAGGCTGATCTCGCCGGTCATGGCCACTTCCTTGCGCACCGCGATGCCGGTCAGCGCCGACACGATCGACGTCACCATGGCCACGCCGGCGGACGGACCGTCCTTGGGCGTCGCGCCCTCGGGCACGTGGATGTGGATGTCCCGCTTCTCGAAGATGCTCGACTTGATGCCGAACAGGTGCGCCCGCGAACGGACATAGGCGTTGGCCGCCTGCACCGATTCCTGCATCACGTCGCCCAGCTTGCCGGTGACCGACATGCGGCCCCTGCCCGGAACCAGCACGGCCTCGATCTGCAGCAACTCGCCGCCAACCTCGGTCCAGGCCAGGCCCGTCGTGATGCCGACCAGGTCCTCGAGCTCGGCCTCGCCGAAGCGGAAGCGCCGGACGCCGGCATACTTGTCGAGGTTCTTGCGGCCGATCTTCACCTTGGTCGTCCCCTTCATGAGGATTTCCTTGGTGGCCTTGCGCGCCAGGTTGGCGATCTCGCGCTCCAAGTTACGAACGCCCGCTTCGCGCGTGTAGTAGCGCACGAGGTCGCGCACCGCGTCGTCGTGGATCTCGATCTCGTTCTCCTTGAGACCGTTCGCCTCGACCTGCTTGGGGATAAGGTGCTTGCGCGTGATCGCGACCTTCTCGTCCTCGGTGTACCCGGCGAGACGGATGATCTCCATGCGGTCCAGCAGCGGCTGCGCCATGCGCAGCGAGTTGGCCGTGGTGATGAACATCACGTTCGACAGGTCGTAGTCGATTTCGAGATAGTGGTCGTTGAACGTCGTGTTCTGCTCGGGGTCGAGGACCTCGAGCAGCGCCGACGAAGGATCGCCGCGGAAGTCCGCGCCGAGCTTGTCGATCTCGTCGAGCAGGAAGAGCGGGTTCGACGACTTCGCCTTCTTCATCGACTGGATGACCTTGCCCGGCAGTGAGCCGATGTAGGTCCGGCGATGGCCACGGATCTCGGCCTCGTCCCGCACGCCGCCCAGCGACATGCGCACGAAGTTGCGTCCCGTCGCCTTGGCGATCGACTTGCCGAGCGAGGTCTTGCCGACGCCGGGAGGACCGACGAGGCACAGGATCGGGCCCTTCATCTTGTCGACGCGCTGCTGGACCGCGAGATATTCGAGGATGCGCTCCTTCACCTTCTCTAGGCCGTGATGGTCGGCATTGAGAATGTCCTCGGCGTACTTCAGGTCCTTGATGATCTTGGTGGGCTTACGCCAGGGAATCGACAACAGCCAATCGAGGTAGTTGCGCACCACCGTCGCCTCGGCCGACATCGGGCTCATCGTCCGGAGCTTCTTCAGCTCGGCGTTGGCCTTTTCCTTCGCCTCCTTGCTGAGGCGCGTCTTCTTGATGCGCTTCTCCAGCTCCGAGATCTCGTCGCGACCGTCCTCGGTCTCGCCAAGCTCCTTCTGGATCGCCTTCATCTGTTCGTTGAGGTAGTACTCGCGCTGCGTCTTCTCCATCTGACGCTTCACGCGGTTGCGGATCTTCTTCTCCACCTGCAGGACGCCGATCTCGCCCTCCATCAGGCCGAGAATCCGCTCCAGCCGCTTCGACACCGAGTCGAGTTCCAGCAGCTGCTGCTTCTCGGCGACCTTGAGTGCGAGATGGGCGGAGATCGTGTCGGCGAGCTTGGCCGGCTCCTCGATCTTGTTGATCGAGACGACGACTTCCGGCGGCACCTTCTTGTTGAGCTTCACGTAGTTCTCGAATTCCGAGACCACGGTGCGCGCGGCCGCCTGGAGCTCGGCGCCATCGCCGGCCGTTTCCTCCATGTCTACGGCGCGCGCCTCGAAGAAGTCTGCGCGATCGTTGTAGCCGGTGATCTTCACGCGACGGCCGCCCTCGACCAGCACCTTCACGGTGTCGTCGGGCAGCTTCAGCAGCTGCAGCACAGTGCCGAGCGTGCCTATCGTGTAGATATCCTGAGGACCGGGATCGTCCTGGCTGGCGTTCTTCTGCGCGATCAGCAGGATCTGCTTGTCGTCTTTCATCACCTCTTCGAGCGCCTTCACGCTCTTTTCGCGGCCGACGAAGAGGGGAACGATCATGCCGGGAAACACGACGATGTCGCGCAGCGGCAGGACGGGATAGACGGTTCCTTGAGTGGGGGCGTTCATGATGCCTCGCAACGTACGCTGTTAGAGCTACCCGCGCCTCGGCCGGGGATCCCCTGCAGGCAATCCACGGCACGCGAACGCGCGCACTCGATCTCAGAGATTGGCCCGAACGGAGGGTTGTTCAAGGCCCGTCGGGAAGACCGCCGGCGACGGTTACCGCCGGCGCAGCAAAACTCAGGCCGGAGCAGCGGCCACACCCTCTTTGCGCTCGCCATGCACGTAGAGCGGCTGGGCGCGACCCTCGATGACTTCCCGGTTGATCACCACTTCCTCGACCCCGTCGAGCGACGGCAGGTCGTACATGGTGTCCAGCAGGACCGTCTCCATGATGGACCGCAGCCCGCGGGCGCCGGTCTTGCGTTGGATCGCCTTCTGGGCAACCGCGCGCAGGGCATCGTCGGAGAACTTGAGCCTGACGCTCTCCATGTCGAACAGGCGCTGATACTGCTTGAGCAGCGCATTCTTGGGGCGCGTCAGGATCTCGATCAGGGCGACCTCGTCCAGATCGTCGAGCGTGGCGACCACCGGCAGGCGGCCGACGAACTCCGGGATCAACCCGTAACGCAGCAGGTCCTCGGGCTCGAGATCCTTGAGGATTTCGCCGGTACGGCGATCCTCGGGCCCGCGCACTTCCGCGCCGAACCCGATCGACGTGCCCTGCCGGCGCATCGAGATGATCTTGTCGAGGCCCGCAAAGGCGCCGCCACAGATGAACAAGATGTTGGTCGTGTCGACCTGCAGGAACTCCTGCTGCGGATGCTTGCGCCCACCCTGCGGCGGCACGGAGGCAACGGTGCCTTCCATGATCTTCAGCAGCGCCTGTTGGACGCCCTCGCCCGACACGTCGCGCGTGATCGACGGGTTGTCGGACTTGCGGCTGATCTTGTCGACCTCGTCGATGTAGACGATGCCGCGCTGGGCGCGCTCGACATTGTAGTCGGCGGCCTGAAGCAGCTTCAGGATGATGTTCTCGACATCCTCACCGACGTAACCTGCCTCGGTCAGCGTCGTGGCATCGGCCATCGTGAACGGCACGTCCAGCATGCGGGCCAGTGTCTGGGCCAGCAGGGTCTTGCCGCAGCCGGTCGGGCCGATCAGCATGATGTTGGACTTGGCGATCTCGACTTCGTTCGACTTCCCGCCATGGCTCAGCCGCTTGTAGTGATTGTGCACGGCGACGGCGAGAATGCGCTTCGCCCGGTCCTGACCGATGACATAGTCATCGAGGATCTGGCGGATCTCCTTGGGAGACGGGACCCCGTCCTTGGATTTGACGAGGGTTGTCTTGCTCTCTTCCCTGATGATGTCCATGCAGAGCTCGACGCATTCATCACAGATGAAAACGGTCGGCCCGGCAATGAGCTTGCGGACTTCATGCTGGCTCTTGCCGCAGAAGCTGCAATACAGGGTGTTGCGGGAATCACCCCCGGACTTGGCGGCTGGCATGTCTGTAACGCACCTCCGCTTGGGGGGCCCTACGACCTGCGGGCCCGCACACAAGCCTATGTTAAACGTGCCGCCCGGACGGCGACAACATCAAAATATGGTGTGCCGCCGTGCGAACAGGAACCAATTGGTCGACCCGGCCGCCTAGGAGGCGGCCGCCTGGATCGTCGTCGGAGTCGGCCGGCGCTCGAGCACGTCGTCGATGAGACCGAATTCCTTGGCTTCCTGGGGCGCGAAGAACTTGTCGCGCTCCATGGCCTGCTCGATCACCTCGATCGGCTTGCCGGTATGCTCCACATACATCTGGTTGAGCCGCGACCGGGTCGCCAGGATTTCACGAGCGTGGATCTCGATGTCCGTGGCCTGGCCCTGGGCGCCACCCGATGGCTGGTGGATCATGATCCGAGCGTTCGGCAGGGCAAAGCGCTTGCCCTTCTCGCCGGCCGTCAGCAGCAGCGAACCCATCGAAGCCGCCTGGCCGTAGACCAGGGTCGAGATGTGGGGCCGGATGTACCGCATGGTGTCATAGATCGCCATGCCCGACGTCACGACGCCACCGGGAGAGTTGATGTAGAACGAGATGTCCTTCGTCGGGTTCTCGGCCTCGAGATAGAGCAGCTGGGCGCAGAGCACGCCCGCCACATGATCCTCGACCGGACCGTTGAGGAAGATGATCCGCTCCTTGAGCAGCCTCGACCAGATGTCGTAGCCACGTTCGCCGCGCGCCGATTGCTCGACCACCATCGGCACGTAGTAGTTGTTATGAACTTCCAGCGGATCGCGGTCGCGAATCATCGCGGTGGCCCCCTTGAGTGACGTTGCTCCAGAAAGTGGCAGCGCCGGTGGTCCTGTTCAAGGCCACCGGCTCAAGATCAGCCCGCCGCCTTCTCCGCGCCCTCTTCCTCCTGCTCGGCCTCACGGGCGGCCTTGAGCAGTTCCTCCGGGGTAACCGACTTCTCGGTGACCTTCGCCAGTTCGAGGATGAAGTCGACCGTCTTCTCCTCGAAGATCGGCGCCCGGAGCTGATCCTTCATCTCGGCGTTCTTGCTGTAGAACTCGAGCACCTGGCGCTCCTGGCCCTGATAGCGCATCGCCTCGCGCATAACCGCCTGGTTGAGTTCCTCCGGCGTGACGTCGATGTTGTTGGAGCGGCCGACATCGGCCAGCAACAGGCCCAGGCGCACGCGGCGCTCTGCGATGTCGCGATACTCCTTGCGCATCTTCTCTTCGTCGTCCTCGATCTTCTGGCCGTTCTTCTTGGCCTCCTCGATGCGCTGCCAGATGGCGTTGAACTCGCCCTCCACGAGGCCTTCCGGCACCGCGAACTTCTGGGTGTCGGCGAGCTTGTCGAGAAGCTGGCGCTTGATCATGCCGCGCGAAATCTGCGTGTAATCCTGGCCGATCCGCTCGCCCACCGCCTTGCGCATGGCTTCGAGGTTCTCGAAATTGTTCTTCTTCGCCAGTTCGTCGTCCACCGGCTTGTCGACGAACTCGAGCACTTCCTTGACCGTGCACTTGAATACCGCGTCCTTGCCGGCAAGTTCGGGCGCGCCGTACTCGGCCGGGAAGGTCACCTTCACGTCGACCGGCTTGCCGACCTCGGCGCCGACCAGCTGATCCTCGAAGCCCGGGATGAACGATCCCGAACCCAACTCCAGAACGTAGTCCTGGGCCGAGCCGCCCGGGAACTCGACGCCGTCGACCGAGCCCACGAAGTCGAGCTTGATGGCATCGCCCTTCTGCGCCGGACGCGGCGGATCGACGGGCTTCTGCTCTCGGTTCGCCTTGCCAATGCGCTCCAGCGCCTCATCGATGTCCTTCTCCGGCACTTCGGCCTTGAGACGCTCGAGCTCGATGCCCGAGAAGTCGAGCTTGCCGATCTCCGGCAGCACTTCGACGACGACTTCGAACTCGACGTCCTTGCCCTCTTCGAGCTGCTTCAGGTCGACGCGCGGCTGCAGCGCGGGCTTCAGGCCACGATCCTCGATCGCCTTCGCCGTGCTGGTGTTGACGGCCGCCTCGACGGCCTCGCCGAACAGCGCCTGACCGTACTGCTTCTTCAGCAGACCCACCGGCACCTTGCCCGGACGGAAGCCAGGCAGCGCCGCGGTCTTCGCCATCTCGGCCAGACGCTCGTCGATCTTCGACGTGAGGTCGCCGACGGGGACGACGATCTTGAACTGGTGCTTCAGGCCTTCAGCCGAGAGTTCCGTAACTTGCATTGTCTCACTTCCATTTCCTGGTGCGGGCGGAGGGACTTGAACCCCCACGCCTTGCGGCACGAGAACCTAAATCTCGCGTGTCTACCAATTCCACCACGCCCGCCCGAAGCCTGCCCAAACGACGTCCTGAGCCATCGGGGCGTGCCGCGAAGGCCGAATCGCGGGCCTCTTAGCCCGACCCCGCCGAACGGTCAATTAAAGGACGACGAGGACTGCAGCGCCTGCGGCAGGAGTGCCGGCAAATCCTCGGCGATCAGGCCGGGACGCCCGAACAAACGCGCACATTCTCCATGCAGCCACGCGGCCGCCGCCGCTGTCGCGAATGGGGTCAGCCCCTGCGCCAGCAGCCCGCCGATCAGTCCGGCCAGCACGTCGCCGGAGCCGGCGGTGGCCAGCGCCGGCGAAGCATGTGTGTTCACGACCGCCCGTCCGTCCGGCGTCGCGATCACCGTGTCCGGCCCTTTCAACAGGATGGTCGCTCCGCTTCTCTCTGCCGCACGCCGCACCCGTCCGAGCTTGTCCGACTTTCCGCCGAGATCGGGAAAGAGCCGGCGAAACTCCCCCTCATGCGGCGTGAGCAGTGTCGGACCGGCAATGCTGTTGAACAGCAGGTCCGGTTCCGATGCGAAGACGGTGATGGCGTCAGCGTCGAGGACGACGCGACGGCGCGCTGCCAGCGCGGCAAGAACCGCGCTCCGCGTGCGGTCGGCGACACCCGATCCGGGGCCGATGAGGATGGCGTTGCGCCGCTCGTCGCCGAGCAGTTGGGCGAACATCGCCCCGTCGTCGGCTTCGACGATCAGATTGCCCGGCTCGGCCGCCTGGAGGGCGGCCAGGGTAGAGCGGAACGCCGCAATCGTGACCAGCCCGGCGCCGACGCGACGGCCGGCCAAAGCCGCGAGGCGCGCCGCGCCCGTTGCGTGGGGACCGGCGAGGATCGTGAGATGGCCGCGCGCATACTTGTGGTCGGCGACGTCATTGCGCTGCAGCAGGTGTGTCCACAGGGCAGGCGCGTTCAGCCAGACCCGGGGCTCGATCGAGGCCAGGGCGCTGGATGGAATACCGATATCGGCGATGCGGAGACGGCCGCAGCGGCGCAGCCCTTCCACGGCATAGTGGCCGGGTTTGGCGCGAAAGAACGAGACGGTCGTTTCCGCCTCGAAGGCCCGGCCGAGGACTTGCCCCGTGTCGCCGTGCAGGCCGGTAGGAACGTCGACCGCAATCACGGTGAGCTTCCGCCCGTTTACGACGTCGATGGCCGCGGCGATCTCGCCGTCGACCAGCCGGCTGAGGCCGGCGCCGAAAATGGCATCCACGATCAGCGGCGCTCCGTCGAGCTGGTCCGCAGACCAGGGCTCGATCGCGCCGTTCCAGGTCCCGGCTGCCCACGCAGCGTCACCCTTAAGCGATTCAACACGGCCGAAGAGGGCGAGTCGGACGGGCCACCCCGCCGCCTGCAGATGTCGCGCGGCGACGAAACCGTCGCCGCCATTGTTGCCCGGTCCGCAGAGAACGAGGACGGGCCGGCGCGCATGACGTTCCATGGCAGCGAGGGCGACCGCCCTGCCCGCCCGCTCCATGAGCTCACGCCCGGGCACGCCACCTTCGATGGCATGGGCGTCGGCCTCCGCCATCTGCGCGCAGCTCAGGAGAGCAAGCTCGTCCCGGGGAAGCAGGTCGTGACTATCAGCCATGGGGGGCCTGCACGGGGGGCGATTGGGGCGGCCGACCGGATTTGAACCGGCGACATCCAGAATCACAATCTGGCGCTCTAACCAACTGAGCTACGGCCGCCATCGTGGATCGCTCCCGACGAAGCGGCGCCTTCCTACGCTCCGGCGACGAGAGCGTCAAGAAACAGGCGGGGTTTCCGGCAGCAGCCGGTCGATGGCGCGGGTCCAGACGCCGCAGGCCTCGTCGAAGGACAGCGCGAAATGCTCACGCATGCGCGCCCAGCTCTCGAAATCGACCAGGGCCTCGAGCGCGAGCACGGTCTGCCGCCGTTCACGTTCTTCGAGGGTCGAAAGTTCCGCTGCGTACACCTCTTCAAGCCGCCGGATGACCAAGTCGCGGATCAGCCGGATCCGGCTCTTGAGGTCCGTCGAATCGCCCTGGTTGGCGACGAGGGCGCGCCAAAGCGGCAGCCACTCCTCGCAAACCCGGCCGCGCGTCTGGACGTGCAAGCGGAGCCGTTCCGCGCGGTCTCCGACCACCTGCTGACTGGCGACCTGGGTCGAGGCACGCAGCATCGCATCGTCGGTCGCGGCGACACGCAGGGTGTGAAGGTCGGGAAATCGCTCGAAGACCGATCGCACCGAATATCCCGCCCGGTTCGCGATCGACAGGGCTGTCGGAATCTGCGGGCTTTCCCGCAGGAGCGCGAGATAGGCTTCGATGATGAGCTGCCGGGTTCGCGCACTGCGCAGTCGGCGGCCGTCCGCACGCTCCGGAGCGGCGGGCGCCACCCCGCCCTGACCTGTCACGCCGCTCCGCATGTGCTCTTCGGCAACAGGCGACCGATGGTCTGGGTCCACACCAGGCACGCCTCGTCAAAGGACAGGCCGAAGAATTCGCGCATGCGCGCCCAGCTCTCCACGTCGGTCAGCGCTTCCAGGGCGATCAGCATCTGCTGCCTTTCCTCGGCCTGCAGGGAGGCGAACTCGGGGGCGAACATCGTTTCCATGCGGGATGTTACGCGGTCGCGGGCAATCCGGATGCGCGCCTTGATCTCCGGCGAGTCGCCCTGGTTGACGATCAGCGAGCGCCACAGGGGCAGCCATCGTTCGCAGGTCTCTCCCCGCGTCCGCACGTGCGAGACGATCCGAGTGGTTCGGTCGCCATCGGCGCCGCGCGGCGGCGAGAGAGCGGAAATCTGCGCCAGCGAGTAATCGATCGCGGCGACCTGCAGGGCGCGGATATCGGGAAACCGCTCGAAGATCGACCGGACCGAATACCCGGCCCGCTGGGCGATCTCCGCGGCCGTCGGCACGCGCGGCGACATTTCCTCGGCGAGCATGATGTAGGCTTCGATGATGAGCTGCTTGGTACGCTCGCTGCGAAGGCGGCGACCATCGATCTTGGCAGACTTGGGAGTGAGCATGGCAGTCGGGGGTCAGTCTGTTCCGGAATTGCTGTCATTGGGCGTCGGCGGCAGGATCCTGTCGATGGCACGGATCCACACCGCACAACTCTCGGCATAGGAAAGGCCATAGGTGTCGCGCATGCGCGCCCAGCTCTCGATGTCGGTCATCGCTTCAAGGGCAATGAGAATGTTGCGTTGCTCGATTTCGGGCAGGGTCGAGAGTTCCCGCCGGTACATCAGTTTCATGCGCTCGATCGTCCGTTCCCGTGCGACACGAATTCGTCCGTTGAGCGCATCGTTCTCGTCGATGTTGTAGGTCAGTGCTCTCCAGAGGGCGACGCCGCGCTCACACGTGCCCGCCCGTGTCTCCACCTGCGAGCGGATGCGGGTGGCACGATCGCCGTCCACGTCACGCGCCGGCGCCAGGGCGGCCGCATGGGCGAGCCCCGAGCCCGTAGTCGGCCGCCGCCACGCGCAACGTGTGCAGATCCGGAAACCGTTCGAAGACGGACCGCACGGAGTAGCCTGCACGCACCGCAATCTCCTGTGCGGTTGGCATCGGCGTCGACCTATTCTCGCGAATCAAGGCCAGGTACGCTTCGATAATGAGCTGTCTGGTCCGCTCGCTGCGCAGGCGGCGCCCATCGATCCGGACGAGCTTGGAGTTGCCCGGCGCGGAAGACGGAGCATCGACAGGACTCATACCGGCTGCACGCCTGACCTGGTTTGCAACGTGCCGATGGAACGGCCAGGGGCATATTTCAGCAATTGCACTGCAAGAACTCGCCGGTCGAAATCAGGCACTTGCTTCCCAAGAGCCTACCTTTTGCATCTTATTCCGCGCGCAGTGCAAATACTAGGGTTTAACTGCAAAAATGTGCCCTCAATCGCTCAATCGCGCTGTCGAGCGTGCTGTCATCCTTGCAAAAACAGAACCGGGCAAAGTAGCGCGGCGCGCCTTCCGATTGATAAAAAGCGCTCACTGGCACGGCCGTCACCCCCGCCTCGACGGTGATGTGGCGGCAGAAATCCTCGTCGGTCCCGTTGAAGCCCAAGGGCCTGAAATCGGTGGTGACGAAATAGGTACCGTGCGCCGGCAGCACGTCGAAACCGATCTCTGCCAAGGCTGTCGCCAGCCGGTCGCGCTTGCGCTGCATCTCAGCCGCCAACGTCGAGAAATATCCGTCATTCAGGCGCAGGCCCGTCGCCGCCCCCCATTGCAGGTTGGGCGGCGTGGTGAACGTCATGAACTGATGGGTCTTCGCGATCGGCTTCATCAGTTCCGGGGCGGCGGTGATGTATCCCACCTTCCAGCCCGTCAGGCTGAAGCTCTTGCCGGCGGAGCCGATGCGCACCGTGCGGTCGCGCATGCCCGGCAGCGTCATCATCGAGATGTGGCGGCGGTCGTCGAAGATGATGTGCTCGTAGACCTCGTCGCAGATCGCATAGACGTCGTGCTGCAGGCAAAGCCCTGCGATGAACGAAAGCTCCTCTTCGTCGAATACCTTCGAGCAGGGATTCATCGGGGTGTTGAACAGGATCAGCTTGGTCTTCGGCCCGAAGGCGGCCGCCAGCTCTTCCCGAGGCAGCCGCCAGTTCGGCGGCTCGAGCCGCACCAGCTTCGGCACGCCCCCTGCCCGGCGCACCATCGGCAGATAGGAATCGTAAAGCGGCTCGATGAGCACGACCTCGTCGCCCGGCTCGATCAGGCCGAACAGGCAGTCGCCCAAGGCTTCCGTGGCGCCCGACGTGACCAGCACCTCGCTTTGCCAGTCGATATCGAGCCCCTGGAAGCGCCTGGCGTGCTCGGCCACGGCTTGGCGCAATTCCGGAATTCCCATCATGGGCGGATACTGGTTGTGGCCGGTCAACAGGTACTCCGCCGCCGCCGCCCGCACCTCCTCGGGGCCCTTGTCGTCAGGAAACCCCTGCCCGAGGTTGACCGACTTGTGCTCTCGCGCGAGCGCCGACATGACTTCGAAGACCGTCGTCCCCAGAGCGGACATGGTCGAATTTGCGGGTTTCATGACTAATTCTCTATTGCCTGTTATTTGTTCACATTTCCGCGTATTAATTAGGCTTCCGCCCTCTAAACAGACAGAGTGAAGCCGGATTTCCCGCTTGGCCCTGTGGAAAATCTTGGCATGGATTGTGCTTCCCTGTGTGTCATACGGGCTATCCCGACCGGGAGGGCCCGGTGCCTGCGTGCGGAGTGTCTTTAGCCACATGAAGAAGATCGAAGCGATCATCAAGCCCTTCAAGCTCGATGAGGTGAAGGACGCCCTCAATCAGATCGGCCTCAAAGGCATCACGGTTCTCGAGGCGAAGGGTTTCGGACGCCAGAAGGGCCATACCGAGCTCTATCGAGGCGCCGAGTACGTCGTCGATTTCCTGCCGAAGGTGAAGCTCGAGCTCGTCATCGAGGACGAGATGGTCGAGAAGGCCGTCGAGGCGATCCGCGGCTCGGCGCATACCGGTCGCATCGGCGACGGCAAGATTTTCGTGTCGAGCATCGACGACGCGATCCGAATTCGTACTGGTGAGCGTGGTGACGCCGCCGTATGAGGACCCGGCCTTTGGGGGCTGAAGCAGTAAACCACAAGTAGAGGGACGACCGACAATGGATGCCAAACAGGTTCTGGCGATGATCAAGGAAAAGGACGTCAAGTTCGTTGACTTCCGCTTCACCGATCCTCGCGGCAAGTGGCAGCACACGGCCCGCATGGCGTCCGCCACCGACGAAGGCACCTTCGAAGACGGCGTGATGTTCGACGGCTCCTCGATCGCCGGCTGGAAGGCGATCAACGAGTCCGACATGATCCTGATGCCGGATCCGTCCACCGCCGTGCTCGACCCCTTCTCGGCGCAGACCACGCTGATCGTGAACTGCGACGTCGTCGAGCCCTCGACCGGCCAGCTTTATGCCCGCTGCCCGCGCTCGACCGCCAAGCGCGCCGAAGCCTTCATGAAGTCGTCCGGCATCGGCGACACCGCCGTGTTCGGCCCCGAGCTCGAGTTCTTCGTGTTCGACGACGTCCGCTATGACGTTCAGATGCAGGGCAGCTTCTACAGCATCTCCTCGAACGAATCGCCGTGGAACACCGGCATCGCCGTCGAGGGCGGCAACCTCGCCCATCGTCCGGGCGTCAAGGGCGGCTACTTCCCGGTCCAGCCGGTCGACACGCACAACGACCTGCGCGCCGAGATGATGTCGGTCTGCACCGACATGGGCCTGATCATGGAAATCCACCATCACGAGGTGGCGCCGGCGCAGAACGAACTCGGCTTCAAGTTCGACACGCTGGTGAAGACCGCCGACAACGTCCAGAAGTACAAGTACACGCTGCACAACGTCGCGCACAGCTACGGCAAGTCGCTGACCTTCATGCCGAAGCCGCTGTACGGCGACAACGGCTCGGGCATGCACACCCACCAGTCGATCTGGAAGGACGGCAAGCCGCTGTTCGCCGGTTCGGGCTATGCCGACCTGTCGGAGACGGCGCTGTACTACATCGGCGGCATCATCAAGCACGCCAAGGCGCTGAACGCCTTCACCAACGCGAGCACCAACTCCTACAAGCGCGTCATCCCGGGCTTCGAGGCGCCGGTGCTGCTCGCCTACTCGTCGCGCAACCGCTCGGCCTCGTGCCGCATCCCCTACGCGTCCTCGCCCAAGGGCAAGCGCGTCGAGGTCCGCTTCCCGGATCCGTCGGCCAACCCGTACCTCGCCTTCGCGGCGATGCTGATGGCCGGCCTCGACGGCATCAAGAACAAGATCCATCCGGGCGACCCGATGGACAAGAACCTGTACGACCTGCCGCCGGAAGAACTCTCCAAGGTTCCGACCGTCGCCGGCTCGCTGCGCGAGGCCCTCAACGCCCTCGACGCCGACCGCTCGTTCCTCACCCAGGGCGGCGTGTTCACCGACGACCAGATCGACGCCTACATGGAGCTCAAGTGGGAAGAGGTCTACAACTGGGAACACCAGCCGGCCCCGATCGAGTACAAGATGTACTACTCGATCTGATCCTTTCCGATCTTTCGGATCATGGAAGGGCCCGCTTTTGCGGGCCCTTCTTTTGTTGGAGGATGCGCGCCGCAACACTTCTGAGGAAACGGACATGGGCTGGATGGACGACGCGATGGAGACACTGCGTCCCTGGATCGGGCGGGTGCGCACGGTCGAGGACGATATCGGCATGATGGCGGTTCGCCGTGTCGCCGCGACCTTCGACGTCGATCCCGACTCCATCGAGCGCGGCCAGGAGCTGCCTCCCCACTGGTTCACCGTCTTCTTCGCCGAGACCGTCCGCCAGGGCGAACTGGGACCCGACGGCCATCCCAACAAGGGCATCGTCCTGCCGCCGATCCCGATGCCGCGCCGCATGGGGGCCGGCCGCCGGGTCGAGATCATGGGCCGCCTGAAGGCCGGTGAGCCTGCGCTGAAGAAGGCCGAGGTGGCGAACATCGTCCCCAAGACGGGCCGCTCGGGCGACATCTTCGTGCTGACGATGCGCCACACGATCGAACAGGGCGGCCGCACCATCGCCTCCGACACGTTCGACGCGATCTACCGTCCCGCCGTCCCGCCGGGCCAGAAGACCACCGCCACGGTGGCCACGCAGGCCCGTACCGACCAGTCCTGGACCGAGACGACACAGCTCACCAACACGCTCAACTTCCGCTACGGCGGCATCACCTGGAACGCGCATCGCATCCACTATGACGGCGACTACACGCGCAGCGAGGAAGGCTATCCCGCGATCGTCTCGAACGGCGGCCTCTCCATGCACCTGATGGTCGACGCGGCGCTGAAGCACGCAAAGGGGGAGCTGAAGGGCTACAGCGCCCGCCTCGTCCATCCGCTCTGGGTCGGCGACCTGATCGAGGTCCGCGGGGAATCCCAGAAGGACGGCAAGCTGAAGCTGTGGGCCGCCGACAAGAACGGCGTGCTGTGCGGGGAGATGGACCTGGAGTTCGCGGCGTGAGCGGCGGCCCCCTCTCGGGCGTGAAGGTCGTCGACCTGACGACGGTGGTCGTCGGGCCGATCTGCACGCGCACGCTGGCCGACTACGGCGCCGAGGTCATCAAGGTCGAGGCGCCGGGCGGCGATCTCCTGCGCACCATGGCGCAGGGCAGTCGCAATCCCGGCATGTCGGGCAAGTTCATCAACTTCAACCGCAACAAGCGGTCGATCGTTCTCGACATCAAGAAGCCGGACGGGCTCGCCGCGCTCCATCGCCTGATCGAAAAGGCCGACGTGTTCGTGAGCAACGTGCGGCCCGAGGCCCTGCACCGTGCCGGCCTCGACTTCGAGAGCCTGTCGAGGAAGAACTCGAGGCTGATCCACTGCTCGATCCTCGCCTTCGGGCGCGGCGGCCGGTACTACAACCGGCCCGCATACGATCCCATCGTGCAGAGCCTTTCAGGCGTCGCCGGCACGCTGGAACGTGCCACCGGCGAGCCGCGCTTCGTGCCGATGGTGATGAGCGACCATACGACCGGCCTCATCGCCGCCCAGTGCATCGGCTTCGCCCTCTACAGGCGCGAGAAGACCGGCCAGGGCGAGGCGATCGACGTGCCGATGCTGGAGAACATGGCCTCCTTCGTGTCGAGCGAGCATCTCGGAGCCGCGACCTTCGACCCGCCCGTCGGACCGACGGGCGACAACCGTCTGCTAAGCCCCGACTACCGCCCGCTGCCGACCAGGGACGGCTATATCACGGTTGGTCCCAACACCAATCACCAGGCCTTCGCCTTCTTCGACGCGATCGGCCGGCCGGAACTCAAGACCGATCCGCGTTTCGACAGCGCCGCCTCGCGCACGAAGAACGCCGCCGAATACTTCATCGTCCGCAAGGAAGGCCTCGCGAAGAAGACCACCGAGGAGTGGCTGGAGATATTCGACAAGGCCGACGTGCCGGCGGCGCGCTACAACACGATCGACGACCTGCTGACCGATCCGCATCTTGGCGATGTGGGCTTCTTCCAGCCGGAGGATCATCCCAGCGAGGGACGCATTCGACGCTCAAAGCGGGCCAACAAATTCTCCGGCGGAGAACGGGCAGTCGAGACCCATGCACCGACCCTCGGCGAGCATACGAACTCGATCCTTGCCGGCGCCGGCTACAGCGACGCCGAGATCGAGAAAATGCGGACGTCTGGCGCCGTCCGCTAACCGAAGCGGAGGCTCACGCTCCTGTCGCGCTTGGGCATGACCGACACGACCTCGCCAGCCGGCGGTTCGCCTCCCTCGCCGGTCGGCACCAACATCACGCGTCGACGCTCGCCCGGGAGAAGGAAGAAGCCCTGGTCGCTACCGCGGTAGCCCGGCGCCTCGATCTGGATGCAGGGCGCGAATTTCGCCGCGTCGATCGTAACGCACCATCCTGCCCCGTCCCGCTCCAGTTTCGGCGAGAGGCCCGGATCGTGTTCGAGCGCGGCGCGCCCCACCGGATAGTGCACGGCTTCCGCGAGCCTCGCCCCGGTGACGGCGTCCGAAAGGGTCACGATTGCGACGTCGAGCGACGGCGCTCCGAACCGGTAGGCGTAGGTGACGTCGAAGAACGATCCGATGATCTCCGCCGAACTCAGCGTGCGTGCGCCATGGGGCGGCAGTTCGACCTCGCACTCCCGCCGCATCACCACCACGTCGCCGGCCCGCAGGCAAAGCAGCGAGAGCCTGGCACGCAGCGGCGCCGGCATGTCGTTGATCACATGCACGCCCAGACCGTTCAGGCCCTCGTCGGTCAACGCGACCTGCACCGGCCTGAACGCGCGGCGCAGGCCGTACCAGGCCAGTTTTGGATCACCGCCGGAATCGATCACGCCCCACCCGACCCCAGGGCAGAGATCCTTGAGCATCCATATCAGCGCCCCCTTGCAGGAAGACGCCGGCCGACGCCATTCCCCGATCACGTCTTCCATCACGTCGCTGGATACGGCGCGCGACAGTCGCTCGTAATGCGCAGGGTCTTCGGTCCGTAGCAGCGCCACATCGACGCCGTGGAGCAGGCCAAGATAGTGGTCTCGCACAACCGCGAAATCCCAGTCGGCGCCACGATCCCGCGGGACCATATGGGACGCCGTTGCGGGACCGGCCGGCACGTTGGCGAACGCCAGGCATTCCGCGGCGAACCGCACGCCGGCGCGGCGCGCATCCTCGAGAGGCCGTCGATAGGCGCCCACTCCGTAGTAGTGCGAGACACCGGCGTCGGTCTGGAAGGGCAAGTCGCCGCCCTCCGGCGATTGCGCCACGTAGGGAACGTCCGGGCAGATCGAGTGCGCGACCCGCGGGAGGATCTCGTCGTAGAGCGGACTGCTCCAGAGGTCGCGAGGCAGACCCAGCATCGCGGCCTGCTGGGCGATCTCGCTGCCACCGCACAGAAGGGCGAGCGAAGGATGAGCCCGCGCGCGCGACACGAACTGACGTGCTTCCTGCTCGACGCTTGCGCGGAACGCCGGATCACCGACCGGATAATCCATGTTGGCGAACATGAAGTCGTGCCAGACGAGGATGCCGAGCTCGTCACACAGCGCGAAGAAGTCGTCGCTCTCATAGGTCATGGTTCCGCCGACGCGGATCATGTTCATGTGCGCGTCGCGCGCCTGTCGCAGCCACGGCAGAAGTGCTTCGCGGTCGGCGGCCAGGGTGACGAGGTCCGCCGCACTCCAGCAGGCACCCCGAGCAAAGACCGGCTGGCCGTTGATGCGAAACCCGAAGCCTTCTCCGTCGCTGCCACGATCGATCACGACCGAGCGGAATCCGACCCGGCCCAGATCGAACTCAATCCCTCCCAACAGGGCACGAGCCCGGTAGAGGAATGGTTTGCCGTGCGTGTGAGGCCACCACTTCTCGACGTCGGTCAGGCGTAGCCTGCCTTCCAGCCCGCCCGTCTCGGTCCAGTGTAGCGGCGCCACAACGCCGCCAATTTCCAGCCACGCCTCCGGCCGTGCGTCACGACTGTCGATGTCGAGTGCGACTTCGGCCAGGCCATCGGCGCCATCGAGCGTCGCGCGGATGTCGACAGCCGTCACACGCAGCGGTCCGACCGCTTCCCGGATTTCGATCGGGCGCCAAGGCCCGACGGCGTGAACTGGCGGCTGCCAGCCGGTCATATGGCCCAGCAAGGTCGTGCGCACATGCCTCAAGGCGTTGTTCTCGACCAGCGCTGTACGCCAGCGCGCCCTGCCCCTGCGCCGCGCCAGGTTCGCGTCGAGAGAGCGGAAGACGATGACGAGTTCGTTGTCGCCGTCGAGATCGGCCTCGACCTCGTGTGCAAGGAACATATTCTCGGAAATGAGGATGGACCGACCGTTCAGCCAGACCTCGGCCAGGGTCGCCAGTCCGCTGAAACGCAGCGAGCGCCGCCCGTCTCCGATGAAATGCGTGCGATACCAGATATCCTTGTCGTGAAGCGGCGCCGGATCCTCGGCGGTCCAGCGGCCGGCCTCGCGCAGTGCCTGCGCGGCCGTGCCCGGCACGGGAGCGCCGATCCACTCCAGGGCGCTCGAAAGATCATCGGGACGGGACGCTTCGCCCGGCGCGGTGCAGGCCAGCCGCCATTCGCCGACCAGGGGCACGAAGCCCGCCATCAGCCGAACCGCTTCCCGAGGGCGGCGAAGATCAGATCGTAATCGGCTTCGAGCGGCTGGAGGTCCACCGCACCGGCGTCGAACCTCCGCCGATGGACCATGCGCGCCAGCTGGAACTGGACGGCCTTGGCGGCTTCGGCAAGGCGCCGGCTGGCTGCTGCCGCATCGGTCAGCCCGGCCACGCCCATGGCGCCGAGCCATTCCAGATAGGTCCCGAGCATCTCGAAGTTGGCGCCGAGCTGGCGCGGCACGTTGAAGGCGTAGAGATGGAAGTAGTCCATGTCGCCTCGGGCGAGCAATTCCAGATGCGCAGGCAACGCGGCCTGCCACTGCAGGATCGGATGGCGTCGCGGACGATGCTTCAGGTGGCCACGCAGCAGCGCCAGCGACCCGTCCAGGAGAGCGGGTTCGTCGAGCTTCTTCGCATCGCGCTTGACGAATTCGGCATAGGGGAAAAGCACGACGGGCGCACGGAGCAGGCCATCGTAATCCTCCCCGCCCAGCTCGTAGTAACCTGTTCCATGGAAGTACCCCAGTCGCCGTGCCTGCGGGTGCAGTGCGATCACGGCGATACTGGTCTTCACGTGCCCCTTCCGATAAGCGTCGCCGGCATCGGGCAGCCAGAAGGCATCGACCTCGACCAGCACGGGCCGGCCACGCCGAAGCTGCGCCATCGACTGCGCCTCGACAGACTCGAAGATCGGAAGTTCCTGCACCGCGAGCCCGAAAAGTGCCTGCAGATCCTCGAGCGGAAACTTGAAGAAAGTGAAGTGATCGCCCTCGAAATCCTGCAGCACGGTGAAGGACAGCGCCGCCTCGGCGGGATGGCCGAGTGCCGGCAACAGCTCGACCCAGAGGTCGACGTAGCAGTTGGTTTCCGGCCAGATCCTGTCGCCGCCATGCAGGGGGCTGGGTTTCCAGGTCGCCGGGCTTATGCCCAACAGGTCGATGCCGTCAGAGCCCGAGGACATTGCGCACGCTGACCGGCCAATCGCCGGGGACGTAGCCATGATGACGAAACAGGGCGAGCGTCAGGCGCTCGACGCCGAAACCGACACAGGCCGTATGCGCCGTGTCGCCTCCCCTCGCCTCGATCGCCCAGGCGCGTCCGAACAGGTCACGATGATCGTTGAAGCTGACGCACGCCGTGCGCGGTGCCTCCGGCACGATCGGCACGAGGAGTTCGAACTTGAGACTCCGCTCCCGCTGACTGTTTGCCAGGAGTCGGCCAGCCCTGCCGAAAAAAGGATCGCTCGCCACTTCGATCGTCAGCGGCAATCCGAGTGAGTCGACGAGCGACCGGGCGCGTTCCATCCAGGTTTCCCGGAACGACGCGATCTGATCCTCCGACCCGATGCGGACATGCTCGCGCTGCCGGAACATCTGCATCCGGGCCGGGTCGATCGAGGGTTCATGGCGGAAACACCATGTGTACACATCGACCAGTGCGCCCTCTTCCCGCAGCCGCCCTCGCGATGCGATCACGGGGTAGACGCCGTAGCAGGCGGCGGGAGTGAGCGCCACGCCGGTCTGCCTCTGTGTTGCGGACCAGTCCGCTCCCTTCGACAGGCTGTCGAGCAGCGTGCGGTGATCGTCGTCGCTGCCAGAAAAGCTCGCCACCGTTCCCGCCAGATGCGGGAAATTTCTAAGATACCCACTCTTCTCCAGCTGCAGGCGGCCGATCCCCGGCGGGAAGCGCATGACTTCCGGACGATCGACATCGCCCACGGCAGCGATCGCCGCGTTGAGGCCGTCGACCACACGCTCGAATGTCCCGCTGCGCCCGAACAATCCGTCGACGCCCATGGAAATCAGCAGCCCATGCTGCAGCAACTCGTCCCGAAAGCGCCGGTAGGCCTCGGCAGCAGGATCCGTCACGCCAGAGGCTCCGGATCGTCCCGCAGCGCCAGGCCGAGGTTCGCATTGTTTGCGGCGATGCGGTCGTTGCTCACCATCACCACCGCCGAATGAGCATCGCGCAGCAGGCGGCCGATGCTGAAGGCGGAGTCGTTGCGGTAGCCTTCCAGGCCACAGATCAGCATCGCCTCACCGACGATCCGCACCAGCTTTCCCGAGCTGAGGATCTTGAGGTTGTTCATCGCCACAGCGAAAGGAATGCCGGCGAGAGTATCTTCCGAAGCGGACGCGTCCATGTACCGGCGCAGGCACGACAGCACGTCGCCTTTCATGGACTGCAATTCGACGCCCGCCGCTGCGAGGCGAGCGGCGCCGACCGGCGGCACGCCGGGCTTCTTCTTCGCCTCGGTGCGAACGAAGGAGCGCGCGCGCGACAGGGCCTCCGTTGCGAGGCCAAGCCACAGGGCACCCCACACCAGGTGCGATGTGGGCAGCATGGTTTGCGCCGAGACATCTGCATAAGGCGCCGGTATGACCTGGGCCATCTCGCCCTCGGCAGCAAGGCGGTAGCCGTTCGAACAGGTGCCGCGCATGCCCAGCGTGTTCCAGCTTTCCTGCACCTGAAGGCTGGCGTCGGCCCGCGGCACGACGACGATGACCTGATCCGAGGGAGGCGACTGCAGAGTCCGGCGCGCCGTCACCAGGATCGCGTCACAATGCTCGCCGTACGAGATCACCGGCGCCTGCTTGGTCAGCGTGAACTTTCCCCGCCGCTCGTCCAGCGCACATATGCTCGTCCGCACATCGCCACCGACCCCCGCCTCGGAAGTCGCGGACGCTAGGAGCAATTGTTCGCGGACCAGTCGCCGCATGAATTCCCGCAGCCACGGGTTGGGCCCGGCATGGCGTACGATGCAGGCAACCTGGATCTGGTGCATCGCATAGATCATGGCGGTCGAGGCGCAGTGACGTCCGAGTTCATGGCAAATGGAGACGACAGCGGCGATGTCCGCGCCGGGCCCTCCCTCGCTTTCGGGCACCAGGATTCCGAGAAGCCCCTGTTCCTTAAGTGCCGACAGGGCTTCAGACGGAAAGCGCGCCTGGGCATCGACGTCGTCGGCATATCGGCCGGCAATCTCGCACCCCACTGCCCGCGCCGCAGCGAGCCACGGGGTCATGCCGCCACGTCGCGCACACCGATCTCCGCGAGAGCGTCGGCGATGGCATCGATGCTGGAAAAGGTCTTCCGCCGCAGCAGCCGGTCGGGGAATTCGACGTCGAACGCCTCTTCCAGGGCGAGCATCAGGCTGACGGTCGCATGGGAAGTAAGGCCCGCCGCGTGCAGGTCGGAAGAATCCTCCAGCGCGTCGAATCCGCCCTGCAGGCTGCCGGCAGTCTTCAGCACCGCTCGAACTCGAACCTTCAGGGGCGCGGACACTCTAAACTCCCAGCAGTGCGAATCGAGAATTCGCGAGCAATTCCTGTGGTTTAGGATATTCTGGCGGAGGGAACAAATCAATTTGCATTCATCTGCGTGGCCGTGGGAAGCCGGGCGATGGACGTGGGTGTATATGGGGTATTATGAGGCCGATTGCGGTTAACGACTGCTTCGGGTGGTTGCATACGCCTGTCGATGGGCGTGTGAGCGACGTTGCGATCCTGATCTGCCCTGGCCTGCTGGGCGATGAACTCGTCGCCTATTGCGGGCTTCGCGTCCTCGCCGACCGGTTGGCCCGGGCAGGCTACTGCACCCTTAGGCTCGAATATCCCGGCACTGGCGACTCCTGCGACGATGCCGTCGAGCGCGCTCAAGATCACTGGACGGCCTGGCAGAACAGCATCGGGCAGGCCGCCGACTGGCTGAAGGCGGCAAGCGGCGCCCGCAGCGTGATGCTCTGCGGCCTGCGGGCCGGCGCCCTGCTGGCCACGCTGGCCGCTTCGCGGCGCATGGACATTGCCGGCTTCCTTTTCTTCGAACCCACGGTCAGCGGCCGTTCCTATGTCCGCGAATTGACCCTCGATGCCGAGCTGCATGGCGGGCGCGTCCTGCCCTCCGGCGAAATCGAAGTCGGCGAGTTCCGCTTCAAAGCCGCGACGATCTCGGCGATTGCGGCGAGCGACCTGCGCGAGGCCACGCCGAAGGCAGGCCAGAAGCTGGCAGTGTTTGCGCGCGCCGAGACGAAGCGCCTGGAGAGCTTTCTGACGGCATGGCGACAGGTCGGCGTCGAAGCCACGAATTGCGGGTGGAGCGACGACCTCGATTCGTTGATGGGTCATCCGACATTCGACGCAGTGCGTCTTCCCACGTTTCACGATGTGATCGACTGGCTGAACGGCGCCTTTCCGCTCACGGCGCCGGCCATCGAGCCGGCCCTCCTGCCGATTGCGGAGACGGCCGTCCTTCACCCGCCAGGCTGTGTAGAGACTGCCTTGCGCTTCGGGCCGGACCAACGCCTGTTTGGAATCCTCTGCGATCCCGAGACCGGCCCCTCGAGCCAGGCCGTCATCATCGTGAATGGTGGACGGGATCCCCGCTACGGCGCCTCGCGGCAGGGCGTGGAGTTCGCGAGACGGCTCGCGCGCTCGGGAATCTCCTCGTTCCGCGCCGACTTCGCCGGGCTGGGCGACAGCCTCGGACCGGCGGGAACGGAAAACATCCTGAGTCACTCCTTCGCCGACCGGACGCCCGACATTCGGGCGATGATCAACGCGTTACAGTCCCGGGGATACCGGAAGTTCACCGTTCAGGGCATCTGCTCCGGCGCCTACCACGCTTTCCATGCCGCCCTTGCCGATCCGCGCATCAGTGGACTGATGCTGGTGAACCAACCCCTGTTCACACTGCCGCGGCGGCCGGACGAGATCACCTATCTCGATCATCGCCGTCTGACGCCGATGTTCTATCTGCGCAAGCTTTTCAGCTCCCAGAGCTGGCGGACGCTGCTTGGTGGCCGCGTAGACTTCGGCACGGTGCTCCATTCGCTCTGGGTGCGCACCTTGCGCTCCGCCCGCCTGGGAATGCGCCGGGCCGGGCGTGAAGTTGGCCTCATCCGCAAACTCTCGTTCGCCCAGTCTTCGCTTTCGGACTTGTGCCGGCGCGGCGTCAGGACTCTCTTCCTCTTCTCCCCGGCAGAGGAGGATCTCGAGATGTTCCGGCGGGAATTCACACTCGAGCCCGGCGCCCTGTCGCGCTACCGCGGCGCCGAGATGCGGATCGTGCCACGCATGGATCACGCCCTCATCTCGTTCGAAAGCCGTCGCGACGCAAACGCGGAGATGCTGGACTTCGTGGGCGGCCCACGGAGCCGGTCATCGACCTCGCACGGCGAGCCCTGACGCGATCAGCCGCGCCGCCAGTTCATTCGACCGGTCGTTGAAGTGCCATTCGGTGAAGAAGGCTTCTGGATCGCCAGCAACGCCTGCTTTGGCAAAATCGCCGTGGGTGTCGAGGACGGGCAGCCCAGCCCTGCTCGCACAGGCCAGCACCGCCGCGACGCGCTTGCGTTGCACCTCGCCCTCCCGCGGCCATGCCCAGTCCTCGTAGCGGGAAAAGGCCACTACCAGCGCCTCGGTCTTCTCGCGGCGAACCAGCGCCGCAAAGCGCTCCATCAGTTTGCACGACAGGAGATCGCCGTCCTCGCCGGTTTCCAGGGTATCGCCGTGCCAGGCTTCATATGCACCCAAGCGGTTCATCGCGAAGTGGAGAAGGTACGAATGGCCGAGGACGCGACGAACCATCGTGAACGGTGCGATGTAGGGCGAACTGGGAACCGGCACGTTATGCAGTTCGAGCCCTCCACCCCTCGCCACGAAATACGGCTTGTGCCGACTGTTGCGAACGGCCCGCGCGGTCCGGTCGATGTCGGAGGCGATGAAGGCCAGTATCACGGTGGCGCGTTTCTGCGTGGGGAGCAGCCGCTCGGCCTTGAGCACCATCTGGTCGATGCCATAGTCGCGCACGCCGCCGGCCAGGACGGGCCGCATCGTCACCCGTTCCAGGTGGGCCGGCCAGGTCTCATCGTCCGCGACCGCATAGCCTTCGGTATAGGAATCGCCGATCGCCAGGATCGGCGGCCCGCTTCCCTCGCGCGCGAACGCGGAGTGCTTGCGCATGCCGTCGTGCGAGATCGCGATGGGTTTGCCGGCCAGAAGACCCGCCGCCCCCGGCTGCAGATCCCAGCCCAGTACCGGATCATAGCGAAGCTGATGGCGCTCGCCTTCGTCCGAGCGGAGGTCGAGCTCGATGAAGTTCGGGAACTGCCAAAGCAGGCTGGGCGATGTGTGCCAGCGCAGCGCGAACTCGGCCACGACGAGACAGAGAACGATCGTTACGGCGGCCAGCGCCCATCCGCTCCAGGGTGCGACCCGGCGCGGCGAGACCGGCCGGACCATCAGTAAGGCCGGTCGCCCTCGATCAGGACGCGATGCATGATGCGCGGCTCACCCTCGGGATAGTCGATGACCACGCGATGCATCGTGGCGCGATTGTCCCACACCACGATGTCGCCCCGGTTCCAGACATGCCCGTGGTGGTGCTGCGGCTTACGGGCTTCCTCGGCCAGCTCGTCCAGCAGAGCATCGCTTTCCGCCCGTTCGAGGCCGACGATCCGGTCGAGCCGGTTGGGGTTGAGATAGAGCGACTTGCGGCCGGTCTCCGGATGCGTCCGGACCAGCGGATGCTCGACGTCGGGCGTCTCGGCGATCTCCTCCGGCGTCCTGGCGGAGGGCCGATTGCGCGCCCGTGGCGTGTCGTAGCCGTGGATCGCCCTCATGCCGTCGATCCGCTTGCGGGTCGCCTCGGGCAGGGCTTCGAAGACAGAATGCATGTTGCAGAACCAGGTGGCCCCGCCGCGGCTCGGAATCTCGATACTGTGCAGCAGGGTCGCCTTGGCGGGTACCGCGAAATAGGAATCGTCCGTATGCCAGTCCTCGGCGCGGATCGCCGTCTTGTCGGTCGTACCGTCGGCCATCAGCGTGCTCACCATGATGGACACGTCGGGCACCGCGCCGCTGCGCTTGTAACGCAGCAACTGCCGCTGTGGCTCACCGAAGGCTCTCGAGAAGGCGCGGGTCTCTTCGGGCGCCATCGGCTCTCCGGGAATGACGACCAGGAGATGCTCTGCCAGGGCGCGGGCGAGCAGCGCCGCGGTCTGGGCGTCGCCGGCGCGTGAACGGTCGAGGCCCTCGATGCGGGCGCCGAGGGGGGCTTTCAAGGGGATCACGTCGGTCATGGCAGGCAGCCTAGCGTGAGGGAGTGCGGGAAACCAATGTCGCAAGCCAGGCTTTTGCCTGGCGGCTCAACGCAACGGCGGCCTGCCACACCGGCAGGGCACGGACGAAGCCGTAGATGCGATCACGCCAGGTAAAGAGCCAGGTCTCCGCCCGGAGATACCAGGAGATGCGAAGCAGTGTCGGGCGCAGCACCTTGTAAAGCCGCGCGACCAGCGCGGTGGCGACCACCTTGCCGACGCCGATCGAGATCGCGGCCAGGATGAACTTGCCATGCATGGCGAACCAGACGGCCGCGAGCTTTACCGGCAGGACGAGCGTCGAGGGCGCCACGAAAGCGATGAGTGCGGCCCAGGGCGGGAGGCGTGCCAGCCAGGCTTCCAGGCGGGCGATCCACGGCAGCCGGGCGATGGCGGCCATCGCCATGCCCAGATAGTGGAGCAGCACCTCTTCGAAGAACACGATCGCCGCGGCGATCGGGACGAACAGGAGCTCGAGGGCGCGTTTCAGATGGCGTTTCATCGAGCTGCAAACTAGAGAGCAGATACTGGCTTTTCGGTGGCTGACATGTTCACACGGCGGACGCTTTCCAGGTTCCTCGCGGCGCTCTCCCTGGCGCCCGCAACGGCATTGTCGCAGGGCCGCCCGCCGCTGTCGCGCATCGCATTCGGTTCATGCGCGAACCAGTCGATGGCCCAGCCCATATGGGAAGCGATCCTCGCCTACAGGCCGGACCTGTTCATATTTGCCGGCGACAATGTCTATGGCGACTTCAGCGCGCCGGATGCCGAGAACCTGAAGCGTGCCTACGACGCGGCCCGGACCATCCCGGGCTATGAACGTTTGCGCGAAACCGTCAGCCACCTCGCGGTCTGGGACGACCATGATTACGGGCTCAACGACGGTGGCGCGGAGTTTCCCCACAAAGCGCGGTCGAAGGAGCTTTTCCTCGACTTCTGGAACGTCCCCGCCAAGGATGTCCGCCGCCGGCGCGAAGGCATCTACGACTCCCGCATCATCGGTCCGGAGAGCATGAGGGTGCAGGTGATCCTGCTCGACGTGCGCTGGTTCCGGTCGCCCCTCAAGGTCACGGACCAGCGCGGCGCGCCCGGCAAGGAACGCTATGTCCCCGACTCCGATCCCTCCAGGACGATGCTGGGCGCGGGGCAATGGGCGTGGCTGGAGTCCGAACTGCGCAAGCCGGCAGAGGTCCGCCTGATCGTGTCGAGCACGCAAGTCCTGGCCGAAGGCCATGGCTGGGAGCGCTGGGGCAACTTCCCGCTTGAGAAGCAGAAGCTGATCGACACCATCCGGTCGAGTGGCGCCAAGGGCGTGGTGCTGTTGTCGGGCGACCGCCATATCGGCGCCCTCTATCGCGAGACGCCAGCCGATCTCTACCCGCTTTATGAAGCCACTTCGAGCGGCCTGAACATGGTCTACTGGGCCGCGAGGGAAGCCGGCCCCAACCGGCTCGGCGCGATCTATGCCGCCGCGAATTTCGGTGTGGTCGACATCGACTGGTGGGAACGCAAGCTCGTGCTCGCCTTGCGTGACGACGGCGGCAACACCCGGCGCTCGGTCGAGATCGCTTTCGACACGCTGGGTATTGCCACCTGAATGCCCAGATTGAATCGAGGGATGGACCATCGCGGGCAGCCGTAGCGAGGGACAAGGCGGTATCGACCGCCGATCCTGCCCAAAGGAAGCCGCATGCAATCGGTGAAAACCGTCACCTCGGTCTCGCTTCTCGTTCTCGCCCTCACGACCACCGCTGTCTGTGCGCAGGATCGCACTGCCCCTCCTCCGTCACCCCAGACGTCGAGCAACGGTGTACCGGGCCGACAGGGGCCGCCACCCCCGGGCAAGCCTGGCGGCCCGCCCCGAGGTGACGGCGCGAGCATGCAGGGTGAACACGCCGCACCGCCCTCCAGCGGTCACGGTCGAAACGGTGGACCTCCACCGGAAGGCCCGCGCATGGGACAACAGGTGAATGGGCGAGACAGCCAGCCGCCCCGGCCACCGGAGGGACAACGTCCCGATCGCGACCGGGGACCTCGCGGCCAGCAGCAGCCCCCTGCCTCTTCCGGGGCAGCCGATCCCGGCTGAGCTCCGTCATAAAAGGAGAAGGGCCGCCTTTCGGGCGGCCCTTCGTCGCTTTCCTTTCGACGCCGCTTACTGCGGCTGGACGCCGGCCGCCTTGATGGCGGGAACCCATTTGTCGATCGACGCCTTGAGCTGGGCGCGCAACGCCTCCGGCGTCGCGTCCTTGGGCTCGGGCAGATCGACGGCCTGCTCGATCAGGCGTGCCCGCACCTTCTCGTCGCCGAGCGCGGTGACCAGCGCCTTGTTGAGAGTGTCGATGACGTTCTTCGGCGTGTTCTTGGCAACGAAGAAGCCGTTCCAGATCGTGACTTCGTAGCCCTTCAGGCCCGACTCATCGACCGTCGGCACGTTCGGAAGCTGCGGCAGGCGCTTCAGCGTGCTGACGCCCAGCGCCTTGATGGTGCCCGCGTTGATCTGCGGGAGCACGTTCACGGCCTGATCGACCATGTAGTCGAACTGGCCGCTGACGAGGTCGTTCAGCGCAGGACCGGTGCCCTTGTAGGGAATCTCCAGCACGTCGACCTTCATCATGCTGTTCAGCATGAGACCGCCGAGATGCGAGGCCGCGCCGATGCCGGCCATGCCGTACTGCGCTTTCTTCTGGTTGGCCTTCACGTAGGCCTCGAACTCCTTGAAGTCCTTGGCCGGCAGATCCTTCTTGGTGACGAGCACCATCGGGTTCGTGCCGCCGAGGCCGACCGGCTCGAGGTCCTTCTGGCTGTCGTAGGGCAGCGTCTTGTAGAGAGCGATGTTCACCGCGAGGGTGCCCATGTGGGTGAACAGGATCGTGTATCCGTCGGGCGTCGCCTTGGCGGCCTTGTTCACGCCGATCGTACCGCCGGCGCCACCGACATTCTCGACGATCATGGTCTGGCCGAGGGCCTCGCCCATGCGCGCGGTGAGAACGCGGGCCAGCGCATCGGTCGGGCCACCGGCCGCGAACGGCACGATGACCGTGATCGGCTTGGTCGGATAGGCCTGCGCCATGGCCCCGAGCGGCATGGCGGCAACGCCCATGGCAGCTATGGCCGTCAACAGGACACGTCTTTTCATGAACCACTCCCTGATTGTGTCTGGATGCGAGTTACACCCTCGTCACAACCTCTGCAATGACGGCCTGTCGAATGCGAAAGGCCGGCAGCGCCAAAACGACACATAACAGGGCGGATTCCGGGGGCGAAGCGCCCGAACCGTCCTTCAGGCTGCCTCTCCCGCCCGGGCGCCCAGTGCGATGAAGAGGCGTCCGCCCTCGCTCCTGACCGGCACGGTCCTTACCACGCCCTCGTCCGCCCCCAGCGCCTTGCCGGTTTCGAGCGAGACCACCCAGTTGTGCAGCGGGCATGTCACGGACGTGCCGTGCACAATCCCCTGGGAGAGCGGTCCTCCCTTGTGCGGGCAATGGTCCTCGATGGCGAAGACCTGGCCGTCGGCGGTGCGGAACAGTGCAAGCCTGCCTTCGTGTGTATTCACGCAACGTGCGCCACGGCTCGGAATGTCCTCGAGCGAACCGACCTCTACCCATTTCATGGTCATCACTCAGCCGCCTCCGCAAGGCCGACCGTGGCCATCGGCCGGAACTCATGCTTGTCCTTGCCCGAGGCCCGCTCAGTCCACGGGTCGACCTGGGCAAACTTCTGCGAGAATACGAACCGCTCGAAGTATGCTCGCCGCTTGTTTCCGTCCTGCACGATCTGGCGCCTGATCTCGTCGAGGCCGATGCGCCCGGCCCACTTGTAGATGCGCTCGAGGTAGCGGGCCTGCTCGCGATACATCTGGACCAGCGCGGCGATGTGTTCGAGTGCCTCGTCCTCGGTCTTCACCTGGCCGAGGATTTCCGTGCCCTTGATATCCAGGCCGGCGGCACCGGCGAAATGGATCTCGTAGCCGGAGTCGACGCAGATCACGCCCACGTCCTTGCAAGTGGCCTCGGCGCAGTTTCTCGGGCATCCCGAGACTGCCATCTTGACCTTGGCGGGCGTCCACGAGCCCCACATGAACTTCTCGATGCGGATGCCAAGGCCCGTCGAATCCTGCGTGCCGAAGCGGCACCAGTCGGTGCCGACGCAGGTCTTCACCGTGCGCAGCCCCTTTGCGTAAGCATGACCCGAGACGAAGCCTGCCTTGCCTAGATCGGCCCATACCGCCGGCAGATCCTCCTTCTCGACGCCCAGCATGTCGATGCGCTGGCCCCCCGTCACCTTGACCACCGGGATGGAGAACTTGTCGACGACGTCGGCGATCGCCCTGAGCTCCGCCGAACTCGTGACCCCACCCCACATGCGCGGCACGACCGAGAAGGTGCCGTCCTTCTGGATGTTGGCGTGGGCGCGCTCGTTGATGAATCGCGACTGGTAGTCGTCGGCATACTCGCCTGGCCAGTCGCAGACCAGGTAGTAGTTGAGCGCCGGACGACACTTGGCGCATCCGCACGAAGTCTTCCACTCGAGTTCCTGCATGACCGCCGGCACCGTCTTCAGCGACTTCGCGGCGATCAGGCGGCGGACGTCGTCGTGTCCGAGGGTCGTACACGCGCACATCGGCTGGATGGCGCTGCGATTGAAGGCATCCCCCAGCGTGAGTTCCATGAGCTGCTCGACGAGCCCGGTGCAGGTGCCGCACGACGCCGAGGCCTTGGTGTGAGCGCGAACCTCGTCGAGGGTCGTAAGGCCTTTCGCCTTGATCGCACCTGTGATCCTGCCCTTGCAGATGCCGTTGCAGCCGCAGATCTCTGCATCGTCCGGCAGCGCCGCTACGGCTGCAGCAGGATCGCCCGCGCCGCCATCCTGGTAGGCCGGCCCGAAGATCAGCGTGTCGCGCATCTCGGACACGTTGGCCGACTTCTTCTTGAGGTCGTTGAACCAGGCGCCGTCGGCCACCTCGCCGAACAGAACCGTGCCGATGATCCTGTCGTCCTTCAGGATCAGTCGCTTGTAAACGCCTGCCGAGGCATCGCGCAGCACGATCTCCTCGCGGTCGTCACCGTCGGCGAAATCGCCCAGTGAATAGACGTCGATGCCGGTGACTTTGAGCTTGGTCGGCGTGTCGATGTGCACGAAACGTACGGTATCATCGCCGGCCAGTTGCGCCGCCGCGGTCCGCGCCATCTCGTAGAGGGGGGCCACCAGGCCGTAGACGCGGCCACCGACCTCGGCACATTCGCCCAGCGCGTAGATATCGGGATCGGAGGTCTGCATCGCATCGTCGACGACGATGCCGCGGTCGACCGTGAGCCCCGCTTCCCTGCCCAGCGCGGCGTTCGGCCGGATGCCCGCCGCCATGACGACCAGCGTGGCCGGAATGACCGTGCCGTCGGCAAGTTCGACGCCCTCGACCGTGCCGTTGCCCAGGATGGCCTTGGTGTTGGCCTTGGTGAGGACCTTTATGCCGCGCTCCTCGAGCGCCTTCTGCAGCAGGTAGCCGGCAGCGGGATCAAGCTGGCGTTCCATGAGGGTCGGCATCAGGTGCACGACCGTGACCTCCATGCCCTGCGACTGCAGCCCCGCCGCGGCTTCGAGGCCGAGCAGTCCGCCGCCGATCACGACCGCCTTGGCCCGAGACCGGGCCGCCAGCAGCATAGCATTCACATCGTCGAGATCGCGATAGGTCAGCACGCCCGCGAAGTCGTGGCCGGGTACGGGGATGATGAGCGGATTGGAGCCGGTAGCGATCACTAGCTTGTCGTAGCTCTCCGTCACTCCCTCCGAAGAAGTAACGGTCTTGGCGACGCGATCGATCGCCTCGATCCTGTGGCCCTTGTACAGGGTGATGCCGTTGCGGACGTACCAGCCGTCACCATGGATGATGATCTGCTCGTAGTCCTTCTCGCCGGACAGTACGGGCGAAAGCATGATCCGGTCGTAGTTCACGCGCGGTTCTGCATTGAAGATCGTCACCTGGTAGCGTCCAGGTGCGGCCTCCAGCAGATGTTCCAGCATGCGCCCGGGCGCCATGCCGTTTCCAATGATGACAAGCTTTTCGGTCATGTGCTGGCGAGTCCCCAAAACAAAAAAGCTGCCCAACGGACTTACGTCCCCGAGACGGGACGAACAGTCGTTGGCAGCTTTGCCTGAGGCGTCCGCCATTGGACGCCGATCGATGAGGCTTCATTGCCTCACCAGATACGGAGCATGAACCGTGCCAATCGCGGCATGCCGGAATGGACATTGTCAGCGCGCTCCGGCTGGCACCTTTGCGGCTACGCGCGGACGCTTTGGCGATTTTTTGGGCAGGCATGCCGCCGGATTGCCCCCTTGATCCGATAAGGTACGATCCCACTGGAGGTATCGTGACCCGGCTTTCATCACGCTTCGAAGCGACCATTGCCGACATCGACTCGGCCAATGGAGAGGACCCGCGGCGGGATGACGTGGCCGGCGAGCCGCGCCCTCGTGAGCTCGTCTATTCGGAGCGGATGTCGGAATGGCTGCCGCGGCTTTATCCGGACGCGTCGGAAGCCCTGCGCATCGCTGCCCGCGCCCAGCACATACGTCGATGGAAGATTCCCCGGAACCACTACCCGCTCGGCCGTGAAGGCTACAACGCCTGGCGATCGGCCTGTCGCGATCATCACGCGGCGCTCACCTCCGCCATCATGCAACGCCACGGCTATGCAGACGACGAGATTGCTCGCGTCGTCAGGATCATCCGGAAGGAACAGCTAAAGCGCGATCCCGAGAGCCAGGCACTCGAGAACGTCGTGGCCGTCGTCTTCGTCCAGCACTACCTCGACGAATTCATCGCCGGGCACAAAGACTACGACGACGCCAAGCTTGCCGACATCCTGAGGAAAACTCTGCGTAAGATGGATTCGACCGGCCATGCCGCGGCACTCGGGCTCGATCTGCCCGAGTCGACCGCGCGCCTCATCGCCATGGCGTTGAAGTAAGACGGCGCCCTACGCTGTCTTCACCAGTTCCGCGATGGCAGCGCCCACGGTCTTGGTGTCGCCGTTGCCACCCAGGTCCTTGGTGCGCGGACCGCCCTCGACCAGCGAGGCCGCGATGGCCCGCTCGATCGCCTCGGCCGCCTCCGGATAGCCGAGATGGCGGACCATCATGGCGCCCGACCAGATCTGGCCGATCGGATTGGCGATGCCCTTGCCTGCGATGTCGGGGGCCGAACCGTGGACCGGTTCGAACATCGAGGGGTACTTGCGCTCCGGATTGATGTTGCCCGACGGCGCCACGCCGATCGAGCCGGTCAGCGCCGGGCCGAGATCGGACAGGATGTCGCCGAACAGGTTGGAACCGACGACCACGTCGAACCAGTCCGGGTTGCGCACGAAATGCGCCGTCAGGATGTCGATGTGATACTGGTCCGCCTTGATGCCGGGGTACTTCTTGCACATCTCGGCGAAGCGCTCGTCCCAGAACGGCATGGTGTGGATGATGCCGTTCGACTTGGTGGCGGAGGTCACGTGCTTCTTCTTCGTCGTGCTGGCGAAGTCGAAGGCGAACTTCAGGATGCGATCGACGCCCTTGCGCGTGAAGATGGCCTGCTGGATCGCCATCTCGTCCTCGGTGCCCTGGAACATGCGGCCGCCGATGGAGCTGTACTCGCCCTCGGTGTTCTCGCGTACGACCCAGAAGTCGATCTCGCCCGGCTTGCGGTTGGCGAGCGGCGACGGCACGCCCT
>CAMFGZ010000017.1 GCA_945952105.1 uncultured Rhodospirillaceae bacterium | reverse complement strand
TCTCGACCGCTCGGGAATCCCCTTCGATTCACTCAAGCCATGAAACGCTCTAACGCGAAACAGAGACCTCAGTGCTCGCGCGGCGCGTGCTTGCCGAGGATGCGCTGCAGGGTGCGGCGGTGCATGTTGAGGCGGCGCGCGGTCTCCGAGACGTTGCGGTCGCATTGCTCGAACACGCGCTGGATATGCTCCCAGCGGACGCGGTCGGCCGACATCGGATTGCTGGGCGGCGGCGGCAGCTTGCGGCCGTGCGCGGTCAGCGCCTGCTCGATGGCGTCGGCGTCGGCCGGCTTGGCGAGATAGTCGACGGCGCCTTCCTTCACGGCGGCCACCGCGGTCGCGATGTTGCCGTAGCCGGTCAGGACGACGATGCGGATGTCGGGCCGCGCCTGGCGCAGGGGGCCGACGAGTTCAAGGCCGTTGCCGTCGGCCAGCCTGAGGTCGAGCACGGCGAAGGCCGGCGGGCGGGCGGTCTGCGCCAGCGCCTCGGCGACCGAGCCCACCGCGGTCACGATGAAACCGCGTTGCTCGAGCGCGCGCGCGATCCGGTTGCGGAAAGCTGCATCGTCGTCGGCGATGAGCAAGGTACGGTCCTTGTTGCTCGTCGCTCCGGCGATGACAGGGGACACAGGGCGATTGGCGCCGCTGTCCTGGGTCATGGCGACTCCTTCGACATCGGCCGCTATGTAGCCTTGAAGACCGGATTTGACCAGCGCACCGAGACAGCCGCGCCGCCGCCCGTATCGCTGCGATTGCCGAAGGTCACGTTGGCCCCGGTACGTTCCAGCAACGTCTTGGCGATGAAGACGCCCAGGCCCATGTGCCCTTCCTGTCCCTGCCGGGTCGAAATGAACGGCGTGCCCAATTCGTCCAGCAGGGCCTCGGAGAAGCCCGGCCCGTCGTCCACGACCTCGACCTCCGACCAGTCCCTGGTCCAGCGGGTGGCGACGCGGACCTCGCGCCGGGCGAACGAAACGGCGTTCTGAACGATGTTTCCGACACCCTGCATGATTTCGGGGCTGCGCAACTGGATGGGCGCGGTCTTCGGCACCCCGTCTCCGACCGGGCCGGACTCGAAGGCGATGTCGATCTCCTCGCGGCCGTAGTTCTGCGCGGCGGCCTCGATGAGGGCCGGCAGGGGAACCAGCGTGTAGGAGTCCGAGACGTCGCCGGCCGGGTCGGTCGACAGCCGTGCCAGGATGGACCGGCAGCGTTCCGATTCGGCGGCCAGCAACTCGACATCCTCGCGCAGCGGATCGTCGAGTTCGATCTCGCGCTGCATCTCCCTGGTGACGACCGCTATGGTCGACAGCGGCGAGCCCAGCTCGTGCGCGGCGGCGGCGGCAAGGGCGCCCAGCGCCGAAAGCTGCTGCTCGCGCGCCAGCGCCGCCTGCGCGGCCGCCAGCGCGTCGGCCATCTGCCGCTGCTCCTCGGCCAGCCGCCAGCCATAGAGGGTGATCAGCAGGGTCGTGAGCGACAGGCCGGCCCACACGCCCACCTGATAGATGTCGGGCAGGTTGGGCGGCGGGCCCTTCCACGGCAGTGGCTGATAGAAGAGACCGAGCAGCGCAATGCTGGCGATGGTGAGCAGGGTCAGCGCCACGTTGCTCGCCAGCGACAGGATGGTCGCGCCGATCGCGACCGGCGCCAGCAGCAGCAGCGAGAAGGGATTGATCAGGCCGCCGGTGAGGTAGAGCAGCACGGCAAGCTGCAGGATGTCGAAGGCCAGGAAGACCGCGGCCTCGCGGTCGTCGATTCGCGCCGAGCCGGGGCGGCCGATGCTGACGGTGAGGTTGAGCAGCGCCGAGAGCGCGATCGTGCCGCCGACCGCCAGGACCGGCATGCCGAACCCCAGCCCCCAGTGCACCACGGCGGCGGTGAAGGCCTGCCCCGCGACCGCGCCCCAACGGATGAGGACCAGCGTGCGCAGGCGCACGCCGCCCCGCGGCAGCGCGAGCACGGCGGCGGCAGGCCGGGGTGCGGCGGGCGATGGCTCGGCAGATCGGGGCGCGTCGTCGGCACGCACCGCCACGATCCTATTCCTCGATCATGAGGTGCTTGCGATGCACCGTCGTGAAGAGCGGGATCTTGCGCTGCACCTTACGGTCCGGCGGCTCCTTCACCAGCCGTCCGATCTCGCCCAGGATCAGCCCGGTGATGGTCGGCAGCGGCAGCTCGCGCGCCTCGTCGAGCTGCACCCAGCGGATGTCGCCCATCTCGCTCGAATGGCGGATCTCGCCCGTCGCGTCTTCGGCCCGCGCCATGAAGAAGCGCGCGTTGAAGCGGCGCGGCCGACCGGGCGGCGTCACCGCGCGCGCGATCAGGTCGAGGCAATCGAGCGCCGGCGCCATGCCCTGGTCGAGAAAGCCCTTCCAGTGCTCGCCATAGTCCTTCTTCGGCGCGCCACCCGGCAGAGGTTTGCCCAGCATCAGGCCGCTCTCCTCGAAGGTCTCGCGCACCGCCGCGACCGCCAGCGCCCGCGCGCGCTGCGCCGAGGCGGCGCGCATCAGGCGTTCGTTGACGAAGGGATCGAGCGACGTGGCGACGGGAATGCGCGCATCTTCGGGATCGACGCGGCCGCCGGGGAACACGTAGCGGTTCGGCATGAAGGCGTGGGCGGCGGCACGGCAGCCCATCAGCACTTCCGGCGTGCTGCCCTTCATCCGCACCAGGATCAGCGTCGCGGCATCGCGCGGCCGCATGTACGGATAGACCTTGTCGATCTGCTCGACCGGCCGCTCGCTGCCGGGTTTCAGGGGGACCTTGGGGGGATCGTCGTAACCCTTGTCGGTGCCGCGGACGACGGCCCCTTCGGGAATGCCTCGCTTGCTCATGCCCCGAAGGTAAAGGGTCGTTCAGCGCCCAGCAATCCCGTCGTCTCGACCGGAGCCTCGCGCAGCGAGGCGTAGCGGAGAGACCTTCTCTCCACGCATAGCCGGCATTTGGTGGAGGGAAGGTCTCTCCGCTCCGCGCTACGCGCTCCGGTCGAGACGACGGAGCTTCTGGGGAGAGTCTAAAAACTCCAATCGACCGGCGTGTCGGGGCGAAAGACGGTGATGTCTTTTCCGCCTCCCGGTACGGCCACGACGTCGGGGATATCGAGCGGGCGGGCATGCAGCGTCACGCGCTCCTCGTTCGGCGGCAGGCCATAGAAGCGCGGGCCGTTCAGCGAGGCGAAGCCCTCGAGATGGGCGAGCGCGCCCTCTTCCGCGAAGACCTGCGTGTAGACCTGCATCGCGACCGGCGCGTTGAAGACGCCGGCGCAGCCGCAGGCGCATTCCTTGGTGTCGGTCGTGTGCGGCGCGGTGTCGGTGCCGAGGAAGAACTGCGTGCCGCCCGATGTCGCCGCCCTCCGCAGAGCGAGACGATGCTCCTCGCGCTTGGCGATCGGCAGGCAATAGAAGTGCGGACGGATGCCGCCCTTGAAGAGCGCATTGCGATTGTAGCTGAGATGATGCGGCGTGATCGTGCCGCCCATCCGGCCGGGGTTCGCCTCGACGAAGGCCACGCCCTCGCGGGTCGTGATGTGCTCCAGCACGATCTTCAGGCCCTCGTGGCGCCTGAGCAGCGGCGCCAGCACCTTCTCGAGGAACACCGCCTCGCGGTCGAAGATGTCGACCTCGGGATCGGTCACCTCGCCATGGACCAGCAGCGGCATGCCGGCCTTCTCCATGGCTTCCAGCCCTTTCGCGACGCGGTCCATCGAGGTCACGCCGTGCGCCGAGTTTGTGGTGGCGTGGGCCGGATAGAGCTTGGCCGCGACCCAGACGCCCTCTTCCTTGCCGCGCGTCAGCTCGGCCGGATCGGCGCCGTCGGTCAGGTAGCAGGTCATCAGCGGCTCGAAGTTCAGTTCCTTCGGCACGGCGGCACGGATGCGCTCGCGATAGGCGCTGGCCTCGGCGACCTTTGTCACGGGCGGCACGAGGTTCGGCATGATGATGGCGCGGCCGAACTGGCGGGCGGTGTGCCCGGCGCAGGCCGCGAGCATTGCACCGTCGCGCAGGTGGACATGCCAGTCGTCGGGACGGCGGAGGGTGATCGAAGCGGGGAGCGGATGTGCGGAAGCCATGCTGCACTTTCTACGCTTGCTCCCGGACGGGCTCCAATGTTGATTGCGGGCATGACCGACCTGAAAGACGCCGTCGCCTTCGCCCAGGGGGCCGAATGCCACTGGCCCAACAGCATGCACATGCCCGACGGGCAGTTCGTGATGACCTACGATTCCGGCGAGAAGGCTCCCGACAACGAGGTGCTGGGCCCGGTGACGCCGCGCGGCGCCGCCTCGGGCATCGTCTATCAGGGGGATAAGAAACTCGCCGAATGGGGCGACGTCGACCGCCCCGACATGACCTTCAGCGTGGCCAAGAGCTACCTCGCCTTGCTGGCCGGCCTGGCAGTGGGCGACGGGCTGATCAAAAGCCTCGACGACAAGGTCGCGGCCTACGCGCTCGATGACGGATTCACGAGCGAGCAGAACAGGGACATCACCTGGCGCCATCTGTTGACCCAGACCAGCGAATGGTCGGGCAGCGTCTTCGGCAAGGAAGACCGCATCGACCACAATCGCGTGGTCGGCGTCGCGGTCGCCGACGCGCCCAAGGGCACGCGCCGCGCGATGAAGACACCGGGCAGCTTCTACGAATACAACGACGTGAGGGTTAACCGCCTGTCGCGCTCGCTGCTGCAGGTGTTCCGGGAACCGCTGCCGCAGGTGCTGAAGCGGCGCATCATGGACCCGATCGGCGCCTCGCAGACCTGGAAATGGGACGGCTACCGCAATTCCTTCGACACGATCGACGGCAAACAGATGCTGTCGGTGCCGGGCGGCGGCCACTGGGGTGGTGGCATCGTGATCTCCGCCCGCGACCTCTCGCTGATGGGCAGGCTCGTGGCACAAGGCGGCGTCTGGGACGGCCAGCAGATCCTGCCCAGGGGCTGGACCGACGAGCTGGTGAAGCCCTGCCCGGTCGCGCCCTTCTACGGGCTGATGTGGTGGCTCAACACCAACCGGCGCCAGTTCGCCGCCGCCTCGGAGCGCAGCTACTTCGCACTGGGCTGGGGCAGCCACATCGTCTGGATCGATCCCGACAACGACCTCGTCACGGTGCTGCGCTGGATCGACCGCAAGAAGGCGCCGGAATTCGTCGAACGTCTGTTGGGTGCGATCAGGAAATGAGTCTCGATTTCTCCGCTGTCCCGCGCATGCCGGACGGCCGCACTGCCGCCGAACACATCGAAGAGGTCGCCAACCGGTCGCAGATCGTGCGCGTGCCGATGGGGCCCCGCAGCGCCGGCGGCACCGGAAAGATGATGTGGCACGTCTTCGGCGCCGCGCCGGAAAAGCCCATCCTGCTGCTGTTCCATGGCGGCTCGGGCTCGTGGATCCACTGGATCCGCAACGTCCTGCCGCTCAGCCAGCATTTCAGCGTCTACGCCGCCGACCTGCCGGGCCTCGGCGACAGCGACCCGCCCGACGACGTGAACGACATCTGGTCGGTGACGCATTGCGTCGAGGCGGCGATGAAGGAGCTGCTGCCGAGAGACCGCGAGTTCTCGATCGCCGGCTTCTCGTTCGGCGGCATGGTCTCGGGCCACATCGCCACCCTCTTCCAGGACCGCATCCAGCGCATCGCGCTGGTCGGTGCCGGCGGCCTGAAGGCGACGCGCAAGCCCGGCCCCAAGCTGCACAAGCTCCTGCCCGAGATGCTGCCCGAGACTCTGGCGGCCGAGGCGCGGCGCAATCTCGAGATCCTGATGCTGCACGATCCGAAGAATGTCGACGGCATCGCGATCCACATGCAGATCCTGAACACCACGCGCGCCAAGACCCGCAGCCGCATCATGGGCCAGGCCTTCAAGCTCAGCGAAGTCCTGCCGCGCGTGAAGACGCCGCTCACCGGCATCTGGGGCGAATTCGATTCGACGACCTATCCGCACATCCAGGAACGCATCGACCTCTTCAGGGCGTTGCAGCCGGAGTTCGAGATGAACGTCATTCCCGGCGCCGGCCACTGGGTTGCGTATGAGGCGGCGGAGGCCTTCACCGAGACCCTGCTGCGCGTTCTCGCGAAGTGACGCTCGCACGATGATCCGCCGAGCGCGGACCGACCCGGGTGGCTGGGCCGCCGCGCTCCTGCCGGGAATGGCCATGGCGCCGGCAGCGGCGCCGACCAGCCGTTCCTGCGCGGAATCCTGCCGCACGACACGTTCGGCTGGCCCCAGCTCATGCGGGCTTCGCTGTCCGCCGGAACGACGGTGTGGGGCCCGGCTGGCACCGAGAGCGGGCTGGGCGATCTCACACTGTTCGACGTGCCGCTCTTCCAGCTCGCCAGCGCCAAGATGGGGATCGGCCCGCTGCTGATCCTGCCGACCGCCACCAGCCCTGCGCTGGGCGAGCGCAAGTGGCAGGGCGGCGCGCAGGCCGTCGTGAGCGCGCCGTACGCCTGGGGTCTCGCGGCCGCGAGCGGCATCGGACAGCCGAGCTTCCAGGTCTTCGCCGGCTTCAACATCCAGTTCCCGCCGGGGCGCAGCCCCTGAGCATCGGCGCCTCTCCGGCACATGCAGCGCCGCGGGCTGGACGATCAGGGGCGAGAGAGAGAGGAACGCGGCCGGGATGTCGCCGGTCGGGCGCGGGGAAAGTTGTCGGATTTGGCCGGCGCGGCGTCATAATCGCTGCCAACAAGCAAGACGGCCGCAGCGGCTGCCACGGGATGGAAGGAAGCGGCATGGGTGCACGGACGGGCGCGCAATTCCTCGACGGGTTACGCAAGACGAAGCGCGAGATCTGGGTCGACGGCGAGAAGATCGGGGACGTCACCTCCCATCCCAAGCTGCGCGGCGGCGCCGAAAGCCTGGCCGCCCTCTTCGACCGCCAGCATCGCTGGGCCGCCGAGTGCCTCTACACGCATCCCGACAGCGGCCAGGCCACCAGCGTCAGCCACATGATCCCGCGCTCCAGGGACGAGCTGCAGCATCGCCATGCCGGGCTGGTGCGCCTGTCGGAAGGTTCGATGGGCATCATGGGCCGCACGCCCGACTACATGAACATGAAGTTCGCGGCCTTCGCGTCCGCGCCCGGCGTGTGGGCAGGCGCCGACGGACGCAACGCGCAGGGCGCGCGGAACCTCGTGGCCTTCCAGCGCCGACTCGCCGAACGGGACCTCTCGCTCACCCACACGATCATCCAGCCCACCACCGACAAACGCACCGACGCCAGGATCCTGGGCAACAAGGTGACGGTGCGGAAAGTCGGACAGACGGCCGACGGCATCATCGTCCGCGGCGGACGCGTGCTGGCCACGCTTGCGCCCTATGCCGACGAGCAGACGGTCTATCCCGGGCAGCCGATCCCGGCGGGCGCCACCGAATACGCCCTCTCCTTCGCCATTCCCCTCGACACGCCCGGGCTGAAATTCCTGTGCCGCGATTCGGCCTCGGCCCCGGGCGCCGATCCGTTCGACCGGCCGCTGTCGTCGCGCTTCGACGAACAGGATGCCTTCTGCATCTTCGACGACGTGCTGGTGCCGTGGGACCGGCTCTTCATCGACGGCGATGTCGATATCTACAATTCGATGCGCCAGACCGGCTACGCCATCAACATGACCACCCAGTCGACCGTCCGCGCACTCACCAAGCTCGAGTTCGCCTACGGCCTCGCCACCCGCATGGCCGAGACGATCGGCGATCACGCGCCGGCGACGATGGAGATGCTGGGCGAGCTCGCCTGCTACGTGCGCATGACCGCCAATGCCCTCGACCTGTCGCTCGAGCAGGCCTGGCAGCGGGAGGACGGCGTGTGGTTCCCGGCCGGCGCTCCGCTGGAGCCGATGCGGGCCATGCTGCCGGTGTGGATGCCGCGGGTGGCGGAGATCGTCACCCTGATCGGCAGCCACAACCTGCTGACGACGCCCAGCCGCGCCCAGCTCGACGACCCCGGACTACGGCCGCTGATCGACGAAATGCTGGGCGGCGCCGACGGCGTGGCGGCCGACGATCGCGCGGCCCTGTTCCGCCTGGCCTGGGACTTCGTCGGCTCGGCGCTGGCGGGACGCGGCTTCCTCTACGAACGCTTCTACCTGACCTCGGCGGCGCGCAACAAACAGATGCTCCACCAGCGATTCTTCGACCGGACCCGCTCGCAGGCCCTGCTCGACGACATGCTGTCACGGGCCGGCCGGGCGGCCCACGCGGGTTGATCAGTCGCGCGTGCCGAGCCGCGAGAAGACGTCGCGCAGGATGTCCGGCGCGGTGCGCGCCGGCCCGGGTGGAGGCACCTGTTCGTCGTAGGTCAGGGCGTACACCAGCGGCATCCACGCAACCCCGGAATCGAGACTGTCCGAGACCAGCCAGGCCTGCGACGGCTTCACCGGCAACGTCACGGTCTCGATCGTGGCAGGCGACGGGCTCTCGCAGGCGCGGGCGGGCGAGGTCACGAGATACTGGCGGCAACTGAGCGGCCGGTCGGGATGGATCGAGCACGACTCGTCCTCGAGGAACGGGCACGCGATGCCCTGCCGGAAGTAGCGCATGCCGATGTCGGCGGCGGCGGCGGGCTCGCCCTCGCGCGCGGTATCGATTTCCGCCAGCAAGCCGCTTGCGTCGAGCGCTTCCAGGGCCGCTCGAAACCGGCGGCGGACATCGCTGCGTCGCGGTTCGGGCAGGGCGGCCACGAGCCGGACCAGCGCCCGTGCCTCCGACTGGGAGATCGGCACGATCTGCCGGCAGCAGGCGCCGCAACCCGCGCGGCAGGAAACGGCCCGCCCCGCCGCCTCGGCTGCGGCGGCGCCGCGATCGACGATGAAATCGGTCAGTTGCCGGAGGACGGGAAGCACGTCCTCGAAGGCGACCTTGCCGTCCGGTACGACCAGTTCGCATTCCACCGGCTGGTCGCCCAGCACGACGACGACGCGACCGGAAAGCGACGCCCGGCCGTCGCCGGCGACGGCCGAAAGCCGCAGCGTCGTTGCCGTCACTTCTTCTGGGTCGACGCCGGAAGGCTGCCGGGCTGCTTGGGCGTCTGGCAGTATTTCGTGCCCTTGAACTCGACCAGCGTGCCCTTGTTCGACGTGCACTTCATGGAGGTCACCAGCACGTCCTCCATGGTGATCTTGATGTAGTCCTGGCTCGGCGAGAACGAATCGATCTTCAGGAAGGCCACGCTCTTCTCGTCCGCCGCCTTGGCCGGCACGACGACGACGCCGAGGTCGAAGCAGAGCGCCCCGGCCAGAACCAGTCCGACTTCCTTGTACATGGCATCCTCCCACGCCCCAGCGTGCAGCGAGGGATCGATCATGTACGCGCAGCGCGAACCGGGCAACCTTGCCGATGTTGGCCGGTGGTCGGCATCCGCCCTATGCTCGCCCCAAGAAGACGGATCCCCGGGAGGCAACGATGTCCAACTTGCTCTGCGTCGGCACCGCCGGCATGTCCGTGTGGTTCAGCCGCGACGACGGCGAGACCTGGATCCGGCCCTACATCGAATCCGGCCTCTATCTCGAGGCGCGCGTCTGGGCGCTGTCGGCGCATCCGAAGCGGCCGGGCGAAGTGCTGGCCGGCACCGACTCCGGCCTCTACCGCTGGAACGAGGGCGACCAGAAATGGACGCACCTGCCCTCGGTGCTCGACGACTACGACATCTGGGCGATGGCGCAGGCGCCGGACGATCCCGACCTCATCGTGGTCGGGACCCAGCCCGCCAACATCTTCGTCTCGACCGACGGCGGAAAGAGCTTCGCCCCCGCGCAAGGCTCCTTCGCCGACGCCTGCATCTTCGTGGGCAAGCCCCGCGTGACGCAGATCCTCTTCGATCCGGTCGACAAGGACACTCTGTGGGCCGGCGTCGAGATCGATGGCGTGCACCGCTCGACCGATCGCGGCCGCACCTGGAAGAAGGTGGGCCACGGCATCAACTCCGAGGACATCCACGGCGTCGCGGTGGTGCGCAACGGATCGAAGCTCGTTTACGCCACGACCAATCGCGGCCTCAACGTCAGCCGCGACAATGGCGAGACCTTCGCCTTCCAGGAACTCGACTCGCCCTGGCAGTACACCCGCACCATCGTGCCGCGCGCCGACGGCGACGAGACGGTGTTCCTCACCAACGGCAACGGCCCGCCGGGCTCGACCGGCCGGCTGCTGCGCAGCACCGACCATGGCGCGCACTGGACGGACGCCAACCTGCCGGGCGAACTCAACTCGACGCCGTGGACGGTGGCGACGCATCCCTCGAACCCGAAGCTGATCTTCGTCTGCTCGAACCTCGGCCAGCTCTTCCGCTCGACCGACGGCGGCGACACCTGGACCAAGCTGCCGCGCGAGTTCGGCGAGGTCCGCAGCACGATCTGGCAGCCGTTGCCGTAGGAATCATTCTCCGCCCCATTCAAATGGGGAGGTGTCGCGTCATACGCGACGGACGGGTCAGAGGCCTGCGTGATCCCTCTTCCTTCGACGCTCCCGGACATTGCCAAGGCAATGTCCTGCCGCTCAACGGGCCGAGCTTCGCTCGGCCCGACCGCCCACCGCGCGCGCTGAAGGACAACGAGGTCCTCGACCTCGGCGGCAAGCGGGTCCGCTGGCTCGACACGCCGCACGTCCCGCACAGCTGGGACGCCGGCCTGATCTACGAGGAGACGACCGGCACGCTGTTCAGCAGCGACCTCTTCACCCAGACCGGCCCCGCCGATCCCATCACCGAAAGCGACATCGTCGCCCCCGCCATCGCGGTCGCCGAACGCCTGCCGTTCATGCCGCCGACACCGATGGCAGAGCCGACGTTACGACGGCTGGCCGCGCTGAGGCCGACGACGATCGCGCTGATGCACGGGCCGACGTTCAAGGGCGATGGGGCTGGGGCGTTAGAGGGGTTGGCGGATTACTACTCTCGGCGGTAAAGCCGCGGTTGAGAGTCAGTTTCCTTGAAACGAGCGAGATAGAGCATGGCGATAGAATTCGGCCCAAAGTATCGCAGCAACAGTCTCTTCAGAGGGGATTTCAATGCTGCAGGACTCAATGCATGCGTTGGCGACAATGGTGGCCGGTATGATCTTTTCGACTACGCTCACGGATACTTTGCCGCAACGAAGAAAATTCTAGCTGCCGCTGATCACCAAGAAATGGGCGTCGCAGTAGATACACTCGTCTACCCGGCTTGTTACAACTTTCGTCACAGCATTGAGTTGTTCATAAAATATCTTGTAGCAGCATATTCAGAATTGCTAGACGCCCCAAATCTCAAGTTTCAGGCCAACCACAGCCTAGAAAATAACTGGGAAGCCGCACTCACTGCGGCGCGGAAGATCAGTTTGGTTCCAAAAGATGATCAAATTCAGATGATCTCGGACACTATCAAGGACTTCTCTGAAATCGACCCTAAGGGAATCATCTTCCGCTACCCCGACAGCATCAGGGGCGAGCAGCATCTGAAAGAGTGGTCGCTTATCAACCTCGGTATAGTTAGACGACGCGCCGACCTGGTCTTTGAAATCTTCACTACGTGGCAGTTGGAAATCGAGGCGCAATTCTAATTGCGTAAATGGCCCGCATCTGAGCCTCGATCCAATTCACTCATTCATCTTCCCTTGAGAGGCATTTTTCACCAGCTGACCAAACCAAGTGCTTAAATCTGAATCCAAGACGCGTCTATCAAGTCCAGAGACGGCTCTCCACGCTCCAAACGCGGCTCGAAGCACTTCTTGGCTCAACCACACGCACCAATCAGAGCGAAGATGAACTTCCTGATCAAATGGCGAGAGAGAACCGTGCACTAGCTGCGACCGAAGGCCATATGCTTTCTTTAGGCGACCCTTCCATTCATCGAAATCAAACCTGCTTGTTGGACGCCAAGCAAGTGCAGCTCCTCGAGCGCTAAGCGTACTTGCAATGTCAGCAACATCTTCAGTCATCAGTAAGCGTTCTAGAGCGGTGACTGCTTTAACGATGCGAGCCGCATCAAATTCTTCGCGCACCGCTTGGCCATACCATGATGCAGCATCTACAAGTCGGCGAGAGATTGGCCTATCGAGAGCAGGATCTATTATCGCCTCGATCGCTTGTCCCCCGCTTCCAAGCAGGAATGCCACCTCGGAATTCGCTAGCAGGTCCCTTAAATCCGGAAGAGCCACAGGAGATGTCGCTCGCCACGACCAAGAGAGTTGCAACTCATCGTCGCGCCCCAATTGCATGTGGACTCGGCGATCATTCGCCATCGTCGGGCCTCCAACTGCCATTCTTTCCGTATACGAAGCACCGAAGACCACTTGAAGAATGTCAATGGCCGCTGTGACGGCTTGGCGGGCGCGCTCCTCCGAGATGTCTGGATCGCAGTTGCGTATCCTTACCTCGCCGATCCAGTCGAATGCGCCATAATAACTCTCAATACGAACCCAATCGTTAGTTTCAATTGTCTCTGTTGCCTTGCCGCGTTCAGCAAGTGCATCAACTTGAGGCCGAATTCGCGCGAAGAAAGCCGCGCGTGAGCGGAAGACGACCGGGCCGATGCTGAATTGATCGGGCTCGGACGTGGAAGCGAGCCGGCAAGGGATAAAGTGGGTTGCGTCGTAGCGCGCTCTCTTCGCCTCCCGGACTGCGGCAGCCAGAGCCTTTTGTACTTGCTGCACATTTAGAGGTCGCTGATCGCGAATAAAGCGATGGACGATAAGGGTACGTAGCGCTTGGTAGACCCTGTCGATGGTCAAAGTCCCCAGCGCGTCGCTATTTCTGATTGCGACATTCGACAACTGCTCAAGACGCCTAATCGCCTCAATGCCACAGAGAAGCGACCCCTTGCCGCTGGGATGAGGCAAATGGGCCATTGCATCGCTTCGTGATGCATTCTTGAGCCATGCTGAAAGCCCAATGCGGTCTACTTCTTGCTGAAATCGAACGCATTCCGACAGAACAAAGTTGACATCTGCAACCCAGTCCTCAGCAGACATCCGACTCCCCAGTAAGTTGTTTGATCCTATTTATCTGCCATCAATGGACGCCGCTCGCAAAGCGAGATTGAGTTTTTCTGTTCCATCAAGAAGGACCACGCGGACGCGACAGGCGATATCCGCTAGTAAGAACCGACAGGAGCCCCCATGGACCGCCCCCTCGGAAACACCAACGTCAGCTTCGCGGGCCCCAGCAGCACAGCCGGCTCGAACTCGGGGCGAGTTCCGACGAATGCGTGGGCCGACGTTCATGGGCGATGGGCGGTGGCTTTGGAGGGGTTAGCAGTGCGTTACGGACGAGTTACCCGCGATCGGGCGGAGCACCTACAGGTCAATCTTCTTCAGCGTAACCTTTACTGCTGAACGTATGGCTATCCAATGTAGTGCGGGTAGCAAACAAGGGGCGACAAGTGCGTCGAAAAAAGAACGAAAAAGATGACAAACAACTCCTTCGACAGCTTGATCCGAATTGGGCATCACGCATGCCCGACAATGCACTTTCTATACAGAAATTCCCGAGGCCGGCGAGATTCGTCCGCATCGACGTACGCGATGACGGTGTGGAGACAGCACTTACTGCAGAATTCAGGTTGGGCGAGGAACCACAAACGTTGGGTATGTTTGGAAACAAGGAACTTGTCGCGCAAGACTTCCTTGGCCGCTTCGTCAGACCACTGCGCTATCACATCGAAACGTTCCGCAAGAGGCAATCAACGAGCACAAAGCCCAAGCTGCTTAGTTGGGTCCCCGGCATTCCGGGTAGTTTCAGCATCAATCCGGGCCATATCTTTCAAGCGTGCGACGCCGTCATCGCTCTTGACACGAACTCGAGTCAACACCTGCTCGGCGATGACAAGGTATCAGTACTGGGCGTAGCCATCACAGAAAAGTTTGCACTTAAATTTCCCAAGCTTGTGAAGTTCAAAGGCCAATACGCAGCAGAGTTTCGCAATCTCATAGAGCCAAAAGAGAAGATTGGCTGGGCAATCGGTCTCAGGGAGCTTTTTGCCAGCGACGTTCTAGATGCCCGATGGAGAATTGTTGTCATAGTCGACGCATTTGCGAATGAGCTAGCCGCAATTAATAGCGGAGTAGAAATCCTTCCAGGATATCGGCTGCCCGAGAAGGTGCATCTCGCCTACGCCAGTGCCGACACCGCACAGTTGCATGCCGTCAATAAGAGCATCCGAGTAGCAGATCGCATTTCCTCTGATGTCATGAAGCAGCTTTTCAAAACACAAGGGCTAACCAAACCAAATAACCCCATTGCCGGCATCTGCACTGGAGTTAGATACTGGCGCATCGAAGAGGTTAATGGAAAATTGCGCATGGGCACGCAAATGTAGGCCGTCAACCTAGCTTCTCTACGTATTTGAACTGTTCTTCGCCTCTACAACTAGACGGTGATATAGCTTCAACCATGCCAAGCTCGAACGCTATCACGACTAGAGGTTACCGAGGCAAAAGTCCGGAGTTGGGCTGGAGCTTGCACATGACTGGTGGCTGGCAATCGCAGTTTAGCCGGATGTGCCGGTGGCATGATCGCCTTCGCGATGCCGCGCCGAGTGATAAGATCGACTTCTTGTATGCATTTTTCGAGAACGCTTTTCATCTGAGAGATTGGCTGGTCGATACCGGCGCTCTGCAATCGACCAATATCGATAGATTCTTTGCCCAGAGTGCCGTTATGCGCCTTTGCCGCGATATTGCGAATGCGCACAAACACCATTCAATTTCTCGACCTAGCCAGCCAACGCCGTTTACAGAACTGCGAGAGTACGCGCCATATGGTGGCGGCAACCTTACTGATAGTGAGTCTCTCTCAATTATCAGTGACGGCGAGAAATATGACGCCTTCGATCTGGCGGCGAGCGTGCGCTGTGCTTGGGAACTTTTTCTCAAACAACAGCACTCTGGAAAAAGAGGCCGACACCTAGACCTAGGTTTCGCTGCTAGCCGGATTCCTCTTGCAGCAAGCTAACCGATCCGCAGAGTTAATGCCCAGAGCGCGCTGGCGCGACGGCTAGTATCCACTACCAAGGACACACAGGAACTCGTGATGCAATACATCCCCCTCGGAAACACCGGCCTCACCGTCTCCGTCGCCGGGCTCGGCTGCGGCGGTAACAGCCGGCTCGGGCTGGGGCGTGGGGCGAACTTTGAGGAGTGCGTCGCCGTCGCGCGGGCGGCGATCGATCTGGGGGTGAACTTCCTCGACACGGCCGAGGTCTACGGGACCGAGGAGATCGTGGGTGCGGCGGTGAAAGCCTATGACCGCGACAAGCTCGTGATCTCGACCAAGGCGTTGTTCAAGACCGACGACACGGCGGAAACGGTGACGCAGCGGGTCGAGGCGTCGCTGAAGCGGCTCGGGCTCGACCATGTCGACGTCTTCCATTTCCATGCAGTCGGACCCGCTTCCTACGAGCATCATCGCGACGTGCTGGCGCCGGCGCTGCTGCGGCTGAAGGAGCAGGGCAAAGTGCGCCATGTCGGCCTCACCGAGACGGGGCCGCGCGATCCGGAGCAGGCGATGCTCTCCCGCGCGATCGAGGAGGCGCCGTGGGAGGTCATCATGCTGGCCTACAGCCTGGTGAACCAGGGCGCGCGCACCAAGGTGTTCCCGGTCACGCGGCGGCGCGGCATCGGCACGCTGCTGATGTTCGTGGTGCGCAACATCTTCAGCAACGACGCCTACCGCCGCGCCGTGTTCGCGAAGCTGGTCGAGGACGGGCGGCTCGACGCCTCGGTGCTGTCCCAGGGGAGCGCGGACGGCGATCCCCTCGCCTTCCTCGTCTCCGAGGGCGGCGCGGAGAGCATCACCGATGCGGCCTATCGCTACGCGCGCCACGAGCAGGGCGCCGATGTCATCCTGTTCGGCACCGGCAACCGGGCGCACGTGAAGGCCAACATCGAATCGATCCTGCGGCCGCCGCTGCCCGCCCCGGTGATCGAGCGGCTGCACCGGACCTTCGGGCATCTGAGCGGGGTGGGGCTCGATTTGCCGGGACCGGTGAAGACCTAGTGATCTTCCACCACCGACCTCACCCTAAGGAGCGGCCGCAGGCCGCGTCTCGTCGCGCGGAGTAACCTCCGCGCTGGGGTGGGAACGCGCACCTCGCCTGTTGCCCATCATTCGAGACGCCCCGCTCCGCGGCGCTCCTCAGGGTGGTGGCAGTGTGGGTGCACAAGGGATCGCGCAGGCGCCCCCGCCCCTTCACCCCGGGAAGTACACGACCTCGAGCTTGAGGCCGTCGGGATCGGCCAGAAAGACGGCGTGATAGCCGGCGCCGTATTGCGGATAGTCGGCCGGCGGGTCGAGGATGGTGGCGCCCTGCCGCGTCATCAGCGCATGCGCGGCCGCGACGTCGGCGCGGTCGGCGGCGCGGAAGGCGAGATGGTGCAGGCCCGCGCTGGTACGGTCGTGCGCCCGGTCCGAACGGGCTGCGCGCAGGGCGACGCCGGCCAGCAGCCGGCCCTCGTGCGTCAGGTCCCAAACATGCAACGTTGCCTCCTGCTTCACGCGGCGGTAGCCCAGGAAGGACAGCAGCGCGTCGTAGAACGGCCCCGAGCGCGCGAGATCGCGCACGGTGAGGTCGATGTGATGCACGATGCCGCGCATGGGCTCCTCCGATCGGCAAGCCCAGTCAAAGGTCCAGCGGCGGCGAAGTTCCGTCAGTCCTCGTCGCGGACCACGAAGCGGGCCTCCCCGACCTCGGCCGCCGACCAGCCGTCCGCCCGCATCTGCTCGCGGGCGCGGTCGACATAGTCCTGGTCGAAGATCGGCGCGTGCACGAATCCCAGCGAGACCGAATAGGAGCGGACATATTCGTCCTGGAGAAAGACGTCGATTCGCTTGGTTGGCACCACGCAAGTAATGCCTGCCAATAGTGAACCTATTTTGAAGGCGGTCGTTCTCCCCGGCACACTGGGCGAAGAAGGAGGAACGATCATGTCGACCACGACCGCCAAGACCGGAACCGTCCGCTTCCACCGCGTCCTGACCGCCCCGCCCGAGCGCATCTACCGCGCCTTCCTCGACGCCGACGCGATGTGCAAGTGGCTGCCGCCGCACGGCTTCACCGGCCATGTCCATTCGATGGATGCACGCGTCGGCGGCGGCTACCGCATGTCCTTCACCAACTTCTCGTCGGGCAGCAGCCATTCCTTCGGCGGCACCTTCGTCGAGCTGGTGCCCAACGAGCGCATCCGGCACACCGACAAATTCGACGATCCCAACCTGCCGGGCGAGATGCAGACCACCATCACCCTGCGCAAGGTCTCGGTCGGCACCGAGATCGAGATCGTGCAGGAGGGCATCCCCGCCGCCATTCCGACCGAAGCCTGCTGCCTCGGCTGGCAGGACTCGCTGACCCTGCTGGCGCAGCTCGTGCAGCCGGAGATTCCGGGGTGAGTTAAACCTTTCGCTCTCCTACACCCCGCGCTCGTTGCCCCAGGCCAGCACATGGAGCTGCGGCAGCACCGTCGCGTCGAACCAGCGGTCCTGCGCCACGCGATCGACCAGCCAGCGGAAGCGGGCCATGATTCCCTTCTGGTCGACGCCGTCGCGGCCGGCCTCGTTGGGCTCGCCCGGCGTGTGGTTGCCGATCGAGAGATAGACCGGCAGCGACGGATGCCGCGCGGCGGCGGCGCGCGCGAAGGCATAGTCGGTCTCGTCGAACACGGCGACCTTGAGCACGGTCCGCGGCCCGCCATTCGCCGCGGCGAGGCAGTCGTCGAAGTCGGCCCAGTCGGTGTCCATGCCCGACGACGGCGGCTTGGGCGAAAGGACGAGATGGTCGAGCGTCGCGAACCAGTCGGCCGCCACGCTGCCCTGCGTCTCCATCGCGAAGCGATGGCCGCGCGCGTGGCCCTGTTCGATCAGCGGCGCGAGCGGCTGGATCGCGGGGTTGCCGCCCGAGATCGTCACCAGCACCGGCGCGCCGCCCGTGAGGTCCGCGACCTTCGCGAGGATCTCCTCGGGCGCCATCGGCGACCAGTCGTGGCGGTATTCCGGCAACACGGCATAGAGCGTGTCGCACCAGGAGCAGCGATAGTCGCAGCCGCCGGTGCGAACGAACACGGTCGGCTTGCCGATCAGCGCGCCCTCCCCCTGCACCGTGGGCCCGAAGATCTCCGAGATGCGGATCGCGCTCATGCCGCGAGGTCCAGATCGTTGATGCTGTCGTCGGCGCGCTGCCACCACGTCGAGCCGCCGCGTTCCGGCAGCGCGTCGGCGGGATCGCCGATGAAGGTGACGGCGTTGGTCGGCGTCTCCTCGACCGTCAGCTCAACGCAGTGCAGGTCACTGCCGTCGGCGGCGAGGAAAGCGTTGAGCTTGGCCATGAAGCAGGCGGCCAGCATTTCGGTCGTGGGATCGCCGGGCGTCACCAGCAGCCGCGCCAGCCGCGCCCGCTCATGCACGCGGAACCAGTCGATCATCGGGTCGCGCTCGCCGAGCTGGAAGGCATGGTCGACCTGCTCGTCGATCCAGCGGTGCCAGCGCGCCTTGGCCTGCTCGAACGGTGCCACCATGTTGGCGCGGCCGTCGAGGCGCCGCGGCGCGACGGGCTGGAGGCGGGCGATCACCTGTTCGTTGTGACCGTGGGGAATGGCGCACTTGCCGGCGGGATCGGCGATCAGCCGGTGCGCCATGCTGAAACGCCGGGTGAAGACGAGGCTGAACATCAGCCGCGCGCTCGGGCTTGGAAGACGAACATCGGGAACTCCTGTTTTGACCGGGTGGGTCTGCGACCGGGCCGGCGCGGGGCGCCGACGGTGGCCCTTCTGCCCCAGCCCGGCGGCCAGGGGAAGCCGTCACCGGCGCGGCAAGGTGCCGTCTCTTCCCATCGTGTGAAATTTGCGGCGCCGACGAGAGACCGACCACGGTTGGTCTAGGCACACGGCTCGATGAGGTGGCACACTTCCAATGCTCGGCATGCGAGCATCGGGGAGTTAAAATTGAAGAGTCTGTTGTTCAGCTTCCAGGGCCGCCTCAATCGCGCGCCCTACTGGTACGTGCACCTTGCCCTGGCGGCCATCCAGTTCCCGATCTTCGGCGCCTTGTTCGCCATCATCGTTGTCCCGGTCATGGAGACACGGGATATGGATGCGATACAGGACGCCGCCAGAACGATGAACCTCATCTGTCTGATGTTCGCGCCCTTCATCTGGATCAGCTTTGCCGTGATGGTGAAGCGCTGCCACGACCGCGACAAGACGGGCTGGTTCATCTTCATCATGCTGGTGCCGCTGATCGGCCCGATCTGGCTCCTGGTCGAACTCGGCTTCCTGCGCGGTACCACAGGACCCAACCGGTACGGGCCCGATCCTCTGGGCTATTGACGGCAATCGGACGTGGCCGTGCCGCGGCGCGTCGCCTATTCTCCGCTCGACCCGCGCAATCCCCACGAGAAACGGAGACACCGTGCAGACGACGCCGCTTTCGAAAGACCTCCACGACACGCTGTCGAAGATCACCACAGCCAGCATCACGACGATCCTGCTGAAGAAGGGCTTGCGCAACGTCTGGATGCGCGGCACGCGGCCGATCAAGCCGGGCCAGGGCCGCCTCGTGGGACGCGCCTTCACCCTGCGCTTCGTGCCCGCCCGCGAGGATCTCGCGACGCCGGAGAGCTGGTCGTCGCCGATCTCGACCCGCGCCGCCATCGAGGCGATGCCGGAGGGCGCGATCGTCGTGGCCGACGCGATGAGCATCACCGACGCCGGCATCTTCGGCGACATCCTGTGCGCGCGCATGGTGAAGAAGAACGTCGCGGGCCTCATCACCGACGGCGTGGTGCGCGACATGGCGGGCGTGCTGGGCACCGGCCTGCCGGTCTGGTGCCAGGGCTGCGCGGCCCCGCCCTCGGTCGCCGGCCTCACCTTCGTGAGCTGGCAGGAGCCGATCGGCTGCGGCGGCGTGGCCGTGTTCCCCGACGACGTGGTCGTGGTCGACGACGACGGCGCGGTGCTGATCCCCAAGGCGCTGGTCGAGGCGGTCGCCAGGGAAGGCACCGAGCAGGAACGGCTCGAAGGCTGGATCATGTCGGAGGTCGAGCGCGGCGTCGCCCTGCCGGGCCTCTACCCGCCGAACGACGAAGCCAAAGCGCGCTACGCCGCGACGAAGAAGTAAGACACGACAACGAAGGCCGGCCTCATGAAAGTCATCCGCATGCTGGCCTTCGCCGTGGCGGGCGCGCTGTTGTCGGCGGCGGCCTGGTCGCAGGCCGGGCGCCAGCCGGTCGACTGGCCGAACGTGTCGCTGGACTCGATCGGCGACGGGAAACTGCCGACCGCCGACTATGCCGGCAAGGTCGTGCTGCTGGTCAACACGGCCTCCCTCTGCGGCTTCACCGGCCAGTACAAGGGCCTGGAAGAGCTGTGGCGGCGCTACAGGGACAGGGGCTTCGTCGTGCTGGGCGTGCCGTCGAACGATTTCGGCGGCCAGGAGCCCGGCAGCAATGCCGAGATCAAGCGCTTCTGCGAGGCGAGCTTCGACGTCACCTTCCCGCTCGCCGACAAGCAGGTCGTGTCGGGCCCCGACGCGCATCCGCTCTATCGCTGGGCCGCGGCGCAGACCGGCACGATCGGCACGCCCAGCTGGAACTTCCACAAGATCCTGATCGGCCGCGACGGGCGGGTGATCGACTGGTTCACCGCGGTGAGCGGCACCGGCTCGAAGCTCGAACGCGCGATCGAGGCGGCGCTGGCGGCGAAGGGTTGAACGACCGCCCTCGCCTGCGGCCCAAAGCTTCGGCCTACCGCACAGCGGGCGAATTTCCGGCGCACCCTTGGTCCCGAATGAAAGCCCGCGCTATCGTCGTCGCCCAAGAATAATGGAGACGTCCCGATGACGATGGCCGAAGCCGCTGCCCCTCTTTCCGCCCATGACCACGCGCGCACGATGGCCGAGTACAGCCGCGCCGGCGAGGCGCGTGCGCGGGCGCTGGGCAATCGCGGGCCGATCCGGCTCGATGCCAATGGAAAGCTGGCGCGGGACATCGTCGAGTCCTACTGGACGCACGGCTTCTACGTCTTCGAGGGCGTCGCGGGACCGGAGGAACTGGCCGAACTACGCGCCGACGTCGATGCGATCCTCGAGCGCGCGCCGGTCGAGCCGGGCGCAACGGTGGATCGCCATGGCCGTCCGGCCTTCGGCGAGGGCGTGCTGAAGCCGCCCTATCGCTGGGCCAAGCCCTTGAGCGACCCGCTGGGCGGGACCACGAAGAACAACGGCCGCCATCCCGTGGCGATGAGCCAGCCGACCCTGGACGAGAACGCGCCCGCCTGGACCGTCGAACTGCTCGACGGCAACCTCTACCTGATGAACGCCGCACTGCGGCTCTACGGCCATCCTGGCCTGCTCGCCGTGGCCGAGGCGATCCTCGGCGAGGATTTCGTTCCCTACAACGAAGTGACCTTCATCAAGGAAGCGGGCCTCGGCCCGTCGGTCGCCTGGCACCAGGACGGCACGACGCACTGGGATGCCGCCGACTGGGACATGGGCGCCCACGGCTTCAACTTCATGACCCAGCTCTATCCCAGCACGGCGGGCAACTGCGTCTGGGTGCTGCCGGGCAGCCACCGGCACGGCAAGGCCGACATCCGCAGGCTGGTCGCCGAGAGCGGCTCGGACCGGATCGAGGGCGCGGTGCCGATGCTGGCCGGCGCCGGCGACACGATCGTCACCAACCGCCAGCTCCTGCACGGCTCCTTCGCCAACTCCTCGCCCGATCGCCGCGTGACGCTCAATGCCGGCTTCTTCCCGCGCAAGCGCGTGCTGGGCGTGACCACCAAGAGGCTGAACGGCATGGTCGAGACCTACGACCTCGACCGCATCGACGAGCGGCTGCGCATTCTCCTGCTGGCCATCGACGCGCGCCGCCAGCGCTTCCCGCACGAGAAGAGCTACGTTTATCGCCCGCTCGCCGACCGGCAGGACGAGAATCGCTGGAGCGAGGCGATGCGCGAGACGGTGCTGAAGAACTACAACCAGCTCGACATGTTCATCTGAGGGGATGCGGTTCGGATTCTGCCTGCTGCTCGCGCTCGCCGCCCTGCCGGCGCACGCGCAGGACGCCGAGCCTCTCTCCTCGGAAGACGACCTCACCGCCTATTGCCTGGGCGTGAACCGCCAGCTCGCCGAGCGCTTCCGCCAGATGCAGCTCTGGGGCTGCGGCAAGGCGGCGGGAATGCAATGGTGCCGCGACGCGAAGGCCTCCGCGCCGGAGGCGATGCGGGCTCGCGAGCGGCTGGTCATCCGCTTCGCCAACGAACTGACCCGCAAGGGCCTTTTGGACATCGAGCAGCCCGCCGAGGCCCGCGCGCGCCTGACGCAGATCGTGGCCGACGGCTCGACCGACGCCGCCCGTTGCTTCAACCCGGACAGCGACCGCGACGAGGCCGCCTGCGCGCGGCTGCAGCGCTGCGAGGCAGCCGAGCAGCGCGTGGGGCAGTAAAGGTCCATCGCTCCGCTCAAGCTGACATCGGTTGCATGGTCGACGCACTGCGCGATTCCCGACAAAGTTGTCTTCCCGAACGAAGTGAGGGACCTTTCGTCCCGTGAGACGGTGAATGGGTAGCGGCCGCCCGAACCGCATGCGAGATTTCCAAGCGGGCTTCTGCCCGGAGAATTCAACGAGGACACGGATGACCAAGTCGACATGGCGCGAGCGCGCGGGCACGCTTTTCACCTGCGAGAAGCAGCCGGCCCATGGGCCGCGCGGCATGGCCGTGTCCAACCATCCGCTGGCCTCGGCCGCCGGCCTCGAGATGCTGGCGGCCGGCGGCAATGCGGTCGATGCCGCCGTCGCCATGCAGTTCGCGCTCACCGTCGTCGAGCCGATGATGGTCGGGCTGATCGGCGGCACGACCTGCCACATCCGCCTGGCCGACGGCAGCCACCGCATCCTCGACGGCATGAGCGCCGTGCCGCAGATGGGCCATCCCGACATGTACAAGCCGGTCGCCGGCGCGGCGCCCGAAGTCTACGACGTCGAGGGCCAGGAGAACCTGGTCGGGCCGAAGTCGGTCGCGACGCCAGGCTCGCTGCGCGCCTGGTGCCTGGCGCTGGAACGCTTCGGCACGATGAGCCTCGCCGACGTGATGCAGCCCGCGATCCGCCACGCCGCGCGCGGCTTCGCGGTGACACCCTATCTCTCGGACTGCATCAAGGACGCCGGCGCCGACCTTTCCCGGGACAAGCTCGCCGCCGCCCTCCTCCTGCCCGGCGGCACGCCACTGAAGCCCGGCGAGAAGCTCGTGCAGGCCCAGTATGCCGAGGCGCTGACCCTGGTCTCGCAGCAGGGCGAGAAGGCGCTGCATGGCGGGCCGCTCGGCGACCTGCTGGTGGACTGCATGCGGAAGACCGGCGGCTTCGTGCGCCGCGACGACCTCACCCGCTACAGGGTGGAGGAGCGCGCGCCGATCCGCGGCCACTATCGCGGCTGGGAGATCCTGGGCCCGCCGCCGCCCGCCGCCTCGGGCGTCCACATCGCCCAGATGCTGAACATCCTCGACGCCTACGACGTCGCCAAGATGGGCTTCGGCACGGTCGACACGCTGCACCTGCTGGCGGAAGTGCTGAAGATCGCCTTCGCCGACCGCGCCGAGGCGAGCGGCGATCCGGACTTCGTGAAGGTGCCGGTCGAGCGCATCGTGAGCCGCGACTATGCCGACCAGCGCCGCAAGCTTTTAGACATCGCCCGCGCCACCAAATGGACCGGCGGGCTTCAGGCAGCCGAGGGCCAGGACACGACCCATCTCACCGTGGCCGACGGCATGGGCAACGTCGTCAGCACGACGCAGACCATCAACAGCCTGTTCGGCGCGCGCTTCATCGTGCCCGGCACCGGCATGATCCCCAACAACTACATGAACAACTACGACCCGCGCCGCGGCAACGCGCTGTCGATCGCGCCGGGCAAGCGCGTGACGACCTCGATGTCGCCGATGATGGCGTTGCGCGACGGCAAGGTGCGCTATGCGCTGGGCCTGCCCGGCGGACGCAAGATCTTCCCCTCGGCGCTGCAGGCGCTGCTCAACCTGATCGACCACGGCATGACCCTGCAGGAAGCCGTCGAGGCGCCACGCATCTGGACCGAGGGCCCCGTCCTCGAAGTCGAGCACGGCATCCCCGCCCCGGTGCGCCAGGGCCTCGAAGCCCGCGGCCACACGCTCAAGATCATGCCGACCGTGGCCGGCGGCATGAACGCCATCCAGTTCCACGACGACGGCACGATGACCGGCGCCGCCTGCTGGCGCGCCGATGGCACGGCGGCGGCGCTGGGTGGTGGGTTGGCCAGGGCGGGGGTACGGTTCGTGTTGCCGGGGTGAGGGCCACCCTTCACGGCGTCCGTAGAGACATGACCTGGCAGATAAACTGGAGCAAACAATGCGCGAAGGATTCGACAAGAAGAAATTCGATGTCGAGCATGCCGTTCACATGTATGCCACAAGCAATGTGATTATGCCGGCATCCGCCATTTACCAAGATGACATCGTAAAGAAATACAAAGATCAGCTTAAGACTTGCCACATCTATCTAATAGGGCTTGTTCCCAAGATCGACTTTTCGGGCGCAAAACAAGATGGCAGCAACCTTATCACTTCATTTGAGATTTTAAGTAAACGCTACGACCTTATATGGCCTATGCCCACAGGAACGACATTCATGGGTGGCGCGGAAGGGCCATGGTATGTCGTCGACCAAGAAGGAAGAAAATCATTTCCCAATGAAGACACAATGCGAGCTCGATTGATTGGCGAGCAAAAAATTACGTATGATTTTGAGGTTCTATATATCGGTCAAGCATTTGGCGAGGATGGCTCGCGAAACGCAATGGATCGCCTCAAGAAGCATGAAACGCTGCAAAAGATTGCAGTACAAGGCATCCCCGCAGGCTACACGCTGATGCTGCTAATGATTGAGATCGTCCCTGCCAATCGAATAATCACCATGATTAATCCTTTTGCGAAAGACAAAGAGCATGGCAGCGAGCGCATCGCCAAAGGACTTGACAAGCTTCGGAATACAACCGAAGCGGAACGAACAACACTCTACGAAGCTTCGCTAATTCGGCACTTCCAACCTAGATTCAACAAGGAATTCAAGAACAGTTTTCCATCCACGAACATGAAGATACTTTCAGATTGCTACGCCAAAGATATCGCGGCCGTTACTGCCGAGATTTGCTTCGACAATCTTCCGTTCAGACTTTACTCTCCTACGGTCAAGCCGAAGGCGAGCCACATTGCACATCACGATCTTCATAGTGACGAAGCTCGGAGAGTGTTCTTTACATCACCGTCTTAGACTTTGGAGCCGTTTAGCTATTGGCTCATCGAGGGTGGCCTCGATTGAATTTGGTGGATACGGCTCCGCGAAACCTCATCGCTAAAGCCAGCCGAGGTTCTGCCAGACTTAGGGATTTGGGAACTGCATGGCGTTTTCGTCTCTACGAGCACACCCAAACAACCTGATTCGCCGGCTCAACACCAGGCGCGCCCGCCCCTCAATGAAACACCCGCCCCGAATCGATCACCAGCGTCTGGCCGGTCGTGGTGTTGGTCCGGCACATCGTGACGACCTGGTCGGCGCAATCGTCCTTGTCGGCGGGTTTGCCGAGCAGCGAGGCGCTGGCGTTCTTGGCGACCACCTCAGGGCGCAGGTTCGCGGTCGCGCGGGTGCCTTCGAGCAGGCCCGGCGCCACGCAGTTCACCAGCACCTCGGGCGCCAGCGCCACGGCCATGCACTTGGTGAGATGGATGAGGCCCGCCTTGGAGACGGCGTAGGCGATCGAGGAGCCGGTCGGGCCGAGCCCCGCGACCGAGGCGATGTTGACGATGCGGCCGGCGCCCTGCTTCTTCATCACCGGGCCGACCGCCTTGGTGAGCAGCATCGGGCCCGTGAGGTTGATGTCGATGATCTTGGTCCATTCCTCGTAGGTGAGGCCGTCGAGATCGGTGAAGGGGATCGACTTGTTGTAGGCCGCGTCGTTCACGAGGATGTCGAGCCGGCCGAAGCGCTTCACCACGTCGTCGACGAGTTGCTGGACCTGGTCGCGCTGCGTGACGTCGCAGGCGAAGGCGGCGGCGCTGACCTGGTGCCGTTCGAGATCGCGCGTGACGCCCTCGGCCTGGTCGCGGCTCTTCGCGTAGACGACGGCGATGTGGCAGCCCTCGGCCGCCAGCGCGTGACAGATGCGCTGGCCCAGCCCGCCATTGCCGCCCGTGACGACGGCCACTTTTCCCTTGAGATCCATCCGTTTCCCCCTTGGCTGCCTTGCGACCCCGACCGGGTGCGGGCCTGCGTTCGTGCGGTATATATAGGCCAGTTCACAGCGTAGCGGAGCCCGTTCGATGAGCCTCACAGCCGACCAGAAACTCAGGCAGCGCGCCCGGCAGGTCATTCCCGGCGGCATGTACGGCCACCTGCGCACCGATCGGCTGCCCGAGGGCTATCCGCAGTTCTTCGAGCGCGGCGAGGGCTGTCATCTCTGGGACGTGAACGGCAAGCGCTATGTCGACTTCATGTGCAGCTGGGGCCCGATCGTGGTCGGCCACGGCAATCCGGTGGTGGCCGAGGCGGTGGCGCGGCAGACGGCGGCGGGCGATTGCCTGAACGGCCCGTCGGAGCGGCTGGTCGAGCTGGCGGAGCGGCTGGTCGGGCTGATCCCGCACGCCGACTGGGCGCTGTTCGGCAAGAACGGCACGGATGCAACGACGACCTGCGTGACGCTGGCGCGCGCCGCCTCGGGCAAGCGCAAGATCCTGGTGGCCGAGGGCGCCTATCACGGCGCCATCCCGTGGTGCACGCCGAACCAATACGGCGTGACGCCGGAGGATCGCGCCCACATGCTGACGTTCAAGTTCAACGACACCGGCAGCCTCGAGAGCGCCGTGCAGCGTGCCGGCGACGACCTGGCGGGCATCGTCGTCTCCGCCTTCAAGCACGATTTCGGCAAGGACCAGGAGATGCCGGACGCGGCCTTCGCCCGCCGCGCGCGCGAGCTGTGCGACGCCAACGATGCGGCGCTGATCGTCGACGACGTGCGCGCGGGCTTCCGGCTGACGATGCGCGGCAGCTGGGATCTCGTGGGCGTGCAGCCGGACCTCAGCGCCTGGAGCAAGGCGATCGCCAACGGCCATGCGCTGGCCGCCGTCACCGGCAACGACCGCTACCGCGAGGCCGCGTCCAAACTCTACGTCACCGGCTCGTTCTGGTGCAGCGCCGTCTCGATGGCCGCCGCGCTGGCGACGCTCGACGTGCTAGAGAGCGTCGACGGGCCGGCGCACATGCGCGCCATGGGCCAGCGGCTGCGCGACGGCATCGCCGCGCAGTCGGCCGAGTTCGGCATCGGCGTGCGCCAGAGCGGCCCGCCGCAGATGCCGACCGTGCTGTTCGACGACGATCCCGACTGCGAGAAGGGCAACTTCTTCACCCTGGAGGCGCTGAAGCACGGCGCCTACCTGCACCCGCGCCACAACATGTTCCTGTCGACCGCCCACACCGAAGCCGACATCGACTTCGCGCTCAATGCGACGCGCGAGGCGTTCAAGGCGCTGGCGGCACGGTAGTCATTGGAGCGCGCCACTCCAGTGGCGCTCATGCTTCGTTGATGCAGCAAGGGAAGAGCGCCACTGGAGTGGCGCGCTCCCTTGATGCACTCGGGTTAACCGCTTCCTGTCATCCTGAGCGCAACGAAGGATCTCACGCCCGCAAGGGAGTCCTTCGCTCTTCCTTCGGCGCTCCCGGACATCGCTCGGCTTAGCGGCTTGTAACCAAGCCGCAGCCTGACGCTCAGGAGGCCGAGCGAGGCTCGGCCTACCGCCCGCCGTTCTTCCACCAGCGGGTCAGGCTGGCGGCGTCGCCGTTGTACATGTTGCGGTCGCAGTGGCCGACGCCCTCGACATGGCGCGGCTCGCTGCCGTAGGCGAAGTTCTGGGCCGTCTCGTCGGCGACGTACTGCCAGAGCGTCCACTTCGACCAGGCGTTGGGCAGCCGAGGCTCCTCGCGATAGTCGGCCAGCCACAGATCGCAGCGCGACAGGAGCGAGCCCGGCAGCACGGCGGCGTCGAGCCGAAGCCGCTTGCGGCCGTAGACTTCGCCGTTCGCCCAGGCGGGATGGGCGTAGAGCATCGGCAGCCGGCCCGTAGCCTTCTGCACCGCGCGGACGAAGGCTTCGGCCTGGTCGAGCCGCATCGTGTTGCGCGGGTTGGCGTCGTTGGGTTCGAGATCGAGCGCCATCACGGTCTGCGGGCCGGGCTGGCAGGCCGACAGGAACGAGGCCGCCTGCTGCTCGCCCGAATACTGGCGCGTCCCGAAATGATAGCCTCCCCAGAGCAGGCCGGCCGCTTCGGCCTGGCGCCGCCGCGACGCATAGGACGGATCGAACCAGTCGCCGCCCTCGGTCACTTTATGGATGACGGCCAGGATGTTGCTGCGCCGGACCGCGGCGAAGCTGGTGACGGTGACGTTGTGGCTGATGTCGATCACGGCATCGAGGCCGGGCCGCGTCTGGTTCGGCGCATAGGCCGACGATTGGGACGTCGGCTGGCCGCCGCAGCCGGCCAGCGCCGGCAGGGCAAGGCTGCCCGCCAGCATGCTTCTACGGGAGATCATCGTCGGGACGTTCCTACTTGGCTTTCTTCAGCACGTTGGTGGCGGCGACCGAAACGCCCGCGCGGTTCTCCGTATAGAAGAGTTCGAGCGTGCCGTCGTCGAGCAAGGTGCCCTCGATCGACGAACCGCCCTGCCCGATCATGCGCACGCGCTTTCCGTCCGACCCGATGACGCCGATGATCGGTTCGGCCTTCGATTCGGAGGAGAGCGTTCCCCAGAAGCGGCCCTCGTCCTGGCCGTCGATCTTCACGGTGATCTTGAGTTCGACCAGGCGGTTGCCGTCGACGATCGTCGCCGGCGACGTCACCGGGAAGTGGGCCGGCAGGCCGCTCACGATGCTCCGGTTGGTTCCCGTCCACGTACCCGTCATGTCGACGGCGGCCGGCTGCGCCTGCGCGAGGCCCGCGGCACAGGCGAGCGAGAGGCCGAGGGGAAGCAGGAGGGAGACACCGCGCATGGTTTTTTCCTTGGGGGTTGTCGGGGGCGCCATCATGCCCAAACAACCGCCCGCGTAAAGCCGGGCTATCGTCGCGGCGGTCGACAGGCGGCAGGCCGAAGGAGATACTTGCCGCAATGGAATACGACTACATCGTCGTCGGCGCCGGTTCGGCGGGCGCCGTCGTTGCCAACCGCCTGTCGGCCGATCCGAAGAACAAGGTGCTGCTGCTGGAAGCCGGACCCGCCGACCATCCGTGGACCCGCATCCCGGTCGGCTATTCCCGGCTGATCACCAATCCCGCGGTCAACTGGCTCTACAGTTCCGAGCCCGAGGCCAGCACCAACGGCCGGCGCATCCCCGTGCCGCGCGGAAAGCTTCTAGGCGGTTCGAGCGCCATCAACGGTCTCGCCTTCGTGCGCGGCCAGGCGCAGGACTTCGACACCTGGGCGCAGATGGGCAACCAGGGCTGGGCCTACGAGGACGTCCTCCCCTTCTTCAAGCGGATGGAAAGCTACGAGGAAGGCGACGAGCGGTTTCGCGGCCGCGGCGGCCCGCTGCGCGTCACCAACCCGCCGCCGCTCAATCCGCTCTACGCGACCGTGATCGAGGCGGCCGGCGAAGTCGGCATCGCGCACAACCCCGACTACAACGGCGCGAGGCAGGACGGCATCGCCATGAGCCAGGCGACGATCGCCTCGGGCTGGCGCATGAGCACCGCGCGCTGCTATCTCGACCCGGCGCGGCGGCGTCCCAATCTCCGGATCGTGACCGGCGCGCTCGCCTCGTCGCTGATCCTCGACGGCAAGCGCTGCAGCGGTGTGCGCTACCGTATCGGCGAGGCCTCGCACGAAGCCCGCGCCCTGCGCGAGGTCGTGGTGAGCAGCGGATCGATCAACTCGCCGCAGCTCCTCGAACTCTCGGGCATCGGCCAGCCGGACCGGCTGCGCAACCTGGGTATCGAGGTTCGCCACGCGCTGCCGGGCGTCGGCGAGAACCTGCGCGACCACTATGCGCCGCGCACCCGGTGGACCATCGGCAGGAAGGGCATGACCTTCAACGATCGCGGCCGCGGCCTGGGGCTCGTGAACCAGGCGCTGCGCTGGGCCTTCAGGCAGGACAGTCTCCTGTCCATGGTCGGCGCCCCGCTGCGCGCCTTCGTGCGCTCGCGCGAGGGCCTCGCCGCACCGGACCTGCTGCTGGGCTGGGTGCCGATGTTCACCGAAGCCGGCCCGCGCGGCCCGCGGATCGCGCGTCAGTCGGGCGTCTCCTGCTACGCCCATCCGATGCGGCCGGAGAGCAAGGGCCACATCCACATCGTCTCCGCCGATGCGCGTCAGGCGCCCGAGATCCGCTTCAACTTCCTGTCGGCGCCGGTCGACGGCGAGCTCACCGTGCGCGCGGTGCGCATCGCCCGCGCCATCATGACGGCGCCCGCCATGGCGCCGCTGCAGGTGGCGGAGATCGCGCCCGGCCCCAACGGAAACTCCGACGACGAGATCCTCGACTGGGTGAAGCGCGCCGCCGAGACGACCTATCACCCGGTCGGCACCTGCAGGATGGGCTCCGACGCGATGGCCGTGGTCGATGCGCGGCTGCGCGTGCGGGGCATCGAAGGCCTGCGCGTCGCCGACGCCTCGATCATGCCGACTCTGACCTCGGGCAACACCAACGCGCCCTCGATCATGATCGGCGAGAAGGCGGCGGACATGGTGTTGCGGGACGCCGGTTTGTCATCCTGAGCGATGCGAACGACTTTTGTCGGGATCAACGCCCGCGGAACGCCCGCGCGATCTGATCGGAGAGCGGCTTCACCAGGAACGAGGCTACGGTGCGCGGCGTGGTCTGGATGAATGCCTCGACCGGCATTCCGGCCAGCAGCTGCAGGCCCTCCAGCCGGGCGAGTTCGCCCTCGGAGACGCGGATGCGCACGGAGTAATAGGGCTCGGTCGCCTTGTCGTCCTGGCTGACGTCGGCGCCGATGTGGATCACCTCGCCGTTCACCTCGGGCGTCGTGCGCTGGTTGAAGGCGGCGAAGCGCAGGACCGCATGCTGGCCGATGTGGATCTGGTCGATGTCCTGCGGCGCGACCTTGGCGTCGACGATCAGCGAATCGGAGTCGGGCACGATCAGCATGAGCGGCTCGCCCGCCTGGACGACACCGCCCACCGTGTGGACGTTGCGCTGGAACACCTTGCCGTCCTGCGGCGACACGAGATCGATGCGCTTGAGCTGGTCGTCGGCCGAGATGCGCCGCTCGGTCATCTCGGACTTCTTGGCGCGGATCTCGGCCAGCTCCTTGCCGACCTCGGTGCTGAGGTCCTGGTCGATCTGGTGGATCTTCAGTTCGAGCTCGGCGATGCGGCCGCGATTCTGCGCCAGAGACGCCACGAGAGACGAGCGCTCGCCCTCCATGCGTGCAGAATCGCGTTCCAGCGTCGTGACCCTGCTGATCGGCACGAGGTTCTGCTTCCAGAGCGTGCGAACGCCCTCGAGCTCCTGGGCGAGCAGCTTCAGTTCCTTGCCCTTGGCGACTTCCTGGGCCTGAATTCCATCGATCTGCAGGTTGAGCTGCTGGATCTGCTCGCGCAGCTGCGCCTTCTGGCCATCGCGGGCCGTGCGGCGCATCTCGAACAGCTTCTGCTCGCCCGTCATCAGGCGCGCGACTTCGGGATCGCTCGCACGCGACGTCAGCTCGGGCGGAAATTCGACGGTCCTGTCGTTGTCGCGCTCGGCCTCGAAGCGGGCCTGGCGGGCCGCCAGCTCCTCCAGCGCCTTGGTGACGATGCCGAGATTGGATCGGGCCTGCGTGCCGTCGAGCCGGACGACCACGTCGCCCTGCTTGACCTTGTCGCCTTCCTTGACGAGCAACTCGCCTACGACGCCGCCGGTCGGGTGCTGGATCTTCTTGACGTTGGTGTCGACGACGAGCTTGCCGGGCGCGATCACCGCGCCGGACAGCTGGGTCGTCGCCGCCCATCCCCCGACGCCGAAGACGAGGACGAAGCAGGCGGCCATGCCGATCACGAGAGGACGGCGCGTCCGCGCCGGGATGGAGACGGCGTGCTTCATGACGGCTCCCGGGTTCGGGCCATTGGGCCCACGGGCCCCATCGTGGCACGCAGGGGGGTCGGCGCAACCGCGCCGGGTGGTACGGCTGGCGCCCCCGGCGCGCCGGGAGTGCCGGGCGGCGCCGCGGCCTTGAGCGTCTCGCGCAGGACGGCGTCCTTGGGTCCGAAGGCCTGCTGCCGGCCGCCCCGCATGACCAGGAGCTGGTCGACCGCCGCCAGCGCGCTCGGCCGATGCGCGATCACAATGGCAATGCCGCCGCGCGCCCGCACCGACATGATGGCCTTGGTCAACGCCTCCTCGCCGTCATGGTCGAGACTGGAATTGGGCTCGTCGAGCACGACGAGGAAGGGATCGCCATAGAGCGCGCGCGCCAGTCCGACGCGCTGGCGCTGTCCGGTCGACAAGGCGGTGCCGCTCTCGCCCATCTCGGTTTCGTAACCGTTGGGCAGGCCGAGGATCATCTCGTGCACGCCGGCGGCCTGGGCGGCCGCGATCACCTTCTTGGAGTCCGGTTCCGGCTCCAGGCGCGCGATGTTCTGCGCGACCGTGCCCGCGAACAGCTCCATGTCCTGCGGCAGATAGCCGATATGCTCGCCGAGCGACTCCGACGACCACTGGTCGAGCGTGGCGCCGTCGATCCGGACCTTGCCCGTCACCGGCCGCCACACCCCAACCAGCGTGCGCGCGAGCGAGGACTTGCCCGAGGCACTGGGGCCGATGATGCCCAGCCCCTGTCCAGCCTTCAGCGAGAAGACGATGTCGCGCGCAACCAGCACATTGACGCCCGGCGGCGCAACGCTGACGGCCTCGACCGACAGGACGGCCTTGGGCTTCGGCAGCGCCATGACCTCCTTGTCCTCGGGGATGCGCGCCAAGAGGTTGTTCAGCCGGTGCCAGCTCTGGCGGGCCGCGACGAAGACGCGCCACTGGGCGATCACCTGCTCCACCGGCGCCAGGGCGCGGGCCGACAGGATGGAGCCGGCGATGATGATGCCCGCCGTCGCCTGCTGCTTGATCACGAGATAGGCACCCACGGCCAGCACCGCCGACTGCAGCGCCATGCGCAGCGCCCGGGAAAAACTGCCCATGCCGCCGGTGATGTCGCCGGCCCGCTGGTGCGCGCTCACGTAGCGACGGCCGTAATCCGCCCACTGATGGGCGAACCGGCCGACCATGCCCATCGCGTGCAGTACCTCTGAATTGCGCCGGCTTGCCTCGGCCAGACCGTTTCGCCTGCTGGAGAGCGACGACACCTCGATCGACGGCTGGCGAACCTTGACCTCGGTCATGAAAGTGATCGCGACCAGGATCAGCGCGCCGACCGTCGCCGTCAGGCCGATCAACGGATGGAACAGGTAGCAAATGCCGAGATAGAGCGGCATCCAGGGCAGGTCGAACAGGGCCGGAGGGCCGCCGCCGGACATGAACGTCCGGATGGCATCGAGGTCGCGGACCGGCTCGAAGCCGTTCATCTGCGGGGCTCGCAGCGGCAGCTTGACAAGCAGATGGTAAATTCGGCGGTCCAGCGCCTCGCTGAACCCGCCGGCGATCCGGATCAGGACCCGGTTGCGGACGATGTCCAGGACCGCCTGGAACCCGTAGAGTCCGAGCGCCAGGACGCACAGGGCAACCAGCGTCGGCACGCTGCGGCTCGGCAGCACCCGGTCATAAACCTGCAGCATGAAGAAGGAGCCGGTCAGATACAGGACGTTCAGGACGGCTGTAAAAACCGCGACGCCCAGGTAGGAGGAGCGGCAAGACCTTAGCGTTTCCGCCAGCTCGGTGCGTGGCGATCCGGCAGGAGAAGGGGCCTGCGCCATACTCGTCTGATCCCTTGTCGACAGCCCGGCCGTCCCCGGACGGCGAGCCGGCCAGACCCACTACCATCGACAAACTGCGGCTGTCTCTCCCTTTCGGCGGCAAAAAACCGCTTCGAGTGCGATTCAGAGTCTTTACGTAGGGGCGATGGCAGGCCAAACCTAGGTGACCGCTCGAGGTTGCAGTGGCCGTCTTCGTCGCCCATCTTCAATCTGCCGCCGCATGATCGGTGCGACCGCCCCGTCCAGAGTTCAATTAAGTCACACGGAACCAGTCAGTATGCCTTCAACGCCTCCGGTCGGAGTGGTGATTGCCAACTACAACAACGGCGCCTTCGTGGGACGGGCGATCGAATCGGTCGCGCGCCAGTCCTGCCGCGACCTGCGCACGATCGTGATCGACGACGCTTCGACCGACGGGTCGGACGAGGAAATCCGCGGCTGCCTGTCGCGCCTGAACGATTCCCGCTTCGACTACATCCGCCTCGACGCCAACGTGGGTCAGACCGGCGCCATCAAGCGCGGCCTCGCGGAACTGGACACGCCGTTCGTCGGCTTCCTCGATTCCGATGACAAGTGGTACGAGAATTTCATCGAGCGGCATCTCTGCGTGCACATGAACGCCGCGTTTCCGGTATCGCTCACCTACTGCGACTCGCACATCATCGACGCCGACGACCGCCTTCTGGCCGGCACGGCCTGGTGGTTCGACAAGGGCGAGGCGTCGAGCGAGACCTTCGGCTCCAATGTCGTGCCGCGCATCGACCCGGCGACCGGCGATTTCGCCTTCGCGACCAACGGGCGGGTGACGTTCCATCCGCAATGGACGGTGCTGAGCGCCACCAACAGCATGGCCAGCATGATGTTCCGGCGCAGCTTCGTGGATCTCGTCCTGGTCTTGCCGGACAGCGATCTCAAGCTTTACCTCGACTATTACCTGTCGACCTTCGCTGGCCTGCTGACCGGGTCGGTCGCCATCCACGATGCGCTCTACGCCTACCGCATGCATGGCTCCAACAAGCATTCCAACGCGAGCGTCATGGGCGGCACCTACAATTCCTCGACGAAGGACTGGGGCCCGATCCGCGATCACATCCTTCGCCTGGTGGAGCGCGTGCTCGACGAGGAGGCGGCGTCCATCCGCGCCGCGTTCGGCGAATGGCGGCACGCAAACTCGAAGGCGCTCGTCCGCCGCGCGCTGGATGCCGAATCGCCCGGCAGCAAGGGGGCCTGGATCCGGTTCGTCGATTCGATGGAGGCACGGATGTCGGCGCTCCTGGGCCCCGGAAAATCGGGCGCGTCCGGACGGCAGTGGCGCCGCGGACACTGAGCGGGAGCCTCGGCCTCCCCCCTAGGGAGCGCTCTTCAGTCCGAGCGATGCGAGGTAGCTCCAGCGCACCGTGCCGTTCCTGAACCGGATCGCCTCTAGGTATTGCGCCACGGCGCGATCGATCAGCTCCGCCGACGGCTTCTCCTTCGTCGCGCCGTCGGCATAGGACACGATCTCCTTCCAGCCGTCGGGCCGCGTGATCGAGACGATGGTCGATGGCGTGTCGAGGTTCTTGTAGGTCCAGAACGACCAGCCGATGTCGTGCATCTCGTGCAGCCGGCGGAAGCGTTCGTTCCATTCGTCGGTCAGCTCGCCGGTCTCGCCGAGGAACAGCGGCACGTCGTGGAGGTTGGCGAAGTTCAGGTGCCGCTGGATCGAGTCGCGCTTCGTCGACGCCCAGAACGAATGATAGGTGTAGGCCAGATTCCGCGCGAAGGGCGGGCCGAACATCGCGAAGCTCGAGCTCCACTGCCCACCGGCCAGGATGACGATGCGCTCGGGATCGACGTCGCGGATCGCCGCCGTCGCGCGCTTGTAGAAGGGCTCCAGCCGTGCGTTGAGCGTCGCCACGTCGTGATAGGGCGCAATCGGCTCGTTCAGGATGTCGTAGCCCAGGATCGCCGGGTTGCCGCGATAGCGCTGGGCCACCGCGCGCCAGAGCCTCACCGTGAGATCGCGGTCGCGCGCCACGTAGAACATCAGCGGATAGCCCGGCCCGTCATCGTGGTTGATGCCGGTCTGGCCGCCGGGTGCCGCATGCAGGTCGGGAATCACGTAGAGCCCGGCGGCGGCGGCCCAGCCCACCACCCGGTCGAGCAGCGCCCAGCCCTCGCCGCCGATCTCGCCGTCGGCGCCCATGAACAGCCGCCAGTGCAGCGGCACGCGCACCATGTTGAAGCCGACCGACTTGATGAAGCGGATATCCTCCTCGGTGACGTAGGTGTCGCGATAGCGGCGCCAGAAATCGGCGGCGCGTTCCGGGCCCAGCAGGCGGTCGAACGCGTCGTAGATCTGGCGAGGCGACTTAGCGACCTCGAACTTGAACATGTATCCTTCGGGCATCAGCCAGTTGCCGAGGCTGATTCCCTTGAGGCGCAGGATGCGGCCATCGGGCTCGATGAAGTTCTTGCCCTCTATGCGGACCAATGCTTCCGCCTGCGCGGCGGGCGCGACAAGACCGAGCAGCAGCAGGAGGGCGACGAGGAGGCGCATGACGGGACTGTAGCAGGCCATTAAGGTTCGTCCCGTCATGATTCTCGCCTCCCTCCTGCTGCCGATCGCCGTCGCCGCCATCGTCTTCCTGGTCCAGCGCGTGCGCCTGCCGGCTTTCCTGGCGATCATGGCCACCGTCGTCGTCTACGGCATCGCTGCCGACATGACCTTCCAGTCGGTCGGCAAGGCGTTCGGGCTCGGTTTCACGACGGCGCTGGAACAGACGGGCCTGCTGGTCGTCGCCGGCGCTCTTGTGAGTGCCCTGGTGTTGCGCGCGCCGCTCGGCACCGGCACGTCGGCCGCGGCCGGCTTCGTGGCAGGCCTCGGCGGCTCGGCCTCAGGCGGCCTCGCCTTGCTGCAACCGGCCGGGCAGGACGCCCCGCGGCGTGCGCTGGGTCTCGCCCTCACCCTGCTCGCGGTGGCAGCCCTGCTCGCCCCCTCGCCACTCGCCGTCGCGGCGGCGTCGGTGATGAAGGCCAAGATCAGCACCGAGTTCATGATCGCCATTCCGGTCGCCGCCATCGCCGTGGCGCTGGGCTGGTGGCATGTGGCGCGACAGGTGCCGTCGCAGCCAACCGACGGGCAACTTTCCTGGGCCTGGCTTTGCGTCGGCATTCCGCTTGGGCTTCTCGTGCTGCAATCGATCGCGCAGATGCCGAGCGAGCCGCTCGGCAAGGGCGGCTCGCGCGAATTCTATATCGGCGTCTCCAAGCCGCTGATGCTGACCGCCATCGCCATCACGCTGGCCGTCGTGTTCGCGCGACGCTGGGAGCCCTCGGCGCTGGCCGGCCGCTCCTGGGCGCCGCTTCTGCTGGCGGTCGGTGCATCGGGCGGACTCGCCCGCGTCTTCGACGAGACCGGCATGTCGGAGCTTCTGGCCGAATATGCGCTGCATCCGCGGTACGGCGTGCTGACGCCGTTCCTGGCGGCCGCCATCGTGAAGACGATGCAGGGCAACTCCCTCACGGCCGTGCTGACCGCCTCGGGCATGGTCGAGCCGATGCTGCCGGCGCTCGGCCTCGACAGCGCCTCGGGCCGCGCCATCGCCGCGGCCGCCGTCGGCGCCGGCTCGATGGCGATCTGCCACGTCAACGATCCGTTCTTCTGGATCGCCGCCCATATGGGCCGCCTCTCGCCCGGCCGCGCGCTCTACGTGATCTCGCTCGGCAGCGCCGTCATGGCAATCGGCGCCCTGGTAGTGATCGCGGCGATCCGGCAGTTCATCTAGTCGAGTTCTTTTGACGATCCGATGCCAGTAAACCTACTCGTCCATCGCAGCATCACGGCGATCCTGTGGGCGGTCATGGGATCAGCCTTCCTCGGATCGTTCCTGTTCCTTGGATTTCGGATCGCGACGCTGGTCGTCACGATGGGCATGTCGTGCGACAGCTGCGCGGACCCTTTGCAAGTCTTCGGCGCCTTGTCGGTTGGCCTTATGATGCTGGTCGGTGCGATGGTTCTCATCGTCTGGCATGTTGATCGGTGGCCCTACAAGGCGGCAGCGCCTGTCATGCTCGCGGTGGCCATCGGCCTCGCGCCCTCGGACATTCGGTATCACTGGTTCTGGTGGCTGGGCGCATGATCGCCCGAACCCCCAAGCCCTGATCAAACGGACCGCTGACCTCCAGGTCCGCTCATGATCAAGGCGCGCGCGGGGTAATCCCCCGCGCTGAGGAGACCCGCGGTCCGGATGAATTCGACAAGAACGCTGGGCTAATCCAGCTTCACGCCGGAGGCCTTGACCGCCGGTTCCCAGAGCTTGCGGTCCTCGGCCAGGAACTGGTCGAAGCCGGCGCGGCCCGGTGGCGGCAGGTCGAGGCCGAGATCGTCGTTCCAGCGCTTCTGGATGTCCGCCGACTTCAGCGCTTCGGCGATGGCTGCTTCGAGCCTCGCAAGGATCGGCTCGGGCGTGCCGGCCGGCGCGCCGATGCCATACCACGAGGTCGCGACGTAACCTGGCACGGTCTCGGCGATCGCCGGAATGTCCGGTGCCGCCTTCGACCGCTGCGCCGAGGTGACACCCAGCCCCTTCAGCTTGCCGGCGCGGACCTGCGGCAGCATCGAGGGCATGTTGGCGAACATCATGTTCACCACGCCGGCCATCAGGTCGGAGTAGACCGGGCCCGCGCCCTTGTAGGGCACGTGGATGATGTCGACGCCGGCCATTTTCTTGAACAGCTCACCGCTCAGGTGCAGCGACGTGCCCGGACCCGACGAGGCGAAGGAATACTTGCCCGGCTCCTTCTTGCAGAGCGCGATCAGCTCCGCGACGTTGTTGGCCGGCAGCGAGTTGGTGACGCCCAGAAGATTGGCGAGGATCGCCACGCGCGAGATCGCGACGATGTCCTTGTCCGGATTGTAGGGCAGCCTGGTGTAGAGCATCGGGTTCAGCGTGTGGCTGGCCACCGAGATCAGGCCCAGCGTGTAGCCGTCGGGCGCGGCGCGCGCGAGCTCGACGGTGCCGATGTTGCCGCCCGCCCCGCCCTTGTTGTCGACCACGAAAGTCTGGCCGAGGAGCTTCGAGAGCTGGTCGCACATCAGGCGGCTCACCGTGTCGGTGCCGCCGCCCGGCGCAAAGGGACAGATGAATTTCACGGTCTTGTTCGGCCAGGCGCCCTGGCCGAGTGCGATGGCAGGAACGATCGACGGCGCGGCGAGAGCCGCGACGAGCAGGCTACGTCTCTTCATGGCGTTTCCTCGATTTCATTATTTTCTTTTTGAACACCTCAAGGTAGCGGTGTCCGCTAATCTGTCCAGATGGCTGAACCGCAGAGCGTCCAGGGCTACATCGACCAGACACCGTCATGGCCCGACGGGACCCCCACGCCCACCGTGCCCATGACGCGCATGCAATGGCGCATCTGGCTGCTCGCGACCGCCGGCAAGTTCTTCGAGGGGCTGGTCGTGTTCATGACCGGCGTGGCGCTGCCCCTGATCGTCCAGGAGTTCGGCCTGTCACCCGCGCAGAAGGGGCTGGTGGGCGCCGCCACCCTGGCGGGCATCATGGTCGGCGCCGTCACCCTGGGCGGACTCGCCGACACGTACGGGCGGCGGCGCATGTTCGTCATCGAGATGCTGGTCTTCGTCGTCTTCCTCGCCGGCCTGGCCGCGAGCCCGAGTTTCGGCTGGCTGGTCTTCTTCCTGTTCGGCGTCGGCGTCGCGCTGGGCTGCGACTATCCCACCGGCCACCTGGTGATCTCGGAGAGCATCCCGAGCCGGGATCGTGGGCGGCTGGTGCTGGGGGCCTTCGCCTTTCAGGCGGTCGGCGCCCTGGTCGGAACGGCCCTCGGCTACGCCATCCTGGTGAGCGACCCGCAGCTGGACGCCTGGCGCTGGATGTACGCCGTCGTGATCGCGCCCGCGACGCTGGTCGTGATCGCCCGCCTGTTCATCTCTGACAGCGGGCAATGGCTGATGTCGAAGGGACGCCGGCTGGAGGCGGAACGCGAGTTGCAGCGATTGCTCGAGCGCGAACCGCAATATCCCAAGCAAGTCCGTCTTGCCGAGGAACCGCGCGCGTCCCGGCTCGCCGATGGCGCCGGCTCCCGCTGGCGCGACCTCCTGTCGAAGAAGAACCGTCGCGCCACCATCCTCGCTTCCGTCCCCTGGTTCCTGCAGGACCTCGGGACCTACGGCATCGGCATCTTCACGCCCACCATCCTCGCCCGCACCGTCGGCCACGAGGTCGATCGCTTGCACAATGCGGCGAGCGTGATCGCGCACGACATCCAGGCGGCCAAGGGCGCCGCCCTGATCGATACGTTGCTGATCGTGGGCATCGTCGCCGCTGTGCTATTGGCGGACAAGGTCGGCCGCATCCGGCTGCAGATCCTGGGCTTCGTCGGCTGCGCCGCCGGGCTGGCGCTGGCCATGCTGCAGAATCGCGTGCCGGAGCCGGCCGGCACCCTGTTCCTGTTCGGCGGCTTCATGCTGTTCAACTTCATGACCAATCTCGGGCCCAACGCGCAGACCTACCTGCTGGCGGGCGAAGTGTTCCCGACCGCCATCCGCGGCAGGGGCGCGGGCTTCGCGGCGGCCTTCGCCAAGCTCGGCGCGGTCCTGACCGCCTTCGTGTTTCCCCTGGTGCTCGCCGAGACGGGAACGCATTTCCTCCTGCTCGGCCTGATCGCCACGTCGCTGCTCGGGGCGGCGGTGACTTGGTGGTTCCGCATAGAGACGACAGGCGTAAATCTCGAGGAGATCTGACGGTAGTCATCGGCGACTCGCGGCGGGTGCGGGGTTAGGATTGCCGGAATGGACTCGCCGATCCGCGAGCTGCTGCGCTCGCCCGACTTCCTCAGACTGTGGCTCGTCGGCGCCTTCGCCAATGCGATGCGATGGCTCGAACTGCTGGCTTCGGGCCTGTTCGCCTGGGAAGCGACGCATTCGGCCCTCGCCGTCACCCTCGTCGTGGCGCTACGGCAGCTTCCGCAGCTCCTGTTCGGCGCGTTCGCGGGCGCGCTCTCGGAGGCGCTGAACCGCAAGCTGATCTTCATGCTGGCGCTCGTCGTGCCCGCCCTGATCTCGACCCTGCTGGCCACGCTCGCGGTCACGGGAAATCTCGAGGTCTGGCACGTGGCGCTGGGCAATCTCGTTTCCGGCACCATGTGGTCGACGGAGATGTCGACCCGCCGGCGTATGGTCGGCGAGGTGGCCGGCCCGCACCGTATCGTCAACGCCATCGCGCTCGACAGCGTGACCTCGGCCGCGACGCGCGCGATCGGCCCGCTGCTGGGCGGCGTCGCGTTCCAGTGGCTGGGCATGAAGGGCGCCTACACGATCACCGCCCTGGTGCAGTTCGGCGGCGCCTTCGCCGTTGCCGGCCTCGTCCATGCGCAGGTGACGCGGCGGCTCGACCTGGTGCGGATTCCGCACGAGATCGCCGAGGGGCTGCGCTTCGCCTCGACGCGCCCCACCATCCTGCTGGTGTTCGGCATCACCATCGTCACCAATGCCTTCGCCTTCGCCTATTCCGGCCTCGTCGCGCCGCTCGGGCAGGGCGCGTTCCACGTTTCTCCCGCCCTGGTCGGTCTGCTGGCAGCCGGCGAGCCGCTGGGGGCGCTGATGGGTGGCGCGCTGATCGCGGCGGGCTTCCTGCGCATGGACCGCAGGCTGGCCTTCGCCGGCGGCGCCGCCCTGTTCATGTGCGCGCTGATCCTGATGGCGCTGTCGCCGTTCTACTGGCTCGCCTTCGCGCTCCTCGTGCTGGGCGGTTTCGGCACGGCGGGCTTCGGCAACATGCAGTCGACGCTGATGCTCACCGAGGCGCCGGCCGAGATGCGCAGCCGGCTGATGGGAGTCGTCACGATGTGCATCGGCACGGCGCCGCTCGGCCAGCTCGCGTCCGGCGCGATCTCCGACGCCATCGGCCCACGCGGTGCGGTGATCGCGATGGCGGTGGCGGGACTGGCCCTTACCGGCCTCCTGGCCGTGGCGCTGCGGGGGCGGCGTCCGACGCCGCCCCCGGTGTGAGCGGCCCGGCCGCTTGGCACGCTACTTTAGGAACTTCAGGCACTCCCCCGCCGCCTCGGCCGCGGCGCGGGCGTTGTCGCGGGACATCGAGCCACCCATCACCATCGGTCGGGCGACGCCGGTCAGAGCATCCTTGATGTCGGTCTTGGGCGTCATGGTCGGCGCCACCTTGTTGTAAAGGAGTTGTCCGTCCGGCGAGAGCTGCGCCGCGCAGGCGGACGCCGCCGCCTGGTCCGCGGCATGGGCGGAAACCGGCACAAGGACCAAGCCCAGCAGGGCCGCGAAACTCGAACGCATCATCAATCTCCCCAAGCGGCAAAAACATCAGCCGGCATTGTAGAAAAGCCCGCATGCCATTTCACCGGCCGCGATTGCATAGGCGAGCAGCCCCGGGACGACATGCATGCTGGCGAGCCCCGAGGAAAAACGGCATACTTGCACTGCCCCCGCACAATCTCGTCGGGACCGGAATGGTGGAGACAAGGTGCGGGACGGTGACGAGACGACAGGGTCGGCGTCGGAGGGTGCTCCGAAGCCTCGCCGCCTCGATGGTCGCGCCCTGCGCAGCGAGCGGACCAAGCAACTGATCATCGAGGCCTATCTCGATCTGTTGCGCGAAAGTCCCGAGATTCCGACGGCGGCACGAATCGCCAAGCGCGCGGGCTATTCGGTGCGCTCGGTCTTCGAGCGGTTCGACGATCTCTTGGCGCTCAGCCTGGCCGCGGCCGATTACGCCTTCGCCGAGGGCCTCGCCCAGGCCGCGATCCGCGACCTAGACGGCACGCGCGAGCAGCGGCTGCGCGCACAGGTCGAGACGCGCGCCGGGATCTGCGAGCGCTGGCTGCCGCTCTGGCGAGTACTGTTGCTCAACCAGAACGAATCGGAATTCCTCAAGACCCGGATCGGACTTATGCGCGATGCCGTGTGGGCGCGGCTGAGCCTGATGTACCGCGCGGAACTCGGCACCCTGCCGGACGGCGAGCGCAAGAAGATCCTGATCGCGCTCGAGCAGGTCACCGACTTCGAGAGCTGGGGCCGCATGCGCGAGCGCCATGGCCTGTCGGTCGAGGACGCCATCGAGGCATGGATCACGGCGATCGACAGGCTGCTGCCGCCGACGCCAGAGCCTCGCTGACGTTCGGCGCCCAGACTTCCCGGCGGGATTGGTTCAGCGCGGATTCGCGGCGGAGGGAATCGCTGGAATCCTGAGCTTCCTCGACTCGAGCAACTCCTCCATCTCGGCAATGCCGCGAGCATAGTCGCCGCGCTCGCAATCGATGGCGGCAGCGATGCGGGTCATGTTGCGCCGGCCATCGGAGTGGGCGCTGCGACCCGCGCTGTAGCGGTCGTAGTAATCGATGAGCTGCTTGCAACGGGCGGCATCGCCGTCGATCGACTCCGCCATCGCCCGACCGGGCATGGTGAGGCAGAGAAAGACTGCGACGAGGCATAGAGAAAGGAAGGGGAGCAGGTAGGTCATGTCGTGTGCAACGAAACAAGGCGACGCTTGTTGCCGGCGTGGCATCGTGCCGCCCTTTCGGCTCAGCTAAAAGCGACGAAGGCCGCGTCGACGGCCCTGGTATCATGGGGGATCGGGAAATGCTCACGCTCTATCACGCCTGGAGATCATCGGCATCGCGGCGGGTCCGGTTGTGCCTGGCCGAGAAGAACCTGACCTTCGAGAGCAAGGTGATCGACCTCACCAAGATGGAACATCACGCGCCGTCGTTCCTGAAACTGAATCCCAATGGCGTGATCCCCCTCCTGATCCTAGAGGACGGCCGCTCGCTCTACGAGAGCGGCACGATCTGCGAATATGTCGACGAGACCTGGCCCGAACCGCCGCTGCGTCCGGCCGACGCCTATGGCCGCGCCGTGATGCGCAACTGGATCCGCCACGTCGATGGGCTGATCGGCAACCTGATCATCTTCAACTGGGCGCATTCGATGGCCAAGGTCGCCACGCAATGGTCGGACGCGGAGCTCGCGGAGAAATTGGCCAACGTCCCCAGCAGGGAGCGTCGCGAGGCGTGGCTGCGCACCGCGCGCAGGCCCTACACCGACGAGGAGCGCCAGGAGGCGCGCACCAGGCTCACCGTCGGGCTGGTCGATCGAATGGAAGAAGCGCTGCGCCAGAGCCGATGGCTGGCCGGCAACGACTATTCGCTCGCCGACATCGGCGCGGTCCCCTTCATCAAACGCATCGACGAGGAGATCGCGCCGGAGGAGATCACCCCGGCGAAGCATCCGCGCGTCGCCGAATGGTGGGCCGAGATCCAGGCGCGACCGGCGTTCGCCACGGCGAAGATCGGACCGTTCACCTCATGACGCGCACCGTCACTTTCGATTTCTACGGCACGCTCGTGCAGTGGCACGAAGGAGTCGAAGCCGGCTTTCGCGCGATCGTCGCGCGGCACGGCAGGCCGGCGATGGACCTCGCACCGCTGATCCATGCCTTCCATACGGAAGGCCGCCGGCTGCGCGACACGCCGCCATGGCGTCCCTATCGCGATGTGTTGCGCGACAGCCTGCGGGTCGCATTGGACCATGGCGGACTCGCGATGCGCGACGAGGACGTCGCGGGCCTGGTCGCAGGATTATCACGACTGCCGGCACACCCAGACGTACCAGCCGCCCTTGCCGGCTTGCGCTCCGGCGGCTGGCGGCTCGCGGCGATCTCCAACACCGACGACGACCTGATCGCGGGCAGCCTGCCGAGCCTCGGCCTCGCACTCGACGCCGTCATCACCGCGCAGCAGGCCAAGGCCTACAAGCCCGACCTGCGGCTGTTCCATCACGCCCACAGGGTGCTCGGCGTGACGCCGGCCCAGACCTTGCACGTGGCGGCGAGCCAGCCGCTCGACATGGCCGTATGCAAGGCGCTGGGCATCCGCGCCTACTGGGTGAACCGCCGTGGCGAGGCGGCGGACCCGCAATGGCATCCCTTCACCGAGGTGAAGGATGTCTCCCAGGCCGCGCGGTCCATTCTCGGCTGAGGCCGCGGCGGGAACGATCTGCAGGATGGGTGCGTTGGCGGACGAACCCACACGCCAGGGAGGCAATACGATGTCCGACTACGACCGCCGGCCCACCAACGTAAACGTCACCCCCGTCGTCCCACCTCCAACCGCGGGCGGCGGCAGCGGCCTGTCCTTCATGGTCGGCGCGCTGCTGGTGGCAGTGCTGGCCATCGGCTATTTCGCCGTGGGCATGCCGGGGCTCAACAAGTCGCCCAGCCAGGCCCAGGCCCCTGATCGCAAGATCGACGTCACGATCCAGCAGCCCGCCCCTGCCCAACCCGCTTCGCCCGCCACGCCTGCGGCGCCTCGGCCCTGACCTCCGGGTGACGCCACTCTCCGGGCAAAGAAAAGCCCCGCACCCTGGAGGGTGCGGGGCAATCTCGTAGCTGTAACGTGGCTGCCACAAAGGGCAGCCGCGTGATCAGCCGGCCGACTTCAGGTTGTCGGCAGCCATCTTGCCGCTGCGACGGTCGGCGACGAGTTCATACTCGACCTTCTGACCTTCGTTCAGCGTGCCCAGGCCGGCGCGCTCGACGGCGCTGATGTGCACGAAGGCATCGGCACCGCCGTTGTCCGGCTGGATGAAGCCGAAGCCCTTCTGAATGTTGAACCACTTCACGGTTCCCGTAGCCATGGGTAACCCTTTCACTACTTTTAGATATGCTGACCCGCGCGGCGTTCCACATACAAACAAAGGGAACGCGCAGCCGGCCGTCGAATTCGCACTGGTTTTCGGGATCAAAGTTCGGGAGCGAGCTGCCGGCAAGGCCGGGAACGCGGACCAAATCGTCTGTCCGTCTATCGACGGGCTGCATATGGCCTTTCGCCAGGGGTTTGGCAAGGACCGATTGGCGGCAAATCGGGCCAAGTCTAAGCTCCTTCGCTGCAAGAGGGAGACGGTTTCATGGCCCGTGATCCGACAGTGCTCATCTCCGGAGCCGGTCCCGTCGGCCTTACACTGGCCAACGAGCTGGTGCGTCACGGCATCCCCGTGCGCATCGTCGACAAGGCGGCGCACCGCACCGACAAGTCGAAGGCGCTGGTCATGTGGAGCCGCACCCTCGAGCTGTTCGACGATGCCGGTTACGCCGGAGCGTTCATGGCGGCCGGCCTGCAGGCGCACGGCGCGCAGATCTCCACCGGCAGGCAGTTGGTCGCCAGGGTATCGCTCGACCTGATCGACAGCCGGTTCGATTACGCGCTGATGATCCCGCAAAGCGAGACCGAGCGTGTTCTCGAGGAGAGGCTTGTCGCGGCGGGGGTAACGGTCGAGCGCACCGTCGAACTGAGCCACTTCACGGACCACGGCGATTCGGTGGAGGCGTTCCTCACCAGGGCCGGCGGTGAAAGCGAGACGCTTCGGGCCGGCTGGCTCGTGGGCTGCGACGGTGCCCATTCGGCGGTGCGTCACGGACTGGGCTTCGCCTTCGAAGGTTCGACCCTGCAATCCCATTGGGCGCTGGCGGACGGGCGTGTCGTGGGCCTCGATCCCCATGACCACCTGCACATCTTCTGGCATCGCGACGGCATACTGGCCTTCTTTCCCATCGTCGGTGATCGCTGGCGGGTGATCGCCGACCTCGGGCCCGCCACCGCCGGCGAAGTCCATCCCGACCCGACGCTCGCGGAGATCAACGAGCTGATGGCGCATCGCGGCTCGCCCGGCATCGTGATGACCGATCCGGTCTGGCTCGCCGCCTTCCGCATCAACGAGCGCAAGGTGAAGGACTATGCCCGCGGGCGCGTGTTCCTCGCCGGCGACGCGGCGCACATCCACAGTCCCGCCGGCGGCCAGGGCATGAACACGGGCATGCAGGACGCCTTCAACCTCGCCTGGAAACTCGCGCTGGTGATCGAGGGTTCGGCAAGCCCCGCGCTACTGGACAGCTACTCACGCGAGCGCTCCGCGGTGGGCGACATCGTCCTGAAGAACGCCGGACGCCTGACCGAGCTGGCAACGCTGCGCAATCCGCTGCTCCAGGACATCCGCAACACGGTGCTTCGCTTCGCCGCCGGCTTCCCGCAGATCCAGCACAAGGTTGCCGATCAACTCGGGGAAATGGACATCGGCTATCCCGACAGCCCACTCACCGCGGGCAACGGCCATGGTGTGGACGGCCCCAAGGCCGGCGAGCGATGGCCGAACCGATTGCCCGAGGGTGCCGGTGGACGAAGGTTCACCGCTCTGGGTCCGGCCGGCATCGTGACCGCCCTCGCCGCCAGATTTCCCCGGCTGGTGGTGGCGATGCCCTCGTGCGACCCCGATCATGCCGACGCCGTGCGCCTCATCCGGCCCGACGGGTACTTGGGGTTCGTCGGCGGGCCGCACGATGCGGCTGGAGCCGCAGCCTATCTCGCGGCGCTGAAGGCTTGAACGACGGCGACCAAGGCCGCGTCGTCAGGAAATCGACGGCAACATCCGATCGATGGCCGCGGCCCAGACATCGAGGGCGGACTCCCATGGCAGGCCGAAATCTTCCCGCAGGGCTCCCCAGCTCTCGAAACTGGTGAGCGTCGCCAGGGCCAGGACGAGCGTTTCGCGCGCGGCAGGATCGAGCGCGGTGAGTTCGGGCCGGTACATGAGCTCCAGCCGCTCGACATTGGCCCGGCGAACGGCCAGCACGCGCGCCCTGAGATCGGGCAATTGCCCGTCGGCCGGCTTGGCGGTGAGGATCCGCCACAGCGGCAGCCACTTCTCGCAGGCCTGGGCGCGGGTGTGCACATGGGAGCGAATGCGGGCGGCACGATCGCCACCGATTTCCCGGGGCTCGGCTTCGGCCTGGCCCACCGCAATAGCATAGTCGGCGGTGGCGAGGCTGAGCGCATCGAGGTCGGTGAAACGCTCGAAGATCGAGCGAACCGAATAGCCAGCCTTCGCCGCGATCTCCGCCGCAGTCGGCATGCGACGATGCTCCTTCAGGAGTATCAGGTAGGCCTCGATGATCAGGTGCCGGGTGCGCTCGCTGCGCAGGCGCCTGCCATCGAAGCGGATCGATGCGGAGACGGACGCGTCCGATGGGACAGCCTCATGCGAGGACACTGTTTGGCGCTCCCATGAAAAGTGAGGGACGAGCATTAAGCCCGTCGCCGGACCCCGTCACCCCCTCCTTTCGCATCTCTGGAACTCAAACCGGGGCGCTGGCAAAGTCCGGCGCCATGCCAATTCACTGGACGATCGATTCCAAAGAGCAGCTCATGACCGTTGTCGCCGAGGGCGACGTCACGCGGTCGGAGTTCGAGTCCTATCTGGACGTCATCGACAATGCAGGCCTCCATGCCTACCGCAAGCTGTTCGACGGAGGCAGAGCCGATACGACAATGGGGCCCGAGAACATCCTGGCGATCGGGGTGCGCATGCGGACGTCGCACCATACCAACCCCGTCGGTCCGCTGGCCGTCGTGGTGCCCGAAGACAAGATCACAATGGTGTCGCGTGTCCTGGGCATGCTTGCGGCGGCGAACCGGCCCATGCGCGTGTTTCATGAGGCCGGTCCGGCCCATGACTGGATCCTGAAGCAACCGCTATAGGAGCCTCAAGGCATCGTCCCCGCGGGACTGCGCTCGCCGGGACGCACGCGGCGATCTTCGTCCTCGGGTTCGGCGGTCCAGCTTGTGTCGTTTTCCCTGGGACGGACCGTTTCGCCCGTGCCTCTGTCGCACCGCGGATTTTCCTGAAGGCGCTTGCGTGGCTTGGGGTCGAGATCTGTCATGTCTCCTCCTCGGTTCATCGACGAGAAGCGAACGGCATCGAACCGCACCCGGTTGCCGCGCGGGGCTGAAACGACGGTTCAGCGGGGTCGGCGCTTGCCTCGTCGTGAAGCACCCTTCCGGGACGTCGCGGGCACGACCTCGTCGCGGCTGAGATTGTCGTGGTCTTCGTCCATGAGACGGTAGTCCATGACGAGTTCCTCGCCCGCCTTGATGTCGCGCAACGCGTAGTAGGTCACGTCGCCGTCGTCCGAGCCGATATTGGGATCGGCGTCGTGGTTCATGTACCAGCCGGTCGAGATCCGCAGGAAGTCGAGCGGCGCCCAGTAGCCGCCGGTGCTGCGGATGCCGAAGCGCTTGATGAGCTGGACCTGCGGCGAGGCGTGGGCCCTTGCCAGCGGGATCCAGCGGCTGTCCTTGCCGTCCCACACACGGACCAGCTCATCCTTCTTGATATCGATGTCGGCAAAGCAGCCGAGACCATGGATGGAAGAAGCGCCGAGATGGACGAACGCCTTGCTGACTTTGCGCTTCATGGATTCTCAGGCCTTCACGATGAACGGCTTGGCCATCGTATCGTAGTCGGCATAGCCCAGGGTCGTGCGCAGGTCGGCCGGGGACAGGGCGCTCTTGCTCTCCGCCTCGCCCGCCTTGAGCGCGGCCAGGCCGGCCTTCATGCCGGCGGCGGCCGGCGACAGCATGCCGGTCGGATAGGTGCCGATCTTGAAGCCGAGCTTGAGGGCTTCGGCCTGCGACGGCGTGGCTCGCGGCGCGCCGGGCGACAGCACGGCGAAGGAGGGTCGGCCCTTGGCGGCGGCGACGCCGCGCTTGATCTCCTCGTCGTCGGCCGGCGAGTCGAGGAACAGGATGTCGGCGCCTTCCTCGACATACATCTCGATGCGCGCCACCGCCTCGTCGATGCCCTGCGTCGGGCGGCAATCGGTGCGTGCCAGCACGAGGATGCCGGACTCCTTCGCGGCCTGGACGGCGGCACGGATCTTCATGCGCGCTTCCTCGCGCGGCAGGCAGGGCTTGCCGGCGGCGGTGAGCGCGCGCGGCGTGATCTTGTCCTCGATCAGAACGGCGGCGGCGCCGGCACGACCGTAGGCGCGCACGGTGCGCTGCACGTTCATCGCATTGCCGTACCCATGGTCGCCGTCGGCCAGGACCAGCAGGTCGGGGGCCGCGCTGTGCACCATGTTGAAGGAATCGAACATCTCGCCGAACGAGACGAGATCTAGATCCGGACCGCCGAGGCGGCTGGCCGCGACACAGGAGCCCGAGAGGAACGCCGTCCTGAAGCCTTCGCCATAGGTCAACTTGGCGGTCAGCCCGTCCCACACCGCCGGCATGACGACGAGGCCGGGTTCGGCCAGCAGGGCGCGCAGGCGCTGAGGGGCAGTGGTCACTTCTGATCTCCTGGGGTTTCTCGCAACGGGCGGCGGACGATAGCAGACCGCGCCGCCAGGTCGACACCGTCGTGCCCGCGATCTCGCGACATGCTCGAGACGCACGACGAGAACTCTTTTCGTTGGGCATTTCGCAAAGGGAAAGAGGCCGATTTCGCCCCCTTTTCAGCCACCCGCCTTCAGCAGCAGTTTGCCGGCAACGCCGCGACCTTCGAGACGGCGGTGCATATCGGCCGCCGCGGCCAGCGGGAACACGCCTTCGATCGGCACCTTGAGCCAGCCTTCGGCCAGGGCCGCCAGCACATGGTCTACGCCGGCCTCCCACTCGGCCGACGTCTGGTCGATATGGCCGAGATGCAGACGCGTAAAAGTCTGCGAGCGCGGGAGGATACGCTCGCGGATGTTCTTGAAGGGCTGCCCCTCCGCCTCGCCGATGCTGATGATGTGTCCCAGCATCTTCACCACGCCGAAAGTGCGGTCGAGCATCGTGGCGCCATAGGAATCGATCGCGAGATCGACGCCCTTGCCGCCGGTGAAGTCGAGCACCGCGCGTTCGAAATCCTCCTGGGAGGTCATCACGACCCGCGACGCCCCGAAGGCCAGCGCTCTGGCCTCCTTGCCCGGCGTGCCGGTCGTGCCGATCACGCGCGCGCCCGCCTTCACGGCGAGCTGGGTGCACATGAGCCCCACCCCGCCGCCGATCGCATTCACCAGCACCGTGTCGCCCGGCCCGATGCCGCCATGGATCGTCCACATCATGTGCCAGGCGGTCAGGGCCTGGATGGGAAAGGCCGCGCCGACATCGAGCGGGACCGCGTCGGGCAGCTTGATGAGACCCCTGGCCGAAGCGACACATTTCTCGGCGTAGGCGCCGCCCTTTTCAGGGAAAGTCGCGACGCGATCGCCGACCTTGATGCCCGTCACGCCCGATCCCAGCGCCGCGACCGTGCCGGAGACCTCGAATCCCAGGATCATCGGATAGGTCATGGGGTGCGGATAGATGCCCATGCGGACCTGCGTGTCGGCCCAGTTGCAGCCGGCATAGGCCACGTCGATCAGCACTTCGCCCGCGCCGGGCACGGGATCCGGCACCTCGGCGAGAACGAGCTGCTCGGGACCTCCGGTGGCGTGGATGACGACGGCTTTCATGGGTTCCTCCCGCGCGACAGTCGCGGGCGAAGGCCGTGCAGCTTCGATGCCAGACGGAACGTCGGGAGGGCTCAGGCTTTGTCGGAGGCGAGGATTTCGCGCAGCCTTGCCGTCGCGGCCCGGCCGATCGTCAGCGGATGGGCCATGCCGTCGAGCATGAGGCGGCCGGTCGAGCGCGTAGGCGCTTCGAGGCCGCGCAACCGGTCGCGGTTGATCAGCACCGACCGGCCCAGACGCACGAAGGGCGGTGTCGGCAGCAGTTCCTCGAAATGCCCGAGGGTGCGCAGGATCATCATCGCGGACTGGCCAGCCACGAACACCCGGGTGAAATCACCGTCGGCGGAGATCGCCACGATTTCCGCCGGTGTGGCGAACAGCGTCCGCCGCGGAGTCCTGAGTTCGATCACGCCCGGCCCGGGCGGCAGCGCGGCGAGGGCGAGCTGGCGGGAGGCACGGGCCAGCGCCGCCTCCAGGCGGGCCGGTTCGACCGGCTTCAGCAGATAGTCGACCGCGTTCACGGCAAAGGCTTCGACCGCGTGCTCGGCGAAGGCCGTGACGAAGATCACGATGGGCGGCCGTTCCAGCGACTCGATCAGATCGAACCCGTCGCTGCCGCCGCCCAGTTCGATGTCCAAGAAGATCAGGTCGGGCTGCAGGTTCGCGACGCGCGCGCGCGCCGTTTCGGCGCTATCCGCCTCGCCCACGATCTCCACATGAGCGAACGACGCGAGCAATCGCCGAATGGCGCCGCGGGCCAACGGCTCGTCGTCGACGATCAGGACCCGCACGGCTCGCCTTTCAGCTCAAGGGTTGCGACCACCGTCTTCCCTTCAGGCCGTTCGCCCGCTTCGCGCAGTTCGAAAGCGTGTCGTCCGGGATAGTGCAGCGCGAGCCGCCGGCGCACGTTCTCCACCCCGATACCCGGACGCTGACGGCGGGTGGCCCCCGTGGAGGCAAGCGTGCCGGCATTCGACACTTCGACATGAAGCCACTCGCCGTCGCCACGGATGCAGACGCGCAGGTCGAGCCCCTGCTCACGGCGCCCGTGCTTCACGGCATTCTCGACGAGCGGCTGGAGCAGGAAGCTCGCAATGCGGCGACGCCGGGCCTCGGGCGTCACGTCCAGCCGTGCCTGCAGTCGCTCGCCGAAGCGCGCCTTCTGGACGGCGAGATAGGCCGCGAGCCCCGTCACTTCGCCCTCAACCGTGACAACCGTGTGATTGATGCCGTCGAGCGAGTGCCGCAGGTAGGCAGTCAGGTTGCGAAGCATGTCTAATGCCGCCGTCGGATGCTCGGGAATCTCCTCGGCGACACCGTTCAGGGCATTGAACAGGAAATGCGGATCCAGTTGCAGGCGAAGCTGCTCCAGTTCGGCTCTCAGTGCATCGGCCTCGGCGCGCATGGTCCGGCGGTGCTGGGCCTGCTCCGCCATCTCCGCGCGCAGCCAGAAATAGGCGAGGCTCCACCCCGCAAGGGCAAAGAAGTAATGCACGAATGGAACGAAAAACTCTTCGACGCCGCGACGGTCGGGCGGCACGATCCAGGGCAGTGCCTCATGGACCAGAACGATCATGCTCGCGACGACGAGCGCTCCCAGCAGCGAGAGCAGCGCGATCGTCGCCACGCCGCCGATCGAGACGCGATGGGCGAAGCGCCGCGTGACGTAGACGCGGCGCATCGCCGTCGAGATCGCGACGAGGCAGGCGAGGATCACGCCGGTCCGCGCGAAGGCGATGGCATAGCTGTGATAAGCGACGCGCTGCGCCAGCATGTCGGCGATCGCAAAGAGCCCCCAGCCCGCGATCTGGGCTCGCCAGAACATGGACAGGCCGTTCCACCGGGCAAGCAGAAGTGCGGACAAGATCGATGGGCTCCGGGCGGGACGGCTGAATTCCCGCGAAGGATTGGGCATTTGACGAAGTCAGGCAAGCATTGCCTGCCACGCCCGCAAGGCCCCGTTCGCCGACTTTCCTGCCGGGTTCATCGACTAGCCCGGCGGCTGCCGATGTAACGCCCCGATATCGATGGCATCTGGTCCCACACGCGATACGCGGAAACCGAGCGGAGGAAAGCGATGGCTACGGTCAGGTACACCGTCAAGGACAACTGGGGTTCCGGCTTCATCGGCAACATGACCGTCGATGCCGGCGCGGGCAGCCTCCATGGCTGGACCGTCGAGTTCGACGCCGGTTACACCATCACGAACATCTGGGGTGCCGAGATCGTGAGCCGCGTCGGCACCCACTACGTCCTGCGCAACGCCTCCTACAACGGCGACGTCTCGTCGGGCGGGAGCGTCACCTTCGGCTTCCAGGCGACTCCGGGCGCCTCGGGCGGCACGACGACGACCGGCCTGGCGCTGAACGGTGCAGGCGAGGAGCCGCCGCCGGCGCTGCCGACGATCTCGGTCGGCGACGCCTCGGTCATCGAAGGCAACAGCGGCACCACACAGATAAACTTCACGGTCAGCCTGTCCAAGGCCGCGACCGGGCCGGTAACGGTCGCCTACTCCACGGCCAACGGCACCGCCACGGCGGGCTCGGACTATGTCGCGAAGTCCGGCACCATCACCTTCGCCGCCGGCGAAACGCAGAAGACGATCAGCATCGCCGTCAACGGCGACAAGGTTGCGGAACTCGATGAGACCTTGAAGCTGAACCTGTCGACACCGAACGGTGCCACCATCGCCCGCGGCGCCGCGACCGGCACGATCCTCACCGACGACGCCATCGTGCCGAACATCAGCATCGCCGATGCCTCGGTGAAGGAAGGCGACGGCGGCACGCGCGACCTCTCTTTCATCGTCGCTCTCTCCGAAGCCACCAGCGGTCCGGTCACGGTGGCCTACACCACCGCCGACGGCACGGCCAAGGCGGGCCAGGACTACATCGCACAGACCGGCACGATCACCTTCGCAGCCGGCGAAACCTCCAAGGTCATCAACGTCAAGGTCACCGGTGACACGACGATCGAAGGCAACGAGACGCTGAAGGTCAACCTGTCGGCGCCGACCGGCGGCAAGCTCGTGGACCGCAGCGCCATTGGCACCATCGTGAACGACGATGCGACGATCTCGGTCGCCGACGCCTCTGTGACCGAAGGCAACAGCGGCACCAGCGAGCTCGCCTTCACCGTCTCGCTGTCGACGGCGGCCTCCGGCCCGGTCACTGTCGCCTACACCACCGCCAACGGCACGGCCAAGGCCGGCCAGGACTACATAGCCCAGAGCGGCGTGCTCACCTTCGCGGCCGGCGAGACCTCCAAGGTCGTCCGCGTCCAGGTGACGGGCGACACGGCGGTCGAAGCCAACGAGACGCTGAAACTTCTGCTCTCCTCGCCGGCCGGCGCCACGATCAAGGACGGCAGCGCGCTGGGCACCATCATCAACGACGACAGCGCCACGACCCTGCCCTCTCTCTCGATCAACGACGTCTCGTCGGCGGAAGGCAGCGCGGCGGCGCCGGGACACACCACCTTCACCGTCAGCTTGTCCGCGACCTCGACGACGCCCGTTACGGTACACTTCGCGACCGCCGACGGCACCGCCGTGGCGGGCAGCGACTATGTCGCCCAGTCCGGCACACTCACCTTCGCGGCCGGCGAGACCCAGAAGACCATTACAGTCGCGACGATCGGCGATGCCGTGGTCGAGGCCAACGAAGGTTTCAGCGTCGTGCTGTCCAGCCCGACCGGGGCCACCATCGCCGACGCGATCGGCATCGGCACGATCGTCAACGATGATGTGGCGGCAGGGCCGACGCTCAGCATCTCGGACGCGACGGTGATCGAGGGCAATCCCGGTGGCGGGGCGGCGCCCGGATGGCTCAGCACCTCGGGCAACCAGATCGTCGACTCGGCGGGACATTCGGTGCAGATCGCGGGCGTGAACTGGTTCGGCTTCGAATCGTCGAACTTCGCGCCGCACGGCCTGTGGACGCGCGGCTACAAGGACATGATGGACCAGATGGTGGATCTGGGCTTCAACACGATCCGCCTGCCCTTCTCCAGCGAGATGCTGCACACGACCGCCGCGCCGAACGGCATCGACTTCAGCAAGAACCCCGACCTGCAGGGCCTGTCGGCGCTGCAGGTCATGGACAAGATCGTCGACTATGCCGACCAGATCGGCCTCAAGATCATCCTGGACCATCACCGCAGCAACGCCGGCGCCGGTACGTCCGACAACGGCCTCTGGTACAACAGCCAATACACGCAAGCCGCCTGGATCAATGACTGGAAGATGCTGGCGGCACGCTACGCCGACGACCAGTCGGTGATCGGCGCGGACCTGCACAACGAGCCGTACAACGGCACGTGGGGCGGTGGCGGCGCCAACGACTGGGCGCTGGCGGCGGAGACGGCCGGCAATGCCATCGGCACGGTCAATCCCAACTGGCTGATCTTCGTCGAGGGCGTCGGCACCTACAAGGGCCAGAGCTACTGGTGGGGCGGCAACCTGATGGGCGTGCGCGACCGGCCCATCGACCTCGCGCTCGACGACAAGCTGGTCTACTCCGCGCACGACTATCCCAACTCGGTTTATCCGCAGTCGTGGTTCCAGGGCGCCGACTTCCCCGCGAACCTGCCCGCCAAGTTCGACCAGATGTGGGGCTATATCTACAAGGAAGGCATCGCCCCCGTGTGGATCGGCGAGTTCGGCACCAAGCTGGTCGACCCGAAGGATGCGCCGTGGCTCAAGGCGATCACCTCCTACCTGGGCGGCGACTTCAACAATGACGGCACGTCCGACCTCGCGCCCGGCCAAAAAGGGCCGAGCTGGACCTTCTGGTCGTGGAACCCCAACTCGGGCGACACCGGCGGCATCCTGAACGACAACTGGAACACCGTTAACCAGACCAAGATGGGCTATCTCACGCCCATCGAATACCAGTTCCATGAGGATGCGCCGGGTGACGGCGGCGGCACCAGCGGCCCGACGGCGAGCTTCGTGCTCACCCTCTCGGAGGCCGCGACGCATGAGGTGACGGTCGACTACCAGACTGTCTACGGCACGGCCGGCGCCGCGGACTTCATCGCCAGCAACGGCCACGTCACCTTCGCGGCCGGCGAGCAGAGCAAGACGATCACGATCGAGATCACGCCGGACAAGCTGGTCGAGGGCAACGAGCATTTCGGCGTCGTGCTCAGCAACGCCGTGGGCGCCACGATCACGCGCGCCACCGGCAGCGGGACCATCGTCGACGACGATACGGCGGCCGCGACGACGCCCACGACGCCCACGACGCCCACGACGCCAAGCACGCCCACCACGCCGACCGAGCCGTCGCACTCGGGCGACCTCGAGGCGATGTTCGCCATCGTCAATTCCTGGTCGGGCGGCTTCAACGGCAGCGTGACCCTGGAGAATGACGGCGCCAGCGCCGTCAACGGCTGGCAGGTCAAGATCGAGACGACCAACCAGATCACCGACATCTGGAACGCCGTCATCGTGTCGCACGATGCGAGCGGCTACGTGGTCGGCAATGCCGCCTACAATGGGACCATCGCCCACGCCGCCGACACCAATTTCGGTTTCGTGGCGACCGGCGCACAGGATCCGTCGCTGGTGCACATCGACCTGCTGCATGTCTGAGGTCGAACGGTCGAGAGGACTCCGCAGGAGTCCTCTCGTCTCGAATTGAGCCGCCAAACCTCGTCCTGAGGCCACGCATCGGCCATCTCGAAGGAAGGGATAGCAAACACGGTGCGCGTGCTCACCCTTCGAGACGCATGCCTGCGGCATGCTCCTCAAGGTGAGGGAGCTTTTTTTCGATGGAATGACTCTTACTGCGGTGGCGTCTCGCCCTGCAGTCCCCGAACCATCAGGGACGCTTCCGATCATCCCTCCCAGTGCCTAAAATCGGCGTCGGGAGGATTGGTTCATGAAGTTCAGCTTCTCCAGCGAGCAGGAAGAGTTCAGGTCGAACCTGCGCCGTTTCCTGGGCGAGCGTTCGCCGACCAAGGAAGTGCGGCGCCTGATGGCGACCGAAACCGGATTCGAGCCCGCCGCGTGGCGCAAGCTCAACAGCGAGCTCGGCCTCACCGCCGTGCGCATTCCCGAGGCCTATGGCGGCCAGGGCTTCGGCTTCGGCGAACTCTGCATCGTGCTTGAGGAAATGGGCCGCGCCCTGCTGTGCGCGCCGTTCTTCTCCACCGCCGTCCTCGCGACCGGTGCCATCCTCAACGCCGGGACGGAGGCCGAGAAGCAGGCGCTGCTGCCCTCCATCGCCGCCGGCGACACGGTCGCCACCCTGGCCTGGGTCGAAAACCCCGCCCATTGGGATGCCGCCGCCACGACCCTGACCGCCAAGCCGTCCGGCTCGGGCTACGTACTCGACGGTTTCAAGAGCTACGTCCTCGACGGCCACACGGCCGACTTGATCGTCGTCCTCGCCCGCGCGCCGGGCAGCAGCGGCGACAAGGGCCTCTCGCTCTTCACCGTCAAGGGCGATGCCAAGGGCATGTCGCGCAAGCTCCTGAAGACGATGGACGAGACCCGCAAGCTCGCCCGCCTCGACTTCAAGGGCGTCGAGGCGACCCTTCTGGGCGAGGCCGGCGGTGCCGCCGCGCCGTTCGCCCGCACCATGGTCGAAGCCGCGGTGTGCCTGGCCAACGAGATGGCGGGCGTCTCCGAGCGGCTGCGCGAGGATGCGCTGGAATACGCCAAGATGCGCATGCAGTTCGGCCGCGCCATCGCCTCGTTCCAGTCGATGAAGCACAAGCATGCCGACATGCTGGTCGACGTGGAACTCGCCAAGTCGGCGGCCTACTACGCCGCCGCTGCGCTCGACGAGGGCGACGAGGACATCGTCGCCATGGCGTCGCTCGCCAAGGCCGCGGCCAGCGACGCCGCCCTGCAGACCGCCGTCCACGCCATCCAGATCCATGGCGGCATCGGCTTCACGTGGGACAACGACACCCATCTCTGGTTCAAGCGCGCCAAGAGCTCGGAGGTGCTGCTGGGCGATGCCCATCACCACCGCGAGCAGATGATGCAGCACTGGGCCGCCTGAGGAGCAGGAAGATGAGCGAACTCACCGAAGACTCCGTCCGCGCCGACGTGCGCGCCTGGCTCGAAGCCAACTGGAACCCCGAACTCGGCCTGGTCGAGTGGCGCAACAAGCTGGCCGACTCGGGCTGGGGCGTGCCGACCTGGCCCAAGGAATGGTACGGCCGCGACCTGCCGCAGGCCTTCCAGGCCGTCGTCGACGAGGAATTCGCGCGCATCGGCGCGATCGGCGTCGCCAAGGCCGGCATCCGCACGCTGGCCGCCGCGACCATCCTGGCGCACGGCACCGACCTGCATAAGGAGAAGTTCCTGCGCCGCATCCTCACCGGCGAGGATACCTGGTGCCAGCTCTTCAGCGAGCCCGGCTCCGGCTCCGACGTGGCCGGCGCCGTCACGCGCGCCGAGATGAGCGGCAACAAGTGGATCGTGAACGGCCAGAAGGTCTGGACGACCTCGGCGCATCATGCCCACTGGGGCCTGCTGCTGGCCCGCACCGACTGGGACCAGACCAAGCACAAGGGCCTGTCCTACTTCATCATCGACATGCATCAGCCCGGCGTGAACGTGCAGCCGCTGAAGCAGATGAACGGGCACGCCTCGTTCAACCAGGTGTTCATGACCGACGCCGTCGTCGAGCCGGAATTCCTGGTCGCCAACGTGGGCGACGGCTGGGCGGTGACGACGACGACCCTGATGCACGAGCGCCGCGGTGCCGACGGACTGCGCACCTGGGCGATGGGTTCGGACCGCAAGGGCCGCGCCTACGACGAGGAGCGCGCGGAAATCGCCACGACGATGGAGCCCTACAAGTGGTATCCGCAGCGTGCCGGCCGCGTCGACCTGATCCTGTCGCGCGCCGAGGAGACCGGCCATCTCGACGATCCGGTGGTGCGCCAGGAGATCGCCAAACTGCTGACCATGTCGAAGGCGGCCGAATGGACGGCCCGTCGCGCCCGTGCCGCCGCCCAGCAGGGCAAGCCGCAGGGACCGGAGGGCTCGCTGGGCAAGCTGGTGTCGAGCCACGTCGCGCGCGCCGCGGCCCGCATCCACACCCAGCTCTCCGGCGCCGACGCACTGCTCACGGGGTCCGACAGCCCGCTGAACGGCGTGATCGCCGAGATCCTCGTCTCCGTGCCGGCCACTTCGATCGCCGGCGGCACCGACGAGATCCAGCGCAACATCATCTCCGAGCGCGTCCTCAAGATGCCCAAGGAACCGAGCATCGACACGACCAAGCCCTTCCGCGACGTGCCGCGGAACACGGTTCGATAAGCCCGCCGCAACCGCGTTCGACCGCTGCCCGTCACCAGGACGGCAGCGGTCCCTTGAAGATGAAGAAGGCGCCGCCGCAGATCAGGGCGAAGCCGACGAGATGGTTCGAGGTGAAGCGTTCGCCGAGGTAGAGAACCGAGAAGGCGGCGAACACGACGAGCGTGATCACCTCCTGCATGGTCTTGAGCTCGGCGGCGGAATAGATCTCGTGGCCGTACCGGTTGGCCGGGACGGCGAAGCAGTATTCGACGAAGGCGATGCCCCAGCTCGCCACCACCACGAGCCACAGCGGCCTGTCGGTGAACTTCAGGTGCCCGTACCAGGCGAACGTCTTGAAGACGTTCGAGATCAGCAGCAGGACGATCGGCGTGATGCTGGCGGGCAGGAAGGACATCGGTTCCTCTATTCAACTAAGATCCAGCCGAGGGTTCTCTCACGCCGCCGTGCGTTCCCACTTGGGATCGCGACTGGCGGCGGGCTTGGTCTTGCGAATATGGCCATCGAGTTCGATGTGCAGTTCGGCATAGCGGCCGTTGCGCTTCCCCAGCACCTCGAAATGCTTGGGCTTGCGGCGCGGTAGAGCGGCGGGCTCGTAGCCGGCCTCGCGCGCCGCCTTCAGGACCACTTCCGGATCGGCGGGCCCGTGATGATGCTCATGATGATGGTCATGATGATGATGCGGCTTCTTGTGCTCGATCCTCACCGTGCGGCCTTTGAGCGTGAAACGCGACACCTTCAGCTCCGACGGCTTGGACTCGCCCTCGAGCGAGACGGTGTCGCCGACGCGCAGGGTGACATGATCCAGACCGTGCGGCGTGACGTCGGCCAGGATCGCGCCGGCCTTGGTCTGGACGACGAAGCGATGGGCGAAGACGTGGAGAATCTTGCCGGTGGCGCTCGCGTGATGATGCCCGGGCATCGTGGACTCCTGTTGAGTGAACGACAGAGGGGGAGGGAAAAAGCGCGGTCCGGACGTTCGGCCGGACCGCGAGAATGGCCGGTGCGTCAGCGCGGAGCCGGCGGCGGCGGCGGGCGGCGGCCGGGGCCGCGATCGGCTTCGCGCGGCGGCGGCGGCGCCATCGGCGGGCCGAACGCCTCGCTGCGTCCGTCGGCGCGCGACAGCACCTGGGCTGCAACGAAGCCGCGATCGAAGCGGCCCTGCACCGAGACCTGCTCGCCCTTGGTCACGACGACCCGGTCGTCAGCGCGGGGACCGAGATCGACCAGCATGCGGCCACTGTCATCCTCCAGAACGAACTTGTTGCCGTAGATCTCGGCAACACTGCCTTTAACGGCGACGACGTCGGATGGCTGCAACTTGGCGATCGGCATGGGCGTGATCAGCATCACCGCCTGCGGCTGGCTGGCGACGGGAGCAGGCGGCGGGGGCGGCGGCGCGACACCGGCAGCCGGCGGCGCGGGAGGCGCCACGGCCGTCTGGGCGACTGCGCCGCCGATGCCGGCGGCCAGCAGTACTCCGGTGAGCGCCAGGGCCGCGGCGCGCCGCGGCTTGAACGTCGAACGAACGATTGAGTTTGTCATGACCATCGCCTCCTGTAAGTGTTGCGATGGCCTCAACATAGGATCCGCCTCCGAATGCACGCTGAATCGAACAGTTCAGCTTGCGTTCAGCTTCGGTCGGCTATTTCAGCAGGGATGAGATACACGCCACATCCGGGGAATCCATGAAGGTCCTCCTCGTCGAGGACGACGGCCCACTCGCGGACCGGATCGCGGCGGCGCTGCGCGACGAGAAGTTCGCCGTCGACATCGCCGCCGACGGCATCGATGGCCAGCACATGGGCGAGACAGAAGCCTACGACGTCGCCGTGCTCGATCTCGGCCTGCCGAAGATCCCCGGGGCCGCCGTGCTGCGCGCCTGGCGCAAGGCCGGCCGGCAGCTGCCGGTGCTGATCCTGACGGCGCGCGATGGCTGGACCGACAAGGTCGATGGCTTCAAGGCCGGCGCCGACGACTATCTCACCAAGCCGTTCCGGGTCGAGGAGTTGATCATGCGGCTGCGCGCGCTGGTGCGGCGGTCCGCCGGGCATGCGACGCCGCGCATCGTCTGCGGCGCGGTATCGTTCGATGCGCAGACCGGCGTGTTCGAACTCGACGGGCTGCCGCTCAAGCTCACGGCGCTGGAATGGCGCGTGCTCGAATGCCTGATCCTGCGCAAGGAAGTGGTGATCGAGCGCGGCGACCTCACCGAGAAGGTCTACCAGGGCGACGTCGGCACCGATTCAAACTCGCTGGAAGTGATCGTGGCGCGCCTGCGCCGCAAGATCGGCCGCGACGCGATCGAGACGGTGAGGGGCCGCGGCTATCGGCTGACGGCGACGGCGGGCAAATGAGGCCGGAAGCCTCGCTGGGCCGGCGGCTGCTGATTGGCGCCTCGGTGTTCATCGCCCTGGCATTGGTGATTGCCGCCATCGTCATCGGCTTCGTGCTGCACCGGTTCGTGCAGGGCCAGATCGACCAGCGCCTCGACACCCAGATCAATTTCCTCGCCTCGATGGTGCAGGCCGATGCGGCCGGCCAGCTCTCGCTGAACGGCAGCGCCGACGGTCCGCCGTTCGACCGGCCCGCGCGCGGCTGGTACTGGCAGGTGAGCGGACCGAGCAACACGATCCGCTCGCGCGGGCTGGGCCTCGACATGCTCGAGGTTCCGGCGACCTCACCGCCACCGCCTCCCCCTCGTCCGCCGCCGCCCCCGCCCGCCACCTCGAGCGGAGCGCCCCCACCACCGCCGCCCCGCGCCGGACCGCCGCCGCGTGCTGCCGACGGACCGGGTCCGAACGGCCAGGCGTTGCATTATCGCGTGCAGCGCCTCGTCATCGGCGACACCCCGATCGAAATCGTCGCTGCGGCGCCACGCGCCGCGGTGATCGGCCCTTTGCGCGAGGCGATGACGACGCTTGGCCTGTCGCTGCTGGTACTGTGCGGGGCACTGGTGACGGCAATCGTGCTTCAGGTTCGGCTCGGACTGCGACCGCTCGACCGTCTGCGCCAGTCCATCGCCGACGTGCGCGCGGGACGTCAGTCGCTGGTTCCCGAAGAGCAGCCGGCGGAGGTGCGGCCGCTCGTCGACGAACTGAACGCACTGCTGAAGCAGAACGCCACCAACCTCGAACGCGCCCGCGCCCATGTCGCCAATCTGGCCCATGGGCTGAAGACCCCGCTGGCGACGCTGGGCCTCGCGTTGTCGGCAAGGGGCGACGACGGCCGCACGCTCGCCGACCTCGTCGACACGATGGAGCGCCGCATCCGTCATCATCTCGGCCGGGCGCGGGCGGCCGCGCTGGCCGGACCGGCTCGGTCGCAGACGCGGGTCGCGACCGCCATCGGCGACCTCGGCGCCGTCCTCACGAAAGTCTATGCCGGGCGCGCCATCGATTTCGCGGCAGACATACCGGACGGGCTGGCCGTGTCGTGCGAACCGCAGGACTTCGACGAGATCGCGGGCAACCTTCTGGACAATGCCTTCAAGTGGACGCGCCAGTCCGTGACGGTGAGCGCCGTCATCGAAGGCCGCACGGTTCGGTTGCAGATAGACGACGACGGGCCCGGCCTGTCGGCCGAACAGCTGCCCCAGTTGTTGCAGCCGGGACAGCGGCTCGACGAAAGCGCCCCGGGCTTCGGCTTCGGCCTGTCGATCACCCGCGAGCTCGTGGAGCTGTATGGCGGCAGCCTTGCCTTCGCCAGGGCGCCGGCGGGTGGCCTGCGCGTGACCCTGCAGCTGCCATTGGCGCAACAGCGGCCCTAGAACGAGAAAGCCGGTCTACTCGACGCGAATCTTGCCGGCCCGCGCGATGGCGCCGAAATCGGTGCGTTCCTGCGTGATGAAGGCGAGCGTCTCGGCCGGCGTGGTGATGCGCGGCGAGGCGCCCAGCTCGCGGATGCGCGTGGCGATGGCCTGCTCTTGCAGCGCCTGATTGATCGTGGTGTTGAGCTTCTGGATGATGTCGTCGGGCGTGCCCTTCGGTGCCATGAACGCGTACCAGGCCACCCATTCGCGCGGATCGAGGCCCTGCTCCATCATCGTCGGCACGCCGGGCAGGCGCTCCGAGCGTTCGCGCGAGGTGACGGCCAGCGCACGCAACTGGCCGTTGGCGATGTAACCGGCGCTCGCGCCGAGACTGTCGACCGTGATCGGCACCTCGCCGTTGATCACCGCCATCAGCGACTGCGGCGTGCTGCGGTAGGGCACGGCGGGCATGTCGATCTTGTGCCGGATCTTGGTGTCCTCCGCGACCAGGTGCGGGATGCTGCCAGAGGCCGGCAGGCCGTAGCGCCACTGGCCGGGCTCCGCCTGCGCCCTGGCGATGAACTCCGGCATCGACTTGAAGGGCTGCGACGGGGTGACGACCCAGACCAGCGGCGAGGTGACGGCGACCGAGATCGACGCGAGGTCGTCGACCGGATCCAGAGGCATGTTGGGATAGATGCTGCTGCCGATCGAGATCGCGCCGATATGGGCGAACATGAACGTGTAGCCATCGGGCGCGCTTCGCTGGACTTCCTGCATGCCGATGATGCCGTTGGCGCCGGGCTTGTTGTCGACGACGACGGGTTGGCCCAGCAGTTCCGCAAGGCGCGGCGCGAGGATGCGGGCGTAGACTTCGTATCCGCCGGCGGCGCTGGGAACGAGCAGACGGAGTCGCCGGCTGGGCCAGTCGCGCCCCTGCGCCCACACCGCAGGCGCCGCCAGGGCGGGTGACGTTGCCAGCAGACCCAGCGTGGCGCGACGTGTCAGGCGCATCGATGTCTCCTCCTGGCCGCAGCGAGGAGGCGGCGCCGTCCCTCTGGCCTTGATTGTCTGGAGCAGGTCGATTCGCCCGCTTTCGCCACAGCGTATACGCTGCCGGCAACTTCGCAACGCTTGGCGTTGCCGGCGCCGGCCCGCTACTGTCGACGACATGACACTCAGCCCGATCACGATCTTCCGCGCCCGCCGCATCCTCACCATGAACCCCGCCCGTCCCGAGGCCACGCATGTGGCCGTGCGCGAGGGCCGTATCCTGGGCGCCGGCCCGCTGGAGGAGCTGGCGGGCTGGGGCATCTACGCGCTGGACGACCGCTTCGCCGACAAGGTGCTGATGCCGGGCTTCGTCGAGGGCCACAGCCACGCCGCCGAAGGCACCTTCTGGCGCTACACCTATCTCGGCCGCTTCGACCGCATGGATCCGGAGGGCAAGGTGTGGCCGGGCGCGCAGTCGATCGAGGACGTGGTGAAAAGCCTGCAACAGGCCGAGCGCAAGCTCGCCTCACCCACGGAAGCGCTGGCCGGCTGGGGCCTCGATCCGATCTATTACGGCGACCGCCGCGTCTCGCGCGCCGATTTCGACCAGGTGTCGACGACGCGCGCGATCGGCGTGATGCACGCCAGCGGCCACATCCTGAACGTGAACACGCGGGCGCTGGAACTGGCCGGCCTGCTGCGGCAGGGCGTCAACCATCCCGGCATTCCGCTCGGCACCGACGGCCTTCCGACGGGCGAGCTGAAGGGCCCGGAGGCGATGACCATCGTCGGCGCCCATGTCGGCTTCGACCGCGAGGCGCTGGCCAACGACGAGGAGGGGCTGCGCCGCTTCGCGAAACTCTGCGTGCGCCAGGGCGTCACCACCGCGACCGACCTCGCGAACCTGCTGCCCGACGATGCCGTGTCGATGATGGTGCGGGTCACGGGCGAGGCCGGCTACCCGGTGCGCATCGTGTCGTTCCGCCGCTTCCAGGCGCTGACGCCCGAGCAGGTCGTCGACATCGCCGTGAAGCTCAAGGCCAAGTCGACCGACCGGCTGCGGCTCGGCGCCATCAAGCTCTTTGTCGACGGCTCGATCCAGGGCTTCTCCGCGCGCCTTCGCTGGCCCGGCTATTACAACGGCGCGCCGAACGGCCTGTGGTACACCCCGCCCGAGGCCATCGCGGGCCTCTACAGACTGGCGCTGCAGAAGGGCGTGCTGGTGCACAGCCACACCAACGGCGACCAGGCGACCGAGATGGCGCTGGATTGCCTGGAAGGCGCCCTGCTCGACCAGCCGGCGCGCGACCATCGCTTCACCCTGCAGCATTGCCAGCTCGCGGACGCCGCACAGTTCCGGCGGATGGCGCGGCTCGGCATGTGCGCGAATCTGTTCCCCAACCATCACTTCTACTGGGGCGACCAGCATTACGAGACGACGGTCGGCCCGGAGCGCGCCATGCGCATGAACGCCTGCGCGACCGCGCTGGCCAGCGGCGTGCCACTCGCGATCCATTCCGACGCGCCGGTGACGCCGCTCGGGCCGCTGTTCACGGCCTGGTGTGCCGTGAACCGCCGCACCGCCAGCGGCCGCACACTGGGAACCAGCGAAGCCATCTCGGTCCCCGACGCGCTGCGCACCATCACGCTCGGCGCCGCCTGGACGCTCAGGCTCGACGGCGAGGTCGGCTCGATCGAATGCGGCAAGCGCGCCGACTTCGCGGTGCTGGAGGACGATCCGCTGGAGATCGCGCCGGACAAACTCAAGGATGTGCGCATCTGGGGGACGGTCCAGGGCGGCCGTCCCTTCCCCGCCAACGGCGTGTGAGCGGGATAGGATCCGCCGGGCGGCTACCGGTCACGGTGATCGGCGGTTATCTCGGCACCGGCAAGACGACGCTGGTCAATCGCCTGCTGCGCGCCGCCGACGGCCGGCGCCTTGCCGTGCTGGTCAACGATTTCGGCACGACGCCGATCGACCGCGACCTGATCGTATCGTCGAGCGGCGACACGCTGGAGATTTCCGGCGGCTGCATCTGCTGCAGCTACGGCTCGGACCTGATGGACACGCTGATGGCGCTGCCCGGGCAGCGGCCGGACATCGAGCGCGTGGTGCTGGAGACCAGCGGCGTTGCGCTCCCCGGCATGGTCGCAAGCGCGGTTACGCTGCTCCCCGCCTATCGCATCGACGGCATCGTCGTGATGGTCGATGCCGAGACCGTGCGCCAGCAAGCCGACGACGCCTATATCGGCGACACGATCACACGCCAGCTTGCCGCCGCCGACCTTCTGATCGCCAACCGCTGCGACCTCGTGGACGAGATGTCGTTACAGGCGACGCTCGCGTGGCTGGCTCTTCACAATCCGACAGCGCGGATTCTGCCGGCAACACGCGCCGAGATCGCCGCCGACCTGTTGCTCGGCGTGCGGGACGGCGCCGCGCCTCGTCTTTCGACGTCGCTCACGACGCCGGGCGCACCCGACGCGGCCACGCTCTATGAGTCGCTCGCGCTGGATGTCCCCGACGACCTGGATGCGACCGAACTTGGACGGCGCCTCAGCGCTGCGGGGACAGGCGTGTTGCGCGCCAAGGGCATCCTGACCCAGGCAGGGAACCAGGTCGCGCTGCACGTCGTCGGCCAACGCTTCGAAATCGATGCCGCGCCTCCCGGCGCAGTATCAGGCAAGCTGGTGGTGATCGGCCTGAGGGCACGCCTCGATCGCGAGGCAGTCTCGCGTGCGCTTCAGCCGAGCTTGTCGACGTCGTTGCGCAGGGCCTGACCGGCGCGGAAGCGTTCGAGGTTTTCCAGGAAGATGCCGAAGATCGCCTCGTTCTGGCCCAGCGAATGGCTGGCCGTGTGCGGCGATACCAGCACGTTGGGCAGGTCCCACAGCGGCGAGGCCGGGTCGAGCGGCTCGCGCTCGAACACGTCGAGATAGGCACCCCCCAGCTTGCCGCTCTGCAGGGCGGCGATCACATCCTTTTCCACCGCAACCTCGCCACGCGCGACATTCACCAGATGCGCGCCATCGGGCATCGCTGCGAAGGCCGCCGCATTGGCGATGCCGCGCGTCACCGGCGAGGACGGGCAGCAGAGGATCAGCCAGTCGGCCTGCGGCAGCACCTCGTGGAGCTGCCCGTAGGCCACGACGCGCTCGCACGGTTCCACCGGCTCGGCCGTCCGGCGCACGCCAATCGAGCGAATGCCCAGCATTCTGAGCAGCCTGGCGATGTTCTGCCCGATCGGCCCCATGCCGACGATCACCGCGCACTGGCCGCCAAGGTCCCGCGGCGAACGCTCGCCCAGTCGCGGCTCCCAGGCATGGCGGCGCTGCGCATCCGCCAGCAGCGGGAAGCGCCGGTTGATCGCAATCACCGCGCCCAGCGTGCTGTGCGCCACCGTGACGGCGGTGGCGCCAGAGGCCGTCGTCACCTTGACGCCGCGCGCCCGCAGCTCACGATAGATCGGCCGCTCGGCACCGGCCGGATGGATTTGCAGCCATTTCAGGTTCGGCGATTTCCGCACCACCGCGTCGAAGCCCTGCAGCTCGGGCGTCGGATGGCCCGGACTGGATTTGCCCGTGACCTCGCGGGTCATGAAGGCGATATCGGCGACGCTCGGGCCGTCGGCGGCCAGCGCCGCCTCGGCGGTGAGGAAGGACAGCGTTCCCGGCGGCACGGAAGCAGCGATGCGCTCGCCCCAGATACGTTGCGCGTGGGACGACAGCAGAAGCGTGGTCATGACGGGAGGATAACCAACCTTCGACCGCGATGACAGGCATGGTACGCTCGGACATGCTCAAGCTCTATTACTCGCCCGGCACCAGTTCCATGGCAGCCCACATCGCCCTCCACGAGGTCGGCGCCACGTTCGACAAGCACGCCGTCTCGGTGCCGCGCAAGGAAACGCGCCTGCCTGAATTCCTCTCCGTCAATCCGGTGGGCAAGGTGCCCGTCCTGATGATCGATGGGCGGCCGCTCACCGAAGTGGCGGGCATCCTGTTCTACATCGCCCGCACCTTTCCGGCGGCGAACCTGCTGCCGGCCGGCGACGTCGAGGCCGAGGCGCAGGCCATCTCGTGGATGTCCTATGTCGCCTCGACCATCCATCCCGCGCTGCGGCAGGGCGTTGCGGAAGCGCGAGAGCTCTACGCCGTGGCCGACAAGCGGCTCGGCAATCGCACGTGGATCCTGGGCGATCGCTACTCGATCGCCGACATCCATCTGTTCCGCGTCTATTGGCGCTTCCGCAACCAGCTCGAACGCAAGCCGGGGGATTTCCCCGCTCTCGAAGCCCATTACGCCCGCATGATGGAACGGCCTGCGGTCAAGAAGACGATCGAGATCGAGGCGAAGGCCAGTTAACGGATTACTGGCTCCCGCCTTGTCGTCCAAGCACAGCGAAGGACCTTGCAGAGCGAACAACGGACTCCTTGGTGTGCGCGAGATCCTTCGCTTCGCTCGGGATGACATCAAGACTCAATCCGCGTTGATCGCCCGCCAGACCTTCTCCGGTGTCGCCGGCATGTCGATGTGCTTGCCGCCCAGCGCGTCGACGATGGCGTTCATGATCGACGGCAACGCGCCGGCGCAGCCAGCCTCGCCGCAGCCCTTGACACCCAGCGTGTTGGTCTTGGCCGGCACGGGATGGCTCTGGATGGTGAAGCTCGGCGCATCCTGCGCGCGCGGCAGGGCGTAGTCGGTGAAGGTGCCGGTCAGCAGCTGGCCCTGTTCGTCATAGACGGTGCGCTCCATGACGGCCTGGCCGAGCCCCTGCACGACGCCGCCATGCGCCTGCCCCTCGACCAGCATCGGATTGATGAGCGTACCGAAGTCGTTGACCATGAAGTAGCGCACCAGCTCGATCGTGCCGGTATCGGGATCGATCTCGACCTCGCAGACATGGCAGCCGTTGGGAAACGACGAGGGCGGCGTGTCGGAAACATGCGCGACGTCGAGCGTCTGCGGCACATCGGGCGGCAGCGCAAGCCCGTCGTGCAGCTTCTTGGCGAGTTCGAGCAGGCCGATGCCGCGATCGGTACCGGCGATCCGGAAGCGTCCCTTGTCGAACTCCATGTCGGCGACCGAGGCTTCGAGCACATGCGCGGCGATCTGCTTCCCCTGGTCGATGACCTTGCGGCTGGCTTCGAGGAAGGCTTCCGCGCCCACCAGCGCCGAGCGCGAACCGCCGGTACCGCCGCCGGCCTTGAGCTGGTCGCTGTCACCCTGCATCAGCTTGAAGCGCTCGAACGGAATGCCCAGCAGCCCGGTCAGCACCTGCGCGAACGACGAGGCATGGCCCTGCCCGTAGTCGAGGGTGCCGCTCAGCATGGTGACGTCGCCGTCGGGCTCGAAGCGGATGCCGCCGTGTTCCTTTCCGGCCGGCGCCGTCACTTCGAGGTAGCTTCCGACGCCGCGGCCGCGCAGCTTGCCGCGTTTGGCACTCTCGGCCTTGCGCGCCGCGAAGCCGTCCCAGTCGGAGATTTCCAGCGTCTCGTCGAGGATCGCGCGGAATTCGCCCGAATCGTAGACGTTGTTGGCCGGCGACTTGTACGGCATCTCTTCCGGCGCGATGTGATTGCGCCGGCGCAACTCGATGCCGTCGATGCCCATCTCGCGCGCCGCCGTGTCGATCAGGCGCTCCATGAAGTAGTTGCCCTCGGGCCGCCCCGCGCCACGATAGGCCGCGATCGGCGTGCAGTTGGTGAAGACGATCTTCGAGTTCACCTCCATCGCCGGCGTCCGATAGACGTCGATCAGGTTCTTCACCGCGTTGGTCGTCGCCGGCATCGGCGGATAGATGTAGGCGCCGGCATTGCCATAGCCCGTCAGCCTCACCGCGAGGAACTTGCCGTCCTTGTCGAGCGCCAGCTCGGCGACGCGCTTGTGGTCGCGGCCGTGATGATCCGACAGGAAGCTCTCCGAACGCTCGTCGGTCCACTTCACCGGACGGCCGAGCTTCTTCGCCGCCAGCAGCAAAGGCCCGTATTCCGGATAAGGCGGCGCCTTCATGCCGAACGAGCCACCGACATTGCCGGTCAGCACATGGAGCTTGTCGGGTGTGACCTTGAGCACGTCCTTGGCGAGGCCGCCGCGCAGACCGAACACGCCCTGGCAGCCGACATTCAGGACCCAGCGCTCCTTTCCGGCGTCGTAGGAGCCTATGGCCGAGCGCGGCTCCATGGCGTTCACCACGATGCGCTGCGAATCGATGTCGAGCTTCGTGATATGCGCAGCCTCGGCAAAAGCCTTGGCGACGGCTTCGGCATTGCCGAAATGGAAATCGAGCACGAGGTTGCCCGGCGCCCCTTCATGGAGCTGTGGTGCGCCTTCGGCCAGCGCGGCTTGGGGATCGGTTACGGCCGGCAGTTCGTCGATGTCGAGCGTCACGGCTTCCGCGGCATCCTTGGCCTGCAGTGCCGTCTCCGCGACGACCATGGCCACGACCTCGCCGACGAAGCGCACCTTGTCCTTGGCCAGCGACCAGCGCGGCGGCGTCTTCATCGGCGTGCCGTCCCGCTGCGGGATGTTGAGCGGGCACATCAGCGGGCCGAAGCCAGCCTCGTCGAGATCGGCGGCCGTCAGGATCGCGAGCACGCCCGGCATGTCCTTCGCCCCGGACGTGTCGATGCCCTTCAGGATGCCGTGCGCGTTACGGCTGCGCACCATCACCGCATGGGCCTGCCCCGGAAGATTGATGTCGTCGGTGTAGCGGCCCTGGCCGCGCAGGAGGGTCGGGTCTTCCTTGCGCGTCACGGGCTGGCCCACGCCGAACTTCACGAAGGCAAGACTGTCGTCGAACGTGTCCATGCACCGATCCTCGCAATAACCAAGCCAGCTCACCCCGGGGATCGCTCCCCGGGGTGAGTTCAGTTCGTACCGTTTGTCCTACTTGAGCGGCGAATAGTTCGTCGGCAGCAGCAGGGTGGAGTGCATCTCCTGCAGCTTGGCCGGGCCCTTGGCCAGATAGGCCTGCCACGCCGGATCCTTCATCGCCGCGGCGCGGGCCTCGAAGCGCTCCTGGAGGTTCTTGTAGCGCCAGAGATGGATCCATTCGTTGGGCTGCGGGAACTCGCCGGTCCAGGCGCCCCAGATCGGCGAATACTTCTCGCGGGCCGCTTGGACTTCCTTGAAGTCCTTGCCGTATTGCACCGCACCTCCCAGGCCGCAGCGATAGATGCGCAGCTCGTAGACGTTGCCGGTCGTGCCGTCGTCCGGCTTGATGTCGACCACGGGGTTCATCAGGCGCAGGTCCTGGCGAACGACGCAGGTCCGAACGATCGGGATATACTTCTCGGTCCAGTCCTCGTTCTTCTGCAGCTCGGTGCGCAGGCGCGTGCGCTCCTCGTAGCTGTCGTACTTCCACAGGTGCCAGATCTGGTTCAGCGCGCCGAACTCCGACGTCCAGTAGCCGTGGTTGACGCCGTAATTGTTGCCGCGCGCCGGACGGCCGATCGTCTCGGCCGCCTTGAGGTACTCCGGCATCTTGCCGGGCGCCAGCGTGTAGGTGCGAAACTCGTAGACCATGGGATTGTCTCTTCCTCTCAGGGATGCGGGTTCTTCGGCGGATGCGCCCTGACCGCCTCCTCGTTGATGTCGGCGCCCCAGCCGGGCCGGGTGGGCACGATCAGTTCGCCATTCTGGATCACCGGCGGGTGAGTCACCAGATCGTCCTTCCACGGCACGTCGTCGATATCGATTTCCATGATGCGGAAGTTGGGCATGGCGGCGCAGAGGTGTGCGCTCATCAGCGTCGACATGTGGCCGTAGAAATTATGCGGCGCGCAGTTGATCTCGTAGGCCTCGGCCATGGAGGCGATCTTCAGCGACTCGGCGAGCCCGTTCCACGGCACGTCGATGATCGAGACGTCGATCGAGCGGTTCTCGAAGTAGGGCCGGAACTGGCGGCGGCCGAACAGCGATTCGCAGGAGGCGATCGGCATCGAGGCGCGGTCGCGGATCAGGCGCAGACCCTCGGGATCGTAGGAGTCGATCTCCAGCCAGAAGAGGTTGTAGGGCTCGCAGGCCCGCGCGACCTTGATGTAGCCCTCGGTCTTGAAGTTGAAGTTGGTGTCGAGAAGGATGCCTATCTCGTGGCCGGCGCCCTGGCGGAACGCCGCCAGCCCGTCCGAGATCGCGCCCAGCACGGCGCCGTCGGCATTCAGCTCGGGCCCGCCGGGGCTGCGGCCAAAGCCCGGCTGGTACATGTTCGGCGGATCGAGATCGAAGCGGAAGATGTTGGTCTTCAGCGCCTTGAAGCCGCGCTCCTTCACGTGGCGACCGAGCTTCACCAGGTCGTCGAGCGAGCGCACCGGCTCGACGCCCATCACCTCGGCGTTGCGGAAGCGGTAGCTGCCGCAATGCGACCAGTAGAGCGGCAGGCGATCGCGCACCGGCCCGCCGAACAGTTCGCAGACGGGGATGCCCAGCGCCTTGGCCTTGATGTCGATCAGCGCGTTCTCGATGGCCGCCATCGCCTGCTGGTTCATGCCGCCCGGCGCCTGGCGGGTGATGGCGTAAATGGTCGACATGATGCGCTCGACGGGCCGCGGATCCTGGCCGATCAGCGCCTGCGCCATGCGGCGGATCACGGCAGTGAGGCCGGCGCTGCCATAGCCTTCGTTGTATTCGGACCAGCCGACCAATCCGTCGTCGGTCGTGATCTTTAGAAAGGAAAAGTCGCGCCAGCCGGCGTCGCAGTGGAGATCCTCGATCCTGGCGATTTTCATGATTGTTCCTCCCGAAGAGCCAGAAGCATAGACCAGACAGGCACATGGCCACGCCTCCGATTTGTCACGGCAATTCACCGGCCGGCGGCGATTCGCCGATTGTTAATCGCGCGTGGGGAGCGCACGGGCTTGGCATGCGCTCCAACCAGCCGGTGAACATGGACATCGATCAGCTTCGGGGATGGGCCTCGATCATGGACAAGGCCATGATCGCGAGCCTGGTCGCGACTCTCCTGGCCGCGACGGCGCTCGGCATCACGACGTTCCTGTCGTTCCGCTACAGCGGCGCCGTGCGCGCCCACGAACAGGCCGCGCTGGATCACTACAAGGAGGTGGAAAGCCAGGCCGCGCAGCGCGAGCGGGAGGCTTCGGCGGCGCGCGAGCAGGCCGCCACGCTGGAACGGGCCATCGCCACCGAGCGGGATCGTACGGCGAAGCTCGAGCGGGAAGTCTCGCTCGCGCGGGACCAGGCGACGGCACTGGCGCAGGAAGCGGAGAAGGCACGCGAGCGCGCCACGGCGCTCGAGCGGGCCGCCCGCGATGCGACGGAGCGGGCGGCGCAGGCACCGCCCGAAAGCAGGCCTTCGACCGAAAACGCGAGGCCGCCGCTGTTCGACGCAGCCGAGATCCGGCGCCGCCTCGCCGACCTGGGCAAACTGGTCAAGGATGCGACCACGCGCACGCCGGAGCCGACGTCAGATCCTGCTGCGGAGCCGCAAAAGGCGACAGCGCCCATGGCGCCACCCTCTCCGTTCGTCGCGAGCCTGCAGAAATTTGCCGGGACACAAGCAGCCATCTTCCTGCTGGGTCAGATATCCGACGCTCCGGCCCTCGGTGCGACCCTGTCCGCCGATCTCGGCGAGGCGGGCTGGTTGCCGCAGACATGGACCTGGGGCGGCGTCGCCGGCATCTATGGCGTCGTCGTGCTCGTGCGGGACGGCAGCGACCCGGCCGTGCACGACGCGGCCTCCGCCCTCGTGGCTTCGTTGAACTCGGCCGGTTTCAACGCGAGCAAGGGCGACTGGCCGGCGAACTGGGGCCGGTTCCGCGGCACGCTCAACGGCCCTCAGACGCCCAGCCCGACCGACGCCTCCATACGCATCGTCATCGGCGAGAAGGCACGAAAGACCCCCTGATTCGGGCCATGGCAAAAGCCGGGCTTTAGCGGCATTCTGCGCCCCAGAAATCGGAGTTATTGATGCCCCTCCTCGGCAAGGGAATGCTGCTCACGTTCACAGACGTGTCGGCGCGGGACGAGCGTGACTACAACGAGTGGTACAATCGCGAGCACATCGACGATCGTGTGAACCTGCCGGGCTTCCATCGCGGCCGCCGCTACGCCTCCGCGCATGGCAAGCCCAAGTATCTCGCGGTCTACGAATGCGACACCGTCGCCATCCTGGGCACGGAGAACTACCTGCGCACGCTCGACCACCAGACGCCGTGGAGCCAGAGGGTGATGGCGCGCTTCACGCATTTCACCCGGCTGACCCTGCGCATCCAGGTCGACCAGACGCACGGTATCGGCGCGGCGCTGGCCACGGTGCGCTTCGTGCCGGACCTGCACCGGCGCAACGCACTGGCGGAATGGCTCTCCACCCAGGCGCTCCCGAAGCTGATCGCGCGTCCCGGCGTCCTGGGCGCGGCGGCCGGCGAGAACGACCTCGAAGTCGTCCATGCGCCGCTGCAGGACAAGAGCATGGATCATCCCCGGGCGGACGAATCCGAATGGGTCGTGCTGCTGGAGGGCTCGGACGTCACCGCCGTCGGGACCGCCGCGCGTTCGCTGTTCACGATGTCGCGACTGAAGCCCTTCGGCGTCGAGGCGGCCCCCACGATCGGCACCTACAAGTATCTGTTCGGCAACCAGCGATGACGCATCTTTGACCGGCCGTTGATCGGCCGATCGCGTAGGGTCCCACTGTGTCCCATCAGCGTATCATCTCCTGGCTGAGGCTCGCGACGCTGGTCGCGCTCTGCCTCCCCGCCGTCGATCTCGCCTGGCGCTGGTACACTGGCGACCTCGATCCGCGCCCGGTGACGCTCGCCACCCATGCGACCGGCGACTGGGCGGTCGTCCTGCTGCTGGTTTCGCTGGCGCTGACGCCGGCGCGCGCGATCTTCGACTGGATGCCGCTGATCCACATCAGGCGGCGCGTCGGCGTGGCGGCCGCGCTCTACGCCGTCGCCCATCTGCTGATCTACGTGCTCGACCAGAAATGGAACCTGGTCGTCGTCGCCACGGAGATCGTGAAGCGCTTCTATCTCACCATCGGCTTCGTGGCCCTGCTGGCCCTCGTCGCGCTCGCGATCACCTCGACCAACGGCTGGCAGAAGAAACTGAAGCGAAACTGGAAGCGCCTGCACTGGCTGGTCTATCCGGCGGTCGCGCTGGCGCTCCTGCATTTCTTCATCCAGTCGAAAGTGAAGATCGGCGAGGCCGCCTTCGCCGCCGGCCTCTTCGCCTGGCTGATGCTGTGGCGCGTCCTGCCGCCGGGGCTGCGCACGCGCTTCGCCGGCCTCTTCCTGCTCGCCCTCGGCGCCACCCTGTTCACGGTCGCCTTCGAGGCCTCCTGGTACGGGCTGGTGAACAAGATCGACCCAATGCGCGTCCTGGCGGCCAATCTCGATCCCGAGCTGGTGCCGCGCCCGGCGCAGAAGGTGCTGGCCGTCTCGCTGCTGGTGATAGTGCTGGCTGCCGTGCGGCGCGGACTCGTCGCGGCGAGCAGGCTCTGGACGCAGCGCTATATCCGGCGGACTATACCGACTTCCTGACCAGGAAGAGGACATGACTCCGGAAGAATGGACGGCCGTACGGCTGAGCCTCCTGATCGCCACGACGGCGACGCTGTTCAGCCTGCCGGCGGGCATCGCTGTTGCCTGGATGCTGGCGCGCGGGCGCTTCTGGGGCAAGAGCGTGCTCGACACGCTGGTCCACCTGCCGCTGATCCTGCCGCCGGTCGTCACCGGTTACCTTCTTCTCCTGTCGTTCGGCCGGCGTGGACCGATCGGCGGCTTCCTCGCGGAGGAATTCGGCATCGTCTTCTCCTTCCGCTGGACCGGCGCGGCGCTCGCCTGCGCGATCATGGGCTTCCCGCTTATGGTCCGGGCCATCCGTCTTTCCATCGAGGCCGTGGACCAGCGGCTCGAGGCGGCGGCCGGCACGCTCGGCGCCAATCCGCTCTGGGTGTTCGCGACCGTGACGCTGCCGCTCTGCCTGCCCGGGATCATCGCCGGCGCGATCCTGGCCTTCGCCAAGTCGATGGGCGAGTTCGGCGCCACCATCACCTTCGTGTCCAACATTCCCGGCGAGACCCAGACCCTGCCGTCGCTGATCTACACGCTGACGCAGGTTCCCGGAGGCGACGCCGCGGCGATGCGCCTGACCCTGGTGTCGATCGCCATCTCGATGCTGGCGCTCCTCGGATCGGAGCTGCTGGCCAAGCGCATCGGCGCACGGCGGCAGGCGGCATGAGCCTCGACGTCGACGTCGACCACAAGCGCGGCGACTTCCATCTTCAGGCACGCTTCACGGCGCCGCCCGGCCTGACGGCTTTGTTCGGCCGCTCGGGCTCGGGCAAGACCAGCCTGGTCAACATCGTCGGCGGATTGATCCGGCCCGACCGGGGTCGCGTCATCGTCGATGGGCAGGCGCTCGCCGATACCGAACGAGGTGTCTTCGTGCCGGCGCACCGGCGGCGCATCGGCTACGTCTTTCAGGACAGCCGGCTGTTCCCGCATCTCAGCGTGCGGCGCAACCTTCTCTATGGACGCTGGTTCGCCCGGGGCGAAGGCGGCGCAGCGGCTGACCTCGGCGCGGTTGTCGGGCTGCTGGGCATCGGCCATCTGCTGGAACGCAATCCGGAATCGCTGTCGGGCGGCGAGAAGCAGCGCGTCGCCATCGGCCGCGCCCTGCTGGCCCGTCCGCGGCTGTTGCTGATGGACGAGCCGCTCGCCTCGCTGGACGAGTCGCGCCGCGCGGAAATCCTGCCCTATATCGAGCGGCTGCGGGACGAGGCCGGCGTGCCGATCCTCTATGTCAGCCACTCCGTCGCCGAGGTGGCGCGACTCGCCACGACGGTGGTGATCATGACCGAAGGCAGGGCGACGGCCGTGGGCCCCGTGCAGGACATCCTGCCCCTGGCGGATGCGACCGACGGCGGTGCCGTGCTCGAGGCGCGGGTGAGCCGCCACGACGAGGCCTTCCACCTCTCGGTGCTGGAGAGCGTCGCCGGCGAATTGCAGGTGCCCCGCCTCGATGTGCCGGTCGGTGCGCCCGTTCGCGCCTATATCCGCTCCCGCGACGTGATGCTCAGCCTGCAGGCGCCGAAGGAGATCAGCGCCCTCAACGTGCTGGCCGGCACGATTGCCGCCATCGCGCCGACGGCCAGCGCGCAGGCCGATGTCCGCCTGGACTGCAACGGCGCCACGCTGATGGCCCGCCTGACCGCTAAGTCGGTCGACCGGCTGGGCCTCGCCCCCGGCCGGCAGGTCCATGCCGTCGTCAAGAGCGTGTCATTCGAACGCAGTTAAGTGCGCTAGAATGAGGGCGGGCGTCTGGCCCGCCAATGAAGCCTGAGGAACCGAAATGAAATCGATGCCGCTGCCGCTGACGCCGCGATTCATCACCTGGACACTGGCGACGCTCTTCGCCGTCCTGCTCGGCATCGCCTGGGCAGTCGACCCGCGTTCGTGGTGGATCGGCGTCGGCTTCGCCATCGCCCTGTTCCTGACCTTCGTCGGCCTCTACGACTACTACCAGACACGGCATGCGGTTCTGCGCAACTATCCCATCGCCGCGCACCTCCGCTTCATCTTCGAGGCCATCCGGCCGGAAATGCGGCAGTATTTCTTCGAGGGCGAGAAGGACGGCATGCCGTTCCCGCGCGACCGGCGCGCCATCGTCTACCAGCGCGCCAAGTCGACGCTCGACGTGCGGCCGTTCGGCACCACCCACGACGTCTATGCCGAAGGCTACGAATGGATGACCCATTCGATCTCGCCCACGCCCGTCAGCAAGGAGCCTTTCCGCATCACCATCGGCGGGCCCGACTGCACGCAGCCCTACTCCGCCTCGATCTTCAACATCTCGGCCATGAGCTTCGGGGCGCTCAGCGCCAACGCCATTCGCGCGCTGAACAGCGGCGCCAAGCTCGGCGGCTTCGCACACGATACCGGCGAAGGCGGCTACAGCCCCTATCACCGCGAGGGCGGCGGCGACATCATCTGGGAGATCGGCTCCGGCTATTTCGGCGCCCGCAACGCCGACGGCACCTTCTCGGCCGAGCGCTTCGCCGCCGGCGCCGCCAACCCGCAGGTCAAGATGGTCGAGCTGAAGCTCAGCCAGGGCGCCAAGCCCGGCCATGGCGGCGTGCTGCCCGGTCCCAAGGTCAGCGAGGAAATCGCGCTGACGCGCGGCGTGCCGGTCGGCCAGGACTGCATCTCGCCCTCGCACCACACCGCCTTCTCGACGCCGATCGAGATGATGCAGTTCATCGCCGAGATGCGCCGCCTCTCCGGCGGAAAGCCCGCCGGTTTCAAGCTCTGCGTCGGCCATGAATGGGAGTTCCTCGCGATCTGCAAGGCGATGCTGGAGACCGGCATCTACCCCGACTTCATCGTCGTCGACGGCAAGGAGGGCGGCACCGGCGCGGCGCCACTGGAGTTTCTCGATCATGTCGGCAAGCCGCTGCGCCAGGGACTGCACATCGTGCACAACGCCATGGTGGGCATCGGCGCCCGCCACCGGGTCAAGATCGGCGCCGCCGGCAAGATCGTCACCGCCTTCGACATCATCCGCGCCATGGCGCTGGGCGCCGACTGGTGCAACTCCGCGCGCGGCTTCATGTTCGCGGTGGGCTGCATCCAGTCGCAGTCCTGCCATACCGACCGCTGCCCCACGGGCGTCGCCACCCAGGATCCGACTCGCCAGCGCGCGCTGGTCGTGCCGGACAAGATGGAGAGGGTTGCAAACTTCCACCGCGCCACGCTCAGCGAACTGGCCGAGCTGACCGCCGCCGCGGGCCTCGACCATCCGACCGACTTCAAGCCGATCCACATCTCGCAGCGCGTCTCGGGCACCGAGGTCAAGACCTTCGCCGACCTCTACCCGGCGCTGGCCGAGGGCGAGCTGGTTTCGGGAACCGACAACCCGCGCTGGCAACGGGCCTGGAACATGGCGCACGCAAATTCGTTCCGCGCGACGGCCTGATCGCAGCAAATCTGTTGCGATTCCTCTTTGGTTGGCCCAGCAATTGGTCAACCAAAGAGGAAACGACCATGACCGCTCCGTTCGATTTCGCGCCCCTGCTGGCGCCGGGCACGCCTGCTCCCGCCGCCAAGTGGAACGGCTTCCCGAAGTACAATTTCATCGGCGGCCACAACGACGCCGCCAACGTGCCCGTCCAGGCGCTGATCGACGCGGCGACGGCCGTGCTGAAGCGCGAGGGTGCGACGCTTGCCACCTATGGGCTGAACAGCGGCCCGCTTGGCTACAAGCCGCTTCGCGAGTTCCTTGCCGGAAAACTCAAGGACCATGCCGGCATCGAATGCGCCTCGGACGAGATCCTCATCACCTCGGGCTCGATGCAGGGCCTCGAGCTGGTCAACAGCCTGCTGGTGACCAAGGGCGACACCGTCATCATCGAGCAGGAAACCTATGGCGGCGCCCTCACCAAGCTGAACAAGCTGGGCGTCAACGTGGTCGGCATCCCGCTCGACCAGGAGGGGCTGCGGCTCGACGTGCTGAAGCAGAAGCTCGAGGAGCTGAAGCAGAAGGGCATCAAGCCCAAGTACATCTACACGATCCCGACCGTGCAGAACCCGACCGGCGCCATCATGGGTGAGGCGCGCCGCGCGGAGCTGCTGAAGATCGCCGCCGAGTACGGCGTCATGATCTTCGAGGACGAGTGCTATTCCGACCTGATCTGGAGCGGCAAGCGGCCGCGCTCGCTCTACGCCATGGCCGAGGGCGAAGGCGTCATCTTCATCGGCTCCTTCTCCAAGTCGATCGCGCCGGCGCTGCGCGTCGGCTACATCGTCGCCAAGTGGGAGATCCTGGGACGCATCCTCGGCCTCAAGCAGGATGCGGGCTCCGGCGCGCTGGAGCAGATGGTGCTGGCGGAGTTCTGCACGCAGCACTTCGCCAACCACGTGCCGAAGCTCAACAAGACCCTGTCCGCCAAGCTGCAGGTCCTGCGCGAGGCACTGGCCGAGCAGTTCGGCACCGCCGCCGAGTTCGGCGACCCCGAGGGCGGCATCTATCTCTGGATCAAGCTGCCGGACCAGGTCGACACGACCAAGCTCGCCCAGGCGGCGCTGGCCGCCGGCGTGTCGCTCAATCCCGGTCCGGAATGGTCCACCAACAAGGAATATGCCCGCTCGCGCCTGCGCCTCTGCTTCGCCAACCCCGAACCGGAGACGATCCGCAAGGGTGTGGAAGTCCTGGCCGACGTCTGCCGCCGCGAGTTCGGCGTGCCGCTTCGCTCGGCCAACGTCGAGAAGAAGTAGGTCGCAACCACTCTCTTCACCTCCCCCGTCACACGGGCAGGGCTATCGCATGTGCCTCGAAAGGCCGTTGTGGTCGGCGTTCTGATAAAGGCGAAAGGTCCCTAGCTTGCGATAGCCCTGCCCGTGTGACGGGGGAGGACAGTCGTGATCACATTTCCTGCGGCACGATCACCATCCACGACACGCCGAACTTGTCGGCGACGCAGCCGAAGCGCGGCGAGAAGAACGTCTTGCCGATCGGCATCTGAATCTGGCCCTCCTTGGCCAGCGCCTCGAAGGCCTTATCGGCCTCGGCCTCATTGGCGACGTTGAGCGCCAGCGAGAAGCCCTGGAAGTTGGTCTTGCCGTCGCTTCCCATGCCATCGGAGCACATGATCATCGCATCGCCGATATGCATGCTGGCATGCATGACCGATTCGGGATCGACCGGCATGCACTCGGCCGCGCCCTTGTCGGGATTCTCCTTGAAGCGCATCAGCATGTCGACCCTGGCGCCGAGCTTCTCCTTGTAGAAGGCAAGCGCCTCCTCGCAGCGGCCGTTGAAGAACAGATACGGTTGGATCGCCATGTCTCTCTCCTCTCTTACTGATTCTTCTCGAACTCTGTATCGATTTGGATCTGGATGGGGTCGGCGAAGAACGGCGGCAGGCCGTAATCCTGCGGGTTGATCGTCGCGACCGCATGCACGCCGATCCTCGGCTTGTTGTCGAAACCCTTGCCGGCGCCGCCCAAGTCGACGTCGAAGGTCAGGGGCTTCGTCTTGCCCATCAGGGTGAGTTGCCCTTCGACCTTGCCGCGCGTCTTGTCGGTGGGCTTGAACGCGGTCGACACGAAGGTCGCCTGCGGGAAGATCTTGGCCTTGAGGAAGCCATCGCCGGAGAGTTCCTCGGCAAAGCCCTTCACGTTGGTCGTGATCGAGTCGACATTGACGGTGGCGGAGAGCCGCGACGTCTCGATCGCCGACGGGTTCCAATCGAGCGAGCCCTTCACGCGGTCGAAGCGGAAGACACTCTGCGAATAGCCGAGATGGGACACGCGCACGATCACCGCCGTGTGCGCCTCGTCGAGTGTATAGGCCCCGGCGGTCGCCAGCGCGAGGTCGCGCTCCGCGGCGAACACGCCGGGCGGCAGGGACGCCTGGGCAAGGGCCGGTATCGGCGCCGTCATCGCCAGGATGACGGCGAGGGTACGCACTCCGCTGAGCATGAGAATCTCCCCGAGACGGTGACTATTTCTCGACGATGGCCTTCAGCTTCGCGAGACCGGCCGCGAAATCGCGGCCGATCATGTCATCCATGTCCATGAACGTGCCGACCAGCTTGGTCATGAATGTGCTCGGACCGTACATCGCCCATGTGACAATCGTCTGGCCGCCCTTCGGTTCCACGGTGAGTTCCGCGGTGTTGTGACCTTCGAAGGGCTTCAGGAAATCGAGCTTGATGACGACCTTGTGCGGCGGTGTGGACTCGAGGATCTCCATGCGGCCGGCCCCGACATTCTTGTTGCCGTCCCACTCGTAGACGGCACCCTTGCCGCTCTCCGCCCCGCTGTAAATGCGCTTCATCGCAGGATCCCGGCCTTCGTAGGGTGACCATTCGGTCCAGCGCTTCAGACCCTCGATATAGGGAAAGATTTTTTCCGGCGGCGCATTCACCGCCGTCGACCGCTCGACGCGGAAGGAATCGGGCTTGGTCGAGGCGTAGATCAGGATCGCCGCGATCGCCACGACGACGACCGTGCCAACGATGGCCAGGATCTTCAACATGCGGGGCACCGCGCATTATTTAACCAACGAGTTAACACTTAAGACGATACGGCCACGGACGTCAATCCGTACGAACAGGGCGCCCCGCTTACACAACTTTACCTTCGCGAGAAGAAGACGAAACCGGCGGCGCCCATGGTGCTCTCCCCCAAACGCATCACTGCTTGAGAGACCGACATGACGACATCGCCCCTTCGAAGCCTCCTGGCGCTGCTGCTCACCGCCTGTGTCGCCTTCACGGTTCCCGCGCAGGCCGAAAACGACCCGCCCGGCACGATCACCGTCGTGGCGGCTCGCTACCCCGAGGCGCTCGAGCGGCGCGTCAGCGAAGCCCTGGCCGGCACCACCGCCACACTCGACCAGAAGATCGAGATCGTCGGCATCCTGGAAGCCGCGGCGCACGAGGTTCAGCGGCTGCGTACCCGGCGCGCCAGCACCGACACCGCGCTGCGCGAAGCCATGAGCGCGGACAAGATCGACCCGGCCACGATCGAACGGCTGCGCCAGCGGCAGATCCAGGCCGTCGATACGGTGTCGAAGCGCATGACCCAGGCCATGACGGATGCCGGCAAGGTGCTGGACACCGCCCAGCGCCAGACCTTCTACAGGAACTGGAACGAACGCCCCTTCGCCCGCCGGATCTAGCCGAGCGACGCTTGTCCATTGAACAGCAAGCAAATCGCGAAGTTATGTCGGGGAGCGCCGAATAAAGATTGACTCCTCCGTCGGCTAGGCGGCTTGGCTACAAGCCGCGAGACGCCGACATTTCCCCATCCGCGAGGGGGAGGCAATTCCAGGCTCAGGCCAGTGCAAACCCCTCGTAGCCGTTGGCCACGACCTTCTCGCAGGCCTGGATGTAGGCGGGCAGACCGCCGATATAGGGCATGAACACCCTCGGCTTGCCGGGGATGTTGGCGCCGACATACCAGGAACTGCAGGTCGAGCGCAGCGTGATGTTGGACACGTCGCCGACATGGCCGACCCAGGCTTCCTGCGCCTCGGGCTCCGCCTCGATCACCGTCTTGCCCTTCGCGCGCATCGCCGCGAGGCAGTCGGCGATGAAGTCGACATGCTGCTCGATCGAGGGAAGCATGTTCGTCAGCACCGAGGGGCTGCCGGGGCCGGTGATCATGAACAGGTTGGGAAAGCCGACGACGGTCAGGCCGAGATAGGTTTTCGGCCCCTCGTTCCAGCGGTCCTTCAGGGGCACGCCGCCGCGGCCGCGGAAATCGACCTTGAGCAGCGCGCCGGTCATGGCGTCGAAGCCTGTCGCCAGCACCAGGCAATCGAAGGTGTAGTCCTCGCCCTTGGCGCGCAGGCCGGTGGCGGTGATGCGCTCGATCGGCTCGTCGCTGATGTCGACCAGAGTCACGTTCGGCCGATTGAAGGTCGCCCAATAGCCGGTGTCGACGCACAGCCGCTTGCAGCCGATGATGTTCTTCGGCACCAGCGCTGCCGCCGTCTCCGGATCCTTTACGACCTCGCCGATCTTGGCGCGCACGAAGTCCGCCGCGAACTTGTTCGAGTCGTCGTTCAGCAGCAGGTCCGAGAACGAGGCCATGAATCCCAGCCCGCCATAGTCCCAGCGCTCCTGGAACTGGCGAGTGCGCTCCTCCTCCGGCGTCGCGGCCGCCGAGGCCGGATTGATGGTGAAGTCGATGCCGGCCGGCTTGGTCTTGGCCCGCTTGCGCATCTCCGGATAGTTCGCCTTCACCTCGCGCACATAGTCGGGATCGAGCGGCTTGTTGTGCGCCGGCACCGTGTAGTTGGCGGTGCGCTGGAACACGGTGAGGTGCCTCGCCTGCGCGGCCATCACCGGGATCGACTGGATCGCCGAGGAGCCGGTGCCGATCACGCCCACCGTCTTGCCGGTGAAATCGACGCCCTCATGCGGCCAGTTGCCGGTGTGATAGGTCGGCCCCTTGAAGTCTTCCAGGCCGGGGATTTTCGGCGTGTTGGGCGAGGACAGGCAGCCCATCGCGGTGATGATGAAGCGCGCCGTGACCGTCCCGGCCGTCCCGGAGGCGCCGGTCTTCTCGGTCTCGATCCGCCACAGGTTCTCCGCCTCGTCGAACGTCGCCTTGCCGACGCGCGTCTCGAAGCGCATGTCGCGGCGCAGGTCGAAGCGGTCGGCGACGTGGTTGGCGTAGCGCAGAAGCTCGGGCTGGGTGGCGTAACGCTCGCTCCATTCCCATTCCTGCTCCAGCTCGGGCGAGAACTGGTAGGAATACTGGACGCTCTCGACGTCGCAGCGCGCGCCGGGATAGCGGTTCCAGTACCAGGTGCCGCCGACGCCCTTGCCGGCCTCGAATACGCGCGCCGTAAAGCCCTTCTGGCGAAGACGGTGCAGCATGTACATGCCACCGAACCCCGCGCCGATGATCACCGCGTCGAAATCGATCGACATGCGTCCTCCAGAATTGCAAAAGCCGGTAGAAAGTCCTTGGCAAAATTAGTGCGGGACGGGGCGTGACCGCGCAAGCCTTCCTGTGGCACCTCTTCTCGCGGAGAAGAATGGGAATGGCCGAGAACGACTATCCGGCGAGCTGGTATGCCGCCACGCGAGACGAGAACCGCGGCCATGCGCCCCTGACCACACAGGAAGAGGCTGAGGTCGCGGTCGTGGGCGGAGGCTTCGCGGGCCTGCACACCGCGCGCCTGCTCGCGCGGCAGGGCAAACGGATCCTGCTGCTGGAGCGCCGGCGCATCGGCTGGGGTGCATCGGGGCGCAACGGCGGCTTCGTCGGTCCGGGCTACGCGCAGCGCTCCGGTGCGCTGATCGAGCGGCTGGGCCTCGACCACACGCGAAAGCTCTATGCGCAGTCGCAGCGCGGCGTCGCCATCGTGCGTGAAGCGCTCACCGAACTCGGCCGCCCCGACATCCTGATGGGCCAGGGCAAGCTCAGCGTCTCCCGCACCGACCAGGGCGGGGACTTCGCGGACCGCACGCGCAAGCTCGCCGGCCAGCTCGGGGCATCGTTCGAACCCTGGCCAACCGCGCGCGTGCGCGAGGTGCTCGACACCGCGCGCTACCACCAGGCGATCCACGATCCGACGTCCTTCCATATCCATCCACTGAACCTCGCGCTCGCGCTGGCCGCCGACATCGAGCGCCACGGCGGCCGTGTCCACGAGGATACCGAAGCCCTCGAACTGTCGCGCGATGGCGGTGACTGGCGGCTGCGCACACCCCGCGGCGGCGTGAAAGCACAGCATGTCGTGCTGGCCGGCAATGCCGATCTCGGGACCGTGCAGCCGCGCATCGCGCGCGCGGTGCTGCCGGTCGCGACCTACGTGGCCGTGACCGGGAAGCTCGGCCCGCGATTGGGTGAAGCGATCCGCTGGACCGGCGCCATCTCCGACACCCGCCGCGCCGGCGACTATTACCGCGTCGTCGACGGCGACCGGCTGCTGTGGGGCGGCCGCATCACGACCGACACCAGCGAGCCGCCGCGGCTGCGCGAGATGATGCGCGGCGACATCCTCTCGGTCTATCCGCAGCTTGGCGAGATCGGGATCGAATATGCCTGGCCCGGCATCATGGGTTACGCGCCGCACAAGATGCCCCAGGTCGGCAAGATCAAGCCCGGCCTCTGGGTCTGCTCGGCCTTCGGCGGCCATGGCCTCGCGCAGACCGCGGCGGGCGCCGATGCGGTTGCGGCCGGCATCCTCGGTGACCCGACGCGCGCCGCCCTGTTCGCGCCGTTCGGTACCGGCTGGGCCGGCGGTCCCGTGGGACGCGCGGCGACGCAGCTCGCCTATTGGGGGCTCCAGATGCGGGACTGGTGGGACGAAAAGCGTCAGGCACAGAACGCGGAGACGTTGCGCACATGACGATCGAACGGATGGGAGACTCGCCGCGGCGGCGCGAGGATGCACGGTTCGTCACCGGACAAAGCGCCTATCTCGACGATCTCAAGTTCGACGGCATGGTGCAGGCCGTCGTGCTGCGCTCGCCGCATGCGCACGCGCGCATCAGGTCGATCGATACGGCGGAAGCGCGCTCGGCACCGGGCGTCCTCGCGGTGCTCACGGCAGCCGATGCCGAAGCCGACGGGCTGAAGCCGCTGCGCCCCTACGCCGAAGCCAACGTGCAGACCGGCGAGCCCTTCGCCTTCGCGCCTCAGCCGCTGCTGGCCCGGGACAAGGTCCGCTTCGCCGGCGAGCCGGTGGCACTGATCGTGGCCGGGACTCACGCCCAGGCACTCGATGCGGCGGAGTTGGTCGTCGTCGACTACGAGCCGCTGCCGGTCGTGACCTCGGCCGAGGCAGCCCGTGCCGAAAGCGCACCGCAGCTTGCCGACGAGATTCCGCGCAACACCTGCCTCGACTGGCACACCGGCGACACGCAGGGCGCCGAAGCGGCCTTCGCGACGGCCGCGCACGTCGTGTCGCTCAGGCTCGACAATCATCGCATCGTGATGAACCCGATGGAGCCTCGCGGCGGGGTCGGCACCTTCGATCCGGCGAGCGGCCGCTACACGCTCCACGTCTCGAGCCAGAACATCCACATCAACCGCAACTTCGTCGCCCGCTCGCTCGGCGCGGAAGCGAAAGACGTGCGCTTCGTGGCGCACGATGTCGGCGGCGGCTTCGGCGCCAAGAACTTCGCCTATGTCGAGCACGCGCTGATCCTGTGGGCTGCGCGCAAGGTCGGCCGGCCGGTGAAATGGATCGCCAGCCGCAGCGAGGTGTTCCTGTCGGACCACGCCGCGCGCGACATGCAGGCCGAGGCGTCGCTGGCGCTCGACGCCGAGGGCAGGTTCCTGGCGCTCCGGATCGCAAGCCTCGCAAACCTCGGCGCCTACATGGCCGGCGCCGGCGGCGGCGTGCAGACCTACCAGTACATCCACCTGCAGGGCTCGGTGTACCGCATCCCCTCGATCGCGCTGCATGTCGTGGCGGCCGTCACCAACACCGCGCCAATTGGCGTGACGCGCGGACCGGGCTTCGCCGAGGCGATCAACATCGTCGAGCGGCTGATCGATGCGGCGGCGCGCCAGACCGGCTTCGACCGCACCGAGCTCAGGCGGCGCAACATGGTCCCGCCGGAGGCGATGCCCATGACCAACGCCTTCGGCTTCGAGGTCGACAGCGGCCATTTCGCCGAATCGCTCGACCATGCGCTGGCACGCGCCGACTGGACAGGCTTCGGCACGCGAAAGCGCGAGAGCGAGCGACGCGGCCGGCTTCGCGGATTGGGCGTCGCCTATCACATCAAGGCAACCGGCGGGCCGCCGGACGAAAATGTCGACGTGCGCTTCGAGGCCGACGGCACGGTCTCGCTGATCACCGGCACGCAGCACATCGGCCAGGGCCACGAGACGACCTTCCCGCAGATCCTCAGCACGCGGCTGGGCGTGCCCAACGCGCGCATCCGCCTGGTACAGGGCGATACCGACGCGATCCCGTTCGGCGGCGGCCACGGCAGTTCGCGCGCCACGTACATGGGCGGCACCGCGATCTGGCGGGCTTCCGACGAGATCATCGCCAAGGGCACCGTGCTGGCGGCCGATGCGCTCGAAGCCTCGGAGGCCGACATCCGCTTCGAGGACGGGCGCTTCGTGGTCTCCGGCACCGACCGCGCCATCGGCCTGATCGAGGTGGCCGCACTCGGCCGCGAGACAGGAAAGCCGCTCGACACCTTCCATGCCTGGAAGCGCGAGCACATGACCTTTCCCAATGGCGCGCACGTCGTCGAGGTCGAGATCGACCGCGATACCGGCCGGGTCGACCTCGCGCGCTACACCGCGGTCGACGATTACGGCGTGCTGGTCAATCCGATGATCGCCACCGGCCAGGCGCATGGCGCGATGGCCCAGGGTTCGGGCCAGGCGCTGCTGGAGCACGCGACCTATGACGGCGCGTCGGGCCAGATGGTGGCCGGCTCGTTCATGGACTACGCCCTGCCGCGCGCCGACGACCTGCCGTCCTTCGACCTCGGCTTCAACGCCACGCGCTGCACCACCAATCCCCTGGGCGTGAAGGGGTGCGGCGAGGCCGGCGCGATCGCGGCCTTTCCCGCCATCGCCAACGCCATCCTTGACGCGCTGGCACCGCTCGGCGTGAAAGGCTTCGACGGTCCGGCGACGCCCTCGCGGATCTGGCAAGCGATCCAGGAGGCACGATGAAGCGCGAAGCACCGGCAGCGGCCCGGAACCGGCAACCGATTCTCGACGTGCTGCAGCCGCGGCTGCCCGCTGAAGGCCTGGTGCTGGAGATTGCCAGCGGCACCGGCGAGCATGTCGTGCATTACGCCGCCGCTCGCCCCAACCTGATCTTCCAGCCGAGCGACCCCGATGCCGGCGCCCGTGCCAGCGTCGACGACTGGGTCCGGACACTGGGCCTCGGCAACGTGCGGCCGGCGCTGGAAATCGACGTCACCCGGGCGACATGGCCGGTCGAGCGCGCCGACGCCGTCCTCTGCTGCAACATGATCCATATCGCGCCCTGGGAAGCCGCGATCGGGCTGGTCTCGGGCGCCGCGCGGCTGTTGCCGCCGGGCGGCCTGCTCTTCACCTACGGCCCCTACCGCCGGGGCGGCCGGCACACCGCGCCCAGCAACGAAGCGTTCGACGCCGACCTCAAGCGGCGCAATCCCGCATGGGGCGTGCGCGACCTGGAGACCGTGACGGAACTCGCCCATCAGCAGGGGTTTTCCGGGCCGGAGATCATCGAGATGCCGGCAAACAATCTGTCGCTTGTGTTCAAGCGAGTGTGAGGCCGCTGGGCGGTGGCAATCGTGCATGGGATGCGCTAACGCTGGGGCCGGCCTCGCGGGGAGCATCGTCGGAAATATGTCGAATCGTAGCGATGAAGCCGTAGTTTTTGCAGTCACGAGACCTCTTCGCGCCCTGGCGCCCCTCATGGGCGCCGTCGCGCTGGCCGCGCTGCTTGCCGGCTGCAAGCCCGAGAACAAGTTCCAGCCGCCGCCGCCCGCCGAGGTCAGCGTCGGCGTGCCCGTCAAGCAGGACGTGGCGCCCTTCGAGGTGCTGACCGGCAATACCGTGGCCTTCGCGACCGTCGATCTCGTCGCCCGCGTCGAGGGCTTCCTGACCTCGCAGAACTATGTCGACGGTTCCGAGGCCAAGAAGGACCAGCAGCTCTTCGGCATCGAGCAGACGATGTACAAGGCCAAGGTCAAGGAAGCCGAGGCCCAGCTCGACGGCGCCAAGGCTTCGCTGGCGCAGGCCGAAGCCGAGTTCACCCGCCAGGAAACCCTGCTCCGCCAGAACGTCTCCGCCCAGGCCACCTACGACACGGCCAAGGCCAAGCGCGACAATGCGCGGGCCAACGTCGAGAATGCCGAGGGCAATCTCACGATCGCCCAGACCAACCTCGGCTACACCACGGTCACCGCGCCCTTCGACGGCATCGTCAGCAAGCATCTGGTCTCGGTCGGCGAACTGGTCGGCGCCACGAGCGCCACCAAGCTGGCGACGATCGTCCAGCTCGATCCGATGTACGTCACGTTCAACATGAGCGAACAGGACGTGCTGCAGATCCGCCAGAACCTGAAGGATCGCCGCCTGGACGTCGAGGAACTGAGCAAGGTTCCGCTGGAAATCGGCCTGATGAACGAGGAAGGTTTTCCCCACAAGGGTTTCCTGAACTACGTCTCGCCGGAACTCGATGCGACGACCGGCACCATTCTGGTCCGCGGCCTGTTCAGCAATCCGACGCGCACGCTCATTCCCGGCTTCTTCGTGAGAGTGAAGGTCCCGCAGGGCCTGGGCGCCACCGCCTCGCTGCTGGTGCCCAATCGGACCATCTCCGAAGACCAGGCCGGGAAGTATCTCCTGACGATCGGCAAGGACAACGTCGTCATGCAGACCCGGGTCACCACCGGCCAGCTTCTTTCCAACGGCCTGCGCGTGATCTCGACGGGACTGAAGGCCGACGACCAGGTCGTGCTGAACCTGAACGGCGCCGCGATCCCCGGCGCCAAGGTCGTTCCCAAGCTGACGCCCATCCCCGTTACGGCGCCCGCCACTCCCGCCGCCCCCAAGTGACCGGCCGGGAAACGCAGCCATGATTTCCGCGTTCTTCATCAACCGGCCGGTCCTGGCCAACGTCCTCGCCATCATCATCGTGCTGATCGGTGGCGTGGCGCTGGCGACCCTGCCGGTCGCGCAATATCCCAACGTCGTGCCGCCCACGGTCCAGGTCACGACGACCTATCCGGGCGCGAGCGCCGCCGTAGTCGTCAACGACGTCGCATTGCCTGTCGAGCTGCAGGTCAACGGCGTCGAGAAGATGATCTACATGCAGTCCTACAGCACGGACTCGGGCACCTACACGCTCACCGTGACTTTCGAGATCGGCACCGATCTCGATTTCGCGCAGGTGCTGGTGCAGAATCAGGTCAGCGCCGCGCTCGCGTCGCTGCCGGCTCCCGTCCAGGCGCAGGGCCTCGTCGTCCAGAAGAAGTCGACGTCGATCCTGCAGATCGTCTCGCTGACCTCACCCGACCAGCGCTACGACAGCCTCTATCTCAGTAACTACGCCACCATCAACCTCGTCAACGAACTCGCGCGCCTTCCGGGCGTCGGCAACGTCAACGTGCTCGGCGTCGGCCAGTATTCGATGCGCGTCTGGCTCGATCCGCAGAAGCTCTATGCCTTCGGCCTGACGCCGTCGGATGTGAGCAAGGTCATCCAGCAGCAGAGCCAGGACGTGACGGCGGGCCAGGTCGGCCAGCCACCGGCGCCCAAGGGGCTCGACTTCCAGTACACGATCGACGTCGTCGGCCGCCTCAGCACGCCGGAGGAATTCGGCAACATCATCGTCAAGGCCGACCAGGGCAATGGCGGCCGCATCGTGCGGGTGCGCGACATCGGCCGCGTCGAGCTCGGCGCCCAGACCTACTCCCAGACCTCGCACATCAACGGCAAGCCCAACTCCGGCCTCGCGATCTACCAGCTCCCCGACGCCAACGCGCTCGACGTCGCCAAGCGCGTAAAGGCGAAGATGGCCGAGCTGTCCAAGTCTTTCCCGCCCGGCCTCGCCTACGAAGTGCCGTTCGACACCACACGCTTCGTGACCGCGTCGATCCACGAGGTCTTCATGACCCTGATCGAGGCCGGCATCCTGGTCCTGATCGTGATCGTGGTCTTCCTGCAGGACTGGCGTGCCATGCTGGTGCCTGCCACCACGATCCCGGTCACGATCATCGGCGCCTTCGCCGCCATGGCCGCCCTCGGGTTCACCATCAACACCACGACCATGTTCGGCATCGTGCTGGCCATCGGCATCGTGGTCGACGACGCGATCGTGATCGTCGAGGGCGTGGCGCATCACATCGAGCGCGGGATGACGCCGCACGACGCCTCGATCAAGGCGATGGACGAGCTGTTCGGCCCCGTCATCGGCATTACCCTGGTGCTGATGTCGGTGTTCCTGCCGGCCGCCTTCCTGCCGGGCCTCACCGGCCAGATGTTCGCCCAGTTCGCGCTGGTGATCGCCGCCACCGCGTTGATCAGTGCGATCAACGCCGCGACGCTCAAGCCCACCCAGTGCGCGATGTGGCTGCGGCCCGCGACGCCGCCGGAGAAGCGCAACGTCTTCTTCCGCAGCTTCAACAAGGTCTACAACAAGCTCGAGGATGGCTACGCCTGGGTGGTCAGCCACATGGTCCACCGTGCCGGCATCATGGTCGTCATCGCGCTCATCGCGGCCGGCATCGGCGGCTGGGGCGTCGCACGGCTGCCGACGGCGTTCATTCCGAACGAGGATCAGGGCTACGTCATCATCGGCGTGCAGCTGCCCGACGGCGCCTCGCTCGAGCGTACCGGGGCCACGCTGCACAAGGCCGCCGAGATCGCCATGGCGGCGCCCGGCGTCGAGAACGTGGTCGCACTGGGCGGCATGTCTGTGCTCGACAACAACTCGTCGCTGGCGAACGCCGCCGTTTCGTACGTCATCCTCAAGGACTGGGACACGCGCCTGAAGCAACCCGGGCAGGACCTGCGTTCGATCGTGCTCGGCCTGATGGAGAAACTGAAGTCGCTCGAGGACGGCCGCGCCTTCGTCATCGTGCCGCCCGCCATCCAGGGCATCGGCAATGCCGGCGGCTTCCAGATGCAGATCGAGCAGAAGGACGGCAGCTTCGACTACACCAAGCTGCAGGCCATCACCGACACGATGATCCAGAACGCCAGCACGCAGTCGGCGCTGACCAACCTCGTCACGTCGTTCCGGGCCGGCGCCCCGCACGTGCGGGTCGAGGTCGATCGCGTGAAGGCGGAATCGCTCAGGGTCCCGGTCGGCGATGTCTTCACGACGCTGTCGAGCTACATGGGCTCGACCTACGTCAACCGGTTCAACAAGTTCGGCCTGAGCCTCCAGGTCTACATCCAGGCCGATTCGCAGTACCGCACGCGGCCCGAGGACATCCTGAAGCTTCAGGTGAAGAATCTCGACGGCCAGATGGTGCCGATCGGCGCCATCGCGGAGCTTAAGCCGGCTCTCGGCCCGCCGCTGATCAGCCTCTACAATCTCTACCCCTCCGCCGCGATCGTCGGCTCGCCCGCGACGGGCTTCAGTTCGGGCGACAGCATCGAGCTCATGGACCAGATCGCCAAGGCGATCCTGCCTCCAGGGACCGGCTACGAGTGGACGGCCATGGCCTATCAGGAGAACATCGTCGGCAACCAGCTGATGTACGTCTTCGCGCTGGCCATCCTGCTGGTCTATCTCTGCCTCGCCGGCCAGTACGAGAGCTGGATCGCGCCGCTCGGCGTCATCCTCGCGGTGCCGCTGGCGCTGAGCGGCCCGGCGATCGCCCTCACCTCGGTCGGCCTCGCCAACAACATCTATACCCAGATCGGCCTGATGCTGCTGATCGCGCTCGGCGCCAAGAACGCCATCCTGATCGTCGAAGTGGCGCGCGAGCGTCGCGCCGAGGGCATGGACATCATGGAGTCGGCCATCGAGGCGGCCCGAACCCGCTTCCGGCCGATCCTGATGACATCCTTCGCCTTCATCCTCGGCGTGGTGCCGCTGGTTACGGCGACCGGCGCTGGCGCCAACTCACGCATCTCGCTTGGCATGTGCGTGATGAGCGGCATGATAGCCTCGACCTGCCTGGCCGTGCTGTTCGTGCCGTCTTTCTTCACCGTGCTCCAGCGCTTCGAGGAACGCGGCAAGGCCAAGAAGCTTAAGAAGACCCCGCCACCGCCGCCGGAAGCCGTTACCGCCGCCGGCGACTGAGTTATTGCCGCGGCGAGCCGCCCGCGCTTCAGGCGCGGGCGATCTCGATGACGTTCCGGGCGAGGCGGCGGCTGCGCGGCATGGCGCTTTCCTCGAAATCGCCGCGCAGGATCTTCAACGCCACCCGCTCGATCTCGATCTCGCGCGACGTCCGCACCCCCATCCGCCGGAGGACCGGCAGCGGCGGGCACCACCCCTGCACCGCATGCTGGAACAGGAAGGCCGTCACCGCCGCCGGCACGAACAGCCAGCGGCGGTTGACCGCGCTTCCCAGCACGAGGCCGAGGAACGCCACCACCGACGCATTGGTCTCCAGCACGCGTTCGATGTCCCATTCGCGATCGAGTTCGCGCAGCCGCCGCTCGATCCGTAGCGGATTGCCGGCGCAGTAGCGGATGCGTGCGCCGGTCGCCGCCTCGATGCGGCTGTTGACCGCCTGCGTGGTGTTGAGCGGCACGCGATTGATGGTCGTCGTCGGCATCGTTCAGGCCCGCAGGGAAACCTGGGCTACCTTGTCCTTGTAGTCGGGCTTGGGGTCGACCCCGAGCAGCATCTTGATGCCGGCGATCACGCTCGACGCATCGAGCCAGATTTCCGCGCGCTCGGCATCGAGCCGCAGCAGCACCAACTTGGGGTCGGTCTTGCCACCCTCGTACCAGGCGGCAACGAAGCGATTCCACAACCGATCGATCATCGCCGGATCGTTGTCGATCGACAGGCCGCCGTGGACCGTGGCGAACAGGTCATGGCCCTTCGAGGTGAAGGTCGCGATGGCGCGATTGCCGTGCCCCTCGCCGGCGCCGAGCTTCTGCACGATCGCATTGTCACGGCTGGTAAAGAACCAGATCGGCCCGCGCTCGCCCTCGAGCTGAGCCGTCATCGGCCGGGCGTGGCCGTCCTCGACGCCGTCGAGGCCCAGCATCATTGTCATGTCGGACTTCAGGGCCGACCAGAATTTTTCTTCGATTTCCTTGGGCGTGGGCATCGTTCGTTCCTTTCAATGGAGCTTACCGCGCGCCAACGCGCAGGGCCGGGAGCCGTTGCAACGCAGCTCCGCCTCCCGCGTTACCCGACGTGCTTTCCCGCAGGACAGTTCATTGAGCGCCACCCGCCACCGAAAACTGAGGACGGGGCGCAGCGTGTGGCAGGACCTGCCGCGTCCCAAAATCGCCATTCGGCAGCTCCGGCGCGATCTGCGTTGCGACGTCCTCGTGATCGGCGCCGGCATCAGCGGTGCAATGATCGCCGAACGGTTGACCGAAGACGGGCTCGACGTCGTGGTGATCGACCGGCGCGGGCCTCTGGCAGGTTCGACGACGGCCTCCACCGCCCTGCTGCAATACGAGCTCGATGTTCCGTTGAGCCGGCTCAGCCGCCAAATCGGACTCTCGCGGGCCGAACGCCTTTGGCGACGCTCCAAGCTGGCCCTTGATGCGCTCGACGAGCGCTTGCACCGCCTGGGCCTTGGGGAGGGCTGCGTTCGCCGCAGTTCTCTTTACCTGCAAGGCGACGTGCTGGACGCCGACGGACTTCGCGAGGAGGCGAAGGCCCGGCAACGCGCCGGCTTCGAAGTCTCGTTCCTCTCCAGGGGCGAAGTCGATAGCGTCTACGGCATTGCGGGCCGCGCCGCACTGCTGGGGCATGGCGGCCTCGCCACAGATCCGCGAAAACTCGCGGCCGGCTTCCTGCGCACCGCGCTGGCGCGCAAGGCACGCCTCTACGCTCCGGTCGAGGCGATGGACGTCGAGCCTCTTCGATCGGGCGTGGTCGTCCAGACCAAAGGCCCCACGATCCGCGCGCAGACCGTCGTCTTCGCTACCGGTTACGAGATGCCGAAGGGCGTTCCGCGCAAAGGCCATCGTATCACCTCGACCTGGGCGCTCGCGACGCGCCCCCAGCCCCGCGCCGCCTGGCACGATGAGGTGATGATCAGCGAGGCTTCCGACCCCTATCTCTACCTGCGCGTGGGACCGGCGGGCCGCATCCTCTGCGGTGGCGAGGACGAGGCCTCGATCGATCAGGACACGCGCGACTCGCTCATCCCCGAGAAGATCGCGGCACTGCAGGACAAGCTCGCGCGCCTGATGCCGCACCTCGATCCCACAGCGGACTATGCCTGGGCGGGCAGCTTCGGCGCCTCCCCCACGGGATCGCCTTCGATCGGCGCCGTGCCCGGCATGAGAAATTGTTTCGCCGCCCTCGGCTATGGCGGCAATGGCATCACCTTCTCGATGCTCTCCTCGCAGATCCTCTCGGCCGCGATAGCCGGCCGTGACGATCCCGATGGCGATCTCTTCTCCTTTCGGCGGAAGTTCTGAAGAAACCCCGAAGATCGCCCGCTATTCCCGGTCCAGCAGCTTTGCCAGCGCCTCGACGATCTCCTCGGCACGGAACGGCTTGTCGAAGAACGGCCTGTCGCCATGACGAAGCGGCATGAGAGCGGTCGAACGGCCGCTCGCAAAAACATAGGGTACGCGCAGGGCCTGCAACGTGTCGGCGACGGGGAACACCAGTTCGTCCTTGTGCAGCCGGATGTCGAGGATGGCGCCGTCGATGGCATTGTCCGAAATCAGCGCGAAGGCCGCTTCGACGCTGTTGGCGGGACCGACGGGGATCGCTCCCGCCGAAAAGAGAGTCGCCCTGACGTCCAGCCCGATGGCCGGATCGTTTTCGACGATGAGGATCGTGCGGCCATCGAGAAGAGCCAAGGACGCGTACTCCAGTCAGCGCAGCATGAACGCCTGCATGATCCTCAAGTTGCGATGCGACGCAACCCCGGCCGGCGCCGTCCGTTTGCATGTCAAATCCGCCTGACTCGAGGAGACGTCAAATGGGCCGTTCGATCCTGCTGTGGCTTATCGGGGTTCCGATTCCCATCATCATCCTGCTTGCGCTCTTCTGGCGCTAACCATCAGAGGAACAGGGCGCCGCTCAGGGAAGATGGCGTCCTCGAGAGGATTCGAACCTCCGACCTCCGGTTTAGGAAACCGCTGCTCTATCCGGCTGAGCTACGAGGACGTGCGCTTCTTCTAGCTCAAACCCCGGGCTTTGGGGAATCCTGTTTGGGCCGTCAGGCGATGGCCGCCAAGCGCGCCGCATGCCGGTTGTGCTCAGCCACCGTGCGTTCCAGATCGATCGTCACGACCCTCCCGTCGCGGACCACCGGGCGGCCGGCGACGACAGTATGGCGGGCTGCCTGAGGCGCGCAAAAAAGGATCGCGGCCACGGGGTCGGCCAAGGCTCCGGCATATGCCACGGTGTCGAGATTCAGCGCGAAAAAATCGCACTGCTTGCCGACGACCAGTGAGCCGATGTCGTCGCGGCCCAGCAGCGCGGCGCCGCCCAAGGTGGCCAGTTCGAGCGCCTGGCGCGCGGTCATCCATTCGCCGTCTCGCCCCGGGTCCGACGTCGAAAGCGTCGTATCCGGGCCTTCCGGCGGGCGCAGGCCGATCTGCAGGCGGGCCAGCAGCAGTGCCTGCCGCACCTCGCCCAGCATGTGGTTGCCGTCGTTGCTGGCGGAGCCATCGACGCCGATGCCGACCTTCACGCCGGCGCGGCGATACTTCATCACCGGCGCGATGCCCGAAGCCAGCCGCATGTTCGAGCACGGGCAATGGCAGGCGCCGATTCCCGCGCGGGCGAATTCGAGGATTTCCGCATCGTTCACGTGGATGGCGTGGGCGTACCACACGTCGTTGCCGGCCCAGTCGACCGAGCGCATGTATTCCACGGGGCGCATGCCGTAACGTTGCAGCGTGTAATGCTCCTCGTCGATCGTCTCGCAGAGATGGGTATGCAGGCGAACGCCATGCCGCCGGCCCATCGCCGCGGACTGGCGCAGGAGTTCGGGCGTCACGGAGAACGGCGAACACGGCGCCAGCACGATCTGCGTCATCGAGCCTGGCGTCGCATCGTGGTAACGGCCGATGACCCGCTCGCAGTCCTTCAGGATGTCGTCCTCGTCCTCGACACAGGAGTCCGGCGGCAGACCTCCCTTCGACTGGCCAAGCGACATCGAGCCTCGCGAGACGGCGAAGCGAATGCCGATCTCGTTCGCCGCCGCGATCTGGTCGTCGACGGCGCAACCGTTGCGGAAGACATAGGCGTGATCGAACACCGTCGTGCAGCCTGACAAGGCGAGCTCCGCGCAGCCCACCAGCGTCGCGGTGCGGCTCGCCTCGGGCGTGCGCGCCGCCCACAGCCCGTAATGGGCTTTCAGCCAGCGGAAGAGGTTGTTGTCCTGCGCCGCCGGCAGAGCGCGTGTCAGTGTCTGGTCGAGATGATGGTGCCCGTTGATCAGGCCCGGCAGGACGATATGCCCCTTGAGGTCCATGACCGTGTCGGCCGTAGACGGCAGCGACGAGGCGGGGCCGACGCCGCGGATGACACCGTCGACCGCATAGAGCCCGCCGTCGGCGAGTTCGCGGCGCTGCTCGTCCATGGTGACGACGAACGCGTTCTTCACCAATAGCGTCGTCATCTTGCCGTCACTCCCGCCTTCGGGCCGGCGGCAGATTCGAATCGTGCCGCTTGATCTGCCTTAATGCATCGAGCGCTTTGTTGCCAGCCGTAAGGGCCCGTACTACCGTCGCTCGAACGGTGCACAGGCAAGGGCGACGGCATGATTCGGTGCGTGCGGATTTGGACGGGTGAGGACCAGAACTCGCACATCGAGGAAGGCTGGATCGACCTCAAGCCGGGCGCGCATGGCGACCTGCTCAGCGGCAAGATCGACGTCACCAGCGCGTCGCTCCAGGAGACCGAGCCTGGCGGCACCTACGCCTGGCACACCGCGCCGGTCCGCCAGCTCGTCATCACCCTGAGCGGTACGCTCGACTTCAAGACCCGCGGCGAACAGCATTTCACGCTCGCGCCCGGCGACATCCTGCTGGCCGAGGACACGACCGGCGGCGGCCATACCTGGAGATTGGTCGACGACCAGCCCTGGCGGCGTCTCTACGTCGTGCTGGGCAAGGATGCGCCCGTTCCGTTCAAGCGTGCCACCCCCGAAGACCGCCGATAGGAGAGTTCGATGGCAGACAATCACACCGGCGACTTCGACGTCGTCCTGGTCGGCGCCGGCATCATGAGCATGACGCTGGCCACGTTCCTCAAGGAGCTGCAGCCGCATCTCAAGATCAAGATCCTCGAGCGGCTCGAGGGCGAGGCGCAGGAAAGCTCCGGGCCCTGGAACAACGCCGGCACCGGCCATGCAGCGAACTGCGAGCTGAACTACACGCCGCAGAGGCCCGACGGAAGCGTCGACATCTCCAAGGCGCTCGAGGTCAATGTCGAGTTCGACATGTCACGGCAATTCTGGTCGTACCTGATCAAGAAGGGCGCGATCCAGCGGGCGGATTCGTTCATCCATCCCGTGCCGCACATGAGCTTCGTGATCGGCGCCGACCGCCAGGCCTTCCTGAAGAAGCGCCACGCGGCGATGAGCGCCCATCACTGCTACCGCGGCATGGACTATTCCGAGGATCACAAGCAGATCGCGGAGTGGGCGCCGCTGATCATGGAGGGCCGCGATCCCAACCAGCCCGTCGCCGCGACGCGCATGATCACCGGCGCCGACGTGAATTACGGCGCGCTCACCACCAATCTCCTGAATTACCTGCGCCGCCAGGACGGCTTCTCGATCGACTTCTCGCAGGAGGTCACCGGCCTTCATCGGCGGCCGGACGGCGGCTGGACGATCGAGGCCAAGGACGAGAAGACCCATGCCAGGACGTCGCTGGGCGCGCGCTACGTGTTCCTCGGCGCCGGCGGCGCGGCGCTGACGCTGCTGCAGAAGTCGGGCATTCCCGAGGCCGACGGCTTCGCGGGCTTCCCGGTCAGCGGCATCTGGCTGCGCTCGGGCAAGCAGGAAATCGCCACGCGTCACATGGCCAAGGTCTACGGCATGGCGGCGACCGGATCGCCGCCGATGTCGGTCCCGCACCTCGACACGCGCTATGTCGACGGCAAGCGCTGGATCCTGTTCGGACCCTATGCCGGCTTCTCGACCAAGTTCCTGAAGCATGGCTCGATGTTCGACCTGCCGCTGTCGCTGCGGCCTGACAATCTCCTGCAGCTGCTCGCGGTCGCGCGCGACAATCTCCCGCTCGAGGAATACCTGGTCGGGCAGGTGCTGCAGACCAAGGCACACCGTTTCGAGGCGTTGCGCGAATTCTATCCCAATCTCGACGAGAAGGACTGGGAGTTCGACGTCGCCGGCCAGCGCGTGCAGATCATCCGGAAGGACGTGGCACGCACCGGCAAGCTGGAATTCGGCACCGAGATCGTCCACTCGGCCGATTCGTCGATCGTGGCCCTGCTCGGCGCCTCGCCGGGCGCCTCGACCGCCGTCTGGATCATGGTCCACATGCTGGAGAACTGCTTCCACGAGCAACTCACCGGACACTGGGTGCCCAAGCTCAAGGAGATGATCCCGTCCTACGGACAGGACCTGAAGACCGACGCAGCTCTGGTCGAGCGCGTCCGCAAGGACACCGCCGAAGTGCTGGGCCTCCACACGGTCTGATGGCCGACCCGCGCGCCCAGCTTCACGAGGCCCTGGACGTCCTGCTGCGCTTCGGCGCGATGCTGCTGCGCGCCGGCGACACCGCGTTCCGCGTGCGCGCCGCCATGGTCCGCCTGGCGCATGACATGGGCATCGAGAGCCTGTCGGTGCAGGTCACGCTCGATGCCATGTCGGCCACGGCGCGACGGGCCGGGCAGATCGCGACGCTCACCTGCGACGTCGGCTCGCCGGGCATCAATGCCGACCGGATCGGGCAACTCGAACGGCTGACCGAGGTCAGCAAGCCCGGCCTGACGGCCGAGGCGCTCACGAAGGATCTGGATGCGATCGAGAAGACGCCGGGGCTGCATGCCCTGCCGACGGTGGCGATCGCCATCGGTCTCGCATCCGCGGCCTTCTCCTACCTGAACGGCGGCGACCTGTTGGCGACCGGCGCGGCGGTCGTGGCCGGCGCCGTCGGCCAGGCCGGGCGGGCACTGATGTTCCGCCGCAAGCTCAACCAGTATGCCGTCACCGCCGTCTGCGCGGTGCTCGCGTCGGGCCTCTACTGCCTGCTGGTCTTCGGCCTTGCCGGCCGCGGCTTCTCGGACACGATGGCGGTCGGGTTCATCTCGTCGGTCCTGTTCCTGGTGCCGGGCTTCCCGCTGGTCGCCTCGCTGCTCGACCTCGTGCAGCACCAGACCGTGGCCGGCATGGCGCGGCTCTTCTATGCCGTGATGATCCTGCTCGGCGCCGCCTTCGGCCTGTCGGCGGTCGCGGCGATCGCCGGCCTGACCGACGTGTCGCCACCCGACGTCGGCCTCAGCTACGAGCCCGTCACCCTCCTGTTCCGCGCACTGGCCAGCCTTGCGGGCGGAGTAGGCTTCGCCCTGCTCTACAACAGCCCGATGCGGACGGTCCTCACCGTCGGCCTGCTCTCGCTGATCGGCAACGAACTGAGGCTCGCGCTGCACGATGCAGGGCTGATCCTGCCGGCCGCGACCTTTGTCGGCGCCCTAGCTGTCGGCCTGCTGGCGTCACTGGGCAAGCACTGGCTCCACCAGCCGCGCATCTGCTTCACCGTGCCCAGCATCATCATCATGACACCCGGCATCTTCGCCTTCCGCACCATCGTGCTGCTGAACGAAGGCAACGTGCTGGCCGCCGTCGAGGCCCTTGCCGGCTGCGGCTTCATCGTCGGCGGCATGGCGCTCGGCCTCGCCACCGCCCGCTTCCTGAGCGAGCGGCGCTGGATCGTCGAGAGTTAGCCGCTCTTCTCCTCCCCCCGTGTAACGGAGGAGGAAAACCGTACTCCCTACTCCGTCGCGACGTAGGGATGCACCATCTTCGAGGGATCGACCACGCGGTTGAACTCGGCCTCGGTCACATACTCCAGCTTCAGCGCGGCTTCCTTCAGCGTGAGGTCGTGGTCGATCGCGTAGTGGGCGATCTTCGAGGCCTTGTCGTAGCCGATCACCGGCGCCAGCGCCGTCACCAGCATCAGCGAGCGGTCGACATATTCCTTGATCTTCTTGAGGTTGGGCTGGGTGCCCTCGACCAGGAACTTGCGGAAGTTGGCGCAGCCGTCGGTCATCAGCGTGATCGAGTGCGTGATGTTGTAGATCATCAGCGGCTTGTAGACGTTCATCTCGAGATAGCCGCTGGCGCCGCCGAAGCCGACCGCCACGTCGTTTGCCATGACCTGCACCGCGATCATGGTCAGCGCCTCGGCCTGGGTCGGATTGACCTTGCCCGGCATGATCGACGAGCCCGGCTCGTTCTCCGGGATGTGCAGTTCAGCGAAGCCGGCGCGCGGGCCGCACGACATCAGGCGGATGTCGTTGGCGATCTTGTAGAGCGAGACCGCCAGTGTGCGGAACGCACCCGAGAGCTGGACCAGCGCGTCGTGCGCGCCCTGCACGGTGAACTTGTTGGGTGCCGTCACGAACGGCAGGCCCGTCAGCTTGGCGATCTCCGCCGCCGCCGCCTCGGCGAAACCGGGCGCGGCATTGATGCCTGTGCCGACTGCCGTGCCACCCAGCGCCAGACGATAGACGCCCTTCAGCGCATCCTCGACCCTCTCGATATTGTCGGCCAGCATGCCCGCATAGCCCGACCATTCCTGGCCGAGCGTGATCGGCGTCGCATCCTGCATGTGGGTGCGGCCGATCTTCACGATGTCGGCCCATTCCTTCGCCTTGGCGTCGATCGCGTCGTGCAACGCCTTCAGCGACGGCAGCAGGCGCTCCTTCGTGTTGACGGCGGCGGCGATGTACATGACCGACGGGAAGCTGTCGTTCGACGACTGCGACATGTTCACGTGGTCGTTGGGATGCACCGGCTTCTTCGAGCCGAGCGGCGTGCCCGCGAGCTGGCAGCAGCGGTTCGACACTACCTCGTTCACGTTCATGTTGAACTGCGTGCCGCTGCCGGTCATCCAGACGTGCAGCGGGAACATGTCGTGATGCTGGCCGGCCAGGATCTCGTCGCAGGTCTCGAGGATCAGCTTGTGCGCCGTGTCGTCGAGGCGCTTGCCGGCATGGTTGGCGTTGGCGCAGGCCTTCTTCAGCGTGGCGTAGGCGGTGATCATCTCGCGCGGCATCAGGTCCTTGCCGATGCTGAAATGCTCCAGCGACCGCTGCGTCTGCGCGCCCCAGAGCTTGTCGGCCGGAACGCTCACCTCACCGAGGCTGTCTGTCTCCTTGCGAACATCCGTCACGGCGTACCTCTTTGTTTCTGCGAGTCAGCGACCTTAGCGCAACAACCGCAGTGCCGTCAGTCGTCCGATGACCGGGACCGCCGCAGGGATTTGACGGTGCCGTGACGCTTCTTGTCGTCGACGCGACGCCGCTTGGCGGCCCGGCTCACCTTGGTCTTCACGCGCGGCGCCGGCTTGTGGGTCGCCTCCCGGATCAACTCGACCAGGCGCGCAAGCGCCTCCTCGCGGTTGCGCAACTGGCTGCGCTGTCCCTGGGCCACGAGAACCAGCACGCCATCGCGCGTCAGGCGCCGTCCCGCCAGGCGTTCCAGCCGTTGCCGTACGTCTTCGGGCAAGGAGGGCGAACGGCGCACGTCGAAGCGCAACTGCACCGCCGTGGACGTCGTATTCACGTGCTGCCCGCCAGGGCCCGCCGCCCGCACGAAGCTTTCCTGGATTTCGTCCGGGTCGATCGCCAGCGAGCCGGTGATCCGGATCGGCGTCGCCCCGGAGACGGTCATTCCTTGCCGCCGGCCCGGCGCAGCATCGCCTCGATGGAAGAGCGATTGGATTGCTTGGCATAACCCAGCGCCGTGCGCCCGGTGAAGTCGCGTGAATTGGGATCTGCCTTCTTCTCCAGCAGCAGCCGCACGATCTCCGCGTAGCCCCGCGACGAGGCGATCATCAGCGCCGTCTGTCCCTGGCGGTTCTGCGCGCGCGTACTGGCGTTGCGACGCAGCAGGATCTCGACGATCTCGACGTCGCCCTTTTCGGTCGCCCGCATGAGCGCCGTATAGCCCTCGGGGTCGACCGCATCGGGCATCGCGCCGCCCTTCAGAAGGGTCTCGACGACCGGAATGTGGCCCGCGCGGACGGCGACCGTCAGCAGGGGCGAGCCGTTGTTCGCCGTCTGGTTCGGACTCTCGTGCTTCAGCAGCGCCTGACGGACCTTTTCGTCGTCTCCCTCGAGCACGGCCCGCACGATCTGCTTCTGGCCGAACAGGTCGGAGGCCGCCGGCTGCGCCACGGCCGCGCCCGCGACGATCATCAGCGGGAAGGAAAGAAGCGTACGTCGGATCATGCCTTGCTCCCTCGGGTTTCCTGGTAGCGGATCTCGATACGGTCCCAGATCTGCGCCTCGAGCGAGACGCCGTCGAAGCGGTTGATCTGCTGCAGGCCGGTCGGCGACGTGACGTTGATCTCGGTGAGATAGTCGCCGATCACGTCGATGCCGACGAAGATCAGGCCACGCTTCGCAAGCTCCGGTCCGATCGTCTCGCACAGCTCGATGTCGCGTCTGGTGAGGCCCGCCTTCACCGCCTTGCCGCCGACATGCATGTTGGAGCGCGCCTCGCCCGCCGCCGGAACGCGATCGATGGCACCGACCGCCTTGCCGTCGATCAGGATGATGCGCTTGTCGCCCTTGCGAACCTCCGGCAGGTAGCGCTGGGCAATGACGGGCTCGCGGCTGCGCAGCGAGAACATCTCCAGCAGCGAGGCGAAGTTCTCGTCGTCGGGCCGCACGCGGAAGACGCCGGCGCCGCCGTTGCCGAACAGCGGCTTCAGGATGATGTCCTTGTGCTCGTCACGAAACTCGCGCAGTGCGCGCGCATCGGTGGTGATCAGCGTCGGCGGCATCACATTGTCGAAATGCGTGACGAACAGCTTCTCCGGCGCATTGCGCACGCTCGCCGGGTCGTTGACCACCAGGGTCTTCGGATGGATATGCTCGAGCAGGTGCGTCGTGGTGATGTACGACATGTCGAACGGTGGATCCTGGCGCAGCAGGATGACGTCGACCGTCGACAGGTCGAGCATCTCCGGCGCCCCCAGCGTGAAGTGGTTTCCCTTCTCGCGGCGCAGCTTCATCGGCTGCGCCCGCGCCATCACCTTGCGGTCGCGGAAGATCAGGTCGGGCGGCGTGTAGTGCCAGACCGTGTAGCCGCGCGTCTCGGCTTCCAGTCCGAGCACGAACGTCGAATCGCCGTCGATGTCGATGGTCGAGACATGGTCCATCTGGATGGCGACGTTGAGCTTCATGGCAGATCCTGACTATCGGGCTCGGAAAAGGACGGGTTTCAGTTAAGGCCGCGGCGCAGTTCCTGCAACAGGGCCGATGCGCGACGGCGAAGGCCGGCATCGCCGTCCAGCTCGATCAGCCGCTCGTAAGCCGCGATCGCCGCCCGCCGCTTGTCGAGGCGTGCATTGAGCTGTCCCGCCTCGAACAGCAGCTCCTCCCGGTCCGGCGCGATCGCCAACATGCGGTCGAGCGAGCGGGCAGCGCCCGGCCAGTCCTCGCGCTTTGCCAGTCGAAGCCGGACGTTGTTTTCAAGCCGCAGCAGCACGTCACGGTCCGGAACGGGATCGAAATGCGCCGGGATCAGCTCGGCGTCGGGGCCGAGCACCTGCCGCAACAGTTTCCGCAGCTCGGCGGCGTCGCGCACCGCGCCCTCGTGAAAGGGATCGACGACATGCCGGGCGCCATCGATGCCGATCCGGATCAGGAAATGGCCGGGGAAGGCGAGCCCCTCGGCGGCCCATCCTTGCGCGCGCGCGACATGCAGGTAGAGGATCGACAGCGCCACCGGCAGGCCTTTACGGCGCTCGATGACCCGCGCGAGGTCGGCATTCTGCAGGTCGTCGTATGTCTCCGTGTCGCCGCGATAGGCATAGGAGCGTGCGATGACCTCCGACAATGCCTCGGGCGAGGCGCCGCGCCGATGCACGAGATCGGCCAGGTCGGCCGACATGGCCGTCACCTGCTGCCGGAACGGCGTGAGGTCGATGGCCTCTCCGCGCCCGAGCGCGCTCATCAGGAAACCGGCTTCGAGCAGATCGATCCGCTCGCCGTCTCCCGCGCACAGACCCTTCAGTCGCTCGAGGTCATTCGCCACGCATCACTCCGGCGCTTGCCAGACGTCAGGCAGATGGCGTGGCCACACGCCGCCGACCAGCACCGCATCGAAGCGCACCGAGCACGCGGCATAGCGCGGATGGTGAGCGATGAACAGGCTGGCGGCCCGGGCAACGCGACCGAACTGGCGTGTGCCCAGCGCGTCCGCCGCCTTGGTGAAATCGCGGCGCGCCTTCACCTCGACGAAGGCGAGCACATTGCCGCGGCGTGCCACGATGTCGATCTCGCCCAGCCGGGTCTTGTAGCGGCGCATCAGGATCGAATAGCCGCCGAGGCGCAGCCGCCACACCGCGCGCCATTCGGCGGTATGGCCCATGCGATAGGCCTTCTGGCGGGTCTGCAGCGTCATGGGGCGCCGCGCTTCATCTCGAGGGCGCGGGCGTAAACGTCGCGCCGCTTCAGACCGAAACGTGCGGCGACCTCCGCGGCGGCGTCCTTCACCGAGGCACCCGTCATCGCCTCGCGCAGCGCCTCGTCGACTTCCCCGGCGCTACGCTCGGTTTCGGCGGAAGGCGCACCGATCACGATCACGATCTCGCCCTTCACGTCCGGATGCGCAGCATAGTGAGCGGCGAGCCCGGCCAGCGACGCGCGGCGGACCTCCTCGAACATCTTGGTGAGTTCGCGGGCCACCGCCGCGGGTCGATCGCCCAGCAGTTCCAGCAGGTCGGCCAGCGCCTCGGGCAGCCGATGCGGGGCCTCGAAGAAGACGAGGGTCGCGGGAATGGCGGCCACTTCGCCGATGGTGCGACGCCGCTCCGTCGCCTTGGCCGGCAGGAAGCCCGCGAAGAAGAAACGATCGGTCGGCAGTCCCGACAAGGCGAGCGCCATGGGCACGGCGGAAGCGCCGGGCGCGGAGGTGACGGGATGGCCGGCTTCGACGGCCGCCCGGACCAGCCGGTAACCCGGATCGGAGATCAGCGGCATGCCGGCGTCCGACACCAGCGCGACGGCCTTTCCGGCGGCGAGCGCCCGGACGACGCGGGGTTCGGCCTTGTCCTGCGTGGCGTCGCTGTAGGCGATGGTCGGGGCGGCGATGCCGTAATGGGTGGCGAGTTTGGCGAACACCCTCGTGTCCTCGCAGGCAATCAGGTCGGCCGCTTGCAGCACGTCCAGTGCGCGCAGCGTGATGTCGCGCATGTTGCCGATCGGTGTGGCAACAATATGCAGCCCCGGGGCGAGCGGCGGTTTACGCGGGGGCTGCCCGTCGGTAGCTTGGGGCCGTTCGTCCAAGTCCATCTGCTTCCGATCGCCGGAGTTTCGCGCCGATGCGTAGGTCATTCCTCGTGCTCGCCACCGCCGCCCTCTTCCTGGGCGCCTGCAGCGAGCCGCCCAAGACTAGCACGCCCGCCGCGCGACCGGTGACCGTTGCCGCACAACCCGGTTCGCCGCTCACCGCCTCGGGCAAGGTGCGCATCGCCCTCCTGCTGCCGCTCAGCGGCCCGGCCGCCCCGATCGGACAGGCCATGCAGCAGGCCGCCGAAATGGCCCTGTTCGACAGTGGCGCCAAGGAATTGGCCCTCTCGGCCTACGACAGCGGCGACAGCGCCGATACGGCCGTCGAAGCCTATCGCAAGGCACGTCTCGACGGCGCCGCCCTCGTCCTGGGACCGCTCTACGGTACGTCGGCCTCGGCCCTGGTGCCGCTGGTCAACCAGGGCGGCATCAACGTGGTAGCCTTCTCCAACGACGAACAGGTTGCCCAGCGCGGCGTCTGGATCATGGGCATCGCCGCCCCGCCACAAGTCCGGCGCGTGGTCGACCACGCGTTCGAATCGGGCATTCGCCGGTTCGCGACCTTCGCACCGCAGACGGCCTACGGCGAGCAGATGGCGCGCACCCTCGAGACCTATGTGAACACGCGCGGCGGCACCGTCGTCGGCCGCGAGTTCTTCGACCCCAACGGCACCGACATCCCGATCCAGGCCCGTCAGCTCGCCGCCTCGGCCAAGGGCGACGGCGGCAAGCTCGCCGTCCTGGTCCCCGTCGCGCCGCCCACACTTCCGATCGCCCTCGCCTCCCTCGCCACCAATGGTCTCGACGGGCGTGCAGTGCAACTGATCGGCACGGGCGTCTGGGATTACCCCGGCGCCGGCGCCGAGACGATGCTGCGAGGCGCCTGGTACGCCGCGCCGGACCCGGCCAAGCGCGCGGATTTCGAGCGCCGCTTCGTCTCGACCTATGGACGGCCGCCGCATCGTCTGGCGACCCTCGCCTATGACGGCGTCGGCCTCGCCGGGCATCTCGCGCGGCTGAAGCCGGGCGGAGACTTCTCCGCCGAAGCACTCACCAATCCAAACGGCTTCTCCGGCGTCGACGGCATCTTCCGCTTCCTGCCCGACGGCCGCTCCGAGCGGGCACTGGCCGTGATCGAGATCCAGGCCGATCGCGGCGTGGTGATCAGCCCCGCCCCCACGACCTTCGCGGGCCAGCCGACCAACTGACGATGCCTGATTCTCCCCGAGCGGGGCTTCCCCGCGCGATCCTGTTCGACATGGACGACACGCTGATCCGTGCCTATGCGCAACCGGAAGAGGCGTGGACGCGCCTGCTGCATGTCTTCTCGGCCCATCTCGACGCCCACGACGAGGCCGCCATCGCACGCGTGCGGACGGCGGTGATGGAAGAAGCGCGGGCCTTCTGGAACGATCGCGCCGAGGCGGCGAAATGGCGGCTCGACATTCCCGGCGCCCGCCGCCTCTCGGTGCGGCGCGGTCTGGCAAGGCTCGGCCGCGCGGACGATGCGCTGGCCGATCGCATCGCCGATTCCTTCACCGAGCTGCGGCGCAAGGAATACCGGCTTTATCCCGACGCCCATGCCACGGTCGACGCGCTGCGCGATGCCGGCGTACGCCTGGCCCTGGTGACCAACGGCGCCTCGGAGACGCAGCGCGCCAAGATCGAGCGTTTCGAACTCGCCCATCGCTTCCATCACATCCAGATCGAGGGCGAGTTCGGTCAGGGCAAACCGGAGCTGGCCGTCTATCGCCATGCCCTCGAACGGCTGGACGTCGAGCCGCAGGACGCCTGGATGGTCGGCGACAATTACGAATGGGAGGTCGTGGCGCCGCAGATGCTTGGCATGTGCGGTATCTGGTACGACCCTTTCAAGGCCGGCGTGCCGGCCAACGCAACGGCGCAGCCGACCCGTATCATCACCAGGCTCGCCGAACTGGTCGAATAGTCCCGGTCAGGTCGGCGGTGAGGCCGCCGGGCGCGGCGGCACGCCGATCGCGGCGCGATCGTACACCGCCTTCACCTCGGCGCTGCGGCGGCCGAGTTCGTAGCGCAGGCCGGTGTAGAGGTTCACCGGGAACGGCATGTTGGCATTGAAGTCGATGATCAGCACGACGCGGGTCTCGTCGGTCTGGTTCTTGACCCAGTGCTCGCGCGTATCGTCGAACACCAGCGGTACGCCTTCTTCCCAGAAGAAGTGGTGGCCGCCGATCTCGATCCAGCACTTCTCCGGCTGGCTCGGCACGATCAGCGGATAGTGGAAGCGGATCACGCCGGCCGCAGAGCCGCGATGGGGCTCGATCTCGGCGCGGCCCGCCAGGATGCTGAACAGCGCCGTGTGCACGCCCGGAAGCCGGTTGATGGCCGCCATCGTGTCGGGGACCGCCGCCGTGTTCGCCGTGATCTCGTGGCCGTAGATCTTCAGCAGGAAGGTGCGCCAGGCGCGGCCGGGCACGTAGAGATCGCGCGGATGGACCTCGTGCAGGGCCGGAATCTCTTCGTGATGGCTGAGCAGATAGGCGAGGTCGGCCTTGATCTTGTCGTGGCTCTTCCTGAGTTCCGCCAGCACCGGAAAGGACTTGAGCGCGTCCTCGCCCTGCAAAGGCAGCTTGGGCATGTTTTGCAGGATCCAATCGGAGAGCCTGAGATTCAGCTTCTCCAGCGGCTCCTGCGGTACCCAGATGTTCTTGGTGAGGTAGAAGCGCCCCTTCTGCCCAACACCCTGTGGTTCATCCATCGTCGTCATGTGGAGGAATCCTGCCTGCTGATCCTTTTGCACGAAGAACGCGAGTTATAATACTCAACAAACCGCGCCGCCGTGGCATTTCTGAGACAAACGTCATCTTGATGCAAGGCGACGAAAAGGCAGGCGCGATCCCGCTTTCGGCGCCGCCGCACAAATGGACTATGGTGTCGTGATGATGATTGGAATTATTCGATGAGTGAACAGACAGCGGCAACGGGCGCATCGCCGGAGGCCATTCGCGCGCACTACGACGTCGGCAACGACTTCTACCGGCTGTGGCTCGACGAAACGATGACCTATTCGTCGGCGATGTGGCGCGACGAGAACGATCCGGCGCCGCTTGCCGACGCGCAGCGAAACAAGATCGATTGGCATCTTCGCAATGCCGGCGCCGATCGCTCGTCGAGCCTCCTCGACATCGGCTGCGGCTGGGGCGGCATGCTGCGTGCCGCCGTTGCGAACCGCGCGCCCGGCGCACCGCCACTGTCACGCGGCGTCGGCCTGACGCTGAGCGATGCACAGGCCGAACTGGCGCGCGCCGCGATCCGCGACGCCGGCTCGCCACCGGTCGAGATCCGCGTCGAGAGCTGGGCGGACCATCAGCCGGCCGAACCCTATGGCTCGATCATCTCGGTCGGTGCTTTCGAGCATTTCACCAAGCCCAAGGATGACTCGGCGACCAAGACGGCGATCTATCGCCACTTCTTCACGCGCTGCCGCGACATGCTGGCGCCCGATGCGCGCATGACGCTGCAGACCATCGCCTATGGCGATCCCGACGACAAAGTGCCGATGGGCCCCTTGGTCGAGGACATCTTCCCCGACTCCGAACTGCCGCGCCTGCCGGAGATCCTGGCAGCGGCCAACGGTCTGTTCGAGGTCGAACGCTTCCGCAACGACCGCCACGACTACGGCCGGACCTGCGAGATCTGGGCCGCCAACCTCAAGGAGAAGCGGGCCGAGGCGATTGCCATGGTCGGCAAGGACCAGACGCGACGGTACGAGCGCTACCTGAAGTTCTCGGCCTGGGGCTTCTTCTCCCATCGCATCCATCTGCTGCGCTTCCGCCTGAAACGCCGCTAGGAGGAGCCATGACCGCTCTCGACGCCTTCGCCGCCAGCGTGACCGCCGAGCAGCCGCCCGTCGGGGCGAGCCCCGCGCTGCAGGCGCTCTGGTGGGCGCGACGCGGCGACTGGGCGCGCGCCCACGAATGCGTCCAGGCGCACGAAGGCCAGGCCGATTGCGACAGCGTCCACGCCCATCTCCACCGCGAGGAGGGGGACCTGTCCAACGCCGGCTACTGGTACCGCCGCGCCGGCCGGCCCGTGTCGCAGCAGTCCCTAGAAGCCGAATGGACGGCGCTGGCGATAGAACTGCTGGGCCGCCGGCAGGCGGGCCGAACCGGTCCCGGCAAGGTCACAGCCTGTTGACGCAACAGCCCACGGGCACCGGCGTTAGGCCCTTCAGGAGGCCAGCCATGCTCGGTGTCATCGTCGTTCTCATCATATTCGCGGGATCGCAGGGGCTCCGGCGCCGCGACACGCGCGGCATCTGACGCCTCGTCCCCTGGCTACTTGTCTTCCGGCTTCAGCATCAGACGCTCGACCCGGCCGCCCTTGACCAGGTGCGTGTCCAGCACTTCGTCGATGTCTTCCTTGGTCGGCACCCTGTACCAGATCCCTTCCGGATAGATGACGATGGTCGGCCCCAGCTCGCATCGGTCGAGGCATCCGGCATTGTTGATGCGCACATTCTTCAGGCCCAGCGCCTTGGCCTTGCTCTTCATGTGATCACGCAGCGCCTCGCCGCCCCGCTCGGCGCAACAGCCGCGCGGATGACCGGCCGGGCGCCGGTTGGTGCAGCAGAAGACGTGGGCTTCGTAGTAGGGCTTGGGATCGGCTGGCTTCTCGCGCTGGCTCATGATCTTCGCCTATTCCTTCTTGCTCGAACCGCCGGTGGCGATGTTGGCGAGCTGGGACCAGAAGACCTGCTGCATCTGCTGCATCTGGTCCATCCCCTGCATCGAGGCCGGCAGCCAGGTCTTGAAGATGGTCTCGGGGTTCATGGCGCCCAGGCTGTTGCGCAGGCGCTCCTCGATCTCGCCCATGATGCGATCCTGCATGGGCTTGATGTCCGGCAGTCCCATGAAGGCGCGGGCCTCCTCGGGCGTGCAGGTCACTTCGACATTCACCTTCATGGGTCACTCCGTTTTACCGACCTTAGCATGCTATGACCGGGTCATGACGACCCCCTGGCTGGCCAAGAATCCCCGCGCCTCGCGCGCCCTCGAATTCGGTCGCGAACAGCAGTTCGTGATCGATCCCAACGGGATTCCCGAACTCTGCGACGAACTCGAGGCCTGCCCGGCGCACAAGCCGACGCCCCTCTACGAGCTCCCGGCGCTGGCGGCACGGCTGGGCGTCGGGGAAATCCGGGTCAAGGACGAGAGCCAGCGTTTCGGCTTCGGCGCCTTCAAGGCGCTGGGGGGCGTGATCGCCGTGGCCAACGTGCTGAGCGGCGCGGTGGGCGAGGCCTGCCATTCCACCCCCTCCTTCGAGAGCGTGATGAAGGGCGAGCACAAGGAGATCACCGGGAAGTTCGTCTTCACGGCCGCCAGCTCCGGCAATCACGGCCGCTCGGTCGCCGCGGGCGCAAAGCTGTTCGGCAATCGCTGCGTGATCTTCCTGCCGAAGTTCACCAGCGCGGAAAAGGAAGCCGCCATCCGCGCCCGCGGCGCCGAGGTGATACGCGTGGACGGCGACTACGATACCGCCGTCGCCGAATGCCGCCGCCAGGCCGCGGCCAACGGATGGACGATCATCTCCGACACGTCGTGGGAAGGCTACGACCAGGTGCCGCGCAGCGTCATGCGCGGCTACTGCGTACTGGTCCACGAGGCCGTTCGGCAGTGGGACGCAGCACCCACCCATGTCTTCGTGCAGGCCGGCGTCGGCGGCCTTGCCGCCGCCGTCATCGGCTATCTCTGGGCGGTCTGTGAGCAGCGCCCGGTCTCCATCGTCGTCGAGCCCGCAAGCGCGGATTGCTGGTTCCAGAGCAACCTCGCGGGCAAGCCGACGCTGGCCAGCGGCGATGCCGACACGGTGATGGGCGGCCTCGCCTGCCGCGAGATCTCGCCCGTGACCTGGCCGATCATCGGCGAGGCAGCCGACTGGTTCATGACCATCCGGGAAGACGATGTGCTCCCGGCCCGCCGCCTCTACGCCGAGCCGCTGGGCGAAGACCCGGCCGTCATCTCCGGCCCGTCGGGCTGCGCGGGCCTCGCCGGGTTGATGCGCGTCTGCACCGATGCCGAAGCCTTCAAGGCGCTCGGCCTCGGCCCGACCTCGCGCGTGCTGCTGATCAACAGCGAAGGCAATCTGGGCGAGCCACTGCCCTCCTAAGAGGGCGTCACTCGAGCTGGATGCCCGCGACGCCAATGCACTCGTCCCGGATGTCGGGCCGGGACGTGACGCAGGCGATAGACGGCGCCGAAGACAGGGGCACAGAGCCACACGCCGATGGCGATGGTTCCGCCGGCGGGGGAGCGTCAGCATCTCGCGGAACACCCCCATCTGCCGGCGTAGGCCCTTGAGGAGATGGATACTCCATTTGAGTGCATCGCCTCTTGAAATTCCCGCCTTGAAAAGTTGAAGCATCGCTATACATTCGCAACCCTACGCGTTAGGGGGACGTGCGGGATGGGTTGGTCAAAGCGCTGTAGAGCGCTGTTTTTCCTCGCGGGATTGGCACTGATGATGGCGGGCTGCATGACAGCACAGGACCATCAAGCCGCGGTCGCCAACGCTGACAAGAACAAGCTGACGGTTGGAACCGTTCAACGCGAAATTCGCGTCGGCATGAGTGGCGACGAAGTCGTAACCGTCCTCGGCTCTCCGAATATTGTTACGACCGATGAGAAAAGACAGGAATCCTGGGTTTACGACCGTTTTTCGACGGACACTGTCTACTCCACGAGTTCGGGCGGCGTGAATGCCCTGATCCTCGGCGGCGGCTTGATTGGTTCGGGCCTGCTAGGCGGGGCCGCCGGGGCTGGCATGAGCCAATCAGCAGGTGCCCGCTCGACGACGCAGCGGACCCTGACGGTGGTGATTAAGTTCGACGCCAACAGGCGAGTTCGCGACTTCGCTTACAGACAATCCAGCTTCTAGCCCTTGGGGGAGGGACAACGATGCGTATCAATCGCAGAGCGATGATTGCTGCCGCATGTGCAAGCGGCTTAGCGGCCTGCCAACAAACGGTGCCGCCGGAAGCCTTGCAACTGTCACCGACGGCGATGCGCGACCGTCAGATGCAGGCACGCCGATTTGGCACGAAAGACGAGGAAAAGCTGCAGCGCGCTGGTGCGCAGGTCCTCCAGGACCTCGGCTTTCAGATCGACGAAAGTGAAACCAAACTCGGCTTGCTCGTTGCGTCGAAGAGCAGGGACGCCACCGAAGCCGGACAGATAGTTGGCGCGATCGTCCTTGCACTGCTTGTTGGCGCTCACATGCCAACGGACAAACACCAGAAAATCCGCGCCAGCATGGTAACGAAGCTGGTGGACAACGGCTCGGACACGATGGTGAGGATCACCTTTCAACGTGTCGTCTGGAACACGCAGAATCAGGTGTCGAAGAACGAAGGGATCAACGATCCGAAAATCTACCAGGAGTTCTTCGACAAGCTCGGCCAATCGGTGTTTCTCACAGCCGAGGAGGTTTGAAATGTTTTGGCGTATTCTGGCCTCATCTGCTGTCCTTGCTTTGCTGGGCGCATGCCAAACAGACAGCAAGCAGCAAATTCTCGCAACCAACCAATCGGCCGTACAGCTACGCAGCTTCCAAAGCCGCGCCTTCGACACCACCGACCGGGCCAAGACGCTGCGAACGGTCATTGCCACACTGCAAGATCTCGGATTCGTCATCGACAAGGCCGACGCCACCCTTGGCACCGTCAGCGCCACGAAACTCGACCGATATGCACTGCGGATGACCGTCACCGTGCGAGAGCGCGGTTCGACTCAAACACTGGTTCGAGCCAATGCCCAGTACAACATTACGGCTGTCGAAGATCCCAAACCCTATCAACAGTTTTTCGAAGCGCTTCAGAAGGCGATGTTCCTGACAGCTCACGAAGTCGACGGCTGACCGGATCTCCAACCGGGCAGCGCCAGCGGAGGGACCTTGCCAACCTCACAAAGGCCATTACGGTCAACGCAAGGCCCCTCGGTTTTGCTCTGGGCGGCGATGTAGGAGTACCTGGTGCAGCTTCAACTCAAGACTTGGCAGTTCGTCGACGATTATCTCAAGACCAGGACCGGGATCATCATCCCGATCGGCTCGACCGAGCAGCACGGGCCGACCGGCCTGATCGGCACCGACGCGCTGACCGCCGAGATGATCGCCCGCGGCGCCGGCGAGAAGGTGGACGCGCTGGTGGCGCCGACCATCTCCGTCGGCATGGCGCAGCATCACCTCGATTTTGCCGGCTCGATCACGCTGAAGCCCACCACGCTGATCGCGGTCGTGCGCGACACGGTGGTCTCGCTGGCGCGGCATGGCTTCACGCGCTTCTTCTTCGTGAACGGCCATGGCGGCAACATCGCCACCGTCACCGCCGCCTTCTCCGAGATCTATGCCGAGCGCTCGATGGAGCGGATGAGCAACCAACCCTCCATCAAGTGCGCGCTCCGCAACTGGTGGGACGGGCCGGGCATCAAGCGGCTGAGCGCCGAACTCTACCCGACCGGCGAGGGCAGCCATGCCACCGCCTCCGAGGTCGCGCTCACCTGGTACAAATATCCCGAGACGATCCAGCGCAAGGACATGGACCCGCGCATCGCGCCGACGGGCACCTTCGCCGACGCCGAGGACTATCGACGCACCTTCCCGGACGGCCGCATCGGCTCGGATCCCAACCAGGCCACACCGGAACACGGCAAACGCTTCTACGACACTGCCGTCGAGGAGGTCGCCCGCGACTATGAGGCGTGGGTGGCGAGATGAGTGGCGCGCTCAGTGCCTGATCCGCTCGCGATGCAGGATGTAGAGACCTGAGCCGACGATGACGGCGATGCCGGCGAGAGCCAGGGTGTTGGGCACCTCGCCCCACACCCCGTAGCCGATGCCGAGCGCCCACAGGATCGACGAATAGCGGAACGGCGCCATCACCGAGATCTCGCCACCCGAGCGCAGTGCGATCACGAGGAACTGGTAGCCCATGGCAAGCAGCAGCGAGGACGCGACGAGATAGCCCCAGGCCCGCGCATCGATCGGCTGCCAGCCTTCCATCACTGCCCAGGCACAGCCGGCGATCGCGACCGTGATCGCCGTCGAGAACGAAACGACGAGTGTCGGCACGGCGGGCGGCAGGTGACGGGCGACGATGTCGCGGCAGGCGCTGAGGCAGGTCCCGGTGAGCGCCACCCAGGTCCAGCCGTTGATGTCGCCCGGCCGCGGCTGGATCACCAGCAGGACTCCCACGAAACCGAGCCCGACCGCCGTCCAGCGCCGCCAGCGCACATCCTCCTTCAGGATCAAGACGGCGAGCACCGTCAGGATGAGCGGCATCGAAAGGTTGACGGCGGTGGCGATCGCGAAGGGAATCTGGAACAGCGCGATCAGGTAGATGACGGCCGCGGCGGCCTCCAGCCCGCTGCGCAGCATGACCTGCGGATGCGCGGCATAGGAGATCTTGCGCCAGGCCCCCGTCGCCAGCAGCGCCAGCGCGCACCAGAGCGTGGCGAAGAGGCCGCGCATGCCGATCGCCTGCACCGACGGCATGTTCTCCGCGGCGAGCTTGATCAGCGCATCGTTGAAGATGAAGACGACGACCGACGCCAGCATCGCCACGATGCCGCGGCTATTGTCGACCATGACGGTACTGCCGGGTGCCGTCGGGCTACCTGGCCATCTTCTCGATGAGCTTCCACTGCTCGGTGGAGACCGGCACGACCGAGAGGCGTGACTGACGCACCAGGCCGAAATCCTTGAGCTTCGGCTCGGCCTTGATCGCGGCCAGCGTCACCGGTGTGTTGACCGGCCCCAGCGCCTTCACGTCGACGGTGACGGCCTTGCCGTCCTTGTCGGTCGGATCGGGATAGGCCGACTTCACGACCTCGGCGAGGCCGACGATCTCCTTGCCCTCGTTGGAATGGTAGAAGAAGCACTGGTCGCCGGGCTTCATGGCCTTGAGGTTGAGTGCGGCCTGGGCATTGCGCACGCCGGTCCAGGACGTCTTCCTGTCCTTGACGAACTGCTCCCACGAATACGCCGACGGCTCCGACTTGATGAGCCAATAAGCCATGTCATTCCCCCAGCATCATTTGCCTTCACGGCGCAGCGGACGCGCCAACAAGCCCCGGATCGCCTCGTCGAGGTCCGCGCCCCGATGCAGGATAGCATCGACAGCCGTGCAAATCGGCATCTCGATGCCGAGCCGGGCGGCCCGTTCGAGCACAGCTGGCGCGGTCGCCGCGCCCTCCACGACCTGCCGCCGGCCTTCCATGTAGCGGGCGAGCGATGTGCCCTTGCCCAGCGCGGCGCCGAGCGCGCGGTTGCGAGAGAGCGGACCGTGACAGGTGAGCACGAGATCGCCCAGGCCGCTCAGCCCCGTCAGCGTCTCCAGATTGGCGCCCATCGCGAGGCCCAGTCGCGCCATCTCGGCGAAGCCGCGCGTGATGAGCGCGGCGGCGGCGTTGTGGCCGAGGCCGCGGCCCTCGACGATGCCCGCCGCGATGGCCAGTACGTTCTTGACCGCGCCGCCCAGCGAGACGCCTACGACATCGTCGGTCCAGTAGGGACGGAACATGCCCGCGGCGAGCGAGGCCGCGAGATCACGGCCGAGGCCGGCATCGCCGGTCGCGATGCTGACCGCCGTCGGCAGGCCCTGCACGGCTTCCTCCGCGAAGCTCGGCCCCGACAGCATGGCGACCGCCCGGCCCGGCAGCACCTCCGCCAGCACTTCGGGCATCAGCAGGCCGGTCGCAGCCTCGATGCCCTTGGCGCAGATCACGACGGGCGCGGTCCCCGGCAGATCGCGCGCCAGGGCCCGCACGGCCTGCGCCGGACAGACCAGCAGGATGACATCGCAGGCCTCCAGGTCGCCCAGCGCCGCCGCCGCCTCGATGCCGGCATCGAGCGGCTGGCCCGGCAGGTAGATCTCGTTGCGGCGCTGATCGGCGATCGCCGCCGACACGGTGCGATCACGCGACCACAGGGTGACCCGACGGCCGGCGCGCCGGCCGAGACAGGCGAGCGCCGTGCCGAAGGCACCGCCGCCGACGATGCCGATATGCGAGAGCCCCGTCACAGGCTGAGATTGAGGGCGATGGAGATGCGCTGCGCGGTGCCGCGGTAGGGCCGCACCTGGTGCAGCACCCAGGACGGGAACATCACCAGCCGTCCCGCCTTCGGCACGATCGTCTGGTTGGTGCCAACCGACAGGCCGCCCGGCAGCGCGAAGGCGAGATGCGGCGCGTACATCGCCGGCGCCGGCCCGCGCGGATCCATGAACTCCAGCTCGCCGCCCAGGGAGGGATCGGCCGAAACCCCGCCATCGTCCACATAGTAGACGCCCGACCAGTAGCTGCCGGGATGGGAATGGAACTCGTTGCCGTGGCCGCTGCGGTTGATGTTCGCCCACATGTTGGCCTGCCACATGATCGAGACCGGCTGGCCGGCGCGGTCGACCGTGGCGCGGTTGGCGACGTTGCGGGCGACCGCCAGCAGCTTGATGGCCGGCACACCCGCCCACTTGTCGACGTCCCAGGTCGACTGCCAGCCACCCAGCGTACTGTGCGACTTGCTGGGCTGCTCGGCCTCGCGCTTCAGCAGCACCGGCATCAGGGCGGCGTTCATTTGCCCGCCATCGGGAAGATCGATGACGAGGATCGGCGTCGCGAAGGCCGCGACGGTCTCGAAAGCGAGCGGCGTGTTGCTCATTGCAGCAGCCTACACCCGATTGGCGGCGGCGGGATCGAGCGGCCAACGCGGACGCGGCCGGAAATCGAGCGCGTCGACCCGGCCGAGACGCAGCCATTCGGCGCCCGCCCAGGCGATCATGGCGCCGTTGTCGGTGCAGAGCCTCACCGGGGGCGCGACCAGTTTCGCGCCATGTGCCGCGGCGACCTCTTCGAGCCGGCCGCGCAGATAGACATTGGCCGCGACGCCGCCGGCCACCACCAGTGTCGACGAGGGCGCAAGGGCCAGCGCATTGGCGCAACGGTCGGCGAAGACGTCTCCCACGGTGCGCTGGAAGGAGGCGCAGAGATCGGCGATGGCCCGCGGATCGCCGGCCGGCAGTTTCTCGACCGTTTGGCGCACGGCGGTCTTGAGGCCGGAAAAGGAGAAATCGCAACCCGGCTTGCGCCACATCGGCCGCGGCAGGGCGAAGCGTTTCGGATCCCCGCCCGCCGCCGCCTTCTCGACCGCCGGTCCGCCGGGAAAGCCGAGGCCCAGCAGCTTGGCGGTCTTGTCGAAGCACTCGCCGGCGGCGTCGTCGATCGTGGTACCCAGCCGCGTGAAGTCGCCGGGGCCCCGCACCGTGAGGAGCTGGCAATGGCCGCCCGAAACCAGCAGCAGCAGATAGGGAAACCCGACTGGCTCCGTCAGGCGCACGGACAGCGCATGGCCTTCGAGATGATTGACCGCGACGAAGGGCTTTTCATGCGCGAAGGCCAGCGCCTTGGCGGTCATGACGCCGACCATCACGCCGCCGATCAGGCCCGGCCCGCCCGTCGCCGCGATGCCGTCGAGATCGGCGAGGCCAAGCCCCGCCTCGTCGAGCGCCTGGGCGACCAGCCCGTCGATGCGTTCCAGGTGGGCGCGCGCGGCGATCTCCGGCACGACGCCGCCGAAACGGCGATGCTCGGCCAGCTGGCTGTAGACGGTATTGGAGAGGATCCGGCCGACCGGCTGTGTCCCGGCCGGCGCCTCGATCACGGCGACGGCCGTCTCGTCGCAGCTCGTTTCGATACCCATCACGCGCATGCGTGACTTCTAGAGGCCCGAAGGCGGCGGCGCCAGATGGCGCCCCCGGATGGCGTCGTCAGAGGCTGAGATTGAAGGCGATCGAGATGCGCTCGACCGTGCCGCGATAGGGACGCACCTGGTGCATCAACCATGACGGAAACAGGACCAGCCGGCCGGCTTTCGGCAGCAGCACCTCGTTGGCGCCCCCCGACAGGCCGCCCTGCAGCGCAAATCCGAGATGGGGAGCGTACATTGCCGGCCCCGCCCCGCGCGGATCCATGAACTCGAGAGCGCCGCCCAGCGACGGCTCGTCGGCGATACCGCCGTCGTCGACATAGTAGACGCCCGACCAGAAAGCGCCGGGGTGCGCATGCGGCAGGTTGCCGTGGCCGCTGCGATTGATGTTGGCCCACATGTTGGCGCGCCAGGTCACGGCGAAATGACCCGGATGAGGACCGCTTCCGGCCGTGCCCGAACGGTCCATCGTCGCGCGATTGGCGGTGTTGCGGCCGATCGCCAGAAGCTTCAGCGCCGGCACGCCGCCCCAGCGATCCATGTCCCAAGTCGACTGCCAGCCGCCTTCGTTGGAGGCCTGCTTGCCCGGATGGGATTTCTCGCGTTCCTCGATGACGCGCCGCAGGTCGGCATTGAGCGCGGCCGCATCCGGCACGTCGTAGACGACCAGCGGCGTGGCGAACAACGGAACGATCTCGAAATCCGCGCTCATGCGGAAATGGCTTCCGCCGATTTCGCGGCCGGTTGGCGACACATTGAATGCAAGGGTCTGGTCATGTCGGATGAGCGCGTCTCGATAGCAGAATCGCATTCTCCATTGAACCCGCGCCGCCCGCATCCGTCCTTCTTGCAGGGCTTGTTTCCATGAACGCTTGCCTGGAAGACACGATCGCGCGCTCCCTCACGGAGTCTTGAATTTACAGCGGCTCCCCGTCGCGTGTGGCGCGTGCAGTCAACCTGAGCTAGAGCAGCGGCCATGACGTCCCCCCTTCTTCGGCTCGGCACGCGCGGCAGTCCGCTCGCCCTCACCCAGACCGGCCTGGTGCGCGACGCGCTGGCGCGGACCGTTCCGGCCCTGTCGCGCCCCGGCGCGATCGAGATCGTGCCCATCAGGACGACCGGCGACGTGATCCAGGACCGGCCTCTTTCCGAAGCGGGCGGAAAGGGTCTGTTCGTCAAGGAGATCGAGGACGCGCTGCTGAAGGGCCGCATCGACGCGGCGGTGCACAGCATGAAGGACATGCCGACCGCGCAGCCGGCGGGCCTCGCGATCTCGGCGTTCCTCCCGCGCGAGGATGCTCGCGACGTGTTGATCGCGGGCGTGGCGCGCATCGAAGAGCTGCCGCGGGACGCGATCGTCGGCACCTCGGCGCTGCGCCGCAAGGCGCTGCTGCTGCATCGGCGCCCCGACCTGCGGATCGTCACCCTGCGCGGCAACGTCGACACACGGCTGGCCCGGCGCGCCGACGGCACCGTTCACGCGACGATCCTTGCGCTCGCCGGCCTGAAGCGCCTGGGCAAGCCCGAAGTCGGCACGCCCATCCCGGAAGCCGAGATGCTACCGGCGGTCGGACAGGGAGCGGTGTGCATCGAGGCACGCGCCGACGATGCACAGACACGCGGCTGGCTCGCCGCGATCAACCACGAACCCACCGCCGTCTGCGTCAGCGCCGAGCATGCGATGCTGGTCGTGCTCGACGGTTCCTGCCGTACGCCGATCGCGGGTCATGCGATCCTGACGGGCAGCGAACTGCACCTGCGCGGCCTGATCGCCCGCCCCGACGGATCGGAAGTGATCGAGACCGAGCGCCGAGGCAGCGCCACCGATGCGGCGGCGATGGGCCGCGATGCCGGCGAGGAACTGAAGCGCCGCGGCGGACCCGGCTTCTTCGCGGACTGAAAGCGGCTCTACTCTTTCTGGCAGACGAAGGCGTAGCCGGGGAACAGGTTTGACTTCTCGCGTTCGAGCTGCTCCCAGCGCGCGAGATCGGACATCGTCCGCTCGTTGGGAAATCGCGCACGGTAGAGTTCGAGCGGACCGGCATTGGCCGCCGCGCTCTGCGATGCGCCGACATTGAACTCGAAGCCGAGAAAGCGGAGACCGCTGCCGTCGAGGAACGTGCGCAGCCGCGAGACCGTGAAGCGGTGCTCCTGCACATGGAAGCAGAGGTCGCGCAGCAGGCTCGCGCTCCAGAAATCCTCCCAGGCGGTCAGCGGTCGCAGCCGGCGCCACTCGCCGCTCATGACCTTGCGCCGGAACTCGCGCAATCCGTCGAGTGTCGAGGGCAGGCGCGCCGCCTCGATGTCGCGCCGCGCTTTCACGACCAGCGCGCGGGCGCTTTCTCCGTAGAGGCCGAGCCGCAGGAAGGCGCCGGGCCGCAGCACGGCGGAGATCGCGTGAAGTCCGGCCTTCGGATCGGCCATGTGATGCAGCACGCCGACGCATTCGGCATGGTCGAAGGTGCGGCCGAGCTGTGGCAGGTCGAGAATGTCGCCGCGCAGGAACGCGATATTGTCGATGCCGTAGCGCGCCGCCATGCGCTTGCCGTAGGCGAGGCTCGCGCGGGAAAGATCGACGCCGGTCACGCGGGCGTTCGCGTAGGACGAGGCCACGGTCAGCGGATGCTGGCCCGTGCCGGCACCCGGCATCAGCACTTCCAGCGGCTCATCGCCGAACGCGACGGGGGTCGCGTGCGGGAAATCGCGCATCAGGGCGGCACGCACGTCGACCGTCGGCCGGCGCGCGAGATGCGTCCAGCGTGGATAGGGATTGGTCTCGTACATCGCCTGCACCGACAGCGAGACGGCGTCGGTGATCGGCGCGATCTCGGGGATCGTGGCCTTCAGGCTTTGTTCCTCGATCACCTCGGCGCGCAGCGTCGAGGGCGGCCGGTACATTGCGGCGGCAGGCCCCTCGACGATCGCCGGATCGTCGGGCCAGACATATTCGTTGAGCCACGCCTGCTCGGCGAGCGATGCGATCAGTTCAGCGACTTGCGACGTTGGTTCGGCGGCGGCGACGGACTTGCGCAGCGCCAGCAGCTTGCGCTCCAGGTCGGCGTCGCGGTTCAACGACTTGCGCAGGAACTCGTGCAGCAGGCGATCGGCGGCAAGGCGCTGCAGATCGTTGTCGGCCGGCCAGCCTACGGCGAGCTGGTTCGCGGCGCCCCAGCCGACGGCGTCCCAGTTGGCGCCGTCGTCGGCATAGGCTTCCAGCAACAACGTCCTGAGGTGCGCGTTGGGCTGAGGGGTGCGGGCGCGCTCCAGGATCGCATCGAGTCCCATGCGCGCCTGCGCATCGCGCGGCGAGGCCGCGAGCGCCTGGCGATAGGCCGACATGGCTTCGTCGAAGCGTCCGGCGGCGAACAGCTCGTCGCCGATCGTGGAGTAACGATTGGGGGTCAACTTGGTCTTCGTTCGGTGGACGCCTCCCTATAGCACGCCCTCGCGCGGCGCACGCTCGACCTCCCGGAGCACCTTCCCTAGACTTCGCCACATGGCTTTCGGCTCACGTCTGCTGCTGATGCTGTGCAGTCTCACGTCCCTGCTCGCCGCCTGCGAGACGGCGCCGGTTTCGGGGCGCTCGCAGATGATGCTGGTCAGCGAAAGCGAGGAACGGCAGATGGGCCTGCAGGCCTATCGCGAGGTGCTGAACAAGGAAACACTGTCGCGCGACACGCAGGCCAATGCGCTGGTCGAGAAGGTCGGCCGCCGCATCGCCGCCGCCGCCGAGCGACCGCCCCAGGAACTGTGGCGCGCGCCGAACTTTCGCTGGGAGTTCAAGACCGTCGACAAGAACGAGCCGAACGCCTTCTGTCTGCCCGGCGGCAAGATCGTGGTCTATACTGGCCTGCTGCCGATCACCCGGACCGAGGCCGGCATGGCCGTCGTGATCGCCCACGAGGTCGCCCATGCCCTGGCGCGCCACGGGGCGGAGCGCATGAGCGACCAGATGGTGGCGTCGGTCGGCACGACGGCTGCGGCGGTGGCGCTGTCGGCGACGGTGAGCGGCCGCAGCCGCACCTATCTGCCGGCGATGATGGCCGCGGTCGGCGCCGGCGCGACGGTGGGCTACATCCTGCCGATGTCGCGCGCACAGGAATCGGAGGCCGACCGGATCGGACTCGTGCTGATGGCGCTGGCGGGCTACGACCCGCGCGAGGCGGTCGGGTTGTGGGAGCGCATGCGCGCCGCCAGTTCCGGCAAGCGGCAGGCGGAGTGGCTCAGCACTCATCCCGCGGACACGACCCGCATCGCCGACATCAGACGTTGGCTCCCCGAAGCCATGCAATACTACAGGCCACGATGACCGATACGCTGGAATACGACGCGACCGGCCTGCTCTGCCCGCTGCCGGTGCTGCGCGCCAACCGCAAGCTGCGCGAGCTTTCCGCGGGCGGCCTGCTCACGGTGCGTGCGACCGATCCCGCGGCCGAGGCCGATTTCCCCGCCTTCTGCCGCCAGACCGGCCACGAGCTGGTGTCGTCGACCCGTGAGGGCGAGGTGCTGGTATTCGTGATCCGGAAACGCTAGACGGCCGTTCGACAGACAAGAGAGAGTTCATGCCGAAGACCACCTTCAAGACGATCGATTCCACCGACATGTCGGGCAAGCGCGTGCTGGTGCGCGTTGACCTGAACGTGCCGATGAAGAACGGCGTGGTGACCGATGCCACCCGCATCGAGCGCGCGGCACCCACGATCAAGGAACTGGCCGCCAAGGGCGCCAAGGTCATCGTGCTCAGCCACTTCGGCCGTCCCGACGGCAAGCGCGTCCCCGAGATGACGTTGCGTCCGCTGGTCGAGCCGCTGGCGAAGGCGCTCGGCAAGCCCGTCGGCTTCGCCGAGGATTGCATCGGCCCGCTCGCGGAAGATTCGGTGCGCAACATGAAGCCCGGCGACGTGCTGCTCCTCGAGAATCTGCGCTTCCACAAGGAAGAGGAGAAGAACGAGGCGGGCTTCATCGACAAGCTCTCGCTGCTGGGCGACATCTACGTGAACGACGCCTTCTCGACCGCGCATCGCGCCCATGCCTCGACCGAGGGTCTCGCCAACCGCCTGCCGGCCGTCGCCGGCCGCCTGATGCAGGAGGAGCTCGAAGCGCTCGACAAGGCGCTGGGCAATCCGAAGCGCCCCGTGTGCGCCATCGTCGGCGGCGCCAAGGTTTCCACCAAACTCGACCTGCTGGGCAACCTCGTCGGCAAGGTCGACAAGCTGATCATCGGCGGCGGCATGGCCAACACCTTCATGCACGCCCAGGGGATCAAGGTCGGCAAGTCCCTGTGCGAGAAGGATCTCGCCGCGACCGCGCTGCAGATCCTGGAGAAGGCCAAGGCCGCGAAATGCGCGGTGCTGCTGCCCGTCGACATCATGGCGGCGGACGAATTCAAGGCGAACGCCCCGCATGTCGTGGTCGATGCCGACGCCTGCCCCGACGACAAGATGATCCTCGACGTCGGCCCCAAGACGATCGCGCTCTACCAGAAGGAACTGGCCGAGTGCTCGACCGTCGTCTGGAACGGTCCGCTCGGCGCCTTCGAAATCAAGCCGTTCGATACCGGCACGGTGGCACTGGCGCAGGACGTGGCGCGGCTCACCGCGATGGGCAAGCTCCTGTCGGTGGCCGGCGGCGGCGACACGGTGGCGGCCCTTGCGGCGGCCGGCGTGGAGGAGAAATTCTCCTACGTCTCGACGGCGGGCGGCGCCTTCCTCGAATGGATGGAAGGCAAGACCCTGCCCGGCGTTGCCGCGCTGATACGGGCGGCGTAGCGTCGGCGCCATGAGCGCCCCCACGACACCTCCCGACCGCCCGCGCCTGCCGTGGGATCCGCCCGAGCATTTCGAGAAGCGGGTCCCCGACGGCGACAATCGCGAGCGGCTGGTCTGCGGCCGCTGCGAGTTCATCCACTATCAGAACCCCAAGGTCGTCGCGGGCGCGGTCTGCACGTGGGAGGACAAGATCCTGCTGGCCAAGCGCGCCATCGAACCGCGCAAGGGTTTCTGGACCCTGCCCGCCGGCTACATGGAACTGGGCGAGACGACCGAACAGGCGGCGCAGCGCGAAGCGCTGGAAGAAGCCTGCGCCACCATCGAGATCGACCGGCTCCTCGCCATGTACAGCGTGGCGCGCATCGGGCAGGTACAGATCATGTACCGCGCGAAGCTGGTCACGCCCGACATCGCCTGCGGCGTCGAGAGCGAGGAAGTAGCGCTGGTCGACTGGGCCGATATTCCGTGGGACCAGCTCGCCTTCCCGACGGTGGTGTGGGCGCTCGCCCACTTCCACGAATCGCGCGACAAGGCCGACTTCTCGACCTACTCCAACCCCACCGGCGACCTCGCCCGCATGTGGCCGCCGAGGAAGCCGGCGGGAGTTTAGAAGCCGCCCACGAATGCCGTCGACTCTCTTGCGTGCGTACCTCGTGGCGATGGGCCTGCTCCTGCACGCGTGCGCCCCTTCGCCGTCAGAGCTGTCGCTTCAGGCCGTCGCAAAAATGTCCCACTGGATCGCCGATAGGATTTCGCCCTCGCTCTACGCAAGGCTCGAGTCCCTAGGCGTATCCACGGCGGGCAACCGCACCATCGCGCTGGTCTTTCCGCCAGGTGGCAAGCCGCCACCGAATGCGACGTGCGCCGCAGATGTGAAGGCCGCCCTCGAGCGGGAGCTCAGGCAACTTTCGGCCCGTACGCGCATCGACTTCCAGATGGTGCGGGATGTTGAGAAGGCCGCCGTGGTTTTCGTCGTGGGCGACACGGCGGAGATGCTGGACGCCGGAATCCCACCACTGAAAAGCTGGATCAACGCCGCGGAGCGGCGAGCCCCCGCCCAGACGATGGTCGCCCGCGACAACCGGTCGACGCCGCATTCGATATCCGATTTCTTCGAGGGTGTGTTCACCGAGGGCGACGGAAGACTGATCTTCGGCGCCTCCTTCATCCATTGGTTTGAGATGACCGGGCGCGCCAATCAGAAAGACTGCGCTCCCAACTTTGTCGAGCGGCTGACGCGGATTTACCTGCGGATGGATTTCCCAGACGAGTACGGGGCTATCTCACGGCAGGCACGCGCGCAGTTCCGTGTGAGCCCGTACGAAGTCGACAGCTTGGATATGGCGCACTTCAACGAAGGCATCTTGTTCTGCGCTCAGTTCGTCGACCGGACACAACTGGCTGAATACGCCGTCGAGATCGTCAAATTGCTCTCAGAACGGAAGCCCTAGAGTCTGACCGAGCGAATGCAATCGCCCGCTCAGCTACCCCTCGCAAAGGGATTGTCGTCGCCGTCCCAGTAGCGGCGGAGCAGCGGTATCTGCAGGAAGGCGAAGACCAGCGTGAGCGGGAAGCTCAGGAACATCTTGCTGGCGATCCACGTCTCGGTCGGGAAGTTCCGCCACATCACTTCGTTGACGATGGCCAGAACGAAGAAGAACATCGTCCAGCGCATCGTGAGCTGATACCAGCCCTCGTCCGTGAGCTTGAACGCCGCGCCGAACAGCGGTTTCAGCAGCGGCTTCTTGAACAGCACCAACCCGCCGCCCAGGATGACCGCGAACAGGGTGTTCACGATGGTCGGTTTCAGCTTGATGAACGTGTCGTCCTGCAGCCAGATGGTGAGGCCGCCGAACACCAGGACGAAGAAGCCGCCGACCAGCGGCATGATCGGCCAGCGCTTCTCCAGCCAGCGATAGCAGGGCAGCGCGATCACCGTCGCGGCGATGAAAATGCCGGTGCCCCAGTAAATGCCCCAGCGGCCGTTGGCGATGAAGAACAGGACCAGCGGCCCCAGTTCCAGCGCCGTGGCGTAGAGCTTGCGCATGCCGTTGTCGTCGCCGCTCTTCTCGCTCATGCCGGCAATCCCATCAGTCCGCGTGCGAAGGCCCGCGCCTCGAACGGGCGCAGGTCGTCGATGCCCTCACCGATGCCGATGGCGACGACCGGCAGCTTGAACTTCTCGGCCAGCGCCACCAGCACGCCG